>DASXDO010000029.1:0-60402 GCA_036490555.1 Solirubrobacteraceae bacterium | reverse complement strand
GATCGAGACGACGAGCCTGAGGTTGGCCTCGACCATGTGCTGCTTCGCGGCGACGTCGCCACGCTCGATCCGCTTCGCAAGCCGCACCTCCTCGGCTGCCGTGAGCAACGGCACCCTGCCAATCGCGGTGAGGTAGAGCTTTAGCGAGTCGAGGCTGAGGTCAATCTCCTGTTCGTGCTGGGTGAGTTCAGGGTCGTCAAGCTTGGGCGAGGGGTCTATCGCGTCGTCGAAGGGAGCCTCTTCGAGGCTCGTCTCCCCGAAGGCGAGATCGACGGCTCCCTCGCCTGCAGGGTCGCTCGCAGTCGTCTCCGCGGAGCGCGATCTGCTTGGCCTGCCTGGCTTGCGGGTGGCTCTGGCAGGCCCTGCGGGCTTGCGTGCGGGTGAGGGGATCTCCACGTCCACAGGGATCTCCGCGTCCGCAGTGTCCGCGGGAATCTCAACACCCGCGGGGATCTCCGCGTCCGCAATGTCCGTGAGGATCTCCACGTCCGCGGGGATCTCCACGTCCGCGGGGATCTCAACGTCCACGGGGATCTCAACGTCCACGGGGATCTCCACTTCTAACGTCCCTGGCGCGGAGGCAGCCATAGGGGCAACTTCCTCCACAGGATCCTGCGCAGGCGCCGCAATAGGGGCCTCAGCAGGCGCGGCCGTCGTCATCGTGGTCGCAGGCGCGGTCATCGAAGCGGGCGCAGGGGCAATCGTTGTGACGGCGCTTGGCGCGGGAAGCGTGAGGACCGAAGGCCCTCCGTCCAGCATCGCCGTCAGCGCCCCAGGCGCGTCCAGCTCCGTCGTCAATCCCCCGTCCAGCTCATCTCCGGCATCGCCGTTTAGAAAGCTTCGTCCCTCAACAAAGCCTTCGACGAGGCTCCTCCGTGGAGCCTCTACCTCTCTGCCCAACATGTCCCTCTCCTATGTTCCCAACTCCCATTGACAGTCGCCTCTCAGAGGCGCCCTCTACTGCCAGAGCCTGTAGCCGAGGCCACTTGACCCGAGTGTCATGTGATGAGTGATACCAGAATCTGGGGCGGTCGCGGATCATAAGGTCAAGCGGACCTTGGGCTGGCTCGCCAGCCAGGGCACCGAAGCGACTGGACGGCGCTGGCGCGATCCACCGGGAGCGCTGGGGCGGGATCTGCTGAGGCACTGTCGTGGAATCTTCTGAGGCACTGTCGTGGAATCTTCTGAGGCACTGTCGTGGAATCTGCCGAAGCACTGTCGTGGAATCCATCGAAAGCACCGTGGCGATCCATCGAAAGCACGTCGCGGATCCACTCAAGGCGCGCGTGGCGAATCCACAGGAAGCGCCACGGCGGTTCGCTAGGCTTGCCCGCGTGGCGCAGACACAAACGCCAATCAAGGAGCTGCAGGTGCTGTCTGAGAACGTCCAGGTCCAGTCTGAGGACGTCCAGGCCCGCTCGCCAGAGATCCAGGTCGGTCTCTCGCGCGTTGGCGTGCGTGGCGTCGAGAAGGTGATCCGCATTCGCGACGAGCTCTTCTCCGCCGAGCTTGAGTGCTTCGTCGACCTGCGCCCTGATCGCAAGGGCGCCCACATGTCCCGCTTCGAGGAGGTCGTCAACGAGACGATCGGCGAGGTAGTGCTTGGCAAGGCGCCCTTCCGCGCTGAGACGCTTGCGCGCGACATCGCAGAGCTTGTGAGGGAGCGCCAGGACGCGGTGCGCGCAGAGGTCTCGATCTCCGCGCGCTACCCCGAGTACAAGCCTGCGCCAGTCTCTGGCATCCAGACCCAGGAGATCTACACGCTGCGTGGCAGGGCGGTCGCCTACGAGCATGGGACCCGTCGCGTCGTTGGGGTCTCTGCAACGGGCATGACTGCCTGTCCCTGCGCCCAGGAACTCATACGCTCGCGGGCCCGCGAGCGGCTGCTGGACGACGGCTTCTCCTCAGAGCAGGCTGAGCGCATCTTCGAGCATGTCCCCGTTGCGACTCACAACCAGCGTGGTCTTGGCACGCTCTTCATCGGCTGCCCAGAGGAGTGCACGATCGAGTTGGAAGCAGGGGCCCTCTTGCAGATCGTCGAGCGCTCGATGTCCTCGGAGATATATGAGCTGATGAAGCGCTCCGATGAGGTCGCCGTCGTGGAAAAGGCGCACCGCAGGCCACGCTTCGTCGAGGACTGTGTGCGTGAGATGCTTGGCGGCGTCGTCAGCGACCTCTCAGAGCTCGACGACGGCAGCTTCGTCGTCGCGCGCCAGGAGAACCTCGAGACGATCCACCAGCACAACGTCGTCGCTGAGCGCCACGCATTGCTTGGCGAGTTGCGCGGCGAGATGCGCGGCGAGAAGACGATGCCGTCACGGCACGCCTCGCTGGAGGAGTGGCTCACAGCCGGTACCGTCGGCGCGAGCTAGGCGCCAAATCGGCGAGCTAGGCGTCAGACCGGCGAGCTAGGCGTCAGACCGGCGAGGAGCTAGGCGTCAGACCCAGGAGCTGCCTTGTCGGCGCTCCGCGCGCCTGTCTGCTCGATGCGCCGCTTCAGCCCGAAGAAGTAGTCGAGTCCTGAGACGACGGTGACGACCACCGTCAGGTAGACGAGCAGCGAGACCCACAGCGGTTTCGAGCTGTCCGCGATCAGGGCGAGGATCGCGGCGATCTGCAACGTCGTCTTCACCTTGCCAAGCGAGGAGGCCGCCATCACGACGCCGACCTGGGTCGCGCCAAGCCGCAGCACCGTGACGGCGAGCTCGCGCGCGATGATCACCATCGCCACCCAGGCGGGGAGCCTGTCCAGCGAGACGAGCGAGATCAGGGCGGCGATCACGAGCAGCTTGTCTGCGAGCGGGTCCATCAGCTTGCCGAACGTCGTGACGGAGCCGCGCGCCCGCGCGAGCCAGCCGTCGATGAAGTCCGTCAGCGAGGCGAGCGCGAAGACGATTGCCGCGAGCACGTCGCCTGCGGGCGTCCCGCCAAGCAGCGCGACGACGAGCACAGGCACGAGCATGATGCGCAGCACCGTCAGCGTGTTTGGCAGGTTCACGGGGAACATAGGCTGAGAGGGCATTATGTCTCTCTCAGGCAGGTCAACCTGTCCATGTAAACGCGAAGGAGGAGCTCGATGCAGCGACGCACACTTGGCAGGCAGGGTGCAGAGGTCTCAGGGATCGGGCTTGGCTGCATGGGCATGTCCGCCTTCTATGGCGCAGGCGACGACGCTGAATCGATCGTGACGATCCAGCGCTCGCTCGATCTTGGCTGCAACTTCCTTGACACCTCTGACATGTATGGCCCGCACACGAACGAGCGTCTCGTTGGCAGAGCGATTGAGGGTCGTCGCGACGAGGTCTTCCTCGCGACGAAGTTCGGGATCAAGATCGAGGGCGACCCGCCGCAGCGCTCGATTGACGGGCGCCCTGAGTATGTGCGCTCCGCCTGTGAGGCCTCTTTGAGGCGCCTTGGGGTCGACCACATCGACCTCTACTACCAGCACAGGGTCGACCCGAAGACGCCGATAGAGGAGACGGTTGGGGCGATGGGCGAGCTCGTGAGCGAGGGCAAGGTCCGCTTCCTTGGTCTCTCTGAGGCGGGCCCTGAGACGATCAGAAGGGCGGCGGCGACGCACCCGATCGCTGCGCTGCAGACTGAGTACTCGCTGTGGTCGAGAGACATCGAGTCGGAGATCCTGCCGCTGCTGGAAGAGCTTGGCATTGGCCTCGTCGCCTACTCGCCGCTTGGCAGGGGCTTCCTTGCGGGCCGCTTCGACTCGCCAGATCAGCTCGACGAGGGCGACTTCCGCCGCTATGGCCCACGCTTCACCGGCGAGAACCTCGATGCAAACCTGCGCCTTGCGGAGATCGTGAGGGAGCTTGCAGCCGAGAAGGGCGTGACGCCAGGCCAGCTCGCGCTCGCCTGGGTTCTCAGCCAAGGCGAGCAGATCGTGCCGATCCCTGGCACGAAGCGCGTCTCCTACCTCGAAGAGAACCTTCAAGCCGCCGAGGTGCAGCTGAGCGAGGATGAGGCACAGCGGATCGCCGACGCCCTGCCTGCCGCCGCGGGCGAGCGCTACGACGAGCAGGGCATGCGCGGCGTGGGCCTGTAGGCGAGCCGCCCAAGACCGGACTCCTCGGCATGACCTTGTAGGCTGGCCGCCATGGCATTGGTTCCGATGGTCATCGAGCGCACCGCGAGAGGGGAGCGCGAATTCGACATCTACTCGAGGCTGCTGAACGAGCGGATCATCTTCCTTGGCAGCGCGATCGACGATCAGGTCGCAAACCTCGTCGTCGCGCAGCTCCTGCACCTCGAGGCGGAGGCTCCTGACAAGGACATCTCGATCTACATCAACTCGCCAGGCGGGTCGGTGTACGCGGGGCTTGCGATCTACGACACGATGCGCTTCGTCAAACCTGACATCCAGACGACCTGTGTTGGGGTCGCGATGTCAATGGGCTCGCTGCTGCTCGCCGGTGGCACGAAGGGCAAGCGCGCCGCGCTGCCGAACAGCAGGATTCTCATCCACCAGCCCTCCGCGGGCTTTGAAGGCCAGTCGACGGACATCGAGATTCACGCCCGCGAGATCCTTGCGCTGCGCGAGCGGCTTGACGGCATCTACGCAGAACACACTGGTCGGTCCGCTGAGGAAGTGCGCGCGGACATGGAGCGCGACCGCTTCTTCACGACGGCGCAGGCCATCGAGTATGGCCTCATCGACAGGATCCTCGAGAAGCACTGATCGGATCCGGATTGGGTCCCTGCCTGTCGGGCCCGTCGGGTTGGGTTTCGCCCGTCGCCCTCGCCTAAGCGATCGAATGCTCGATCGCGCCAAGCCCCTCGATCTCGATCTTCACGACGTCGCCTGAGGCGAGGAAGCGTGGCGGGTCCATGCCCATGCCGACGCCTGAGGGGGTGCCCGTCAGGATCAGGTCGCCTGGCATCAGGGTGCAGGTCTCTGAGATGAAGCTGACGAGCGTTTGCACGTCGAAGATCAAGTGCTTCGTCGAGGAGTCCTGGCGCAGCTGCCCGTTCACCCAGGTTCTCAGCGACAGCGCATGCGGGTCAGGCACCTCGTCTGCTGTCGTGATCCAAGGCCCATATGGGCAGAAGCCGTCTGCGCCCTTCGCCCGCGTCCACTGCGGCTCGCGCTTCTGCAGGTCCCTTGCGCTCACGTCGTCTGCGACCGCATAGCCTGCTATCTGTCCGCCGGCGCCGATCACAACTGCGAGCTCGCCCTCGTAGTCGAGCCTTTTCACGACGGCAGGGCAGTGCACAGGCGCGTTTGGCGGCGCTGCTGAGCTTGGCAGCTTCATGAACACGAGCGGCTGCTCAGGCCTCACGCCGCCTGAACTGCCAAGCGAGCCTGCCGTCTCTGCGATGTGCTCGTCGTAGTTGAGCCCAATCCCAAAGATCGCCCTTGGCTGGAGGACTGGCGCGAGCAGGGTTACCTCAGAGAGCTCATAGGACTCTCCGTCTGCCGGCGTGAAGTCGTTTGTCGTGAGCCTGTCGAGGATCGAGACTTCGCTGTCTGCGAAGGCGATCACACGCCCGTCGCGGACCTCGCCAGGAGAGGGGCTCGAAGAGCCTGGGGCGATGAATGTCGCGAGTCGCAAGGGGCCGCCAGGCTATCTGACCGCCTCAGCGACGTCTAGGCGACCGTCTATCGTCGCTGGCGCCCTCATGGCCAGGACCACCAAGCTAGAGCGCATCGCCCTCGCCGCGGTGCTGGCTACAACGCTGCTCGCCGGCCTCGCCAATCATGGCGCCTGGGCCGCGATCCCACGGTTCGTCATCGCGACGCTCGCCCTGCTTGGGCTCGCTTGGACGGTCACCTTCGCGACTGAGCAGGTTGGCGGCCACCTTGGCCCCAACATCACAGGTGTGCTTCAAGCGACGCTCGCGAACCTGCCTGAGCTGTTCGTGATCGTCTTCGCTCTCCACGCAGGCGAGTTGATCGTCGCCCAGACGGCGATCGTCGGCTCGATGCTCGCGAACGCCCTGCTGCTGCTTGGCCTCGTGATCGTCGTCGGCGCCTCGAAGGCAAGCGATGGCGTTATGCGCTTTGGCAGGCGCCTGCCAAACGACACGGTGACGCTGCTGCTCATGATGCTGTTCGTCGTCGTCCTCTGTAGCCCGTCGCTTGGCGTCGACCGCCACTTCAGCCACGTGAGGACGGTCTCGCTTGTGAGCGCAGGCTGCATGCTCGCCGTCTATGGGGTCTGGCTGCTTGGCTACCTGCCAGGAAGAAAGCAGCGTGCGTCGCGCGTCGTCGATGGGGCAGGCGACGCCAACGCCGATGCCAACGCCGATGCCAACGCCGAGGCCGCCGCCGATGCCGCCGCTGCCGATGCCAACGCCGATGCCGCCGCTGCCGATGTCGATGCCGCTGCCGATGTCGATGCCGCCGTCGCCGATGTCGATGCCGCCGCCGATGCCGCCGCTGAGGCTGATTCCACTCAGCCTGCGCGCGAGGCGGATCTCCCGCGCCTCTCGCTGCGGACCTCGCTCATCCTGCTGCTGCTGGGCGGCGCAGGCTCCGCCTTCGTCTCGGAGTGGTTCGTCGACGCGATCAGGCCAGCGACGCACTCCCTGCACATCTCGCTGCCCTTCGCAGGGCTCGTGATCGTCGCGCTTGCGGGCAACGCTGTCGAGCACTCCGCGAGTGTCGCACTCGCGGCGAAGGGCCGCTCAGAGCTTGCGATCTCAGTTGTGAAGAGCTCTGTTGGCCAGATCGCAGGCTTCCTCTACCCGCTTGCGGTGATCGTCTCTGTCGCGTTCTCGACGAGGCTCACCTTCGCGCTTGCGCCTGTCTATATAGGCGCGCTCGCATTGATGACCCTCGTCGTCTGGCAGGTGAGCGGCGACGGCGAGGCAACCGCCTTTGAGGGCTGGGCCTTGATCGCGCTCTATGTCATCGTCGCCGTCGTCGCCGCCTACCAGTAGGGCAGCTTGCACGCCACGGCACGCCAGCCCCGATCCGCGCTAGACTCCATGCAACCTCGCGTCTGGGCGGGGTTTTTCTTTCGCCCAGATGCAAATTCACGACGCAGGGAAGACCAAGTAAATGGCTCGCGGAGACGTTCGGATCGCAGTCACCCTCGCTTGCGAGGAGTGCAAGCGCCGCAACTACCAGACGAATAAGAGCAAGCGCAACAATCCGGACAGGATTACGCTGCGCAAGTACTGCCGCTGGTGTCGCAAGCACACGAGCCATCGGGAGACGCGCTAGCGCTGGAGCGCAGTCGTGAGCCGTGAACGTAGGCAACGAGCAAACCAGCGTCGCTCCCAAGGGGCGTCAGACACCAAGACCGCTGCTCGCACAGGAGAGCTTTCGCGCTCCAACGTGCCAGGAGCGCTTCAGCACGCCTCAGGCGACGCAGACGAGTTCGACGCCGCGCTCGTCAAGGGCGCAGGCGGCGTGCCTGCCCCTGCAACAGACGAGGACTTTGAGTGGGAGCAACCTGAGCAGCAGGACAGCGAGGGCGATGGCAACGGCACTGAGCCTCAGGCCCCGCTCGCCGATGGCGGCAGCTCCGATCGCGGCGGTGGCAGTGGCAAGGGCAAAGGCGGAGGCGGTCGTGGCGGCGATGGCGACTCAGGCGGCGACGCGGGTCTGCCTGCGGCGCGTGGACCCAGCCACCCTGCCGCGCCAAGGCGCCCGCTGCCAAGCAGGGCGGCCGCGTTCCTGCGTGCAAGCTGGGCAGAGCTTCAGCGTGTCCAGTGGCCAGACCGCCGCGAGGTCTCTCAGGCAACCGCTGTCGTACTTGGCTTCGTCGTCGTCGCAGGCCTGTATCTAGGCGCGGCGGACTGGGTGGCCCAAAAGATCATCAATTTCATCCTCTGAGGCCCGATGACCTGCGTATCTCTGCGTCCTCGCTCGCTCGTGTGCGAAGCACACTTCGCTCGCTGCGTCCTTGAGCTACTTGGTCCTCGAACCTCAGCGACGCAGTTCGATCCGAAGACAATCCCGTCCTCACTAATGGAGCCGTCAGGAAGCTGAATGTTTCGCTGGTATGTAGTCAACACCTACTCTGGTCACGAGAACAAGGTCAAGCAGAACCTCGAGCATCGAGTCGTTTCGCTTGGCCAGCAGCGCAATGTGCGCCAGGTCGTCGTGCCAACTGAATCGGTCTCCGAGATGAAGGATGGCCAGAAGTCGACGACTGAGAAGCGCACGATGCCTGGCTATGTGCTCGTGAACATGGATTTGAACGAGGGCTCCTGGGGCGTCGTGAAGGGCACGCCAGGCGTGACGGGCTTCGTTGGCGCCTCCAACGAGCCTGTGCCACTCACCCAAGGCGAGGTCGACAGGCTTCTCCACAAGGAGGTCGCGACCGCGCCTCGCACAAGAGCACAGTTTGCGATTGGCGAGACCGTCAAGGTGATCTCAGGCCCGCTCTCTGACTTCTCTGGCGAGATCGCAGAGATCAACGACGATGCGGCGAAGCTGAAGGTCCTCGTCTCGATCTTCGGCCGCGAGACCCCAGTCGAGGTCGGCTTCGACCAAGTGAAGAAGCTCTGAGTCGGCCGATGACCTGCGTATCTCTGCGTCCTCGGTCGCTCGTGTGCGAAGCACACTTCGCTCCCTGCGTCCTTGAGCTACTTGATCCTCGGCCGACTCAGTTGATCACTAGTTCTAGGTCTTGGAACGGGTTGGCGTATACGCCAACCCGCGGGCAGGCGCATGCGCCTGCCCGGCCAGCAGCGCATGCGCTGCTGGCAACAAAGAATGTCCAACTCCAGCTAACCTAACGAGCCCTCATGGCAAAGAAGATCCTCACGACCATCAAGCTTCAGGCGAATGCGGGCCAAGCGAGCCCAGCGCCGCCAGTTGGCCCTGCGCTTGGCCAGCATGGCATCAACATCATGGAGTTCTGCAAGGCGTTCAACGCCCAGACTCAGAGCGAAACGGGGACGGTGATCCCCGTCGTGATCACGGTCTACGAGGATCGCTCGTTCACGTTCATCACGAAGACGCCCCCTGCAGCGATCCTCATCAAGCAGGCTCTGCGCATCGGCAAAGGCTCAGGCGAGCCAAACCGCAACAAGGTGGGCACGCTCACCCAGGACCAGCTGCGAGCGATCGCAGAGCGCAAGCTGCCCGATCTGAACGCCCATGACGTTGAGCATGGGATGCGGATCATCGCGGGTACCGCAAGATCGATGGGCGTGGAGGTGGAGGCATGACGACGCATCACGGCAGGGGCCACAAGGAGGCGGTTGGCAAGATCGACCGCGAGCACGAGTATCCGCCCGCAGACGCGGTCGCCCTCGTGAAGAGCCTTTGCAGGGCGAAATTTGATGAGTCCGTCGAGGTCCACATCCGCACTGGCCTGAACGTCCGCCACGCCGACGAGCAGCTGCGCGGCACGATCGCTTTGCCCAACGGCCTTGGCAAGGAAGTGAAGGTCGCAGTCTTCGCCCAGGGCGAGAAGGCGAAGGAAGCCGAAGATGCTGGCGCAGATGTCGTTGGCGGCGACGACCTTGCGAAGAAGATCGAGGAGGGCTTCGACGACTTCGACGTCGCGATCGCGACCCCAGACCTGATGTCCGTCGTCGGTCGCCTTGGGCGCATCCTTGGCCCATCCGGCAAGATGCCAAACCCGAAGGTTGGGACGGTGACGATGGACGTCTCCAAAGCCGTCGAAGCTTCGAAGTCTGGCAAGGTTGAGTACAGGACCGATCGCAACGCGATCGTGCATCTCGTGATCGGCAAGGGCAGCTTCGAGGAGCAGATGCTCCTCGAGAACTATGCAGCCGTGATCGAAGAGCTCGTGAGGGCGAAGCCCTCCGCGGCGAAGGGCCGCTACCTGAAGACGATCACGCTGACATCGACGATGGGCCCAGGCGTGAAGGTCGATTCCAGCCGCCTGCGCGACATCGCCGGCGACGAGCAGCCAGCGAGCCTCGCAGCGTAAAGACGTCTATCATCGGCGCGGCTGGGCGAGAGGTCGTCCAGCGCACCGGTTACCGAAGACCTCTGGCAGCGTTTCGCATAAGCCCAGGACAGGAGCCAAACATGGACCGAGAGCAAAAGGGCGCCGTCGTCGCTGAGATCGCGGCGGAGATAGAGGCCTCAGACGCGATCTTCGCCGTCGACTACAGGGGCATAACTGTCGCTCAGATCGCTGAGCTGCGGTCGAAGCTGACGGAGTCTGAGACGAAGTTCAAGGTCGTGAAGAACTCACTGACCGAACGCGCCGCGGATCAGACGGGCAACGAGCTGTTGAAGCCCCTGCTGACAGGGCCAACTGCGCTTGCGTTCGTGAAGGGCGACGCGGCGACAGCCGCGAAGGCGCTTGCGGACTACGCAAAGACAACCCAGCTTTTGCCCTTCAAGGGTGGCTTGATGGGTGGCGAAGCGATGGCTCCTGAGCAGATGCTCGCCCTCTCGCGCCTGCCCTCCCGCGAAGTCCTCTATGGACAGCTGGTGGGCGTCGTCGCATCGCCAGTGAGCGGCCTCGTCCGCACCCTTGGCGCCCTCGTCAGCGGCCTCGCGGTCGCCCTTGGCCAGGTGAGGGAGAAGAAGGAGTCCGGCGAGATTCCCGCAGGCGAGCCGCCCGCGGCGGCGGAGCCTGCGGCAACCGAGGCGCCTGCGGCGGCGGAGCCGGTGGCAACCGAGGCGCCTGCGGCAACCGAGGCGCCTGTGGCGGCGGAGCCGGTGGCAACCGAGGAGCCTGCGGCGGCAGAGCCAGCGGCGAGCGACGAGCCCGCTGCAGAGGCACCTGCCGAAGCGGAGGCGCCAGCGGAGCCAGAGGCCGAGGCGCCTGCCGAGGACGAGGCAGCGGCTGAGCCAGAGGCGGCGCCGGCTGCCTCAGAGCCAGAGGCCGCGGCGGAGGCTGCTCCAGAGACTGCAGATGACAAAGCTGATGAGGCGCCAGACACGGCGGCCGAGCAGGCAACGGCCCCAGAGACGGTGGCTGACAAAGACGATAACGAGGCGGACGCTTCGGCTGGCGATGAGGCTGGCACCGAAACCGCCGAGGCGACGAAGGAGGACTGACGTATGGCAACGAGCACAGCTGATTGGATTGAGGAGCTGAAGGGCATCTCCGTGCTCGAGCTCGCTGAGCGCATCAAAGCGCTTGAGGAGGAGTTCGGCGTCTCCGCGGCTGCGGTCGCGGCGCCAGTTGCAGCGCCCGCTGGTGGCGGCGATGCAGGCGGCGGCGAAGAAGAAAGCTCGACCGTCGACGTGATCCTCGCCGGTGCAGGCGACAAGAAGATCCAGGTGATCAAGGTCGTGCGCGCCGCGACTGGGCTTGGCCTGAAGGAGGCGAAGGCCCTCGTCGACGAGGCTCCGAAGCCCGTGAAGGAGGGCATCGAGCGCGAGGAGGCGGACAAGCTGAAGCAGGAACTGGAGGAGGCTGGCGCAAGCGTCGAGGTGAAGTAGCGCGTCAGCGCGAACTTCGAGAAGGCGCCGCTGCCCTCGAGATAGCCCGCTGCCTTCGACGGAGTGCGGCTGCCTTCGACGGAGTGCGGCTGCCTTCGACGGAGTGCGGCTGGGTGGGTCGTCGGTGTGAGCATCTCGATTTGAAAACTTGCAACCAGTTGGTTGTGGGTTTTTGGAATGAGATGTGCCGACGCCCAGGGCCGGCGACTCGCAGGTGGCCAGGCGCCGGTAACACCTGGCGGCATCGCCAGCGAGCCGCAACGAGCCCGCAACGAGCCGCAGTGAGCCGCAGTGAGCCGCTGCGAGCCCGCAACGAGCCCGCAACGAGCCCGCAGCGAGCCGCTGCGAGCCCGCAACGAGCCCGCAACGAGCCCGCACGCCGTCCGGGTGACACAGTTCAGGCAGCATCTGAGAAGGGGCCAAGCGGGCCCCTTCTTGCATGTTGTGGCCCAGCGGCTTTGCGCAAATAGCTCCCTTCCTGTAGAATGCGCTGGCCGGTCGATAGCCGCAGCCGCTCCGAGGTATGGCGCCGCCCCATATAGGCGGTGCCAGGGGTGGGGTCCGTGAACACCGGCTGCCCCTTGAGGGCGTCGTAGTCCTCTGCTATCTTGGCGGGTCGCGCGCAGTTGCGCGCTTCGCCGCCCGTTTCTCGCCTTCCATAAGGAGTCGTTCCCTTGGCTGCAGCCGATGCTCTCCGGACGCGCAGGTCTTTCGCGCGCCTGTCCAAGCCGCTTGAAGTCCCGAACCTGATCGACATCCAGCGCCGCTCTTTCGAGTGGTTGACAGACCCGAAGAAGGGGGGTCTGCGCGAGACGATCGACGACATCTCGCCGATCGAGGACTACACAGGGAACCTCGCCGTCCAGTTCGGCGAGTTCACATTTGACGAGCCAGTCGCATCGCTGAGTCAGTGCAGAGAGAAGGATCTGACCTACGCGCGCCCGCTGACGGTGACCGTCGCCTTCGTCAACCGCGAGACCGGCGAGATCCGCGAGCAGTCCGTCTTCATGGGCGACTTCCCTTGGATGACAGAGCGTGGGACCTTCGTGATCAACGGCACCGAGCGCGTCGTCGTGACCCAGCTCGTGCGTTCCCCAGGCGCCTACCTGATGGAACCGAAGGACAGGGAGAAGCAGGTCTTCGTCGCGAACCTGATGCCCGCTAGAGGCTCCTGGCTCGAGCTGGAGATCGACAAGAAGGGCAAGGTCCACGTCCGCATCGACCGCAAGCGCAAGCTGCCAGTGACCGTCCTGCTGCGCGCGATGGGCTACGCGACCGACGAGGAGATCCTGCGCCTCTTCGAGAACTCGCTCTACATCCGCAACACGCTCGATGCTGACACCGAGGTGACGCGCACCGAAGAGGGCGCGTTGATCGAGCTCTTCAAGAAGCAGCGCCCAGGGGAGCCGCCAAGCGTCGAGAACGCGAAGGCTCTGCTGAACCAGCTGTTCTTCGACCCAAAGCGCTACGACCTCACCCGCGTCGGCCGCTACAAGCTGAACGCGCGCCTGGGCCTCGACATCGACATCGACACGCGGACGCTGACCCACGACGACATCCTCGCGTTGGTGAAGGAGCTCGTGCTGCTGCCAAAGCGCCTTGGCATGCCCGAGAACCCAGACGTGGAGATCAAGGACTACGCGGCAGAGGCAGTGAGCATGCCTCGCGAGCCCGTCGATGAGCACCTCGACGAGTATGAGCACTTCGGCAATCGCCGCCTGCGCACCGTTGGCGAGCTGATCCAGGAGGCCTTCAGGATCGGCCTCTACAGGATGGAGCGCGTCGTGAGGGAGCGTCTGACGACTGAGGACGCAGACACGATCACGCCCCAGACGATCATCAACATCAGGCCTGTCGTCGCTGCCCAGAAGGAGTTCTTCGGCTCAAGCCAGCTCTCGCAGTTCATGGACCAGACGAACTCGCTCTCCGGCCTGACGCACCGTCGCCGCCTCTCGGCGTTGGGCGCCGGCGGCCTGACGCGCGAGCGCGCGCCAATCGAGGTCCGCGACGTGCACCCGACCCACTACGGGCGCATGTGCCCAATCGAGACCCCTGAGGGTCCGAACATCGGCCTGATGGGCTCGCTCTCCTCCTACGCGGAGGTTTCAGAGTATGGCTTTGTGACGACCCCCTACAGGGTCGTGAAGGACGGCGTCGTCACTGAGGAGATCGTGCGCCTCGACGCGACCCAGGAGGAGGAGCTCCTGATCGCCCAGGCGAACACGCCGATCCAGGACAAGACGGGCAAGCTGCTTGGCAAGGAGATCATCTGCAGGACCCAGGCAGGCCAGTACGTGACGGTCGGCCCAAAGGACGTCGACCTGCTCGACGTCTCCCCAGAGCAGATCTGGTCGGTGGCGACGGCGATGATCCCGTTCCTCGAGCACGACGACGCGAACAGGGCATTGATGGGCTCCAACATGCAGCGCCAGGCGGTGCCTCTGCTGAAGACGACGGCGCCGCTCGTCGGCACCGGCATGGAGCGCCGCGCGGCGCTTGACACCGGTGATGTGCTGCTCGTGAAGAACGCAGGCACCGTCATCCATGTCGACGCGAACCGGATCGACATCGAGACGAGCGCAGGCGAGAAGGACGAGTACGAGCTGCAGAAGTTCATGCGCTCCAACCAGGGCACGTTGATCCACCAGAAGCCGCTCGTCGCCTCAGGCCAGAAGGTGAAGGCAGGCGACGTGCTCGCCGACGGCTCTGCGACAGACAAGGGCGAAATGGCCCTGGGCAAGAACCTGCTCGTCGCGTTCATGTCCTGGGAGGGCTACAACTTCGAGGACGCGATCATCCTCAGCAAGAGGCTCGTGAAGGACGACGAGCTGACCTCGATCCACATCGAGGAATACGAGATCGACGCGAGGACGACGAAGCTTGGCGACGAGGAGATCACGCGCGACATCCCGAACCGCTCGGAGGAGTCGCTGCGCAACCTCGACGACAGGGGCATCGTGCGCGTCGGTGCGGAGGTCGTCTCTGGCGACCTGCTCGTCGGCAAGGTGACGCCAAAGGGCGAGACCGAGCTGACCGCCGAGGAGAAGCTGATCAGGGCGATCTTCAAGGAGAAGGCGCGTGAGGTGAGGGACACCTCGTTGAAGGTGCCCCACGGTGAGGGTGGCGTCGTGATCGACGTGATGACCTTCAGGCGCGAGGACGGCGACGACCTGCCGCCTGGCGTGAATGACCTCGTACGCGTGTTCGTTGCGAAGAAGCGCAAGATCTCCGAGGGCGACAAGCTCGCGGGCCGTCACGGCAACAAGGGTGTGATCTCGAAGATCGTCGATGAGCAGGACATGCCCTTCCTCGAGGACGGCACGCCTGTCGACGTGATCCTCAATCCGCTTGGTGTCCCCTCGCGCATGAACGTCGGCCAGATCCTCGAGACCCATCTTGGCTGGGTCGCGGCAAACGGCTGGTACGACGACGGCTCTGAGGCCTACAAGCGCGCCCACGAGGGCAACGGCAAGAAAGAGGTGTTCGTCGCGACACCAGTCTTCGACGGCGCAACCGTCGCTGACGTCGACGAGGCGCTCGTGCGCTGGCAGGACGAACACAAGGGCCGCATCCGCATGGACGTCGACAAGGACCGCCGCAAGGGCGAACAGGCCTCAGGCAAGACGACGCTCTACAACGGCCGCTCCGGCGAGCCGTTCGCGGAGCAGGTGACGATCGGGCACATGTACATCCTGAAGCTCCTGCACCTCGTCGACGACAAGATCCACGCCCGCTCGACAGGCCCCTACTCGCTCGTGACGCAGCAGCCGTTGGGCGGCAAGGCCCAGTTCGGCGGCCAGCGCTTCGGCGAGATGGAGGTCTGGGCCCTGGAGGCGTATGGCGCCGCCTACACGCTCCAGGAGATGCTGACGATCAAGTCTGACGACACCGTCGGGCGCGTGAAGGCGTACGAGGCGATCGTGAAGGGCGAGAACATCGCGGAGCCCTCGATCCCAGAGTCCTTCAAGGTGCTGTTGAAGGAGATGCAGTCGCTCGCGCTCGATGTGAGGGTGGTCTCCGATGAGGGCCAGCAGGCCGAGGTCGGCGACGAAGAGGACGACCTGCTGCGCGCCGCAGAGGAGCTTGGGCTCGACCTTTCAGGCGTGCGTAGTCCAGGCAGCCCCGCCGCTGACGAGTCGCTGGACGGCGCCTCTGAGGGAGATGGGGATGCTGAGGGCGACGATGACGGAGACGACGACACAGAGGACCTCTCGAACCTGATGTCCGACGAGGATGTCGAGCTCGACGACCCGCCCGAGGCAGATGGCCTCGCTGAGACTGCCGACGTAGTAGAGGAGAACTGATGATCGACATCAACAATTTCGACGCAATCGAGATCTCTCTCGCCTCCTCGAAGCAGATCAGGAGCTGGAGCTCCGGCGAGGTCACGAAGCCAGAGACGATCAACTACAGGACCCTGAAGCCAGAGAAGGACGGGCTCTTCTGCGAGAAGATCTTCGGTCCGACGAAGGACTGGGAGTGCTATTGCGGCAAGTACAAGCGCGTCCGCTACAAGGGCATCGTCTGTGAGCGCTGCGGCGTCGAGGTGACCCGCTCAAAGGTCCGCCGCGAGCGCATGGGCCACGTCGACCTTGCTGCCCCCGTCAGCCACATCTGGTTCTTCAAGGGCGTGCCAAGCCGCATCGGCTACCTGCTCGACATGGCGCCAAAGGAGCTGGAGAAGGTCCTCTACTTCGCTGCCTCGATCGTGACCTGGGTCGACGACGAAGCGCGCGCAGCCGACCTCGACAAGCTCGAGGGCGAGGTGAACAAGGTGCTCGACGCCTATGCCGCAGAGCGTGAGGAGCGGGTGCTGGAACTGCGCGAGTCGCTCGCCCGCCGCGAGGAGTACTTCACGAGCGCGAAGCAGACAGGCTTCAACGACGAGGACCACCTCTGGGCGGACTCGCTTGACGTGAACATCGCGAAGGTCTCTGACGCAGAACGCGAAAAGCTCGTGAAGGATCTGCGCAAGTCCTTCGAAGCGGACATCTCCGACACTGAGGCCTACATCGAGGACGCCTCTGAGCGCATGCGCCAGGTCTGGGAGCTCTTCAAGACGATGGAGCCAAAGCAGATCGAGCACGACGAGACGACCTTCCGCGAGCTGAAGGAACGCTTCGGCTCCCCCTATGGCTTCGGCGACTACTTCCGCGGCGGCATGGGCGCCGAGGCGGTGCGCGACCTGTTGCAGCAGGTGAACCTCGATGCCGAACGCGTCGAGCTCGAGGAGCAGGTGAAGACCGCGAAGGGCCAGAAGCAGGCGCGCGCAGTGAAGCGCCTGAAGGTTGTGAGCGCCTTCCTGCAGTCAGGCAACAAGCCTGAGCAGATGGTTCTCGACGCCGTTCCGGTGATCCCGCCAGAGCTGCGCCCAATGGTCCAGCTCGACGGTGGCCGCTTCGCGACCTCTGACCTGAACGACCTCTACAGGCGCGTGATCAACCGCAATAACCGCTTGAAGCGGCTGCTCGACCTTGGCGCCCCTGAGATCATCGTGAACAACGAGAAGCGCATGCTCCAGGAGGCCGTCGACGCCCTGTTCGACAACGGCCGCCGTGGCCGGCCCGTCACGGGTCCAGGCAACCGTCCGCTGAAGTCGCTCTCCGACATGCTGAAGGGCAAGCAGGGACGCTTCCGCCAGAACCTGCTGGGCAAGCGCGTCGACTACTCCGGCCGTTCGGTGATCGTCGCAGGGCCAAGCCTGAAACTGCACCAGTGCGGCCTGCCAAAGATCATGGCCCTCGAGCTCTTCAAGCCGTTCATCATGGCGCGCCTGGTCGAACGCAAGTCCGCCCAGAACATCAAGGCCGCGAAGAAGATGGTCGACTCGATGATCGGGGAGGTGTGGGACGTGCTCGAGGAGGTGATCCACGAGCATCCAGTCCTGCTGAACCGCGCGCCAACGCTGCACCGCCTTGGCATCCAGGCCTTCGAACCGCTGTTGGTCGAGGGCAAGGCGATCCAGGTGCACCCGCTCGTCTGCCACGCCTTCAACGCCGACTTCGACGGCGATCAGATGGCTGTGCACCTGCCGCTCTCTGCGGAGGCCCAGGCGGAGGCCCGCATCCTGATGCTGTCCTCGAACAACATCCTCTCGCCTGCGCATGGGGCGCCTCTGGCGACCCCGACCCAGGACATGATCCTTGGGGCCTACTACCTCACCTACGGCCTGGAAGCGGACGAGCTCGAGCAGCAGCGCGAGCTCCTTGGCAGTGGCAAGTGGCCATCCGATCAGCCGCGCCCGCACGTCTTCAGGACGGCCCAGGAGGCGGAGCTCTCCTACGAGGCAGGCGTCGTGACATTGCACGACCTCGCCGAGTTCAGGCCGTTCCAGCGCGAGGGCGGACACCTGCTCACGACCGTTGGGCGGATCATCTACAACGACCGCATCGAGCGCGCCCTCGCAGAGGCGCTGGGATCGGACTTCGACCCGGCGTCCTATGCCTTCGTCAACCAGTCGATGAAGAAGCGCGACACGACGCGGCTGATCGACGTGCTCGTCCAGAGCTATGGCGCAAGCACGATCTCGCTCGTGCTCGACGCGTTCAAGGACCTTGGCTTCCAGTACGCGACGAAGGCGGGGATCACGATCTCCAAGAACGACGTCGTCGTGCCGCCAAGCAAGGGCGAAATCCTCGAGGGCTACGACAAGCAGGTCGCGGAGATCTCAGACCAGTACGACATGGGCCTGATCACCCAGGAAGAGCGCCACGAGGCGGTCGTCGAGCGTTGGAACGCGGCGACCGACGAGGTCGCAGACGCGATGATCGCGAACCTCGAGACGCTCAACCCGATCTTCATGATGGCCAACTCAGGCGCTCGTGGCTCCTTCAAGCAGATCCGCCAGCTGGCGGGAATGCGTGGCCTGATGGCCAATCCAAAGGGTGAGATCATCGAGCGTCCGATCAAGTCCAATTTCGTCGAGGGCCTCTCCGTGCTCGAGTACTTCATCTCGACCCACGGTGCTCGAAAGGGCCTCGCCGACACAGCGCTGCGTACCGCCGACTCTGGCTACCTGACAAGGCGCCTTGTCGACGTCGCCCAGGACGTGATCATCCGTGAGGCGGACTGTGGCACGACCGACTACATCGAGCTGATCCTCTTTGGCCCGGAAGGCGAACCGAACGAGATCGTGATTGGCCGCACCGCGGCTGAGCAGATCAAGACGAAGCGCGGCAGGCTGCTCGTCGAGCAGGGCGCCGAGATCGGCCGCCCTGAACTCGCCGAGATCGCGAAGGCTTTCGCGGAGGAACAGGAGAAGGGCGTGAAGGTGACGGTGCCTGTGCGCTCAGTCTTGAAGTGCGAGGCAGTGAGCGGCGTGTGTCAGGCCTGCTATGGCCGCTCGCTGGCGACTGGCCAGCTTGCTCAGATCGGGGATGCGGTCGGGATCGTCGCGGCCCAGTCGATCGGCGAGCCAGGCACGCAGCTGACGATGCGTACATTCCACACAGGAGGCGTCGCCGGCGCGGACATCACCCACGGCCTGCCACGCGTCGTCGAGCTCTTCGAGGCACGCCGCCCGAAGGGTCTCGCGAAGATCGCCGAACAGGACGGTGTCGTCTCGGTCGAAGAGACGGACAAGGCCCTGACCGTCGTGATCACCGACGACGCAGGCGAAGAGCACAGGCACCCATTCCCGAGGCGCACACGTCTCTACGTGAGCTCAGGCGAGCGGATCGAGGCGGGCAAGCAGCTGAACGAGGGCTCGCTCTACCCGCACGAGCTGCTCGCAGTGAGGGGACGCACAGAGACCGAGCAGTACCTCGTGAAGGAGGTCCAGGAGGTCTACAAGTCCCAGGGCGTCGACATCAACGACAAGCACATCGAGTTGATCGTGCGCCAGATGCTGAAGAAGGTGAGGGTCGACCAGAAGGGCGACACTGACTACCTGCCTGGCCAGTTCGTCGACCGCTTCGAGTTCGCGAAGGTGAACGGCGAGATCGAGGCTGGCGGCGGCGAGGTCGCCGAGTTCGAAGACATCATCCTTGGGATCACGAAGGCCTCGCTGAACACCGACTCCTTCCTCTCCGCCGCCTCCTTCCAGGAGACGACGAAGGTCCTCACAGACGCCGCCCTCGAAGGCAAGGTCGACCGTCTCAATGGCCTGAAGGAGAACGTGATCATCGGCAAGCTGATCCCAGCGGCGACTGGCCTGAAGCGCTACCGCCGGATCGAGATCGAGCCCGCAGAGCCACTGCCCCGCGCGATCGACGAGGTTGGCCTGCTCGACCGCGAGGAGATCGCGGCTGAGCTTGGCATCGGCGAGGAGAACGGTGGCGGCGGCAACGGTGAGCTCAGCAGGGCCTTCGACGACGACCTCGCCTCGCTGGAGAAGCTTGGCGCCGGCGGCGAGGACTCCGAATTCGTCGAGGAGCTCGCCGAAATAGACGTTTCCAGCCCGGAGGACTCGGAGGGCTGAGGTCCAGATGGCGACGGCGGCCGCCTGCGCGGGCGGCCGCCGGACGCTATTCTTTACCTATGGCGACTGAGGTAAAGCGCTTGAGCAAGGGCGTGTCTGGCAGGACGCGTATTTCGAGCAAGCATCAGATCACGGTCCCGATCGACGCGTTCAGCGAGGCGGGGCTCCATGAGGGCGACATAGTTCGGGTCACTGCTGCAGGACGAGGTCGCGTGCAGGTCGCTCGCGTCGAGGATTTGATCGATGAATATGCGGGGTGCCTTAGCAGCGCCGGTGAGCTCGGTCGCACAGTGCGGGAGCTGCGCGGCGAGTGGCCTCAGTCCTAATAGACTCGACTGTGATCGTCGGCTTCCTCGATGCCGACGATGCACTGCACGAGGCGAGCGAGATTGAGCTGTTGAGGCCTTAGCGCCGCAAGGTGGCGCCTGGGCCGTTGCTCACGATGCGAGCCCCGCTGTTGGCGCCGCCTGCGACTTCGCCCAGCCCAAAAGCTCTTCTGTGTGCGCGGCGACGAGGCCGCTTGCGGGCTCTGTGCGCACGAGCAGCGTCGGCGCAGGGCGGCTCTGAGCCCACTGCTCGCAGGCCTCGTTGAAGGCGTCGTCGATCCAGGCAAGCGGGCGCTGCTCGGCGTACGCCTCGATCGCCGCGAGCTTCCAGTGGGCGCGCATCGAGGTGCCAGGCCCAGTGTGGCGCTCGAAGCTTAGGAACGGCAGCGGCCCAGGCAGTTCCAGCAGGTGCGGCAGGTACTCGTTCGCGCGCTCCTCCCAGCCCGTCGCCCAGACGAGCTCGAAGCGTCGCGCAAGCGCACGCAGGTGCCCAGCGGCGCTCGCAGAAATGAAATGCGGCATGCCATCGATCGCATGGAAGCTGCCAGGGGGAGGGTCCTGCCACGGGAAGCCGAACAGGGAGATCACCCCATCGACGTCGACCATGAGCAACGGACGCTTGTCTTGATCACTCCCCGCCATCTTTATCTCCTACACAGGTAAGGACCGCTAATCTGCCCGCTTCGCCCGCAGCCGGTCAAGAGATCCATGGCTGCTGCCGATGGGGTCCCAGTCGGAGAGTAGCGCCAGAGGGACACTCGCTCTGCTCACGACCCCAACCCCACCAATAAGCTGATGACACTTGCCATAGGCATCCTGCTCGCGCTCGCCTGCGCCTTCGTCTCCAACCTTGGGTTCTTCTACAAGTACAGGGGCGCGAACGCGACAGCAGACGTCGACATGAGGCATCCACTGCGCTCCGCGAGGACGCTGTTCTCATCGCGTTGGTTTGCGATTGGCATGGCGATCGCGACGGGCAGCTGGGGCCTGCACGTCGCTGCGCTTGCGCTTGCGCCAATGTCTGTCGTCCAGATCTCGCTCGCGGCAGGCGTCGTCTTCATCGCGGTGATGGCAGACAGGATGTTTGGCTGCGAAGTTGGCAGGCGCCAATGGATCGGCCTCTGGCTGACCGCGGTCGGCCTCGTCGTCCTCGGGATGACGCTGCCCGTCGTCCATGGCCCCCACTCGCACTTCTCAGATCCGACGATGATCGCCTTCGAGGCGGGCTTCTTCGGCATTGGGGGCCTGCTGATCATGGGCCCAAGAGTCGGCGGCCAGGCTGAGCACCATGGCGTGATGCTTGGCGCCGCCGCAGGCATCCTCTTCGGCGTCTCAGACACGTCGATCAAGGCGTTGACTGGCATCATCGGCGCCCATGGCCCGATCGCGGTCCTGCTGAGCCCTTGGTTCGCAGTCGCGATCGCCGCATCGATCCTCGCCTTCTACGCCTCTGCGAGGGGGCTCCAGGACGGGGAGGCAGTGCCCGTGATCGCCGTGACAGGCACAGCCGCGAACATCGCAGGGATCGCCTCAGGGCTGCTCGTCTTTGGCGACCCGATGCCAGGCAGTGCGATTGGCGTCGTCCTGCAGTCGCTCGCATTCCTGCTCGTCGTGATCGCAGCTGCATTGATGCCCGCGCCGCTGCGCTCTGCAGGGCTCGTTCCAGCCGAGGCCTGAGCCAACCCTCAGAAGCGACCAAGGGCGCTCGATGCGGTTGTGGGCAAGCTCATGACCGCGGGCAAGCCCTCACGCTGCTACCATCTCCGACCCGATGCCGACGACCAGCCAACTTGTGCGCAAGGGCCGCGTAGCCCCAAAGAAGAAGCTTTCCACCCCAGGCCTGAAGTCAGGCAAGGGACGCAAGCGCAAGGTTGCTGCTCCGCAGCGGCGGGGCGTTTGCACGCGTGTGTACACGACGACCCCAAAGAAGCCGAACTCCGCACTGCGCAAGGTCGCGCGTGTGCGCATCTCTGGGTCGATCGAAGTGACCGCCTACATCCCTGGCGAGGGCCACAACCTGCAGGAGCACTCCGTTGTGCTCGTGCGCGGCGGCAGGGTGAAGGATCTGCCTGGTGTCCGCTACAAGGTGGTACGTGGCACGCTCGACGCCGCAGGCGTGAGCGATCGCAAGAAGGCGCGCTCACAGTACGGCGTGAAGAAGAAGTAGCAAGAAACGGGAGCAGCCAGCTAGATGCCCAGACGTGCAGCCGCACAGGTGCGTCCGCTTGAAGCGGACACCGTCTATCACTCGAAGCTTGTCCAGCAGATCATCAACAAGGTGATGCTGGATGGCGAGAAGTCGATCGCTGAGCGGATCGTCTACGACGCGATGGCGATGCTGGGTGAGCGCAGCGAGAAGGAGCCCTTGGAGACTTTGGAGGCGGCGATCAAGGCGCTGACGCCAAGCCTTGAGGTGCGCTCACGGCGCGTCGGCGGCGCGACCTATCAGGTGCCCGTCGAGGTTCCCGCCCGCAGGGCGAGGACGCTTGCGGTGCGTTGGCTCGTGCTCTTCTCACGCCAGCGGCGTGAGAAGACGATGGCCCAGCGGCTCGCGAACGAGCTGATGGACGCTGTCTCCCAGCAGGGTGGCGCCTACAAGCGCAAGGACGACATCTACCGCATGGCGCAGGCGAACAAGGCCTTCGCCCACTACCGCTGGTAGAGCTGAAGCGGCTGTGTTGGCCGCGTGTGAGCACTGAGCTCTCCAGCCCGCGCTCGACGACACGCGAGATGTCAGGAAGCGGTCGCGTTGGCCGCGTATAAGCAGTGAGTTGGTTTGGGCATGCGACTGGCGCATGCGCCAGTCGCCCGGTCTGCGCATGCGCAGACCGGTGGGGGCGCGCATGCGCGCCCCCAAGGCAGGACCGCATGCGGTCCTGCCAGCAACGCCGCATGCGGCGTTGCTCTCCCAAGGGGAGACTGGCTTGACAGGATAACCTTCGGTACCTAAACTTTCGGTACCAAATGACTTCTACGTCCTCCACCGCCACTGCCTCAGCCCCAGAAAGCTCCTCCGACAAGATCGAGCCCCACGTCTGGCGCATAGCTGGGGTCCTGATCATCGGGATGATGATGTCGATCCTCGACACGACGATCGTCAACGTCGCCCTTGACACGCTGACGCACGACCTGCACAGCCCAATCGCGCAGATCCAGTGGGTCGTGACCGGCTACCTGCTCTCGCTCGCAGCGGTGATCCCCGTGACGGGCTGGGCGGCGCGCAGGTACGGCGCAAAGCGCATCTACCTGCTCTCGCTCGTGCTCTTCACCGCGGGGTCCGCTGCCTGTGGCTTCTCCAGCTCGACTGGCATGCTCATCGCCTTCCGCGTGTTGCAGGGCGTCGGCGGTGGCATGACGATGCCCGTCGCGCAGATGATCATGGCCCAGGTCGCAGGCCCGCAGCGGATGGGCAAGGTGATGGGCGTGATCTCGATGCCCGCGATGATCGCGCCAATCCTTGGCCCCGTGATCGGCGGCGTGATCCTCCAGAACCTGCACTGGTCCTGGATCTTCTTTGTCAACGTGCCAATCGGCGCGATCGCCTTCACGCTTGGCTGGCGGATGGTGCCAAGCACCCACTCTGGCGACCCAGGCAAGCTTGACGTGAGCGGTGTCGCGCTGCTCTCAGGTGGCTGCGTCGGCGTCGTCTACGGTCTCAGCGAGCTTGGCAGCAACGGCAGCCTTGGCTCAGCCTCAGTGATCTGGCCGGTCGTCGCCGGCCTGCTGCTGATCCTGCTCTTCGGCCTGCACGCCCCGCGCGTGCCAAGGCCACTGCTCGATCTGAAGCTCTACCGCAGCCGTCTCTTCACGGCGGCCTCGCTGACAACCTTCGGGCTTGGCGCTGCATTGTTCGGCGCGATGATCCTCGTGCCGCTCTACTACCAGGAGGTCCGCGGCGAGAGCGTGATCGTGACGGGCCTGCTGAACGGCCCCCAGGGGATTGGCGCGCTCTTTGCGATGCCGCTTGCAAGCAGGCTGACGGAGCGCTTCGGCGGCGGCAGGGTCGCGATCTCAGGCGTGCTGCTGCTCTGCGTGAGCACGTTGCCGCTCGTGTTCGTTGGCGCCCACACCTCGATCCTCTTGATCTCGCTGACGCTCGTCGTGCGCGGCGTCTCGATCGGCTTGTCCTTCATGCCAGCGATGATCGTCTCCTATGCGGCGTTGCGCAGGGACCAGATCTCCGACGCTACGCCTCAGCTGAACGTCCTGCAGCGCGTCGGTGGCGCGATTGGCACCGCGATCCTCGCAGTCGTGCTGCAGCGCGGAACCGATCATGCGAGCAGCGTCGCGCACAGCGCCGCGGCGCATGGCGCCCACCCCGATCCACTGGAACTGCTCGCTGGCGCGTTTCGCAGCTCCTACTGGTGGGGGCTTGGGATCGCCGCGCTCTCGCTGATCCCATGCCTGTTCATGCTGCGCGTTGAGAAACCTGCAGACGAGTCTGCTGAGCAGAAGATCGCAGAGCATGCCCACGGCGAGGGCATCGCGCCAGTGATCGAGCCAGCGGGGCTCTGAATCGAGGCGGGGAACGGGGCGAGGATGGGGGAGTCGAAGTCGAAGTCGATGACTACGGTGAAGTCGCAGCGAGGGCCCGCGAGCACGTCGGCGCCCGACCCCGCCTGGGAGGCGGCCTTCGTCGAGTTGGGCAGTGCCCTGCGGACGATGGTCCGCGGCATCTCGAGGCGCCGCGGGCGCGACACGCACCTCGGCGATTCCGAGATCAGCCACGCCCAGTTCGAACTGCTGATCGAGCTCTGCGAGCACGGCGAGATGGCGGCAGGCGAGCTCGCAGCCGCCGCCCACCTCACGCCTGCGACCGTGACGCAGATGCTCGATCACCTTGCCGACTGCGGTCATGTGGAGCGCGCCCGCTCAGTGGTCGATAGGCGCGTAGTGGTGACGCGCCTGACGCCTGAGGGTGAACGGTTGATGCTCGCGAAGCGAGAGATCTGGCGAACGCTCTGGGAGGCGGCGCTTGGCGATTTCTCGACGAAGGAGATGCTGACCGCTGCACGCGTGCTCCAGCGGCTTGGCGCGGTCTTCGAGGAGCAGAAGGAGAGCGGCGAAGTCGCGAAGACAGAGGCTGGTGAGGCGGCTCTGAGCGCTTGACGCGCTCTGCTATAGTCGCGGGCCGCGTCGTGGTCTGCTCGAAGCATTCGGCAATGCTGCGGCCGCTAGAACGGCAAATGGAGTCCTTGAGCACATAGCGACGCGCCCCGGTCGAAATCCGAGCAGCGGCGTGCGTGGGCCCAAGGGGCCCAATTTTTTTGCCCAGAGCCCGCTGTGCGGGGCAGCCCAAGACCAGCAAGACCTTTAGAGCGCGAGATAAGACATGCCACGCAAGTTTCCCCTCGAAAAGACCCGCAACATCGGAATCATGGCCCACATCGACGCGGGCAAGACGACGACGACCGAGCGCATCCTCTACTACACCGGTCGCACCTACAAGATTGGCGAGGTCCACGAGGGTGCTGCCGTCATGGACTGGATGGAACAGGAGCAGGAGCGCGGCATCACGATCACCTCCGCTGCGACGACCGCGGAGTGGGACGGTCACAGGATCAACATCATCGACACCCCTGGCCACGTCGACTTCACCGTCGAGGTCGAGCGCTCGCTGCGCGTGCTCGACGGCGCGATCGCCCTCTTCGACTCCGTCGCCGGCGTCGAGCCCCAGTCCGAGACGGTCTGGCGCCAGGCGGACAAGTACCACGTCCCACGCATCGCCTACATCAACAAGATGGACCGCATCGGCGCTGACTTCGAGCGCGGCGTCCAGACGATGATCGACCGGCTCGGCGCAAAGCCAGTCCCAATCCAGCTGCCAATCGGCGCGGAGGCAGGATTTGAAGGCGTCGTTGACCTCGTGACGATGAAGGCGACCGTCTACAAGGACGAGCTGGGCAAGGACCAGGAGATCGTCGAGATCCCCGCGCAGCTTGCCGACGCAGCCGAGAGCGCGCGCGAGCATCTGCTCGAGGAGATCTCCCACTACGACGACGAGTTGCTGGAGATGATCCTCGAGGAGGCGGAGATCCCCGTGGAGAAGGTGAAGGAGGCGATCCGCAAGGCAACGCTCTCGATCGAGCTGACCCCTGTGCTCTGTGGCTCCTCCTTCAAGAACAAGGGCGTGCAGCCGCTGCTCGACGCGGTGATCGACTACCTGCCCTCGCCGCTCGACGTGCCGCCTGTGACGGGCACCGAACTGGTGAAGGGCTCCGAGGAGGATCGCGAGACGACCCGCAACCCCGACGACTCTGAACCGTTTGCGGCGCTTGCGTTCAAGATCATGGCCGATCCCTACGTCGGCAAGCTCACTTACTTCCGCGTCTACTCCGGGAAACTGGAGGGCGGCTCGCGCGTGCTGAACGTCAACTCTGGGCGCAGCGAGCGCATCGGCCGCATCCTGATGATGCACGCGAACGATCGCGAGGAGGTCTCTGAGGTCTACGCAGGCGACATCGCCGCCGCGGTTGGCATCAAGCAGGTCGTGACCGGCGACACGCTCGCCGCCCCTGACAAGCCGATCCGCCTCGAGACGATCGAATTCCCAGAGCCTGTGATCAAGGTGGCAGTCGAGCCGAAGACGAAGGCTGACCAGGAGAAGATGTCAGTCGCGCTTGGGCGTCTCGCCGAGGAGGACCCGACCTTCCAGGTGAAAACGAACGAGGAGACAGGCCAGACCGAGATTTCAGGCATGGGCGAGCTGCACCTCGAGATCCTTGTCGACCGCATGAAGCGCGAGTTCGGCGTCGAGGCGAACGTCGGGCGCCCGCAGGTCTCCTACCGCGAGACGGTGAGGGCGAAGGTCGAGAAGATCGAAGGCCGCTTCGTCCGTCAGACCGGTGGCTCAGGCCAGTTCGGCATCGTCTACATCGACCTCGAGCCCGCTCCAGGCGAAGGCTTCGACTTCGTCAACAAGATCAAGGGCGGCGCGATCCCGACGGAGTACATCCCCGCCGTGGAGAAGGGCGTCGAGGAGGCGCTCGCCGACGGCGTGAAGGCTGGCTATCCGATGGTTGACATGCGCGTCACGCTCGTCGACGGCAAGTACCACGACGTCGACTCCTCCGAGATCGCGTTCAAGGTCGCAGGCTCGCTTGCCTTCAAGGAGGCGGCGAAGCGCGCAAAGCCTGTGCTGCTGGAGCCGATCTTCGCGGTCGAGGTGATCGTCCCCGAAGAGTTCCTTGGCGATGTGATCGGCGATCTCTCGCGTAGGCGTGGCCACGTCGAAGGCCAGGAGCGCCGCGGCAACGCGCTCGCGGTGACTGGCAAGGTGCCGCTTGGCGAGATGTTCGGCTACGCGACCGACCTGCGCTCGAACACGCAGGGCAGGGCGACGTACACGATGCAGTTCGACGGCTACGAGGAGGTCCCCGGCAGCATCGCGGAGAAGATCGTCGAACAGCGCACAGGGGAGCCCATCCCGGCCTGAGACGACCGTGAGCCTTCGCGATACTGCGTCCTCGGTCGACTCACGGCCCTCTCAGAACACGAGAAATGAAGTAGCGGCAGCAACCAGCAATCACGAAACTCGCAAGTCAGATAGATTTTCCCGGTTCGCGCCGCAGGTGGCGAACGTACAAGTCGATACAGGAGCGAACGTAAAGTGGCGAAGGAGAAGTTCGAGCGCGACAAGCCCCATGTCAACGTCGGGACCATCGGTCACATCGACCATGGCAAGACGACGCTGACCGCTGCGATCACGACAGTGCTCGCGGAGAAGATGGGCGGCGAGGCACGCAGCTTCGACGAAATCGACAACGCTCCGGAGGAGAAGGAGCGCGGGATCACGATCGCCACCTCTCACGTCGAGTATCAGACCGACAAGCGCCACTACGCCCACGTCGACTGCCCAGGCCACGCCGACTACGTGAAGAACATGATCACCGGCGCCGCCCAGATGGACGGCGCGATCCTCGTCGTCTCCGCCGCTGACGGCCCAATGCCGCAGACACGCGAGCACATCCTGCTCGCCCGCCAGGTCGGCGTGCCCTACATCGTCGTGTTCCTGAATAAGGCTGACATGGTCGACGACGAGGAGCTGCTCGAACTCGTCGAGGTCGAGGTTCGCGAGCTGCTCTCCGAATACGACTTCCCTGGCGATGACATTCCCTTCATCATCGGCTCCGCGCTGAAGGCGCTTGAAGGCGACGAGGCCTACAAGCAGAAGATCGTCGATCTCGCAGACGCGCTCGACAGCTACATCCCAGAGCCAGTGCGCGAGCTGGAAAAGCCCTTCCTGATGCCAGTCGAGGACGTCTTCTCGATCACGGGCCGCGGCACCGTCGCGACCGGCCGCATCGAGCAGGGCATCATCAAGACGGGCGACACGGTGGAAATCGTCGGCATCCACGACTCCACCTCGACCGTCGTCACAGGCGTCGAGATGTTCCGCAAGATCCTCGACGAGGGTCAGGCGGGCGACAACGTTGGCTGCCTGCTGCGTGGCACGAAGCGCGAGGAGATCGAGCGCGGGCAGGTGCTCTGCAAGCCAGGCAGCATCACGCCGCACACAAAGTTCAAGTCCGAGGTCTACGTCCTGAAGAAGGAGGAGGGTGGCCGCCACACGCCGTTCTTCTCCGGGTACAGGCCTCAGTTCTACTTCCGTACGACAGATGTGACGGGCGTGGCGAACCTGCCAGAGGGCGTCGAGATGGTTATGCCCGGCGACAACGTCACGATGGAGATCGAGCTGATCCAGCCGATCGCCATGGACCAGGGACTCCGGTTCGCGATCCGCGAGGGTGGGCGCACTGTAGGGTCAGGGGTGGTCACCGAAGTCATCAAGTAAGTAGCGCAGAGGGGCGCATCCCGGTCCTCCGGGGCGCTTTCTTTCAGCTCTGGGGATCCCGCCCGGGATTCCCAGCTTCGATTCAGCGACAGATACGACAAAACAGCTCCGCCGGTCCGATGCGGCCAGGGGCGGATCCTTGAAGCATGGGATCCGGCCGCTTCTTTCGGAAAGCGGACAGAGAAGAGCGTTGGGCGCACGCTTCGCCGCCCGCAGCCAGGCAGTGCAATGACCGACCAGACCGAGACCGAATAGCTACAAAGAACTGGAAATGGCAGCTGCAACCCAAAACAAGATCAGGATCAGGCTGAAGGCCTATGACACCTCGGCGATCGAGTCGGCGGCGAAGGAGATCGTCGAGACTGCGACGCGCACCGGGGCGAGTGTCTCGGGGCCAGTGCCGCTGCCGACCGACAAGAACGTCTACTGCGTGATTCGCTCGCCCTTCAAGGACAAGGACTCGCGCGAGCACTTCGAGATCCGCACGCATAAGCGGTTGATCGACATCCACCAGCCGACGCCAAAGACTGTCGACTCGCTGCAGCGTCTCGACAACCTGCCCGCCGGCGTCGACATCGAGATCCGTCTCACCAACTAGGAACGTCGATGCCAGGGATACTCGCAAAGAAGCTTGGGATGACCCAGCTGTTCATGGAGGACGGCAAGGTCGAGCGCGTGACAGTGCTCGAGGCTGGCCCCTGTCCTGTGACGGCGGTGCGCACGCGTGAACGTGACGGCTACGACGCGGTCCAGCTTGGCTTCGGCCAGGTGAAGGAGCGCCGCCTCAGCAAGCCAGAGCTTGGCCACCTGAAGAAGGCTGGCGCAAGCCCTGTGCGCCACCTCGTCGAGTTTCGCGACCATGAGGGCACAGAGAGCGAGCACAAGATCGGCGATACCGTGACGGTCGAGGACTTCGAGGTTGGCGCGAAGGTGAAGATCTCAGGCATCACGAAGGGCAAGGGCTTCCAGGGCACGATCAAGCGCCATGGCTTCAAAAGCGGCCCGAAGTCGCACGGCTCCCACAACGTGCGCGCCCCAGGCTCGATCGGCGCATCCGCCTACCCTGCGCGCGTCTTCAAGGGCATACGCGGGCCAGGCCAGATGGGCAACGTGCGCGCTACCCAGCGTGGGCTCGAGGTCGTGAGGATCGACAGCGACAAGCATCTGCTGCTCGTGCGAGGCTCAGTCCCAGGGCCGCGTGGCGGCGTCGTGGAGGTGCGAACCGATGCCTGACGCGCCAATTCTTGGGGGCTCCAGCTCGAAGAAGGTGAAGCTGAGCGACGAGGCTTTCTCCGCCGCCTTCCATGGTCCGCTCGTGCACCAGAGCGTGCGCGCAGAGCAGGCCGCGCGCAGGCGCGGCACCGCGGCGACGAAGACGCGTGGCATGGTCTCTGGCGGTGGCGCAAAGCCATGGCGCCAGAAGGGCACCGGCCGTGCGCGCGCCGGCTCGAGCCGCTCACCGGTGTGGACTGGCGGCGGCATCGTCTTCGGCCCGCAGCCACGCTCCTACACCTTCAAGATCAACCACAAGGAGCGCCAGGCGGCGCTGCGCAGCGCGCTCTCGCTGCACGCTGAGCGTGGCTCGCTCGCGATCCTCGACGCTGCTGCGTTCACAGAGCCAAAGACGAAGCAGGCGCTGGGCCTGCTTGAAGATTGGGATCAGGTGCGCCCGACGCTCGTCGTGCTGACCGTCGACGAGGGCGATGCAGCCCTCTCATTCCGTAACCTGAAGCGCATCGCAGTGCTGACTCACGAGAACGTCGGTGTCGCAGACCTGCTTGGCGCCGCGTCGCTGCTGGTCTCTGAGGCCGCCCTCGCCGGGCTGACCGAGCGGGCGACAAAGACGAAGACGCGCATGGGCAAAGACAGTCGCAAGAGCGCAGGTGGGGAGGACTCCTGATGGACCACTCCGAGGTGATCATTCGCCCTGTCGTCTCCGAGAAGAGCTACGTGCTCTCCGCGGTCGGCAAGTACACCTTCCGTGTGCACCCTGACGCGCACCGCACCCAGATTCGCCAGGCGGTTGAATCGATCTTCGACGTGAACGTCGTTGAGGTGCGCACGATGAGCGTGAAGAGCAAGCCAAAGCGGCGTGGCGTGACGCGCGGCCGCACGCGCGCCTGGAAGAAGGCGATCGTGAAGGTGCGCGAGGGGCAGAGCATTCCGATTTTCCAGGGCCTAGAGGGAGCAGAGGGCTGATCGATGGCGATTCGCAAGCCAAAGCCAACGAGCCCAGGGCGACGCTTCGTCTCCTATCCGGACTTCGCGGAGATCACGAAGAGCAAGCCAGAGAAGTCTCTGACTGAAGGCTTGAAGAAGAGCGGCGGTCGCAACGCGCATGGTCGCAAGACCTCGCGTCACCGCGGCGGCGGCGCAAAGCGCCTCTACAGGCGCATCGACTTCAAGCGCCGCAAGGACGACATGCCCGCAAAGGTCGCAGCGATCGAGTACGACCCGAATCGCACCTCCTACATCGCCCTGCTGCACTACGCAGACGGCGAGAAGCGCTACATCCTCGCTCCGCAGCGGCTCACGGTTGGGATGACCGTCAGCTCTGGTGAGCAGGCTGACATCGCTGTCGGCAACTGCCTGCCACTCTCGCGCATGCCCGTCGGCACCGTCGTGCACTGCGTCGAGCTGCAGCCAGGCAGGGGCGGCCAGATGGCGCGCTCCGCCGGCGCCTCGGTGCAGCTGATGGCGAAGGAGGGCGAGATGGCCTCGCTGCGTCTTCCCTCTGGCGAGATGCGGCTCGTGCGCGCAGAGTGCAGAGCGACCGTCGGCGTCGTCGGCAACTCAGACCACCAGAACGTGAAGGTCGGCAAGGCGGGACGCAAGCGCCACATGGGCGTGCGTCCGCAGACGCGAGGCGTTGCGATGAACCCCGTCGATCACCCGCATGGCGGCGGCGAGGGCTCGACGACGGCTGGGCGCCACCCGGTGACGCCCTGGGGCGTGCCAACGCTTGGTTACCGCACGCGCAAGAAGGGCAAGGCCTCCGACCGCTACATCATCCGCGGCCGTCGACGCGGAAAGGGCAGGAGCCGATGATTCGCATGACCAGTGAGGTAGCTGCACGATGAGCCGTTCCAGCAAGAAGGGGCCGTGGGTCGAAGAGCGCCTGATGGCCCGCATCGAACAGATGAACACCGAGAACCGCAAGCAGATGCTGAGGACCTGGTCGCGCGCCTCGACGATCTTCCCGGAGATGGTCGGCCACACGCTCGCGGTACACGATGGGCGCAAGCACGTCCCTGTCTTCGTCAGCGAGTCGATGGTCGGCCACAAGCTCGGCGAGTTCGCCCCGACCAGGGTCTTCCGCGGGCACGCAGGCTCAGGGAAGGTTCGTTGATGGCCGACGAGAAGCCAGCCGAGGCCGAGGAGCAGCAGCAGGCTGAGGAGCAGGCTGCCGCCGCTGAGGAGCCGAAGGTGAAGGCTGAGAAGCCCGCAGCCAAGAAGCCTGCAGCGGCGAAGAAGGCGAAGGCTGACGCAGAGCAGGCTCCCAAGGCGGAGGCTGACGTAGAGCAGGCTCCCAAGGCGGAGGCTGACGCAGAGCAGGCTCCCAAGGTCGAGGCTGCAGAGAAGCCGAAGCGCACGAGGCGCGCCGCTTCCGCGAAGGCGGATGAGAAGGCTTCAGGCAGCGGCGAAAAGCCCGCAAAGGCGAAGCCCGCGTCGCGCGGGTCATCTGCTGCGAAGGCTCCCGCGACAAGGTCGCGCGCCCGCTCTGGCCACGCTGCAAAGGCTGGCAGCGGCACCGTCGTCAGGGCCCAGGCGAAGTACGTGCGCACCTCTGCGCGCAAGGCAAGGATGGTGTGCGGGCACCTGCGAGGCAAGTCCGTTGCGGAGGCACGCGCTATCCTCGCCTTCACTCCGCGACAGGTGGCCCGGGACTGGGGCAAGCTGCTCGACTCGGCCGTCGCCAACGCAGAGAACAATCACGAGCTGGTCGAGGAAGACCTGATCGTTCACGAGGCCTACGCCGACGAAGGGCCGACGATCAAGCGCTTCAGGCCGCGCGCGCGAGGCAGGGCCTCCTCGATTCGCAAGCGCACCAGCCATCTCACGATCACACTCACACCTGGCTCCTGACGGGCCGCAGACAGCAGACACACAGCAAGCAAGAATCACCACACAGAAACTTTCAAGCAAGAGCGATACGGACAGCAGGCAGAGAATGGGACAGAAGGTTCATCCAGAGGCGATGCGCGTGGGTTACATCCACGACTGGAAGTCGACCTGGTTCAGCGAGCGCAACTTCGCCGACTACCTCGCCGAGGACATCAAGATTCGCGAGCACATCGTGGAAAAGCTCGCCCATGCCGGCCTTGCTGACATCACGATCCGCAAGAGCGCAAACGAGCTCGAGGTCAACATCCATACCGCCCGGCCTGGCATCGTGATCGGCAAGTCTGGCGCCGAAGTCGACGCGTTGCGCCGCGAGCTGCACAACATCACGAACAAGCAGATCAAGGTGAACATCATCGAGATCAAGCGTCCTGAGCTCGACGCGAAGCTTGTCGCCCAGTCGATCGCAGAGCAGCTCCAGAACAGGGTTGCATTCAGGCGCGCGATGAAGCGCGCGCTCACGAGCGCGATTCGCTCAGGCGCGAAGGGCGTGAAGGTCCAGGTCTCAGGCAGGCTTGGAGGCGCGGAGATGGCGCGCACCGAAACCTACGCCGAAGGCAGGGTGCCGCTGCACACGATGCGCGCGGACATCGACTATGGCTTCTACGAGGCGCGCACGACCTTTGGTCGGATTGGCGTGAAGTGCTGGATGAACAAGGGCGAGATCATGCCTGAGGGATACACCGGCGCAGACCTCACAGACATGAGCGCCTCAGCGCCAGCCGGCTCCGAGCGCGACGGCCGCGACGGGCGTTCCCGCCGCGACGGTCCTGGTGGCGAGCGTGGCCGTGGTCGCGGCTCAAGGCCCCCGCGCGGTCCTGGCGGCGGTCCTGGCGGCCCCGGCGGTGGCGGTGGTGGTCGTGGTGGCTATCGCGGTGGCGGCGGTCCTGGCGGCCCCGGCGGTGGCGGTGGTGGTCGTGGCGGTTATCGCGGTGGTGGCGGCGGTCCTGGTGGCCCTGGCGGCGGTTCGCGTGGTCCTGGTGGCCCTGGCGGCGGTTCGCGTGGTCCTGGTGGCCCGGGTGGCGGTTCGCGTGGTCCTGGTGGCCCGGGTGGCGGTTCGCGTGGTCCTGGTGGCCCGGGTGGCGGTTCGCGTGGTCCTGGTGGTCCGGGTGGCGGTTCGCGTGGTCCCGGTGGCCCGGGTGGCGGTTCGCGTGGCGGCGGCCCGAGTGGCCCTGGCGGCGGTTCGCGTGGCCCACGGCCCTCTGGTCCGAGGGAGGCTCGCTGATGCTCTCCCCCAAGCGTGTCAAGCACCGCAAGCAGCACCGTGGACGTCGCGCTGGCGTCTCGCGCGGTCAGGTGAAGGTCCAGTTTGGCGAGTATGGGCTGAAGGCGCTCGAGGAGGGCTGGCTGACGAACCGTCAGATCGAGGCCGCTCGTATCGCGATGACCCGCAAGATCAAGCGTGGTGGGAAGGTCTGGATCAACGTCTTTCCCGACAAGCCTGTGACGAAGAAGCCTGCGGAGACCCGCATGGGCTCTGGCAAGGGCTCGCCCGAGGGCTGGGTCGCCGTCGTCAAGCCTGGGCGCGTTATGTTCGAGCTCGCAGGCGTGCCCGAGCCGCTTGCGCGCGACGCGATCAGGCTCGCTGCCCACAAGCTTCCCGTCAAGTCGAAGTTCGTGCTGCGAGAGGACTGAGGGGGCGAGCATGCAGGCAAAGGAGATGCGCGACATGCCCAACGCCGATCTTGGCGAGCACGTCGCGAAGCTGCGCAAGGACGTGCTTGGGCTGCGCTTCGCGAATGCGACGGGCGAGCTCGAGGACACTGCGAGCCTTGGGCGCACGAAACGCGATCTAGCGCGCGCCCTCACTGTGATGCACGAGCGCGAGACTTCCCAGTAGGACCAGGCTGACCAGCAAACCTTTACGAGACGACCAAGAACGCGATAGCGATACACATGGCAGACACGACTGAGAACGAGAACGACGAGGGCGCCAAGACCACCGGAGCCACCGAGGCTGCGGCAGAGACGGCTGCCCCTGAGGCGAGCGCAACGAGCGCCGGCGATGCCGCTGCCGAGCAGCAGGGCAGCGCCGTGAAGCGGCGCCGTCGTCGCGCCCCCAAGCCCGTTGAGAAGCGCAAGGCGATGACGCCGGAGGAACGCCACACTGAGCGCGTTCAACTGCGCCGCGCAAAGGCGCTCGCCCGCCGCTTGCGCCGCTCCCAGGAACGCGAGAAGGCCGCGAAGCAGCCGAAGACGACGGCGCCCGCGAGCGAGCTGCCGCCGGTCCACGCCGTCAAGCGCGGCGCGCCGAAGGAGCGCCAGGGAGTCGTCGTCTCCAGCAAGGCGGACAAGACGATCACCGTGCGCATCGACGTCGCACGCCAGCACCGCCGCTACGAGAAGATCTTGCGCAGCTCGACGACGCTGCACGCCCATGATGAGAGCAACGACGCCAACGAGGGCGACGTCGTCAGGGTGATCGAGAGCCGCCCGCTGTCGCGCACGAAGCGCTGGCGTCTCCTCGACGTGGTGGAGAGGGCTCGATGATCCAGAACGAGACGAGACTGCGCGTCGCCGACAACACTGGCGCACGCGAGATCCTCTGCATCAGGGTGAAGGGCGGCTCACGTCGTCGTTATGCACACGTCGGCGACGTCATCACTGCGACGGTCAAGCAGGCGAGCCCGCAGGGCTCCGTGAAGAAGGGCGACGTCGTCACCGCGGTCGTCGTGCGCACGAAGAAGCCCTTTGGCCGCGATGATGGCACCTACATCTCCTTCGACGACAACGCCGCTGTTCTGATCGACGATCAGAACAACCCACGTGGCACGCGCGTCTTTGGGCCTGTCGCACGCGAACTGCGCGACCGCAACTTCATGAAGATCGTCTCGCTTGCGCCGGAGGTCATCTGATGGCTGCGCGCGCTGCTGCCCCAAGCCGTCGTCGCCCAATGCGCGTGCGCTCAGGCGACGAGGTCCAGATCATGGCGGGCAAGGATCGCGGCAAGCGCGGCAAAGTGCTGCGCGTCGAGCCGGCGAAGGAGCGTGTCTACGTTGAGGGCCTCAACATGGTGAAGCGTCACATGCGCCCGCAGCAGCTGCGTGACGGCCAGGGCGAAAGGGTTGGCGGCGTGATCGAGCGCGAGGGCCCTGTCCACGTCTCCAACGTGATGGTGCTCGACCCACGTGACGGCAAGCCGACACGGCTTGGCGTCAGCCGTGAGGACGGCGTGCGCAAGCGCGTTGCAAAGCGATCTGGCGCGAAGCTCGACTGAGGAAGACGATGGCGACAGAAGCTCCAACAGCACGTTTGAAGACCCGTTACCTCGAGGAGGTGCGCCCGCAGCTGATGAGCCGCTTTGGCTATGGCTCGGTGATGCAGGCGCCGAAGATCGAGAAGATCATCCTCAACATGGGCGTCGGCGACGCGAAGCAGGACTCGAAGGCGCTGCGCTCCGCCCAGGAGCAGCTTGGGACGATCGCGGGCCAGCGGCCAAGCGTGCGCCGTGCACGCAAGTCGATCGCCGCCTTCAAGCTGCGCGAGGGCATGCCCGTTGGGCTTGCCGTTACGCTGCGTGGCGACCGCGCCTACGAGTTCCTTGACAGGCTCACCTCGATCGCGATTCCGCGGATCAGGGACTTCAGGGGTCTCTACCCTCGCTCCTTCGACGGCAGGGGCAACTACTCGATGGGTGTCCGCGAGCAGATCATCTTCCCTGAGATCGACTACGACTCGATCGACCAGGTCCGGGGGCTGGACATTACGATCACGACGAGCGCCCGTACCGACGTCGAGGCGTTTGCGCTGCTTGACGGCCTTGGCATGCCGTTCTCGCGTGGCGGACGGCCAAAGGGCTTCGACGTTGAGAACGCTGAGCAGGAGGACCAGAGCTAGATGGCAAAGACATCATTGCGCGTGAAGCAGAAGCGCACACCGAAGTTCAAGACGCGGGCTTATACTCGCTGCAACCGCTGCGGACGACCGAAGGCTGTTTACCGCCGGTTCGGGCTTTGCCGCATCTGCCTGCGGGAGCTTGCGCACAATGGCCAGATTCCAGGAATGACGAAGTCCTCCTGGTAGGCACTTCCCTTTCGAGATTGATTTACAGGATTGATTTGACATGGCGATGACCGACCCGATCGCGGACTTCCTCACGAGGATCCGCAACGCGATTCATGCTGCCCACGAGACGGTCGAGATACCCGCCTCGAAATTGAAGGCGGAGCTTGCGCGCATCCTCACTGAGCAGGGCTACATCGAGTCCTGGTCTGTGCACCCGCGCGGCGGCGAAGAGATCGGCGAAGTACTCGAGATTCGCCTCAAGTACACCGACAGCCGTCGCTCCGCGATCTCAGGACTGCGCCGCGTCTCGCGCCCAGGCAGGCGCACCTACGTCGACGCGAAAGCGATCCCGAAGGTGCTTGGCGGCATGGGCACCGCGATTTTGACCACCTCCAACGGAGTGATGACTGGCCACGACGCAAGGGTTGCGGGCGTCGGCGGCGAGGTCATCGCCGAAGTCTGGTAGGGACGAAGCGCGATGTCGAGAATCGGAAGGCGACCGATACCTGTGCCCGCTGGCGTCACGATCGAGATCGAGCCAGAGATCGTGCGCGTCAAGGGCCCGAAGGGCGAGCTCTCTGAGCGTGTGCCACGCGACATTGGCGTCGTCCAGGAGGGCGACCAGGTGCTCGTCAGCAGGCCAACTGACCGTGGCGAACACAGGGCGCTGCATGGCCTCGTCAGGTCGTTGCTCGCGAACATGGTCCAGGGCGTGACCGATGGCTATGAGAAGCGCCTCGAGATCCAGGGCGTCGGCTACAGGGCGCAGCTGAAGGGCAAGGGCCTCGAGCTCGCCGTCGGCTACTCCCATCCTGTGCCGATCGCCGCCCCTGAGGGCATCGAGTTCGAAGTCCCGCAGCCGACGCGCGTCGTCGTCAAGGGCATCTCCAAGCAGCTCGTCGGCGAGACCGCCGCGATCATCCGCAAGCAGCGGCCCCCAGAGCCCTACAAGGGCAAGGGCATCCGCTACGAGGGCGAGTACGTCGCCCGAAAGGTCGGAAAGAGGGCATGACCATGCCATGCCGGGCTGGTCTTGACAACACAGGTGAGGTATGACCGTTCTTACGAAGGAGCAGCGCCGGCTCAAACGGCGCAGGCGCGTACGCGCGAAGATCTCAGGGACTGCGGCGCGGCCGCGGGTGTCGGTGTTCCGCTCCAACAGGGGTCTCTCTGCGCAGCTCGTCGACGACGTCGAGGGCAAGACGATCGCCGCGGTGAACTGGTACGAGGCCGACCTGCAGGGGCTGGGCAAGCTCGACCGCACGAAGCGCGCAGGTGCGCTGCTTGCGGAGCGTGCGAGTGCGGCAGGCATCTCCGCAGCGGTCTTCGACCGGGGCGGCTACCGTTTCCATGGTCATGTTCAAGCATTTGCAGAGTCACTGCGCGAGGCGGGATTGAATGTCTAGAGATCATGTCGATCGCTCCGTGAAGCCAACGGGCCTCGACCTCCAAGAGCGCGTCGTTGAGATCAACCGCGTCGCGAAGGTCGTGAAGGGCGGTCGCCGCTTCTCGTTCACTGCGCTGGTCGTCGTCGGCGACGAGCGCGAAGTCGTTGGCATTGGCTATGGCAAGGCCAACGAGGTGCCGCTCGCGATCCAGAAGGGCGTCGAGCGCGCGAAGAAAGATCTTTTCAGGGTGCCGAAGCACGGCAGCACGATCACCCACCAGACGACTGGCATCTACGGCGCTGGCAGGGTCTTCCTCAAGCCTGCGGCGCCAGGCACCGGCGTGATCGCCGGCGGCGGCGTGCGCGCGGTGCTCGAGCTTGCGGGGATCCACGACATCCTCTCCAAGAGCCTTGGCACCCAGAACCCGATCAACCTCGTGAAGGCGACAATCGCGGGTCTGCGCGACCTGCGCACGCCGAAGGAGGTCGCGCAGCTGCGCGGTCTCTCGATCAACCAGGTGCTTGGCATCACTGGCGAGTCCCAGAACGGCGCGGCCGTCGAGGACGCCGCCGTCGAGTCGCCTGCGGGAGATGGAGATGGAGAGGGGGCTGCCGAGGCGGCTACCGCTGCGGACTCGCCCGCGGATGGCACCGCTGCTGAGGCGCTGCCTGCGGATGGTCCTCCTGGTGGCGGCTCGAGCGCCGCGGCCGTCGTCGAGGGTGTCGCCGAGGCTGCCGCTGACGCGACCGATGCCGCGCCCGCAGAGGCGCCGGACGCTACGCCCGCAGAGGCGCCGGACGCTACGCCCGCTGAGGGGGCTGAGGCGTGATGGCGAAGCTGAGCGTCACCCAGCGGCGGTCCAGCAACGGCTCCAACAGCAAGCAGCTCGACACGCTGCGCTCGCTTGGCCTGCGCAAGATTGGACATACCGTCGAGGTTGAGGACTGCCCCCAGGCGCGTGGCATGCTGCACGCCGTCAGGCATCTTATTGAGGTGCAGGAGCCAAGCTCATGAGCCCCGAGGCAAAGAGCAGCGCTACAAAGGCGAAGGGCGCCGCGGCTGCGAAGGCTGCGGCGAAGGCCACCGAGGAGGAGCAGCGTCAGGCGGACTGGATTGGCCTGCACTCGCTCAGCCCTGCGCCAGGCAGCCGCCGCCCGCGCAAGCGCATCGGCAGAGGCGAGGGCTCAGGCACGGGCAAGACCTCCGGACGCGGCCAGAAGGGCTACGGCTCGCGCTCTGGCTCGAAGAGCAGGGCGCGCTTCGAGGGTGGCCAGATGCCGATTCACATGCGGATGCGCAAGCTGCGCGGTCCGCACATGAAGAAGTCGATGCCCTTCGAGCGCTTCCGCACCCATACCCAGCCCGTGAACCTCGCCGACCTCGAGCGTCGTTTCGAGGCGGGCACTGAGGTCACGCTCGAGTTGATGAAGGCCAACGGCCTCGCAACCAGACGCGACATGCCCGTCAAGGTGCTGGCGAAGGGGCAGCTGAGCAAGGCGCTCACTGTCCACGCCCATGGCTTCAGCGCGGGCGCGCGCAGCGCGATCGAGAGCGCCGGCGGCGCGTGCCAGCTCATAGATAGCTAGAATCGGCCGCTGGGATCGCTAGGGTCGGCTGCTCGGGTATGCGGCACCGTCGCACGTCTCGTCTTTGCAGCGGCTGAGGTGATCGACACGATCGCATTCGCGCTCGTGTGACAACGGCATCTACCATCGACGGGCTCCGACCAAGAACATGCTCTCAACGATCCTCAGCGCCTTTCGCGTCGCGGATATCCGCAAGAAGCTCCTGTTCACGGCTGGGATGCTGCTGCTCTATAGGCTTGGCGCGCACCTGCCGGTGCCTGGCGTCAACCTCAAAGCCGTCAACAACATCCAGAAGGAGTTCGGCGGTACGAACATCCTTGGGCTGCTGAACCTCTTCTCTGGCGGCGGGCTCTCGCGCATCGCCCTGTTCGCGCTGGGGATCATGCCCTACATCACCTCCTCGATCATCTTCGAATTGCTGAAGGTAGTCGTCCCTTCGCTCGAGAAGCTCTCCAAGGAAGGCGAAGTCGGCCAGGCGCGCATCACCCAGTACACCCGCTACCTCACGGTCGGGCTCTCCTTCGCCCAGTCGATCGGCTACGTCTTCCTGTTCCGCTCCTTCCAGGCCCAGGCCGGCGAATCGGTCGTGACTAAATTCGACGTGCCCCACGTCTTCCTCATCGTCGTCTGCCTCACGACGGGCGCGGTGCTGCTGATGTGGATCGGCGAGCTGATCACCCAGAAGGGGATCGGCAACGGCATCTCGCTGCTGATCTTCGCCTCGATCGTCTCGCGGCTGCCGTCTGGCGTGCAGTCGTGGTGGACGACCCAGGATCAGGTCTTCAAGGTGATGATGCCCTTCATCGTGCTCGCCGTCGTCGCTGGCATCGTCTTCGTCCAGGAAGGACAGCGCCGCATCCCTGTCCAGTACGCGCGGCGCGTGATCGGCAGACGTATGAGCGAGGGCGGTCAGACCTACCTGCCGCTGCGCGTCAACATGGCTGGCGTGATCCCCGTCATCTTCGCTGCGAGCATCATGATGATCCCGCCGACCATTGGTCAGCTTGTGCACACCCGCTGGGGTCGCGACCTCTCTGACTTCTTCACGCCGAATGGCTGGCAGTTCGTCGTCGGCCAGTCGCTCTTCATCATCGTCTTCACCTACTTCTACACCGCGGTGACCTTCAATCCCGTCGACCAGGCCGACAACCTGAAGAAGTACGGAGGCTTCATCCCTGGGGTGAGACCGGGGCGGCCGACCGCCGAATTCCTCGATCGCATCCTCGCCCGCCTCACGTTCCCAGGCGCACTGTTCCTCGCTGCCGTCGCGGCTTTGCCGACGATCCTCATCGCCCGCACGCACACGAACCTCGAGATCGGTGGGACCTCGATCCTGATCGTGATCGGCGTCGCGCTGGAAACGATGAAGCAGCTGGAGGCGCAGCTGATGATGCGCTCCTACGAGGGCTTCCTGAAGTAGTGGCTGGCGTGCGCGCGCAAGCGGTGGGTGGCTGACGGCATGTCAGAGCTCAACCTCATCTTGCTCGGCCCGCCAGGGGCGGGCAAGGGCACCCAGGCCGAGCGTCTGCAGGCGGACTTCGAGCTTGCCCACATCTCGACGGGCGACATGCTGCGCGATCAGGTCTCCGCTGGGACTGAGCTTGGCCGTGAGGCGAAGTCCTACATGGACAAAGGCGAGCTCGTGCCTGACGAGGTGATCGTCGGCATGCTCACCGAGCGGATCGAGCAGTCAGACGCGCGCGAAGGCTTCCTGCTCGACGGCTTCCCGCGCAACGAGAGTCAGGCCGAAGCGCTCGATCAGGCATTGAACGAGCACAGCCGCAGGCTCACTGCGGTGCTGATGATCGCGGTCCCCGACGAGGAGCTCCTGCGCCGCCTCACGGGCCGCCGCGTCTGCGTGAAGAACCCGACGCACATCTATCACCTCGAGTTTGACCCTCCAAAGCATGAGGGCGTCTGCGACCAGGACGGCGCCCGCCTGATCCAACGCGACGACGACAGCGAGCCGACGATCAAGCGGCGTCTCGAGGTCTACCACGCCCAGACCGCGCCCCTGATCGACCACTACGAGCGCACCGGCCAGCTGCGCCGCTTCGATGGCACGCGCTCACCCGACGAGGTCCACCGTCACCTGCGCGCAACCCTCGCGACGCTCCGCCTCGAGGAGCGGCTCTAGGAACACCTAGAGCTAAGCTCAGTAGTCGGTGATAATCCGGAAGACACCAGAGGAGATCGAGCGCATGGCGGCGGCTGGCGCGATCCTCGTCAAGACGCTCGAGCTGCTGCGCAGCAGAATCAAGCCTGGCATCAGCACGGCCGAGCTCGACGCGATCGCGGAGCGCTTCATCCGCTCGCAGGGGGCGACCCCGACATTCAAGGGCTACCGAGGCTTTCCTGGGTCGATCTGCGCCTCGCCGAACGCGATGGTCGTGCATGGCATCCCCAGCCGCCAGAAGCTTGGCGACGGCGACGAGATCTCGATCGACGTTGGCGTCACCTACGACGGCTGGGTCGCCGACGCCGCGCGGACCTTCGCTGTCGGCGAGATCGGCGCCGACGCCCAGCGCCTGCTCAGCGCAACCGAGCGTGGGCTACACGCCGGCGTCGAGCAGTGCCGCCCTGGCAACCGCATCGGCGACGTCTCGCACGCGATCCAGGAGGTCGTCGAGGCGGAGGGCCTTGGGGTCGTGCGCTCGCTTGTCGGCCATGGCGTCGGGCGCAGCATGCACGAGGACCCACAGGTTCCCAACTACGGACGCCCAGGTCGTGGGCCGCAGCTGCGCGAGGGAATGGTCCTCGCGATCGAGCCGATGACGACGCTTGGCGGGCCGCACGTGCGGGTCGGCGGCGACGGCTGGGCGATCTTCTCCCAGGACGGCACGCTTGCCGCCCACTTCGAGTTCACGGTCGCGATTACCGCAGACGGCCCGCGGATCCTCACCCCCTGGCACCTCGCAGCTGCAGGCGACGACGCTCCAGGCGATGAGTCTCCAGACGCTCCGCTCGCCGCTGGACAGAGCGCTTGAGGGTCGCTCACGGGCTGGCTGTCGGCGGACGCGAGGGCAGGCGCCTGCCTCGCTGGCCAGCTGCTACTATGCGACATCCTGCTCGCACGCGGGTTTCCTGCGCTGCGAGCTTGTTCACGGCGCGGTTGCGGCGGCCCTCAGGCGGCTACGACCAAGTCTCTCCTGTCAGGCGAAAGGGATCATGAAGGTAAGACCGTCGGTCAAGCCGATGTGCGAGAAGTGCAGGATCATCCGCCGTCACGGCGCGGTGCTCGTGATCTGCCAGAACAAGCGGCACAAGCAGCGTCAGGGTTGATCGTGCGGCCTCGGATGATCGCCATGCTGCGTCCTCAGTCGGGTCCGTGGGTTTCCCACTGTCCCCTCCCTGCGTCCTTGCCTGACAATCCCCGCGTCGGGCACGATCGTCTCCAGGAGACGAGCTGAATGGCGCGCATCGCAGGAGTCAACCTGCCCTTGAACAAGCGGGCGGAGATCGGCCTCACCTACATCTATGGCATTGGCCGCTCGACCTCGAACAAGATTCTCGTTGAGGTCGGCGTCGGTCCTGACACCTACATCAGGGACCTGACTGAGGACGAGGTTTCGCGGCTGCGCGACGCGATCGACCGCTCGCTCACCGTCGAGGGCGACCTGCGCCGCGAGCGCTCCCAGGACATCAAGCGCCTCCAGGAGATCGCCTGTTATCGCGGCCTGCGCCACCGCCGCGGTCTTCCTGTCAGGGGTCAGAAGACGAAGACGAACGCACGCACCCGCAAGGGTCCGAAGCGCATGCAGGTGGCAGGTAAGAAGAAGGCAGGCAAGAAGTGATCGCCCTCGCCTCTAGAGCTGGATTGGAGTCCTGATGGCAGCGCCAAAGCGCGCCCGTGGCAGGCGCAAGCCGAAGAAGAACATCCCTGTGGGTCACGCCCACATCAAGACTTCCTTCAACAACACGATCGTCTCGCTGACGGATACCCAGGGCAACGTGATCGCCTGGGAGTCTGCGGGCGGCGCTGGCTTCAAGGGCTCGCGCAAGTCCACCCCCTTCGCCGCCCAGGTGACCGCCGATGCGGCAGCCCGCAAGGGCATTGAGCAGGGCCTGCAAAAGGTCGAGGTCTACGTCAAGGGCCCCGGCTCTGGTCGTGAGACGGCGATCCGCTCGCTGCAGGCGGCGGGCCTGGAAGTGACGGGCGTCAGGGACGTGACGCCCCAGGCGCACAATGGATGTCGTCCCCGCAAGCGCCGCCGTGTGTGAGATGACCGTGAGCACTTCGCCATACTGCGTCCTCGCTCGCTCGTGTGCAAAAAAGCACACGTCGCTCGCTGCGTCCTTGTCTGGCTCGACTCATGGCCCTCTCACGGGCTGGACTTACGAACATCACAGAAGGATCGCTTAATGGCCAGAGACACAGGCGCACAGTGCAAGCAGTGCCGTAGGGAGGGACAGAAGCTGTTCCTCAAGGGCGAGCGCTGCCTCACCGACAGGTGCGGCGTGGAGCGTCGCTCCTATCCGCCGGGAGAGCATGGCAGGGGTCGCCAGAAGCAGAGCGAGTACCGGGTCCAGCTGCGCGAGAAGCAGAAGGCGCGCCGCTACTACGGCGTCCTCGAGAACCAGTTCCATGGCTACTACGAGAAGGCCTCGAGCCAGCCAGGAATCACCGGCGAGAACCTGCTCACGCTGCTGGAGTGCCGCCTCGACAACGTGCTCGTGCGGCTTGGCTTCGCCGCTTCGCGGCGCCAGGCCCGCCAGCTCGTACGCCATGGTCACTGGACGGTGAACGGGCGCAGGGTCGACATCCCCAGCTACCAGGTGAAGCCTGGAGATGTGATCGCGATCAAGCACGAGAGCCCCGCGACCCAGGTGGTCAGGGACGCGACCGAGCTGACCGGTCAGATTCCGGCGTGGCTGCAGGCCGATCACGAGTCGCTGACGGCCAAGGTGCTGCGCAAGCCGGAGCGGCGCGAGGTCGCCGCGCCGGTGCAGGAGCAGCTCATCGTCGAGCTGTACTCGAAGTAGGAGGACTTTTTCCAGTGCCGTGCCCCTGGGTGGGTTGCGGCGCCCCACAGCCGACGTCCGCAGGCGCCGGCGCAAGACCAAGACACAGAGGACGCTGATGCTCGACTTCCAAATCCCTCGGATCACAAGCGAGTCGGTCGACGAGAACCGTGGAACGTTCACGATCGAGCCGCTGGACCGCGGGTTCGGCTACACATTTGGGAACTCCCTGCGCCGTGTGCTGCTCTCCTCGCTCGCTGGCGCAGCTGTCACCAGCGTGCGCATCGAGGGCGTCGCTCACGAGTTCTCCACGATCACGGGCGTCACTGAGGACGTCACCGACATCGTCCTCAACCTGAAGGGCGTCGTCTGCAGGATGCACTCTGACGCGACTGAGGTTGAGGCGCCGCTCGTCGTCAACGGCCCTGGCGAGATCACCGCGAAGGACATAGATCTGCCCGCTGGCATCGAGGTCCTCAACCCTGAGGTCCACATCGCGACGCTCGAGAAGAAGGCGAAGCTCGAGCTCTACATGACGATCGGTCGCGGACGCGGCTACCGGCCCGCTGAGGAGAACAAGACTCCTGACCAGCCGATCGGCGTGATCCCGATCGACTCGATCTTCTCGCCTGTGCGGCGCGTCGCCTACGCCGTCGAACAGGCGCGCGTTGGTCAGCGCACCGATTACGACAAGCTCTCGATCGACATCGAGACGGACGGCTCGATCGATCCCCAGGCGGCGCTGCGCGAGGCCGCGGAGCTCTTGATCAGCCAGCTCTCGATCTTCACCGACGCCGACCGTATCCAGGAGTTGCGCGCCGCCCCTGGCGTCGTGCTTGGCGACGGCCAGGGCATCCCTGAGTCAGGCGAGGCGAGCAACGCGATGCAGGGTGAGGAGTGGGGCATCCTGATCGAGGAGCTCGAGCTTGGCGTGCGCTCCTACAACTGCCTGAAGCGCGCGGGCGTGCAGACCGTCGGCGACCTCATCTCGAAGTCTGAGGCGGAGCTGAACGCGATCCCGAACTTCGGTAGGAAGTCGATCGACGAGGTGATCGAAACGCTTGAAGCCCGCGGGCTCTCGCTGCGTCCCGACTCGCCGACCGACGGCAAGCCCGAGGTGCGCTCCGCAGGGCGCGCCGAGAATGGGGCACAATAGAAGGGCAAGCCGATGAGACACGCAAAGACCCGCAACAAGCTGAGCCGTGACGCTGCGCATCGCAAGGCGCTGCTGATGAACCTGACGAAGGAGATCATCGAGCATGAGCGCGTGAAGACGAGCGAAGCGAAGGCAAAGGCAGTAAAGCCCGAGGTCGAGCGGCTGATCACGCTCGCGAAGCAGGGCACGCTGCACGCCCGCCGGCAGGCGCTTTCCGCGCTCTCCCAGGACAAGTTCGCGGTGCACCGTCTCTTCGAGGAGGTCGCGCCGCGCTACGCCGATCGTCCGGGCGGCTACACGCGCATCTTGAAGCTCGGCCCGCGTCGGTCCGACGCGACCGAGATGGTCTTCATCGAGCTCGTCTGAGAGCTCGTCCTGGTTGACTCTGAGGCCCCCGGCGCTCGCCGATGGTCACAAAGGTCACGCTCGAATACGATGGATCCGACTTCCTCGGCTGGGCGCGTCAGCCAGGACAGCGCACAGTTCAGGAGACGCTCGAAGGTGCGCTGCACACAGTGCTCGGCGAGGTCGATCTCGCCGGTGAGCCGCTGCGGCTAACGGTTGCAGGGCGCACCGACAGGGGCGTCCACGCCTGGGGGCAGGTCGCCAGCTACCGTCACGAGGCGCTCGCCCCTGGGCGCCTGAACGGGCTGCTGCCAGACGATGTCGCGGTGCTTGCCTGCGAGCCTATGCAGGACAGCTTCGACGCGCGTGCAGACGCGCTCAGCCGCACCTACTGCTATCGCCTGCTGAATCGCCCCGCGCGCAGCGTGCGCATGCGCCAAGCCGCCTTCTGGGTGCCACGCACGCTCGATCGCGAGCTCCTGCACGAATGCGCCGCGGCGCTCCTTGGCAGCCACGACTTCACGGCGTTCACGCCCACAGAGACCGTTCACGTGCGCTTCGAGCGGGAGGTGCTGAGCGCAAGTTGGCGCGAGTCTGAGGAGCAGGACGGCCTGCTCGAGTTCTGGATCGAGGCTGACACGTTCATGCGCCACATGAACAGGATCCTGATCGGCACGATGCTCGACGTGGCGATGGGGCGGCTCAGCATCGAGGGCTTCCGCGAGCTGCTGCAGGGCAAGCCCCGCTCGCAGGCGGGAGCGACCGCCCCTGCGCACGGGCTCACACTCGTGTCAGTGCGCTATCCAGGCTGAGCGTCGCTGGGCGCGTTCCAGATGATCACGGGCGCTAACCGGAGCGGGCCTTATCCTGGGGGCATATGTTGAACGTACTGCTCACCAACGACGACGGGATCGAGGCCGAGGGCCTGCAGACGCTGCGCAAGGCGCTGCAGGCGCTGCCTGAGGTGCGTCTCGCCGTGATCGCGCCCGACGGCAACCGCTCCGCGATGGCCCGCTCGATCACGACGCGCAGGCCGCTGTGGGTCGCGGAGGTCGCCTTCTCCGATGGCAGCGTCGGCTATGCGACGGACGGCACGCCCGTCGACTGCGTGCGTCTCGCAAGCCTTGGCCTGATCGAGGGCTTCTCCGCCGACCTCGTCGTCTCAGGCATCAACCATGGCGCGAACCTCGGCGACGACATCACCTACTCAGGCACCGTCGCCGCGGCCTTGGAGGGCATCGTCCTTGGGCTGCCCGCGATCGCGGTCTCGCAGCAGTCCAGGACGCGCGGCATGAGCTACAGCGGCGACGGCGGCTTTTGCTTCGACGTCGCCGCGGACTTCGTCGCGCGCCTCGTCGAGCGCCTCGAGGACGTGCCACTACCTCAGCACACGCTGCTGAACGTCAACGTGCCAAGCGGTACGCCAGGCGGAGTCGAGGTCGCGACGCTTGGCAAGCGCATCTACCGCGACGAGCTGAAGCTGGAGCGCGAGGAGCAGGGCCCGCCGGCGCGCAGGCGCTACTGGATCTACGGCGACGATCCCGGTTTCCAGGACGAGCCAGGCACCGATCTCGCCGTCGTCGCGGCGGGCAGGATCGCCGTCACGCCGCTGCACTTCGACCTCACCTACCGTCCGGGCATCGAGACGCTGCGCAGCTATGACCTTGAGGCTTTGCTCACGCTGCCAGCGCAGCCTGCGGAGGAGCTCGCCAGTTGAGCGGGGCCTCGCAGGCAGGAGGCAGCTCGCAGGAGGGCTGGCAGGAGCGCGCCGCTGAGCTCAGGCGCCAGATCGAACACCACGCGCACCGCTACTACGTGCTCGACGACCCCGAGATCGGGGACGACGTCTATGACGCGCTTGTCGAGGAACTGCGCAAGCTCGAGGCGGAGCACCCGCAGCTGCGCACGCCCGACTCGCCCACGCAGCGCGTCGGCGCCGAGCCTGTCAGCCGCCTCGAGAAGGTGCAGCACCTCGAACCGATGCTCTCGCTCGCGAATGTGCGCTCTGAGGAGGAGCTGAAGGCTTGGGTGCAGCGTATGGAGGGCCACCTCGCGCGCGAAGGCATCGCCAAGCCGCGCTTCCGCTACGTCGTCGAGCCGAAGGTCGACGGCCTCGCGATCAGCCTGCTCTACCGCAACGGCGTGCTTGAGCGTGGCGCGACGCGCGGCAACGGCGAGATCGGCGAGGACGTCACGCACAACCTGCGCACGATCGGCTCGATCCCGCTGCACATCGAGGACGCGCCGCCGCTGCTCGAGGTCCGCGGTGAGATCTACATGTCCACGCATGACTTCACGACGCTGAACGAACGCCGCGCCGAGGCGGGCCTCTCGACCTTCATGAACCCGCGCAACTCTGCCGCAGGGTCGATCCGCCAGCTCGATCCCAACCTCGCCGCAGAACGGCCGCTGTCGATGTGGTGCTACCAGGTTGGAGTGACAGAGGGGCTCGCCTTCGAGACCCACTGGGAGGCGCTTTCCTGGCTGCGCGAGCACGGCTTCAAGGTCAACGGCGACGTGAAGCTGATCAAGGGCGAGGCTGAGGTGATCGCCCAATGCCACGAATGGGAGGCGCGCCGCGGCGAGCTCGACTTCGAGATCGACGGCGCCGTCGTCAAGGTCGACGACCTCGAGCTGCACCGCAGGCTCGGCTCCGTTGGACGCGAGCCGCGCTGGGCGGTCGCCTGGAAGTTCCCGCCGACGACCGCCGTGACAAAGCTGCTCGAGGTCCGCTGGAACGTCGGCAAGTTTGGCGACATGCGCCCCTATGCCGTGCTCGAGCCAGTCGCGGTTGGCGGTGTCACGATCAAACAGGCGACGCTGCACAACGAGGAGGACCTCGCGCGCAAGGACATCAGGCCTGGCGAGGAGGTGATCATCCTGCGCGCAGGCGATGTGATCCCCCAGGTCGTCTCGCCGGCGCCGCACGTGGTCGAGCGCAAGCAGCGCTCGCCGAAGCCAGAGCCGCCTGAGCGCTGTCCCTTCTGTGGCACAAAGACGCTGAAGCCGCTTGACTCCGTCTTCACGAAGTGCCCAAACGGAGATTGCCCTGAGCGGCGCTGGCAGCTGCTCAAGCACTTCGTCTCACGCGGGGCAATGGACATCGACGGCCTCGGCGAGAAGCAGGTCGCCCTGCTGCAGCAGCGCGGCCTCGTCAAGACGCCTGGCGACTATTACCGTCTGCATGAAAGGCAGGAGCAGCTCGCCGAGCTTGAGGGCTTCGCAGAGACCTCGATGCGCAACCTGCTCGAGGCGATCGAGGCCTCCAAGCAGCGACCCTTCTCGCGCGTGCTCTTCGCGCTTGGCATCGAGGAGGTCGGCGAGGTCACGGGCCGCAACCTTGCGCAGCGCTTCAGGGACATCGACGCGCTGCTCGCCGCCGAGCCTGCGGACGTCGCGCAGACGCCGGGGATTGGCGAGAAGATGGCGCGCGCGATCGTGCGCCAGCTCGAGGAGCGGCGCATGCGCGATCTGATCGAGGATCTGCGTGGGCTTGGCCTGCAGCTCGCCGAGAGCGGTCCTGCGCCAGGCGAGGGCGCCCTCGCCGGCAAGAGCCTCGTGCTCACGGGCACGTTGCCAGTCTGGTCGCGTGAGCACGCGACGGAGCTGATCCATGCCGCCGGCGGCCGCGTCGTCAGCGCGATCTCAAAGCGCACCGACTATCTCGTCGCCGGCGAGCGCCCTGGCTCCAAGCTCGAGAAGGCGAAGAAGCTGCAGGTCCCCGTGCTCGACGAAGAGGGTCTGCGCAAGCTCGTCAGCTGAAGCGAAGGGCGCCTGGGCGAGACGGGCCTGAGGCGAGCGGGGCCTGAGGCGAGCGGGGCCCGAGGCGAGCGGGGCCCGAGGCGAGCGGGACGGCGCTGATCGCGCGTCCCGCGGCTGCGGTCAGTAGTCGGCGATCGTCTCGGCCATCGCGTCCTGGATCACGTGCGCGGTGTAGGTCGGTATCACGTCGTCGAAGAACGCGAACGCGAGCAGGTGGCCGTCGGCCGCTTCGCAGTAGCCCGCGAGGTTCGAGACGCCTGTGAGCGTGCCCGTCTTGGCCTTGCAGCGCCCTTCTGCGTAGGAGTCCTTCATCCGTTCTTCCAGCGTCCCTGACTCGCCGGCGACCGCGAGGTCTTCGCGCAAGATTCCGCCGTCGTAGGTGTCTGCGAGCGTTTGCAGCAGCTTCACGACCTGTTCGGGCGAGGTGTGATCGGCGCGGTCGAGCCCTGAGCCGTCGACTATCTGCGGATGCAGCCCGAGCTTCGCGATCTCGCCGCGCACGATGCCCATGCCTGCCTTCGTTGTGCCTGCGCCGCCGTAGCGGGCGCCGAGATCCTTCACGAGCGTTTCTGCGAAGAAGTTGTCTGAGGGGGGCAGCATCAGGTGCAGCAGCACTGAGAGCCGCGGCGAGCGCGCGATCGCAAGCGTGTTCGCTCCCGCTGGCGCGAGCGCGGCGCCGCTGTGCCCGTCGATCTGAATGCCCGCCTGCTTCAGCGCTTGCGCGAGTTGCAACGCGGCGTATGCGGCAAGCGCGTGCTGGCCGCTCAGGCTGCCATATTCGCCGCGGTTGAAGGCGAGCCCGGAGAGGGTGCCTTCAAGCCAGATGTCGGGGGCGTAGCCGCTCGAGGGATCGCCCCGCAGGAAGTCGAAGTAGGAGTCGTCGCCCTCGATGTCGCCGTCGACGCGCCTTACGCCCATGCGCTTCAGATCCTCTGCAAGTGTCGAGACGCTTGTGCCCTTGCCTCCGTAGTGGCTCGTGATGAACGACCCACTACCGAAGGTGGGGTCGCCGCCGCCATACAGGTAGAGGTTGCCCTCGAAGACGCCGTTTGCGCCTAGGTGCCCGGTGCTCAGCACGCGCGTTTCAAGCCGCGCTGAGGCGCCCATCGTCATCAGCGCCGCCGTCGCGGTGTAGAGCTTCTCCACCGAGGCGGGCGCGCGCAGCTGGGTCGAGTGCAGCGCGAAGAGCGGTTCGCCGGCTGTGATGTCGTAGACGTAGGCGCCGGAGGCGGATCCTGCGATCCCCATCTGGTGGGTCAGTTTGCCGCGCAGCGGCCCGATGCCCGTAGCCGCCTGCCTCACATGGGAGAGTCCTCCGAGGCTCGAGCTGCGCTCGCCGGCGCTTGTCGCCTTGCCGCCGAGCAGCGCGACGACGCCGCCAAGCGACTTGTCGCCTTCGGTCGTTGAGCCGGCGGAGCTGCTGCTGCTACCGCCTTCGGGCCCGGTCGTCGTGCCGTTGTCGCCTTCGGTTCCGACCGTTGCGCCGTTGTCGCCTTCGGCTTTGCTTGTCCCTTTGCTCGCTTCGGCTTCGCCGTTGCCGCCGGATGCTCCCGCTTCGCCGCCGCCCGAGGGCGCGCTTGAGCCGCCTGAACCGCTGCCTGCGGCGCTCGCGTAGCGTGTGGCCGGATTTCCGCTGTAGGCCGCCGAGCTGCCTGCCGTCACGCCTGGGCGGTTGCCGTTGCCGCCGGCGTCAGCGGTCTCAGGTGCCAGGGCTGGCGCGAGCAGCAGTGCCAGCAGCACCGCGAGCAGCGTCGCACCGGTAGCCTCGCTGCGCAGCCGCCTGCGCGCCCGTCGCCGCAGACGTTCGTGCGCAGGCTCGCCACCGCCCATGTACAGTGGTGTGCGCAGGAATTCGCGGTCTCCCTGGTGCCTTGGCACGCCCGAGCGGGCAGCAGGCTTCGCTCTCGTCTCCTCTTCCGACAAACCGAAAACTAGAATGAGGACCATGGGCAAGGTTGTCAAGCTCGAACCGTCAGCCAAGGGGCGGCGCAAGGAGACCACAGGCGCTCGCTCCGCGGGTCGCGGGCAGGCTGCGACGCCCAGCACGCGGACCCGCGCACGCACGGGCTCTTCGGCCCGTCGCAAGCCTGAGAAGACCGCGCTCGTGCTTGGCGGCGGCGGCTTCACTGGCGGCGTCTACGAGATCGGCGCGCTGCGGGCGCTTGACCTGCTCGCGCCAAACGGCGCGCTTGACAGCTTCGACGTCTACGTTGGCACCTCCGCAGGCGCATTCATCGCGGCGCTTCGCGCGGGCGGCGTCGGCTCCGAGGAAATGATGCGCGTGATCAGCGGCGAGGGCGAAGGCGAGCCGCCGTTCAGCGAGATTGGCCTGCGCGAACTGCTGCGCCTCGACCTTGGCGCGCTTGCGCGCAGGGGCGTGCTCATGCCGTTGCACATCCTCTCGCTTGCACGCAGGCTTGCGACCCAGCGCGGCGAGGCGTCGCTGATGGACCTGCTGCTTGGCTTCGCTGAGGGGCTGCCTGCGGGCCTCTACAGCGGCGCTGGCATCGAGCGCTACCTGCACAAGGTGCTGAGCGAGCGCGAGATTGGCGACGACTTCCGGAAGTGCGCGAGCGAGCTCTACATCGTTGCAACCGACCTTGACACCTCAGAGCGGGTCGTGTTCGGCTCGGAAGGCCTTGACGACGTCCCGATCTCGAAGGCGGCGCGTGCCTCAGGCGCGCTGCCGATGGTCTATGCGCCTGTGAAGATCGGCGAGCGCGAGCTGATCGACGGGGGGATCCTCTCGACGACGAACATCGACCTCGCGGTGCAGGCGGGGGCGCAGCTGATCGTCGTCGTCAATCCGCTTGTGCCGTTCGTCAACGACTTCAACACGCCGCTGCGGACGATGCATGGCGTGCGCTCGCGGCGCGTTTCGGACATGGGCTTCGCAAAGATCGGCTACCAGGCCTTCAAGCTGCTCGCCTACAGGGGCCTGCACAGCGTCGCGGAGGGCTGGGAGAAGCGCTACCCAGACGTCGACATCGTCCTGATCGAGCCAGACTCGGCGGACGAGGTGATGTTCGAGACCTCGATCATGAGCTTCACCTCGCGCGTCGAGATCGCCAAGCATGGGTTCGAGTCGGTTGCACGCCAGCTCGCAAAGCAGCAAGAGCGCTACGCCGAGGTCTTCGCGAGGCATGGCCTCGAGATCTCCCCAGAGCGGCTGAGCGCGGCGATCGAGCACTTCGACAGCGAAGTCGGCGCAGGCCACGGCTGGCGCAGGCTGCTCGAGAGCACGACCGGCGCGCTGCTCAGGCAGTCTGGCGCCGCGGGCTAGCGCTCAGCTCAGGGCGCTGTCGATCGCGTTCAGCAGGCGGTCGGTCGCTGCCGCATCTCGGATCGTGATGCGCACGTGGCGCGGCTCGCCGAGGGGCACGCCGGGGGCGACCAGCACGCCTGAGCTACGCAGGCGCACCGCGAGATCCCCGCCTGCAACGCTGCTGTGCGCGGCCCAGACGAAGTTCGCGCTGCTCTCTGCGACCTCGAAGTCGCGCTCGCGCAGCGCCTTCGTCAGCCGCTCGCGCTGCGCGGCGATCGTCGCGACCTGGCGGGCCAGCCGCCGCTCGCCGTTGCGCAGCGACTCCAGCGCCGCGCCCTGGCTCAGCTCGCTGAGGCCGTGCTCGGGCGCGAGCGCGGGCAGCAGCTCCTCGGCGCCCTCGCCGCAGATCACGTAGCCGCAGCGCATGCCTGCGAGGCCCCAGGCCTTCGAGAAGCTGCGGAACACGAGCAGGCGCGGGTAGTCCGCCAGCAGCTGCACCGCGGACTCTGAGGCCTCCTCGCCTGCGTACTCGATCAAGGACTCGTCGAGCAGCACTGCGACACTCTCGGGCAGGCTCGCGAGCAGCCGCTCGAGCTCGGCGGGGGCGAGCAGCTCGCCTGTCGGGTCGTTTGGGCTCGCCAGCGCGATCACGCGCGTGTCGTGCTGGCCCACGGCCTCCAACAGCGCATCGACGTCGCCGCCGGCGACGGGCACAGCCTCGCCGTGGGCGCGCCTTGCCATCACTGGGAAGAGCGGATATGAGGGCCAGGGGCTGATCAGCGTCTGGCCTGGGCGCATCAGGGCGGCGGTCGCGGCGATCAACAGCTCGGAGGCGCCATTGCCGATCGCGATGCGGCTTTCGTCGACGTTGTTGCGGTGCGCAAGCTCGCTCACGAGCTCAGAGCTGCGCGGATAGCGGTTCAGCCCGCGCCGCGCGACGAACGTCACCGCGCCGACGACGTCGGAGTGGGGGGGCTCTGGCCAGATCGTCTGTGAGAGGTCGAGCTCCTCGATCTTCATCAGTTCCCTCGCTTTGCGCTCTGCCGCCTGCTCGCGCAGCTCACGGTTGATCTCCTCCTCGGGGACCGCCTCGAACTGCTTGTAGTAATCAAGTAGGCCCATGCGTGCAATCAGGTGATCTCACGCCCACGGTCATGGCCGCGAGCCGGGGCCAACGCTCGATCCAGGACCGTTGATCAGCACGAACCAGATCATGAAGGCCAGCCCGCATACCGCTGCCGTCGCCGCGAAGATGCGCCCCAGCACGCCACCGCGTTGGTCATGGCCAGCCGCGCGACGCACGAGGATCCAGGCCTCGTCGAGTCGCCGCAGCAGCGCGAGCGTGCCGAACAGCAGCGCGCCAAGCGCGACGAACGCGACGAGGATGCCGAAGCTCACGCTGCCTGTCAGGTAGTTCACCTGCGATGCGGCCCAGATGCAGCCGACTGGAATTGGCCCCCAGCAGAGCAGGCTCAACAGGACCATCGCAGCGAACAGCAGCCGCGCGATCATCGCATCGGCCCGCTGCCGCGCCTCGCTGCCGCGCTCGGGCAGGTTGCGGAAGCGCACGGGCGCCGTTCCGGGGCGGCGCCCGACGAATAGCCCGCCGGTCTCGCTTGGGTCGCTTCGCATCGCTCTTCGTTCGCTCCCTCTCCAGAGTCCTCTCTAGATCACTCTCGGCGCGTGCTGCCGCCAACCCGAGGTCGATCTCGTTCGATCGACCGATAGGCATACGCTAGCGCGATTGCCCTCTCAGGCATAGAGTGACTCCAGGATCTCGGCGTACTTGCTCTCGACGATATTGCGCTTCACCTTCAGGGTAGGCGTCAGCTCGCCCGTCTCCTGGGAGAGGTCCTGCTCCAGAATCGCGAAGCGCTTCACCTGCTCCACCTGGGCGTAGCGGTCGTTGACCCTGTCGAGCTCCGCTTGGATCAGCTCGATCACCTGCGGCTCGTTCGCGAGCGCCGCGACTTCCCCTGGAAGCTCCTTCGACTGCGCCCAGGGCACGATCTCTTCCTCGTCGAGCGTGATCAAAAGCACTGGGTAGGGACGGCGGTCCCCATGCATCACCGCTTGGGAGACCCAGCGGCACTGCTTCATCTCGTTCTCGATGTTCGCGGGCGTCAGGTTCTTGCCGCCTGCGGTGATGATGATGTCCTTCTTGCGGCCGATGATGTAGACGAAGCCGTCCTCGTCGATCCTGCCGAGGTCGCCAGTGTGCAGCCAGCCGTCAACGACGGCACCGAAGTCCTCGTCCTGCTTGCCGTAGTAGCCGGAGAAGATGTTTGGGCCCTTCACGAGCAGCTCGCCGTCCTCGGCGATCTTCACTTCGACGCCGGGCAACGGCTTGCCTACGCTGCCGAAGCGGTGCTCTTCGGGCGTCGAGGTAGTCGCGGCGGTTGCGGTCTCTGTCATCCCGTAGCCCTCGAGCACGGGCACGCCGCAGGCGAAGAAGAATTCGAGGATCTCCTTCGCGATTGGCGCGGCGCCGGTCACGGCCTCGCGCAGACGGCCGCCGAAGGCTGCCCTCACGTTCTTGAACAGCTGCTCATCCGCTTCGGCGAAAGGCGTTTGCAGCTCCGCTGGGACCTGCTCGCCCCTCACTTCGAGCTCGCGGACCTGCATGCCGAGCGTCATCATCTTCTGCAGCCTCTCGGGCTCCACGTTGCCGGAGACGAGCGTGTAGATCTTCTCGAAGATGCGCGGCACGGAGGGCAGGTACGTCGGCTTCACCTCGGCAAGCTCGACGATGATCTGCTTCGTATCTCCGCCCCAATAGGCGAGCGTCGTGCCAAGGTCGAAGACGGCGAGCTGCAGCAGCAAGGCGAAGGAGTGCGCAAGCGGCAGGTAGAGGTAGATCACGTCGTCTGCGTCGCTGCGCAGGGAGCCACGCGCCTCCACCATGTCGAGGATCGCCCTGTAGTTGCCATGCGTCAGCACGCAGCCCTTCGGTGGGCCGGTTGTGCCGGAGGTGTAGATGATCGTGAACGTGTCCTCTGGACGCACAGCTGCACGTCGCGCCGCAAGCTCGCTCGCGTCCCTGCCTAGCCCGCGCGCGCGAACCTCATCGAGGGAGATCGGCTGCAGCGGGCTGAGCGCCGTCTCAGGCGGATCGATCGTAATCACCGTCTTCAGCTCAGGAACGCGCTCTGCGATCGCTGCGATCTTCGCCAGCTGGCTCTCGTCCTCGCAGACGATTGCGCTTGCACCTGAGTCCTTGATCACCCACTCGCACTCCTCAGGCGAGTTCGTCTGGTAGATCGGCACGACGGTCGCGCCGCAGCTTGTCGACGCCATGTCCGCATAGGACCACTCAGGGCGCGTGTTCGACAGGATGCAGATGCGGTCCCCAGGCTGCACGCCGAGGTCGATCAGCCCTAGAGCCAGCTCCTCGACGATGCTGTTGAGCTCTGCGTAGGTCACGTCGAGCCAGGCCCCATCCCGCTTGTAGCGCACGGCGACGCGGTCGCCAAACTTCGCTGCGGCGTTCGGAATCAGCCCAGCGATCGTCGTGGGCTCGCTGCTCTGGTCAGTTGCGCCACTCTGCGGCGCGGTGCTGGCCTCCATCTCTCCTCCTCGGTGGACAGGGCTTCGCGTGTACCTACGAATGTTATGCCCTTTCGCAAGTACGAGCCCTTCGCGAGCCCTCGCGGCGAGGCGCCACCTTTGTCATGGGCGCGGCGTTGTTGCTCGGCGGCATCGTCGCGCAGGGCAATGGCGGCGAGGCGCCCACCTTCGCCATGGCGCGGCGTCATCGCTCAGTGGATCGTCGCGCAGGGCAATCTCTTTGCGCAGCGCAGCGCAGTCTTCGCAGGCCGCCGAGTCTCGCTATGGGGCGGCGCGTTCGTCGCGAAGCGCGTCGTTGGGGCAGCGACGCGAAACCTCGCAGCCAAGATGGAGGCAGCGGCTCCCCTGCCTGCCTCCTCTCAGAGCTTGGCGACGACGGTCAGGTTTTCAAGGCGACAGCATTCGACGGCGCCTGCTCGCGGATCGATGCGAGGAACAGGCTCTTGTCTATACGCCCTTGGAATACAGGGACCCCCAGCTCGAGGCACTTGGAGAGGACCTCCGTGCGCTCCAGGCCTGCGTCATGCGCAAGCTCAGTCGGCGTCAGATGGTTGGCCATCGGCGAATCTCCTCCGGTCGAGATCGTGACTGTACTCACTTATATAGCGCGTCTTCCGGACGGTTGCAACCGCCTACGGCAGATGTCATACGAGATGACGTCTGTATGCGGCAAAAGGCCGGAATATCGGCCGAAAACGGCTGAGATGCAGCCTCGATTGACGCCTAGATTGACGCCTGGATTGACGCTTCGATTGACGCCTGGATCGACGCCTGGATCGACGCCTGGATTGACGCCTGGATTGACGCCTGGATCGACGCCTGGATTGAGGCTTTGATTGACGCCTGGATTGAGGCTTTGATTGACGCCTGGATTGAGGCTTTGATTGACGCCTGGATTGAGGCTTTGATTGACGCCTGGATTGAGGCTTTGATTGACGCCTGGATTGAGGCTTTGATTGACGTCTGGATTGACGCTTTGATTGACGTCTGGATTGACGCTTCGATTGACGTCTCGATTGACGCTTCGATCGACGCCCCCAACTGACGCCTCGCAGGGACGCCCCGCTCCTGGCTGAGTGAGACGCTCATCAGCCACGTCGAAGCCTTCTCAGATCGGGTTTGGCACATCCAGGAAGACGTGGCGCAGCTCGAAGCGCTTTGCTAGGTGCTCGCCCAGGCGGCGCACCCCAAAGACCTCGGTCGCGTGGTGCCCTGCCGCGATGAAGTGGATCCCGCCCTCTCTCGCGATCGCCATCGCCCGCTCTGCAGGCTCGCCGGTGATGAACGCGTCCGCTCCTGCCGCGATCGCCTCGGGCATGTAGTCGCTGCCCGCCCCCGTCACGATCGCGATCGTCTTGACCTCCTCAGGCCCTGCATCGAAGACGAGCGGCTCTTGGCCCGTCAACCTCGCAACCTCCGCAAAGAGACCGTCTGAACCCGCTGCGTTCAACCTCTCTCGCAGACGCCCTATGCAGCCGATTGGCTGCCCCTTGTGCAAGGCGAAGGGCGTCAACCTCTCTGCCCCCAACGCCCTAGCGATCAAGGCGTTGTTGCCCACTTCCAGATGGGCGTCGAGCGGCAGGTGGTAGGCGGCCAAGGCGAGGTCTGAGTCGAACAGTAGCTTCAGCCTGCGCTTCATCGCCAGGTCGATCGGGCCTGCCCCTGAGCCCCAGAACAGGCCGTGGTGGACGAGCAACAGGTCTGCTTCGCTCTCGATCGCCTGCTCGAACAGCTCGACGTGAGCGCTCACTCCTGTCGCGAGCGTTGAGACCTCCTCGCGCCCTGGCACCTGCAGGCCGTTCGGGCCATAGTCCACGAAGCGCCCTGGCTCAAGCAGCCGATCGATCTCGGCGACGATCTCCAAGGTCCTCGCTGGCATCAGACGCCGACGATAGCGCTCGCGGTCTTGCCGGTGGGCCCTCGGCGGCGGCCGCAAGGACATCGGCGGGCTGCCGCTTGGCGGCTGCGGTGTGGGATACTGGTCCTGCGTCGGGGCGTGGCGCAGCCTGGTAGCGCGCACCGTTCGGGTCGGTGAGGTCCCCGGTTCGAATCCGGGCGCCCCGATACTAGAAGACCTCCTACACCTAAGCGAACAAGCGCAAAAGCGCGCGAAAGCGCCGACACTCGTTTCGCGGGTGTTCGGCGCCTTTCACGGGCACGGCGCTTGCAGAACGATTGCATCCGCCAGCCGGACGGTTGCAGAACGGTTGCAGCGGCGCAGGCCGTCGGCGGCCGTGATGCCGCGGCGGCGCTTGATGGGTGGGGGACCTCTTGCCAGGGGCGAGTTCTTTAGCGAAAGGAGCGCGTTATGGCACACAACCGAGGTACTCGCCACAATCCGGACTGGTGCGGGGCTGTTTCTTACAAGGGCAAGCGCAAGTGGGTTGGCGGCTGCAAGAGCGTGAATGAGTACAATGCCGCGGCTGAGAAGGCGCGCGCGGTGCTTCGCGTCCGCATCGACGGGCCGGCGAGATCGATGCCGACGGTCGCCGAGTTCGCGGGTGCGGCTCGCCTGCCGAAGGACAGGATCACGATGGAGTGGCCCGAAGGCCAGCGTGCGAGCAAGGCGGAGGGCCGCACGCCGAAAACGGTCAAGCGGATGCGCGAAGCGCTGAAGCCGTTCCTGCGGGAGTTCTGGGATCGCCCGCTTGACAGCTTCGGTCGCGATGAGGCGCTGACGTGGATCTTGCCGCGGGGGCCGCACGTGCAGCAGTCGGTGCGCCAGTTCTTCAACCACGCCAAGGACCGCGAGCTGGTGGCGGAGAACAAGTTCGCGCGCACCGGCGCGAGCAAGAGAAAGCGGCGGGTCGACCGCCACGACTTCGAGATCATCAGCGACGAGGCCTACGCACGGCTGCGTGCGTGCGCGCGGGCGAGCCGCGTCGATGAGTACCGGCTTGTGCTCGAGGGGATCATCCTCGCCGAGGGCGAGACAGCGATGCGGCCGAGCGAGATCTTCGCGCTACACCGCGGCGAAGTCGACTTCGCCGAAGGCGGCATCCACGTCCGCTACCAGTACGACGACCTCACCCGCAAGCGCGTCGCGCCGAAGGACCAGGACTCGCGGTGGGTCGCGATGAGCCCGCTGCTGCAGGAGCATCTGGAAGCCATGCCGGATCGCTACAGCGCCAAGATCCTCTTCCCGGCGGTTCGCGGTGGCTACTACACGCTTGCGAACTTCTACCCACACTGGCACGCCGTGCGCGCCGCTGCGGGAATTCCTGGCTTCGAGTTCTATGAACTCAAGCATCGCGCGCTGCAGTGGATGGTCGACCCTGTCGAGGAGGGCGGGCTCGGCCTGGATCATCAGACCGCGGCGAGGATGGCCGGGCACGACGACGGCGGCTGGCTGATCTTCAACGTC
>DASXDO010000028.1:0-73223 GCA_036490555.1 Solirubrobacteraceae bacterium | reverse complement strand
TCCCCGCCGTTGAAGCCGTTCCAGCCGAGCCACAGAAGGCCCGCGCCGCACGCCACCATCAGCAGGTTGTTGGGAGCGTCGACCTCTCGATCTCTCTGCAATCGAGGACCGATCACCCATGCAGCCACGAACCCAGAGATTCCAGCCGCGAGGTGGATCACGTAGCCACCGGAGTAGTCGAGGGCGCCGTGGGCCGCGAAGTAGCCTCCACCCCAGATCAGGAACGCGTTGATCGTGTAGACGAACGTGATCCAGATCAGCACGTAGGGGATCCACGCCTTGAAGTTCACACGGCCAAGAACCGAGCCAAGCGCAAGGATCGGCGTGATCGCGGCGAACACGAACTGGAAGTAGACGAGCGTCGACTGCGGGAAGGCGAATTCAGGCCCGGTCGTGACCGACGGCACCGACGCCTGACCCTCCTCGCCCACGTGGCCAAGCACGCTGCCAAAATGTCCCCACATCGTGTCGAAGAAGCTCGTGCCATTGCCGATCGGCGTGCCAAAGCCCAACTTGAAGGCCCACAGTACCCAGGCGACGAGCACGAGCGCGAACGCGACGAACGTCAGCATCATGCTGTTGACAGACCAGCGCTTCTGCATCACGCCGCCATAGAAGACGACAAGCCCTGGCACGCTCATCAGCCCGACGAACGTCGCCGCCGTCATCTGCCATGAGTTGTCGCCCGTATTCAGCCATTTCAAGGCTGGAACCCATCCCGCCAATATCGTGGACATACGCCTCCATTCTGTCGCTCGCAGTGCCGCGCCCTGGGATGCATCGAGCGCCGCACCTCTCGATGTGCACCCCAATCAAATCCGCAGCGCGCCGCCCGCAGTAGGGAGTCCTGGCCAACAGTTGCAGCATCGCTTTCGACATCTGGCCAGACGCCAATTGGACAGCCGTGGATCCGACGAGGTTGGCGGAGGCCTGCAGAGAGCGTCAGCGCTGCTTCAGCTGGCGAAGGGCAGGCCAGCCTGCCTACAGGCGGAGCGCAACGCCGGCAGATCCCCTGAGAAGGAGCTCTGCTGCGGGGATTCGCAGGCGACGCGCGCCTTCTGGCCGCAGTCCTGGACGGTCGCGCCACCGACAGTACTGGCAAACGTCACAGAGATGCAGCCTGGACGGGGCGCGCTCGAGCCAGAGGCGAGCGCGACCACGAGCGCGACCACGCCTGCGACCACGATCGCGCCAAGCGCCGCAAGCGCGATCTTGCCGCCGCGCGTCCAGCCCAGCGGTTCTTTCAGCCGCTGATGTTGACCGACCATCACCATCGCTGCGATTCTGCCATGAAGGCGGCCTCAGCGGAAGGCGCGCGGCTCACATCAGGACTGCTTCAGGGTCGCTCTTGCTTCTGGAAATCGAGCGCCGCGGAGTTGATGCACCAGCGCTGGCCCGTAGGGCCAGGACCGTCGTCGAAGACGTGACCAAGGTGCCCGCCGCAGCGGCGACAGATGACCTCTGTGCGGCGCATGAAAAGGCTCTTGTCAGGCCTTACCTCGACCGCCTCTGCGACCGCAGGCTCGGTGAAGCTTGGCCAGCCGGTGCCCGATTCGAACTTCGCATCCGAGCCGAAGAGGTCTGCGCCGCAGCCGGCGCAGCGATACATGCCAGAGTCCTTGCTGTAGACGTAGGCACCGCTGAAGGGCGGCTCCGTGCCCGCCTTGCGCAGCACCTCGTACTGCTCGGGCGCGAGCTCCTGCCGCCACTGCTCATCGCTCTTCTCGACCTTGATCTCCGGTTGCGTCATGCTCCCGTTGTAGCAACGTGAGCCGTCGCGTGTCGCCTTGATATCCTCATTCTGACGTTCACGTAAGATTGAGTGGAATGAGCAACCCAACCCCAGCCAAGGACGCCCCGAGGTCGCGCAACGGCGAGGCGAACCTGCGCATCGGCGACGTCGCGAAGCTCGTCGGCACGACACCACGCACGATCCGCTACTACGAGGAGATCGGGCTGCTGCCGGAATCGCCAGAACGCGCCGCGGGCAGGCACCGGCTCTACAGCGAGGCGGAGGTCGAGCGCCTGATGGACGTGATGCGCCTGAAGCAGCTGCTTGGCGTCTCGCTCGAGGAACTGAAGACGCTGCTCGCCGCCGAGGAGGCACGCAACGTCGTCAAAGCACAGCTGAAACGCGGCGACGTCGACCCAGGCAGGCGCCAGGCGCTGCTCGAAGAGGCGCTTGGGCACATCGAGCGCCAGCTCGAGCTGGTGCGCGGCAGGGCGGCTGAGCTGGCCAAGCTTGAGCAGGACCTCTCCGAGTCGAGGACGCGTGTGCGCCGCAAGCTGCGGGAGATGACAAGCGAACTGGAACCCGAGCCCGTCGGGCAGGCAAGCTGAGCGGTCCGTCACCCCTGGGCATCCCCGCGCTCGTAGCCAGGACAGCTCAGCACCGGCAGACGCGGGTAGCGTGGGTAGGAAGGATCGTCGCGAGAGCGGTTGCAGAGCGAAAAGCGCGACCCCCTCGTCGTCTTCACCTCGCGCTGGTAGCGGCAGCTGTCACAGAGGCCGACGGGTGGCCCAGTCGGTGGCCTGGCGGGAGGCCCGCCACCGGGCGGGATTTGATGCTGGTCAGGCACGCAGATCAGCGTATCTCGCGGCCTGCAAGAGCCACATGCGATACTAGTTGAGCGCGCAACTATGACCACTTTCAGACGACTCCTCGGCTTTCTGCGTCCCTACAGGCGAGGACTGACCGTCTCCTGGGCGCTCGCGAGCCTTGCGATGGTGATGACGGTCGCGCTGCCCTCGCTGACGGGGCGCGTCGTCGAAGCGATCCAGCACGGCGTCAGGCACGCCCATCAGCACGAATTCAGCGCCCGCGCCCATGACCGCCACACGCTGCTGATCCTTGCGCTCTGCATCCTTGGCGCCGTGCTGCTGCGCTGGGCGCTCACCTACTCGCGGCGGATGATCGCGGGACGCCTCTCGCTTGGCGTCGAATATGACCTGCGCAAGCTGATGTACGGCCAGCTGCAACGACTCGAGCTTGGCTTCTTCGACCACCAGCAGACAGGTCAGCTGATGTCGAGGGCGACGGTCGACCTGCAGGCGGTGCGCTTCTTCCTTGGCTATGGGCTCGTCTTCATCCTGCAGTCGATCCTCACGATCGTGCTCGCAGGGATCGTGATGATCGTGATCAACCCCGAGCTTGGCCTGGTCTCGCTGATCCCGGTGCCGCTCGTGATCGTGATCTCCTACCGCTACGGCCGCCTTGCGCGCCCTGCGATCCAGGAGGTCCAGCAACGCATCGCGGAGCTCACCGCGGACGCAGAGGAGAACATCTCTGGGGTGAGGGTCGTGAAGGCGTTCGCGCGCGAGCCTCGCCAGCTCGCGCGCTTCAGGAACACCGTCGGGCGCGTCTTCAGCCAGGCAATGGTCGCGACCCGCCTCGAAGCCCGTTACAACCCGATGATCGCCTTCCTGCCGCAGCTTGGCCTTGCGGTCGTGCTGCTCTATGGCGGCGAGCGCGTGATCCACGCGCACCTCACGCTCGGGCAGTTCACCGCCTTCTACCTCTACCTCAACATGCTGATCTCGCCGATGCGTACGCTCGGCGTCACGCTCAACCTCGCCCAGCGTGCGACAGCCTCAGGGGCGCGCATCTTTCAGGTGCTCGACCGCGAGCCGCACCTCGCCGAGCCAGCCGATGCGAGGCCGCTGCCGGCGGGCAACGGCCACGTCGAGTTTCGTGACATCACGCTGCGCTACGAGGACCCCCACGACGAGCTCTCGCTCGGCGCGCACGAGACGCCGACGCAGCGCAGCTCAGGCAGGATCGTGCTGCAGGACATCGAGCTCGGCGTGCCGGCTGGCAGGACGCTTGCGATCGTTGGCGCGACGGGCTCCGGCAAGACGAGCCTCGTCGCGCTGCTCTCGCGGCTCTACGACCCGGTGCAGGGCTCGGTCCTGCTCGACGGAGCAGACGTCAAGACGGTGAGCCTGCACTCGCTGCGCGGCGCCGTCGCGGTCGTCAGCGACGACCCCTTCCTCTTCTCCACCTCGGTCGCTGAGAACATCGCCTACGCGCGCCCGGAGGCGACGCAGGCCGAGATCGAGCAGGCTGCCCAGCGCGCTCAGGCGCACGAGTTCATAAGCACGCTGCCAGATGGCTACGAGACCCAGATCGGCGAGCGCGGCCTCACGCTCTCAGGCGGCCAGCGCCAGCGCATCGCGATCGCGCGGGCGATCCTTGGCAATCCGAGGGTGCTCGTGCTCGACGACGCGACCTCTTCGGTCGACGCCTCAACGGAGCAGAGCATCAAGCTCGCGCTCGCCGAGGTCATGCAGGGCAGGACGACCTTTGTGATCGCCCACAGGCTTTCGACGATCGCGCTCGCCGACGAGATCGTCGTGCTCGAGCACGGCAGGATCGCCGCCGAGGGCACGCATGAGCAGCTGATGGAGGCCTCTGAGCTCTACCGCGAGATCGTCGAGAAGGGCATGCCCCAGCGTGCCAGGGCAAAGGTCCTCGACTTCGACGGCGAGACGATCGGCGGGGCGCGATGACTGCGGTCCTCACGGTCGCCGCCCACACCCCGGAAGACGCGCAAATGACTGCGGTCCTCACGGTCGCCGCCCACACCCCGGAAGACGCGCGATGAGCCCTCCTGGCGTCGGCATGGGTAGCGGTGGCGGCCGCGGCGGCGGCAGGGGCCTTGGCCCTGGAACCCAGCGCGGCGGCTCGCAGTGGGACGGCGAACGCGCGAGCAAGGGCAGTAGGGGCCGCAACCTGCGTGGGCTGCTCGAGCTGCTGAAGCCCTATCGCCTGCGCGTCACGGGCATGCTCACAGCGCTGCTGATCGGCACCGCCGCAGGGCTTGCGCCGCCGCTGCTCGCGAAGATCGCGATCGACAGCGGCATCGAACACCACGACACGAGGACGCTCGTGATCGTCGTCGTCGCGTTCCTCGCCTCCGCATTGCTGCTCTGGGTCACGACCTACCTGCAGACCTACCTCGTCGGCTGGGTCGGCCAGCGCGCGCTCGCGGACCTTCGCATCAGGATCTTCAAGCACTTGCAACGCCAGCCGATCGGCTTCTACGAGAGCAGGCCAGCGGGCGTGCTCATCTCGCGCATGACAAATGACGTCGAGGCACTGGAAAACCTCGTCACCGACTCGGTCGTCACGCTCTTCCAGTCGGGGCTCACGTTGCTTGGCGCAATCGCGGTGCTGATCTACCTCGACTTCAAGCTCGCCCTGCTCACGTTCTGCATCATCCCCTTCGTCGCTGGCGGCAGCATCTGGTTCAGGCTCGTCTCCGCCGGCGCATTCAGGCGCACGCGCGAGACGATCGGCGCGATCACCGCCTATCTGCAGGAGACACTCTCTGGAATCAGGATCGTGCGCAGCTTCGGCCAAGAGGCGCGCCACGAAGCCCAGTTCGCGCAACTCAACCAAGACAACAGCGACGCGAACATGGTGACGGTGAGGCTGAACGCCGCCTACTTCCCCGCCGTGGAAATGCTTTCTGGCGTCGCGCTCGCCGTGATCACGCTCTATGGCGGCTATCAGGCAATCTCGGGCAACATCACCGCGGGCACCATCGTCGCCTTCGTCGCGACGATGTCATACCTCTTCGAACCGATCCAGCAGCTCTCCCAGCTCTACACGACCTACCAGTCGGGCATGGCGGCGCTGGAGAAGATCTTCCTGCTGCTCGACGTGCAGCCAGAGCTCGCCGACGTCCCCGACGCCGTCGAGCTGCCGCCGCTGCGCGGCGAGATCGCCTTTGAGGACGTCACCTTCGCCTATGGGGCGCGGCCGAAGAAGAAGCGGCGAAGCTCTGCAAACGGCATGGGCACGAATGGCGCCCCTGCGAACGGCGCCCCTGCAAACAGCGCCCCTGCGAACAGCGCCCCTGCGAACAGCGCCCCTGCAAACGGCACCCCTGCAAACGGCACCCCTGCAAACAGCGCCCCTGCAAACAGCGCCCCTGCGAACGGCGCCCCTGCAAACGGCACCCCTGCAAACGGCACCCCTGCAAACGGCGCCTCTGCAAACGGTGCCTCTACCAATGGCGTATCCGCCAACGGCACAGACGACGAGACGCCCGCCAACGGCACAGACGCCGAGGCACCGATCCAGGCGCTCGCGCTCGAGGACATCGACCTGCACGTTCCTGAGGGCCAGACGATCGCGCTCGTCGGCGCCACGGGCGCCGGCAAGTCGACGATGGCGAAGCTGATCGCGCGCTTCTATGACCCCACGAAGGGCAGGATCCTCATCGACGGCTACGACCTGCGCACCGCCAGCTCACACTCGCTGCGCTCGCAGCTTGGGATCGTCCCGCAGGAGGCGTTCCTCTTCGCTGGCACGGTGCGCGAGAACATCGCCTTCGGGCTCCCTGACGCCAGCGAGGAGCAGATCGAAGCGGCGGCGGAGGCAGTCGGCGCCCACGACCTCATCGCAGAGCTCGAACAGGGCTATGACACTGAGATCGGCGAGCGCGGCGGCCAGCTCTCCGCTGGCCAGCGTCAGCTGATCGCCTTCGCGCGAGCACTGATCGCGGACCCGAGGATTCTGATCCTTGACGAGGCGACATCGAATGTCGACCTGCACACTGAGGGCCGCATCGAGGAGGGCCTGCGCACGCTGCTCGCTGGCCGCACCGCCGTTGTCATCGCCCACAGGCTCTCGACGATCAGGCGCGCCGACAGGATCGTGCTGCTCGAGCATGGGCGCATCGCCGAGCAGGGCACCCACGAGCAGCTGATCGAGGCGGGCGGGCGCTACAGCGAGTTGCACCGCGACTGGGCCGACCAGGCGTCTGCCTGAGCCATTCCGGCAGCCCAGGCATCTAACCTGAGCCATCGCATGCATGGCAACCCCGAGCCAATCGAGATCTCCTACGAGCAGATCGGCGCTGGGTACAGCCGCACGCGCCGCACTGATCCGCGCATCGCCGCAAGCATCTTCGCCGCGCTTGGCGACGCCAAGACCGTCGTGAATGTCGGCGCTGGAACGGGCTCCTATGAGCCACCTGACCGCGACGTGCTCGCAGTCGAGCCCTCCGAGCTGATGCGCTCCCAACGCCCGCCTGGAGCAGCCCCATGCATCGCCGCGCGCGCGGAAGCGCTGCCTTTCCCTGACCAATCCTTCGACGCGGCGTTGAGCATTCTCTCCGACCACCATTGGCAGGACCCGATCGCAGGGCTGCGCGAGATGCGCCGCGTTGCCAGGCGAGTCGTCGTCTTCCAGTGGGACAACGCCGTTTGCGAGCGCTTCTGGCTGATCCGCGACTACCTGCCAGAGCTCCACGCGCTGGCGAAGGGCAAGCCCACTCTCCGCGAGCGTGCAGCTGCAATCAACGCACGGATCGAGCCTGTCCTGATCCCGTTCGACGTGATCGACGGCTTCTTTCACGCCTACTGGCGCCGACCTGACGCCTATCTGCAGCAGTCCGTCCGCGCTGGCTGCTCGGTTTGGGCACAGGTCGGCGAGCAGGTTGAGCGACGAGTCCTCAGCGCGCTTGCGCAAGACCTCGACAGTGGCGCTTGGGCTGAGCGCAACGCCGAACTGCTCGACCTGGAGAGCATCGACCTCGGCGCACGGCTGCTCGTCGCCGACGCCGTGTAGATACTCCGGGACAGGGATTCGAACCCCAAATTCGACATCCAGAGTGTCGCGTGTTGCCAGTTACACCATCCCGGACTGCGCCCGGAAGGATAGTCGTTCGAGCGGTCGCGCCTCAGCGACGAGGCTAACGCGGTTGAGCCTCAGGGCCAGCGAGGCCGTCCTGTCTGGCTCAGCCCTGCACCCTCGCCGTCCCGTTCGGCGAGAAGTGTGCGGTGATCGCCTCCTCCAGCCCAGGGTCGAGCACGAGCAGGACCTCATCGCCAGCCTCGATCACGGTGTCGGCCTTCGGCACGAAGCCTGAGCCGTCACGCAGCACGGAGATGATCAGGCTGCCTTCGGGCAGCTCGATCTCTGCGACGCTCACGCCGACGACAGGCGCATCTGAGCTCACCTCCAGCTCGATGATCTCGAGGCGCTCCTCTTCCAGGGCGAGCAGGTGCACGAGCCCGTAGCGGGGCACCTCGTGCTCAATCAGCCTCAGGATCAGGTCGGTCGCCGAGACCGCGGGCTGGATCCCCAGCAGGCGGAAGTGGTCGTGGTTGCGCGGGTTGTTCACGCGCGCGATGATCCGCTCGCAGAGGTACTTCTCCTTTGCGACCTGGCAGACGAGCATGTTGTCCTCGTCGTCGCCGGTCACGGCGATCACGAGGTCGGCGCGCTGGATGCCCGCCCGCTCCAGCACCCACAGCTCGGTTGCGTCCCCGTACTGGATCGCGTGCTCGAACTCGTCCTCGAGCGTCAGGTAGCGGTCGCGGCTCGCCTCGATCAGCGTCACCTCGTGGTCCTTCGCGATCAGCTCGCGCCCGAGGTTGCGACCGACCTTGCCGGCCCCGACGACGATCACGTACATCTCAGGCCGCCTCTACTGCTTTCAACGCGCGTGTCATGCTCAGGCCGCCTCTGCTGCTTTCGACGCGCCTGTCATGCTCAGGCCGCCTCGGAGAGCGCGCCGACGAACATGTCGATCGCGTGCTGTGTCGGGGAGATCGTGTGCAGGCCCTGCTCGCGATACCAGCCGGCGCGCGCCGGGTCCATCACACGCACGATCACGGTCTTCACCTCGAAGCGTTGCTTCGCGATCTGGGAGATGATCAGGTTCGTGTTGTCGCCGTCGGTCGAGGCGATGAACACGTCTGCGCGCTCGATGCCCGCCTGTAGCAGCGCCTCGGTCTCCAAAGCAGTGCCGACCGTGAACATCCCTTCGGCGTCCTCCCAGCTCACGACCTGGCCTGCGTCGAGGCGCTCGTGCGAGAGCGGATCCTCGTCGAGCACGGACACGGTGTGCCCAGCGGCGAGCGCAGACTTCGCGACGGCCGAGCCTACGCGGCCGGCCCCAACGATCAGCACGAACATGGCGCGCAGGTTAGCCCATGGCGAGATGTCCGTCACCCCGCTCCTCGGCGGGACCCCCGCGCGACTCTCCTGAGCGTCCCTCCTCCGGCTCCCCTGAGCGTCCCTCGCCCAGCTCTCCTGAGCGTCCCTCCTCCGGCTCCCCAGGGCGTCCCTCGCCCAGCTCTCCTGGGCGCCGCCCGCCCAGCTCTCCTGGGCGCCGCTCGCCCGGCTCTGCGGCACGCCCGTCCGCTGGCTCCCCCGACGCGGGCGGAGCGGTCAGGATCACGCGACAGGACGCCTTGCCGACCACGTAGCGCGTCGCGGGGCCGACGAAGTTCTCCAGCACCGAGGCGCGCCCGCCCAGCCGCCCGCCGCCGCGGATCTGAGAAGGCTCGTCGGCGCCGAGCACGATCGCTTCCACGCCCCTGCGCTTCGCCTCCTCGACGATCGCCTGACCGGCGCGGCGGGTGCGCACGATCGCGGTCGCCACCTGCACGCCTGAGTACTCCTCCCCCACCGCCTTCGCACGTGCGAGTGCCTGGCGCGCGCGCTTGATCTGGGCGTCTGGCAGGCGCGCATCGAGCGGCAGCGCAAGCGGGATCTCGAAGATCCAGAGGGCCTCGATCGTCGGCCCCTCCAGCTCGCTCTCCTCCGCTGGCTCGCCTGAGGCGAGCAGCGCGGCGGTCTGCACGATGTCGTCGTCGAGCGCGGTGCCGAAGAGGGGCACGAGGATCGAGCTGTAGTCGCGTTCGCGCGGCTGCTCGCTGCTCAGCATCTGTGGGACGACCTTCACCCTGCGCAGCAGCGGCGTTTCCTGGGAGCGGCGATAGCCGACATAGAGCAGCAGGCCGATCACCATCCAGCCGAGGCCTGCGTAACGGGCATGGGCGTGGACGATCAGGACGGCGATCCAGCCGGCGGCGAAGATCACCGCCGCGACCGCCGCTGGCAGCGGCAGCTCGCCACCGCGGAAGCGCACTGAGAGCGGCATCTTGAAGGGCCGCCGTCGCTCTGGCTCGCTGTAGCGCAGCTTCACGATCGAGGCGTGGGCGATCGTGAAGGCGAGCGTTGCGCCGAAGGCGTAGAGGCCGATCAGGAATTCGAGGTTCTCGGGCACGACCAGCGCCGCGGCGATCACACCTGCGATCACGATCAGGACGTATGGCGTCGCACGCTGCGGGTGCAGCCTGCCGAGCCCGCTTGGGATCTGCCTGTTCGTCGAGAGCGTGTAGGCCAGGCGCGAGAGGCCGAGCATCGCCGAGTTCGCGGCGGCGACGAGCGTCAGCGTCGCGATCGCGCCGACGAGATACCTGAAGGTCTGTCGTAGCCAGAATGGATGCATCTGCGCAGCGATGCCCAGCATTGGCGCGTCGACGTACCTGTGGCCAAGCGCGGTGTGCCCGTCATGCACTGGCAGCGCCGAGACGGAGACGAGGCCGATGCCGAGGTAGGCGATCACGATCAATGCGGCACCGCTCAACAGCAGCCTGCTCAGGCGCTTGCGCCCGACCTGGACCTCGCCTGCGATCCCTGAGGCCGACTCCATCCCCGTGAAAGCGACGGTCGTGATCGTCAGCGCGAAGACGAGGCTGCCCCATGTCGGCGCGCTGCCTAGATGGATCGAATGCCACATGCTCGCGGGGTTGAAGAAGAGCGCGAGCCCGACCGCGACGATCACGAGCTGCAGCAGCAACGCGAGCAGCGCAAACGCGCCGATGCGCAGCCCCCTGCGAGTTGGCATGCCGCGGACGTTCACCAGCACGACGAACGCGATCAGGGCGATCGAAAGCCCGAGCGCCGCGCCTTTGCCGCCGAGCGGGTCCCAGAACACGCGCAGGTACTGGGTCGCCGTGTATGAGGTGACCGCGATCAGGATCACGTAGTCGAGCAGTAGCGCCCAGCCGGCGATGAAGCTCACGAGCTCGTTGAAGGCGTAGCGGGCGAACACGGTCGAGCCGCCCCGTTCGGGATGCAGCGAGGCGCCCTCGACATAGGTCATCGCGGTCGGGATGAACAACACCCCCGCGAGCAGCAGCACGAGCGGCGTCAGTCCGAGCGCGTGGCCGGCGACTACGCCGAGCGAGAAGTAGATCGCCGCTGCCGCTGAGGAGTAGACGATCACGAACAGCGCAGGTGAGCCGATCGAGCGGCGCATGATCGACTCTGAGCGCGTGACGAGCTCGTCGCTGACGACCGGGCGCAGGCGTCCGCGGCCCACGCCTGGCGCGTGCCCGTCCTGCGACGTTGGCTCCCCCTCGCTCACGTCTGCTCACCCGCGCTCACGTCTGCTCCCCCGGCGCTCACCGGGGCTCCCCCTCGCTCATGTGCGGCGTCTCCTGCGCGCTTCCACGTAGAGCCTGCCAGCGCCGGCGAGCAGGAAGCAGACGCCGATCAGCGTGCGCCCTGAGAGCACGCCGGAGTCGCCTGTCGCGGCCTGCACGATCAGCACGAGCCCGATCGCGGCCATCGCGATCGCGAGCACGACGATGCCCGTGCGATGTACGTCGCGACCGTTCATCGCGCGATGCGCTCGATCTCACTCATGGGACTGAGCTTAGGCCGTGCTCGCGGCCGCCGCGATGGCGGCGCGAGCACGGCTGCTGCTCATCACTTTATGAGCGGAATGATGAGGATCGCGACGATGTTCGCGACCTTGATCATCGGGTTGATCGCGGGACCTGCGGTGTCCTTGAACGGGTCGCCGACGGTGTCCCCGGTGACCGATGCCGCGTGGGCCTCGGAGCCCTTGCCGCCGAAGGCGCCGTCCTCGATCAGCTTCTTCGCGTTGTCCCAGGCGCCGCCGCCGGCGGTCATCAGGACGGCGAAGAACAGCCCGACGACGATCGTGCCGATCAAGAGGCCGCCAAGCGCCTGGATGTCGATCACGCCGACGATCACTGTCATCGCGATTGGCAGCAGCGAGGGCAGGATCATCTCGCGCTGGGCTGTGCGCGTCACGATGTCGACGCACTGCGCGTAATCGGGCTGTTCGGTGCCCTCCATGATCCCGGGATGCTCGCGGAACTGGCGGCGCACCTCCTCGACGACCGCACCGCCGGCGCGGCCGACGGCCTCGATCGAGAGCGAGGCGAAGAGGCAGACCATCAGGCCGCCGAGCAGCAGGCCGATCAGGACGGGCGGGTTGTCGATGTTGAAGGAGAGGTGGTGCACGCCCTTCGCTTCGAGTTCCTGCCTGAAGCCTGCGAAGAGCACGAGCGCGGCCAGCACCGCGGAGCCGATCGCGTAACCCTTCGTCACTGCCTTCGTCGTGTTGCCGACCGCGTCGAGCGGATCGGTCACGTCGCGAACCTCCTGGGGCAGCTCCGCCATCTCGGCGATGCCGCCGGCGTTGTCGGTGATCGGCCCGAAGGCGTCGAGCGCGACGATCAGGCCCATCAGCGAGAGCTGTCCCATCACTGCGACGCCGATGCCGTAGATGCCGTAGGTGCCGCCGCCGGCGAGCTTCCAGGCGCCAAGGATGCCCATCGCGATCACGATCGCGGGCAGCGCCGTCGCCTGCAGGCCGGAGCCGAAGCCCTGGATGATGTTCGTCGCGTGCCCGGTCTGCGACGCGCTCGCCGTCTTCTTCACTGGCGAGAAGCGCGTCGAGGTGTAGTAGTCGGTGATCAGGAACAGGAACGCGGTCACCCCGACGCCGATCAGGGCGCAGAGGTAGAAGTGGAACCAGCCTGGCGTTGAGACGCCGGCGGTGAAGTGCACGCCGCGCATCAGCCAGTAGGTGATCGGCGCGAACGCCGCGGCGGCGAGCGCCCCGGAGACGATCAGGCCCTGGTAGAGGGCGCGCTCGACTTTGCCTGCCTTCGAGCGTACGGCGAAGGTGCCGATGATCGAGGCGATGATCGCGACGGCGCCAAGCACGAGCGGGTAGAGCGCAAGCTGCGTCGACTCGCTGTGCCGGAAGGTCAGCACGCCGAGCAGCATCACTGCGACCGCGGTCACGACGTAGGTCTCGAACAGGTCGGCTGCCATGCCGGCGCAGTCGCCGACGTTGTCGCCGACGTTGTCGGCGATCGTCGCCGGGTTGCGGGGGTCGTCCTCGGGGATGCCCGCCTCGATCTTGCCGACGATGTCAGCGCCGACATCGGCGGCCTTCGTGAAGATGCCGCCGCCAAGACGCGCGAAGACCGAGATCAGCGAGCCGCCGAAGCTCAGCCCGACGAGCGCGTCCACTGCCGTCTTGTTGCTGTCTTTGAAGACAGCGGTGAGCAGCCCGAAGTAGCCGGAGAGCCCGAGCAGGGCGAGGCCTACCACGAGCAGGCCCGTGATCGCACCGCCGCGGAAGGCGACGCCTAGTGCCTTGGAGACGCCCCCCCGTGCCGCCTCGGCGACGCGTGCGTTTGAGCGCACCGAGATGTTCATGCCGATGTAGCCCGCCGCCCCGGAGAGCAGCCCGCCGATCGCAAAGCCCGCCGCGACCGCGATGTTCTGGAGGAAGATCAGGACCACGAAGAGCACGATGCCAACGCCGGCAATCGTCGTGTACTGGCGGTTCAGGTATGCCGTCGCCCCCTGTTGGACGGCCTGCGAGATGCTGCGCATGCGCTCGTTGCCTGGTGACAGGCTCAGCAGCGACCGGGTCGTAAGTAGTCCGTAAACCACTGCACAACCGGCACATACAAGGGCAACGACGATCCCATGGTTCGTCAGAAAGCTGCTCAAGAAAGAATCCTCCGCGGTCTCATTGGCGTGCTGCGCGGTCACATTCGCGCGCACTCTTTGGTCTGGGCTCGCCTTGCTCAGGCGCTAGGCCAGCAGAAGAGCGGGCGCAGTCTATCGCGCTGACCGGCGAGACGAAGGCCGGGCTGTCTTCAGACCGCTGGCCTCAGGGATAGGACGCGGCGCTTCCGCCGCCTGGGACGCAGCGCTTCCGCGGCCTGGGACGCAGCGCTTCAGCGTCCTGGAACCCAGAGCCTGCCGCTCGTCTCGGCGGGGCCTCGCCCCTGCTCATCGCCCTTTGGAGCCTGCCCGCTGGCGCCGCTCGCGGGCTGCTCGGCGGCGCCGCTCGCGGGCTGCTCGGCGGCGCCGCTCCCGGGCTGCCCTGCATCTGGGCCTGCGCTCGACGGGGCGCCCTGCCCTGACGCGCCCTGCTCCGCACCGTCCGCCGCCGGAGCGGCCTGGACGAGCCTCGTGTAGCCCATCTGCAGCTGTGAGAGCGCTTCGCGCAGCTGGCGCACTTCGACGGCTGCGAGGCGGCGCTCGATGATTGGCATCAGCGCCCGCACGCCGTCGATCGCGTCGCGGACCTGATCGAGGTCGCGCTCCTGCTCGTGGCCCTCCGCCAGCCCCAGCCGGCGACCGCCGATGCTCAGCAGCGAAGCCGCCGCCTGAATCGCGATCTGCGTGCTCGTCACGCGACTCAGTTCTTCTTCGTATGCCCGCAGCTGCTCCTCCGTCGGCTCTTGAGAGCTCAAACCGCCACCTCCTGTGCGTATGTCTGCTTCGCCTGCTGCACCGCGGCGGCGAAGACCTCCTCGCGGCTTGCGCCGGCGGCGATCATCGCATGCTGGCGCTGGGCGCCGTTGCGCTCTGGGAAGGCGAGCTCGATCCCGAGCTCGCGGCGCACCGGTGCGGTCCACACGCCCAGCCGCTCTGCGATCGCCGCGGCGGGGTACTCCTGCTCGATCCCGAAGTCGACCATCTTGCCGTCGAGGCCGAACCTGATCGCGCGCCACATGTTCTCCTCGATCAGGCGCCCTTCGAGGTCGGTGAAGGGCACGCCCTCGTCGAGGTCGCGCATCGTCTGGGCGACGCAGGCAAAGATCAGGCTCGCCAGCGCCTCGGCCTCCTGGCCTGAGCTCTGGGCGTCGCAGATCCTCACCTCGACTGTGCCGAAGGCGAAGTGCGGGCGCACTGACCACCAGACCTGGGTCGACTCCACGATTGAGCTCGTCTTCACGAGCAGCTCGATGTAGCGCCTGTAGGCCTCCCAGGTACCGAACGGATCGGGGATCCCGCAGCGGGGGAAGTTGCGCGTGAACGTCTGTGTGCGTGCGGAGTGCAGGCCGGAGTCGCGGCCGTCGACATAGGGCGAGTTCGCCGAGACCGCGAGCAGCAGCGGCAGCAGCGGGCGCAGACGGTCGCAGACCTTCACCGCGCGGTCTGCGCCTCTCACACCGACGTGGACGTGCAGGCTGAAGGTGTTGTTGCGCCAGGCGACGTAGCGCAGCCCGTCGGAGACGCGCCGGTAGTGATCGGTGTCGATGATCGCCTGCTCCCTGTAGTCCGCCCAGGGATGGGTGCCGGTCGCGCCGAGCGCATAGCCCTGCGCCTCGGCGAGCGCGAACAGCCGCCGGCGGCGGTCGCGCTGGCGCGCGAAGGCCTCGTTCAGATCCTCGCTGCGCCCTGAAACGATCTCGATCTCTGAGGAGATCAGCTCGCCGGTGATGCCTTCGTGCAGGAAGGGGTCGCGTAGCTGCGCCTCGGCGCTCATCTGCTCGAAGCCGGGCACGAGCTCGAGGCTTGAGCGGTCGAGGATCGAGAACTCCTCCTCGAGGCCGACTGTCAGGTCGACGCTCTCAGCGAAGCGCTCCTCGGCGAGGTCTAGATTCAGGCCGTTCTCGTCAGGTGAGGTAGAAGTAGAGCGCATAGAGCAGGTCCACCGCTGGGCTTGAGGTGTGGACGGTCACGTCGGGCGGCACCGCGAGCAATGCGTCGGAGTAGTTGAAAATGATCTTCACGCCCGCGTCGACGAGCTCGTCGGCGAGCCCTTGGGCAGCGTTGCCGGGCACCGCGAGCACGCCGACGACGATCTCCTCGTCCTCGACTACCTTGCGCAGCTCCTCGATGTGACGCACCGTCTGCGCGCCCACCTGGCGCCCCACCTTCGCTGGCGACACGTCGAAGATCGCGACCACCCGGAAGCCGTGGTCGGCGAAGATGTCTGAGGAGGCGATCGCCTGGCCGAGGTGCCCTGCGCCGATCAGGGCGATGTTGTGTTGGCCCGCAGTCCGCAGGATCTTGCGGATCTGGGAGACGAGCGATTCGACGTTGTAGCCCACCCCACGCTTGCCGAACTTCCCGAAGCCGGAGAGGTCGCGCCTGATCTGGGTCGAGTTCACGTGGGTGTAGTCGGAGAGTTCTTGGGAGGAGATCGTGTCTCTGCCCATCTTCTTCGCCTGCGTCAGCACCTGCAGGTAGCGCGAGAGTCGCGCTGCGACTCCTAGCGAGAGGCGCTCTGTGCCGAAGCCGGCGTCCTGGGCGTCACGTTGCTGCGACTGCTCGTGCCCTTCCACTGTCATCCCTCTGTTCGCCATCGCCGTGACTCTAGATGATGGCAAGCGGCTACCGTCAAGCGGGCGGCACGCCGTCGCCGTCCAGCAGTGCTTCGCTCAGCGTCTCCTCGTCGATCACGTATTCCGCGAGCTCCCTGCCGTCGAGCTCGAGCACGGGGATCCGCTCGAAGTAGGCATCGTGCAGACGCTCGTCGGCGGAGATGTCGCGCAGCTGCAGCGTGAAGGCGGGCAACTCTGGACGGGCGCGCTCGATCACGGCAAGCGCTTCCTCGCAGAGGTGGCAGCCTTGCCGCGTGTAGAGCGTCAGCGTCGGCGGCGCGCCGTTCACAGTGGGCGCTCGCCGGTCGCGTAGGCATCAATATTCAGATAATTGGGGTAGGGTATCGGCGCGGTGAAACGCGCGGCGCTTGCGATCATCGCGGCGTTGTCGGTGCAGAGCTTGCGCGAGGGCACGTGCAGCTGCCTCGCCCCCACGTCCTGCAAGCGTCTGCGTAGCGCGCCGTTGGCGGCGACGCCGCCGCCGACCGCAAGGCGATCCAGGCCACTGCTCTCCAGGGCGCGCTCGGAACGCTCCGTCAGCGACTCGACGATCGCCGCCTGATAGGAGGCGGCAAGATCGGGCGCGCGCGCCGGCAGCTCGGCCTCAGGGATCTCCTGCACCTTGTAGAGCAGCGCCGTCTTCAGGCCTGCGAATGAGAAGTCGAGGCTCTCCGCGAAGGCGTGCCCGCGCCCGCCGCGCCGTCCGCGGGCACGGTCGCCTGCGGCCCCTGGGAACGAGTAGGCCTTGGGGTCTCCCCCTGAGGCGAGCCGCTCCAGGGCTGGGCCTCCGGGGTAGCCGAGGCCCAGCATCCTTGCGCCCTTGTCGAACGCCTCGCCGGCGGCGTCGTCGAGCGAGCGTCCGAGGACCCTGAAGCCGTCGTGGGATCTCACCTCCGCGAGCAGCGTGTGCCCGCCGCTCGCGATCAGGCAGAGGAATGGCGGCTGCAACGGCTCGCTGCCGTCCTCTGAGAGGAAGTTCGCGGCCACGTGCCCCTGGATGTGATCGACGGGCGCGAATGGCAGCTTGCGCGCGGCGGCGAGGGCCTTTGCGCTTGAGAGTCCGACGAGCAGCGCGCCGATCAGACCGGGCCCCTGGGTCGCGGCGAGCAGCTCCACGTCGTCGAGGCCGATTCCCGCATCGCTCAGCGCCTCTGAGATGACGAGGTTGATCAGCGTCAGGTGCTGGCGCGAGGCGATCTCGGGGACGACGCCGCCAAAGCGGTCGTGAACGCCCTGCGAGGAGATCGCGTTCGCGAGGATCGTGCCGGCGGAGTCGACGACCGCCGCGCAGGTGTCGTCGCAGCTCGTCTCGATCGCAAGCACTAGGCCCATCGCTATAGCCCCCGTTCTGGGTTTGGCACGTCGTCGAGCGTGCCTGCGAGCGTCGCGGGCGTGCGCCACATCACGAGCGCGTCCTCGCCGTTGTCCTGGTAGTAGCGGCGCCGCACGCCTGCCGCCCTGAAGCCTTCGCGTTCGTAGAGGTGGATCGCGACGTGGTTGGTGCGGCGTACCTCCAGCGTGAAGCGCGCCTCCTCGTCGTTCACCCTTGCGTAGAGCTCGGCGAGCAGCGCGGTCGCGATCCCGCGACCGTGGTGATCGACGTCGACGGCGATGTTCGTGATGTGCCAGACCGTCTCGTAGCGCGAGCAGATCAGGTAGCCGACGAGCCGCCTGCCCCAGACTGCAGCCAGGCAGACGCCTGACTGCTTTGAGAGCTCGAGCACGAACATCGCCAGCGACCATGGCGTCGGGAAGGCACGCCGCTCGATCGAGAGCACGTGCGGCAGGTCGGGGTAGGTCAGCGACCTGATGCGCACTGACATGTCGTCGATCGTCGGCTCTGCGGGCATCTGGGCGCTCATCTGCCTGACGCCTCCAGGGCCAGCTCCGCATCTGGCCTGCGCCCGTAGCTTGGCAGCACCTGCTCGACGGTCTCCGCCGCCTCGCTGCACAGCGCGAGCTCGCAGATCGCGGCCGCGGTCAGGCGGTGCAGCGGCGAGTCGGCCGCGACCACCTCCGCCCCCGCGGCCCTCAGCTGCTCGGCGAACAGCAGCGCGCCGTCGCCGACGGCCGACAGAGGACCCTTCACGGAGCCGCCCTGCATCGACTCCGCGACCGCCTCGCCCAGCTGCTCGGGGCGCAGCGCCTTCGGCGCGAGCAGCTCGTCTGCCTGCTCTGCGGAGCGCGCCCCGTAGGCGGCGAGGAACGCCTCGCCCCGGCGCGCGTCGAGGACGGCAAGCACCCTGGGCATCTCGCGCAAAGCGGGCAATGCCAGCGCGCGCAGGCCGCTCACGCCGATCAAGCCGATGCCGAGCGACTGCGCCAGCGCACGCGCGCTCGCGATGCCGATGCGCAGCCCCGTGAACGTGCCTGGCCCAAGGCCGACCGCGATCCCATCCAAGGCCCCCCAGTCGATGTCCGCGCGATCGAGCAGCCCTACCGCGAGCGGCAGCAGCTGCGATGTGTGCCCTGGACGGGCGCCCTGCGGCGGGTCGTCGCGCGCTTCGAGCGTCTCCCCGCCTGCGAGCCGCAGCGCGACTGCCGTCGCCGGCGTCGAGGTGTCCATGCCGAGCAGGATCACCGCTGCAGCACCTCGATCCGCCGGCGGTCGCCGCCTGCGTGCGAAAGCGTCACCTCGAGCTTCGTCTCACCGATGCTCGACGCGGCGCTCTCGGGCCACTCGACGAAGGCGATCCTGCCCATGCCGAGATGGTCGGCCAGCAATGCGGGATCCTCCTGCTCGATGCCTGCGAGACGGTAGAGGTCGAGATGGCTCACGGTCAGCTCGCTACCGCGGTAGCGATGGCCGATGCTGAACGTTGGGCTCGTCACGGGGTCCTCGACCCCGAGTGCGCGCGCCGCGCCGCGCACGAGCGTCGTCTTGCCGGAGCCGAGCTCACCGCGCACGAGCACGACATCGCCGTCGCTCAGCGCTCCCGCAAGCTCGGCGCCGAGCGCTTCGGTCTCCGCTGGATCTGATGTCTCGATGACTCGCAGGGCCACGGGCAGACTCTACGCCGCCTGCGTTGTATCGCGGTTAAAGAGGACCGGCCCGCAGGGAGGTGTGGCGGGCCGGTCGTGCTGCTTGGGAGGATGGAGACATGACTGCTATCGGCTTGCATCCGCGCAAGCTTTAGCGCCCTGCAACGCATCGACCATTCGTCCAGCGCAGCGGCAGCTAGAAGAGGCCGAGCTGGTCGACGTCGCTCTGCTGCTCAGCGGCGACATCGGAGACCTCGATCTCCTCGACATCCGCTGCCGAAAGCGGATCTGCCTCTGGCACCTCGTCCCAGTCGGGCTGATCTGGCGCCGGCTCTGCCAGCAGCTCTGGCAGCTTCAGGAAGTCCTCGCGCAGCGTCTGCAGCATGCGCGGCGTGTAGAGCGCCGCGGCGGGATGGAAGATCGGATAGAGCCGCACCGTCCGGCGGCCGAGCGTCAGGAGCTCCGCCTGGCCGTGCAGGCGCGTGATGCCCGTCGTATCGTTGCGCAGCAGCTTCGTCGAGAAGTTGCCCAGCGTGCAGATCACCTTCGGCTGCACCAGCTCCACCTGGCGATAGAGGTAGTCGCGGCAGTTCTCGATCTCGACTGGCTGCGGATCGCGGTTGTTCGGAGGTCTGCACTTCAAGGTATTCGCGATGAACACCTCCGCCCTGCTCAGGCCGATCTCGACCAGCAGCTTCTCCAGGAGCTTGCCTGCCTGCCCCACGAAGGGCAGCCCCTGCTCGTCCTCGCTCGCGCCGGGGGCCTCGCCGATGAACATCAGGTCCGCGTCTGCGTTGCCTGCGCCGAAGACGACGTTCTTGCGCGTGCGCGCGAGCTCGGGGCAGCGCGTGCAGGCGTGCGCCTCGATGTAGACCTGCTTCAGCGCCTCGCGCCGCTGCTCAGCCGTCTGCGATGGCTCTGCTGCTGACATCGAGCCGATGGTACCTGGAGCGGTGGCTTCGCTTCCCCACGCAGACGACGAGACCCCTTGCATCACGTCTTGCGAGCTGTATCATCAAGTCATCGTGACCGGTATCCGATGACGGAACTGGACCGAGCCAATGAGTCAATCTCACCTCGCTCTCATGAGCGCGCCTCAGCGCCAGCCGCTGGTCGCGCGAACAGTCGCCGAATTGCGCGCGGCACTCGCCCCCTACAGGCGTGCTGGCGCGACCGTTGGCCTCGTGCCGACGATGGGCGCGCTGCACCAGGGCCATCTCTCGTTGATCTCGACGGCGCGTGAGCGCTGCGAGCTCGTCGTCGTCTCGATCTTCGTCAACCCCTCGCAGTTCGACGAGCAGGCGGACCTGCTCGCCTATCCCCGCCAGGAGCAGCGCGACATCGAGCTTGCCGCAGGCGCAGGCGCCGACGTGCTGTTCCTGCCTTGTGTCGAGGAGATCTACAGGCCTGGCTTCAGCACCTCCGTCGAAGTGCTTGGGCTCACGGACAGGCTCGAGGGCGCTGTGCGCGGAGCGGGCCACTTCCGGGGCGTCACGACTGTCGTCTGCAAGCTGCTCAACATCGTCGCCCCGCAGCTCGCCTTCTTCGGCCGCAAGGACGCCCAGCAGACCGCGGTGATCCGGCGCATGGTGCGCGACCTTGACATCGACGCGCAGATCGTGACGCTGCCGACCGTGCGCGAGGCAAATGGCCTTGCGATGTCGAGCCGCAACGTGCGCCTCTCCCCTCAGGAGCGCCAGCGGGCGCTCGCGCTCAGCGCCGCGCTGCATGCCGCCGAGGCGCTTGCAGACACTGGCGAGCGCTCGGCCCAGCGCCTGCGTCAGGCCGCCGAGGCGGAGCTCGCCGCGCACTCGGTGCAGGCCGAGTACGTCGCGCTCGTCGACGCTGAGAGCTTCGAGGACGTCGATCGCCTCCAGGACGAGGCGCTGCTTCTGATCGCGGCGCGCATCGGCCAGACGCGCCTGATCGACAACCTGCCCCTGCGCGTCTCAGCGCGTAGCCAAGACCCCCGCCAATCCACAGACCAAGGAGACGCGATCGCCGTATGCAGCGCGTGATGCTGAAGTCGAAGATTCACAGGGCGACGGTCACTGACTGCGACCTGCACTACGTCGGCTCGATCACGATCGACCCTGACCTGCTCGAGGCCGCTGACATCCTCGAGCACGAGCAGGTGCACGTCGTCGACGTCGACAATGGCGCCCGCTTCGAGACGTACACGATCGCCGGCGCGAGGGGCTCTGGCGAGATCAAGGTCAATGGCGCCGCGGCGCGGCTCGTGCACCGTGGCGACACGATCATCGTCATCTCCTATGGGCAGTACGACCAGGTGGAGATGGAGCACTACGAGCCGCGTGTGGTTCACGTAGAGGCGAAGACCAACCGCATCATCACCGTCGACGACGCCGTGGCGACTCTGCTCACGCAGAGCGTCAACTGAACGTCAGAGAGGAAGTGAGAAGAGATGTCCACCCACCCAGCTCCTGGGCCTGAAGGCGCCACGCCTGACCGCCTACCGATGACGATCCCCAGCCTCATCGAGCACAAGCGCAGAGGCCAGCCGCTCGTGATGGTCACCTGCTACGACTATCCGTCCGCTCGCATCGTCGAGCAGGCTGGCGTCGATCTCGTGCTCGTCGGCGACACCGCCGCGATGACGGTGCTTGGCTACGACTCGACGGTTCCTGTCACAGTCGACGAACTGCTCGTGCTCGTCAAGGCTGTGCGCCGTGGCCTGAAGAGCCCGCTGCTTGTCGGCGACCTGCCGTTTGGCTCCTATGAGGTCTCCAACGAGCAGGCGGTCGCGACTGCGCAGCGCTTCCTCAAGGAGGGTGGCTGCGACGCGATCAAGCTCGAGGGCGGCGGCCCGATGGTCGACAGGGCCAGGGCGATCGCCTCGACTGGGATTCCTGTCGTCGGGCACGTCGGCCTCACGCCGCAGACCGCGACCGCGCTTGGCGGCTTCAAGGCCCAGGGCCGCACCGCGGATCGCGCAAGACAGGTCGTGCAGGACGCGCTTGCGCTGCAGGAGGCTGGCTGCTGCTGCGTCGTCTTCGAGGCGATCCCTGCCGCTGTCGCGGAGCTTGCGATGGAGCACATCGAGATCCCCGTGATCGGCATCGGCGCCGGTCCCGCGACGGACGGCCAGGTGCTCGTCTGGCACGACCTGCTTGGCCTCTATGAGTGGGGCAGCCCAAGGTTCGTCAAGCGCTACGCCGAGCTGCGCCCCCAGATCCTCGACGCGCTTGAGCGCTACGCAGGCGAGGTGCGCCAGGGCGAGTTTCCCTCCAGCGAGTACACCTACTCGATCGACCCCGCCGAGCTCGAGGAGCTCAGCAGGAGCCTCGGCTGAGCCAAGCGTCGGACCGCGATCTACACGCGGGACCGCGGAGCGGTCCACGCCGGACTGCTACCTCGGCTGCCCGTCGGGATACTCGATCTTGCGCAGCGGGCGCGCTGGCGCGCCCGCTGCAATCGTGAACGGCTCGAGGTCACTCGTCACGACGCTGTTCGCGCCGATCACGCAGCGCCTGCCGATGCTCACGCCGCTCGCGACGACGACGTTCGCGCCAAGCCAGCAGTTCTCGCCGATCCTCGTTGGGCCCTTGCTCGTGAACCCCTGCCAGGGCACTGGCTTCTCAGGATCGTCGTAGCGGTGGTTTGCGTCTGAGATGAAACAGCCGTTCGCGAGCATGCAGTGGTCGCCGATCTCGACGAGCTCCATCGCGGCGATCATCACGCCGAGGTTCAGGAAGACGCCTTCGCCGATGCTGATGCGCGCACTGCCTGGAGCCGTCAGCCAGACCCCTGGCTCGAACAGCGTCCCGCTGCCCACCGTCAGGCGCCCCTCGCGCAGAGCCTCGAGCGCGTTGCCCTGCAGCGGCCAGCGCGCAAACGCCCCGCGGCGCATCAGCTGCCAGTGGATCGCCGCCCTGTTCCAGGGCAGCGAGTTGCGCTCGTAGAAGCGCCACTTCGCAAGCCAGAGCCTCGCGTCCTGCGCGAGCTTCGCGTCCATCGCGGGCAGGTTACCTGCCGCGATCAGCGACGACCGCGTAGAGGCCGCAACTGCAGCCTCACGACCCTGCTCGCCGCTTTGCCGCCGCTCACACCCGCGGTCGCACGCACGTACAGCCGTCTGCCACGCGCCTGCACGAGCAGTCTGCGGCCGCGTGGGCTGAGCCGCAGCCCGATCGCCCTGCGGCTGCCAGACACCAGCGTGTAGGAAGTGCGTGCGATCAGCAGGCGCCGTCCTGTCCTCACCCTGCCGCTCGGCCCCACCCGCTTCACGCTAACCGTGAGCGAAATCGCGCCATGGCAGGTCGTACCGCCGCTGCAGGAGAGCGCGATCTTCGTCCTACGTCCTGCCACGCGAGCGATCGTGGTCTTGATCCTCAAACTCGGATGGGGGAACACCACTGGAGGCACTGGAGCGCTCACCGTGAATGTGATGCTCGCTTTCGCACGCTGACCGTCCTTCGAGACCGCCGTCACCGTGTAGGTGTGCGTGCCTGGGGTCGCGGTGTCGAGTTTGCCGGCGGGCGCAGGCGTGCCTTTCCCATCGCTGCAGGAGGCAAGCCCGGGCCCGCCGGCGCCCTCGGCGCACGAAAACGCGGTCGTCACGACCGCGCCCTTCGCGTAGGTCGCGCCGCTCGTGGGCGAAGAGATCGTGACTGTCGGCGCCGCGGCGTTCACGCTCACGCCAACGCTCGTCTGCGTCGCTGAGCCCGCCGCATTCGATGCCGTCACCGCGCAGCTGTAGCTGCCACTGCTCGTCGGCGCAAGCGTCGCAGCGGTAGCGCCTGGGACTGGCGACCCATTGCGCAGCCACTGGTAGGCGAAGGACTGCGGCGCCTCGTAGAGCCCTGAGCCTGGGAGGTTCGCGCCCCATTTGCCCTTGCCGCAGGTGAGCGTCTGCCCCACCGTTCGCTTGCCGGAGACGCTTGGGATGCCGCTCCCTGTCGGAGTCAACAGCAGCACCGGAAAGCCTGGTCCGCCCTCGCCTTCGAAGAGCGTGCCTGGCGCGCCGCTGCCGGCGAGGTAGCCCACCCTGATCGTGCCTGTGCCTGAATCTGCCCAATAGAGCTGGCCGGTCGCGGTGTCGACCGCGACCCCACGTGGCAGCGAGCCTGCGGGCTCGGTGTAGAGGGCTTTGCCCGCCCCATGCCCAAGGCCGCCCACGCGGATTTCGCTCGTGCCCTCATCGGTCCAGTAGAGCTTGCTCTTCGAGGTGTCGATCGCGATCCCTGACGGCCGCGACCCTCCCGGCTCGGTGCGCAGCGTTTCGGGCGTGCCGCCGCCTGTGAGGCTGCCCGCGCGAATCTCATCGTTGCCTTCGTCGGCCCAGTAGAGCTTGTTCGCCGCCGCGTTGATCGCGAGCCCCACCGGCTTTGAGCCTTCGGGCTCGGTGTAGAGCGTCTCCGCTGTGCCACCGGCGAGGCTGCCATTGCGAATCTCGCCGTTGCCTTCGTCGGTCCAGTAGAGCATGCCTCCTGCGGCGTTGATCGCGAGCCCCACTGGCTTTGAGCCTTCGGGCTCGGTGTAGAGGGTCTGCGCGTCGCTGCCGTCGGCGAGATTCGCAACCCTGATCTGCCCTGTCGTCGCGTCCGCCCAATAGACCTTGCCGTCCGCGGGGTTCAGAGCGATCGAGCCTGGGCCCTGCTCGCCTTCGAGCAGCGTCGAGGCGCTGCCGCCGCTCAGGCTGCCAAGCCGCAGCTGCCCTGAGCTAGCGTCGCTCCAATAGACGTTCTCGGCGGCGCTCGTCGCGGGCAGCGCCAGCGCGATCAGCGCCACCAGGCCGCCTGTCTTGCTTAGAAGTCTCACATCCCGATGAACACAGCACACGCGCCGCAGTAGCGGCGATCGCCCTCAGCGCTTGTGGGGCTTCGGCAGCGAGAGCGTCACGCCCTGCCCCGCCCTGCCGCCGACCGCGAAGGTCGCGAGCGCCCACACCTTCAGCTTGTGCCCCTTCGCCTTCTTCAGCAGCCGCTTGCCTTCAGCGTCGATCTTCAGCACGATCGTCTTGCGCTTGCCGGAGGCCAGTTCGTAGGGGACGGCGTGAGCCAGAGTCATCGCGGGCAGCGAGTGCTTGCTCTGTTTTTTGCCGTGGCCCTTGGGGACGCTGTGGTTGAATTCGGTGACCAGGGACAGTGTGCCTTTGCAGCTCCCCCCAGCGCCCTTTCCGCAGGCGATCACAACCCTCACCTTGCCTGCCTTCACGACGAGCCTGTGGCTCATGATCTGGACTTCTTTTATCTTCGCAAGCGGCTCAGGCACAGGGATCGCGGTGAGTACCGGGACGACCGTGGAAGCACTTGTCTGCGTCGCCGAGCCCGCAGCGTTCGTCGCCGTCACCTCACACGCGTAGGAGCCGGCTTCTGAGGGAGTGAAGCTCGCCGCGTTCGCGCCTGCGATCGGCGTGCCTTCGCGCAGCCACTGGTAGGCGAAAGCCTGTGGCGCCTCATAGAACTGCGACTGCGGCAGGTCTGGTTCCCAGCTACCTGTGCTGCAGGTGAGCGGCTTGCCGATTGTGTTGCCTGAGACGCTTGGAGCACCGGCGGCTACGGGCGCGCCTAGCAGTGCCAGCAGATTCGGTCCTTCCGCAGCAGTTGGAAAGACCGTCGCCGCTTCTCCTGACTTGCTGAGGCTGTGAACCTGAATCCCGCCTGTCTCGTAGTCGGTCCAGTAGATCCGCTGTGTATGTGGATCGATCGCGAGTCCGTACGGAATCGTGCCTGACTGGGGTTCGGTGTAGATCGCTTCTGGGAGTTCCTCCGGTTCGCCGGCCAGGCCTCCGCTGAGAATTTCACCGGTTCCGTTCGAAGGGCCTGCCGTCCAGTAGAGCTTGCCGGTCGTTTCGTTCACGGCGATGCCCCCAAGGATTTCCTGGTTTTCGTAGAGGGCTCTGTGTTCGCTGAGCGAAGTGCCACCGTCGCTGAGCTTGCCGACCATTACATTGCCGCCGCCGTCCACCCAGAAGAGCTGCCCGGTGGCTGCATCGAGCGCGATTCCCGCCGGTTCATCCTCGCCTTCGATCAGGGTCGTCGGCGGACCTTCACTCGCACCGCCAAGGCCGCCGACCGACAGCCTGCCGCCTTCGAGCTCTGACCAATAGAGCTTGTGTGTCGTCGCGTCGACGGCGAGGCCAACGACGCCTTCGCGACCTTCGAAGAGCGCCCGCGAGCCGCCTCCACCTTCGAGCGACCCGGAGAAAATGTCTGCGCCGCCTGCCCCTGTCCAGTAGACGCTGTCCGTCATGGAGTCGAGCGCGATGCCTTCGGATTCTGGCGCTTCTGTAGCGCCGAAGAGCGTGTTAGGCGTGCCTCCAAGCGCCCCTGAGAAGAGGCCTGGAGATGAGCCTTCCTGAACCCAGTACAGAGTCGTCGCCGCACCGGCGGCAACAGGCGCCACTAGGACCGCCAACGCAGCCAGCATTCCAACGATCGATGTGCGCCCTGGGCGAAGGAGCATCGCGCGATGCTAACCGATCGCCAGGCGAAGCTCAGACTGCAAGCTTCTTCCTGCCAGTGCGTCTCGTCCCGTTCGCGCCCTTCGGCGCGCTCCCGTTCGTGCTCCCATTTGCGCTGAGCGTCTTCGCAGCGCGCTTCGGCTTCGCGCCGTTCTTGCTCCCCACCCCCTTTCCCAACAGCTCCACGAGGAAGCGTCCCGTGTGCGACGCCGGCTCGGCAGCAATCTCCTCTGGGGTGCCGGAGGCGATCACCAGGCCGCCCTCCTCGCCGCCCTCTGGGCCCATGTCGATGATCCTGTCTGCGGACTTGATCACGTCGAGGTTGTGCTCGATCACGACGACGGAGTTGCCTGCGTCGACGAGCCGCTGCAAGACATCCAAGAGCCGCTCCACGTCGGCGAAGTGCAGGCCTGTCGTTGGCTCGTCGAGGATGTACATCGTCCTGCCTGTCGCGATCTTCGAGAGCTCGGTCGCGAGCTTCACGCGCTGGGCCTCGCCGCCGGAGAGCGTCGTCGCGGGCTGCCCCAGCCTGATGTAGCCAAGCCCAACCGCCGCCAACGTCTCCAAACGCCGGCGCACTGGCGGGATGTGGGCGAAGAACTCCACCGCCTCGGAGACGGGCATGTCAAGCACTTCGGCGATGTTCCTGCCCTTGAAGCGGACCTCCAGCGTCTCGCGGTTGTAGCGGCGCCCATTGCACTGCTCGCAGGGGACGTAGACGTCTGGCAGGAAGTGCATCTCGATCTTGATCTGGCCGTCGCCCTTGCAGACCTCGCAGCGGCCGCCCTTCACGTTGAAGGAGAACCTGCCTGGCTTGTAGCCCCTCGCCCTCGCCTCCTGGGTCTTCGAGAAGAGCGTCCTGATCACGTCGAAGAGTCCTGTGTAGGTCGCGGGGTTCGAGCGTGGGGTGCGCCCAATTGGCGACTGGTCGACGGCGATGATCTTGTCGAGGTGTTCAAGGCCCTTCACCTCGCGGTGGACCCCTGGGCGCTGCCTTGCCTTCAACAGCCGTTGTGCCAAAGCCTTGTAGAGCACCTCGTTCACGAGCGTCGACTTGCCTGAGCCTGAGACGCCCGTCACGCACGTCAGCGTCCCGAGAGCGAAGTCGACGTCGATGTTGCGCAGGTTGTGCTGGGAGGCGCCAAGGATCTTCACGTGGCCGCTTGGCGTACGCCGCTTGCCTGGCACTGGGATCGAGCGCCTGCCTGAGAGGAACTGCCCTGTCGCGGACTCCTTCACGCGTTCGACCTGCTTCGCGGTGCCCTCCGCGACGATGAAGCCGCCATGCTCGCCTGCGCCTGGACCAAGGTCGACGAGGTGGTCGGCTGCCTTCATCGTCTGCTCGTCGTGCTCGACGACGATCACCGTGTTGCCGATGTCGCGCAGGCGCTTCAGGGTCGTGATCAGCTTGTCGTTGTCGCGCTGGTGCAGGCCGATTGAGGGCTCGTCGAGGATGTAGAGCACGCCGACGAGCGAGGAGCCGATCTGGGTCGCAAGCCGGATCCTCTGGGCCTCGCCGCCGGAGAGCGTCGCGGAGGCCCTGTCCATCGAGAGGTAGCCGATGCCCACATTGATCAGAAAGCTCAGCCGCTCTGAGATCTCGCGCAGGATCAGCCTCGCCACATGCTCGTCTGTCTCTGAGAGCTCGACCTCCTCCAACCAACGCAACGCCCTGCTTGCGGGCAGCCCGCAGAAGTCCTCGATCCTGCTGCCGCCGACGAGCACTGAGCGCGACTCTGACCGCAGGCGCGCGCCGCCGCAGACTGGGCAGGGCCGCAACGACATGAATTCCTCGATCTTCTCTCTCATCCCCTCTGAGTCCGTCTCGCGGTGGCGACGCTCGAGGTTCGCGACGACCCCAGCAAAGCGCGTCGCATATGTCCTGCTGCGGCCGAACCTGTTCTTGTAGGTGATCTTCAGGCGCTCGTTCGTGCCGTAGAGGAAGAGGTCACGGTCGGAAGGGGTCAGCTGCGACCAGGGCGCATTCAGGTCGACGCCGTAGCGCTGCGCGATCGCCAAGCCCACCTGCTCGTAGTAGTTGGAGGCGGCGCTGCGCCAGGGCAGGATCGCGCCCTCCGCAATTGAGACCGTCTCATCGGGCACGATCAGGTCGACGTCGATCTCCATCTGGGAGCCAAGCCCTGTGCAGCGCTCGCAGGCGCCATGGGGCGAGTTGAACGAGAAGATCCTTGGCTCGAGCTCGACGAGCGAGGGACCGTGTTCGGGACAGGCGAAGCGCTCTGAGAAGGTCAACACGGAGCCCTCCCCCTCGTTCTCCGCTCCACCGCCGTCCCCACCAGCGGTACCCCCCCCACCCATCATCTCTATCTCGACGAGCCCGTCTGCGAGGCCGACCGCAGTCTCGACGGAGTCTGCAAGTCGCTTCCTCACGTCGTGGCGCATGATCAGCCTGTCGATCACGACGGAGATGTCGTGCTTGTAGCGCTTGTCGAGCACGATCGACTCATCCAGCATCCGCAAGCGCCCGTCGATGCGGACGCGCTGGAAGCCGTCTGATCGCAGCTCCTCCAGCTGCTTGCCGTACTCCCCCTTGCGGCCTCTCACGATCGGCGCGAGGACCATGAAGCGTTCGCCCTCCGGAAGCTCCATCACCTGATCGACGATCTGCTCCGCCGACTGCCCTGAGATTGGGCGCCCACAGATGTGGCAGTGGGGCTTGCCGATCCTTGACCAGAGCAGGCGCAGGTAGTCGTAGATCTCGGTCACCGTCCCCACCGTCGAGCGGGGGTTCCTCGAGGTCGTCTTCTGGTCGATTGAGATCGCCGGCGAGAGCCCCTCGATCGAGTCGACGTCAGGCTTGTCCATCTGCCCGAGGAACTGGCGCGCGTACGCGGAAAGCGACTCCACATAGCGGCGCTGCCCCTCCGCGTAGATCGTGTCGAAGGCGAGGCTCGACTTCCCTGACCCGGAGAGCCCTGTGATCACGACGAGCGCGTCCCTTGGGAGCGAAAGCGATACGTCCTTCAGGTTGTGCTCCCTCGCCCCAGAGACCACTATGCGCTCGGATGCACTCATGCGGGGAATCATTGTAGGGGGGCGAACAGACGTTCGCCCCTGGGTGGGCAACGGCGCATGTTCCCTACGCGTTCCACGCGGGTGGCCCTCGGCTTACATCGGGGGCAGGTCGCCGGCATGCCCGCGGGCACGATCGCCGCTTCGGGCGACCTTCGCAGGCGCCCTTCAGCCCCGCGGCGGGCGAGCAAGCCGGCTCGCAGCGTCCCGCGCTAACCTTCCCCGCTCACGCAACACGCGCCCGTAGCTCAGTGGTCAACGGTTCTCTACGGGGAGCCAAAGAGCGGCGGTCTTTCAAACCGCAGGTCGGGAGTTCGATTCTCCCCGGGCGCACTGAGATACCATCGAGGCACAGCCAGTGGCACACAGGGCAACGCCACGGCCTGCACCTCGAAGGACTACATCGCTCGTCGTCCAGATCTCGCAGGCACGATCGTGGTGCCGACCAGCCGAAAGAAGCCAAACAGGCTCTTCCTTGCCACCAATCGCAGGCAGGGGCCGTCCTCGAACTCGTGAGGAAGACAGAGCGCCTGAACTTCTGGCTCCTTTGGACTTGACTCCTCCTTTGAATGGAATTCCAGGTGGCGTTGCCTTGTCACCTCATGAGTGGTTGCAATACGGACGAGATCGCCGAGCTCAATCTCCAGCACTAGCCCTCGATGTTCCAGCGGCACGGCACCAGGCCCAGGCACAGAGCCCAGCGCCACGCCCAGATCGGCAAGCAGGCCCTCGGCGTCATCGAGATTTGAGGCGATAGCTTCGATCTCGGCTTCGGCCGCGACCTTGGACGTGTGTCCCAGTGGGTGGATGCGCATGATGTGGCCGGCTACAACCATCTCGGCAGCTTCTCGTTCCCAGTCAGCTGCGTCCTGCCAATTACGTTGCGTCAGAATCGTGGATTGGGTGCCAATGTGGACTTTGATCGGCATTTGGACTCCTCATCCCAAACGGGCGCTCTGCGGGTCGCAATGTCTGCCCCACAGCGGACAGACGTCGTGTGGTTCGGCTATCCTAGCACGCTGGGCCATCAATAAGCCCAACAATTAGGCCGGCCCTTAAGGCGGAAGCTGGCCGGCGAAGCGACTCCCAAAGGAACAGGAAGAGGATGACCAAATGTCGACCATAAGGAACCTCGCTATGAGCGTGGTGACCGTCGCCATCGCCACAGTTGCGATGTCGATCGTCGCCGTCGCATCGACGAGCGCTGCCGTAGCCGTCTCGCTACCGGACAAGCTCGAAGAGCTCATTGACAAATTCCACATGACCTTCGTCGAGCTTGGCATCGGTGCCGGGTGCGGCGCCCGGGCCGTGGAAGTTCGTCGCAAGAAACTCCAACAACCAGAATCTGGTGAACTAGACAAACTTCTTCCCAAACGGAAGAGCAAGATAGATCGCGGAATCGAATACATCCACAGCACCGCAACGATGATGACGGAACGTTATTCGGTCGATCCTGACAATGTGCGAGCTTGGCTCATTGGACTGTCTCCACACCTCGAAGAGCAACGCCCTCTGGCGCTTTTGGGAGAAGGCATGTTCGAAATAGTTCGTGAGGCGGCTATCGCCTACGCGGTATCAGAATCGCCAAAGGAATTCCTCGAGCGCTTGGGACCTGTACCTAGAGTTCCAGAGCCGAGCATTGTCTGAACAGTTGTGGGCGCGGCTTCACAGCCGCGCCCACAATAGATTTCTGGGCAGCGCCAGGGCGATGCGCCTCCTGTTCGAGACACGACTCGGCGCAGCCGCTCATGGCTGTCGCCAGCGCCATCAACGGCCTGCCACTGTCTCCGCGAGCGTGTTCACCGCGTCAACGAGCTCGTCGAGCTCATCCAGCAGCGCAGGTCCGATCGGGACGCCTGCAAGCGCCGGCTTCAGTTGCGAGTAGCGCTCGCGTAGCTCGGCCGCGGTTGGACTTAGCGGCGCGGCTGCCAGACGCTCACCCCCCGCAAGCGATGCGGCGATCGCCCCAAGCCTCGTCTCGAGGGCCTTTACCAGCGGCACCAGCTGAGCTAGCGGAGCATCCCAATCTGCTGCCTGCGCTTCGGTGCGCAGCAGGTGCACGACGCCGGCGACGCGGCGCAGAGCGATCAGCGCACTGCGGCTGCGCTCAGCGCCCGCCTGGCGAGAGGTCGGCTCGCCAAGCGCCTGGGCGATCGCCTCCTCGGCGCTCGCGTAGGTGCGGCGCGCACGCCGCCCTGTACCGGAGAGATCGCCTGTGCCTGCGCGCCCGCCACCGACCGGCTCGCCACGGACTGGCTCGTCATCGATCTGCTTGCCACTCGGCCGCCTGCCGCCGATCAGCAGCGAAGCCGCTGCATGCAGGTAGTCCCGCTCCGCATCGATCGCCTCCACGAGCGCCTGTCTCGCAGAGCCACCTGACCACGTTGGCCAGATCGCGTAGGCGAGCAGGCCGAGGGCGCCTCCGATCAACGTTGCGAGCAGCCGGTCGCCTGCGGTCGCGACTGTATGCGTGGTCACTGCATCGAGCAGGAACACGACGAGCGCAGTGATGAAGGTGAAGCCGACTGCGAAGCTTGCAGGGAAGACGGCAAAAGCAAGCCAGCCCAGCAGCGCGATGATCGGGACGACGACGCCAAGGCTTGGGTGAAGCGAGATCGCGATCGCGCCTGCGAGCGCGACGCCGGCGCACGTGCCAAGCACTCGTTCGAGTCCGCGCGTGAACGTCGCTGCGAAGTCTGGACGCAGCACCGTCGCCGCTGCGACGACGATCCAGTAGCTGCGTTCGAGCGGGATCGCCCTTGCGAGCAGCTCGCCCAGCAGCACGACGACTGCGAGTCGCACCGCGTGTCTGCCCGCTGGCGACTGCAGCGTCGCGTTCGCTCGCATTCGTCCAGCATCGGAGCGCAGCTGCCTGCGCAATCCCCAGCCTGCGATTCGCGGCCGACGGTCGAGCAGCCGCCCAGGACGCGCTTCCTCGCAGAGGCGCGTCATCGCGCGCAGCTGCCCGCCGATCGCGGCGAAGCGGCGCCTCAGCGGCGGATCGAGCGGGTCCAGCTCACCTGCGGCAGGATCGAGGTCGAAGTTGTGCGCCGCGTCGTTCGCAAGCGCAGCCAGGGCGCGCGCATCGCCCTTTACGCCGGCGGCGATCGCGCGTAACGCGGCGACGATCCGCGCGCCAAGCCGCTCGAGGCTCGCCAAGCCTGCCGTCGGCGACAGTGAGCCTGCCGGCGGCGAGGCTGCTGGTCGTGAGACTGCCGGCGGTGAGGCTGCCGGCAGTGAGGCATCGGCGACCGCTGCAGCAGGAGTGCCAGCCCGCGCGAGCAGTACCTGCAGCGCACGCAGCTCGATCCGCAGGCGCCCAGCCTCATCGACGAGCGCGCGCAGCGCGAGGGTCGAGCGGTCGCCAAGCAGCATTGGCGAGGAGAGCGTCGCCCTCGCCTCGTCGAGCAGCGCAGCGACTGGGATCATCGAGGCGCCAGGCGGCGCGAGCACGAGCTCCGCGAGCGCCTCATAGACGGCGGCGACGCTCGCACGCTGGAAGCGCAGCGGCGCCGGCCAGCGCACGACCGCAGCGAACAGGACCGTCGCGAAGCCGCCAGCGAGCACGAGGCCTGCGAGCCCAAGCGCGCCTGGCAGTGGCTCTGAGAAGCGTCCGAAGACGATGACCGCGATCACGCCCTGGGTGCCAAGCATCGCGGCGCGCTGGCCAAGGGCGACGAGCAGCCCGGCGCCAAGCGACCAGATGCAGATCAGCAGCAGATGCAGCCACAGCACGCCGCCTGTCGCTGAGCCAAGCAACGTCGCAAGCGCCATCAGCATCGCGTCCAACGCGAGCAGCCCGACAGGCGGCCGCCCGCCGCGGACGCGCCAGGCGATCGCGACGAGCATCGCTCCCGCGCCAAGCGTCGCCGCGACGACGGGGTCGCCAAGAGCAACGGCGATCCCGAAGACCGCCGTCAGCGGCACGACCGCGATCAGCCCAGCGATGGGTTCGATGGCGGCGCGATCGAATCGCGTCGCGGCGCGCAGCGTCTTTCCCACCGCCGTCGTGGGCACAGAGCGATGGCCGTCCACTGCGCTGCGCAGAGCAGAGAACATCCAGCGCAAGTTACCCGTCGTCGTTGCCTTCCCCACGCTCCAGGGACGGCGCGATGCGCCTCAGATCTCCGAGGCAGGCTCCCCCAGCGCTGGCAGCCCTGCTGCTGCACGTAGGGCGATATTCTGGTGCTTCGTCACATACCAGTAGTGAATGAAGGTCGGGATGACGAGCATCCCGCCGGGGAAGACGAGCAGGAATGCAAGGATCGGGTTGATCTGCTGATGACGCTCGACCTCGCCAAGCCTCTGAGCGCGCTTGATCCGCTGGCCGTAGTTGTAGACCGACAGCAATGGCGGCACGATCACGATGCCTCCAAGCAGCACGGCGATCACCGATTGGGCTGGGCTCGACTGCCCGAGGTGCTCGTCGCCCTTTGCAATCCCTATGTCCTTCAACTCGTCGTTGACGAAGTAGTACCAGCAGTAGTAGTAGATCCCAAGGGTCAGGACCGTGAGCCCAAGGCCTACCCAGAAGCTTCGAATCTTGCCGACCGCGCCCTTGCCCAACTCGACTTCCTGCGCCACGTCAAACCCCCGTTTCCTCGAACCGTTGCTCCTCCAGCTGCCACAACGCCGCTCGTGACATATGCATCTTTACGCGGAGCATATGCCTTCGCTGCGCAGCGCAGCGGCCACCGTGACGTGCGACCATAGGCGCGTGGACTTGGTGATGCGGATCTTCGCCGTCGCGCTGCTTGCACCAGTGGCGCTCGTCATCGCCGTCGCGCTTGGCCCTGTTGTCCTTGGCATCATCTGCGCCGGCCTGTTCGGGTTGATCATCTTTGCGCTCTGGAGCTTCCTGCTCACGCTTGGCGTCGTGGGTCGACGGGTGCTGAGGAAAGCGGGATCGCAGCAGCGACCTCGTACGCAGACGCTCGAGGACTGAAGGCCTCGCAGCGGCCCTGCCCGCCTCGCTTCGCCAGAGTCGCACCCCAACCGTCGCACCTGCATACGCAGCGCTGCATCTGACCCTGCCAGGTGGAAGGATGCCAGTGTGAGCGACGTGCCTCTGAGAACGTGATCGCACGACTGGCGAAGCTCGCCACCAAGCGCCCGAAGCGGGTTCTCATCGCGGTTGGCGTGCTCGTCGTGCTCGCCGCGGTCCTTGGCACGCCAGTGACTGGGATGCTCACGAGCGGCGTCGAAGAATTCCAGGACCCAAGCTCGCAGTACGAACGCGCGAACAAGATGGTGAGCGCTGCGACTGGGCAGTACGCCTTCTACAACGCCGTCGTGCTGCTGCGAGGGCCCGATGACATAAGGACGGACGCAGGCGCGCAGCGCGCGGTCGCGACGGTTTCCAAGCTCGTCGCGCACCAGCACGGCTTCCAGCGGCTAGCCGCCTACAGCCCGTCGCAGTCCCACAGCCCGTCGCAGTCCCAGCACCCCCCGTCCCGCTCACAGAGCCCGTCTCCCTCCCAGAGCTCCGCTGCACTTGTCTCGCGCAATGGGCACGAGACGATCGTGCTCGCCGCGTTTGCGACGATGGACGATGCGACAGACGCGATCTCGCATCTGCGCTTGGATCTGAAGCAACCTCCCATAGCGACGCAGCTGAATCGCATGCATGTGCGCTTTGGCGGGGTCGCGCTCGTCAACGAAGAACTCGACGAACGCACGATCACAGACCTCGAGCGCGCCGAGCTGTTCGCGCTGCCAATCGTGCTGCTGCTCTCGTTCCTCATCTTCAGGGGCCTGATCGCCGCACTGCTGCCACCGCTCATTGGCGGGATCTCGATCCTGCTCACGTTCCTGCTGCTCAGAATCGTCGACCAGTTCACGCCGCTCTCCGTCTTTGCGCTCAACCTCGTCTCTGGCATGGGCCTTGGCCTTGGCATCGACTACAGCCTCTTCATCCTCTACCGCTACAGGGAGGAGCTTGCGCGTGGCATCAGTAGGAGCGAGGCGGTCTCTCGCACCCTGCAGACCGCTGGCAGGACAGTGCTCTTCAGCTGCCTCACGGTCGCGGCGGCGCTCACCTGCCTGCTCGTCTTCCCGTTGCGCTTCCTCTACTCGATGGGAGCTGGCGGCGCGTTCGTCGCGCTCTGCGACGGCGCCGTCGCACTGCTGCTGCTGCCCTCGCTGCTCATCGTGCTTGGCCCGCGTATCGATGCGCTCTCGCCACAGTGGCTGAGACGGCGCTCCGCTCGCACTTCGCGCATCGACGAGGACGGCCGCTGGTGGAAGCTTGCGCGCGGCGTCATGCGCAGGCCTGGAATCGTCGCGATCACGAGCGCCGTCGTCCTGCTCGCCGCGGCGCTGCCGACGATGCACCTCTCGCTCACCTCGCCTGGCGCCAACCTGCTGCCCCCGTCCGCGGAAAGCCGTCAGGTGGAAACCGCGCTTGCCGACAACTTCCCTTCCAACGCCGCCGAATCGATCGAAATCGTCATGCAGGGCTCGCAGTCCTCGGCGAAGCGCCTCGCCGCCGAATCAGGCAGGACTGCAGGCCCGCTCGCGAGCGTCACGGCGCCGCGCTACCTTGGGAATCGCACCTGGGAGATCGTATTGCTGCCGCATGGCTCTCCGTTCTCCAGCGCCCAGCAGCAACTGCTCGGAAGGCTGCGTCAGATTGGCGAGCCCTATCGCGCCCTCGTCGGCGGCGCGACCGCCTTCTTCGCGGACCAGAAGTCGTCGATCGCCGCTCACCTCCTGCCTGCGCTGCTGATCCTCTTCGCGCTCACCGCCTGCTTCCTGTTCCTCATGACAGGCTCGCTCGTCATCCCGATCAAGGCGATGCTGATGAACATGCTCAGCATCAGCGTTGGCGCCGGCCTGCTTGTGCTCATCTTCCAGGATGGCCATCTCTCCAGCCTGCTTGGCTTCAAGCCGATCGGGGGCCTCGAAGAGTCCACGCTCGTATTGATGTTCGTCGTCGCCTTCGCGCTCTCGACTGACTACGAGGTGTTCGTGCTCGCACGTGTGAAGGAGGCCCGCGACTCTGGCCTCTCCAACCGCGACGCGATCGCCGTCGGCCTCGAGCGCACTGGCAGGATCATCACCGCCGCCGCCCTGCTCTTCTGCGTCGCGATCGGCGCCCTTGCGGTCTCCAATCTGTTCTTCACGAAGCAGCTTGGCCTTGGCACTGCGCTAGCCGTCGCGATCGACGCCAGCATCGTCAGAGCCCTGCTCGTCCCCTCGCTGATGGCCCTGCTTGGTGACTGGAACTGGTGGGCGCCAGGACCGTTGCGGCGTCTCTACGAGCGCTTTGGGCTGCACGAGGGGCCAGCGTCTGGCCAACCCTCCCCATCTCCCTCCTATTTGCCCGCCGACGAACCACCATCCGCCGAGGCGCAGAGCCCCGCTGGGCTGCGGTCGTAGGCTCCGCGCGCAATCACCCCGTGCGTCGCGGCGGACTACAGCGCTGCGGTGGCGCCAGCGCCTGTGCCGTTATGTCCGCTGTGCACCTGATCGTGAACGTACCCCGGGTCATCCACAGCAAGGCTGAGCTGAACGTCGGCTAGCTCGGCCTGTTGCTGTTGGTCTCCCCTACGTCGCCTCAGCAGACACATTGTCGCCACGCCCACGATCGCTCCCATCACCATCTTCGCGCGACGATCCAAGTGGCGCCTGTGCAAGTGGCGCCTGCGACGTCCCCTGCTCATGCGCGCCGCCAGCCTGCCGCCATGCCAGGCGCCACGACCGACGATTCGCCCCTCGGTATGAAGCACGAACCACGCGATCCTGCTAACGCGCCACGCCGTCCGCAGCTTGCGCAGGCGCTTTAGCCTCGCGCCGCCTGACTTGCGCAGTCTCATCCTGCGCGCTGGGCGGAGCGCCTCAACCAGCATCGCGCTGAGCCTCGCATTGCGGGTCGGCCTGTGCAGGAGGCTGGGTTTTGATGCCACGAAGCTGGCCATCTGATCCTCCTTGTCTGTGTGGCGGGGCTTCCTCCAAGCAACCCGCGCGTCTGCCGGAGCCGCTGGCGTCGCCAACGACTGTCGGTGACGCCGACACGCGCGCGAAGCACTGATTAGGGACAGGCGTGCCTTCCATTGCGGCCTGCCCCAAAGGTTTCTTACCCCTCAGCTCGGATCCCAAACGCATATGGGTGAAATTTCCGTTTCACCCAAAAGTGCAAGCCCCAGGCCCCATCCCGACGGCCCTCCGCCGCCAGCCCCTCCGTCAGGCCGCGCTGCGCTTCCGCCGTTTCGGTTCCGCCGGTTCCACCCCAGAACTGATCTTCCCCGCCGCCGCCTGCAGCGCGTTCAGATGCGTACGCAGCGTCTTCAGCGTGATCTCTGGCGTGTGCGCGACAAGGCCAAGCGCCCCAACCTGGGCACCATCGGAGTCGGCGACTGGCACCGCGATGCTCACGACGCCAAGCTCGTGCTCCTCATCCTCGATCGCATAGCCGTTCTTGCGAACGTCTGCGATCTCGGTTTCGAGGGCGCGCTTGCTAGTTGAGGTCTTGCCTGTGTGTTTGCTCAGCTTCGCGGCAGCAAGCTGGTCCTTCAGCTGCTTTGGCTCGAGCGTGCTCAGCATCACCTTGCCAAGGGCGGTCGCGTGTCCTGGGACGGTCGCGCCGCGACGCAGCTGCACGCCAAGCAGGCCTTGGCCTGGGGCGAAGCTGCGGGCGCTGTCGAGGATCACGGCGTCGAAGCCGATCGCCGTCGCTGTCCTCACGGTGCAGCCCGTCTGGCGGCGGAGCTTCTGCAGGGCGTCGCCAGTTGCCTGAACGACCCTGTTCGCATCGAGGGCGGCCCTGCCAAGGTCGACGGGCAGCAAAGCGACCCTGTAGCGGCGCGTCCTTGGATGCTGCTCGAGCATGCCAAGCGCGACGAGCGTCGTCATGTACCGGTGCACAGTGCTGCGGCTCGCTTCGAGCCTGTCTGCGACCTCTGCGATGCCCTGCACAGGGTGCTCGCTGGAGAAGCCCTTCATCACCAGCAGCCCCGTCTCGAGCGATTGCGAATACCGGGGTTCGTTCAACTGCTTGCCGCTATGCGTTCCCATCCTGGGGCTCACGTTGGGGCTCCTTCCCGCTTTACTGTAGGCGTGATCCCGCGGAACCCGTTCCGCGAGTCGCGCAATACCAGGTGCCCTCGTCTGGCGTCGAGGCGCCAACGAGGCTCACCATCAGGCGATCCTTCACCACGCAGCGATCATACACTCGTCTGGTGACGGCAGGGGCCCTGATGGCAGGCTCGTGCCACATCGTGGTACTTCGTCGGCAGGCCGCCGACGGCCGTCGACAAACCGCGGACTGCTGTCCGCTACCCCTCAATCGCTGCGTAAACCTCGTCGACGAGCTTCGCGCGCTCAGGCAGGTCGAAGTGCTCCGATAGATAGCGATCCGTCTGCTCACGCGAGTCGCCGTTCAACGCCATGTTCAGCGCGATCAGACGCGCGCCGTCAACGTCTGATGAGCGCCCCGCGGGCTGCAAGTCGCTGGCAACGCCTGCGGTCTGGGCGGCTTCAGGCTGCGCAGCGGCAGGTTGTGGGGAGGGTGGGGGTACCGGTATGGCGGCCAGCGGCGCCTGCTGCACGTGCTCTGGCTGGTCGGCGACGTCCAGCTCCACCTGGGCTGCGGAGAGCGTCGAAGCCCCGTTGCCGGAGGGCGCAGCGGGCGCAACTGCCGCTTGCACGTCCGCGACGGGCTCCTGCGCCTCGGGCTGGGCGGCTGCAGGTGCGATCCAAGCGGGCGCAGAGCCGGCGCTCGCGGCGGCACCACCCCCCTGCTCATCCCCGACCGAGCTCCTGCCAGCCGCGGCATCGTAGAGCGCCGCCATCTCTTGTCTCACCCCGCCAAGATCCTGGGTGAGGCTTGCGGACCCCTGCTGCAGGCTGCTCGTCAGCGCCCCCAGCTGACCTTCCATCGCCTGAAGTCGGCGTCGCAGCGCAGCTGAGGCCTCGCTTACCGCAGCGACATGGGCATCCGCCTTCGCGAGCGCGTCGCTGCGGATCTCAGCGGCCGCCGCCTGCGCCTGCCGCAGTTCCTCGGCGGCTCTCGCCTTCGCATCGCCGACGATCTCCGCTGCCGCCGACTGGGCGGCGTCGAGGATCCCCTGGACCTGGCTGCCTGCGTTCTCGCCAAGCGTCTCGCCTCTGCTTACCTCGCTGCGCAGCGTCCCTACCGCAGCTGCGATCGCGCGCAGGTGGGCATCGACCGCAGCCGGCTCGTAGCCTCGCCGCGAAATCGGGAAGTCGCGTCTCTCGATCGCCTGGCCGTCGAGGTCCATGGCCGTCATCCTAAGCAATCCCCCCAGCGGAGGGCGCACCTGCTTGCTGCTCGGAGTCCGCCTCCCCCTCCGCCGCCTCCGCAAGGTCGCGTCGCAGCTGGCGCAGCTCGTCGCGCAGCTGGGCGGCGTGCTCGAAGCGCAGATCCTCTGCGGCGGCGGCCATCTCCTCCTCCAGCTCGACGATCAGCTTCTCCAGCTCGTGCTTTGGCGCGCCCTTCTGCAGCCGCTTCTGATTGCGCTTGCGCCTGCTGCGGCCCTTTGGCACCTTCGACTCGCCCTGGAGGAACTCCGCGATGTCGGAGATGCCCTTGCTCACCGTCTCTGGCGTTATCCCATGCTGCTCGTTGTAGGCGACCTGGATCGCCCTGCGGCGATCCGTCTCGGAGATCGCCGCCCTCATCGCCGCCGTCTCCTTGTCCGCGTACATCAGGACCTTGCCGTTCACGTTGCGCGCCGCCCTGCCAATCGTCTGGATCAGCGACGTCTCGCCTCTCAGGAAGCCCTCCTTGTCCGCGTCGAGGATCGCGACTAGCGAGACCTCTGGTAGGTCGAGGCCCTCGCGCAGCAGGTTCACGCCGACGAGCACGTCGTACTCGCCGAGGCGCAGCTCCCTGATGATCTGGATCCGCTCCAAAGTGTCGATTTCGGAGTGCAGGTAGCGGCAGCGCAGGCCCATCTCGACGAGATACTGGGAGAGGTCCTCGCTCATCTTCTTCGTCAAAGTCGTCACGAGCACGCGCTCGTTGTTCTCGACGCGCCGCTTCACTTCGTTCATCAGGTCGTCGATCTGGTTCTTCGTCTCCCTCACCTCGATCTCAGGGTCGACGATCCCCGTCGGGCGCACGATCTGCTCGACGATCTTGCCAGAGCGCGTGCGCTCGTACTCCCCTGGCGTCGCGGAGACGAACAGCAGCTGCGGCGTGATCGAGAGGAACTCCTTGAAGGTCTGGGGCCTGTTGTCCAGGGCGCTTGGCAGCCTGAAGCCATAGTCGACGAGGGTCTGCTTGCGTGAGCGGTCGCCCTCGTGCATGCCGCCGATCTGGGGCACCGTCTGGTGGGACTCGTCGATGAAGCAGACGAAGTCGTCAGGGAAGTAGTCGATCAGGCAGTAGGGCCGCTCGCCCTGCTTGCGCCCGTCGAGGATCCGCGAGTAGTTCTCGATCCCAGAGCAGAAGCCCATCTCGCGCAGCATCTCCATGTCGTACTGGGTCCTCTGGCGCAGGCGGTGGGACTCAAGCAGCTTGCCTGAGGACTCGAGCTCTGTGCAGCGCGCCTCCAGCTCCTTGCCGATCTCTTCGACGGCGGACTCGACGCTGCCCTCCTTCACGTTGTAGTGGGTCGCAGGCCAGATCGCGATGTGCTCGAGATCCTCGACGATCACCTCGCCTGTCAGCGGGTCGAACTGCTGCATCTTTTCGACCTCGTCGCCGAAGAAGCAGACCCTGTAGGCGCTCTCTGCGTAGGCGGGGAAGACCTCGAGCGTCTCGCCCCTCACCCTGAAGGTCCCTCGCGAGAGCACTGTGTCGTTGCGGTTGTACTGGATGTAGACGAGCTTTCGCAGCAGCTCGTCGCGGTCGATCCACGCGCCCTTCTTCAGGATCTGGACGTTCATCTCGTAGACCTCAGGCGAGCCGAGGCCATAGATGCAGGAGACGGAGGCGACGACGATCACGTCGCGCCTTGCGAAGACTGCCGCGGTCGCCGCATGGCGCAGGCGATCGACCTCCTGGTTGATCGCGGAGTCCTTCTCGATGTAGAGGTCCTTGCTCGGAACGTAGGCCTCTGGCTGGTAGTAGTCGTAGTAGGAGACGAAGTACTCGACGGCGTTGTCAGGGAAGAACGTCCTGAACTCGTTGCAGAGCTGGGCGGCGAGCGTCTTGTTGTGGGCGATCACGAGCGTCGGCCTCTGCACCGCCTCGATCACGCCTGCCATCGTCATCGTCTTGCCTGTGCCCGTCGCGCCCAGCAGCGTCTGGAAGCGCTCCTGCTGCTGCTCGATCCCTTCGGCGATCTGCTCGATCGCGCGCGGCTGATCTGCCGTCGGCGTGAACGCTGAGTCGAGGCGGAAGTCAGGCATGCGAAGACCTACGGTAGCGGCGGAGCGGGTCGCCTTCTTTTTTTAGGGCCGGCCTCCGGCCGGCAGGGCGGGGTTGCGCATCGCGGTTCCTCGCGTGGCGCATCGCATCGGAGCTATTCCATCCCCAGCTGTTTCGGGTAGAGGCGGCGGTAGGCCTGCTCGGCGCCCAGCACGCGCTTCACGTAGGCGCGCGTCTCAGGGAAGGGAATTTCGTCGACGGAGAGGCTCTTGCCTTCTTCTTTCGCCTTCGCGACCCAGCGATCGACGTTCGTCAGACCCGCGTTGTAGGCGGCGATCGTCGGCAGCTCTTCGCCACCGTAGTGGTTCAGCAGATAGCGCAGGTAGTAGCTGCCATAGGCGATGTTCACTTCAGGGTGGGCAAGGTCGGCGGTGCTGAATTCGGTGCCACCTGAGCGCTTCGCGAGGAATTCCGCGGTTGAGGGCAGGATCTGCATCAGCCCCTCAGCGCCCGCGGAGGATTCGCGTGGCACGAATTTCGTCTCCGCATAGATCACGGCCGCGATCAGCGCCGGATCGAGCTGCTTCTGCTTCGCCTGTGCCTTGATCGCGGTCTGGTCTTCGAGCGGCAGCCGCCGTTCAGGACGGACCTTCGCCGTCAATGCGATCCCAGCGATCACTCCACCGATCGCCGCGAGCACGACGACGATCCGCAGCCGCCGGCGCAGCATGCGCGTCCTGCTCGCGCGCCGAGCTCTCTGTGTCGCCGCCATGCCAAGTCGCTCGCTGCGCGCCCCGCTCATCCCCCCAGCTTGTCAAGGACGCTGGACAGCTTGCGCTTCAGGTCCTCGACGCTGCCGTCGTTCTCGACGACGAAGCTTGCCCTGCCTGCCTTCTGCTCCTGTGAGAGCTGCCTGCCTTCGCGCGCGCCGACGCCGACGAGACTCCTGCTCGCGGTGCGCTGCGCGATCTCCTCCTCAGAGGCGACCACGGCGATGCTCCCGTCACAGGCGGCGTCGAGGCCGGACTCGAACAGCAGCGGCACCTCGAGCACCGCTGCGCGCGGCGGCGGGCTCAGCGAGCGCACCTCCTGGATCCAGCCCGCGATCCGCGTGCCGACGAGCGGCCAGAGCAGCGACTCGAGCCACTCGCGCTCCTCAGGCGCGTCGAAGACGATCTTCGCGATGCTGCCGCGGTCGACGACACCGCCTGGGGCGACCTGCTCGCCCCAGCGCTCTACCACCGCGTCCTTCACCTGCTCGCCTTCGTAGAGCTGATGCACGACCGCATCGCTGGAGAGGACGCTTGCGCCCAGCTCCTGCAATGCCTGCAACGCCGTCGACTTGCCGGCGCCGATGCCGCCTGTCAGGCCGATCAGCGCAACCGCCACCGTCCGGCCCGCCGCGCGACGCTAACCCTGCGTCTGCGCGGCGGCGCCGTCCGCCTCGGCGGGCGTCGCGGCGGCCACATCGTCGGCGAGCCCGGCATCGCCATTGGCAACGCCGTTCGCGGAAGCCTCAGGCGCGGGAGGCGTCTCTGCCTGCTCGGGCGTGGGCTCCTCGGCCTGCCCAGCGGACTCGGCCTCGGCGCCTGGCTCCTGCGCGGCGGACTCGGCCTCGGCGCCTGGCTCCTGCCCAGCGGGCTCGGCCTCGGCGCTTGGCTCCTGCCCAGCGGGCTCGGCCTCGGCGCTTGGCTCCTGCCCAGCAGGCTCGGCCTCGGCGCCTGGCTCCTGCCCAGCAGGCTCGGCCTCGGCGCCTGGCTCCTGCCCAGCGGACTCGGCCTCGGCGCTTGGCTCCTGCCCAGCCGCAGGCGGCTCAGCCATCGGCTCGGCGGCGTCTGCCTGCTCGATGTACTCCTGAGCAGGCTCGGCCACCTCACCCTCGGCGCTCGCCTCTGCGTCCGGCTGCTCCTCCTCGCCGGCGGCATCGGGCGCAGGATCGGGCCGCTTCACCGGCAGGATCTGGTCCTCCACGCGCTTTGCGGAGAGCGAGAGGCGGCGGCGGTCGGAGTCGATCTCGATGATCTTCACCCTGATCTCGTCGCCTGGGTGCACGATCTCGCGCGGGCTCTCGACATGGTGAGGCGCCAGCTCGGAGATGTGGACGAGGCCCTCGACGCCGTCGAGGATCTCGACGAAGGCGCCAAACGTCACGACCTTCGTCACCTTGCCTTCGAGCTCGTCGCCGATGTTGTAGGTGTCGACGATCCGCTGCCATGGATCCTCCTGGGTCTGCTTCAGACCGAGGGAGATGCGCTGGCGGTTGCGGTCGATGTCGAGCACCTTCACCTGGACGGTGTCCCCGATTTTCAGGACCTCGCTTGGGTGGTTCACATGTGACCACGAAAGCTCTGAGATGTGAATCAGGCCATCGATGCCGTCGAGGTCGACGAACGCGCCGAAATCGACGATGTTCGAGATCTGGCCCTCGACGACGAGCCCTGGCTGGAGCCTGTCGAGGATCTGCTGGCGAACCTCCTTGCGCTCCTCTTCGAGGACCGCCCGACGCGAGAGCACGACGTTGTTGCGCGAGCGGTTGAGCTCGATCACCTTCGTCTCGATCTCGGTGCCAAGGTATTCGTCGAGGTTCGGCACGCGCCTGATGTCGACGAGCGAGGCGGGCAGGAAGCCACGCACGCCAAGGTCGATGATCAGACCGCCCTTCACGACCTCGATCACGAGGCCCTTCACGGGCTCGCCGGAGTCCGCAGCGGCCTCGATACGGCGCCAGGCCTTCTCGAAGCGGGCGCGCTTCTTCGAGATGATCAAGCGACCGTCTGGGTCCTCCTTGATCAGGACGAGCGCGTCGACCTCCTCGCCAAGCGAGACCTCTTCGTTCGGATCGACCGCCTTGCGAATCGACAGCTCGCCGACGGGGATCACGCCCTCGGACTTGTAGCCGACGTCGACGAGGACCTCGTCCTTGTCGATCCGGACGACGTGACCGGTCACGACCTCGCCCTCGTCGAAGGGCTTCAGGGTTGCATCGTAGTTGGGGACGATCTGCCCGTCGATTTCGAGCAGCAGTCCGTTTGAACCCTCGACGACCTTCGCCGTCTCAGGTCTCTCTATCGCAGTTTGCACGGATCGAAGCCTAGCGCAGCTGAGCCTTTCGGGAGATTGCCGCGCCCAGCACTCATATGATGACCCGATGCCCATCAGAGCCACGAAGCGCGGCACGCAGCGCACGCGCCTTCAGCGCGACTGCGACGTGCTGATCTGCGGCGCCTCCTTCGCCGGCCTCGCGGTCGCCCGCGAGCTCGCTGGCAGCGGCGCTCAGGTGCTGATCGTCGACCGCTATGAGATCGGCGAGCGCCAGACCTCCGCCTGCGGGATCCCAACCGACTGGCTGACCGCGCTCTCGTTGCAGAGCTCGCTGCGCCAGACCTTCGACTCGCTGCTTGTACATACCCCCTGGTCCTCGCTGCGCTGGCAGCTGCCCTGGAGCTTCTCGACCTTCGACTACAAGGAGATCTGCGCCCTGCTCTGGGAGCAGACTGGCCTGCCTCACGACGCCTTCGAGACGGCGAAGGTCGACGGCCTCGCCGCACCTTGCATTCCCGCGACGCATGCGCAGGGCGACGCAGGCGAGCCGCTCAGCCTGCACACCGTCGTCACGGACAGGGGCGAGATCAGGGCGCCATACGTGATCGATGCGCTTGGCTGGCGGCGCGTGCTCTCGCGCGCGATCGCGATCCAGCCGCCAAACGCGCGGCTCTCGCGCGGCCTCGAGGTGCATCCGGATGGCAGCGACGACGAGATGCAGCTCTGGATCGACGCCCGCTACGTGCGCTCTGGCTACGGCTGGAGCTTCCCCGCGAAGGACGAGGTGCGTATCGGCATCGGCTCCTTCTGGCCAAGCCACCACGTCAAGGAGCCGACGGTGCGCCTCGCCGAGGACCTTGGCAGGCCTGCGGATGGCTACCAGGGCAACTGGATCCCCCACCAGCTGCGTCCCGCGACTGAGGATGGCGTCTTCTTCGTCGGCGACTCCGCAGGGCACTGCCTGCCGCTGACCGCGGAGGGCATCAGGACCGCGCTCTACTTTGGCATCGCCTGCGGCAGGGAGCTGCGCGCGGCGCTCGAGGGCCGCAGCTCGCGCGAGCAGGCGCTGCGGGCCTACGGCGCCTTCTCAGACTCGCACGAGTGGAAGTTCCGCTGGATGCTGCACAGCCAGCGGATCATTGGCAGGCTCACGACGACCCCGGCGGTCACCGCGCTCTCGCATGCGATGCACCGCAAACGGATCGCCGACTGGGCCTTCGAGCACTACCTCGCGATCGCGCCACCGTCGTTCGTCGACGCCGGCCCACGCCGCACGTCGGTCGCCGTTCCAGCGGCACCGATCCCCGCCTGAGCAGGCCCCGGCGTCTGGCGGCCGCCGCTCGGGCCGCTGCACAGCCACTGCCGCCCAGACCCGGCTGCACGACCGCTGCCGCCAGACCCGGCTGCACGACCGCTGCCGCCCAGGCCCGGCAGCGCAGCCCTGCGACTCAGGCCACGCTGCGCAGCCGCTGCCGCGCCGCGGGCATCCCTGCGGGTTGCGCGGGCTCGCGCACGCCGGCGGCCTTCACCGCCAGCCGGCTCGCCTCGATCGCGCTCGCCCAGGAGACCTCGGCGAGCAGCCCGGGAGCAGCGACCATGTCGCCCGCGATGAAGACGCCTTCGCCACGGTCGATCGCGGGGCGGTCCTGCCAGCTGAAGCCAGGCATGTCCAGGGCGCCGGTGCGGCCGTCCATCACCTGGCGCCGGCGCCAGGTCTCACGCTCTCGCCGCTTTGCCAGCCCGATGTCGAGCAGCCGCTCGAGGCGGCCTGCCGCCAAGTCTGCGCTCTCGCCTGGCCTGATCGGCATCTGGGCTTGGACCAGCTCCTCGCCATCGGGCGCGATCGACGGGTTCGTCGCCGAATAGCGCCCGATCCAGCCCGCTTCGTCGAGGTCTGAGACGACGGTTGGATCGCCGCGCCGATAGCTCAGCCCGAGGTCGATGCAGAGGCTCTTGCCGCTTGACCAGCTCAGCGTGTCGTCGCCGAGCAATGCCCGAACCTGGGAGAGCTCGGTCGCGAGGATCACGGGCGGCTCTGGCAGGGCATCGACGGGGCTGCCAGTCTCGACGCTCACGCCAAGCTCGCGCACGCGCTTCTCCAGCGATTCGACGAGCGCGCTCCAGCCACCGACCGGGTAGCGCACGACCGTTGGCAGATGCAGCACGATGCGCACGGTGCGTGGCCAAACGAACGCCGCGGACAGCTCGCCTGGATCGTGGTGGTAGGTGTGCACGCCGGAGGCGGAGGCGAGGATCGCAGCGACCCGCTCGCCTGCATGACGTGTCGCCCAGGTCCTGAAGTCCAGGTCGACTGGCGCTTCGCGGCCGCGCAGACGCAGCGTCGGCAGGATCGCCTCCATCGGCACTCCGCGCCGCAGTGTCCCTTCGAGTCGCATGCGCGCGCCTGAGAGACGCGGGTTGCAGTGCGGCGGCAGGATCTTCCGCTCCCGCATCCAGGACCAGAAGTCGCCATCGCTCCACATCGCGTGCGGCCCCAGGTTCGCCCTGTAGGGGCCCTCGCTGTTGCGCGCCCTGCCGCCCAGCTGCTCGTGGGCCTCGAGCAGGCGCACGCTCACGCCCTCCTCTGCACATGCGATCGCCGCTGTGAGCCCGGCGATCCCCCCTCCGACGATCGTGACCTGCCTGCGGGTGCGGCTCATCGTCTTGCTCCTTTCGCTGCTGCGTCTGGCTCGGGTGGTTTCGCCTTCGTCCTCGTGCTGCTCATGCCGCCAACTCGTTTCCGTCGAGGCTGGGACTCCTCGCCGTGCGCTTCCCTGCCGCTGCCGCGAGGGCAAGCCTGCTCGCCTCGATTGCGCTCGCCCAGGAGACCTCGGAGAGCAGGCCCTCTGCGGCGACCATGTCGCCGCAGAGGAACACGCCCTCGCCGCGGTCGATCGCGGGGCGGTCCCGCCAGCTCGAGCCGGGCATGTCCAGGGCGCCGGAGCGGCCGTCCATCACTTGGCGGCGTCGCCAGGTCTCGCGCTGCCGCCACTCTGGCAGGGCGAGGTCGAAGAGGCGCTCGAGGCGCAATGCAGCCTGGTCGGGGCTCTCTTCGGGCCTGATCGGCATCTGCGCCTGGATCAGCTCCTCGCCGTCTGGGGCGAGCGAAGGGTCTGGCGCGGTGAAACGCTCCAGCCAGCCCGCTTCGTCGAGGTCTGAGACGACGAACGGGTCGCCGCGCCGGTGGCGCAGACCGAGGTCGATGCAGACGGTGCGCCCGCCGGTCCAGGCGAGCCGCTTATCGCCGAGCAGGCGCCTTGCCTGGTTCAGCTCGGTCGCGACGACCACTGGCCCCTGCGGCAATGTCTCGACGGGGCTGCCGGTCTCGATGCTCACGCCAAGCTCGCGAGCACGACCGGCGAGCGCCTCGATCAGCGGGTTCCAGCCGCCGATCAGGTAGCGCGCTGAGGGTGGCGGCGTCAAGAGCGTGCGCACGGTGCGTGGCCAAACAAATGCCGCCGAGAGCTCGCCAGGGTCGTGGTGGAAGGTGTAGACACCGGCTGCGGCGGCGAGCATCGCCGCGGTCTGCTCGCCGGTGTGCCGCTCCGCCCAGCCGCGGAAGTCGAGGTCCACGGGGGCCTTCCTGCCGCGCAGCCGCAGCACTGAGGGGATCGCCGCAAGCGGCGGTGTGCGCCGCAGCTCGCCGCCGAGGCGCACCCGCACGCCGCCAAGCGGCAGCGAGGCGTAGGTTGGCAGCAGCTTGCGCTCCTGCAGCCAGCGCCAGAGCTTCCCATCCTTGTAGAGAACGTGCGGACCAAGGTTCGCCTTGTAGGCGCCAACGCTCGAGCGCGCCCTGCCGCCCAGCTGCTCGTGGGCCTCGAGCAGAAGCACCTCGCCGCCCTGCTCCGCACAGGCGATCGCCGCTGTCAATCCGGCGATCCCTCCTCCAATGACGGTGATCCGCTGTGACATCGAGGCGCTCCTTTCCTGGTCTGTGCCTCTGGACCTTGGGACCAAGATACGCCGACACTGGCCTCATATACAGTGCCAGTGATGCCGCACGATAAAGGTCCAGTTGCGGAGCTGCTGATCGAGCTTCGGCGAGCGCCTGCGCGGGATGACGCGAATGGCGAGCCGAACGGCGCGCCTGGGATCCCGATCCACGAGCAGATCGAGCGGGCGCTGCGCGAGGGGATCCGCTCGGGCAGGCTGCCTGCGGGCGAGGCGCTGCCCTCCACGCGCGGCCTCGCCAGCCAACTATGCGTCTCAAGGGGCGTCGTCACTGAGGCTTACAGGCAGCTCGCCGCTGAGGGCTATCTCACGCTCAGGCAGGGCGCGCCCGTCAGGGTCAGCTCCGCCGTGCGCGCCCACCGTGAGCACGCGCCGGCGAGGTCGCTGTTGCCCAGCTTCGCCTATGAGATGCACCCGGGCCTGCCGGACCTCGCGGGCTTTCCCAGGGACCGCTGGCTGCGCTCGCTGCGCAGCGCGCTGCGCGACTCCCCTCACGCCGCGATCGGCTACGCCGACCCCAGGGGCGTGCCTGAGCTGCGCGAGGCGCTCGCAAGCTACCTTGGGCGCGTGCGCGGCGTCGCCGCCGAGCCGGAGCACACACTCATCTGCACAGGCTTCATGCAGGGGCTCTCGCTGATCTGCAGGGCATTGCTTGGCTACGACGTGAAAGCGGTCGCGCTCGAGGACCCTGGCTGGCACAACCACAGGCTGATCGTCGAGCAGGCAGGCCTTGAAGTGCTGCCGATTCCCGTCGACGAGGAGGGCATCGACGTCGAGCAGCTCGCCGCCTCGCAGGCGAGCGTCGTCGTCATCACGCCCTCGCATCAGTTCCCCACCGGGGCGGTGCTCAGCCCGCAGCGCAGGGCAGCCTTGATCGAGTGGGCCGAGAGCGGCGAGCACCTCATCGTCGAGGACGACTTCGACGGCGAGCTGCGCTATGATAGGGGCGCCGTCGGCGCGCTGCAGGGGCTTGCGCCTGAGCGCGTCGTCTATGCGGGCTCCGCAAGCAAGCGCCTTGCGCCGGGGATGCGGCTTGGCTGGCTGCTCACGCCCTCCTGGCTCTCCTGGCAGCTGATCGCGATGAAGGCGATCGAGGACGGCGGCTCGGAGACGATCGGCCAGCTCGCGCTCGCCGACTTCATCACCAGGGGCGAGCTTGACCGCCACCTGCGCAGGATGCGCAGCGTCTATGAGACGCGCAGGCAAGCGCTCATACAGGCGCTGGCACGCCATCTGCCGCAGGCCCGCCCGACGGGCATCGCTGCTGGCGTCTTCGAGCCTGTGCTGCTGCCGCAGGACGTCGACGAGTCTGCGCTGCTGTCCACCGCCGCGAGCGCCGGCGTCGGCGTCGAGGGCCTGCAGCTGCACCGCTTCGGCGAAGGCGGCCAGCCTGGCCTCGTGCTTGGCTATGGCAGCCTGCCTGAGCCCGCGATCGAGCGCGGCGTCGCGCTGCTCGCCGAGGCGCTCGCGCAACTTGAGCGGTGATCGCTGGAGAGGTGATCGATGGAGAGGTGCTCGCGCTCCCCGGTTTCGCGCGTATATGGGACATCCGTCCCATGCGCATCGTCTTGGGCGCGACTACGATCCCGTCAGGCCCCTGCCCTGAAGGAGAAAGATGAGCCCCAAGCCGACCAGCCGTCCGATCGCCGCCAGCATCCCCAGGTCCCTGCGCATGCTGCCCCTCGTGCTGCTCGCCTGCGCGCCGCTGATCCTCGCCGCCACCGCTAAGGCGAAGGGCGCCGCGAAGGGCGCCTCCTTCCTGGGACAGACCAGCGAGACGGAGCCGATCAGCTTCAAGACCTCCGCCAATGGCAAGCAGATCCTCAGCTTTGCCACCTACGTCACCTACGACGGCAACTGTGGCCAGGGCGGCGGCCCCGCCTTCGAAATCAGGCCGAAGTCGATCGCGATTCACAATGGCAAGTTCGCCGTCAAGACGCTCGCTGGGATCGAAGACACAGGCATCAAGGTCGAACCGATCAAAGTCACGATCAAAGGCACGATCTCGGGCAGGAAAGCGAGCGGCACGATCGCGGAGATCGGCGGCCACTGCACCCCCGCCAACGGCAAGAATCCCTACAGCGAGACCTTCACCGTCAGCGCCAAATGAGGCGCTGAGGCGCTAAGCGCATACTGGCACTGAGCGCATACTGGCGCTCAGCGGCTCTGAGCGGCGCGCGGACAGCGCGCCGCTCCAACCACCACTCGCGCGCCGCTCTGACCGCGCTGCTAGCCTCGCGCTGGGATGAGGATCTTCCTCGCGGGGGCCACGGGCGCGATCGGAAGGCGGCTGACGCCGCTGTTGATCCAGGCAGGCCATCAGGTCAGCGCGATGACGCGCTCGCCTGAGAAGCTCGCGTCGCTACAGGCGCAGGGGGCAGAGCCTGTGCTTGCGGACGCGCTCAGCCGCGAGCAACTGCAGGCGGCGCTCCTAGAGGCCAGCCCGGAGGCCGTGATCGATCTGCTCACTGCGCTGCCGCCCAACCTCGACACGCGCAGACTCAAGCGCGAGCTCGCGGTCACTGACAGGCTCCGCAGCGACGGCACGAAGGACCTCGTCGCCGCCGCCAGGCGCGCAGGCGCGACGCGCGTGATCGCCGAGAGCGTTGCCTTCGCCTACATGCAGCTGTCGCAGTACCCCGGCAGAGAGACGCTGCGCACTGAGCAGGACCCGCTCGACCACGAGGCGGCGGGGCACTTCAAGCGCTCGGTCGAGGCGCTACAGAGCCTCGAGCAGGAGGTCCGCTCCGCCGATGGCGTCGAGGGCATCGTGCTGCGCTATGGCTACCTCTATGGCCCTGGCACCGCCTTCTCGACCCAGGGCGCGCTCGTCGCCGAGCTGAGGCGCAGGCGGTTGCCGCTTGTCGGCTCTGGCTCTGGCGTCTGGTCCTTTTTGCACGTCGACGACGCCGCCGCCGCAACGCTCGCCGCGCTACAGGGCCCGCCTGGCGTCTACAACATCGTCGACGACGATCCTGCGCCCGTCAGCGAGTGGCTGCCGGCGCTCGCCGACGCGGTCGGCGCCCCCACCCCACGCCGCATCCCGACCGCGCTTGCGCGCGTCATCGGCGGGTCCTACACCGTGCGCGCGATGACCGCGACCGATGGCGCCAGCAACGCGCGCGCCAAGCAAGAGCTTCGCTGGAGCCCCCAAATCGCCTCCTGGCGGCAGGGCTTCAGGACCGTGCTTGGCTGAGCTCAGGCCGTGGCGTGCGCCTGGCTGAGATCCAGGACCGCGGCGCCTACCCCTTCGCCGCGCCGCACGCCTGGAAGACGACCCTGTGCTTCAGCTTGTGCCCGTTCGAGAGCGTCGCCACGAGCGTCAACTCGTATGGGCCGCTGCTCACTCCGGCGAGGCTCACGACCGCCAGCTTCGCGCGAGCCCCGAGCTTCGCCACGACCTTGCCGTGCAGCAACACGACGGTACGCCGCACCTTCGTCCCCTTGGGCAGCTTCAGGTGGTAGTCGAGCGGCACCGTCAGGCTCTTGCCGCTCACGCACTCGCGCGTTACCGAGGCTGGGGAGCCGCAGGCGTGGAGCACGACCTTGTGCCTCAGCGTCTGTCCATTCGAGAGGCTCGCAACGAGCGTCACCGCATAGGGCCCCTTGTGCCCTGCGAAGCTCACAGTCGCCGCCTTCGCCTCGGCGCCCAGCTGAGCCACGACCTTGCCGTGCACGAGGATCTTGCTGTGTTCGATCGTCGTGCCCGCTGGCAGTTCCAGGTCGGAGCCAAGGTGCACGGTGGCGCTGCCACCGCTCACGCACTCCAGCGGACCGAGATGCGTGACGGGTTGCGTCGGCGAGCGCGGCTGTTCCACGGGCGCCGAGATCGGATTCGTCGGCGGCGGAGTGGACTGCCTGCTCATCACGACTGGCACGAGCGGATCGACGATCACGCCGTTGACTTCACCATCTTCGTCGTCGGGTCCGCCGTCCACAAGCGTCAGTTCGATCAGGTTGCCGGCGATCGTGTAGAGCGAGGAGGGCACTTCCAAATATTCCTCGCCGCCACCCGCGGTGTGCATCAGCTTGAAGAGCGCCGTCGGTGCACTGCCGCCTGGCAGTTCGATCTTCACCCTCGCAGTGCCCCCTGGCGTCACGTTCACTGTGAACTTCAGCGAGCCGACGATCTGCGTCGCCCCCGCAGGCAGCGAGACGCCTGGCGGAAGTTCTTCGGCGCTGAACTGGCCGATCGCCGCGCCTGATGTGCTCGTGCTCGCGAGCAGCAGGCCCCCGGAGGGCGCATTCGCGGACTGGGCCAGCTGCACCGTCACGTTTTCGCCGTAGCTGGCGCCGCCCCAGGTCTTCATCACGACGCGCTCGTGCAAGCTGCCTTCTGGCGTCCAGCTCGTGATATTCGCCGTGACGACGACCGCCTTTTCGGTCGCGTTCGGTGTGCTGGAGCATTCGATCGTGTGCCCGTAGGAGGACGTAGCGCCATATTCGAAGAGGCACGATTCGACCGCCCCGCCGTTCGGGGAGACTTCTCCACGAAGCGTCGCCTCTTCGGTGCCCACTTCGCTTGGGGCGAGCGTTTCCGCCGTCGGCGCTTTCGCTTCGTCGAGCACGTCACGGGTCAGCTGTAGGCGGTTCAGCGTCGATTCGACCAGCGCCGAGGACTCGCCCACCGCTTCTTCTTCGCCCGTGTCGAAGCCTTCCGCCTTGCCTTCGACGTAGAGCTTCACCTCTGCGGCGACTTCATTCGCCCATGCTTCCGAGCGCGTTTCAATTTCTTCGATCGGGTTCTCTTCGAGCAGCTGCGTGAGGCTTGACCCGCTTGCTTTTTCGAGGCTTTCAATCCAGCCTCCGATCAGGGCGTGCAGCTGCGCAGGCACTGGCCGCGGCGTTCCTGGGTTCCCCGGCTTCGGGTCCAGGAACTGGGCGCCAAGGCCCTCGATGTCGCTTTGCAGCACGACGTCGCTGTCCAGCGCCTGGGGCAGGCCGAGCTTCACATAGCTCTGCACGAGCGCCCTTGCGCCGCCGAGGGCTTCGACGGGGTTGCCGTGCGGCGGGTTTTCCAGCGCTTCGCGGCCCTTGCCGTAAGCGGTGTGCTGCAGTTCGCGCAGCCTTGCGTCGACCTTTTCAACCATCGTCGTCTGCGAGATCTGCGCGCCTGAGCCGAGCGGGCTTTCGCCGCCACCGTAGGTCGCATACTCCAGGCCAGGCGTTTCCCCTCCGCCTTCTGCCGGGCAGTGCGAGCCCGCGAAGACCGCGAACGGTTCTTCTGTGCCTTCCGGAAAGAACCCGACTGATTCGCTGACGCCTTTGAACTTCGCTTCTATTTTCAGCCCTGTGTAGTCCTCGGTCCCGATATGGCGTTCTTCGGTGAAGGGTTCTTTGATCGTCACGTCATAGAACCCGTTTTTCGTCCCAAGTTCGGGGTCTTCCCCAAAGGAGCTCAGCGACGCGCGCCAGTACTGGGCGCTCTGCTCACATATTTTCGGCGAGGCGAGCGCGTATTTGCTTCCGCCTTCGGCGAGCGCCAGCGTCTCGGTCACTTCTTCTTCGTTGGTTTCGGATTTGGTCGTCAAGCTTCCGATGACTTCACACGTTTTCGCGATCAGCCCGGGGCAGCCCACGCTGGTGCTGACGGTTTTGGTGACGACTTTCGCCTTGTTTTCCTTCGCGTTCGTGATCGTGCGACACGCTTCGAGGATTAGCGGATCGCCCGACCCGGAGGCACCGATCACGCCCAGTCGCACGCCGTCGACGAGCGCCGCGGGCAGGCTTTCGATGAACTGCGCGGGCATTTCCTTCGTGCCGTTTTCGCCTTCGCTGCTGCCTTTGCATTCTTCCCACTTCAGCGCCGGGTATTTGGCGGCGGCGACCGCGCTCGCGGAGAACCCCTGCTCCGGGCCACCCCAGAGATCCACGCCGGTCGGATTCGCCTGCCCTGGCGTCACGTTTTCTTCCAGCCACTTTTCGGCGGATTCCTCCGCTTCTTCCTGCAGCAGTTCCTTCACCGATTCGACGCCGTCCACGCCTGACCCGAACGCTGCGCGCTCGAACTTCGCGATCGCTTCGTTGAGAATCAGGTTTCCGGTGGCCGAGCCGGGGGCCGAGTCTTCCGACCAGGCGCCCTCGGTCTTGTTCAGCTTCACCGCTTCGTTTTCCAAGGCTTTCAGGCCAGCGATGTCCGCCGAGGAGGTGTGCCCGGCGTTTTCAAGCATCAGCTGCGCGTAGGCACGCGAGCTTTCCGCCCAGAACGTCGTGTTCGCCAGCGAGGTGGGCGCGAGCGGGCTTGGCCAGCCCTCTTCGCTTGGGAAGCGCGCCAGGTAGCTGATGTCTTCGCTCAGTTCGGCGGGTTCTCCCGTCGTCTTGCTCGTCAGCTGCTGGAAGGCGCCTTCGAAGTCGTAGGGCTTCGTTTCGGCGTTGTTGACGAGCGCGCCGTTGGCGATTTCGGTCGCGTATTTTTTCAGGGCGACGAGCGCTTCCTGGAATTTCGTCGCGCCCAGCGGTTCGCCGGTGCGCATCAGCCAGCCCACACTGTCTTCGATCGTCGACTGCAGGTTCGCCTTCGTCTGGGCAGCGAACAGCGTCTGGACCTCGTCCTGCAGCGCGTAGATCGTGCTCTGCTCTTTGGTCAGGCGTTCGCCGAGCTCGCTCAGCTGTTCTTTCAGTTCATAGTTTTCCCGCGCCAGCTGCGAGGAGAGCTGCGCGACCTGCGTGTTGATCGCGTGGAACGCTTCCTGGGTGTACTGCTGGAAGCCTGCCAGCTGCGTGCTCAGGTCGGCGAGATCTTGCAGCGTGATTTCCTGCGGGCCAGGCGGTGGTTCGGACAGCGCCCCTTCGACGTTTTCGTAGATTTCGAAGCCGGCGCCGATCAGCCCCTCCACGCCTTCCAGGTAGTTGCCCGTCCCGAGCGCTATCACCGAGGTGCCCACGCCCAAGCCCGCCTGCACGCCTTTCGCGATCTCTTCCTTTTCGGCCTGCTCCGCTTCGTAGCTGGCCCACGCAGTTTCCTCTTCGGTGATCTGCGCCTGGGCCTGGGCCGTCGCCACCTGCAGCGCCGCGGCCGTGTTGTCGGAGGGGCGCAGCAGTTCCGCGGCGGCGACCATCGCGGCATGCTCCTCGGCGATCGCTGCTTCGCGCCGCGCAGCACGGGACTGCCGTTCTGAGAGTTCTTCTTCGCATTTGCTGTGGCAGACGCTTGGCGCGTTCGCGGCTTCGTAGAGCGCCCCACCGCTGCATTCCAGCGCCGGGATCCCGGGGATCGACGTCCCGCCGATCGCTTCTTCTTTCACGCCGGAGTGTTCGCAGGCCTGTTCCTGGATCTTCGTCTGCCCTTCGCCGAACAGTTCAGTCAGCTGTTCTGGTTCCTCGCTGATCGTCCCTTTGCCGGTTTCGATCGCTTCGCGCAGCGTTTCCAGCGCTTCTGACTGCAGCACGCCGCTTTCGGCCAGCAGTTCCTTCCATTCCGAGAAGACGCTCTCTTCGCTTGCGCCCGCCCAGAGCGCGTCGCGGGCTTCGCCGAAGAGCTTGTTCGCGGCTGCCAGGGCGCGCGTCGCGCGCAGCACGGTCGCCGGCGCAAAGGAGGTGAAAGTCAGGTTCGTGCGGGCGTCGGCGAGCGGTTCGAAGAACTTCGGTTCTTCGGCGCCCGCGAAGATGTCGGAGGAGCCTGAGAGCGCGACGGCGGCGAGGTGGCTCACCGCGAGCTTCGCCGCGGGCGGCAGCGAGACGCCCGGCGAACCGTAGGGGCGCTCCAGCGCCGCGAGGATCGCGACGATCCGCTGGTTGCCCGTCATCAGCTGCAGGCTCGCCGGCGATGGCGCGGTCGAAGAGGAAAGCGCGAGCTGCAGGTCGCGAACGTAGCTCTCAGCGAGCGAGGGAGACAGTTCCGGCTCGTCGGCGTACATCTGCTGCAGCGCCTTCTCGAGCACGACGTCCTCGGTGCCCGCGGGCACCGAGCTCAGGCGCGCGACGTCACCCGCGACGAACAGCGCGGTCGAGACTTCAGCCGGCTCGACGGTGACAGGCGCTTCGCTCGCGTGCGCGAGGGCCGGCGCCGACACGAGGACCATCAACAGCGACGCGCAGAGCGCTGCGAGCGCCATCCGACATGCCGGGGTCAGCCTGAGTTGCATCCTCACTCCAATCGGTATGCAGCGCTCTCCCCAGCCTGCAGCTTGTTTCGAGCCCACATCATAGGATGCGCGTCAAGACATCCATCTTCATTCTGGAAGTGCCGCATGCGGCACTTCCCCGGAACCACCTCATCTACTTCGCCGCAAGCCAGTTCTCGCCGACGCCGATGTCTACTGCGAGTGGGGGCTCACGGTCCCAGACGCCGCACATCTCGCGCTCGACCAGGGCCTTCGCCGCGTCGATCTCCTCGGTTGGGCACTCGAACAGCAGCTCGTCGTGGATCGTGAGGATCAAGCGCGTTTTCATACCCTCAGCGTCGAGCGCTGAGTGACAGCGCAGCATCGCGAGCTTGATGATGTCTGCAGCGGTGCCCTGGATCACGGTGTTGACCGCGAGCCGCTCGCCCAGGCTGCGCACCTGGAAGTTGCGCGCCTTCAACTCTGGCACCTGGCGGCGACGACCCCAGAGCGTCGTCACATGGCCCTTGTCCTTCGCGTGCTCGATCGTCAGCTCCATGAACGAGGCGACCTTTGGGAAGCGCTGCAGGTAGGCGTCGATGAAGGCTTTCGCCTCCTCGAGCGGGATGTTCAGGCGATCGGAGAGGCCATAGTCGGAGAGCCCATAGACGATCACGTAGTTGATCATCTTCGCCTTCGAGCGCATGCCTGGGTCGATCGCATCTGCGGAGACGCCGAAGACGCGCGAGGCGGTCGCGGTGTGCACGTCCTCGCCCTGCTCGAAGATCTCCATCAGGACCTGCTCTCTCGCGACGTTCGCAAGCACTCTGAGCTCGATCTGGGAATAGTCGGCGGAGATCAGGACGCTGCCAGGCTCGGCCTCGAAGCAGCCTCTGATCTCACGCCCGAGCTCGGTCCTGATCGGCACGTTCTGCATGTTCGGGTTGGTCGAGGAGAGCCTGCCCGTCTGCGCGACAGCCTGCAGGAAGGTCGTGTGGATGCGCGAGCGCTCGTCAGCCATCTGCGGCAGCACGTCGAGATAGGTCTTGATCAGCGTCGAGAGCTCGCGCCAGCGCTCGACCTTCGGCACGATCGGGTGCTCCTGCCTGATCGCCTGCAGCACCCTCGCGTCCGTCGAGAAGCCTGTCTTGCCCCTGCGCTTGCGCGAGAGCCCAAGCTTCACGAACAGCACCTCGCCAAGCTGCTGGGTCGAGGCGATCAGGAACTCGGTGCCCGCGAGGTTGAAGATCTCGCGTTCCAGCTCGGCGATCTCGCTGCGCACGCGCTGCGTGATCCCTGCGAGCCGCTCGAGGTTGATCCTCACACCGAGCTGCTCGACCTCGCGCAGCACCGGGATCAGGGGCAGCTCGATCTCGTTCATCACGCCCGTCAGGCCCCTTGCCTCGATCTCCTGCCGCTGCCACTGTGCGAGCGCGCCGATCAGCACGGCGTCGCCTGCCGCGCCCTGGAGCGTGGCGTCTGGCTGCTGCTCGTCTGCGCTCTTCGGGCGAGCCCCGGCGCGCTGCAGCGAGGCGACGAAGCCGCGCTCCTCGCAGAGCTCGGCGAGCGGGTAGCCGCGACGCGCGGGCTCGAGCAGGTAGGCGCCGATCAGCGTGTCGTGCTCGAGGTTCTCTGGAACGACGTCCAGCGCCTTCGCGTCGTGCGCGATCGCCGGGTGCTCCCCGCAGGCAGCGACGAGCTCCGCAGGCCCCTCGCATTCGCCGGCGATCACCCTGCCATCGGCCGCTGCGGCGAAGCGCCAGGGCTGTCCCGTCGTGAAGAGCTCGCCCTCGGGCGCCTCTGCGGCGCGCACGGCGAGGCAGAGCGGCTCCTCGCTCTTCAGCAGGCTCGCGAGGTCCGTCAGCTTGCCCTCCGTGAGCTTTGCGACGACCGCCTCCTCTGAGGCGCTTGCGATCGGCAGCGAATCGTCGCCAAGAGCCTCTTCCAGGCGCCGCAGCGGGTCGCGCAGCTCGTAGGTCCTGAATGCCTCACGCGCCCCTGAGCGGTCAGGCTCGACGGCGAGCTCGGCGACAGGGTCGAAGTCGAGCGGGAGCTCCCTGTTCACTGTCGCAAGCCGCTTGGAGATGCGCGCGTTCTCGGCGTTGTCGAGCAGGTTGCGCCGCCGCTTTGGGCCGCCGATCTCGCTGATGTGCGAGAGCACCCCCTCGAGGCTGCCGTACTTCTTGATCAGATCCCCTGCGGTCTTCTCGCCGATGCCATCTACGCCTGGGATGTTGTCGGAGGTGTCGCCCTTCAGGCCATAGAAGTCAGGGATCGCCTCCGGCGGGATGCCATAGCGCTCGATCACCGCCTGCCTGTCGTAGGTCTTCGTCTCGGTGATCCCCCGCGCCGTCGCCATCACCTCGACGAGCCCCTCCTCGTCGATCAGCTGGAAGACATCCCTGTCGCCCGTCACGATCGTCACGGGGACCTTCGCCGTCTTCGCCTTCTCCGCGAGCGTCGCGATCACGTCGTCGGCCTCGTAGCCCTCCAGGATGATGTTGCGGTAGCCAAGCGCCTCCACGAGCGGCGCGATCGCAGGCCACTGCTGCTTCAGCAGGTCGGGGCGTTTGATGCGCTGGGCCTTGTACTCGGGGTAGAGCTCTGTCCTGCCGGAGGTGCCCGCGTCCCAGGCGACGATCGTCGGGCAAGGGCCGCACTCGCTCAGGAGCTTCACGAGCATCGAGGCGAAGCCGAAGATCGCGTTCGTCGGCTCGCCGGTCGAGGTCGCAATCGACTCTGGCAGCGCGTAGAAGGCCCTGTAAACGAGGCTTGGGCCATCGATCAGGAACAGGCGCCGCTCCCGCTGCAGGCCACCTGCCGTCGCTGCCGCTCTCGCCGTCGCTGCCATCGCCCCGCACTCTATGACGCGGACGGGCAAGAAGCCAGCGGCGACGTATACAAGGCCATAAAGGCAAAGCAAATAACATGCGCCTGCCTTTCAACGATCCCAAGGCCAACCGAGGAAGAGAGTCCACCCCTTGAGCGCAACGCCCAGCGCCCAGTACCGTCTCACGATCCGCGTGAAGCTCGCCGACGCCGAGGGCTCCCTGGGCGAGGTCACCGACGCGATCGGCAAAGCAGGCGGGATGGTCGGCTCGATCGACCTCGTCGAGGGCGGCCATGAGGGCAGCGTGCGCGACATCGTCGTCGACGCCGCAGGCGAAGAGGATTGGGCGAAGATCACCGCAGCGATCGACGCGCTCAGCGGCGCCGAAGTGATCGAGACGACTGACCGCACATTCCTCATGCACCTTGGCGGCAAGCTCGAACAGCACAACAAGTACCCGCTGAAGACGCGCGATGACCTCTCGATGGTCTACACCCCGGGCGTCGCGCGCGTCTGCCTTGCGATCGCGGAGGAGCCACAGAAGGCCTTCCAGTACACGATCAAGCGCAACACCGTCGCCGTCGTCTCAGACGGCACGGCGGTCCTTGGCCTCGGCGACATTGGCCCCGCCGCGGCGATGCCGGTGATGGAGGGCAAGTGCTGTCTCTTCAAGGAGTTTGCGGGAGTCGACGCCTTCCCTGTCTGCCTCGACACGAAGGACCCTGAGGAGATCGTGCGCAACGTCGAGCTGCTTGCGCCCTCCTTTGGCGGCATCAACCTCGAGGACATCTCGGCGCCGCGCTGCTTCGAGATCGAGGATGCGCTCAAGGAGCGCCTTGACATCCCCGTCTTCCACGACGACCAGCATGGCACCGCCGTCGTCGTGATGGCAGCCCTGCTGAACGCAGTGAAGCTGACCGACAGGCGCCTCGAGGATCTCAGGGTCCTCATCATCGGCATCGGCGCCGCTGGGATCGCGGTCACGAAGATCCTGCGCGCCGCCGGCGTGAGCGACATCGTCGGCGCCGACTCGAAGGGTGCCCTGCACGTGCAGCGCGCCGACTATCTCGACGGCTCTATGAACGAGAGCAAGCGCTGGTTCTCAGAGGTCACGAACTCGGAGTGCCTTGCCGGCGTCCCCGCGGACCTCGTCGACGGCGCTGACCTCGTGATTGGGCTCTCCGGCGCGAAGGTCCTGCCTGCGGAGTCGCTCTCGCGCATGAAACCGGACGGGATGCTCTTCGCGATGGCCAACCCGACGCCTGAGGTCAGCCCGGAGGAAGCCGCCCCATATGTGAAGATCCTTGCTACGGGACGCTCTGACTACCCCAACCAGATCAACAACGTGCTCTGCTTCCCTGGCGTCTTCAGGGGCGCGCTCGATGTGCGAGCACCCTCGATCACCGAGGAGATGAAGATGGCCGCCGCATACGCGATCGCGGGCATCGTCACAGAGGACGAGCTGAACGCGGACTACATCATCCCCTCCGTCTTCAACCGCGACGTCGCCCCCGCGGTCGCCGCGGCCGTCGCCGAGCAGGCGCGCGCGAGCGATATGGCCAGGGCAGGCCAGGAGGTCGGCTTCGCGCATGGCGAAACCTCGCTTGGCGGACACGACGGCCATGGCCCAGGCCCGCGATGAGCGGGGCACGCCGAACAGAGGCGACCCTGCGATGAGGCAAGCGCGCCAGGCGAAGGCCTCACGGCGATGAGAATCGCTGTGACCGGCGGCAGTGGCCTTGTCGGCCGCGCGCTGGTCGCAGAGCTTGGTGGTCGCGGGCATGAGCTCAAGGTCCTCTCGCGCAACCCGCAGCGCACCGAAGAGAAGCTAGGCGTACCAGCAGCGAGCTGGGACCCTCTCTCAGAACCTGCACCGTCGCAGGCCCTTGAGGGCTTCGATGCGGTCGTGCACCTCGCCGGTGAGAACATCGCCCAGCGCTGGAGCGCGCGCGCAAAGCAGGCGATCAGGGACAGCAGGGTGCTTGGCACGCGCAACCTCATCGCTGGCCTGCAAGGCCTGCACGCCCGCCCTGCGACGCTCGTCTGCTCCTCAGCGGTCGGCATCTATGGCGCCCGCCGCGAAGAGCCGCTCGACGAGGACGCCCCTGTCGGCTACGGCTTCCTCGCCGAGCTCTGCGCCGCCTGGGAGGCGGAGGCGAACAGAGCCGCCTCGCTTGAGATGCGCGTAGTCACGATGCGCACAGGCGTCGTGCTCGACGCCGGCGAGGGCGCGCTCGCGAAGATGCTGCCGCCCTTCCGACTTGGCGTCGGCGGCCCCGTCGCAGGCGGTCACCAGTACATCTCCTGGATTCACCTCGACGACCTCGCCCGCATGTTCGCGGAGGCCGTCGAGCAGCAGAGCTGGAGCGGCCCCGTCAACGCAACAGCCCCCGAGCCCGTCACCAACGCCCAGTTCTCGCACGCGCTCGGCGCAGCGTTGCACCGCCCCGCCTTCATGCCCGTGCCCAGCTTCGCCCTCGAGCTGCTCTACGGCGAGATGGCCGAAATCGTCACGACAGGCCAGCGCGTACTGCCCGCCAAGGCACTCGTGCTCGGCTACGAGTTCCAGCATCCGCACCTGCGCGAGGCGCTGGAGTCGGCGTTGGGGTGAGGGGCTGCGCGTCGCGCAGCTTGATAGGGCTGCGCAAGGTCTCCTACAACCCCAGGTGCAGCCGCAGCGCCTCATCGAGTGAGGCGATCAGCCTCTCTGGCAACTGCCCGAGCTGCTCGCCGATCCGTCTCGCGTCGATCGAGCGCACCTGCTCGGCCTGGGCCTTCGAGTCACGCTGCAAGCCGGCCACACCATCGGGCAACAGCACCTGAAACGGATAGACGCGCTCGACGTTTGACGTGATTGGCACGACGGTCACGACACCTCGACCCAACCTCGCCGCCATGCTGTTCGCGGCGTCATTGCTCACGATCACCGCCGGCCGGCGCTTGCTCGCCTCAGACCCCCTCGTCGGCTCGAGATCGACCATGCGCACCTCGCCGCGTCGCATCACGCGCCGTCGCCGGCGACCGCGTCCCAGGAGTCCGCTTCGCCGCTCGCGCTCCACTGCGACCAAGCGTCGCTGTAGGCATCGCACAGGTCACCGAGGCGCAGCGCCTTGATCGCCGTCTGCACGGCAGCTGAGCGAGAAGGCAACTCGTGCTCGCCCGCATAGGCATCGAGGAACTCGACATCCTCGTCCGGCAGGCTCACACTGACCTTCATACCAATCATCCTACCAAAGTTGCGACCCCTGATACTACCCAGTTGTTCGCCATCACTCATGGTACGCTCTCATGGCCATGAACAAGCGCCTTGTGATATCTCGTGGCGGCCAGGTTTCGGTGCCTGCATCGGTACGCAAGCGCTGGGGGACGCGCGTCGTGCTTGCCGAGGACCGCGGCGACGAGCTCGTGCTGCGTCCCGCTCCTGAAGATCCGCTCTCGGCCGTGCGAGGAATCTTCGCGGCCGAGCTGCGTGGCGCCTCCTCTGACAAGTTGCGCGGGGCGGCACGCGCTGAGGAAGCCGAGCTCGAAGACGCTCGCACGACACAGCGTTGATCCTGCTCGACGCCTACGCGCTCACAGCGCTGCTCGCCGACGAGCCCGCCGCCCAGGAAGTCGCCGATCTGATCTCAGCAGGCGAGACGGCAATCGCCGCGCCCAACCTCGCCGAGGCTTCGGATCGTCTCGCGCGAGTCCACGGAATCGAGGTACAGCGCACGCGCGCCGCCGTCGAATCACTCGAGCAGTCCGTCAAACTCCACGTTCGCGCAGCGGAGCGCTCGCACGCATGGCTGGCAGCAGAGCTGCGTGTTAGGCACTACCACCGCACCCGTAAACCACTATCGCTCGGTGACTGCCTGTTGCTTGCCATGACCGGCAAGGAGGACCAGCTCGCAACCTCCGACCCTCATGTGCTCGCCATCGCCCACAGGGAGCAGATTGCCTGGAGCTCGCTGCAGGACTCCAGAGGCAGACGCTGGGCGCCTCGCAGCTAGGGCACGTGCTCATCCGGCGTCGCGCTTGTCCCGACGCGCAGCTCGCGCCAGAACCTCAGCTGCCCGCGTTCGATGCGGTCGACCCCGTAGCTCGCAAGCGTCGTTTCGCCGTCTGAGAGCACCGAGTAGCGCCCCAGCACCGATTCGCGCCGCCTCGTCTCGAACATCGCTTTCACGACCGCTTCGCGGTCGTTGCCCTCGATGCCGGCGCGCTCGATCGCCGCGAGGACGACGCTCATCGCCTCATAGCCGCAGAGCACGTAGGAGCTTGGCGCGAAGTGGTAGCGGCTGCGGAACTCGTCAAGCACGCGCTTCGCCGGCGCTGGGTAGCGCTGCGGCGGCAGCACCGGCGTGGTCACGTAGGTCATCCCCCCCGCCGGGCCGATCCCCGCGGCGAAGAGTGGTTCGGCGAGCTCGTCGGAGCCCAGCAATGGCATCGCTGGGTAGGCGGCGTGCAGCTGGCGCCAAAGCGATTCGACGCCTTCGCCAGCCTGGCCGCTGTAGAAGATCGCTTCGGCGCCGCTTTCGCCGACCGCTTCGACCTGCGCTTCGAAGCTCGATTCGGCGTTCGCGTGCGCGACTTCGACGACCGCTTCACCGACGACTTCCATGCCCGCCGCTGTGGCATCGTCGGCGACGATCGAGGCGAGCGGCATCTCGAACGGTTCGCCGTCGCTGAGGATGTAGACCGTGTGCAGCCCGAGGCTGCGCATCAGCTGCACCTCGGCGGCGCCCTCGACGATGTCCCCTGGCAGCAGGCGCACGAAGTTGCGCTTGCCTGTCGGATAGAGCCGCTCTGGGTCTCCCTGGCCCGCATCGAAGGACGATGTCAGGCCAACGTAGGGGCTGCGTGGGCTCACCTGCAGGATCCCCGCCTGGTTGGTCGTCTGCAGCGAGATCGCGGTCGCGTAGGAGTCGAAGTCGCCGATGTAGGCGATCGTCGTCTCGTTCTTCGCTGCGGCGCTCGCATTCGCGGCCGTTTCGCCGCGGCTCCATTCTTCTTCGCCGCCTTCGGGGTTTGCGTCGTCAAGCGATTCGAGGCTCACGCTGAAGCGGCCAACGTCTCCATGCGCATCGGCGAGCGCAAGCCGCTCGCCGTCGAGCACCTGCTGACCCTCCTCACCTGCTGGGCCTGTCAGCGGCAGGCTCGAATAGATCGTGAGATGGCTGCCGATCGTCGTCTGGGCCTGCGATTCGCTCGTGCCACCGCAGCCTGCGAGCAGCGGCGCTATGGCCACCAGGACTACGGGGCCCAGCAGCCAGCGCGCTCGCACCAGCGACCTAGAGCCCATCCGGACTCTTAGCTGCGGCGCCCTGGCAGGTAGCCGGCGAGGATCTTCACGCAGCAGCCGACGATCGTGATCGCGGCCGCGAGCATGCCTGAGTCGAAGCCAGAGTAGCCAAGCGCCCAGATCACGATCCAGACGACGAGGCCCGCGGTGAATGTGAGCACCAGTCCCATTGGGAGCAGATCCTATAGGTCTCAGCGGAGGGCCGCGGCCAATTCGGCTACGACCTCACCCACCGCCCCAGCGGGATCCTCCGACTCCGCCGCAGCGCGCACGAGCCTGCTGCCGACGATCACCCCGTCTGCGCCCGCGTCGGCGACGCTGCGCGCCTGCTCTGGCGTCGCGATCCCGAACCCGATCGCGACTGGCACGCTCGTACTCGCCCTCGCCCTCGCGATCAGCTCTGCGAGCCCGTCGTCGCTTGTCACGCGCTCGCCGGTCGTGCCGACGACCGAGACGGTGTAGAGGAAGCCGCTTGCGCTCGCGCCGATCGCCTGCATGCGCTCAGGCGTGCTCGTCGGCGCGAGCAGCGGCACGAGCGCAAGCCCCTGCGCCGCACACGCCTGACGTACCTCCTCAGCCTCCTCGAGCGGCAGGTCAGGCACGATCAGCCCGCAGCAGCCGCTGCGCGCAAGTCGCTGCGCAAACGCATCGACGCCAGGGGCATACACCATGTTCGCGTAACACATCAGCACGACTGGGACGCGCTGTGCAAGCGGACGCGCGACCTCGAGCACGCCGCCAAGGCTCACGCCCGCAGCGAGCGCGGCGGTCGCGGCTTCGTGAATCACGGGTCCATCGGCGAGCGGGTCTGAGTAGGGCACGCCAAGCTCGATCACGTCAGCGCCCGCGTCGATGCACGCCTCGCCGATTCGCAGCGACTGCTCGAGCGTCGGAAAGCCGGCCATCATGTAAGGCATCAGCGCCGCGCGGCGGCCGTGCCCGCGAAACGCCTCAGCGAGCCGCTGCTCACCCGTCAGCGGCGCCTCGCGTGCCGAGCCGGCCTGCGCGCCCACCTCGGCCTGCGCTGCCGCCACATCCGCCATCTCAGCCAAGCCGCAGCACCTCCGCGAGGTCCTTGTCCCCGCGCCCGGAGAGGCAGATCAGGTCGAGCTCGCCGTCCTGCTGGGCCAGCGCCCAGGCAAGCGCATGCGAGCTCTCCAAGGCCGGGATGATGCCCTCCAGGCGGGTCAGCATTCTGAACGCAGCGAGCGCTTCCGCGTCTGTCACGGCGACGTAGCGCGCCCTGCCGCTGTCGCGCAGGTGGGCGTGCTGCGGACCGGTGCCTGGGTAGTCGAGGCCAGCGGAGATCGAATGGGCTTCGATGATCTGGCCCTCCTCATCCTGCATCACCGCCGAGCGTGCGCCATGCAGCACGCCGGCGCGCCCGCCGACCGTCAGCGGTGCGCCGTGGCGTGGGGTCTCGATCCCCTCGCCGCCGGCCTCGACGCCGATCAGCTCGACCTCGGGGCGGTCGAGGAACGCGAAGAAGATGCCAAGCGCGTTCGAGCCACCGCCGACACAGGCGATCACGCGCTGCGGCAGGCGCCCCTCGCGCTCTGAGATCTGCTCGAGGGCCTCCCTGCCGATCACGCTCTGCAAGTCGCGCACAAGCGCGGGGTAGGGCGCCGGACCGACGACCGAGCCGATCGCATAGTGGGTGTCCGCGACGTTCGTCACCCAGTCCCTGATCGCCGCGGAGGTCGCCTCCTTCAAGGTCTTCGCGCCCGCGTCGACTGGGCGCACCTCCGCCCCCAGCAGTTCCATCCGTTGCACGTTTGGGCGCTGGCGCTGCGTGTCCTGCGTGCCCATGTAGACGACGCAGCGCAGCCCGAGCAGCGCGCACGCAGTCGCGGTCGCGACGCCGTGCTGGCCGGCGCCGGTCTCGGCGATCACCCTGTCCTTGCCCATGCGCTTCGCGAGCAGCCCCTGGCCAAGTGCGTTGTTCAGCTTGTGCGAGCCGGTGTGGTTGAGGTCCTCGCGCTTCAGGTAGACGCGCCGCCCGAGGCGCTCTGAGAGTTTGCTCGCGAGGTAGAGCGGCGTCGGGCGGCCCGCGAAGTCGCGCAGCAGCAGCGACAGCTCGGCGTTGAAGTCCTCTGAGTCGCGCGCCTGCAACCACGCCTGCTCGAGCTCGATCAGCGCAGGCATCAGCGTCTCGGGCACATACTGGCCGCCGTACTGCCCGAAGCGGTGCTCGATCGCGCTCATGCGGGGACCTCGGCGTCTGCGCCCTTGGTCGCATCCGTGCCTGCGCTCGGCGCCGCGGGCTGCTCTGCGGCAGGCGACGTATCCGCCCCGACGCCCTCGACCGCCGCGAAGAAGTCACGCAGCCGCATCTCGTCCTTGCGCCCTGGGGCCTGCTCGACGCCGCTTGCGACGTCGACGGCGAACGGTTTCACCGCCTCGATCGCGGCGGCGACGTTGTCTGGATTCAAGCCGCCGCTCAGGATCAGCGGCGTCGCCAAGCGCCCGCCGCGACGGGCGCGCAGGAGCGACCAGTCGAAGGTCTGCCCTGTGCCGCCGCGCTGCCCTGCTTTGCCCTTGCCGTCCACGAGGTGGAAGTCGACGTGGAAGCCCTCGAGCGCGCGCACGTCGCCGGCGGCGGCGATCTGGACCGCCTTGCAGACCTTCGCGCCGGTGCGGCGCGCGACCTCGTTGCAGAAGGCCTGCCCCTCGTCGCCGTGCAGTTGGATGATCGAGAGGTGCAGCTGCTCGGCAATCGCCGTAATCGTCTCCAGCGACCCGTTCACGAACACGCCACAGAGCTCAACCTTGCGCCGCAGCGCCCGTGAGATCGCCTCAGCCTCGATCAGGCTGCAGCTGCGCGGCGAGGCGTCGTAGAAGATCATCCCGATCGCCCAGGCGCCGAGCTGCACGGCGAGCTCGGCGTCCTGCAGACGGGTCGTCCCGCAGATCTTCACCTTCGTAGCGTTGTCGTCTGGCACGCCCCGAACGGTAGCGGCCGCGCGCTTCGGACACCGTTCGCGTCTCTGGGCGCTTCCAGGCACGCATCGCCGTGTGCTTCCAGGCACCCGTCGTTGTGCGCTTCGACGCACGCCGTCGAGCCGGGTCCTTGTGCGCGGAGCGTGTCCGCGCCCGTCCCCGTGCTCAGCCTTCAGGCGTGTCTGGGTTTTCGACGCTCTTCGGGCGCGTCGTCAGCGTGACTTCGGAGGTCTTCTGTTCGTATTTGCCGTCGGCGGTCGGGTGCTCGAATTCGAGCTTCACCTTGTCGCCTGGCTGCTTCGCTTCGATGTCGCTCGCGAGGTCGGTCGAGCCCTTCACCTTCTTGCCGTCGATGCCGACGATGATGTCGCCGCCCGCGATCACGCCTTCGCCTTCGGCGGTCTGGACTTCGAGGTTGCCGGCTTTCAGCCCCGCCTTCGCCGCGGGCGTGCCTGGCTTTACTTCCTCGACCAGGGCGCCTTCGTGGACGGGCAGGTTCAGCGCCGCCAGCGCGCTGTCGACGGTCACCGTCGAGACTCCAAGGTAGGCGGTCTTGATCGCGCCACCTGATTCCAGCCGCGGCAGCTCTTCCTTCGCGGTGTTGATCGGCACGGCGAAGCCGATGCCGATGTTGCCGTCGCTGCCGCTGCCGCCCGTCTCGATCTGCGAGTTGATGCCGATCACTTCGCCGTCCGCGTTCAGCAGCGGCCCACCGGAGTTGCCTGGGTTGATCGGCGCGTCGGTCTGGATCGCGTTTTCGATCGCAAAGCCGTTCGGTGCGGTGATCCGGCGCTGCAGCGCGGAGACGATCCCGGTCGTCAGCGTCCGCGCGAGCGCGAAGGGGTTGCCGATCGCCAGCACCGGTTCGCCGACCTCCACCTTGCTCGAGTCGCCGAGCGTCAGCGGTTTGATCTTGCTCACCGCGCTAGCGGGCACGCGCAGCAGCGCAAGGTCCTGCGAGGGGTTGTCGCCGATCACAGTCGCTTCGACGCCTTCGGTGTTTTCGCTGAACTTCACGTGGACCTTCACCGCTTCGTCGACGACGTGCCAGTTCGTGAGGATCAGGCCTTCGTGGCTGATCAGGATCCCGGAGCCCGTCGCGGTGCCCTTCTCGGATTCCTCTTCGCCGAACGGGTCGAACGGCGATTCCACCTTTTTTTCGATCGAGGACGTCACATAGGCAACCGCGGGCGCGTCGCGAACGTAGATGTCGTGCGCCGTCAGCCCGTTGCCACTCTGCTGCGCCGTGTTCGACGAGCTCGAGGAGGTCTCTGGCAGCGCCGTGCCCTGGATTTCGGTCACGATCTTTTCCTTCGGCGCCCTCAGGTCGCCGGTGGCGGCGAGCACGCCGATCACGATTGCGCCGCCCAGCAGCGCGGAGAGCAGTGGTATGAGGAATAGCCGCTTCATGTGTGGGTAAGCATGGATGCGCGCGATGAAGGCGATCTAAAGCTCATCATCGGCGAGGCTAAATCTTATGAAACTGTTGGGGTTCGTAGATTCCCGAGCAGCGCCTCGAGCGCCGCCCCTGGGTCCTCGGCGCGCACGAGCGCCTCGCCGATCAGCGCCGCCGCCACGCCCGCCTGCTCCAGCTCGCGCATCTGCTCTGGGCTCTTGATCCCGGACTCGGAGACGACTCTCACCCCCGCTGGCATCCGCTTCAGCAGCGCGAAGGTGCGCTGCACGTCGACGCTGAAGTCGCGCAGATCCCTGTTGTTCACGCCCACCAGGTCCGCTCCGACGCTCAGCGCCGTCTCCAGCTCCGCCTCGTCGTGGACCTCGACGAGCGTGTCGAGCCCCAGCGACCTCGCCGTCTCGTGCAGCTCGGCGAGCTCGTCGGGCGTCAGCGCCGCGACGATCAGCAGCACGGCGTCGGCGCCCGCCTCGAGCGCCTCGTGCAGCTGGTAGGGGTCGACCACGAAGTCCTTGCGCAGGATCGGCAGCCCGCAGGCGCCCCGCGCCGTCTCCAGGTCCTGCAGGGACCCTGCGAAGTTCGGCCCCTCAGTCAGCACCGACAGCGCGCTTGCGCCGCCGGCCTCATATGCGGCGGCGAGCGCCGCGACGTCGAGGTCGCTGCGCAGCGTGCCCGCGGAGGGCGAGCGGCGCTTGATCTCGGCGATCACGCCAAGCCCTGGCTTGCTCAGCGCATCGCGCAGCCGCCGCGGCGAGCTGTCTCGCGGCGAGCTGCCCCGCGTCGCGCTGCCCCGCGTCGCGCTGTCTCGCGTCGCGCTGCCCCGCGACGAGCCGCCGACCGTCGGGCGGTCTTCCGTCGCGCTCTCGATCGCCTCGACGATCTGCGTCAGCGGCCGCTCGCGCTTGCGCTGCTCGACTTCCTCGCGCGTGCTTGCGAGGATCCCATCGAGCATCGTCCCACTCATGCCTTCACCGCCTCGCTGCGGTGGCTCTCCGCCACGTAGCGCTCCAGGGCCTCGGTGGCGCGCCCGTCGGCGATCGTGTCGCGCGCCGCCTGCACGCCCTCGGCGATGCTGTCCGCTCCGCCGGCGGCGTAGATCGCGGCACCGGCGTTGATCGCCGCAAGCTCGGTCGGCGGCCCCTGCTCGCCCGCCAGGATCGCCCGCGTCACCGCCGCGTTGCGCTCTGGGGTGTCTCCGCCAAGCTGCTCCAGCTGCGCGCCTGAGACGAGCTTCGCACCGACCTCCTCAGGCGTGATCTCGTAGCGGCGCAGCTCCTCGCCGTTCACCTCGACGATCTGCGTCGCCGCCGCGATCGAGACCTCGTCGAGGCCGTCCTCGCCGCTGACGACGAGCGCGCGCGTCGCGCCCAGGCGCGCCAATGCGCCCGCGATCTTCTCCAGGAAGGCGACGTCGGAGACGCCGATCAGCTGACGTGAGGCGCCAGCCGGGTTCGTCAGCGGCCCCAGCAGGTTGAAGACGGTGCGCACCGCCAGCTCGGCCCGCACGGGCACGACGAAGCGCGTCGCCGCATGGTGCGCGGGCGCGAACATGAAGCCGAAGCCCGCGCACTCGATGCAGTGCGCCACCTGCTCTGGGGCGAGGTCGATGTTCGCCCCCAACGCCTCCAGCAGGTCGGCCGAGCCGGAGAGGCTCGTCGCCGAGCGGTTGCCGTGCTTCGCGACCGCGCAGCCGGCCCCTGCCGCGATCAACGCCGCGGTCGTCGAGACGTTGAACGTGCGCCTGCCGCCGCCTGTGCCTGCGGTGTCGAGCAGGTCGTCGCGCCTCACGTTCACGGGCGTCGCGAGCTCGCGCATCGTGCGCGCCAGGCCGGCGAGCTCGTCGACCGTCTCCCCCTTCGTACGCAGCGCGATCAGGAAGCCCGCGATCTGGGTCTCGGAGGCGTTGCCGTGCATGATCTCCGCCAGCACCTCGGCGGTCTCGTCGACGCTCAGGTCGCGCCTGGATGCGACCGCGTCGAGCGCACGCGTGATGACTGGGTTCGGCATCAGGCGCTCCCAAGGAAGTTGGCCAGGAGCGCCTTGCCGTGCTCGGTCAACACCGACTCTGGATGGAACTGGACGCCCTCCGCCGGCAGCTCGCGGTGGCGCAGGGCCATCAGCACGCCGTCGCCGCGCGCGGAGGCCTCCAGGCAGTCGGGCAGCTCTGGGTCGACGACGATCGAGTGGTAGCGCCCGACCGTCAGCGGGCTTGGCAGTCCTGTGAAGATCGTGCGCCCGTCGTGCTCGATCGTCGTCGCCTTGCCGTGGATCGGCTCGTGCAACTGCACGCGCCCGCCGAACGCCTCCGCCATCGACTGGTGCCCGAGGCAGACTCCGAGCGTCGGCACGCCCGCCTCGGGCATCCGCCTTGCGACCTCGACGGAGATGCCCGCCTCCGTCGGAGTGCAGGGCCCTGGCGAGATCACGCAGCGGTCGTAGCCAAGCGCCAGCAGCTCATCGACGCTCGCGCGGTCGTTGCGCACGGTCTCGACCTCAGCCCCCAGCTCGCCCAGGTACTGCACGAGGTTGTAGGTGAACGAGTCGTAGTTGTCGATCATCAAGACCTTCATCTGCGGCCCCGCTACTCCCAGTCTGGCTGTTCGAGCGCCAACTCGATCGCGCGCAGCACCGCTCTGCTCTTCGCGACCGACTCCTCGAACTCGTAGTCGGGCTTCGCTTCGGCGACAGTGCCGCCGCCCGCCTGGATGCTCGCGACGCCGTCCTTCACGACGACGGTCCTGATGTGGATGCAGGTGTCGAGGTCGCCGCCGTAGGAGAGGTAGCCGATCGCGCCACCGTAGCCGCCGCGCTTCACGGGCTCTAGCTCGTCGATGATCTGCATCGCGCGGACCTTCGGCGCGCCGGAGAGCGTGCCTGCGGGCAGCGCCGAGCGCAGCGCGTCCATCGCGCTCACCTCCTCGCGCAGCCTGCCGCTCACCGAGGAGACGATGTGCATCACGTGCGAGTAGGTCTCGACGGACATCATCGTGTCGACCTGCACGCTGCCCGCCTCGCAGACGCGCCCCAGGTCGTTGCGCCCGAGGTCGACGAGCATCACGTGCTCGGCGCGCTCCTTCTCGTCTGAAAGCAACTCCTCGGCCATCCGCCGGTCCTCTTCGGGGGACGCGCCCCGTGGGCGGGTGCCGGCGATCGGGCGGGTGGAGACCTCGCGTCCCTGCACGGTGATCAGCGGCTCGGGGCTCGCGCCCGCGATCTCGAAGTCGCCGAAGTCGAGGAAGTACATATACGGGCTCGGGTTGACCGCCCTGAGACCCCGGTAGATGCTGAACGCCTCGACCGGCACCGGCGCCGACCACCGCTGGGAGGGGACCACCTGGAACGCGTCGCCGGCGTAGATGTACTCGATGATCCGCGCGACGTTGGCCTCGAATTGCTCACGGCTCATGTTCGCCTTGAAAGCCGGCGCGCGACGATCGCGAGCGGGTGGACGCGCGGGGCGGGGCACGGCCCCGTCGAGCCGCCAGCGGATCTCGCCGATGGTTTCGCGGGCGCGCGCGTAGGAGGCGTCGAGGTCGTCGTCCGCGTACGCGTTCGCCAGCACCGTCGTCGTGCGCTTGAGATGGTCGAACGCGACCATCGCATCGGTCAGCATCAGCGCGAGGTCGGGGATCCCGACCGGGTCGGGGTTCGGCTCGCCGAGCGGCTCGACGGTGCGCACGAGGTCGTACGCGAACACGCCGACCGCGCCACCAGCGAAGGGCGGCAGCACCTCAACCGGCGCGGCGCTGTAGCGGCCGAGCTCGGCTGCCGCGAGCGCGTAGGGGTCGCCCGGGTCGCC
>DASXDO010000027.1:0-28372 GCA_036490555.1 Solirubrobacteraceae bacterium | reverse complement strand
AACGACACAACCCGCCACACCACCTCGCACGCCATGCGGGCGCTGACGCTCAATCCCGACCAGCGCCAGGCGCTGATCGACGACCCCGACGCGCGGCTGCCCGATGCCGTGGAGGAGTTCGTGCGCTGGGCGACGCCGGTGCTGACCTTCAGGCGCACGACGACAAGGCAGGTCGAGCTGCACGGCCAGGTGCTCGACCCAGGGGAGAAGGTGGTGCTCTTCTACCACTCCGCCAACCGCGACGAGCGCGCCTTCACGGATCCCTGGCGCTTCGACGTGACACGCGATCCCAACCACCACGTCGGCTTCGGCGGCGGCGGACCGCACTACTGCCTCGGCGCCTCGCTTGCGCGCAGCCAGTTGCGCGCGCTCTTCGGCGAGCTGCTGAGCAGGCTGCCCGACATCGAGGCTGCGGAGCCCGAGCTGCATCGCAACTCCTTCATCCACGGGGTGAAGCGGATGCAGTGCTCGTTCACGCCCAGCGCGTGATCTGAGCTTTTACCCGATTCTTCGATTCGCCTGGCAGACTCGGCGCTGTGAAGGTCCTCGTCGTCGACGATGAGCAGGCGCTGCGCTCTGCCCTGCGACGGGCGCTCTCGCTCGAGGGCTACGAGGTGCTCGAGTGCGAGAGCGGCGAGGCCGCGCTCGAACAGCTGAGCGACGGCGGCATCGACGCGACGATCCTCGACATCCTGATGCCAGGGATCGACGGGCTCGAGGTCTGCCGGCGGCTGCGTGGCGCGGGTGACCGCACACCGATCCTGATGTTGACGGCGCGCGAGACGGTGAACGACCGCGTCGCAGGTCTGGAGGCAGGCGCCGACGACTATCTCGTGAAGCCGTTTGCGCTGGCGGAGCTGATGGCACGCCTGAAGGCCTTGCTGCGCCGCAGCGTGCCAGGGGATGAGGGCGCCGAGCAGCTGCGCTTCGGCGCGCTGAGCCTCGACCTCGCCGGGCATCGGGTGCAGCTCGGCGCCCGCGCGATCGAGCTGACACGCACCGAGTTCCTGCTGCTGGAGCTGTTCATGCGCAATTCGCAGCGCGTGCTCAGCCGCTCGCTGATCAATGAACGCATCTGGGGTTACGACTTCGGCCCGACCTCCAACTCGCTCGGCGTCTATATCGGCTACCTGCGCCGCAAGCTGGAGGAAGACGGCGAGCCGCGTTTGATCCAGACGGTGCGCGGCGTCGGCTACGTGCTGCGCGAGCGATGACGATGCGACGCGGATGGGCGCCCGCGGCGCAGGGCGGGCAATGACGATCACCCGCAGGCTCGCGCTCGCGGCGGCCGCGGCGGTCGCGGTCGCGATCGCGCTCGCCTCGCTCGGCGCCTACATCGCGGTGCGCTCGAAGCTGCTCGACGAAGTCGACTCGACGCTGCGCAAGCGCGCCGAGACGATCCAGCGGCTCGCTCCCGAGGCGGCGACGCTCGCGGGCGCGCCGCGTGCGAATCGAGGGCCGCACGGACAGCCGCTGCCGCCGCCGCCGCGAGACGCAAAGCGCTTCGGCGGCGCGGTCGGCGACGTACAGCTCGTCTCGCCCGAGGGCGTCGCCCGCAAGCCGCCGGGGCAGTCCGGAGCCTCGCTGCCGATCGGCTCCGTGACGCGCGCGGTCGCGGCCGGCAGGCAGGGCACGACGATCGAGGACGAGACCGTCGACGGCAACCGCCTGCGCGTGCTCTCGGCGCCGCTGCACAAGGGCGGCGCCGTCGAGGTCGCGCTGCCGCTGAGCGAGGTCGACTCGACGCTGAGGGGACTGGTCGTGCTGCTCGCCGCGATCACTGCGGGCGGGATCGCGCTGGCGGCGCTGCTCGGACTGCTCGTCGCGCGCACCTCGCTGCGGCCGATCCGCCGCTTCACGCAGCGCACAGAGGAGATCGCCGGTCAGCGCGAGCTGCTTGGGCAGCGGCTGCCGGCGAGCGGGGAGGACGAGCTCGGCAGGCTCGCGCGCTCCTACAACACGACGCTCGACGCGCTCGAGCAGTCGGTCGAGTCGCAGCGCCAGCTCGTCTCCGACGCCTCGCACGAGCTGCGCACGCCGCTTGCGAGCCTGCGCACGAACCTCGAGCTGCTGATGCGCCGCGAGCAGCTCTCGCAGAGCGAGCTGGGCGAGCTGAGTGGCGATCTCGTCGAGCAGGTCGACGAGCTGACGCGGCTGGTCGAGGAGATCGTCGAGCTCGCGCGCAGCGGCGAGCAGCCGCAGCACTTCGAAGAGCTGCCGCTCGCCGACGTCGTCGCGGCGGCGCTGGGACAGATGGCGCCGCACGCCCAGGCACAGGACGTGAGCTTTGCGGCCGAGCTCGCCGGCGGCGGAATCGTGCGCTGCGAGCCGGACCGGCTCGCGCGCGCTGTGAGGAACCTGCTGGAGAACGCGGTGAAGTGGAGCCCGCCCGGCGGCGAGGTCGAGCTGCGCCTCGACGGCGGTCTGCTGAGCATCGCAGACCACGGTCCAGGGATCGACCCCGAGGACCTGCCGCACATCTTCGAGCGCTTCTACCGCGCGCGCGACTCACGCCGCATGCCAGGCTCCGGGCTCGGGCTCGCGATCGTGCGCCAGATCGCCGACGCTCACGGCGCGAGCGTGAGCGCCGCCGCGGCGAGCGGCGGCGGGACGGTGATGCGCATGCAGCTGCCGATCGTGAGCACGAAGCAACCCGTGCCGTCTGACGACGAGCCGACGCCGGCGCGTGCGCCGATGAGTGGGTGAGACGCGCAACCCCCCACCCCTCCCTCTTCTTCACCTCTTCTTACAAGCGCCTGCAGTGAGGCTTAGCCGCGGACGGTTGCATGCAGGACCAAGCTCGTAAGGAAACGACAGCAAGAAGGAGCCGCCGCAGTGTTCTACCTGCGTTACATCGCCTCAGAGCTTCGCCGCCGCCGCGGGCGCACGATCTTCACCGCGCTCGGCCTCGGCGTCGGAGTCGCGCTCGTCGTAGCCGTGAGCGCGCTCTCGCACGGGCTGAACAAGGCACAGGACAAGGTGCTTGGGCCGCTCGCGGGAGTCGGCACGAACATGTCCGTGACGCGTCCGATCTCGATCACGGGGTCAGGTTCCGGCCGGAGCTTCAGGCCGGGGGCCGGCGGACCGCAGCTCTCCAAGGAAGACCGCGAAGAGCTGCAGAAGGAAAACGGCGGCGGTCGTCTCGGCTTCGGCCAGCTCGGCAAAGCGGGCAAGCGCTTCGACATCACCCGCTTCATGACGACGAACCTGAGCTTCTCCGAAAGCGAAGCGAAGAAGATCGAGGCGATCAAAGGCGTGACCGCGACCGCCAGCGGGCTGACACTCGACATGATCCACCTCTCCGGAACCGCTCCGAAGGAGAGCGAAACCTCCTCACAGAGCGGCTTCCCAGGTGGCGGCTTCTCCGGTGGCGGCGGCGCGCCGCCGCGGATCCAGGGCGGCTTCAGCTTGCAGCCGATCTCCGTCTCCGGGATCGACGCCTCGCAGCCGAACCTGAGCATGCTTCCGGCGAGCCAGATCACGAAGGGCAAGTACCTCGCGAGCGGCGAAGTGAAGCAGGCCGTGCTCTCACAGAGCTACGCCGACGAAAAGAGCATCTCGATCGGCGACGAGGTCGAAGTCGGCGGCAAGGAGCTCGAAGTCGTCGGCCTCGCGAAGGCGCCGCTGGGTGGGCAGGCCTCCGACATCTACGTGCCCCTGGGCGAGCTGCAGAAGCTCTCGCAGCGCAAGGGCAGGATCAACACGCTCGAGGTCTCCGCGAGCAGCGCGAATCAGGTGAACGCCGTCGCGAAGGAGATCAAGCAGGTCTTCAAAGGCTCACAGACGACGACCTCGAAGCAGCTCGCCGAACAGGTGAGCGGCTCGCTCGTGGACGCTAAGAAACTCTCGACGACGCTTGGCACGGCCCTGGCGATCGTTGCGCTGCTCGCCGCCTTCCTGATCGCGAGCCTGCTGACGATCTCCTCTGTGAACAAGCGCGTGCGCGAGATCGGCACGTTGAAGGCGATCGGCTGGTCGCAGCGGCTCGTGGTGCGCCAGATCAGCGGCGAGGCGCTCGCCCAGGGTCTGCTCGGCGGCGTGATCGGCGCCGTGCTTGGGATCGCTGCGGCAGCGGTGATCGGCGCGCTCGGGATCACGTTGAAGGCGACGACCGTGCTGAGCGGCAGCTCGAGCAGCGCGTTCGGCGGGCCCTTCGGCGGCGGTGGCCCATTCGGCGGCGGTAGCAGCGGCGGCGGATCGAGCACGGCAGTGCTCACAGCCCCCGTCGACGTGGGGATCGTGCTGCTCGCGATCGCGCTGGCTGTGCTCGGTGGCCTCATCGCCGGCGCGGTCGGCGGCGCGCGCGCGGCGCGTCTGCGTCCCGCCGAGGCATTGCGGAGCGTCGAGTGATGGGAGCCCACGAGACGATCGACACACGAAGAGAAGGGCAGAAGATGAACGGCAGCTCAGGCGATGGCAGGAACGGCAGCAGCAGGAGCGTCGCGCTCTACGAGCTCGTGGACGTGACGAAGAGCTACGGCGGCTCAGAGACGGCGGTGACCGCGCTCGACGGCATAAGCCTCGAGATCTTCAAGGGCGAGCTCGTCGCGGTCATCGGCCCATCCGGCTCGGGCAAGTCGACGCTGCTGCAGTTGCTCGGCGCGCTCGACCGGCCAACTTTTGGCACGGTTCGCTTCGAGGGCGAGGACCTGAATCGCATCGGCGAGGCGGAGCTTGCGACTCTGCGGCAGCGCACGCTCGGCTTCATCTTCCAGCAGTTCAACCTGATCCCGACACTCACCGCCCTGGAGAACGTCGAGGCGGCGCTCGCGCCGAGGAAGCTCGGCGGCGCGCAGCAACGCCAGCGCGCACAGGAGCTGCTCGAGCGCGTCGGCCTGCGCGAGCGCGGCGGTCACCTGCCCTCACAGCTCTCCGGCGGCGAGCAGCAGCGCGTCGCGATCGCGCGCGCGCTCAGCAACGAACCGGAGGTGCTGCTCGCAGACGAGCCGACCGGCAATCTCGACTCGGCGACCGGGAGCTCGATCCTGCAACTGCTGCGCGCGCTCTGGGAAGAGACCGGAGTGACGGTGATCCTGATCACCCATGACGTCGAGGTCGCGAGCAACGCGCCGCGCGTGCTGAAGCTCGCCGACGGCAAGCTCGTGGATGAGAGGCTGCCGGGCTTCGTCGGCGCCATTGGTCCAACCAGGGGCTGACCCGGCGGCTGCAGCGGCTCCGGCAGCGAAGGCGGGGGTTCAGCCGCTCAGACGGGTGCTACGATCGCGCGAATTTCGGAGGCGCGATCAAAGGCGGTGTGTACGATGGAGCGGGTGTGTTCGGCGGGTCTCTCGGCCCGAAGGGCGAAGTTGCGCAAGCGCGTGCTGCGGTTCGCGCCGGTGCTCGCGGTCGGGGCGTTGTGCGCGCTTCCCGGGCAGGCGTCGGCGGAAGCCTCTCCGACGCTGCCGAAGGTGACGCCGGCCAACACCGCCGCGCCGACGCTCACGGGCACGCCGCTCGTCGGGCAGACGCTCACCTGTGCGTCTGGGAGCTGGACCGGCAATCCGAGCTACTCCTACACGTGGCTGCGGGGCGGCGTCGCGATCGCCGGCGCGAGCGCCGATACCTACACGCTGCAGGGCGCGGACGCGGGCAAGTCGATCGGCTGCGAGGTGAGCGCGACCAATGGTGGCGAATACACCCTCACAGGCCTTCCGTCGGGCTCCTACAAGGTGGGGTTCTCGTCCCGCACCTACCTCGAAGAATTCGGCCTGCCGAGCCTCAACTACCTCTTCGGGTACTACGGCGGCAAGCAGAGCTTCGGCGAAGCGGCCGCGGTGTCGGTCACCTCGCCAAACGCGACGCCAAACATCGATGCCGCGCTGATGCCCGCCGGCCAGATCACCGGACGTCTCACCAATGCGGAAGGCGGCGGCCCGATCGCGGGCATCGAAGCCTGCGCCGAATGGAGCAGCGGCGAAGAATGCGCCGATACGAACGCCAACGGCGAATACGCGATCCCGCGTCTCAACGGGGAATACACAGTCGAGTTCTACGGCTATGCATGCACGGAAACGGCTTGTGAACAGCGCTATGCGGAGCAGAGCTACAACGGCGGAGCGTCCGTCACGGTGACCGCGCCAGGCACGACATCGAACATCGACGCGGTGATGGTTCCCAACAGCGGCAGGATCAGCGGCACGGTGACGGAAGCCGGCGACAAAGGGCTCGCGAACATCCGCGCCTGTGCCGATCTCGGTCCAGGCGACTCCTACAGCTGTGCGAACACGAACACGAAAGGCGAATACACGATCGCCAATCTCCCCGAAGGCGGCTACAAGGTCGCCTTCGCGAGGGAGTTCGAAGGCGGCGACTACCAGCCCCAGTATTGGAACGAACAGAGCACCTACGCCGCCGCCGAAGAAGTAGTGCTCAACGGCAGCGACAAAGAGACCAAGACCGGCATCGACGCGAAGCTGGCGGTGGGCGTCGAGATCAAGGGCAAAGTGATCGACGAAACCACGAAGAACGCGATCGCCGAGATCGAACTCTGCGCGTACACGCCGACGACCGACTACGAGAGTTGCAGTGTCAGCAACGAAAAAGGCGAATACGAAGTCCCCGGTCTCGCTGCGGGTGTGGAATACACCCTCTACGCCTTCTCGTCGCACGAAAGCGACTACATCGACAGCTCCAACGCAGGAAAAGTCACCGCGCCGGCAACCGCGGTCAACATCGAACTCGTGCGAGGCGGGCAGATCACCGGCAGGCTCACAGCAGCCACGAACGGCGCCCCGATCGAGCACGCTTACGCGTGCATCGCGAACTCATCGTTCTTCTACGTATATGCGTGCTCCGAGACGAACGCAAACGGTGAATACGCCATTACCGACCTGGATGGGCAGTACAAGGTCGAGTTCGATGGATACGTCTGCCTGACCGAAGACGAACTCTACTGTCCCCACCCCTACCAGCCGCAGTACTACAGCGGCAAGGGGACCGTCGAGGAAGGCGAAACGCTGACGGTGGCGCCAGGCCAGTCGGTGACAGGCATCGACGGCGTCCTCGCGGAAGGTGGAGAGATCGCCGGCCGCGTCACGAGCAGCGCGAGCGGCGCGCCGCTTGCGGGCGTCGAAGCTTGCGCGTATCCCGCCGCCGCTGAAGGCGAAGAGCTCGACTGCGCCCTGGCCTCCGAAGTCGGCTCCGCGACCGCCGTCAGCGCTACGGTTGCGGTCGCCTCGCCGAGCAGCCACTTCAAGCTGAAGAAGAAGCCAAGCTTCGATGCGAAGAGCGGGGACCTCGTCTTCGTCTTCGAATTTCCGGAAGGCGGCGCGCTGAACTGGATGCTGTCGTTCAGGAACTCCGACGTCGCGTTCGCCGACGATCTTTCGGTCAGCAGCGGCCAGGCGCACGCCGAGATCGCCAAGCAGGGCAAAAGCAAAAAAGGCGGTAAGGACAAGCACTGCAAGAAGGGCCTCGTCAAGCACAAGGGCAAGTGCGTGAGCTCGACCGTGCCGTTCGGTAAAGGCGCAGAGAAAGTCGCGTCAGGCACGGTGACGGTGAAGGCCCATGCGAGCCCGAAGGCGCTGAAAGCGCTGAAGTCAGGGCATACGCTGCACGTCAGCGGCGCCTTCACGTTCAAGTCCGCGCTCGGCGGGGCGCCTGCGAGCCTGAACGTCAAAGCCGTCGTGCGCGAGCCGCAGAAGGGCAAGAAAGCCAAGAAGCACAAGAAGAAGGGGTAGGCGTGGTGCGTTTCGTGAAACGAGTGGATTCGGCCGATCGCTCGACCCACAGGAAAGGGCTGCGCAGGCGCATGCCGCGGCTCGCGCCGATGCTTGCGGTCGGGGTGCTCTGCGCGCTTCCTGGGACGGCGTCGGCGGAAGCCGGTCCGACGCTGCCGAAGCTGACACCGGCGAACACCGCTGCGCCGACGCTCACGGGCACGCCGCTCGTCGGGCAGGCGCTCACCTGCTCGCCTGGGAGCTGGACGAACGATCCCAACGGCTTCGCCTACGCGTGGTTGAGCAACGGCGCCCCGATCGCTGGTCAGACGGGCAACACCTACGTCATCCAGGCCGGCGACATGGGCAAGTCGATCTCCTGTGAGGTGACCGCGAGCGTGCTCGGCGGCGAATACACGATCACGGGGCTCCGGTCCGCGTCCTACAAGGTCTTCTTCGAAGCATATGCCTCCGTGAACGGCAATCTGCTGAGCCAGTCCTTCAGCGGCAAGACGATCGCGGAAGAACCGACCCCCGTGCCTGTGACGGCGCCAAGCCTCACGCCGAGCATCGACGCCGCGCTGCAGACGGGCGGAGAGATCGCGGGCAAGGTCCTCGACGCGTCTGCGATGCCGCTTGCGGATGTCACGGTCTGCGCAGACGAACCGACGGCCGACCTCGGGGAATGCGCGGAAACCAACACCAGCGGGGAATACGTCATCATCGGCTTGCAGGCGGGCAGCTACAACGTCAGCTTCCTCGGCGAACAGTGCAGCGAAACCGAATGCGTCTACTACGAAGCGAGCGAGCTCGAGGCGGTCGCCGTCACCCCGCCCAACGTCACCGGCGGCATCGATGCGACAGCCCAGCGCATCACGACTGGAGCCGTCGAAGGCACGGTGGAAGGCGCCGGGCCCAAACCACTTGAAGGCATCGAAGTTTGTGTCTCGAGCTACGAATTCTATGGCTGCGGGACAACGAACGCGAGCGGCAAGTACAAGGTCCCCAGCGTGCCGGACGGCACCGAATACACGGTCTACTTCTCCCCGCCGGAAAGCAGCGAATACGTGGCGCAGTACTACAACAAAACACTCCATGGGGAAGACGCGGCTCATGTGTCGGTCACGGGGTCGAGCTCCACAAAAGTCAACGCGAGCCTCGAAAGGGGCGGCGGAGTAAAGGGCGCCGTTGAGACTGTTACGGGCTCGCCGATCGCGAATGTCACAGTCTGCGCATACGAAGAAACACTCCAGTTCAATGCGGGATGCGTCGTAACGCGCGAAAACGGCGAATACACGCTCCTCGGCCTGCCCGCGGGGACCAAATACGAGGTGTATTTCGAGCCTCCTCTGCACGGCAGCTACCTGGATCTCTACGACACCTCGGTGTCGGTGACGGCAGGGGCCGTCAATGCGCTCGGTGTTGTCCATCTGGCAGAAGGGGGCCGCATCTCAGGCACGGTGACCAACGCCGCCGGCGGCGCCCTTGCGAACGCCGAGGTCTGTGTGACGGGCGCCTTTCGGTGCGCCTACGCAAACGCCAACGGCGAATACACGATTGTCGGGATCAACGGGGGAAGCCACACGGTCGAATTCACCGGCTATCAGTGCAGCCCGGAAGGCGAATCCCAAAACTGTGTCCACGAGTATCTCGGCGAGGAAGTCGACGACGTGGAAGTCCACCTGCCTGGAACGACTGAAGGCGTCGACGCCGCGCTCGCTGAAGGCGGCAAGATCTCAGGCAAGGTGACAAGCACAACGGGCGCGATGGCTCCCGGCGTTCACGTGTGTGCCATATCGATCGCCGAACACCCGGAAAGAGAATGTGCATACACGGGCGAAGTGGGTGGCTCCGCGAGCGCGACCAGCAACGCGCTCGCGATCGCGGCTCCCAACAGCCACTTCAAGCTGAAGAAGAAGCCGAGCTTCGACGCGAAGAGCGGGAACCTCGTCTTCGTCTTCGAATTCCCGGAAGCAGGCTCATTGGAGTGGGCGCTGTCGTTCGAGAACTCCGATGTCGCGTTTGCTGACGATCTCGCGATCAGCGGCGGTGAGGCGTTTGCCGACGCGGCGAAGAAGCACGGGAAAGGCAAGAGCGAGCACTGCAAGAAGGGCTTCGTCAAGCACAACGGCAAGTGCGTGCATTCCACGGTGCTGTTCGGCAAAGGCTCGACGAAAGTCGCTGCAGGCGCTGTCACGTTGAAGGTGCACGCGAGCAGCAAGGCGCTGAAAGCGCTGAAGTCAGGTCACAAGCTGCACGTCGGCGGCGCCTTCACGTTCCAGCCGGCGCTTGGTGGCATGCCAGCGACGATGGATGTCAAAGCGCTCGTCAGCGAGACCAAGAAGCACGAGAAGAAAGCCAAGAAGCACAAGCGGAAGAAGGGGTAGGGGTCGTCGGCGCGCACGCTGCATCCCGATCCGCGATGACGATGACGCCGGCGCCGCGGCGAGACCGCAGGCGTCGGGGCTCGCCTGCGTGGGCAAAGGCGGCAGCGACCTGCGCTGCCGTGCTTGCGATCGCGCCGCTCACGGCAGGCTGCGGCGGAGGGGGCTCCGCGACGCGGCACACCGCCCAGCGCGGGCTTACGGCGCGGTCATCCGCGACGCAGACGCAGGCGACGAAAGCCCCGAGGAGCTCGGAGTCTCAGGCAACCCCGCCACCGGCTGCCGGCACAGGCGCGTCGGGCACAGGCGCATCGGGCACAGACTCATCGGAAACGGGCTCATCGGGCCCAGCCACGTCGGGCGCAGCCGGTCCCTCGACCAGCTCGCCTCAGCAGAAGCGCTCGCAGGCGCCAGGCGGCACGACGTCGAGCTCGCTGCAGGCGCGCCTCGAGCGATCCTGCGAAGTCGCCGGCCGTGGCTTGCGGATGCCCACTGGGCCGGCGCGACCCCCATCGGGGCAACTCCCATCTGGGCAACCCTCACCGGAGCAACCCCCGCCCGAAGAAGCAGAGACCTCCGCCGAGCGGGCCGCGCGCTACATCGCCATCCAACGGCGGATCGAGGCGCTCACGCAGTTGCGCTCGCCTGCGGCGGAGCGCGGCGCGATCGGTCACCTGCGCGTCGCGTTGCGGCGTCTGCTGGAGGTCGAGGAGCTTGGACAGCGGGGCGGACGCGCGGTGCCTGGCGCGCTCGTGCAGGCGACCGAAGAGGAAGCAGGACGCTACGCGGAGCAGGCAGGCATTCCCGCGTGTGGGCCGCCGTCCGCGAGCGTTGCGCCGCCGGGGCGTTCAGAGCCAGTCGCACCGTCCAGATAGCTCCAGTCTGCTTGGCCGATCGTCTGCAGGTTGTCGTCTCGGCGCCTGCAGGCTGAAGTGTGGGCAGTTTCTTGCCGATTCAGGGCGCATGGGGCTGCGCGCCGCACTGCGAGGGATCGCTGGCCGCTGGACGCTGACGCGACAGGTCGCGCTGCTCAGCCTCGTACCGATGGTCGTGCTCGGGCTCGTGCTCGCGCGGGCGCTGCAGACGCGGATCGTCGCGCGCACGCTCGCCGATCAGGGCGAGGCGGCCCAGCTGATCGCGCGTATCGGCATCCAGCCGCGGCTCACGCCGCATGACCTGAAGGACGGTCTCACGCCAGCGGGCGTGAAAACGCTCGACGAGCAGTTGCGCACGAGCTGGGTCAAACGGCATCTCGCGAGGATCAAGATCTGGAACGCCGAGGACACCGTCGTCTACTCCGACGATCACAGCCTGATCGGCCGCAGGCTGAAGCCAAGCGACGATCTCGAGAACGCGCTCGACGGCCATCCCGATCCCGCGAGCGTCGTCGTGCCGAGGCTGCACACAGAGACTGCGGGCGAGGTCGGGCTTGGCACGCTCGTCGAGGTCTACGTCCCATTGCGCCTCGCAGGCCAACAGCGGCCTGCAGGGGCCTTCGAGATGTACCTGAGCTATCGCCCGATCGCCGGCGCGATCAGAGACGACAAGCGCATGATCGCCCTGATCGTCGCGATTGGGCTGATCGCGCTCTGGCTGCTGCTCTACTCGATCGTCGCGAAGGCATCGCGGCGACTGCGCCAGCAAGCGCAGGAGAACTACAGGCTCGCCCACTACGACCGTCTCACAGGGCTGCCAAACCGCATGCTCTTCGCCGAGCGCCTTGGCAGGCAGCTGCGCAGTCGCCGTCGCCACGCCGCGGCCGTCCTGATGCTCGACATCGACGGCTTCAAGCAGATCAACAGCACGCTTGGCAGCGCGACTGGCGACGAGCTGCTGCGCGCGGTCGCAGGGCGTCTGCGCAGCGAACTTGGGCAGGAGATCCTGATTGCGAGGCTTGGCAACGACGAGTTCGCGGTCCTACGTCCAGTGCGGGACGCAGGCGCGGACGGGCTCGAGGTCGCCCGTTGCCTGCACAGGAGCTTCGAGATGCCGATGTCGCTGAGCGGCATCGCGCTCAACGTCGAGGTGAGCGTCGGCGTCACGCTGCTGACCGAGGGCTCCGCAAGCGCCGAGGAGCTGCTAGAGCAGGCCGAAGCAGCGCTCTCGCGCGCTAGGGCGAGCGGCAGCCGCACAGAGCTCTACTCGCCTGAGGCAGACAGGTTCGACCCGCACCAGCTGATCCTGCTTGGACAGGTCAGGCGCGCGCTCGAGCGCGACGAGCTGACGTTGCACTACCAGCCCAAGCTCGACCTCGCGAGCGGGCAGGTGACTGGCGTGGAGGCGCTCGTGCGCTGGCAGCACCCTGAACGGGGCCTGCTCTCGCCGATGGAGTTCGTGCCGCTGATCGAGCCGACCGCGCTCGTCGGCCCTGTGACTATGCACGTGGTCGAGCGAGCGGTGGACGAGCTGCTTGCCTGGCGGCAGCGCGGCCTGAGCCTGGAGATGTCCGTGAACCTTTCGGCGCGCAACCTGATCGACCCTGAGCTGCCGGCGAAGATCTTCGAGATCCTCGCAAGCCATGGAATCGAGCCTTCCCAGCTGACGGTCGAGGTGACGGAGAGCGCGACGATGATCGACCCTGAGAAGGCGATCGATGCGCTGCGGAGCCTGCGCGAGGGCGGCGTCGGCGTCTCGATCGACGACTTCGGCACTGGCAACGCCTCGATCGCCTACCTTGCGCAGCTGCCTGCAAGCGAGGTGAAGATCGACAAGAGCTTCATCACCGACATCTGCGAGGACTCGCGGATCGAAGCGATCGTGCGCTCGACCGTCGACATCGCCAGGCACCTCGACCTGAGGATCGTCGCCGAGGGCATCGAGACCGAGGCGGTGCTGGAGCGCGTTGCTGCGCTTGGCTGCGATGTCGCCCAGGGCTATCTGATCTCGCGTCCGATCCCAGGCCTCCAGTTGCTCGAGCTGCTTGCGCCTGAAACGGAGAAGGTGCAGCCCTGATAGAGGCCTTGCCCGCGAAGGCCATATGTCCAGGACGATTGACCGACGGGTACTCAGCGGCTACGATCGCGCGAATCTGACGGGTAAGGGCCTGGGCGCAAACTGGGGCGCGATTGGCTCAACGTGCGATCAAAGGCGGTTGGGATGATGGGGCAGGCGGATTTGGCTGGCTTCTCGACTCGAGGGAAGGCCTTGCGCAGGCGCATCCTGCGGTTTGTGCCGGTACTCGCGATCGGCGCGCTGTGCGTGGCGCCCACATCGGCGCTGGCGGTGATCTCGCCACCACATCCGCCGAAGTTGATCCCTGCGAGCACGGCGGCGCCGACATTGGCGGGCACCCCTGCGGTTGGACAGACGCTCAGCTGCTCGACGGGAGCCTGGACGAACGATCCCAACGGCTTTGCCTACGCCTGGCTGCGCAATGGCGTCCCGATCGCGGGTGCGACCGCGAGCACCTACGTCCTGCAGGAAGCCGATGAGGGAGAGTCGATCGCCTGCGACGTGACGGCGAGCGATCTTGGGGGCGAATACACGATCACGGGGCTGCCCTCCGGGTCCTACAAGGTCGCGTTCTACCCGCAGCCTGAAGTGAGCGGCAGCTACCTGTCCCAGTTCTTCGACGGCAAGGCCGAAGAGGGCGAAGCGACGCTACTTTCGCTGACGGCCCCGTTGCTCACGCCGAACATCGACGCTTCGCTGCCATCCGGCGGCGAGGTGAGCGGCAGGGTCACCAACCAGTCAGGCGCTGCGGTGGCGGAAGTCTATGTCTGCGCGTCGGAGACCGCTCCCCCTGACTTCCTGGAATGCGTGTACACGAACGCAGACGGCGAATACACAGTCGCTGGCCTACCGGCAGGCAGCTACACCGTCGAATTCTACAACGAAGCGTACGTCGAGCAGTTCTACGACAAAGTTTCACACTCGACGGAAGCCGCTGCGATCCCGGTGACGCCAGCGAACGCGACGCCGGGCATCAACGCCGTCCTGGAAGCGCTGCCAACGCCCGAAACGGGAGCGATCGCCGGCGTCGTGGAAAATGCGGCGAAAACGGCGAGGCTGGAACACGTCGAAGTCTGTGTCAACAGCTCCCTTTGCGAAGCGACGAACCAGAACGGCGAATACAGGTTCGCCAGTGTGCCCGTCGGGGAATATGGGATCGAGTTCACTCCCGAACAGGAAACCGGCAACTACCTGCCACGGTACTACGACGAAAAGGTAAAATTCTCCGAAGGCGAACTCCTCACGGTCACGGCGTCGAAAACGTCCACCGCCGACGCAAAGCTCCAAGAAGGCGGCGAAATCGCCGGCACGGTGACAAACGAAGCAAGCGCGAGGCTCGCGAACATCGAGGTGTGCGCCTACGACTACACGGTGGAAGTCCCTTCTGTCTGTACGGTCACGAACGAAAAAGGCGAATACAAGATCGTTGGCCGGGAGGAAGACGACAAATATGAAGTCAGCGTGCTCGCCTATGGCACGAACTATCTGCCGCAGAACTCGCCCAGTCTTGAATCGGTGTCGATCAAAAAATCCACACCTGTCAACTTCACGCTCGAAGAAGGCGGCCGCATCTCCGGCAAGGTGACGAACGCGGCTGGCGTCCCCCTCGCAAACGATCGCGTCTGCGCCGAAGAAGCAGCGGACTCCTTCGCGGAATGCGAGGAATCCAACGTCAACGGTGAATATGCGATCCCTGGGCTGCCGACTGGCAGCTACACCGTCACCTTCCCCGGTAATCAGTGCACCGGCGTGGGCGGCGAATACAGCTGCGTCGAAATCTACCTTGCACAGACCGTTGCCTCGGTCAGCGTCACACAGAAGGAAACGACGCCAAACGTCGATGCGACGCTCGTCGAAGGCGCAAAGATCTCGGGCAAGGTCACCGGCGCCGCGACAGGCGCGCTGGTTCCCGAAGTCGAGGTGTGCGTGACTGGCACCTACTTCCGCTGTACCTACACCGGCGAAGTCGGCGGCTCGGCGAGCGCGACAAGCAATGCGCTGGCGATCCCCGCGCCGAAGAGCAGCTTCTCGCTACTGAAGAAGCCGGTCTTCAATGCGAAGAGCGGGGTTCTCGTGTTCTCCTTCAAGTTCCCAGAAGCGGGCCTGTTGAGCTGGGCGCTGTCGTTCAAGAACTCCGATGTCGCCTTCGCCGACGACCTTGCGATCAGCAGCGGCGAAGCGTTTGCCGCGGCGGCGAAGAAGAAGGGCAGGAAAGGCGGCAAGGCGAAGCACTGCAAGAAGGGCTTGATCAAGCACAAGGGCAGGTGCGTCCACGCGACGGTGCCCTTCAGCAGCGGCTCGAAGCAGGTCGCCGCTGGGACGGTGCAGGTGAAGGTGAAGCCGAGCAAGAAGGCCCAAAAGGCGCTGAAGTCAGGGCACACGCTGCACGTCAGTGGGACCTTCACGTTCAAGTCAGCGCTTGGCGGTGCGCCGGCGACCGTGAACGTCAAAGCGGTTGTACGCGAGCCGAAGAAGCCTAAGAAGAAAGCGAAGCAGCACAAGCAGAAGAGATAGGAGCACGAGCGGGAGGGACGGGAACGGCGCGCGTCTGCGTCTCGACGCTGGCGAGGTGGCTCTGCGCCTGCGCGGTTGTGCTTGCGCGGTTGTGTCTGCGCGGTTGTGCCTGCGCGCGGTTGTGTCTGCGCGGTTGTGCCTGCGCGCGGTTGTGCCTGCGGCGGGGGGTCCCAAGGCGGTGCTACGATCTCGCTGCTGGAGAGAATCGACGCTTCCGCCAGGGCGCCGTGCTTGCAAGACGGCTTGCGTGAGGGCCTGAATCGACGGGCGTCAAGACGGGCGTCAAGTCAGACAAAGGCGGTGCAAGATGGGGCAGGCAGGTCATGAGAGTCGTCCAATGGCGTCTCTTCGGAGACGCTCAGGCAGGGGAACGCAGCTGAAGCGGTGGCAGCGACACGTGTGCCTGGCGCCTGCGATCGCCGGTATCTGCACGCTCATGGCTTTTGCGCCGGCGGCTCAGGCATCGACCCCGCTCGCACCCGCGAACACGTCGGCGCCGGCACTGACGGGCACGCCGTCTCCTGGCCATGCGCTCAGCTGCTCGCAGGGGTCCTGGACGAACGATCCCAGCCACTTTGCCTACGCTTGGCTGCGCAACGGCAGTCCGATCGCGGATGCCACAGGCAGCATTTACACGGTCCAAGAAGCCGACGAGGGCGCCTCGATCGCCTGCGAGGTGACCGCGAGCGTGCTTGGCAGCGCATACACGATCACAGGCCTGCCCTCCGAAACCTATGTCGTCTCCTTCAAGTCGAACTTCGAGGCGGGCGGCAACTTCCTTGCGCAGTACTTCAACGACAAGCCCTCCGCCGCAGAAGCGACGCCGATCTCCGTCGCCGCGCCAGGCGATACCTCTGAAATCGATGCCGATCTGAGCGCTGGAGGAGAGATAGCGGGCAAGGTCACCGACGAAGCCGGCGCGCCACTGGTCGAAGCGGACGTCTGCGCTCGCGCAGGCACAGGCGGCGAGTCGTGCGATCGCACTGATGCGAACGGCGAATACACGATCGTCGGTCTGCCGGCAGGCGGCTACAAGGTCCACTTCGAGGACGAACAGTGCGACAAAGACAGCTGTGTCGACGAATACGCGACCCAGTACTACAACGGCAAGACAAACGCCTCCGATGCAGAGGAAGTGGCAGTCACCCCGCCAAATGCGACGACCGGCATCGACGCGGTGCTGACGCTCCTGCCGACAGGGCAGATCTCAGGCAAGGTCGAAGGTGGCGGTGGAGTGCTCGAACGGGTCGACGTCTGCGCCCTCAGCGTCGAAAGCGCGTTCGCGCCTCCCTGTGTGGAAACCGATTCGAGCGGCGAATACACGATCCCGAACCTGCAGGTGGGCAAGTACACGGTGCTCTTCGACCCGACGTCGGAAATCGGCAACTACGTGTATGAGTACTACAGCGGCAAGTTCAACCCATCTCAAGCGACGCAGGTGCAGGTCGCAGCTTCGAGCACGACATCTGACATCGACGGCTCGCTGGAAGAAGGAGGCTGGATCGAGGGACAGGCAAGGAGCGAAAGCACCGGCAAACCGATCGAAGGCGTCGAGGTCTGCGCTCACGAAGTCGATTCCGGCTTCTCCCCAGCCTGCAGCAAGACGAACGGCTTCGGCTACTACTCGATTCCAGGAGTGCAGGTTGGAAGCTACTACCAGGTCCAGTTCTCCGACTACGATGGCGCCTACCTGCCATATGAAGTCCAGGGTGTGGCGGTGGAAGGGCCATATGAATACGGCTACGTCGACGGCGAATTGGAAGAAGGCGGCCGCATCTCAGGGCGCGTGAGCGGCTCCGGCGGCGCGGCGATCGCGGAGGGCGAAGTCTGCGCGAAAGACAAAGCGCTCGGCGCGGCAGGCTGCGCCTTCACCGACGCAGCGGGCGAATACACGATCGAAGGGCTCGAAACGGGGAGCTACGAAGTCGCTTTCAGAGACGAACAGTGCAACGAATCCGGCTGCTCTGAGACCTATCTCGAACAGGCCTACGGCGAATCGGTGTCCGTGACCAACGGGGAAGCTACGGCGAACGTCGATGCGGCGCTCGCCGAAGGCGGCAGGATAACGGGCGTCGCGTTCGCGGCGAGCACGCCCTCAGGCGTGAGGGTCTGCGCTGAACCGACGGGTCCAGGCAGGGAATCCTCGCGCAACGAATTCTTCAAATGCGCGCTTGTGAGCGAAGCCGTCGGCGCCGCCTCCAGCGCTCTCAGCAGCGCAGATGCAGTTCTTCGCCCTAGAGGGGGACCCGGGCCATCCCCGCTCTTCAGGCTCGTGAAGAAGCGCTTCGACGCAAAGACCGGCAAGCTCGACCTGTTCCTCAAGGTCTTCCGCGCAGGCACGCTGAGGTGGGATTTCAGCTTCAACGCCACAGGCGGCAGGAAGGTGGGCAAGGCGCACGGCAAGGGGCATGCGAGCAGCAGCACATCCTTTGGCAAGGGCTCACGGAAGGTCGCCACAGGGTCGGTCGAGATCGAGGTGAAGGCAAGCGCGAAGGCGGCAAAGGCGCTGCGCTCCGGCAAGGTCCTTCACATCAAAGGCGAAGTGAGCCTCAAGTCCACGAGCAACGGCCTCGAGGCCGCCGAGTTCGATGTGATCGCGCATCCGGCCAAGCACGCGAAGCAGAAGCACAAGCGACACAAGAAATAGGGCGCCTAAGCGCCTGCAGGTCGCGAGGCCGCTCATCGCCGTCTGAAGGCGTGTCTCCGTGCCGCAGCGAATGCCGCCGCGACGGGAAGGCCTGTCTCAGTGCCGCAGCGAATGCCGCCACGACGGGAAGGCCTGTCTCCGTGACAGGGCGGCCCGCAGGCTATGCCCGCCTGCTGCGCCGCGTCAGCTCCTTCATCAGCGTCTCGATCGAGCGCTCCAGTTGCGGGACCGTCGCCTGCTCGACGCGCTGGATGCCTACAGCCTGGTTGAGCCAGCCGTTGATCTCGCGGTGGCTGCGCCCGTCTCTCCGCTGCAGTTCGGCGACGAGCTTGCTGCGCTCCCTGCGCAGGTTCTCGCGTCGCTCGAAGGCCGCAAGCGGGGCTGGCTCCCCAGGCGGCGGCGGGGCAGTGGGCTTCACCACAGGCGCAGGCCCGAAGAGCGTCATCTGCGGCGCGAACTCGGCGCTGAGGGGCACGAACTCGACGCTCTCGGTGCGCTCGCTCTCGCGTCGCTCCAATGGCTCGTCGAGCAGCCCCTCCTCGTCCTCTCTGCGGCGCAGGGCATGGCGCAGCTCGGTCTCGACCTCGGAGGCGTGGCGGCGCAGGATCGGGTCCGCAGGCAGGTAGACCCAGCTTGGCTCAGGCGGCCTGCCTGCAATCGTGCGCACGAAGCGCCCAACGATCTGCCTGAAGATGAGCGGCGTCTTCGCCGCGGTCGCATAGACGCCGACGCGCAGCCTTGGGATGTCGACGCCCTCAGAGACCATGTTCACCGCGACGATCCAGGGGTCCTTCGAGCGCCTGAACGCCGCGAGCTTGCCCGCCGCCTGAGAGTCAGTGTGCAGGACGACGGTTGGCGCTTTGCCCGTCGCCTCGTGCAGCAGCTTCGCGATCTGCTTCGCATGGCTGGTGTCGGCGGCGACCGCGAGCCCGCCGGCGTCGCGGTGCCCATCTGCGCGCAGGCCCGCAAGGCGGTCGTTCGCCTCGCGCAGGATGCGGGGCAGGCCTTCAGGCAGCTCCGTCGAGAGCGCCGTCCTGTAGCGGCGGCTCGCCTCGCGCGAGGAGAGCACCGTCTCGAAGGAGGATTCGATCACGTCCTCGCCGCTGCGCCAAGAGAGCGAGCCGTCGAAGGTGACGAACGCGACAGGCCTGCAGATCCCTTCGGAGACCGCCGCCGCATAGTCATAGGAGAAGTCAGGCTCCGCGAGCCCGTCGGCGTCGTAGCTCACACCTGGGATCGGCGTCGCATCCGAGCGAAAGGGGGTGCCAGAGAGCAGCAGCCAGCGCGGCGCCAAGGCGAAGGCGCGCTGGAAGCTGGCGCCCCAGGCGAGCTCCTCGCCAAGATGGTGCGCCTCGTCGGCGACGATGAGCGTGCGCTCGCCTACGCCTGAGGCCCAGGCGACAGGGTCTGAGGCGACCCTCGCATAGGTGACGCAGACGCCATGGAATTCCCGCGGCGGCCTTGGCCCGGGCGAGTCAGGCTGCAGCTGCACGCCGATCTCGGCGGCCGCCGCAGCCCACTGGCGCGTGAGCGGAGCGGTCGGGCAGAGCACGATGACGCGCTCGATCGCGCGACTGCCGAGCAGCTGCCTGCTGTGCTCGAGGGCAGGTCTCGTCTTGCCTGCGCCAGGCGCCGCAGAGATGAGGAACGGCCCCTCGCTCCAGGCGTCCATGAGCGCAAGCGCACGCTGCTGCCAGGGTCGCAGGGAGGTCTGTGTCGTGACTGCCAAAGGGCAGGCATCGTGCAACACGGCACGGACGGACAGGGTGGGTGCGGATGAGCACTAGTTGGCTGTTCCGTCCGCCGCATGCGGCGGACGGCCGGTCTGCGCATGCGCAGACCGGTGGGGGCGTGCATGCACGCCCCCAGGTGGTGCCGCATGCGGCACCACCCCGCCACGAAGTGGCGGCATCTCAGCTGAGGTCGAGCACAGGCGTCGGCGCTTCGATCGAGCCGTCATAGTCCTCAGAGGCGACGATCGCGGTGCCAATCGAGAAGAACTCGATCGTGTGGCTGCCACAGCCGTGGCTCTTCTCCAGCAGGTCGACGCCGACGATGCCCTTCGCCTGCAGCTCCTGGGCCTCGCTCTGCATGCGCTCCATCGCGAGCTCCCTGGCGTCGTAGAAGGCCTGGGTGAAGTTCGCGAGCTCGACGTTCCTGCCCGTTTGGCCAAGCGATTGCAGCATGCCTCGGCGGGCGACGTGGTAGACGCAGTTGCCCATGACAAGGCCAACGGGGCGGTGGCCCGTCTTCAGCAACGTCCAGAAATCCTGGCCCGAGAGGTCTGAGGTGAAGGGTTTGCCGTCAGGCGCCCTGTGCAGCACGCCTTCGCGGTGCTTGACCGCAGTGCCGATCGCGATGAACTCGGCCATGTCCTGGCCCCACTCATAGCGGCCGATGTCAAGGCGCACGCCGACGACGCCATCGGCGCCAAGCTGGTCAGCCTCCTCCTCCATCCTCGTCATCGCGAGCTGGCGCGCTTGGTACATCGCCTCGGAGAGGACGGTGAGCTCCTGGCTCTTCTTCCAGCCAGCGAGCTGGATGCCAATGTGGTAGATCGAGCTGCCAACGACAAGCCCAACAGGGTCGAAGCCCGCCTGCCTGATGAGCAGGAACTCGTTGACGGAGAGATCCGAGGTGAAGAGGCCCTGCTTGTTCTGCTGCAGGCGCTCCCTGCCCGCCTGAGGGACGCCTTCGAGCGAGGTGGGGTCGTAGGTGGTCTCGCTCTCGTGGTCGCTCATATGTCTCTCCTCTGGGGTCAGGTGCTGAGGTCGATCGTGGGTTGCGGGGCGTTGGGGATCTCCGCGCCATGGTCGAGTACTGCTGTGCCAAGCGCGGAGAAGCTTGCGATCAGGCCAGTGCGCTCAGGCTGGCCAACGCCGCCGCCAACCCGCTGGGTGGAGATCGTGTGAGCGATCCGCACGCCGACGATTCCAGAGGCGCCAAGCGCCTGCGCCTGAGTGCCAAGCTGCCCAGTGACGCGCTCGCGCGCTCCATAGAAGCACTGGGTGACTTCCTGATACTCGTAGTTCTGGAAGGAGGAGCCGCCGAACATCGGTCGTTCGGCCTGGATGTTGAGCAGGCTGACGAAGAACACAGAGGTCCAGGCGACGATCCCAACCGGCTCGATCCCTGCGGCGAGCAGCTTTGCGTAGTCAGCGACGGTGAGCTCAGTGATGACAGGGGCCTGCGAGGCGGTGTGCTTTGCGGTGTGCTTTGCAGCGGCGTGATCGCGTGCGACCGCGGTGCCCGTGATGACGTACTCGATCGAGCCATAGCCAGTCGTTTCGCCCCAGTTGCCGACACTGCTCTTCACTTCGACGCCGACGACGGCGTTCGCGCCGACGCACTGCGCCTCCTCGGCGAGGCGCGCAAAGGCCCTGTCGCGTGCCTGGTTCCAGGCCTGGGTGAGCGTCCTCAGTTCACCGATTTCGCCATACATGCCTGCGCCCAGCGGCTGGTAGCCGATCTGGTAGATGCAGGTGCCCATGACCTGCGAGAGCGGCGAGAGACCGAGCTGGTGGCAGAGCGCGAAATCCGCGACCGAGAGGTCCGAGGTGAAGGCGCCCGCCTGACGCGTCTCCTCGAGACGACGCTTGGCGAGCAGCGGGATGCCGCCTGCTTCGACTCTCCGCAGCGACTCGTCGAGGTCGATCGACGCTGGCTCTATCGAATCGGGGGTCATGGTCCGTCAGCCAATCAGAATTGAGAGCGCAGTGCGCAGGTCGGCGCTGCGCTGCGCCTCAGCGCGCAGCGCGTCAGTGAGCTCAGAGAGCCATCTGTGAGGGTCAAGCGTCTCGCGCTTGATCGCGATCCCACCGACCTGACGCTGGCGAAAGCCCTCGATCTGCTCGCCGTCGACGTCGAGCCTGTAGGAGGTCTCGCCAAGCAGGACGAGCACCTGCCTGACCTGCTTCCTGCCTTTCCCAAGCAGCCCGCCGCCGCTGCGCTTGACCGTCGTGCGCCCAGGCAGCGCCTGCTCGAGCTTGCTGGCAAGCACCTCAACGGCGGTGAGGAGGTCTCCGCCGTCGCTGCGCAGCAGCGCCGCCTGCAGATCGAAGTCGTCGAGGTCATCCGCCGGGGACATGGCGGAAGGATAGACCCGTGCGACTCAGGCCTGAGCGTTGTTGCGCGGCGCGTAGCGGTGGTGCAGCATGAGCGCGTTGCCGTCAGGGTCGTCGAAGAAGGCCATGTGGCAGACACCCGTGTCAAGGATCTCGCCCTTGAACTGCACGCCCCTGGACTGGAGCAGGGACCTCGCGGCGGCGACGTCGTCGACGTGGAAGGCGATCTCATGGCGGTGAGGGTGGTGCTGAAGGCCCATTTTCTCGGCGTCGATGATGCTGAGCGTGAGGTTGCCCGCCTCGAACTCGGCGTAGTTGCGGGCCTCGTCAAGCACCGAGCGGGGCAGCTCGAGCGTCTGCCCATAGAACTCGACAGCCCTGGTGACGTCATGGGTGGGAAGCGCGACGAAGTCGACGCCTGCGATCAGTTTTTCGTCCTGGCTCATGCGCGGCTCCGCATGATAGAAAGCCTGCGAGGTATGTCAGTGGCCAGCGCACCGACGACGAGCGACGGTCACTTCCGCCGCGGGAGGCTGAGCGGCGGCTGGGCGCCGATCGTCGGCTATGGCCTGGTCGCCGCAGCGACCCAGGCGCTGTGGTTGACATATGCGCCGATCACGACCGAAGCGGCGCATCACTACGGTGTCTCAGAAGCGGCGATCGGATGGCTCTCAGAGATCTTCCCGCTGCTCTACGTGCTGCTCGCGATCCCAGCGGGGATCCTGCTCGACCGCTGGTTTCGGCCTGTCCTGGCAAGCGGCGGCGTGCTCGTCGCCTGCGGCGGCCTGCTGCGGCTGGGGGGCGACAGCTTCGCCTGGGCGCTGGCAGGCCAGGCGGTCGTCTCGATCGCGCAGCCAGTCGTGATGAGCGCAGTGAGCAAGCTCGCCGGCGAGTACCTACGAAGCGAGCAGCGCTCAGCGGGGATCGCCGCAGGCTCCGCGGCCGGGTTTCTCGGCATGCTGATCGCGTTGCTGCTCGGCCCTGCGATCGGCGCGAATCATCTGAAACTGCTGCTGGCGATCGAGGCCGCCGCCGCGATACTCGCGGCGCTCTGCATGGCGTTGACGTTGCTGCGCGGTGGCAGCGAGCGCTCACAGGAGCGCGTCGCGGTGCAGCGCAACGTCGTCGGCGAGCTCTGGCGCCAGCCCTCGATCAAGCTGCTCTGCTGGCTCTCCTTCATCGGCTTCGGCGCCTTCGTCGCGATCGCGACGTGGCTGCAGACGCTGCTGCACCCGTCTGGCATCTCCGAAACGGCCGCAGGCGCCCTGTTGGTGGGGATGGTCGTTGCGGGCGTCGTCGGCTGCGCGCTGCTGCCACCTCTGATCGAGCGCAGGCACGTCGAGCGCGGCTTCATCCGCTGCGTCGTGGTCGCAGGGTGCCTTGGCAGCATCGGGCTTGGCGTGCTGCCAGGGATACCCGCGCGCGCGGTGGTGATGGTCGTGATGGGCTTCCTCGTGCTGCCCGCGCTGCCCGTGATCCTGACGCTCGCCGAGCGCATCGCAGGCCCTGCGGCAGGCACGGCAGGAGCGATCGTCTGGCTCGCAGGCAATCTTGGCGGGCTGATCGTCGCTTTGATCGTCCAGGCGCTCGTGCACGAGCCGCTCGCGGCCTTCATCGCGCTGGCGGCGGTGATCGCATTGGCGCTGCCATTTGCGGGCAGGACGGCGGAGGTGGCGAGGCTTGCCGAGGCGATGATCAGTAGTGCAGACAGACGTCCGGCGGATGGAAGATGACATGAAAGCGGCAATCGTGCTATCAATTGGATCGATGGCGGGGCGGTTCGACGAGGTATACGAGGGAGTAGGGGCGAGTCTCCAGCGTGCGATCGTGCTGCATCTGCTGGAGCGCCCAAGCGAGCGTCGCTCGTGCCTCGAGCTGCACAGTGCGCTTGCGGGCGGCGCCGTGCTCGAGCTGGAGGCGGCTTTGAGCGACCTCGAGCAGGAGGGGGTCGTCGAGCTGAGCGGCTCAGAGGTGCGCGCCTCGCGCGCGACACAGCGCCTCGACGCCCTGAATCTGATCGGCATCTGAGCGCGAACGGCGGCGAGGGCCGATAGGGTGCCTGGCGTGGCCAGGCGCGTGCTGATGGTCTCATGGGAGTATCCACCGGTCATCGAGGGCGGGTTGGCGCGGCATGTGCGAAAGCTCTCAGAGGAGCTCGTGCGCCGCGGCGTCGAGGTCGACGTGCTGACGCGCGGGGGCGGGGAGCCAAGCGCGACGGGGCAGCCAGGCGCCGCAGGGCGGGAGTTGCCAAGCAACGGCGTCGAAGTGCGCAACAGCGTCGAAGTGCGCAACGGCGTGAACGTGCACCGCGTGCGCGAGCCACAGTGGCCGCGCGACCTCGACCGCTTCCTCGGCTGGGTGAAGCAGATGAACGAGGACATGCTCGCCGTGGGGCGAGGGCTCGCGAAGGAGCGTGCCTACGACATCGTCCACGGCCACGACTGGCTCGTCGCCCATGCCTCGACCGAGCTTGCGCAGCAGCAGCATGTGCCCTACGTGACGACGATCCATGCGACCGAGCATGGGCGCCACCAGGGCTGGGTCGACAAACCGCCGCAGTCGCACATCCATGGCGTCGAGCGCTGGATGGCTGGGGTCGCCGACTCCGTGATCGTCTGCTCCCACTACATGCGCGGCCACGTCGCCGACATCTTCGACATCGACGAAGAGCGGGTGAGCGTGATCCCGAACGGGATCGATCCCCAGGACCTGCGGCCCGTCGGCGACCTGCCCGCTCTGCGCGCCGAGTTCGCGCAGCCAGAGCAGCGCCTCGTGCTGCTCGTCGGCAGGCTCGTCTACGAGAAGGGCTTCCAGCTCGCGCTCGACGCGCTGCCGAAGGTGATCGAGAACGTCGGCGGTGTGCGCTTCATCGTCGCAGGCAGTGGCACCCACGAGCGCGAGTTGAAGGCCCAGGCGGAGCGCCTAGGGCTCGACGAGCACGGGACCTTCCTCGGCTGGATCGGCGACGACGCGCTGCACTCGCTCTATCGGATCGCCGACCTCTGCGTGGTGCCCTCGATCTACGAGCCCTTCGGCCTGGTCGCGTTGGAGGCGATGGCCTCCGGTTGCCCCTGCATCGTCGCTGACACAGGCGGCCTGCGCGAGGTCGTGCCCGCTGGCGAGCGCGTGGGGCTGCGCTTCAACGGCGGCGACCCAGAGCACCTCGGCGTGATGATCGAACGCCTGCTGATCGACGACGAGCTGCGCGACCGGCTCGTCGCCGAGGCCTCAGAGCACGTGCTGCGCTTCGACTGGACCGATGTGGCCGCGCGCACGCAGACGCTCTACGGAGCGCTCGCGCCGCAGGAGCTTCCTGCGCGACGCTATGGAAAGCCAGGCGAGGTCCTGCGGCGCCGCGGCGCCTCGCCCCAGGAGCGCGCTAGCAAGGGCTGAGCGCTCGGCGCGATCGCGGTCCTCTTGTCGGCGACTGACCCGAGCTCCGCGACTGCGGCACTCGATTCGCCGCCGGGTGGCACACTCAAGCTGACGGATCGAGTTGAAGGAAAGAGGAGGAGCTTGTGACAGAGATGCTCGAAGGCTTGATGCAGGACTTCCCGCTGACGCTGCAGCACCTGCGGCGGCGCATCCGCGACTGCCATCCAGGCGCGGAGCTCGTGACCCTGACCGACACAGGGACAGAGCGCATGAGCTTCGGCGAGATCTCCACGCGCGTGGACAGGCTCGCTCGCGTGCTTGGCAGGCTTGGCGTCGAGAAGGGCGAGCGGGTCGGCACCTTCGCCTGGAACAACCAGCGCCACTTCGAGCTGTACATGGCGATCCCCTGCGTCGGCGCTGTCCTGCACACGCTGAACATCAGGCTCTTCGCAGAGCAGCTGAGCTACATCGTCAACCACGCAGAGGACCGCGTGATCTTCGTCGACGAATCGCTGATCGACCTGCTCGAGCCGCTCGTGCCCGAGCTGGGAAAAGTGGAGCACTACGTGGTGATGGGCAAGGCCGACGAGGCGGTCCTGCAGCGCCTGCCGAACGCGCTGAGCTACGAGCAGCTGCTCGCCGAAGCGGGCGAGGGATCCTTCGACTATCCGGAGGTCGACGAGCGCGCCGCCGCCGCGCTCTGCTACACGAGCGGCACGACAGGCAACCCGAAGGGCGTGCTCTACTCGCATCGTTCCGTCTCGCTGCACTCGACCGCGAGTCTGATGAGCGATGCGCTCGGCCTCTCACGCCAGGACAGGGCCTTGGTCGTCGTGCCGATGTTCCACGCGAACGCCTGGGGGATACCCCACGCCGCTGCGCTCTGCGGCGCCGACCTGATCATGCCCGACCGCTTCCTGCAGGCCGAGCCGCTCGCGCGCCTGGTCGAGCAGGAGCGTCCGACGATCATCGGCTGTGTGCCGACGATCTTCGCGGACCTGCTGCGCTACGCGAATGCGAACGAGGTCGACTTCTCCTCGCTGCGCAACTGCGCCTGCGGCGGCTCAGCGGTGCCGCGCCAGCTGATGAAGGACTTCGAGGAGCGCCACAAAGTCCGCATCTTCCAGGCATGGGGGATGACAGAGACGAGCCCTGTGGCGACCTACTCGCGACCCGAGGAACGCGGCGAGCCCGACGATCGGCATTGGGATCGGCGCGCGCGCCAGGGCGTGCCACTGCCCTGGGTGGAGCTGCGGCTCGTCGACGACGACGGCTCAGAGGTGCCCTGGGACGGGACCTCGACGGGCGAGATCGAGGTGCGAGGCCCATGGGTCGCCGCAAGCTACTACAAGGACGACAGCGCCTCAGAGAAGTTCGACTCAGGCTGGCTGCGCACCGGCGACATCGCCGCCGTCGACGAGCAGGCCTCAGTGCAGATCACCGACCGCAGCAAGGACGTGATCAAGTCAGGCGGCGAGTGGATCTCCTCGGTCGAGTTGGAGAACGAGGTGATGGCCCATCCAGAGGTCCTCGAGGCGGCGGTGATCGCGAAGCCCGACGAGCGTTGGGCGGAGCGCCCACTCTGCTGTGTCGTGCTCTGCGAGAACGCGAGCCTGACGGCGGAGGAGCTGGTCGAGCATCTGCGTCCGCGCGTGGCGAAGTGGTGGCTGCCCGACGAGTTCGCCTTCATCGAGGAGGTCCCAAAGACGAGCGTGGGCAAGTTCGACAAGAAGGTTCTGCGCGCACAGCTCGCGGACGGCAGCCTCTCAGGGCGCGTGAAGATCGAGATGGGCGCTACCGCGTCGTAGTGAGCGAGTTGCGGGCGCGAGCCGCGGCGTGAGAGCGATGAGACGATCTCGGCGCTCACCGTGGACGCGGTGAAGGGATCGCGCCAAAACGCGCTGTAGATGGGAGTGCGGTGAAGGATCGCACCAAAAACGCGCTGTAGACAGGTCGATCCTGGACGCTGAGGTCGCTGTCTTTTTTGTGTCCAAAGCCTCGACGGGGTGCGATCTGTGCGCTAGCGTAACTATACGAACCCAGACGGCAAGGAGCCGATCGACGGTCCCAGCGGGCAGGCAATTTGGCTTGCGCAGCGAACAAAGCGACTCATATTGTGCTTACACTTAGCCCGAACTGCGATGGATCCGAAGCGAGAAATCGCATGCGGGCCGATCACTTGGGATGGACGCAAAACCCGAAAACGGAGGCAGGAATGACCTCAGCTGACCTCAGGGTCGCAAACGGGCCGCTGGAGGTCGTGAGGCGGCTCAGCATACGCAGCATGATCGTCGCGCTCGCGCTGGCGACTGCTGCGCTCGCGTACACGGCTGCGCCGGTCTTCGCCGAAGAAACCACGACGACGACGACCTCGGCAACCACGAGCACCGCGGTTACGACGAGCACGACAGAAACCGGCTACAACCAGACGCCAGAAGTCAAAGAAGAAAAAGGCGCAGGCTACAACCAGAAACCGGAAACCCCCAAAAAAGGGGTAGCTCCGGTGAAAGAAAAAGTCGAACCGAAACCGAAAGCCAAAGCTGAACCGGGCCCTGAAGAACCTGAACCCGTGAGCCCGGAAGAACCGGTGACAGTCACCGAAGAAACGCTGCCCTTCACCGGCTACAACCTGACCTGGGTCGTGGGTGCCGGCCTGTTGCTGATCGCGGGCGGCGGGCTCTCGCTGCTGCTGATCCGCAGGCGCGAGCGTCACGGCGACCGCTGAGTCCTGAGGTTCCTGCAGTCGGTCGCCGGCCTGGCGAGAGGCCGGCGACCGAC
>DASXDO010000026.1:0-24749 GCA_036490555.1 Solirubrobacteraceae bacterium | reverse complement strand
TTCAACGCTGATCCTGCTGGGTGCCCGGAAGATTCGGATGTCGGCAGTGTCGTCGTGCATACGCCGGTTCTTCCGGTTGCGTTGACTGGTCCTGCGTACTTCGTCAGCAGGGGTGCGCAGTGGCCCGAACTGATCATGGTGCTGCAGGGCTATGGCGTGACCGTCGAGCTGAACGGCGAAACGCACATCAGTAAAGAAGGCGTCACCTCCACGACGCTTGGCAGCGTCCCGGACGTGCCGTTCTCTAGCTTCCAGCTGACGCTGCCAGAGAGCCCACACTCAGCGCTGGCAGGGAACGGCAACCTCTGCAAGCAGAAGCTGATCATGCCGGTGAAGCTCACCGGGCAGAACGGCGCCCTCGTAGAACAGAACACGAAGGTCAAGGTCAGCGGTTGTGCTGCGACCAGGAAGAAGACCAAGAAGCAGAGCAAAGGCAAGGGCAAGAAGCACAAGGCAAAGAAGCAGGCGAAGGGCAAGAAGGCTGCCGCCTGAGGGCTCGCTTCCGCTGTAGCAGCCAACGCTGGCAGACATGGATCATGAGAGGGCTGGGGCGTCGGCGAGCGCCCTGGCCCTCGCGTGTGGCGGGAATTCCCAGGGAGCGCCTCGCTGCTCGTCATCTACGATCTAGCTGCCAGCTAGCTCGCTGGCAGAGAGTTGTCGGTCGCAAATCGACGACTCAACCGCTTGAGTGCTGGCTTGATGAGCACGCAAGAGGAGTGGGATGCCGAGCGCGCCGCCTACCTGGAGGGCTTCGCGGCAAACGTCAGGCGCATACGGGGCGAAAAGGGTCTCTCGCAGATGGACCTCGAAAGGGCCTCCCGATTGCATCGCACGGAGATCGGGCGCATCGAGAAAGCAAAAGTCGAGCCGCGCCTGATGACGCTCTACATCCTTGCGGACGGTCTCGGAGTGGCGATCGACGACCTGGTAGCCGGCCTCCCGGTGCCTCGGCATCGCAAACCGTCGCCTCAGGAGCAGCGCCAGCGCAAGAGCTCGTAGCGTTTGGCGAAGTCTCATAGCGCCAGCTCAAAGACTCGCAGCGCACGGCCGGTCGATAGAGCTCAATCCAAGGCGGGCAACTTGCGCGCGTTGGCAGTGCGCCATGGAACCCAGCCTGCGACCATGCCAGGCTCCACCGTGAGGCCACTGCCCTACACCGACGCGGGCGCAAAACTCGTCTTCTACATCGTGCTGATCGTATTCCTGCTGCTCGAGTGGAGCATTCGCCTGCGCAGCAGGTCGCATAGACAGGGCGCGCGCATCGAAGACACGAGCATCGTCGCTGTGTTCGGCCTCGTGATCGCCGGGTTCGTCGTCGCGTTCCTCTGTGCGAGCAAAGCCCGCTCTGCGGCGATTCCCGATGGGCGCTGGCCGATCTTCATCGTCGGGATCGCCTTCATGGCCGCTGGGACGGCGCTTCGTCAGTGGGCTGTGCTCACGCTTGGCAGGTTCTTTACTGTCGACGTGCGCGTCCAAAGCGATCAGACGGTCGTCGAAGGTGGCCCCTACAGATGGGTGCGCCATCCCTCCTACTCTGGGATGGTCGTTGTCTTCGTCGGCGTTGGCTTCGCGCTTGGCAACTGGGGCTCGCTCGTCGCCCTCGTCGTCCTACCCACGATCGGGCTGCTGATTCGCATCCGCGTCGAGGAACGCATGCTCCTCGCCCAGCTTGGCGATCCCTACCGTCGCTTCGCCGAGAGCCGCGCGCGCCTGTTTCCAGGCATTTGGTGAGACCATCTCTGTCCCGCTTGGAGGAACAGAGATCGCAGATGCCCCCGGCGTGCGATGCCCATGTGCAACGATCTAGATAGGTGGCTTGGGCTTTCAAAGGGAAGCGGTGGCGGCTAGCAGAGCTTGGGATGCTGGCGTTGCTGGAGCTGAAGGCATGGGCAAAAGAAGCCAAACGAGGCCCGTCTAGTCGCCCCAGCATGAAGCTCTACATGGTCAAAGCCAGTTCGGGAAGCCCACAGGTGTGGACGCTCATGCATGCTTGGCCATCGAAGTTCTCTCTTTCGAGCACTCGCAGCGCCTCGACGATGACGGTGACGTTCCAGGCCAGCTCGATCCTCCGCGAATGACCCTCCGGGACGGGCGCCTCTAGCATGCGCTCGCAACCTGCCGGGGCGCCGGCGCCCAGCGCGAGCGGCGTTAGGGGTTGACTTTTCGAACGTGGATCTGCTACCTTGAAGTCACGTCCTGTTTCTTGGGCTCATCCCTGGATGGGGCGTGAACATAGAGGCGGTTGGGGAAGGTTTTCATTGCTTTGCGACTGGTCGTTGCGCGGCAGACGATGGTTTCTGGAGAGGGACCCGAATCGAGCGTTTGAGGGAGCTTTGGTTAGCGTGGGACACAGAGAGTCATACGTGCAGCGGTTGGTTGCGCTCGCGCCTGGTGCTTTAACCAGATGCGTCAGCACAGCTGACGCATCTCTCTCTCTCTCTCTCTCTCTGGTCCTGTGAGCTAGCCGCAAGCGCTCGCCCGCACGGCGGGCTTTCATCTCAGGGTTCGGCGCCCAGACTCTCTCCGCGACCTCTAGCAGGCCGCCAGTGTGGGACGCGCAATGGCTGCTGAGCGCGCAGGCGCGCAAGCGCCTGGTCACAAGACCGAAGCGGCCAGCGCGCTGCGGCGGGCGCGTGTTGGCGCTCGGGGCCCCGTCGGGGCTCGGAGCATTGTCGGCTTGCAGCGCTCGCGGCTCTTGGGTGCAGCGATCGGCGTGCTTGCGCGGCCGGGCTATACGGGGTTCACGGTTGCGGCCGTATGCGAGCACGCGGGCGTCTCCAGGCGCACGTTCTACGAGGTCTTCGAGAACCACGAGCAGTGCTTCGCGGCGATCCTCGCCGATGCCGAGCAGTGCGCAAGCGGCGTCATCGCTGACCTCGATCTCGGTCGGCTCGCCTGGAGTGAGCGGATGCGGATGGGGTTGTGGGCAATTCTTTGCCTGGTCGACGAGGACCCGGCGCTTGCAAAGGCGTGCCTGGCTGAGTCCCAGCACGCTGGTGGGCTTGTGCAGGCGAGGCGCGAGCAGATCGTCGCCCAGCTCGTGGACGCGCTCGACCAGGGACGCGCTCAGGGCACGGGCGCCTCGGCCACCAGCAGGCTTACCGCGGAGGCGCTCGTAGGCGCTATCAGCTCGGTAATCGCGACACGCATTGCGCAAGCTCATCGCGATGACGGAGTCGCTGGTGGCCCAGGCGTGCGCAGCCTCCTGGGCGAGCTTGTGGGAATGATCGTGCTGCCCTACCAGGGACCGGCGGCGGCTCGAAAGCAGATCGAGCGCAGTCTGCCCAACGCTCCAGCGTTCGCGTCCGCTGGGACCACCGCGAGTGACAGGGACCGCGATCCGCTTGCGGGCTTGCCGATGCGGTTGACCTACAGGACGGCCCGCGTCCTGCAGGCCGTCACCAAGCTGACAGAGACTGGCGCTGGGGCGAGCAACCGCCAGATCGCGGAGCACGCGGGCATCAGCGACGCGGGCCAAATCTCGAAGCTGCTCGCGCGCTTGGCACAGCGCGGGTTACTCGAGAACACCACGATCGCAAGTCGCGAGCGCGGTGAGGCCAACCAGTGGCTCTTGACGCAGACCGGCCGGCGGGTCGTGCAGAGCATCGGCGCAGAGCAGGCCGAGAGGACGCAAGGCAGGAGCGCGGCATGAGCCGGGCCGTCCACCAGTGCAGGCGCAGCCGCCCGTGGCTGCTCGACGGATATTTCACCAGCCACGACCCAGCTGTGGCTGTGCCAGTTCCAAAAGACGACAAGGAGGGGTAGTCAGATGTTGAACGCAGCGCGTAGGCACCTCAACCCGGCGACGCTGATCGCGCTCGCCGCGCTGGTCTTTGCGATGAGCGGTGGCGCGTACGCGCTCGGCAGCGGCTCTGGCCCAGGCAAGAGCAAGATGGTTGCAAGCGCGGCGAAGGCCAAGAAGAAAAGCGTGACCACCACCAGGGGCGCCCGTGGTCCGGCCGGGCCGAAGGGTCAAGCAGGGGCCACCGGTCCAGCCGGTCCTCAGGGTCCGCAGGGTGTGAAGGGAGACACCGGTGCGAGCGGTTCGCAGGGCCTTCCCGGTGAAAAAGGCTTGCAGGGCGAGCCGGGTGACAACGGGGCCTCCGTTGTCGTCGTCAGCGAAGAACCCGCAAGCTGCCCCACCGAAGAAGGCGTTGCCTACGAAGTGGAAGGCACCGGCGTCGAAAACGTGGTGTGCAGCGGCGAAGAAGGCAAGGAAGGCGCGCTCGGTACAGCAGGTACCACCCTGCCGCACGGCGCGACAGAGACGGGCTCTTGGTCGGCGAGCTTCAACTTGAGCGGTGAACTCAGATACCTTCCACTCTCGTTTCCGATCCCGCTCGCGAGCGAAGGCGCCTTCAGCCATGCGATCGTCGTGAACGTGGGCGCGAAAGCGCCGGCAGAATGCGAAAACGCCAGCCATGCGGGGACCGCAGGCCCTGAGAACCCTGAGGCGACCTCCGGTTACCTCTGCATCTACGTCGGGCTGGAAGAGCCGGAAAGCGGCAAGAAACTGGAAGGAACCGTGCTGAAGCCGGGCGGCCAAGCGGCCGCAGGATTCTCGACCGCGGGCGCGCTGCTCAACCTCAGCAATGGCATGGCGGAATCGCCGGCATGGGGCACCTTCGCGGTGACCGGCTAGCACGAGCGGCGGCTCTTTGCGGTTTCAACCGCTCCGGCCAGTGCGCCGGCAGTGAGTATGACGACGCGGTACGTAAATCTCGGCAGCGCGATTGCGCCAGCGGTGTGAAAGGCGGAGACGATGGGCAGAAACTCGCGAGTGAACACCCGGTGGCTCGGCGCGCTTTGCGCGATCGTCGTAGCGCTCACGTTTGTGGACGCCACGTCGGTTGGCGCCGCGTCGTCAGTAGTCTGCAATGAAGGAGCCGGACCGGGAGCGTGCAAAAGCCCGGCCGGCCTGGCGATCGATCCGGTCTCAGGCGATCTCTATGTCGCCGATACCGGAAACGACCGGATCGACGCCTTCGCAAGCTCCGGTGGATTGCAATTCAGCTTTACCACGCCTTTGCCGGAGCGCTACCTGGCGGTCGACGGTGACCCGACGAGCTCTTCATACGGGGATCTGTATGCCGGTACGGCTGACTACAAAGTCGAGAAGTTCGACAAAGAAGGACACTTGCTCGGCGAATTCGGTACTCAGGGAACCGGCGAATGTGAGCTCGCAAGCGGGTTGGAAGATCCCATCGCGGTGGGCCCGGAAGGAACGGTCGATGTGCTCGATGCGCACAGCGTGGGCATGCTCGATGAAAACAGGATCGAGAAGTTCACGGCAGCAGGGGCATGCGCTGGCCAGTTGATACTCAGCAGGAACGAAGACCCGGCATATTTTGGGTTCGCTGTCGACGCCAGTGGGAACTTCTACGCATATATTGCTGGCATAAAACAGATAGTGAAGTTCGCCGCAGATGGTGCGGAACAGTGCAGCGCCGAACCTGGCTGGGAAACGCAAACGCTGGCCGTCGATGCGGCAGAAGACTTACTGGCAATCCAGTATGAAGCCTCCTCCGGGTATTACGTCCTTACAGAATTTGGCGCCGGCTGCAAAGTGACTCGCCGTTTCGGCTATGGAGGCGTACAGGCCCCTGGGGGCATGGACGGGGTGGCGGCTCAGGCGCCTGACATCGACGGTGTCTATGTTTCGGCCTATGACGGCGTCGCGCGGCTTGAAACGCCCCCTCCAGGTCCGATCGCGGTCCCCGCGAGCGTAAAGGCGTCCGCCGGCTCGATCGGCAACTCGCGGGCGATCGTTCAGGCTGAAGTAAACCCAGAGGGCGTCGAAACAGAATACCGCTTCCAGTACGTCACACGACAGAGCTATGAAGAACAGGGGAACAGCTTCACTGGCGCGAGCACGAAAGAGTCGGTCGTCGAAACGCTCGGCGGCGACTTCGTAGCGCACCGCGTGACGGCCACGATCGGCTGTGCGGACCCTGTCCTCGAAGTAGGCTCGGGGAATTGCCTGCAGCCGGAAACGGAATATCTCTTCAGGGTCGTCGCAACGAACGCGAATGGGTCTGGGGAAGGCACGGTGGTCTCGTCGTTTGTGACGAATAAGCCGTTCGAAGCACTTGGCGTGTGGTCGGAAGGCGTGAGTCTCGAATCGGCGACGCTGCGTGCCGAGATCAACCCGCTTGGGCTTCCCACGAGCAGCTTCTTCGAATACGTAAGCGAAGCGCAGTTCCAAGCCTCCGGGTTCGCTGACGCAACGAGGGCGCCGGCGGCAGGAGTGTTGGACTTCGGTTCGGGCGAAGGTCCGGTAACGCATGGCGTCACGATCTCTGAACTTTCGCCAGGCGTCGACTACCGCTACAGGCTTGTCACAGACGATCCACTGCTATCTGGCGCCATAGCAAGTGAACCGCTGACGCTTCGGACCTTCGCGACCCCTGGGGGTATCGGTTCGTGTCCGGGCAACGAAGTATTTCGCATCGGCGCCTCTGCAACGCTGCCTGACTGCAGGGCCTATGAGATGGTCTCGCCCGTGAACAAGGAAAACGGGAATATACGCGTAATCGGCGAAGCGACGACGGCGCTGCCCGCGACGCTCGACGAGGCGGCGGTCGGCGGGGAAGAGCTCACTTATGGCTCCTATCGGCCGTTCGGAGGCGCCGCGTCGGGCGCGCTCACCTCACAGTACATCGCCTCTCGCGGCGCGTCAGGCTGGACTTCGCAGGCCATCTCACCGCCGAGGGCGAGGCTTGACTTGGGGGCGCTTGGCACCCTTGACAACGAATTCAGGATGTTCTCGCCAGACCTCTGCGATGCATGGCTGGCCACCGTCGCCGAACCGCCGCTGGCGCCGGGTGCGGTGCAGGGCTATTCCAACCTCTATCGTCGCCAGAACGAGGGCTGTGGGCAGGAAGGATATGAAGCGGTGACGACCGTTGCGCCGATGGTAGTGAAGCCGCAGCTGTACAGGGTCGAACTAGACGGAGTCAGCGCGGATGGGACCGAGGCGCTCTTCACCGCTCCGGAAAACCTTGCGGGCACCGAAGCGCCAGCGCTGGCTGCGTTGGGCGAAGAAGCCCGAGAAGTCCAGCTCTATGCGCACACGAGCGAAGCTCTGCGCTTCGTCTGCATCTTGCCGGATGGCGCGCCCAGCGAAACCGGCTGCGCGGCAGGGACCGTCGCCAATGACGGGCACAGCCGCTTTGGCAGCGTTCAGAACGCCATCTCGGCGGATGGGCAGCGTGTGTACTGGAGCTCCCACGAGTCATACGAAGGGACCGGAAGGCTGTATCTGAGACTCAACCCGATGCAGAAGCAGAGCAGGGTGGCAGCTGGGGAATGCACGCAGGTCAAGGATGCGTGCACGCTCGATGTATCGCGGGAAGCCGAAGAAAGCGCAGGCGCTGAGAAGTCGACGTTCTGGCTTGCCTCAGAAGACGGCGGCACGGCCTTGTTCAGCGTCGAATCCGCATCCGGCGGCGGCGTCTCGGATCTCTACAAGTTCACTCTCGAAGATGCGGCTGGCAAGCCGACGACGCATACGACGCTGATCGCCCACAAGGCGCTTGGGGTGATGGGGGCCAGCGAGAATGCGGAGTGGGTCTACTTCGCCTCAGAAGAAGCCTTGACAGGCGAAGAAGCCAACAGTCAAGGCGCCAAGGCGGCTACGGGCCAGCCCAACCTGTACGTGGATCACGAAGGCGCAGTCAAATTCATAGGTGTTCTGGCACGAGGCGAATTCCATAGAGACCACGCGGCGATCAGCTTGCAGCCGGTGTACCGCGCGTCGCGGGTCAGCGCGAGCGGCCACGACGCGGTTTTCATGTCCTTTGCGGATATGACCAGCTACGACAACGCCGATGCTGCCAACGGCGCTGCCGATGCCGAGGTCTACGAGTACGACGCGATGGCTGACGGTGGCGAGGGTCTGCTGCGATGCATTTCGTGCATCCCAACGGGCGCTCGACCGGTGGGACGCAACATAGCCCAGGAAAATGCGCCAGAAGAGCGGGCATCTGGTCTGCTGCCGGGCTGGGAGGATATGTTCTACGGCCCGCGGGTCCTTTCCGAAGATGGCTCGCGTGTGTTCTTCGACAGCTTTGACGCGCTGACGCTGCGCGACAGCGACGGCGTCGAGGACGTGTATGAGTGGGAGCGTCCGGGGACGGGCAGCTGCACGGAAGCGGACTCCGCCTACAGCGTCCAGGACGAAGGCTGCATATATCTGATCTCCTTGGGCACAAGCCCGGCCGACTCGGAACTGGTGGATGCGAGCCCGTCAGGCTCGGATGTGTTCATCAGGACGCTCTCGAGTCTCGTACCGCAGGACCCCGGGTTGGTCGACATCTACGACGCGCGCGTGGAAGGGGGGTTCCCGTCCCCACCTGCCGCTCCGGCTGAATGCGAAGGCGAAGCGTGCCAGTCGCCCCCGAGCGCGCCGATCGACGCCACGCCCGCGAGTGCGGTATTCGAAGGCCCAGGGAACGTCGTTGCCCCGAAGAGCGCCAGCAACAAACCCAAGAGCGTCCGTCGATCGCTGAGCAAGAAGTCCAAGAAGAAGTCCAAGAAGAAGTCCAGGAGGAAGTCCCAGCGGGCGCGTCCAGGCGCGCGTCGTGGGTCCGCGCAGCAACGCCGTCGCCCAAGGAGCGAAGAGGCCTCTGGCCACACGGATAGAGAGGACAAGTGACCATGAGGCGCATTTCTTCGATCCATCGACAAGCGCATATGAGTGTGTGCCGCATGGCCGGGGCGCTCGCCGTCTTCGTCGTGCTTGCCATGCCAGCTGTCGCGCATGCGGCGACATTTGGGCTCAACAACTTCGACGTGAGGTTCACAGGCCCCGAAGGCGAAGAGACTACGCAAGCCGGGTCGCATCCGTTCGCGATGACGACGTCCTTCGGCGTCAACGCCGAAGAAGTGAGCGGCACGCCGCTGCCGGTCGAAGCGGTCAAGGACCTCAACATCGCCGAGGTGTCGGGATTCATCGGCGATCAGACCGCGGTGCCGCGCTGCTCGACTGGCGACTTCCTGACCAAGCGCGGTCCCAGCTTGCCCGAATGTGCGAACGACACCGTCGTCGGCACGATCGAGGTCGCGGTCGGCGAAAAGGGCGGCGGCGGATTTTTCAACTCTCCGGTGTACAACCTGGAACCGCCGCCCGGTCGAGCCGCCGAGCTCGGATTTTGGGGTCAGGGCGTTCCGGTGATGATCGAAGTCGGTCTCAACGAACAGTATCCATACAACCTCGTAGTGTACACGCCCGTGATCACGCAGGTGCTGGAATTCCTCTCTGCTGAAGTGACGTTGTGGGGTGTTCCCGCCGATCCTGCGCATGACCCGTATCGAGGCAGATGCCTGACGATTGTGGGAGGCTCCTCCGGGGAATGCCCGGCGGGCGTGGCCCCCAAGCCGTTCCTCACGCTGCCGCGTGCCTGCGAAGGACCGCTGTCGACGAGCTATGAACTGGACTCCTGGGAGCATCCGGGAGAATGGGTGCACGGCTCGGTGCTCACGCACGACGGGTCGACGCCGCCGAGCCCCTTCGGCATGACGGGCTGCGGGCGCTTGTCCTTCAACCCCTTCATCGCGGCGCAGCCGACCACGCTCGCGGCGCAGACACCGACTGGGATGGATGTAGGCATCGACTTCGAAGACGAAGGCCTGACGAGTGCCACGGGCCTTGCGCAGTCGGATCTGAAGAAGGCGGTCGTCACCCTGCCGGAAGGGATGACCGCGAACCCGTCGATGGCAGATGGCCTTGCCGTCTGCAGCGAAGCGGACCTCGCGCGCGAGACCCCCTTCTCTGGGCCTGGCGAAGGCTGCCCGAAGGAATCGAACATTGGCACGGTCGAAGTGGAAACCCCACTGCTGGAAAAACCGCTTGGCGGATCGATCTACATCGCCAAGCCGTATGCGAACCCCTTCGGTACACTGCTTGCGCTGTACTTCGTGATTCGGGAACCTGTGCGGGGGATCGTGATCAGGCAGCCCGCGGAGGTGTTGCCTGACAAGCGCACCGGCCAGCTGACGACTGTTGTGGAAAACATCCCGCAGCTGCCGTTCAGCCACTTCACGGTGCGCTTCCGCGAGGGGCCGCGCAGCCCGCTCGTCAGCCCGCCGGCGTGCGGGGACTACGAAACGACCGCGGAACTGACGCCGACGGACGGTGCCCCGCCGCTGAGCACGAGCTCGAGCTTCCAGATCTCCTCTGGCGCCGACGCTGGGCCCTGCCCGCCTGGCGGCGTGCCGCCATTCTCGCCGCAGCTCACCGCAGGCACGCTCAACAATGCCGCAGGCTCGTTCAGCTCGCTCTACATACGCATCGAACGCAAGGACGGCGAACAGGAGATCACCGGGTTCGCGACGAAGCTGCCGCCGGGGCTAACTGGCAGCCTCACGGGCATTCCATTCTGCGGGGAAGCTGAAATCCAGCGCGCCCGCGAACAATCGGGCGTCGAAGCCGAAGCCAGCCCGGCGTGCCCAGCGGCCAGCCAGATCGGCAGCAGTGTCGCCGAAGCAGGGGTTGGCTCGGTGCTTGCGCAGACGCCGGGCAGCCTCTATCTTGGCGGCCCGTTCGAAGGAGCGCCGTTCTCGGTGGTCGACGTCACCGCTGCGAAGGTTGGGCCGTTTGACCTTGGCACCGTCGTCGTGCACCTGCCGCTCGACATCGACCCGAAGACCGCGCAGGTCTCGACCCCGTCGGGGCCGGCTGACCAGATCCCCCACATCCTCGATGGGATCGTGATCCACCTGCGGACGATCCATGTCTACATCGACCGCAAGGATTTCATCCGCAACCCGACCAGCTGTGAACCGATGCCGCTGCAGTCGACGATCGACGGGTCTGGCGCGAACTTCGCTTCGGCCGCCGACGACACGGTCGCCACGATCACCGACCGCTTCCAAGCCGCGGATTGCGCTGCCCTGCCCTTCGCGCCGAAGTTCACGGCGGCAACGAAGGCAAGGCACACCCGCGGCGAAGGCGCCTACCTGCGCGTCTCAATGGAATCGGGCCTTGCGCAGGCGGGCGTCAAAGCAGTACGCGTGGAACTGCCAAAGGCGCTGCCGTCGGAGTTGAAGACGCTGCAGCACGCCTGCACCGAAGCGCAGTTCGCGGAGAACCCTGCCGGCTGTCCTGCGGAATCGGTCGTCGGCAGAGCCGAAGTGCAGACGCCGATCCTGCCGGTGCCGCTGCAGGGCCCCGCCTACTTCGTAAGCCATGGCGGCCGGGAATGGCCGGAACTGATCATCGTGCTGCAGGGCTACGGCGTCACGATCCAGCTGAACGGCGAAACGTTCATCGACGGCAAGACGGGTATCACCTCGAGCACGTTCAAAAGCGTGCCAGACCAGCCGTTCAGCCGCTTCAGCCTCGTGCTGCCGATGGACAGTCACTCGGCGCTCGCGGGCAACGGAGACTTCTGCGAAGAGAACCTGACGATGCCCACATACCTGTACGCTCAGAACGGCGCGCAGGCCAGCCAGAACACCCCGATCGAAGTGGAAGGTTGCCCCAAGACCCTTGCCGTTCGCTCTCATCGGGTGATGAAGAAGACGCTGATCCTGCGGGTCTATGCTCCTTTTGCTGGGAAGCTCGAGGTATCTGGCAAGGGGTTGAAGACGCAGACCAAGCAGCCAGATGCCCGTAAGCTCGTGACCTTGAAGGTCCCTGAGCGCAAGCGTGGAAGGCTGAAGACGAAGGTCAGCGTTGTCTTCACGCCGAGCAAGGGCAGCGCGCGCGAGCGTCAGGTCAAGACGTTGTTCGTGAAGTTCAAGACCTAGGCCACATCAGTGAGCGCCATGGTGCCAAGTGCTCCATGCCGGTGGTATGAAGTTCATGCGAGCACATGGCGATAATAACCCGAATGGACAAAATCCGCCCGGCGGCAAGACAGACGACGAAACATGTCTTGATGGAGAAGGCGCCTGGTGGGCATACTGGATCGAAACTCCATATTGAGGCACGAACGCAATGCTGCGATCCTATGAATGGTCGCGCGCGTTTACGGTCGCTGGCGAACTTTACGTTCACCTATTGCAGACAACCTTGCGCGCAAGGTAGAGGCTGGCCGTGGCGGCGTCCAGGCAATCTCATTTCTGGGATTTGAAGAGAACATCGTTGGAACCGTCCATAACGACCATACGCAGATCGTCACGCAGGTTAATCCCGGTCACTACGTCAAAGTCGCACAGAACCTACTGATACAGCAGCCAGCATCGAATGAGGTCCGCTTCCTGAAGGGATGACATTGGGATGGCCGGACACTCCCGTGTGTATGGCGAAGCCTTTGGTTGGTGATAGGTTGTGGGCTTGTGTCGAGCCGTTGTTGCCGCGTGTGGAGCGCCGGTATCGGTATCCGGGCCGCAAGCGGCTGGATGACCGGAAGGTCTTGACGGGCATCCTGTTTGTGCTGAAGACCGGCATCCCATGGGAGGATCTCCCGCAGGAGATGGGCTGCGGGTCGGGCATGACCTGCTGGCGGCGCCTGCGGGACTGGAATGAAGCCGGGGTGTGGGAACGCCTGCACCAAGTGCTCCTGGACGAGCTGCACGACACCGGGGAGTTGGACTGGTCAAGAGCGGTGGTCGATAGCTCGCACGTGCGGGTCAAAGGGGGGGCGACTTGTTTGTAAACGGCGAGGACGGCGGGGTCTTCGAGACGGTAGCCGACGTGTTGGCCGTGGCGAAGCGCAGGCATGGCACGCCGACCGCGGCGCACGGCTCACACGGCTAGAGCCCATGCCGGTCTCGTTGAAGACCGCGAACGCCTACATCGCTGAGCAGCACCGCCACGATTGGCTGGTCGCCGGCTGCATGAGCGTCGTCGGCGTAAGAGAAGGCGAGCGGCTATGCGGCGTTGCGGTCGGCCGCCCAGTCGCGAGGCTGCTCGATGGCGGCTACACCGCTGAGGTCCGTCGCGTCTGCACCGATGGCACCTACAACGCCTGCCGGCCTGGCGCGCCGTAAGGCGTTCGGCTATGTACGGTCCTATGTACGCCGCAGACCGCTTCGAACCAGGACCGCCAGCAGCAGAAAGCAAGCGAGTCGTAGCGACACAGTCCGCCGGCGAGGGCCCTTGGGACATCAAAAGGACGTCAAGCACAAAACGGCCCCCAGAGCGGTCTCGAGACCGCTCTTTGCAGCTCTGTAAAACTGCATCAGCAAGCCTAAAAACGGGGATGGCGAGACCCAGACTCGAACTGGGGACACCACGATTTTCAGTCGTGTGCTCTACCAACTGAGCTATCTCGCCGGGCCACCGATCCTAGCCGATCCCAACCACTGCCTGCCGCCGCGACGGACGCCGTTCAGCGGCCTCCGCCTCAGCTGGCCGCAGCCCTCTCACGCTCTTCGAATTCCGCGACGAGGGCCTCGTAGGTCCGCTTCAGCCCCTCCGCGACCCCAACCTCAGGCCTCCACCCCAGCTCGCGCTCGGCAAGACCGATGTCCAGTCGGCTGCGCTGCAGCTCCCCTGGCCGCAGGTCCTCCAGCTGCGGCTCGATCTCTGAGCCCGCGAGCTTCGAGAGCTCTCGCCAGAGCGTGATCACATCGGTCTCGACGCCTGTCGCGATGTTGTAGATGCCACGCTGTCCAGTCGCCGCCAGCAATGCCCTCACGACGTCCCCGACGTAGACGTAGTCCCTCGTCGGCTTGCCATGGCCATAGACCTTCGGGGTCTTGCCTGCGTGCAGGTGATGCGTGAAGATCGAGACGACGCCCGCCTCGCCATGGGGGCTCTGCCTTGGCCCATAGACGTTGCCAAGCCTGCAGATCGCGTTCGGGATGCCAAGCCGCAGCGACCAGGTCCTCACGTACGCCTCTGCCGCCCACTTCGAGGCGCCATAGGGCGAGAGCGGTCCTGGCAGAAGCCCCTCAGGGGTGGGCAGCGGCGCCTCGTCGCCATAGAGCGCGCCGCCTGTCGAGGTGAAGACGACTGGCGCCCCCTCAGCGGCGGCGGCGTCAAGCACGTTGAGGGTGCCTGCGACGTTGACCTCGAGATCGCGCTGCGGATCCTCGACGGAGACGACGACGCTCGCCTGGGCGGCGAGATGGTAGACGGCAGTCGGCTTCGCTGCAGCGACCGCGGCGCTCACAGCCTCGCGATCGACGATGTCGAGCTGTTCCAGCTTCGCCTTCGGGTTCACCCGCTTCGCATCGCCAGAGGAGAGGTCGTCGATCACGACGACCTCACGGCCGTCCGCGATCAGGGCGTCGACGACGTGGGAGCCGATGAAGCCCGCGCCACCCGTGACGACTGCGGCGCCCTTCGCTGTCGCAGTCGATCCAGCGCTCTCCATGCCTGCAGCAGGCTCTCTGTCCATATCCGGCATTCGCCAGGAATCTAGCCTAAGACGCCCTGTCTCAGCCCAAGCAGCTCTTCGACAGTCGGCACCGCGTCTACGACCCTGCGCAGGAAGCGCACATCAGAGCGGGACTTCAGCTCCTCAGGCACGGCGTCGCCACTGAGCGCAAGCCGCAGGTTGGGATGCGAGCTGCGCAGCTCCTCGACCAGCTCTGTCGCGGCGCCTGCCTCTGTCTGCTCAGTCGCGCCAATGATCACGATCTGGGGGGTGTGGCTTGCGATCAGCGTCTCGAGGCGCTCACATGAGACCCCGTTGTCGATCGCGGTCTGGTAGCCCGCGGCGGAGAGCTGGTCGTGGATCATCTGCAGCGAGAGGGTCGCATCCTCGTCCTGTGGGCCGACGATGAGGATGCGCTGCTTGTCTGGGTCTGCCCCACGCAGCATGTACCGATGCATCGTCGCGAGGATCCTCCTGCTGATGCCAATCGCAAGCCGCTCAGCGGCAGGCTCGACGCTGCCTTCGCTGCGCAGCTCGCCGATCCTTGCGATCGCCGCGCCAATCACCTCTTCGTGGATCGTCGCGCTTGGCAGCTCGTCCTCGATCGCCTGAGCGACGACGCCCTCAGCGGTCTCTGCGTCCCCCCGCTCGATCGCGGAGAGGTAGTGCTCGAAGACGTCATGGACGATCTGCCTTGGATCGGTGCTCTTTGGCTTCGCTTCCGGGCCAGAGCTGCCAAGCACCGCGAGGAAGGCGTCAAGCAGTGTGGGGTCGAAGTGCTTGCTCCGCTGGGCGGTCATCATCGCGACGGCTTCGTCGACGAGGAAAGCTTTTCGATAGACCCTGTCAGAGGTGAGCGCGTCGAAGACGTCTGCGATCGCGACGATCCTGCCCTCGATTGGGATCGACTCGCCGACGAGGCCACGCGGGTAGCCGCTGCCATCCCACTTCTCGTGGTGGCTGAGCGCGATCGTCGCGGCAAGGTCAAGAATCGAGGAGGATGAGCCGCGCAGCAGCCTGTGGCCCTCCTCGGTGTGCGTCTCGACGATCGAGCGCTCCTGGGGGGTGAGCGGGCCAGGCTTCAGCAGGATCGAGTCTGGGATCGCGACCTTGCCGACGTCATGCAGGGGTGCCGCATGGCTGAGGCGCTCGCAGAAGTCCCTGTCCATATGTAGGCGTTCTGCGAGCAGGGCAGAGAAGCGGCCAATCCGCTCGATGTGGGCGCCTGTGTCCTCGTCTCTGAACTCGACCGCCATCGAGAGGCGCCTCACTGTCTCAGCCTGGGCGATCTCGAGCTCTGAGAGAGCCCGTTTGAGGTCGCTTGTCCTGCTCTCGATCTCGCGCTGGAGCTCGACTCTGCGCTCCTCGCCGACGAGCCAGCCGACGAGCGCCGCGAGGCACGCAAGCAGCACTGCGATTGCTGCGACGACAGGCGCTGGTGGCCTCGCGACGAGCACCGCGATCGCCGCCGCGCCCGCGAGCGCGAGTGGCAGCCCCCATCTCAGCGCTGACAGCAGCTTCGGCTTCGAAGCGGAGATGCGCTCCTGATGCTCCCGGCGACCCTGGTCGCCTTTGCCGCGACGCCTGTCGCCGCCTTTGCGCCTGTCCCAGCCGCCTGCGCCGCCTGGCAGGCCGCCGCCGAAGCGGTTGCCGCCGGAACCGCCGGAACCGCCGGAACCACCGCCGGAACCGCCGGAGCCACCGCCGGAACCACCGGAGCCACCTTTACCGCTGGAGCCACCTTTACCGCCGAAGCCGCCAAAGCCGCCGCTCCCGCGACCGCCGCCGGCATCGCGACCGCCGCCCGCTGAGCCCCTATTGCCGGCGCCACGGTCGCTGCGGCTACCGTCAGAGCGGTCCTCACGATCGTGCCGATCGCCGCCACGGCGTTCTTTGCCGTCGCCGACGAAAAGGCGCAGGAGGGAGTGACCCTGCTTTGCAGGGTGCTTCCGGTCCGCCTGACTCAGTCCAAGTACCGGCAAGCTCCGTCCTTGGGTCGCTCAACTGTCTGGATGACGACAGGCGGCTCCTTACAAAGGGGGTCCCCTGGCGCCTGGAGCGCTCAGACCAGCCGTCGCGACGGCCGTTCTTTGGCTCCTCGTTGTCGATCGGCGGATCTTCGGAAAACTTGAGCGACGGACGGAACGATACGATCCCATGCGTGACCAAGCGAACCATTGCAACAGTTCTCAGCGCCGCCATGTTTGCAGGCGTGGCATTAGCCGGATGTGGCTCTTCAGGCTCTGCTTCCAACGACATCGAATCGAAGTCCGCATCGCAGATCGTCTCGACTGCGCTGAAAGCCGCCGAAGGCGCGCACAGCGTGCACGTGACAGGGACCGTGCAGGACATCGGCGTGCCACTGAAGCTCGACCTCGAAATCGTACGTAGCCGCGGCGCGAAGGGGACGATCTCTGAGGGTGGCTTGACGATCAAGCTCGTCAGGATCGGAGGGCGCGCATACATCAACGGCGGCGCCCAGCTCTACAAGCGCTATGGCGGGGCACAGGCGGCGAAGGTGCTGAAGGGCAAGTGGCTCGAAGCGTCTGCGACGAGCGGGGAACTCGCACAGCTCGGCGATCTGACGGACCTGCAGAAGCTGCTGAGCGCCGCCCTGGAAAGCCATGGCTCCCTGAAGAAGGGTGCGACGAAGACTGTGAACGGCGAGAAGGCGATCGCGATCGACGACACGACGCATGGCGGCACGCTCTACGTCGCGACGACTGGCAAGCCCTACCCGATCGAGATCGTGAAGACCGGCTCCGAAGGCGGCAAGTTCACCTTCGACAGCTGGGGCAAGTCCGTCTCCCTGAGCGCCCCCGAAGACGCGATCAACGTAAAGCGCCTACAAGAAGAAGTAGGCAGCTAAGGCGTCGCTGAGCGGCGCCATGCGGCGTCCTCGCGACCTCGTGTGCGAAGCACACTTCGGTCGCTGCGTCCTTGCCTGGCTTGCTCAGCGACCCCCTAGCCAGCTATAGGGCAAGCGCTATGTACTTTGTCTCGAGGTACTCGTCGATGCCCTCGAAGCCGCCCTCTCTGCCGAAGCCTGACTGCTTCACGCCGCCAAAGGGCGCGGCGGGGTTGGAGATCATGCCTTGGTTGAGGCCGACCATGCCCGTTTCCAGGGCCTCACAGACCCTGAAGGCCCTGCCTAGATCTTTCGTCCAGACGTAGGCGACGAGACCGTACTCCGTCTCGTTCGCCGCCTCGATCGCCTCTTGCTCTGAGGCGAAGGTGCTGACAGGCGCAACTGGCCCGAAGATCTCCTCCCGCAGGACACGTGCGCCTGAGGGGATCTCCGTCAGCACCGTTGGCGCATAGAACCACCCGTCCCCGTCGATTCGCTGCCCGCCGGTGAGCACCTTTGCGCCCTGGCTGACGGCGTCGCCGACGAGCTCCTCGACCTTCTTCAGCGCAGCGTCGTCGATCAGCGGACCGACCTCGACGTCCTGCTCTGTGCCCCTGCCCAGCTTCTGGGCGGACATCCTTGACGCGAGGCGCTCTGCGAACTCGTCTGCGACCTGCTCTGCGACGAGCAGGCGGTTCGCGGCGGTGCAGGCCTCGCCGACGTTGCGCATCTTCGCGAGCATCGCGCCCTGCACCGCTTCGTCGAGGTCAGCGTCCTCGAAGACGATGAAGGGCGCGTTGCCGCCGAGCTCCATCGAGACGCGCAGCACCTGCCCTGCGGACTGCTCGATCAGTCTGCGCCCGATCTCGGTCGAGCCCGTGAAGGACAGCTTGCGCACCCTTGGGTCTTTCAGCAGCGGCTCGATCACAGTCCCTGCATGGCGGGTCGTGAGAATGTTGAGGACCCCATCTGGCAGGCCTGCGTCCTGCAGGATCTTCGCGAGCGCGAGCATCGACAGCGGCGTCTGCTGGGCGGGCTTCACGATCATCGTGCAGCCTGCGGCGACCGCAGGGGCGATCTTGCGGGCGCCCATCGCTGATGGGAAGTTCCATGGCGTCACGAACACGCAGGGCCCAACAGGCGCGCGCATCGTCAGCAGGCGTCCCTTGCCTGTCGTGTTGACCATGTAGCGGCCATGGATGCGGACCGCCTCCTCTGAGAACCAACGGAAGAACTCCGCCGCGTAGAGGATCTCGCCGCGCGATTCGGAGACGGACTTGCCCATCTCGAGCGTCATCAGCAGCGCAAGCTCGTCGGCACTGGCAACCAGCGCCTCGTAGACCCTGCGCAGAATCTCCCCGCGCTCGCGCGGCGGGTGCTGCGCCCAGGAGGCCTGTGCAGAGGCCGCAGCGTCCAAGGCGTCCAGGGCATCCTGGACGCCTCCATCGGCCACTTCAGCGAGCGTCTCGCCCGTCGCAGGGTCTTCGATCGGGAAGCTCTCTCCAGTGCTCGCGGAGCGCCAATTGCCTGCGATCAGCAGCTTCTTCGGGACTGCTGAGAGGACCTCTGACTCTGTGCTCGTCACGCTCGCCACCTCGAAATCCGGACGCTTGTCCCCTGTTCGATTTCTCAACCGGTCCAGGGCCTGGTCCGATGGATTCCAGGCCCTGATCGATCTCGAATCAGCCTCGATCGAGGCCTCCAAGACAAGATGCGCTCACGTTACCACCGAACCCCAAGCCCGCTGCGAAGCACAGTCTTCGCCGCGCTATGCACGGTAGTCGGCAGCTTCTCGCTGATCTTGATCGCTGGAGGCTCTGCCGCTAGCGCCGCAAAGGCGAAGGCGAAACAGCCCGCGAGCTCAGGCAAGACGCTCGTGATCGAAGGCGCCGGCGACGGTCACGGGGTCGGCATGAGCCAGTGGGGGGCGCTTGGCTACGCCGAACATGGCTGGAGCGCGAATGCGATCCTCGCCCACTACTACGCAGGCACCGCGATTGGCCACGTCTCCAAGCAGCACATCGTGAAGGTGCTCGTCGGCAGCCACGTCGAGAAGCTCCCGATCGAAACCTATGTGAAGGGCGTCGTCGCCGCGGAGATGCCTTCGAGCTGGCCGACCGCGGCCCTCGAAGCCCAGGCGATCGCGAGCAGAACCTACGCGCTCACCTCTGACGCTGGTGGCAGCAGGTTCGACGTCTACGCTGACACGCGCTCCCAGGTCTACCTTGGCAAAGCCGCAGAAACGCCTCGCAGCAACGCCGCGGTGAAGGCGACCGAAGGCGAGATCGTCACCTATGAAGGGCAGCCTGCGATCACGTTCTTCTTCGCGAGCTCAGGCGGCATGACCGAAAGCGTCCAGAACGCCTTCGCCGGCTCGCTGCCTGAGCCGTGGCTGAAAGCCGTCTCTGACAAGTACGAAAGCGGGCCGCTTCAGCACTGGACGATCAGCAGGAGCTTCTCCGAGGCGGCGAGCGAGTTGAACGGGCTCGTGCGAGGATCCTTTGCGGGAATTGAGGTTATTAAGAGGGGGGTATCGCCGCGGGTTCTCAGCGCATATGTGCTGGGGTCGAAGGGGCGCACCGAAGTGAGCGGCGCCGAACTCGAGGCGCGGCTTGGACTTGACAGCACCTGGGACTACTTCAGCGTCCTCGCCGGTGGCAAGCAGAAGCGCGAGCCTGACCTGAGCGGCAAGCAGCAGCCCGCGCAGCCGCTCGCCGAAGAACCGCCGGTGGCGCCTGCCGCCACCCCTGAAGCCCCGCCCGCCGAAGAAGTCATTGCGCCGAGCGGAGGCACGACGCCCGCAGGCTCAGGCGAAGGCGGCGGCGTCAGCGCGCCGTAAGCTGCTGGTCGGTGCCCGCCCCCCTGCTGATCGCCGACGTCCCCTGGTTGCTCTACCGCTCGTTCTTCGGCCTGCCGAAATCGATTCGTGGCGCAGGCGGGCGTCCGGTGAACGCCCTGCTTGGCACCGTGAACGCGCTGCTCGCCGTGATCGAGGCACACCCTCCGCGCGCCGTGGTCGCCTGCATTGGCGCCGAGCAGGCGCGCTACCGCGTTGAGCTCTACCCGCCCTACCACGCGCACCGCGACCCGATGCCAGACGAGCTCGCAGAGCAGTGGCCAAAGGCGCCTGAGCTGCTCGCGAGCCTTGGCTGGACGGTCGCCTACGCAGGCGAGCTCGAGGCTGACGACGCGATGGGCGCCTATGCGAGCGTCGAGCAGCAGGCGGGCGGCGTCGCCCAGCTGCTCACCGCCGATCGCGACCTGCACCAGGCGGTGAGCGAGCGCGCCAGCGTCGTCGAGCTGAAGGGCAAGGACGGGATCGCGCTCGTCGGCCCGCAGCAGGTGCGCGAACGGGTCGGCGTCCCCCCAGAGCTCGTTCCCGACCTGATCGCCTTGCGCGGCGATCCCTCCGACGGTCTGCCAGGCGCACGCGGAGTCGGCGCGAAGACCGCTGCCTCGCTGCTGAAGTCCTACGGCTCGCTAGAGGGCGTGCTCGCCGCCGCAGCGCGCGACGATGCGGGCATCTCAGCGAAGATCGCGACAACCCTGCGCGAGAGCGCAGAGCAGCTGCGCGACTTCAAGCGGATCGCAACGCTCGTCGCGATCGACGTGCAGCGGCCAGCGGATCGTGAGACGGACTTCGCTGACGGCGCCGCTGCGGCGGAGGAGCTTGGCATGACGCGGCTGGCTGAGCGGCTGGGTGAGCTGGCCGCTAGCGCAGGCGGAGCTACGGCGTGAACTTTATGGTGATCACGTCGCCGTCCTGCATCAAGTAGTCGCGACCCTCGAGGCGCAGCAGGCCGCGGTCGCGTGCGCCTGCGTAGCCACCGGCCTCGACGAGCTCCTGCGAGCCGATCACTTCGGCTCTTACGAAGCCCTTCTGGATGTCTGAGTGGATCTCGCCGCCGGCGTGCCAGGCGGTCAGGCCGTCGCGCAGATGCCAGGACTGGGCGGGCTTTGCCTCGCCCGCGGTGAAGAAGGCGATCAGCCGCAGCAAATCGAAGGCGCCTGCGACGACGCGCTGCAGGCTCGACTCTGAGAGGCCCCACTCGCCGCGCATCGAGGCTGCCTCCTCGTCGTCGAGCTCGGAGAGCTCGGCCTCGAGGCGGGCGGAGACCGCGACGGCCTTCGCGCCCTGGGCGGCTGCGTGGGCGGCGATCTCCTGCGGCACCTCATCTGAGCCTTCGTCGACGTTCGCGACGAACAGCACAGGCTTTGCCGTGAGCGCGCCAAGGTCGCGCGCCGCATGCGGCGCGTCCTGGGGGAGCGGCACGCTGCGCACAGGCGAGCCAGCCTGCAGCGCCTCGATCGCCTGCCGCAGCCACGCCTCCTCTGCGATCGCGGTGCGGTCCCCTGCCTTCGCGACGCGCGAGACCCGCTGCAGGCGGCGTTCTGCCTGCTCGAGGTCGGCGAGCGCAAGCTCGGCCTCGATCGTCTCGATGTCCTTCGCAGGGTTGACGCTGCCCTCTGGGTGGATGACGCCGTCGTCGGTGTGCGCCCTGACGACGTGCACGATCGCGTCGGTCTCGCGGATGTTCGCGAGGAACTTGTTGCCAAGACCCTCGCCTGCGTGGGCGCCTGCGACGAGACCGGCGATGTCGTGAAAGTCGATCGTGTCGTGGACGAGCTCCGAGGCGCCGACGGTCTTGGCGACCTGCTCCAGACGCTCGTCGAGCACAGGCACGACCGCGACGTTCGGCTCGATCGTCGTGAACGGGTAGTTCGCCGCCTCTGCGCCCGCCCTCGTGAGCGCGTTGAACAGCGAGGACTTGCCAGCGTTCGGCAGCCCGACGATCCCGATCCGCGTGCTCATCGTCGGCTCTCCTGCGCCGCTGCTGCAGCGACCCCCATGCCAAGCAGGGCCCCCGCAAGCACGTCAGACGGATAGTGCAGCCCAAGATAGGGTCGCGAGATCGCGGTCGCGAGCGCGAGCCCGTAGAGCGGTGCAGCCGGCACGCCAAGCCGCGAGTACCCAAGCGCTCCCGCAAAAGCGGTCGCGGTGTGCGCGCTTGGGAAGCTGAGCTGCGTCGGGGTGCTGGCAAGCGGCGGCAGGCCCGGCAGCGACGGCCGGCGCCTGCGCACGAGGAGCTTGATCGTGGTGTTGAGCAGATACGTACCCGCAACAGCCCCCGTCGCATGCAGCCAGCGCGGTCGGCGTGCACGGTCGCATGCAGCCCCGAGGAGGCCAATCGCAAGCCAGATCCCCCCGTGCTCGCCAAGCACCGAGAAGCGCCTCACCGCCTGCTCCGCGCCCGGCGAGTGCCCAGTGGTGCGCATGAAGCGCAGCAGAGCTTCGTCGGTGGACTTCAATCGATCCTCCCGACGTGACGACGGCCGCTAGGCTCTGAAACCGACGCGGTGCTCGCCGTCGTCCGAGCGGACGTAGGCGACCTGGCCGAGGTCGAGGCGCATCGGGCCGTCGTCGGTCTGCAGGGTGTGCCAGCCGGCCGTGCCAAGCGCCTTCTGCAGCGCATCGACCTGGTCGCTCTCGACACGCACGGCGACCACCTGGCCGCCTTTGAAGCCGATGCTGAGGCTGCGCAGCTTCGAAGCCATCAGGCGTCCCCTTTCCCGTCGCTTGAATGGTCATGTGCAGGCTGCACGATCTCGGTGAGCACCCCGCCCGTCGCCCGCGGGTGCAGAAAGGCGACCTTCGAGCCGCGGATGCCGATTCGGGGGCTCTTGTCGATCAGCTGCATGCCAGCCGCCGTCAACGCTTCGAGCGTCGCCTCGATGTCCGGCACCTGGTAGGCGACGTGGTGCAGCCCCGGGCCGCGGCTTGTGAGGAACTTGCCGACCGGCGTGTCCGGGCCAAGCGGCGCAAGCAGCTCGACGTGTCCCTCGCCGACGTCGAGCAGCGCCGCCTCGACGCCCTGCTCGGCGACGACCTCTTGGTGCACGAGCTGCATTTGCATGCGTTGTCCCCAGATCGCGATCGCGGGCTCGAGCTCCTCGACGGCGATGCCTATGTGGTCGATCCGTGTCAGCACGCCGCGAAGTCTAAGGCTCAGGCGGCGCGCTCACGGCGGCGACGACGCGCAGCCCGACGCCAGGGGCGCGCTCGAGCCGTGGCACGCCGTGCATGATCCGCTCGATCGCGTCGCGATCGAGCACCTCGCGCATCAGCAGCTCGCGCGCAAGCGCGTCGAGCTCGCGGCGGTGCGAGACGATCAGCTTCTGGGCGCCACGTCGCGCCTCCTCGATCAGGTCTTTGCGCTCCTCGTCTCTGATTCGCAGCGAGCTCTCGGACAGGCGCACGTCCGAAGGTGTGCGCCCGACGCTCGAGGTGCCCATCGCGTAATCGTCGACCATCGAGTGGGCGATGTCCGCGACGCGCTTGAGATCGTCAGAGGCGCCGGTCGTGACCGCGCCGAAGACCGCCTGCTCGGCGACCCTGCCGCCAAGCAGCACCGTCATGTAGTCGATCAGCTCCTCGCGCGTCTTCAGGTAGCGGTCCTCGGCCGGCAGGTTGAGCGTGTAGCCGAGCGCACGCCCACGCGGCACGATCGAGATCCGGTGCACCCTGTCAACCGAGGGCAGCAGCTCGCCGCAGAGCGCGTGCCCTGCCTCGTGGTAGGCGACGACGCGCTTCTCGTGATCGCCGAGCACGCGCCGCGACTGGACGCCTGCGATCACGCGCTCGAGCGCCTGGTCGAAGTCGCGCCCTTCGATGTGGCGTGCGCGCCTGCGCGTCGCGAAGATCGCCGCCTCGTTACAGATGTTCGCGAGGTCTGCACCCGTGAGGCCACTCGTCTGCTGGGCGACGAGGCCAAGGTCGACATCCTTCAGCGGCTTGTTCTGCGTGTGTACGCCAAGCACACCCTCACGGCCTTTCACGTCAGGCGGCGCGACGAAGATCTGCCGGTCGAAGCGCCCTGGGCGCAGCAGCGCGGGGTCGAGCTTCTCGAGCAGGTTGGAGGCGGCGATCACGACGACCCTGCCCTGGCTGGAGAAGCCGTCCATCTCGACGAGCAGCTGGTTGAGCGTCTGGTCCTTCTCGCCGGAGATGTCCATGCCGCGGCGGCCGCCGACGGCGTCGAGCTCGTCGATGAAGATGATCGCGGGTTCGTGCTTGCGCGCGACCGCGAACAGGCGCCTGATGCGGGCGGCGCCAAGGCCGGCGAACATCTCGACGAACGAGGCTGCCGACTGTGCGAAGAACTGTGCGCCCGACTCGTGCGCGACCGCCTTTGCCAGCAGCGTCTTGCCGGTGCCGGGCGGGCCGTGCAGGAGGATGCCCTTCGGCACCTTCGCGCCCATCTCCTGGAAGGGGCTGGGGTCGCGCAGGAACTCGACGATCTCCTGCAGCTCCGCCTTCGCCTCGTCGACGCCGGCGATGTCGTCCCACCTCGCCGATTGCTGCGACGCCGGCTTGATCTGCTGCGGCTTGACGCGCGGCATCACCTTCAGGGTGCGCCACATCAGATAGATCAGCACCGCAAAGAACAGCATCATTGCGACGCTCGACCACTGGTAGGACCAGTTTTGGACATCCTGCACAAACGAGCTGCCCAGCACCGCCATCACTTCCATGTCACCCTCCTTGGCTCCATTGCAGTTCCATTATGGAGCTTTCTCAGCTCGATGTGCGTTGATACTCACTGATCCAGCAAATGAACGGCCAGATCCCT
>DASXDO010000025.1:0-92936 GCA_036490555.1 Solirubrobacteraceae bacterium | reverse complement strand
GGCACCGACCTATCAAAGCTCACCCGCTCCCAGCTCGACGAGATCACCAGAAAGCTGAACTCCAGACCACGCCAGACACTCGGCTTCAAGACACCAGCAGATACTCTCGAGGCCGCGTTGCAATGACGGGTTGAGACCGCAACCTGCATGCGCCCATGTCTAGCCCCTGGTCACGTCGCCCGCGCTCAGCGGCGGCCCAACGATCTCGAGCCCGAACTCGGCGCCAACCCGCCGCAGCAGCGCTATGTCAGGCGGGCCCGCAGGAGGCAGACCCTCGTGCTCTGCAGGGCTGCCCGCGGCCGCGAAGAAGCGCTCGAACCCGCCAGGCGCGCAGAGCGAGAGCAGGCGCGCAGGCGCGTCCCCCAGCACGAGGAAGGTGTGCGGGACATCGCGTGGCAGGAACGCGAACGAGCCAGGCTCCGCGATGAACGTGCGCTCTCCGCAGACGATCCTCAGCGTCCCCTCGAGGACCCAGAAGGACTCGTCCTCACGGCGATGGACATGCAAAGGCGGCGAGGAGCCCGGGGGCGCAAGCGCCTCGACCAGCCCGAACCCACCGCCCGTCGTCTCCGCCGTCGCCTTGAAGGTCATGCGGTTCCCCGTGAACCACACCGCGTCTCCCTCGCGAGGAGAGAGCATCGAGATACGTGACTTGTCATGAGACTTGGATCTCATTACGGGGAAAGCGTATCATCACATCCGTGACAGCGCAAGGCGGGGGGTCCTCCAAGATTCATAGCGGCGCGCAGCGTCGGGACGCAGCGGAGGCGCAGGCAGCCCATGGGGACGCAGCGGAGGCGCGAGCAGTCCAGACGCGCACGCGGGACCGCCAGACGCGCCGCACGAGACGCGTCTTGATCGCGGCCGCCGACGAGATCTTTGCGGAAGGCAGGTTCCCCACCGTCGCAGACGTCGCCGAGCGCGCGGACGTCGCGCGCGCGACCGCCTACCGCTACTTTCCCACCCAGGAGGCGCTGCTGCTGGAGACGACGTTCCTCGGCGACAGCGAGCCGCTGCGCTCACTGTCAGACCTCGCCCGCGAGATCGAGGACCCTGCCGAGCGCGTGGCAGAGGGCGTGAGACGCGCGGCGCAGTGGACGCTCGGCCGCGAGGCAAAGCTGCGAGCGATCCTGCGCATGTCGCTCGACCCCGCAAACGACGTCCGCCGGCCTGCGCGCCGGCGCGGCTACATCGCAGAGCTGCTCGGCCCGACCCTGAAGGAGCTCTCGCCGAAGGCTCGTGAGAGGCTCGTCGGCTCGCTTACGCTCCTGTTCGGGATCGACCCGATCGTCGCGATCTGCGACAACAGCGACGTCGATCCAGCCCAGATCCCAGACATGCTCGCCTGGGCCGCCCGCGAGCTCGTCAGCTCCGCGCTCAGAGAGCAGCGTCCCACCCGACCTCGCCGCACCTCCGCTGCGAAGGGGACCGCCTCTGACGGCGGCAGGGCGCGACGGCACGCGTGAGGCCAGGGCTGCGGGCGCGCTACTTCAACAGGCGCGAGAGCCTGCGGTCCTTCAGCGTCCTGCCGCCCGTCTGGCAGGCGGGGCAGTAGGCGATCACGTGCTCCTCGAAGTGGACTGCGCCAAGCGTCGCGCCGCAGCGCGGGCAGGGCTGTCCCTCGCGGCCATGGATCTGGAGCGGCATCGGCAGCTTGTCTGGGATCGGCAGCTTCAGGACCTGCTCGTAGTGTGAGATCGCCTGATCGAGCGTCGTCTCGATCTGATGTCGCAGCTCGACGAGCTCGCCGGTGTCGAGGTCGCCGCCACGCTTGAACGGCGAGAGCTTCGCGCGCCAGAGGATCTCGTCGGCCCAGGAGCGGCCGATGCCCGCGATCGTGCGCTGGTCGCGTAGCAGCGCGTTGAGCGGCCGCGAGACAGCGAGCAGATCGCGAAGCTCAGGCGCCTGCGGCCACGCTTCGGGGCCAAGACTCGCAAGCGCAGACTCCTGCTCGAGCGCGTCGCTTGGCATCAGCTTCGCCCAGGCGGCCTGCTTGGAGCCGAACTCGCGCAGGCGCAGCTCGAGCTCGACCTGCCCCTCGCCAGGAGACTGCAGGCGCAGCAGCAGCCGCGAGGTGCGGTCGCGCGGCCCTGCGCGCTTGTCGTAGAGCTGCAGGCGCCCAGCCGACATCAGGTGCATGAGCAGTACGAGCTCGCCCTCGAAGTCGATGACTATGTGCTTGCCACGGCGGCGCACCCTGCTCAGCTTCCGTCCCTGCAGCGCAGAGAGCGGCGGGTCGAAGCTCTTGAGCACGTTGATGCCAGGAGCAAGCGCCGACTGCACGCTCGCGCCGGCGGCGGCATCGTCGAGCAGCCGCGCGGTGATCTCGACCTCCGGCAGCTCTGGCATGCCTCCACTGTAGGGAGAGCGAAGCATCGGATAGCTTTCGCGGCGATGAGCGAGCCTGGCACACCAGCAGACGACGACGTCGTCGAGCGCCACGAGCAGGCGCAGGGCAACGCGCGCCCGCCGCTGATCGTGCTGCAGCCGCTGCAGAGCTTCCTCGACGAGCATCGGCTGGGCGCGGGCCCGCTGCAGGCGCGACCGATCGGCGAGGGCCACTCCAACGTGACCTATCTGATCGAGCGCGAGGGGCTCGAGGTGGTGCTGCGCCGCCCGCCGCGACCGCCACTGCCGCCAAGCGCCCACGATGTGCTGCGCGAGGCGCGACTGCTGACGGCGCTCGCGGACACGCAGGCGCGCGTGCCAAAGGTGCTCGCCGTCTGCGCCGATGAGCATGTGATCGGCGCCCCCTTCTACGTGATGGCAAAGGTCGAGGGCGAGGCGATCGTCTCAGAGGTCCCCGCTACGCTCGACGATCCAGAGCACAGGCGGCAGATCGGCGAGCAGCTCGTCGACGCGCTCGCGGAGATCCACGGGGTCGACTGGCAGGCGGCGGGCCTTGAGGGCTTCGGCAAGCCGACCGGCTATCTCGAACGCCAGCTGCGCCGCTTCGGCGGCCTCTGGGAGCTGAACAAGACGCGCGAGATCGCCGCGGTCGAGCGCGTCGGGCAGTGGCTTGCAAAGCAGATGCCAGCACCTGACCCGCAGCAGCCAGCGACGATCGTGCACGGCGACTACCGCCTCGGCAACACGATGTTCGCCGTGACCCAGCCAGCGAAGCTGCTTGCCGTGCTCGACTGGGAGATGGCGACGATCGGCGACCCGCTCGCCGACCTTGGCTACCTCTGCATGATGTGGACCGAGTCAGGCGACCCCGAAGACGGACTGCGCGCGCACCTCGGCGGCGTGACGCGACGCGAGGGCTTCCCGACACGCGCGCAGCTACTCGAGCGCTACGAGCAGCGCAGCGGCCGCTCGATGCGCGACCTGCGCTGGTACACGGTGCTCGCGCTCTGGAAGTCCGTCGTCTTCATGGAGGGCAACTACAAGCGGGCGATCGCCGGCAGCACCGACGACCCCTATCTGAAGCAGTTCGGCGAGGGCGTCGTCGCGCTCGCGAGGCAGGCAGAGGAGATCGCGTTCGATGACTAACAAATTGACGTTCGAGGACCAAGCAGATCAAGGACGCAGCGAGCGAAGTGTGCTCCGCACACGAGCGAGCGAGGACGCAGAGATGCGCCGGTCATCGGACGTCAAAGGGCTGCTAGTCGACTGGGGCGGCGTGATGACGGGCAACCTCTTCACGTCCTTCGCCGACTTCTGCGAGCAGGAGGGCCTGGAACCGCAGGCGCTCGCCCAGGCCTTCAGGGGCGACGAGTCGGCGCGCGAGATGCTCTTCGCCTTCGAGGAGGGACGCGTCGAGGAGCAGGAGTTCGAGGCCCACATCGGCAGGCTGCTTGGGCTCGACTCGCCGAAAGGGCTGATCGACAGGACCTTCGCCGGCGTGAAGCTGGAGGACTCGATGATCGCCGCGGTCGCCGCCGCAAGACGCGGCGGGATCAGGACTGGGCTGATCTCCAACTCCTGGGGCACGAGCCGCTACCCCCACCCCCTCCTAAAAGAGCTTTTCGAAGGCATCGTGATCTCAGGCGAAGTCGGCATCCGCAAGCCAGCCCCAGAGATCTACGTGCTGGGCGCGAAGGCGATCGGACTATCGCCCGAGCAGTGCGTGTTCGTCGACGACCTGCCCTTCAACCTGCCGCCTGCGACGGAGCTTGGCATGGCAACGATCCACCACACCTCGCCGCAGGAGACGATCCCCGAGCTGGAACGGCTGCTGGGGATCCCGCTGGGCGTCGAGGCCTAGAGCCAGAGCTCAGTCGCGTTTGCCGCGCCCGTAGAGGAACTTGAAGAGGCGCTGGATCATCTTCGTGCGCTTCGCCTTGTAGGGGAACATGTGCACCTCGCGCTTGAGCGCAAGCCTCGAGGTGATGACGATCGCCTGCTGCTCGCAGTACTTGCGGATCCCGCCGGCGCCGTGGCGCGAGCCAAGGCCCGAGGCCTTCGCGCCGCCCATCGGCAGCTCGAGCACCGTGTAGTTGATCAGCGCGTCGTTGACGTTCGCGGCACCAGCCCTGATGCGGCGGGCAAGCTGCTCGCCCTTCGCGGCGTCTTTCGTGAAGACCGAGGCGCCAAGCCCATAGGGAGACTCGTTGGCAAGCCGCAGCGCCTCCTCTGCGTCGGCGACCTTCATGATCGGCAGCGTCGGCCCAAAGGTCTCCTCTGTCATCAGCTTCATCGTGTGATCGACGTCGGTGACGACCGTCGGCTCGAAGAAGCGGCCGCCGCCCTCGACGTGCTGCTTGCCGCCGACGAGCACCTTCGCGCCCTTTTCGCGCGCGTCAGCGATGTGATCGACGATCTTCTCGAGCTGCGGCGCGAACGTGATCGCGCCAACCTCGACCGAGCCAGGGCCCTTCGGCACGCCAACGCGCAGCGCCCTGACCTTCTCGCTGACCTTCGCGACGAACTCGTCGTAGACGGGCGCCTCGACATAGACGCGCTCGACCGAGATGCAGGTTTGGCCCGCGTTCTGCATCGAGTAGTAGACAGCGAGGTTGGCGGCACGCTCGAGGTCGGCGTCTGAGAGCACGATCATCGGGTCCTTGCCGCCAAGCTCGAGCGAGCAGGGGATGAGGCGGCGCGCGGCTGCCTCAGCGACCTTGCGCCCTGTCGCAGTCGAGCCGGTGAACATCACCATGTCGACGGCGTCGATCAGCGCCGCTCCGGTCGCGCCCCTGCCCGTGGCGACCTGGAAGACGTCCTGCGGCAGACCGCACTCCGTGAGCGCCTGCGCCATCAGCATCGAGGTGAGCGGCGTCACCTCAGACGGCTTGAGGATCACGCTGTTGCCCGCCATCAGCGCGGGGATCGAGTCGCCGAAGGAGTTGGTGAGCGGGTAGTTCCACGGCCCGATCACGCCGACCAGGCCAAGCGGCCGGAAGCGCAGGATGAGCTTCTTGCCCTTGACGAGGATCTGGCTGGATTTGATGTGCTCGTCGGCGAGGTACTTCGGCGCGTGCTTCGCCCAGAAGCCGAAGGCGTTCGCGGTGTAGGCGATCTCAGCGAAGTGGGCGTCCTCGTAGGTCTTGCCCGTCTCGGAGACGATCGTCTCGACGACCTTCTCGGAGTTGTCCATCAGCCACTTCTGCGCGCGCAGCATCACCCGCGCGCGCTCGCCAAAGCCAAGCGCCTCCCACGCAGGCTGCGCGCTGCGGCCCTTGACGGCCATCTGCGCGACCGCAGCAGGATCGAGGTCGGGAACGGTCGCGACGATCTCGCCCGTGGCCGGGTTCTCGACCGGGATCCCGGTTTCCTGCTGCGTCGGCTCGACTCGCTCTTGCTGCTCGTCCTGCTCCTGCGCCTGCGCCTGCGCCCCGGCCATCTCAGCCTCCTTAGCTGTCGCTCAGGATCAGGCTACTCCGATAGATCGATCTTGGCGATCCCGATTGGCTCGACAGGGCGATCGCGACCATCGGTGGCGACGCCCTCGAGCGCGTCGACGACGTCGAGGCCAGAGCTGACCTTGCCGAAGACCGTGTGCTTGCCGTCGAGCCACGGGCAGGCGTCGGCGGTGACGATGAAGAACTGCGAGCCGTTCGTGTTCGGCCCCGCGTTGGCCATCGCAAGCGCGCCACGCTCGATCTTGTGGCTGTTGATCTCGTCCTCGAAGGTGTAGCCAGGGCCACCTGTGCCCGTCCCGAGCGGACAGCCGCCCTGGATCATGAAGCCCTTGATCACCCTGTGGAAGGTGAGGCCGTCGTAGTAGCCGTCCGCGGCGAGCTTCTTGAAGTTCTCGACCGTCTTCGGAGAGTCCTCGTCGAAGAGCTCGAAGGCGATCGCGCCCTCAGTCGTCTGCATCGTGGCGGTGGACATCGGCTGCTTGCCTCCTGTCGTAAGTTGGCGAGACCAGGCGGTGCAGCGATCCTGGGCCCCTGAGCCGCGAGTGGGCGGCCATCGCTCAGATTAGCCTCCGACCGGCGCCGCCGCGACGACGCAGGCGTTCGACGGCAGCCGCTACAGCGCAACCAACTCGCGTGCAGGCTCCGACTCGGTGCCGAAGTCGAAGCCGAACAGCGCGTGACCGTCCAACGCCTCGGCGAGTCGCTTGAGCGTGCGGGCGCTCGTTGCGTGCTGGCCGCTCTCGATACGCGAGATCACCGAGGCGGTTGTTCCCATCCGCGAGGCGAGGCCGGCCTGTGTAAGTCCCAGCACGTCACGACGCATGATCACGATCCGGGCGAGCGCCTCAAATGGCGCCAGGCGCTCGTACTCAGCCCGGAACTCAGGGTCCTTGAGTGAGCGCGTGATGTGGTCAGCGACGGAGGTTCCGACCGGGCTGACCTGCTCACTCGTTGCTCTGGCCATGATCGATCATGTTAGCAGTTCTGCTATGTCGCGCATGGTCCTACGGCGCGTCGTGGCCGGCCGCTCGCGGGGGCTTGCGTGGTGTGGCGTCCATTCGGGCCTTGAAGTCCTCCCACCGCTGCTGAGCGGTGTTGATGTCAGCCAGCTGAATCTTCCCGGTGCTCTTACGGAAGATGTGGAGCAGCACGACAAGGCGCCCAGACCGTCTGTACAGAACGCGGTAAAGCTCCGATCCGACGTGGCATCGCAGCTCTCGCAGCTCGCCTTCGACCTGTGAGCTGTACGGGAACGGAAGGTGGGGATGCGCATCCGTCAATCCGTTGAGTCGCGCGAGCTGGTGAACCAGGGCCGCGCGGCGCCTGCCATCGAGTGCGCCAATGTAGTCGAGTACCGGCTCCTGTCCATCGGCATCCCGGTAGTAGACGGCCTGGAGGTTGGTCACGACGACATCTGTACCAGCCCGCCCCGACGACCTCCCGCCCTGACGACTTCTATAGGCCCAGGCTTGCGGTGCTGTGCATCGTGGCGGTGGACATCGGCTGCTTGCCTCCTGTCGTAAGTTGGCGGGACCCTCAGCCGCAGATGGGCGGCTGCCGCCCAGGTTAGCCTCCAAGAACGACCGGCGCCCAACGAGGCGCGATCCGATGAGAACGAGGAGGGGGTCCGCAAGATGCCCGACGCACCTGCTTTCCAAGACATCGCCTACGAGGTCGAGGCGGGCCTCGCCTGGATCACGATCGATCGCGAGGACCGCTACAACGCCTTCCGCGCGCAGACGGTGGATGAGCTGATCGCGGCGTTCAAGGCCGCCTGGGCGGACGACGAGGTGGGCGTGATCTGCCTGACCGGCGCCGGCGAGAAGGCGTTCTGCACCGGCGGGGATCAGAAGCAGCGCGCAGAGACAGGCGACTACGGGCCCTCGGCGACTGGCCTCTTCGAGGTCGAGCAGCTGCACCGCGTGATCCGCCAGGTGCCAAAGCCCGTGATCGCAGCGGTGAACGGCTATGCGATCGGCGGCGGCCACGTCCTGCACGTGCTCTGCGACCTGACGATCGCCGCAGACCACGCGATCTTCGGCCAGAACGGCCCAAAAGTGGGCTCCTTCGACGCGGGCTTCGGGACCGCGTACCTCGCGCGCGCGATCGGCGAGAAGCGCGCAAGGGAGGTCTGGTTCCTCTGCCGCCGCTACGACGCAAGCAAGGCGTTGGATTGGGGCCTTGCGAACGCGGTCGTGCCAATGACAGAGCTACACGCCGAGGTGCGCCGCTACGCCGATGAGATGTTGGCTTTGTCGCCGACCTCGCTGCGCTTCCTGAAGCAGTCATTCAACGCCGACAGCGAGCACATCGCAGGCCAGGCGAGCCTTGCCTTCACAGGGCTGCACCAGTTCGTCGAGAGCGAGGAGGCAAAGGAGGGGGTGGCGGCGTTTGGCGAGAAGCGGGCGCCAGACTTTGGGCCATTCAGGGGGAACGCGTCCGTCTGAGAGGCCAGAAGACAGCCCAAAGAAGGGCGAGAAACCCGCTCTGTCGCTGCAAATGTCCGCCGATCCCTGTTCAATGATGTCTCGTTCAATGTCTCGTTCACTTCAATCGACGTAAGGAAGGTCCACTTGCCGCTTACCCAGACTCAACTCGCAAAGGCGGTCGCCGACCGCGCGGAGATCAGCGCGAGCGAAGCGAAGCGCGTTATGGGCGCACTCGAAGATGTCGTGCTCGAGGAGCTTGGGAACGCCCAGAAGGTGCGCATCGGCGGCCTCGTTCAGCTGACCGTTCGCGTGAAGCCCGCGACAAAGTCCCGCAAGGGTCGCAACCCAGCAACGGGCGAGGAGATCACGATCGCTGCGAAGCCAGCGAGCGTAGATGTTCGTGCCCGTGCCCTGGCAAACGCGAAGAGCGCGCTGCCATCCGTCCAGAAGGCCCGCCGCAGGCTGGCCGGCTGACACCGCAGTAGCAGTAAGGGTCCAGCGGCGCGCAGGGTTGGGCGCCGCTGGACGGAAGGACCTGCGCGATGCCCAACTGCGTCGCGCGGAGGGAACTGCGTCGCGAGCGAGGACTTGCGTCACGCTCTGGCGGGCTCGAGCATCTGTAGGCACATGAGAGCCTTCAGGATGCGGCGGACCTCGTGAGCCTCAGCGGCGAGGACGTCTTGGCGCTGTACGACCGCTATGCGAGGGAGCTGCTCGGCTTCTTCGCGCGGCGGACAAGCGACCCACAGCTCGCGCTCGACCTGCTGGGCGAGACGTTCCTCGCGGTGTTCGCGGCGCGTAAGCGCTGCGACGCGGAGCAGGACGCTCAGCAGGCGGCCTGGCTGTACGCGATCGCCTCGAACAAGCTGGCCGAGCACCGCCGACGCAGTGCGCGCGAGCTGCGCGCTTTGCAACGCCTGGGCGGCGAGCTTACGCGACCTTTGAGCGACTTCGAGTACGAGCGCGTCGAGCAGTTGGCGACAGAGGATGCGCTGCACAAGCGCCTGGCGAAGGTCCTGCCAGCGCTGAGCGAGGAGCAGGAGCAGGCGATCGCCCTGCGCGTCGTCGGCGAACGCTCCTATGCGGAGGTGGCAGGCGAGATGGGCGTGAGCGAGCAGGCGGCAAGGGCACGCGTGAGTCGCGGGCTGAAGGTCCTGCGCAACGCGATCGGACCGGCAAGGAGGGACCCGACGTGAGCGAGATCAGCGATATGCATGCAGAGGCCTTTGACGACCTGCCGCTGCTCGGCGAGCTGCGCGGGCGCCTGGCGGCCCACTTCGAGCGCGTCGAGAGCTCAGCGCCCAGCGGCGAGGCTCAGCTTCGCTCGCGCTTTGCCAGATGCTTCGGCGCGCGCCGCACAGCGATCGTGCTCGTTGCGGCACTGCTGGCGAGCGGCGGCGCCGCCGCGGCCTTCACGCTGAGCGGGCAGCGCTCCGCGCCGCTGTCTGGGCGCGTCCCCGCGGCGCATGGCGGCCCGCCGCGGAACTTCGTGCTGAGCGAGGCGGGCATGCACTACCGGATCGCGCTGGCGCCGACGCTGTCGGCGGGAATGGCGGGTTGGAGCAGCTTCGTCGGCTTCCGTGGCGGCAGCAATCACGGCAACTGGAGCTACGGGGAGAGCGGCGACGCCTATCCAAGCGTTGGACGGCCAGTCGTGATGATCGGCGCCTCGATCGGCTTCGAAGGCGCCGGCTGGGTGCCAGGCGTGCAGGGCCGGCACGGCGAAGAGGAAGTCGGCGCGCTGCTGACGGGACCCTCGGTGGCGGCGGTCGAGCTGGGCGACAGGACGATCGAGACACGCCACAGTGGAGCGCTGCCAGCTGGCGATCGCGTCGCCGTGTTCCTGCTGCACGTGGGACACCCGCCGCTTGCGGTCTTGCCCAAGGGCGCGAAGCTGCCGTACCGCGTGAGGACGATCGCGCCTCCGACGAGCATGCAGAAGATCGGGCCAACGAGCCCAGGGCACCCGACAGGCCAGCATGCTGGAAGACGTTCGACAGGCAGGGGCGCTGGCAGGCAGACGCGGAGCAGGCTGGTGAAGGCGCTGCCCGTGAGGCTCCTTGGCAGCGACGACAGGCAGATCACCGTCGCGAAGGCGTCTACGAGGCCGCGGATGCAGGTCCGCTTCTGGAAGGCGGGCGCAAGCGGGGTTCCAGACAGCCCGCCGCGCGGAGCGTGCGCCCTTACGCAACACGGCCTGCCAGGGATGCAGCCGCTGTGGGGGCAGGTGGCAACGACGATCAAGCGGGCAAGCGGCGCGGTCGGCGAGCTGCTGCTCTCCTGCGTGGACACGGAGTACCGCTACGCGCACTGGCCCCTGCAGGCCGCGGTCCTGCTCAACGGCAAGCACCCAGGAGCGCCTCCTGGGCCAATACCGGACGCCCTGCCGCTGCATGGACACCCTGGGATAGTGGCGACGAACATCGGCGAGGCCTCCCACGACATCGTGGCGCGGCGGGCGAAGAACGCCTGGCTCGTCGTCTCCGGCTGGCGCGACCTGGCCGAGCGCCTGCAGGTGCTGCAGGCGCTGCGCGTCAGCAGCGTCTCACCGCGAAGGTGAGTCAGCTCACCTGGGCATGAGCATGCTGTGCCCACAGCAGTTGCAGCTGAGCACAGAGGAGGAGGCCATCCTGCCGATCGTCGAGTGCTCGCCGCAGTGGGGGCAGACGGACGCGAGCTCGAAGCGGTGCAGGCAGTAGACGCAGCGGTAGCGCCCCGCGAGGTTCGTGGGGCGCAGCCATGGCTCTGAGCAGTCTGGGCACTTGGGCCCAAGCTCAGGAGGTTCAAGCTCAGCATGGGACGAGCTCACTGTGCCCATGCCCTTAATACGTACGAGAGGCCAAATCTGTGACGCGGCGCTGCGATTTGCGGTGCAGCATGGGCTCTCGACGCTCCCCTAGCGACCAGGATGCCAGGCGGTGAGCTGCGCCCATGGATAGTGGCCGTAGTAGCTGCCAACGGAGCCAAGCTGGGCGATCGGACCGACGAGCTTCGGCTTGGATTTTGGCTTGCCAGCGGCAAGATCAAGCAGCTCGAGCGTGCCAGGACCGGTGCCATTGGCGCCAGTCTCGGTCTTGATGAAGAGGATGTAGCGGCCGTTGGCCGCGATCCTTGGCAGCTCATCGGTCACGTTGGGCGCAGGGCTTGTGAGGCGCTGCGGGCGCGAGCGAGCCGAGCTCAGCAGCCAGATCGCGCGGCGCTCGAGCCCAAAGTGGGCCTCCTGACGGCTGGGGCCCGCGGCGGTGGCGATCTCGCCGCCGGCGGAACAGCTCGGGGTGGTCCAGCTCTGCGCCTTGGAGAGCTGCCGCAGCGGAGCGACCTTGAACGTTGGCGGCGAGAGCAGCGCAAGCGTCTTGCCAACGTTCGATTCACGCGCCCTGCCCGTTGCGACGAGCAGGCTGCTCCCGCAATCGGCGATGTAATCGTCATAGGGGAGCATGATCGGCACGAGCGTGCGCAGCTTGCCGCCTTCGAGCGGGACCGCGTCGAGCGGCAGGCCATCGGCGGCGATCGAGGCGGAGCCGCTGACGTCTGACCAGAACAGCGCATCCTGCCCGTTCGGCGTGAAACCCGCGATCCCACCCGTCATCCCTTCAAGCGATTCGACGCCATGCAGGCGGTGGAGCAGCCTGCGAGCGTCAGTATGAGGGTCGATTGCCCAGAGCTCGTTTGGGCGCTTGGCGTCGAGGCCCTGCGTTTCGCGAACGACGATGAGCGTGCCTGACGGCGTGTAGGCGATGCTGCTCGCGCCCCAGCCAGCAGGGACGATTTGGCGCGGCTTTGCACCAGGGCTCCAGAGCGCGATGCCACGGGCCTGCGTGACTCCAGCGAGCTGCGCGCCCTGTGGCGACCAGGCCCAGGACACAAGGCGCCCAAGCGGCAGCTTCGCGGTCGCGGAAGAGCTGCCGGCCGCCGAGCTGCCGCCAGCCGCGGAACCCCCGCCCGCCGAGCCCCCGTCCGCCGAGCCCCCGTCCGCGGAGTCCCCGTCCGCGGAGTCCCCGTCCGCGGAGATCACCGTTCCATGACCAAATGCGAGGTAGCGACCGTCGCCGCTGAAGCGCAGCGGGGCCCGCGCGTTGCTGCGCGCAAGCAACACCTGCGTTCTGCAGCTCGGCAGGCGCAAGATCGAGACGCCGCGATTGCGGACGAACGCGAGCTCGCCGTCTGCGCCAGCCTGCGCGACCTGCGCCTGGCAGCCCGCGCCATCAAGGCCCTGACCGGTGGCCTGCGCGCTCGTGACCTGCGCACCCGTGGCCTGCGCGCCGCCGCAGCCAGCCGCAAGCAGCGTCATGGCTGCGGCGCAGAGCAGCGCAACCCCCCTACCTCCGCTTCTCGAACAGTGGCAGGAGGGGGTCAACGCATCAGGGCGCATACGCCCTCCCAAGCAGCTCGCGTGCAAGCACGAGCTTTGCGATCTGGGCGGTGCCATCGCCGATCTCGAGGCCGATCAGGTCCCTGATGCGCTGACCTGCGGGCAGCTCCTCGCTGTAGCCGGCGTGCCCAAGCGTGAGCAGCGCCTGGTGTGCAGCTTCGACGGCGATCTTCGGGGCCCACCACTTCGCCATGTTGGCCTCGACGCGGTGCGGCCTGCCTGTGTCGCGTCGCCAGAGCGCCTCGTAGCAGACCCAGCGCGCACCTCTGATGAGGGTCATCGCCTCGACGAGCGGGAAGGAGACGGCCTGGTGGGCGCCGATCGGCTTGCCGAACGTCTCCCTGCTGCGGGCGTAGTCAAGCGCTTCCTCGATGCCCGCCTGCGCGCAGGCAAGGCACATGAGGCCGATCACCGCCCTGGAGAACTCGAAGCTTTGCATGCACCTGACGAAGCCTTCGCCCTCGCCGCCGATCAGCTGCTCAGCGCTCGCAGGCAGCCCGTCGAAGTGGATCGCAGCCCTGCCGATCGCCCTGCTGCCAAGGTCCCTGAAGGGCGAGCGCTGCGTATGACGCTCGTCGAGCTCGACGTAGAAGGCCGAGATCCCACGCGCGCCCTGCGGCGAGGTGCGCGCGAAGACGATCGCCGTCTGCGCGAGCATGCCAAGCGAGACGGAGGTCTTCTCGCCCGTGAGCCTCCAGCCGGCGCCGTCGGGCTCCGCCTTGAGGCTGAGGTGCGCCGCGTCCGAGCCGTGCTCCGGCTCGGTGAGGCAGAAGCAGGGCAGCACCGTTCCGTCGGCGATCGGCGGCAGCAGCAGCTCGCGCTGTCGATCGTCGCCGGCGGCGACGATCACCTCGGCGGCGAGCAGCGGGATGAGCAGCAGGTAGGCGGCGTTGAAATCGCAGGCGGCAAGCTCCTCGGCGGCGATCCCGACGCTGACCGCGTCAGCGCCCTGGCCGCCGTGGTCCTGAGGGATGACGAGGCCCGTGAGGCCAAGCGCCGCCATCTCCGTGAGTGTGCGCGGGTCGAGCTCGCCCCTGCGATCGTCCTCTGCGTAGCGACTGGCAAGGCGCCTGCGGGCGAACTGCCGCACAGACTCCTGGAAGCTGAGCTGCGTCTCGTCGAAACCGAAGTCCATGGCCCTTGGACGAGGTCGAGATCAGGCTGGGGTACACGTGGTCATCGGCTCGCATACGCTATCTGGATGCACGCCGCTCACGACTCCGCCCAGCGTGTCGCACTCGTGACGGGCGGTGGCGGCGGGATCGGCGCAGCCGTCTGCGAGGCGCTCGTTGCGAACGGCAGAGCGGTCGCGGTCGCAGACCTGAACGTGCAGGCAGCGGAAGCCGTCGCGGAGAAGCTGAGAGGCGCCGGCGGGAAAGCTCTCGCGGTCGAGCTCGACGTGACGGATGCCACCTCGGTGCGTGCGGCAGTCGAGACCGTTAGCGCAGATCTCGGCGAGGTTTCGATCCTCGTCAACAACGCGGGCTGGGACGAGCTGAAGCGGTTCGTACAGACCGACGAAGCCTTCTGGCAGAAGGTGATCGAGGTGAACTTCACGGGCGCCCTGCGCCTCACCTCCGCGCTGCTGCCTGGGATGATCGAGTCGGGCTGGGGACGCATCGTCTCGGTGAGCTCCGACGCCGCGCGTGTCGGCTCCTCGCTCGAGTCCGTCTACGCCGGCGCGAAGGGCGCGCTCGTCGCGTTCACGAAGTCGATCGCAAGGGAGATCGCGACGAAGGGCGTGACCGCGAACGTCGTCTGCCCAGGGCCAACGGACACGCCGCTGCTGACGGGAATCGTGGGCGGCAGCGCCGACGCCGAGAAGGTGATCGCCGCGATGACGCGCGCGGTGCCAATGAAGCGTCTGGGCAAGCCCGAGGACGTCGCGCCCGCCGTCGCCTTCCTCTCCTCCGAGGATGCAGGCTTCATCACAGGCCAGACCCTCTCGGTGAGCGGAGGCCTGACGATGGCCTGAGGGCCACGGCCACACTTGCAGCACCAGTCAGCGTCAGCAGAAAAGCACACGACAGCAGAGAGCACGCGCTCAATGGCGAGCAGTGACGGAAAGAAGACGAGCCTCGGGTCCTCCTCGGTGAGCGACTCGGCAATGGCCCTGCTCGTCGAAGCGGGGGCCGTACTCGCGACATCGCTCGACCTGCAAACGACGATGGGCCAGGTCGCGCAGCTGACCGTGCCGCAACTGGCCGACCTCTGCACGATCGATCTGCTCGACCAGGATGGATCAATCACCGAGGCGGCCGTTGCCGCGGCGGATCCGCAGATCGCCACAGCGCTCGAAGAGCTGCGTGCGAAGCACCCGCTCGATCCGCGGGGCGGGCATCCTGTGGCTTGTGTGATCCGCAGCGGCGAACCCGAGTTGCAGCCGCAGATGGGCGACGAGTTGCTGCGCTCCTTCGCGCAGGGCTCCGCCCATGCCCGCTTCATGATCGCTCACCGCTACCGCTCCGCCGCGGTCGCGCCGCTGCTCGCGCGCGGGCGCACGCTCGGCGCGCTCTCCGCCCTGCGCCTGGGCGACGCTCTGCCCTTCGACGAGCAGGACATGGCACTTGTGAGCGAGCTGGCACGGCGCGCGGGCCTCGCGATCGACAACGCGCGCCTGTTCTCGGAGATGCGGCGCATCGAGCAGCGCCTGGAGGCGATCCTCGTCAACCTCGCCGAGGCGGTCGCGGTCGTCGACGAGCAGGGCAGGCTCGTCTTCGCCAACCAGGCAGCCGCAGAGCTGCTCGGCGCGGCCAGCCCAAGCGAGCTGGCAGGCAGGCATGCCGGCGAGGCCGTCGCGGAGCGCTTCCTGCTCTATGACGAGCAGGGACGTGAGCTGGCCCCCCAACAAGAGCACAGCTCGAAGCTGTTCGCGGCACAGCGTCCGCGCTCCGATGCGCCACAGCCTCCCCGCGTCGACGCACCACAGAGCCCGAGCTCTGAGCCCCAGGTCCTGCGCTCGATCGTGCGCACGACGGGGAATGAGCGCTGGCTGGTCGCGCGATCCTCGCCTGTCGCAGACCCCGAGAACGGGCAGGCGCTCTACACCGTGAACGTCTTTGAGGACATCACCGACTTCAAGCGGGCCCAGCTCGCGGAGACGTTCCTCGCTGACGCGGGCAAGGCGCTCGCCTCCTCGATGGACTTCGCGGAGACGTTGCAGCGTCTCGCACAGCTCGCCGTCTCGCGACTCGGCGACTGGTGCGCGGTGCACCTGATCGACGATGGTGGCGGGCTGGAGTGCGTCGTGGTGCACCCCGGCGACCCTGCGAAGGCGGCGCTCGCGGAGGGCCTTGCCAACGCCTACAGGCCGAAGCTCGACGAAGCCGGCGGGCTGCCTGAGGTGATCCGCAGTGGGCGCGCAAGGCTGATTACCGAGATACACGCCGACGCGCTCGCTGCGCACGCGCGCGATGCCAAACAGCTCGCGCTGCTGCGCGAGATCGAAGCGAACGCGGTGATCATCGTGCCGATGCTCGCCGCAAGCAGGACGATAGGCACGATCACGCTGGTCTCCTCGCAGGCCTCGCGCCGACTCTCAGAGGCGGACCTGGGCGTCGCCGAAGAGCTTGGCCGACGCGCGGGCACCGCCGTGGAAAACGCCCGCCTCTATACCGAGCGCACGCGCATCGCGCACACGCTCCAGCAGGCGTTGCTGCCAGAGTCGCTCCCAGAGATCCCAGGCTCGGAGATCGAGGCGCGCTACTCGCCCGCGGGCGAGCTGAACGAGGCGGGCGGCGACTTCTACGACGTCTTCGCATGCGACGAGGACCGCTGGATGCTCGTGATCGGCGACGTCTGCGGCAAGGGCCCAGAGGCGGCAGGCGTGACCGCGCTGGCGCGCCACACGCTGAGGGCCGCGGCGATGAGCGGCCAGGCGCCGCTGGAGATGCTGCGGCTGCTGCACCGCGAGCTGCGGCGCCAGCCTGTCGGCGCTGACCTCTGCACCGTCTGCCTGGTGAGCGTGACGCGAGCGCAGGAAGGGGTGAGGCTTGGCGTGGCTCTGGCGGGACATCCGCAGCCGCTGCTCGTCAGGCGCGACGGCGAGGTGCGGCGGCTCGGCGACCCTGGCACGCTGCTCGGAGTGATCGACCCGATCGAGGTGAGCGAGCGCTTCTGCGAGCTGCTGCCAGGCGAGACGCTGCTGCTCTACACCGACGGCGTCGCCGAGGCTGGGAGATCGAGCGGCACGCTGTCTGAGCAGGGCCTGATCGAGCTCTGCAAGACCGCGCCCGCCCAGCCGCTGGCGAGGCTGCTCGCGAGCATCGAGTGGGCCGCGCTGGAACGCGCCGCGGGCGCGCGCCGCGACGACATCGCGCTGCTCGCGCTGCGGCCGCAGCAGCGCTGAGCCCGCCGGCGGCGGCGCCGAAGCCGAACCACAGCAGCGCTGGGCTCGCCGAAGCAAGCGGCAATCGTCATAACGGCGCGGCGACGGTGCGATAGCATCGCGCTTGATGTTCGACGATCGTCTTCGCATCGACGTGAGGCAGGAGCAGGACAGGGCGATTCTCGCTCTGAGCGGGGAGTTCGACCTCGTCGGCGTGCCTGCGTTGCAGCGGGAGATCGAGACCGCGGAGACGGGCGCCGCGAAGGCGATCGTGCTCGACCTCGAGGAGCTGCAGTTCATGGACTCGACGGGGCTGCGCGCGATCCTCTCAGCGCGCGAACGCGCCCAGGAGCGGGGTCAGGAATTTGCGGTCACCCAGGGCTCGAGCCAGGTCCAGCGCCTACTGAGCGTGACCCGCGTGGGCGACCATCTGAAGATCATCGCCTCGCCCGACGAGACGCTCGTTTAGGAGGTCGTTGGGCGGCGCCATGCGGCGTCCTGCTAGGAGGCTAGTCCGTAACGCGTTCGGCGTTCAGCGGGCGCCCGCGCACACGCTTGCCTGCGAGCGCCTCGACGACGCGGTCGGCCTCTGAGGAGGGAACCGAGAGGAACGAGAAGCGGTCGAGCACGAGCACGTCGCTGACCGCCTCGCCGGCGAGCTCCGTCGCAGAGGTGACGGCGCCGACGATGTCGGCGACGCGCAGGCCCGCGGCGCGGCCGCCGCGCAGCACGAGCTTCACGGTCGGCTCCTGCCCGTCGCGCGAGATGTGCGGCTTGGAGTGCCTGCGCGGACGCTCCTGCACAGGCGTGGGCGGCGCAACCGCGCCGGCCTCCCAGGCGGCGATCGAGGTGCCGATGTGGCGCTCGATCGCCGTCAGCTCGCGCTGCTGACGAGTCTCGACGAACGTGATCGCCCTGCCTGAGCGGCCGACCCGGCCTGTGCGGCCGATGCGGTGCACGTAGGTGTCCGGGGAGGTGGGCACGTCGTAGTTGATCACGTGGGTGACGCTCGAGATGTCAAGGCCGCGCGCGGCGACGTCGGTCGCCACGAGGACAGGCAGGCGGCCGGACTTGAAGGCGAGCATCACGCCGTCGCGCGCCCCCTGGGTCATGTCGCCGTGCAGCGCGCGCACGTTCTGGCCACGGTCGCGCAGCAGTTTGAAGAGCTGCTCGCAGCGGACCTTCGTGCGCACGAAGACGATCGTCTGGTTGGCGCCTGCGCCTGCGCCCTCGGCGCGCAGCACCTCGGCGAGCGCCTCAGGCTTGTCGCGCGCCTCGACGGCGAGCTGGAACTGGGCGACGGTGTCGATCGTGAGCGTCGTCGCCTTCACCTGCACGAGCACAGGGTCATAGAGGTAGCGGTCCGCGAGCTTCCTGATCGGATCCGGCATCGTCGCGGAGAAGAGCGCCGTCTGGCGCCCGCTGGGGGTGAGCGAGAGGATCCGCTCGACGTCGTCGAGGAAGCCTAGGTCGAGCATCTCGTCGGCCTCGTCGAGCACGACGAAGCGACAGTCGTGCAGCAGCAGCGAGTGCCTGGAGATGAGGTCGAGCACGCGCCCGACGGTGCCGACGACGACGTGTCCGCCCGCGCGCAACTGCGCCTGCTGGGTCCTGATCGGGGCGCCGCCGAAGACGGCGACGACGTCGACGCCCTTCGGACCGCCGTAGGCGCGCAGCGCCTGCGTGACCTGGATGCAGAGCTCGCGCGTCGGCGTGAGCACGAGCGCCTGGACCTCGGCGATGCGAGGGTCGACGTACTCCATGATCGGCAGCCCGAAGGCAGCCGTCTTGCCGGTGCCCGTCTGGGCCTGGCCGATCACGTCCCTGCCTTCGAGCAGCGGTGGAATCCCCTGCTCCTGGATCGGACTGGGCGACTCATAGCCAACGTCCTGGAGGGCTTGAAGGGTCTCCTTGGAGAGGCCAAGGTCTGCGAAGCTTGCGCTCATTGCGAGGGTGAGCTTACGTGCTCGGCGACGATGTGGCGGAGCGGCGTTGTGAAGATCGAGTCACGAGCGGGGCTCAAACCGTCAAATCGAGCAGCAGCTTGCCCGCCGTGCGACGCGCGCGCATCTCCACGTGGGCGTCTGCCGCGCGCTCGAGCGGATAGGTGCCGCCAACGACGACGCGCAGCTCGCCTGCGACGGCCAGCTCGAAGAGCTGCGCGAGCGGCTCCTGCAGCAGCGCTGGGTCGTGCAGGCAGTGGAACAGGTAGAAGCCGACGACCGAGCGCGAGTGGCGCAGCAGCGAGCCCGTCGAGACGCTGTTTGGCTGCTGCGAGGCGATCCCGCAGACGACGATCCGCCCGAAGTGCGCAAGCGCGTCATAGGAGGCGGCGAAGGTCTCACCGCCAGCCATGTCGAAGACGACGTCGACCTCGCGCCCTTCGTTGGCCTCGATCAGCCGCTGCGTCAGCCCATCTGAGGCGGAGTCGATCGCGACGTCCGCGCCCAGCTCCAGCGCGAGCTTGCGCTTGCTCTCGCTGGAGGCGGTCGCGATCGCCCTGCCCGCCCCGAACGGCTTTGCCAGCTGCACGGCAAGCGAGCCGACGCCACCAGCGGCAGAGTGGATCACGACGCTCTCGCCCTGCGCGACCCTGCCCGCGGTGCGGTGCAGGTGCCAGGCCGTGAGACCCTGGATCAGAATCGCGAGCGCAGCGCCATCGTCGAGCCCGTCCGGGATCGGAAAGACGAGCTCGCTTGGGGCGGTCACGTACTCCGCGTAGCCGCCATTGCCGGTGAGCGCGATCACGCGTTCACCGGTGTCCTGCCGCACACCTGCGACCTCGCCGCCAGGGATCAGCGGCAGCTGCGCCTTGCGCACGTAGGAGTTGCTGCGCGTGTGAATGTCGGCGAAGTTGATGCCCGCCCTGCTGACCGCGATCAGCACCTCGCCGTTCCCCGGCTCCGGCGTCGGCAGCTCGACGAGCTTGAGCACGTCGGGACCCCCGAACTCACTGATCTGTATCGCACGCATCGCCGCCCAGGCTATAGGGTCCGCAGCGATGTCTCTCACAGTCGTAGGCTCGATCGCGTTCGACACCGTCAGCACTCCGTTCGGCAGCCGCGAGCGGATGCTGGGCGGCTCGGCGGTGCACTTCGCGCTCGCCGCTTCGTTCTTCACCGACGTGCGCGTGGTCGGACCTGTCGGCGACGATTTCGGCGAGCAGCAGCTCGCCCTGCTGCGCGGCAGGGGCGTCGCGACCGAGGACATCGAGCGCGTGCCCGGCGGCAGCACCTTCTTCTGGCGCGGCCACTACGACTACGACCTCAATACCGCCCACACCGACGAGACCCAGCTCGGGGTCTTCGGCGAGTTCGAGCCAAAGCTCTCAGCGGCTTCGCGCGAGTGCGACGTGCTGTTCCTCGCGAACATCCAGCCAAGCCTGCAGCGCGAAGTGCGCGAACAGTGCGCGCAGGCGCGCTTCGTCGCGCTCGACTCGATGAACCTCTGGATCGATACGGCGAAGGACGAGCTGCTGGAGACGATCGGCCTCGTCGACTGCCTACTGCTCAACGACGCTGAGCTGCGGATGCTGACCGGCAAGCCAAGCCTCGCCCAGGCGGCGCGCGAGCTGCTGGACCGTGGCCCGCGTGCGGTGATCGCCAAGCGCGGCGAGTACGGCGCGGCGCTGTTCACCACGGAGGGCTTCTTCGCGCTGCCCGCGTTCCCGTTGGAGACGGTGGTCGATCCGACCGGCGCCGGCGACTCGTTCGCAGGCGGGCTCCTGGGCGCGATCGCGGCGGCACGCGAGGAGGGGACCGAGCTGGACCACGAGGGGCTGAAGCGCGCGATGGCCTACGGCACGGCGCTGGCCTCCTTCAACGTCGAAGAGCTGGGCACCGACCGCGTCGCGCGTCTCTCCGCCGAGGAGATCTCGCGGCGCGTCGAGGAGCTGCGCGAGATCACGCGGATGCCCGAGGACCCGGTTTCGTTACGAAGCTGAGGCCAAACCGCCTCGATTGCGGCCTGACCGGTCCGCTTGTCGCATAATCGGGGTAGGTGAGGAGAGATCGCCGACCATGCGACAGGAGGACAGATGAGCACCGAGACGCAGGCGCCACAAGCTGAGCCGGACGCGGCTCAGCCGCAAGACACGGTCACCGTGGTGGACAACCGCACCGGTCGCTCCTATGAGCTGCCGATCGTCGACGGAACCCTGCGTGGCCTCGACTTCAGACAGGTGAAGACGAGCGACGACGACTTCGGGCTGATGGTCTACGACCCCGGCTACGCGAACGTCGCCTCGTGCCGCAGCGCCGTCACCTACCTCGACGGCGACAAGGGCATCCTGCAGTACAGGGGCTATCCGATCCAGGACCTCGCGGAGCGCTCGAGCTACCTCGAGGTCGCCTACCTGCTGATCCACGGCGAGCTGCCGACGAAAGCGCAGCTCGATGAGTGGACCTACGAGATCACGATCCACACCTTCGTGCACGAGAACGTGAAGGACTTCATGCAGGGCTTCCGCCACGACGCGCACCCGATGGGGATGCTGCTCGGGTCGGTCGGGGCGCTCTCCACCTTCTACCCGGACGCGAACCACATCGACGACCCCGAGAACCGCGACATCCAGACGATTCGCCTGATCGCGAAGATGCCGACGCTCGCGGCCTTCGCCTTCAGGCACATCAACGGCCAGCCCTACGTCTACCCCGACAACGACCTCTCCTACGCGGGCAACTTCCTCGGAATGATGTACAAGATGACCGAGCTGAAGTACAAGCCCGACCCGCGACTCGAACGGGCGCTCGACGTGCTCTTCATCCTGCACGCCGACCACGAGCAGAACTGCTCGACGAGCGCTGTGAGAGGCGTCGGCTCATCGCGCGTGGATCCCTACTCCGCGATCGCTGGCGGCATCGCGGCGCTCTACGGCCCGCTGCACGGCGGCGCGAACGAGGCGGTGCTGCGCATGCTGCACCGGATCGAGCGCAAGGAGAACATCCCCGACTTCCTCGAAGGCGTACGCGAAGGCAAGGAGCGGCTGATGGGCTTCGGGCACCGTGTCTACAAGAACTTCGACCCACGCGCGACGATCATCAAGGGTGCCGCCGATGACGTCTTCGAGGTGATCGGCAAGCGCAACCCGCTGCTCGACATCGCGCTCGAGCTGGAGAAAATCGCGCTCGAGGACCAGTACTTCATCGACCACAAGCTCTACCCGAACGTCGACTTCTACTCAGGCTTGATCTACGAGGCGCTGGGGCTGCCTGTCGAGATGTTCCCGGTGATGTTCGCGATCGGGCGCACCTCGGGCTGGATGGCGAACTGGCTCGAGCAGGTCCAGGACTCCGAGCAGCGGATCGCGCGCCCGCGCCAGATCTACACCGGCGGCCTCAACCGCGAGTACCTGCCGATCGACCAGCGTTAGGGCTGCCAGCCAGACGCTCCTCAGAGCACGAGCGTCTGGCCGTGACGGCGCAGCCAGCTGCGCTGCTCGCGCCAGCTTGGCCAGCGCTGCTCCAGCAATGCCCAGAAGCGGGGCGAGTGGTCGCGGATCTCGAGGTGGCAGACCTCGTGCCAGACGACGTAGTCGAGCACGCGCTCCGGCGCCATCATCAGACGCCAGTTGAAGCTCATGCCACCGCCGGCGGAGCACGAGGCCCAGCGCGTGCGCTGCGCGCGGATCGAGAGGCCGCTGTAGCGCGCACCAACGCTCGCGGTCGCCGCGTCGAGACGCGCCGCGATCTCGCGCCTTGCGGCGTTGCGGTAGAAGCTTTCGAGCGCAGGCTGCGGAGCGCCCGCCGGCACGAGCAGCCTCTGACCGTCGCGGCGCACCAGCCGGCGTCCGGGCTGCGGCACGAGCTGCAGCTCCTCGCCCAGGTAGGGCAGCACGCCCGTACGACGCGCGAGCTGGTCGCGCAGGCGCTCACGCTCCGCGAGGCGGCGTTCGATCCACGGCCGCAGCTCCCGCACCGCGACCGCGGCTGCGCGCTCGGGCGCCCGCTGCGGCAACACGACCTCGACGCCCGTGCTCAACTCGACTTTGACGCTGACCCGCCGTGCCCGCGACGAGCGGCGCACCGTGTAGGCGATCGCGTCCCCCGGCAGGGCAAGCGCGAGCTGGGCGCCCGCCCTAGGAGGCATCGACCTCTGAGGGCGGGACGACAGGGGCAGACGCCTTCGTCAGCCAGGGCTTCACCAGCTTCAACGCGGAGACGATCGCCCTCGTCGCGGGCGAGCGGTTGAGCGTGTAGAAGTGGATGCCAGGGGCGCCGGCGGCGAGCAGCTCGGCGCACTGCAGCGTCGCGTAGGCAACGCCGAAGTCGAGCACCGCCTCGGGGGCGTCCTCGCGCAGGTGCAGCTCCTTGCGCAAGGACTCGGGGATCGACGCGCCGCATCTGCGCGCCATCCGCTCGATCTGGCCGACGTGGGTGATCGGCATGATCCCAGGGATGATCGGCACGTCGATGCCGATCGCGCGGGCACGCTCGACGAAGTCGAAGTAGAAGGCATTGTCGAAGAACAGCTGCGTGATCAGGAAGTCGACGCCAGCTGCGACCTTCTTGGCGAGGTGACCGAGATCGTCCTCTGGGCTCGTCGCGTGGATGTGCGTCTCAGGGAAGCAGGCGGCACCGATCGTGAAGGGGTAGTCCTGCCTGATCAGCTCGACGAGCTGCCTGGAGAACTCGAGCCCGCCCTCGGTCATCACCCACTCCTCGTGGCCAATGGGCGGGTCGCCGCGGAGGGCGAGCACGTTCTCGATGCCAACCTCGTGCATGTCGTCGAGCGTGCAGCGCAGCTGCGGCACGGTCGCGCCAACGCAGGTGAAGTGCGCCATCGCCTCCAGCCCATGGTCGCGCTTGATCCGCCGCACGATCTCGATCGTGCGCTTGCGCGTAGAGCCGCCGGCGCCGTAGGTGACAGAGACGAAGGCGGGCTCGAGCGACCGCAGCTCCGCAAGCGCGACATCGAGGTTGCGCTCGCCCTGCTCGGTCTGCGGCGGGAAGAACTCGAACGAGAAGACTGGCTCGTCGCGGCTGAGTAGCTCGTCTATGCGCATCGATGGATCAGTGTGCCACCCAGCGCTGGGCGTCCTGATCGCCGTCGGCCCGCGCAGCCTGCCCAGTCACCTCGAGGTGCTGCAACAACGCCAATGTCTCGGTCAAGAGCCATGGGCCGTTGAACGCAGAGAGCTCGGTGTCGTACACCTCAGGCACGATCTCAAAGGCCGTGCGCGAGCGCTCGGCGATTGCGGCGCGCACACGGCGCAGACGCTCGTCGACGAGCGTGCGATTGCCCTCGATGTGGGCGTGGACGTCGGTGAAGGTGCGCCCATGGCCCGCAAGGCAGAGGCGCGCGTCGAGCGCCTCGACGACGTCGAGCGAGTGCAGGAATTCGCCGACAGGGTCTGGAGAATGCCCGTAGTCGAAGTAGAGCGAGATCCTGCCAAGCAGGTGATCGCCGGAGATCAGCAGCCTGTGCTCTGGCTGGAAGAGGCACACGTGCGAAGGCGAGTGACCAGGCGTCTCGTGCACGGTCCATCCGCCGAGGCCTGTCTCCACGATCACGCCTGGCAGCAGCGACCTGTCCGGCTCGATCAGGGCGGCGATCCCAGTGTCACGGCTGTTGCGCTGCTCGGCGTAGCGGCGCAAGGGCTCAGCGGGCACGCCGCTCTGGCGGGCGACCTCGACGCGACGCGCGTTCTCGGCTTCGGGGTCTTCGAGCATGCGCGTCATGTGCTCGTGTTTGGGGTGCATCCAGAACTCGCAGCCAGCGCGCTGCACGATCGTCGCGGCCTGGCCGTAGTGGTCTGAGTGCGCATGGGTGCAGACGACGAGCTTCGTGTCCTCGACACGCAGCCCGCACATCTGCAGCGCCCGCTCGAGCTGTTCGAGCGAGCCTGGCTGGTGCATGCCCGTGTCGAACAGCACGAAGCCGTCCTCTGACCTCACCGCCCAGGCGTTGCAGTGCGGCACTCCTGGCCATGGCAGCGGCAGGCGCAGGCGGAAGACTCCAGGCAGCACGCGCTCGCCGCGTCCCAGTTCACGCTTGACGTCCCCTGATGGACTCTCGGCCACGACGGGGCAGAGTATCGTTCGAGCAAGTCGTCCAGCGAGGAGGAGCGATGTCCGAGACCGAGAGCGAAGGCGCAGCTGCCGAGGTCGGCGAGGCCGCGGCGGTCGGAGCCGGGAGGGCCTCGAAGGTCCAGGAGGCGGCTGCCCAGGTGCGAGAGGCCGCCCGCGCGGTGCGCAGGCAGGCGAGCAGCGGCAACGAAGCCGAGCGGGTGGCGCGCGCTTATTTCGAGAAGATCGCCGCTCGCGAGCTCGACGCAGCGGTCGCGATGTGGGCGCCAGGAGGGCGTGAGCACGTGCTCGGGCTCGTCGACGTCGCCGCGCCAGAGGGCGTGAGGGAGTTCATCGGCGAACTGCTGCGGGCGCTGCCAGACATGAAGATGGAGGTGCTGAGCACGACCTCCGAGGGCGACCGCTGCGCCGTGCAGTGGCGCCTGAGCGGCACGTTCGCAGGGCCTGGCAAGTTCAACGGCCTCGCGCCGACAGGCGATCCCGTGCTCGTCGAAGGCGTCGACCTGATCGCGGTGAGGGACGGTCTGATCCAGAGTAACGACGCCTACCAGGACACGATGACGCTACCGCGCGAGATCGGCATGATGCCAGGCCGCGGCTCCGCCGCAGAGCAGCGGATGATCGGCGCGTTCAACCTGAAGACGAAGCTCTCGACGGGCGTCTCGATCCGCGAGGCGGGCCTGATCGCGGAGGGCGTCTGGGTAGTACAGGGTCAGCCTGGACGCTGCAACGTCTATCTGATCGAGGACGGCGACGGGGTGACGATGTTCGACGCGGGCGCGCGCATGATGGTTCGCTCCGTCGCGAGCGCCGCTGCGAAGCTCGGCGGCCTGCAAAGGATCGTGCTGGGACACGGACACACCGACCACCGCGGCGTTGCCCCATCGTTCGAGGTGCCGGTGCTCTGCCACCCTGCCGAGGTGCAGGACGCGGAGGGCAGCGGCGGCTTTCGCTACTGGCCCGCGGGCCTGGCGGGCCTGCCTGCGCCCCAGCGCCAGATCCATCAGCTCATGCATCGCATGGCTTGGGATGGCGGACCCGTGAAGATCGCGAACACTCTGAAGGAGGGCGACGAGGTCGCCGGCTTCAGGGTGATCGACCTGCCAGGGCACGCGCCAGGTCAGATCGGGCTCTGGCGCGAAGCGGACCGCGTCGCACTGACCACCGACTGCTTCTACACGCTCGACATGTGGGGGCGCAACAGCCCGCCGCACCTGCCAGACCGCGTCTACAACTACGACACCGAGCAGGCGCGCCAGAGCATCCTGAAGCTCGCTGCGCTGGAGCCCGCGGCCGCGTGGCCTGGACACGCCGAGGCGATCACCGGCGATGTGCGCCGGCAACTGGAGGCGGCCGCGAAGGCCGGCTGAGCTTGGCGAAGAAGAAGCGCAGCCGGCAGCGAGGGGCGCAAGGCGCGCAGGAGGGCGAGGAGCGTCTGGCAGGCAGCGAGCAAGGCGGCGAAGATCTGGCGGATGAGGCGCTGAAGGCGCCAAACTCCGACTACGCAGACGCGGCCGGCAACATCCTCACCCTCAGAGGCTCGTTCACGATCGGCGCACGGCGCGAGTATGCGCGGGTGCTCGCCGGCGAGCGCTCAGGCGCAGCGGCGACCCCAGAGGACATCTGGCATCGCGCCGTCGAGCTGCTGTTCGAGCGGCTCGCCGTGCGCTGGGAGATCGCCGGCGCGCCGATCGAGCGCCAGCGCGAGCTGCTCGCGCGCTTCAGGGCCGCAAGCGCGGAGGAACGCGCATTCGCGGTCGGCGCCCTGCGCGAGCACTGCGCCGAGTGGTTTCCAGACGTGCAGGTGCCCTGACACAGAGCTCTAACCTGGCGCGCAACCCACCCACCCAAAAAAACTAATTGAGCTCGCCCTCGTCCAGCATCTGCAGACGCATGCCGTCTGCCCAGCCGACGGCGACGAACTTCGCGGTCGCCTCGCTCAGCACGAACTCCGCTCGCTCGCCATCGATGCAGCCGACCTCGAGCCGGCGCCCGCCATCGTGGACGGCGAGGATCGTCGCGCTCTCCACCTCGCCGCCGAAGTGGATCAGGCGCACGCGCGAGCCGGCGTGCGGCAGCGGTCTGGTCGGCCGGAGCACGCCTCCAATGCTAGGGCGCAGTGACGCAGACGGTCCGCGAAGCGGTGGCACGTTCGCAATTGTTGCTCGGCGGCGCAGACAGCCGCGCTGAGCGCTACCTTGCCGACGATGCGCCGCACGAAGATCGTCGCCACCATCGGTCCCGCCTCGCGCGAGCCTGAGACCCTGCGCCAGATGGTCGAAGCGGGGATGGACGTCGCACGCCTCAACTACTCGCATGGCAGCCTCGACGAGCACGCCGAAACGATCAGGCGCGTGCGCGAAGCCGCAAGCCACAGCGGCCGCCCAGTCGCGGTTCTACAGGACCTGCCAGGCCCGAAGCTGCGAATCGGGCCGCTGCGCGACGACACCGTCGACCTGAAGGTGGGCGATTCCCCAACGTTCGTCTGCGGCTCTGAGGAGCCAGGCGACGAGAAGCGCATGACGATCACCTGGGCTGGCCTCGCGAGCGCGGTCGCGAAGGACACGGTCTTCTACCTCGCCGACGGCTCGGTGCGGCTGCGCGTGAAGGCGACTCGACCGCAGGAGTGCGAGATCGACGCGATCGTCGAGATCGGCGGCACAGTCGCCTCGCGCCAGGGCCTGAACATCCCTGGGCCCGTCGACGAGCTTCCAGCCGTGCCAGAGGAGGACCTCGCGCTGCTGCGCCATGGCGAGTCGATCGGCGTGGACATGGTCGCGCTCTCCTTCGTGCGTCGCCCAGAGGACATCGAACTGGTGCGCGAGCACACGCGACTGCCACTGATCGCGAAGATGGAGAAGCCGCAGGCGGTGGAGAGTGCGGAGGAGATCGTGCGCGCGGCGGACTGCCTGATGGTCGCAAGGGGCGACCTTGGCATCGAGCTGCCAATCGAGCGGGTGCCGATCGTGCAGAAGGACCTTCTGAGGCTCGCAGGCAAGTATGCGCGGCCAGCGATCACGGCGACGCAGATGCTCGATTCGATGGTGAACTCCTCGCGCCCGACGCGCGCCGAGGTCGCGGACGTCGCGAACGCGATCCTCGACGGCACCGACGCGGTGATGCTCTCCCAGGAGACGGCGATCGGCGCTTACCCCGTCGCCGCGATCGCGATGATGGCGGCCGTCGCCGAACAGGCCGAGTCGATCCTGCCCTACGAGGAGTGGAACGCCTCGCGCGTGCTGCGCACCGACGCAGATCCCGCTTACACCCTCGCGCACAGCCTCTGCCTCGCCGCACGCGAGCTGCGGCTCGACGCGCTTGTCGTGCCAACGCTCTCAGGGCGCTCTGCACGCCTGGTCTCGGCGCACCGGCCAAGCGTGCCGATCTTCGCCCTCTCCCCCGGCCGCGAGACGGTGCGCCGCTGCGGCTTGATGTGGGGCGTGCAGGCGGCCTCGATTCGCAGGCACGAGACGACAGAGGAATTGATCGCAGATGCGGCGCGGCGTGTCGTCGAGCTCGGCTGGTGCGAGCGCGGGCAGCGCGTCGGCATCACGGCGGGGCTGCCAAGCGGCAAGCCAGGGACGACGAGCCTCGTGCAGATCCAGGTGGTCTGAACGGCCGCGCAGCCTGCCTTGTAGGTATGCGCGTATGCGCGCATAAAAGCGAGCCCGGTGAGCTGAGTGAGACCATCGCGGCGATGGCTATAGGCAGCGCCCTCAGCCAGTGGCGCCGACGCCGGTGCGACCGTAGAAGTCGGCCTCCTGGCGTCCGAGCTCGGTCACAGGCTCGTCGCCGTACATCCACTCGCGCGCGATCCGATGCCAGTTTGCGCTTGCGTTCAGCTGCGAGAGCACCGCAAGCGTGAGCAGCTCCATGCGCCGGCCGAAGAGGTGCTCTGGGCGCATGTCCTGGTGGCGCATCTCACGAAAGTGAGTGGAGCGCGGATCGGAGCTTTCGATCATCACCTGCGTCGCGATCTCTGGCTTCAACGTCACGACCTCGTCGGTCGTGTACCACCAGATCGCGTCCTCAACGTAGGAGAGCAGGTGCTCTGGGTCGACCCGATCGGGATTTGGCAGGAAGCCTGAGGAGCTGAGCAGCTTGTGCAGCGCCGCCGCGTCCTGCTCGCTGACCGCCCGCTGACAGGCGAGCTCGAGCTCGACCGCGTCGAGGTCCATGCGCTTGAAGAGGCCAAAGTCGAGAAACGCGACCCTGCCGTCAGCGAGCAGCAGGAAGTTGCCTGGGTGCGGGTCGCCTGAGAACTGCCTGTGACGGTAGAGGCAGCCAAGGAAGAAGCGAAACACGATCTCGCCGATGCGGTCGCGCTCGCTCTGGGGACGACCCTTCAGCTCCTCGAAGCCGACGCCCCTCACCAGCTCCGTGACGAGCACCCGCTCGCGTGAGAGGTCGGTGATCACGTCAGGGACGACGATGAAGGGGTGTCCTGCGTAGATGCGCGCAAGCGAACGCTGGTTCTGGGCCTCGAGCTCGTAGTCGAGCTCCTCGACGATCCTGCCCCGGACCTCAGCGGCGATCGCCTTCACATCGAGCTGCGGCGTCATCCGCTTCAACAGCCGCATGATCATGTCGAGGTTCTGCATGTCAGCGCGCACAGCAGCCGCGACCCCTGGATACTGGACCTTCACGGCGACCTCGCGGTCGTCATCGCGCAGCTTCGCCCTGTAGACCTGGCCGATCGAGGCCGCCGCGATCGGCTCCTCATCGAAGGAGGAGAAGACCTTGCGCAGCGGCTCTTCGAGGTCGTCCTCGATCACCTTCTTCATCTGTTTGAAGGAGACCGTCGGCGCCGCGTCGCGCAACTTCGCGAGCTCGTGCTGGAACTCGTCGCGAAACTCCTCAGGGACGAGACCGACGTCGAGGAAGGACATCACCTGCCCAAGCTTCATCGCCGCGCCCTTCATCGTCCCAAGCACGCCAACGATCTGCTTCGCCGTCTCGAGCTGACGGCGCGCAAGCGCATCTTCGGCAGCCTGCTCACCACGCGTGAGGTTCGCTGCACGCGTGCCAAACTGCTTCACGGCCTCGCTTGCCGCAAGCCGCCCGACCGTCGCCGTCCGACGGACTCGGGATGTTGGGATCTTCTCGGCGTCCGCCATGTCTTGCATCCTACGAACTGCGTCGGGCTGAGAGCCTGCGAGGTATCAGGCTGAGAGCCAGCGAGGCGTCGAGCGAGAGCCTGCGAGACGGTCGAGCGAGAGCCTGCGAGGTGCCAGGCTGAGAGCCGGCGAGGCGTCGAGCGAGAGCCTGCGAGGCAGAGCTCAGGCAGGCTCGACCTGCGAGCCAGGGACAATGTCGTCTGCGCCGTCAGGCCAGCGCACCCACGCCTTCGTGCCACCGTCGTAGTCTGGGCAGCGCAGCACGAGCGTCGCTGGCTTGCCAAGCGCGGTGCAGAGGTCAGAGCCCTCGCGATCGACTCGCCGCCAGAGCCGCACGAAGGGGTTCTGCTCCCACTCCTCTGCGACCGTCGTCGCATCGGTGTGCCCTGGATAGATCGTCGTGCTCGGCGGCAGTTCCATCAGCGTGCCCATGATCGCGTCCTTCAGGTCGATGTAGGTCGTGTGCCCAGGGGCGTGCACGCCGCCAACGGAGCCCTTGAAGAGCGTGTCGCCTGTGAACACCGCAGGCTGATCGCCGTCGACGAGGAAGGAGAGCATGCCAAGCGTGTGCCCTGGGGTGTGCAACGGCCTGATGCCAAGGCCGCCTGCCTGCAGCGGCTGCCCCGCCTCGATCGTCCCAGTCGCCTGCACGCCCGTGAGCAGCTCGCGCTCGGCGGGGTGGATGAGGACCTGAAGCGAGGGCCATTGCTGCAGCAGCGTGCCCGCCTCGCAGACGTGGTCGTAGTGGTGGTGGGTGAGCAGCAGATGCGTCGGCGTGAGATGCAGGCGCTCCGCGGCCTCGATCAACGGCTCGACAGGCCCGCCAGCGTCGACGATGAAGGCATCGCCCCCCTCCTCTGCGGCGACGAGATATGTGTTCGAGAGGAACTGCGGATGCAGCGAACGCTCGAGGATCATCGTCGCATCCTTGCACTAATGCGCTGACGAGGCGCAGCAGAAGGGGCCGGCACAACGCTGCGCGCCGGCAGCGCGGCCTACACTCCAGCGATGGCTCTCATTCACACCTGCTACCGGATTACGGACGTTGACAAGGCGATCGACTTCTACAAGGCGCTTGGCTTCGAGGAGATGGGTCGCATCGCGATCAGGGACGAGGCGATCAACGTCTTCATGAACCAGCCAGGCGACGGAGACATGCCCCGGCTGGAGCTGACCTACAACTTCGGCGTCGACCACTATGAGCTTGGCGACGGCTACGGCCACATCGCCCTCTCCGTAGGCGACCTCGACGGCACGCTCACCGCGCTGCGCGCGCAGGGCATCGAGCCGGAGCGGCCGCCCTACAGGATCCACGAGGGCGGCTCGCGCCTCTGCTTCGTGCAGGACCCTGATGGGTACCGGATTGAGCTGATTGAGATGGGGGCCTAGCGTTCTGATGTTCAGCGACCGTCTCCTCGCTTGGTTCACCGCGACGTTGCCCGACCTCAGCGTTCGCTTCGCGGGACGCGCTCAAGCCAGGGTCTACCGGCTGAGTGGCGGACACATCGGCGGGCGGTTCGGACGAGGCCGCGTACTTGTGCTCACAACAACCGGCCGCAAGTCGCGGCAACCGCGTACTACGACCGTGCTCTATGCCAAGGACGGCGACCGCTTCGTCGTGGTCGGCTCAAACACCGGTAGCGAGCGCCCACCGGCGTGGGCGCTCAACCTCGCCGCTACGCCGCGAGCAACTGTGCAACTTGGCCGCAAGCACATCCCCGTTCTTGCAACTGAGCTTGCCGGGAGCGAACGAGAGCGGCTCTGGGACGTGATGAACGACATGTATGGAGGATTCGGGAGCTATACGCAACGGACCGACCGAGAGTTCAAGGTATTCGCACTCGAGTCCGAGTGACGGTACCCGCTCGAGCATCGCACGTGTTCCGAAATGCGCTGGCAGCTGAGTTGCAAACTGTCCACCACCCCGACGAGTATCGGATTGAGCTGATTGAGATGATCAGCTAGCCTGAACTCGCAAGCCCTGCGTTTCGGACCTCGTCCTGAAGGAGCACACATCCAATGCCTCACTCGCCACGCTTCCTGAAGCTCGCTGCACTCCCGCTCTGCGTCGCCGGCAGCGCCGGCGCCCTCGCGCTCGCACCGGCTGCGGGCGCCAAGCCCGCGATGCAGCGATGCTCGACCTCTGGACTGTCCTTCAGCGAGAAGCAGGGCAGCATGACGCTCGGCGATGACGTAGTGGCCCTGCGTGCGGTGGAAGTCGGATGCGGCAAGGCACGCTCGCTCGCGCGAACGGTTGCGAAGGACATCCTGCAGGAACGCACTCCGCCGCATACGATCGACGGGCTCGCCGTCACGCTGAAGGAACCGTGCACAGGCTGCACGCCGGACACGCGCGTCGTCGCGAAGGCCGCCTCGAAGCGCGTCAGCTTCACCGTGCGCGGCGGCGCCTGAGGGACACGGCGGCGCCTGAGGGACGCAGCGTGGGCCAAGAGGCCCGGCATCTAAATTGCATCGCTTGACTGATTCTGACTTATAGGATTGAGTCCTTCTCGTGCCTCCCTTCACGGGCCGCGAACGGAGGCGCGCATCCACTGAGCCGGCCGTGTATCGGCCCGGTCCGCGCGTCTGCGTGACGCCGAGGATCGAATCCTCCGCGCGACATGCCGGCCATTGCCGGCATACAGACAATGACTCACAGAAAGGGAAGCGATGTTGAGACGAATCCGCTCGCGTGGAATGCGAGCAATAGGTGGCGCCATCGGCGCGCTCCTGATCATGGCGGTCACCGCCTTCGCGTACTTCGTCGCCGAATCAGGCGGCGAAGGCAGCGGCGCCAACAAGTTGGGAGGCGGCAAAGGAACCTGGCTCAATTACGAAGTGAAGTTCCCCGAAGGCCTGACGCCAGGCGAGGAAGTGCCGATCGAAATCACGACCTTCAACCCAACGTCGCATGCGACGTCGATCGACTCATGGAGCATGAGCCTGTCAATCGACAGGGAACATGCAGAAAAAGGCTGCGAAGCCTCGTGGTTTGAAATCTATTTCAAGACCGAGCCAGGCAGGAAAGAATGGTCTGAAATGCTCGAAAAAACCAGAGCCCTTCCGATCGAACCCGAAGAATCAGTCTCGATCAGCTACTACAAAGAAATCCCGAAAGAAGGAAAAGAAGAAGCATGGTGGGGTAAGTGGGGAGTCGAGTACTACCTGAAGTTCTTGGAAAAGCCGGTCAACCAAAGCGCGTGTGAATACGCGACCGTGACCGTGAGCGCCGAATCGAGATCGTAGCCCTCCCGCGGCGACGAGCCGCGAATGCTCAGGAGGTCAAGATCGACGCCGCAAGAGGACTCGTGGCGCCTGCATCGAGCAGGCGCCACGAAGGATGACCAACGCCTGCCTCAGGCAGCGACCGCGAAGCGCTCCTGAACGCCGTCGAGCAGCGTCCAGTTGCCGCGCAGGGCGGCCTCGGCGCGGAAGAGCAGGCGCTCTGAGTCCTGCTCGCTCGCGAGCCTCCGCAGTAGGCGCCCGGCCTGGTCGGCGTGCTCGACGTCGAGCTCGGCGTGCAGCTTGAAGTAGGAGAGACCCGGTGAGGCCTCCTCGAAGCCGTAGTGGGTCTTGAGGCCAGTGAGCTTCGTGGTCGAGATCGCAGGCTGGGCGCCCTCGATCGCATAGAGCACGGCGAGATGGTCAAGCAGTTCCTCGCCAGCGGTCCAGGAATCGGCGCAGGTCTGCGTCTGCGGCAACGCCTCGACGCTCGACTCGCTGCTCGCGTCGGCTTCAGCGGCAGCGCCATCGGCTGCAGCAGCATCGGCGGCAGCGGCAAAGCTGGCAGCAGCAGCGAAGTCGTCCCAGAGATCGACGTGGCTGCGCTCCTCTGCGGCGTGGCGACCCAGCTGTTCGGCAAGGCGTGGACCGTCGATGTCCGGCAGCGAGGAATCCGCGGCGCGCTGCGCAGCGAGCTCGGAGGCGTCCGCAAGGGCAACGACGGCGTGGCGATACTCGCCTGCGTAAAAGGCGAGCTCCTCAGCAGTGAGCTCGCCCGCGTTCCAGCGCTGATAGAAGGGGTGTTGGAGCACGTCGATGCGGCGACGTGCGTCGTCGAGAAGCTGCAGGATGTCCATCTCGGGGCCCCTTTCAAAGAACGCGGCGAGCGATCGCCCTTTCAACGAGATCGTACGCGGCGAGGCGGCGAAGCGGCAGCCCAGGCGCGAACGCTTCGGCAGCCCAGGGCGAAAGCTTCGGCGGCCCGGGCGCGAAAGCTTCGGCGGCCCAGGCGCGAAAGCTTCGGCGGCCCAGGCTCGATCGCTTCGGCAGCCCACGCTTGATCGCCTCAGTTGAGAGGCGGTACGCTTCGCGGCGAGCGATGACGGGCAATTCGAAGATCGCGAAGAACCTCGAGCGCTTCGCCCAGGCGGTGGCGGCGCACGACCGCGAGAACCCGACCCACAACGCCTACGGAATCGGGATGGCCCACTTCGACATGGAGCGACTCGACTTCGAGGAGGGCGAGGAGATCCTGCCTGGCATCACGATCCACGTCGACGGCGGCGTGAGCGGCAACTTCAGGGTGCTCTGCGACGCCGAGCACGACGAGCAGGGCGCGACCGAGTCCGAGGAGGAGGTCGTGCACGCGGTCTCCACCAAGGAAATCCGCGCTCCCGAATCGGCCTGAGCACGCTCCCATCAGTCTGGGCACGCTCCCATCGGTCTGGGCACGCTCCCGAATCAGCCTGAGTAGCTGCACGCGCGAGGCAAACTTGCCGCCAGGCGCGTGAACTACAAAGTCGCCACTAGACGGACATGAGTGGCATCGGCACGCCTGCGCGCTTGGCGATCGCGGCAGTCAGCCGCTCGATCGTCGGGCAGGCGATGCGATGCCGAGCGGCCGCGCGCAGCACTGATCCTGGGATCGCGTCGAGCTCAGGCATCCTGCCGGCGGCGATGTCCCGCTGCATCGAGCTGCCAAGCGACGGGTGCGCAGCAGAGAGTTCGCCAAGCGGGTCATCGGCTGAGATCGGCGCGCCCTCTGCCTGAGCGACGGCACAGCCCTCCTCGATCGCGCCGACAAGCTCGGCGCGCAGCTCAGGCGTGGAGAGGATCGCGCCAAGCTGCATGTCGAAGGCGCTCGTCGTACAGGCAAGCGCGTTGAGGCGCACGAGCTTCGACCACATCACGAACGGCTCAGAGTCGAGCACGCGCACAGGCACCTCAGCGTGCTCGAACGTTGCCGCAAGCTCCGCGATCGCCTCCGCGTGACCTGCATCGCCGGCCATGTCGATGCGCAGAAAGGGGCTCGTGTGCACGACCACGCCTGGCTCCGGCCTGTCCGACTCGACGCGGATCGCACCCGCGAGCACAGTCTCTGGCGCGAAACGCCTGCGCAGGACCGCGAGATGGTCGAGCCCGTTGAGCAGCGGCAGGACAAGCCCCGGCTCCCCGTGGACGCGCTGGAGCGCGACGTCGAGGCCAACCGCCTTCGTGGCGACGATCAGCGCATCGACATGCTCGTCGAGCAGGGTCACCACCGGCGGATGCGCGACGAGCTCGCCGAAGCGCACGCTTTGCAGCCTGATGCCATGCTCGGCGATCGTCGCCGTCGTCGTCTCGCTGGCGATCACCGTCGGCGGCGTACCAGCCCGCTCGAGCGCAGCGGTGAGCAGCCCGCCGACGCCGCCAGGGCCAAGGATCGCGATCTTCACGGGCTCACCCCGATGACCTTCACCAACCCACCGCCACGATCTTCACTGACCCACCGCCAGCGGATCGACGAGCACACCTGGGTTCATGATCGCCAGCGGGTCGACGGCGGCCTTCGCCCCGCGCAACGCGGCGGCAAAGGGCTCCGGGCGCTGGCGGTCGTACCAGGGCCGGTGATCGCGTCCTACCGCGTGATGGTGGGTGATCGTGCCACCCGCTGCGAGGATCGCATCGGAGACGCTGCGCTTGATCGCATCCCACTGCTCGATCTCCTCGCCCCTGCGTGCAGGCGCAAGGACCGTGAAGTAGAGCGCAGCGCCGTCAGGGTAGACGTGGGTGAAGCGACAGCTGACGCGCGCCTGCCCAGGTTGCGCGCCGATGCCTGCGCCCGTCTGCGCTTCGACAGCGCCGCGAGCCGCGGCAAGCACCGCCTCGTGTAGGGCGGGAACGCGGTCCCAGGTGATCGCGGTCTCGAACGTCTCGGCGATCACGCCGATCGCGGCGAGCGTGTCGCGCACGTAGGGCACGCGCAGGAACGTGTCCCGCCAGGCCGAGGTCGCCCCTGATGCGCCGCCGTCGCCACCGCCGCCTCCATTGCCTGCGATACCGCCACCATTGCCGCTGCCACCACCACCGCGCGCATCCTCTGGCTCACGTCGCTCGACTGCATCCCACTCGCCTGCTTGTGCGGCGCAGATCTCCAGCGCACGCTTCAGCGCTCCGCCGACGTCGTGGTCGCTCGACTCGAAGCCAAGCAGCAACAGCGCATGGCTGCCGTCTCCCGCGCCGGTGAGCGCCGCCTCGAGCGGATCGACGAGCCTGCAGTTTGCAGGATCGAGGTCCGCCTGGGACAGCGCCTGCGCGCACTCGACGCCGATGGCGAAACTTGGCAGGCGCACCGCTGCCTGGGCACGGTGGCTGGGTCGCGGACGCACGCGCATCCAGGCCTCAGTTATCACCCCAAGGATGCCCTCCGAGCCGGCGAGCAACCTGTCGGGGCTGGGGCCTGCGCCGGAGCCTGGCAGGCGTCGCGACTCCCAGACGCCGCTTGGCGTGATCGCGCGCAGAGACTCGACGAGATCCTCGATGTGCGTCCAGCGCGTCGCGAAGTGGCCGCCCGCGCGCGTCGCGATCCAGCCGCCAAGGGTCGAGAACTGAAACGACTGCGGGAAGTGGCGCAGCGTGAGACCGTGCTTCGCGAGCTCTGCCTCTAGCGCCGGGCCCATAGCGCCGGCCTGGATGCGTGCGGCCCTCGATGCGACGTCCACCTCGAGCACGCGACCGAGGCGACTGATGTCGATCGAGACGACACCGTTGCAGGACGTGCCACTTGGCAGGCGCGGCTCGACCCCGCCGACAACGCTCGTGCCGCCGCCGAAGGGGATCGCGACGGCGCCGGAGTGCGCGCACCACTCGAGCACGGCTTCGAGCTCGCGCTCGTCGCCAGGCAGCGCGACGACGTCCGGCGGGTGCTCGAAGCGACCGCGCATGCCAAGCACGACGTCCCTGTAGGACTTGCCAAGCGCATGCGAGGCGCGCGCATGGACGTCGTCCCTGCAGATCTCAGCGAGCTTTGCAGGCGGGCACAGACGCGGAGCGGCAAGGCTGACGCGCTCGAGCGGCACTGGCTCCTCAACCGTGGGCGCGCCAAAGCCCAGGTGTGAGGAGATCGCCTGCGCCTGGGCGGCGAGCTCCGCAGGCGCCGGCTGCTCGTCTGCATACCCCCAACCCCAATGCTTGCGTGCTCGCTGTGGCATCGGCATCGAGTCTATTTGGCAGGATGCACAGGTCTTCGTCCGGTCACGGCGATCCGCCCGTTCGACGCCAGCGCCCCACTGCGCTCTAGCCTTCAATGCTGAGATGTCCGCCGAGCAACAGCAGGCCAGAGAGGCCGCCGCCCAGTCCGAGAGCCAGAGCCAGCAGCCGCCAGAGATCCTTGCGCGTGGGCCCTGGCCACTGCAGCAGGTGCGCGCACGCTGGCGCGACGAGCACTTCGAGCCCTCGCAGGCAAACACAGAAGCGGCCGACGCCGCGATCGCGAGCCTGCGCGACCGCGGCTCCCCCAGCCATGACGGCCTCTCGGCCCGGCTCGTCGACTACAGGGAGGATCCAGACGGCCTCACGATCGAGTTGCAGCCTCTGCGCTGGGCGTTGCGGCTCGTCGAGGGCGACGCATCGCAAAGTGTCGCCGCGCTCTGCATCACGCGCGCAGCAGACGGGCGCTGGCTGGCAGGACGACGGGCAGCCTGGCTCTCCTCGTGGGCGGGGCGCTGGGCGCTGGGCGCCGGCGGCGCGGTGGATCTCGGCGAGAACCCAGGAGACACGTTGGTGAGAGAGTTGGAGGAGGAGTGGTCAGTCGCACCCGAGCGCGTGCGTGGAGAGGCACTCGTGCGTCTGAGTCATGGCCTCGTGATGTTCATCGGCCAGGCCTGGCTGCCAGCCGAGGCGGAGGTGCGCCCCGACCACGAGCACGACGCATACGCCTGGTGGCCAAGCGAGATCGACCAGTGGCCCCAAGAGGCGACCGAGACGCTGAGACGCATGGCGCGCTGGCTGGCGGAGTGAGCACCTCGGCCGCCGACGCGGCCGCGCAGCGAGGCGCGACCAGCAACGACGCCGGCAACGATGACGCGCAGTTCCGCGCGGCTGGCAGCGACGCCACGCAACTCCACGCGACTGGCAGCGACGCCGCGCGGCGACACGGAGACACCGTCTTCACAGCGCTGAAGTGGATCTCCTTCATCCACTCGTGCGTCTACCTGGCGCTGCTGATCTGCGCATTCGCGGCTGGGAAACCGCAGCCAGAGACGTTCGTCCTCGGCCTAGCGCACGGCCTGCTGTGGATCTTCATGTCGCTCGCATGCATCGCCGCCGCGAAGGCCCGAATCGTGCCGCTGCGGCTCGCGGTGGCGGTCGCGGTGCTGGGTGGCATCGGACCGTTCTTCGGCAGCTTCGAGTTCCTGCGAGCGCAGCGCAGGCGCGCTGCACAGCGCGAGCACGTGCTGCCAAATGTCAGCGAGATGTGAAGCAGGGCTCGAATTCGCGGTGGCTGCGCTCTTCCGGCTCAAGGCCGCGCTAGAGTGAGGGACACAAATGGCGTCTGGCACCACGACTCAGCAAATTGTCGACGTCGTGACGCCTGCCGCGGGAGAGTCGGTCACCGAAGGCACGATCCTCGAATGGCACGTGAAGGTCGGCGACACGATCAAGGCGAGCGACACGATCGTCGAAATCTCGACCGACAAGGTCGACGTCGAGCTGCCCTCGCCAGCGACCGGCACCGTCACAGAACTGCTCGTCTCCGAGGGAGACACCGTCACCGTCGGCCAGGTGATCGCAAGGATCGCCGTCGGCGACGCTGAGGCAGGCAACGGCGCGCCCCCAGCCAGCGCCCCAGCTGCTACCGCGGACGGCGCCGAGGGCAGTGGCGCTGGTGCCACTACCGATGCCAGTGCAGGCAAAGAGGGATCCGCCAATGGCGCCAGCGGCCAGATCGTCGATGTCATCACGCCTGCCGCAGGGGAGTCGGTCACCGAAGGCACGATCCTCGAATGGCACGTGAAGGTCGGCGACACGATCAAGGCGAGCGACACGATCGTCGAAATCTCGACCGACAAGGTCGACGTCGAGCTGCCCTCGCCAGCGACCGGCACTGTCACAGAACTGCTCGTCTCCGAGGGAGACACCGTCACCGTCGGCCAGGTGATCGCAAGGATCGCCGTCGGCGACGCTGAGGGCGCGAACGGCAACGCGACGAAGGGAGCGCCAGCCGCAGCCAGCGACGGCGCAGCCAGCGACGCAGCCGCCCCGAGCGGACAGACCACCGGCACAGCCGCCGCCGCTCCCGCCAACGGGATCACACCCGTCGCGGCGAGAGCTGCAGCCGTCGAGGGCGTCGATCCAGCGCAGATCGCAGGCAGCGGCCCAGCGGGCAGGATCGTGAAGGGCGACGTACTTGCCGCCGCGACCTCCCAGGCCAACGGCTCGGCGAGCAGCGCGACAGCCCAGCCGCAGCAGGAGCGCAAGCCGATGCGCGGCGCTGCGGCGATGCTCGTGCGCTACATGGAGGAATCGCGCTCGGTGCCGACCGCGACGAGCTTCAGGACGTTGCCCGTCACGGTGCTCGCCGCGCGCCGCGCCGAGCTGAAGGCGGCGGGCAGGAAGGTCTCCTTCACCCACCTGATCGCCTATGCCCTCGTGAGGGCAGCCGAGGCGATGCCTGTGATGACAGACCACTTTGCAGAGCTCGACGGCAAGCCCCACAGGATCAGCGACGGCTCGGTCAACCTCGGGCTTGCGGTCGACGTCGAGAAGAAGGACGGCAGCCGCACGCTGATGGTGCCTGTGATCGGTGACGCGGCAGGGCTTTCATTCGCAGAGTTCCTTGCCGCCTACGACGCGCTCGTGGAGAAGGCGCGCACTGGGGCGCTGCAGGCGGACGATCTCCAGGGCGCGAACGTGACGCTCACCAACCCTGGCGGCCTTGGCACGGTCGCCTCGGTGCCAAGGCTGATGGCCGGCCAGGGCACGATCGTCGCGACGGGATCGATCGCGTATCCGGTCGGGCTCGGCCACGTCGGCAAGGCGATCAGCGCCGAGCAGGTGATGACGATGACCTCGACCTACGACCACCGCGTGATCCAGGGCGCAGAGTCAGGTCGCTTCCTCGGACAGATCGAGGAGCGCCTGCAGGGGGAGCACGGGTTCTACGAGGAGGTCTTCGCGGCGCTTGGCATCCCGCTTGGCCCGCAGCCGCAGCCGCCGACTGCGCAGGTCCAGGTCGCAAGCCAGGCGGTGGCGCAGGCGCTTGCGCCGATCGACGAACGGCTGCTGCAGGCGGTCAACGCGGCGAGCACGCTGCTCGCGCGTGTGCGTAGCCATGGGCACCTCGCGGCCCATCTCGACCCGCTTGGCAGCGAGCCAGAGGGCGACCCGCAGCTCGATCCGGAGGCGGCAGGGCTGACCGACGCGTTGATGGCGAGGATCCCGACGCGGATCCTGAGCACCTATGCACCTGGGGAGACCTTTGCGGATGCGCTCCCGCACCTGCGCGAGATCTACTGCGGCACGATCGCCTACGAGGTCGAGCACATAGCCTCGCACCGCCAGCGCACCTGGCTGCGCGAGCAGATCGAGTCAGGCGCCTACAGGAGCCCGCTCGACTCTGCCGAGCGCGAGGCGATGCTGAAGCGCCTGATCGAGGTCGACGCGCTCGAGCGCTTCATGCACAAGGCCTACCTTGGCCAGCACCAGTTCTCGATCGAGGGCCTCGACATGACGGTGCCGATGATCGACGAGCTGATCAAGCTCTCGGCGACCAACCACGCCGAAGAGGTCGTGATTGGCATGGCTCACCGTGGCAGGCTGAACGTGCTCGCGCACAACCTCGGCCGCGCCTACGACACGATCTTCGCAGAGTTCGAGGGGGCCTCGACGCTCGAGGTGGTGACGACGATCCCGCAGGGCGGGACCGGCGACGTGAAGTACCACCACGGTGAGCAGGGCTCCTTCAAGCTCGCTGACGGCAGCACGATCAGGGTGAACCTCGAGTCCAACCCAAGCCATCTTGAGTACGTCTCAGCGGTGGTCGAGGGCGCGACGCGTGCGAGCCAGACCAACCGCAAGGGTCCCCACGCCCAGCAGAACACGAACGCGGCAGTGCCGATCGTGATCCACGGCGACGCCTCCTTCCCAGGTCAGGGCATCGTCGCGGAGACGCTCAACCTGCAGGCGCTCGACGGCTACAAGGTCGGCGGCACTGTGCACCTCATCATGAACAACCAGATCGGCTTCACGACCGATCCGGACGACGCACGCTCGACGCGCTGGGCCTCAGACCTCGCGAAGGGCTTCGACGTGCCGATCATCCACGTGAACGCCGACGACGTCGAGGCCTGCATCAGCGCCGTGCGGCTCGCCTTCGCCTTCCGCCAGGAGTTTGGTCACGACGTCTTGATCGATCTGATCGGCTACCGCCGCTTTGGCCACAACGAGTCTGACGAGCCCGCCTACACGCAGCCTGAGATGTACGTGAAGATCAAGGCGAAGAAGCGCGTCTTCGAAGTCTGGGCACAGCAGCTGATCGAAGGCTCCAGCGTGACCCAGGAGCAGGTCGACGAGCTTGGCCAGGAGGTCTGGGACAACCTCACGCTGCTACACCAGCGGTTGAAGACGAGGATCACCGAGGCCGCCGAGCACGGCGCGCCGACGCAGGGCACTGGCGAGTACCAGCTCGACCGCTCGCCCAGCCCCGAAGTCGACACCGCAATCGCGGCCGAACGCCTGCGCAAGCTTGGCGAGGACCTGCTGCGCGTGCCAGACGGCTTCACTGTGCACCGCAAGCTCGTCAAGCAGCTGGAGCGCCGCCGTGAGGCGCTGAACGGCACCGGCCCCGTGGAGAGCAGGCCGCTCGACTGGGCACACGCCGAGGCGCTCGCCTTCGCGTCGCTGCTGACCGAGGGAGTGCCAATCAGGCTGACAGGACAGGACACCGAGCGCGGCACCTTCAGCCAGCGCCACATGGTCCTGCACGACGAAAAGACGGGCCTGACGTACTGCCCGATGCAGAGCCTGCCAGAGGCGCTTGCGCCGCTGGAGCTGCACAACAGCCCGCTCTCCGAGCTCGCCTGCCTTGGCTTCGAGTATGGCTACAGCCAGGAAGCGCCAGAGACGCTCGTGCTCTGGGAGGCCCAGTACGGCGACTTCGTCAACTCCGCCCAGGTGATCATCGACCAGTTCATCGTCTCCGCGCTGGCGAAGTGGGGGCAGACCTCGCGCCTTACGCTGCTGCTCCCCCACGGCTACGAGGGCTCAGGGCCTGAGCACTCCTCTGCCCGGATGGAGCGCTTCCTCATGCTCGCCGCGGAGGGCAACATCAGGGTCGCGGACCCGACGACGCCCGCTCAGTACTTCCACCTCCTGCGCCGCCAGGCGAAGATCGCGAAGCAGCGCCCACTGATCGTGATGACGCCGAAGTCGCTGCTGCGCCTGCCGCAAGCGACGAGCTCGCTCGAGGAGCTCTCAGGACAGAGCGCCTTCCAGCCCGTCCTCGCTGAGCAGGTCGCAGACGAGAACAAGGTGAAGCGCCTTGTGCTCTGCACCGGCAAGATTTACTACGACCTCGCGGGACACGCAAGCAGGCCGGAAGCGACAGAGCTCGCGATCGGACGCATCGAGCTGCTCTATCCGTTCCCAGAACGCGAGGTGCTCGACCTGATCGGGCGCTATCCGAATCTGCAGGAGATCGTCTGGGTCCAGGAGGAGCCAAGGAACATGGGCGCAAGGGCCCACATGTTCCCGCGCCTGATGCAGATCATGCCTGAGCACATTGGCTTCGGCTACATCGGCAGGCCCGAGCGGGCAAGCCCAGGCGAGGGCTACCCCGTCGCCCACATCGCAGAGCAGAACCGGATCGTGAGCACCGCGGTCGACCTTGGCATCCCGATCTCCCAGTACCCACGCAAGACGCCAGGCGAGCGATGAGGTTGCGCACGACATCAGGACGGAAGTGAAGCGATGCTCTGGCGACGATTTCTGAACATCCTGCGCCAGCGGCGGCGCAAGAAACGCGCCCTGCGCGGCTAGCGACTAACGACCGCGCCTGCTGGCCGCTCTTCGATGCGTTGCTGGTCGCTATTCGGCGGCCGCGCCGGCCGCTGCGGCCTCGTGGGCCGTCCCAGCGGTCTCCTCTGCGAGGGTGCGCCAGCCGGCGACGAAGTGGGCGCGGGTCTCTGGGCCCATGCGCTCGAGCGCGCGGCGCAGCGGCGCGAGACGTTCCTTGGCGAAGCGCTCGCAGTCCTCGCGTAGCGAGGCGTTGATGCTGACGAGTGTGCGGCGCCTGTCACGCTCGTCGATCGCGCGCTCGACGATGCCAGCCTTCGCGAGCTCGCCAACCATGAGACTGGTGGCGGCGACACCAAGGCCGATACGGTGCGCAAGCTCGCTGACGGTCGTCGACCCATCGAGGGAGAGCACGACGATCACAGGCAGATGCCTCGGCCCAAGCGAGCCTGAGGCGAGCAGCTCGCGGAGCGCATCTGCGCCCGCAGGCCTCGAGGCGGCCGCCTGGCGCTTGAGCGCCCTGACCACTCCAGGCATGAGCCGCACGAGCTCGAGCAGCTGGCCGTCGACAGTGCCCGCATCGGAGTCCAAGTTCTTCACGCCCATTCTTCGTCCTACCCCCCTTGAAAGACCTACTTTGAATTATAAAATGTTTGATCCGCAAAGCGACTTGGCCACACAGCGGCCGAAGGAGAATTGATGCTTGCCCTTGCCCGCTGGTGCACGACGCACCGCCGCCGCGTAGCCGCCATCTGGATCGTCGCCGCGATCGCGGTCAGCGTGATCGCTCAGGGGGTGGGGCGCAACTACGCGAACAACTTCTCTTTGCCAGGCACCGAATCGCAGCAGGCGCTGAACCTGCTGTTGAAGCGCTTCCAGAGCCAGAGCGGCGATCTCGACCAGATCGTCTGGCAGGTGAAGGGCGGCTCCGTGAAGACCGCCGAAGTCAAGGAAGCGATTGAGCCGCTGCTTGCCGAAGTGAGCCACATGCCGCACGTCGTCGAAGTCGTGAGTCCCTACTCGAGTGCAGGCAAGGGACAGATATCGAAGGACGGCAGCACCGCCTTTGCGAGCGTGAGCTATGCGAAGCGCGCCAACCTGCTGCCCGCAACGACAGGCAAACGTGTGCTGAACGCGATCGAAGGCGTGCACGCGAAGGGCTTGAAGATCGCAGCCGGCGGCCAGGTGATCGAGCAGGCAGAGCAGAGCGGCGTCGGCTTTGCGACCGCAGTCGGTGTGATCGCGGCGCTCCTCGTGCTGATGCTGACGTTCGGCTCGCTGCTGACCGCAGGGATGCCGCTTGCGACCGCAGGGCTTGGGCTCGTGATCGGAGTCGGCGCGATCGGCCTGCTGACGCACGTCCTGAGCGTGACGAATATCGCGCCTGACGTCGCGTTGATGATCGGGCTTGGCGTAGGCGTCGACTACGCGCTGTTCATCGTGACGCGCTTTCGCCAGGCCTACGCTCGCCATCACGATGTGGAAGCGGCGGTATTGGAGGCGATGGACACCTCCGGACGCGCGATCGTGCTCGCAGGCACGACCGTGATCATCGCGCTGCTGGGCATGTTCACGGTCGGAGTGAGCTTCCTGAACGGGATCGCGGTCACCGCGGCGGTGACGGTCACGCTGGTCCTGCTCGCGTCGCTGACGGTGCTGCCCGCGTTGCTCTCGCGCTTCGGCGAGCGAGTCGCCCACGGCGGGCGGCTGGCGCAGCGGCGTGCCCAACGCCGCCTCGCTGCCGCGGAAGCGCAGCTTCAGCCTGCCAACGGCGCGCCGCAAAGCGCAAGCGGCGCCAGGTCGCTTCGGTCCGACGGCGACGAGCGTTCGCTCTGGCGGCGCTGGTCGATCTTGGTGCAGGCGCATCCATGGCTCTCGCTTGTCGTCTCGCTCGGGGTGATGATCGCGGTCGCGCTGCCACTGACGGCAATGCGCCTCGACAGCGGCGACGCCTCGAACGACCCGGTGGGTCACAGCACCTACAAGGCTTACGAGATGCTGGCGAGCGGCTTCGGCCAGGGCTTCAACGGGCCGCTGTCAGTCGTCGTCGAGTTGCGAGGCGCAAACGAAACCGCGAGCCTTGCGAGGCTGAGCGACAAGCTGCGCTCCACCCCAGACGTCGCCGCAGTCCTGCCTGCGGAGCTGAGCCCTGCGCGTGACACGGCGGTGATCCGCGTCTATCCCTCCTCCTCGCCAGAGGCGCTTGCGACGACCGAACTCGTGAACCACCTGCGTGAAGACGTGATCCCGCCGCTCGAGCGGGAAAGCGGCACGAAGGTGCTCGTCGGCGGCTTCACAGCAGGCTCGATCGACTTCTCGCGCGTGCTGACGAGCAAGCTGCCGCTGTTCATCGCGGTCGTGGTCGCGCTCTCAGCGCTCCTGCTGCTCGTGATCTTCCGCTCTCTCGTGATCCCGCTGCAAGCGGCGGTGATGAACATGCTCTCGATCGGCGGAGCCTTGGGCGTGCTGACCGCGATCTTCCAGTGGGGCTGGCTGGGCAGCCTCGTCGGGGTCCGCGGCGGCCCGATCGAACCGTGGCTGCCAGTCTTCATGTTCGCGATCGTCTTCGGACTCTCGATGGACTACGAGGTCTTCCTGATCTCGCGCGTACATGAGGAGTGGACGCGCAGCCGCGACCCCTCGCGCGCAGTCTTGGACGGGCTCTCGTTCACAGGCAGGGTGATCACCGCCGCAGCCGCGATCATGATCCTCGTGTTCCTCTCCTTCGTGCTGGGCGACGAACGCGCGATCAAGGAGTTTGGGCTTGCGCTCGCAAGCGCGGTATTACTCGACGCCGTGATCGTGCGCTGCCTGATGCTGCCCGCCCTGCTGCAACTGCTGGGCAAGGCGACCTGGTACCTGCCCCGCTGGCTCGACCGCCTGCTGCCGCGCGTGAGCATCGAGGGCTCACTGGCGCAGGAGCCAGAAGAGGCGCCGCATCGGGATGGAGTGGGCTCAGGGGAGCCAGCGACTGAGCTGGCGTAGCGGGATCGCCCGAGCCCGAGAGAGCCAAGCAACCTGGGCTGAGCCTTGCCGCGTTAGCACCCAGGCCTTGGCTGCGCTAGTGCCCCCGCCACTCAGGAGGGCGCTTCTCGGCGAACGCCTTTGCGCCCTCCGTCGCATCCTCAGAGGCGAAGACAGGCTGGGAGATCGCATCCTGGCGCTCCCACATCTCTGCCCTGCTCCAGTCCTGCTGTTCCTCGATGATCCGCTTCGAGGCGATGAGCGAGAGCGGCGCGGCGGCGGCGATCGTCTCGGCGAGCTGGAGCGCCGCCGGCAACGCCTCCCCTGCGGGCACGACCCTGTTGACGAGCCCAAGCTGATAGCCGCGCTCAGCGCTGATTGGGGCGCCTGTGAGCGCGAGCTCGAGCGCGACATGGTGGGGGATCCGGCGCGGCAGGCGCAGCAGCCCGCCGCCAGCCGCGACAAGGCCCCGCGTGACCTCTGGGATGCCAAGCTTTGCGCCCTCGGCGGCGACGATGAGATCGCAGGCGAGCGCAACCTCGAGGCCGCCTGCGAGCGCGAAGCCCTCGACGGCCGCGATCAGCGGCTTGACGGGCCCACGCCTGACGATGCCCGCGAAGCCGCGGTCCCCGGCCCAGGGTCGTTGCCCAGAGACGAAGGCCTTGAGGTCCATGCCCGCACAGAAGCCCTTGCCCTCTCCAGCGAGCACGCCGACGACGAGTTGGGGGTCGCCGTCGAGCTCGTCGAGCGCAGCGGCGATGCCTTCGGCGAGCGGCAGATTGACGGCGTTGCGCGCCTCTGGCCTGTTGAGCGTGATGAGCAGCGTCTTGCCCCGGCGCTCGACGAGCACCGGCTTGGACGCGGCCTCCTGCGGATCCGTAGCGCTCACCGGCATGAGGTTATCCGTTGCAGGAGATCTGAGGATGAGACTGGAGGAGGAAACCTCGCAAGACCTGAGGAGGCGACCTTAGGGAGCCTGAGGAGGAAACCTGAGAAGGGAACCTCAGCAGGAGACTTCAGGCGAGGAAGAGCGTGAGCTCCGGCTCGCGCTCGCCCCGCAGCACTTCGATGTCGACCTCGACGCAGGCGATGTCCCGCGCCTGCGCAAGCACCCTTGCCTGGGGCTTGATCCGCTGCGCAGCGAGCACGCCCTTGCAGGAGCCGAAGGCGGGGTCGAGGCGAATGCGATCGAGATAGCGGGTGAGCTGCTCGACGGCGTCGATCGTCGCGATCCGCTTGATCTCGACGGCGACCCACTCGTCCTCGGCGTCCCTGCACATGAGATCGACAGGGCCAATGTCCGTCGGCCACTCCCTGCGCACGAGCCGCAGCCCCTCGCCGCAGCGCTGCGGCTGGTCGGCGAGCAGTTCCTGCAACTCGCGCTCTAGGCCCTCCTTCTCGAGCGAGCTGATGACGTCGAGCTCCTGCTCGATGTCAAGGCAGACCTCGGCGATCGAGACCTCGATGCGGTCCTCCTGGCTGCGCTTGCGCACGGTGAGGCCAATGAGGTCGCCGTCCTCCCCGCGCTGCTCCTCGATCACGGTCGGTGGGCTCATCCAGTTGAGCGGCTTGACATTCGGTCCGCCGCCATCCGCCCAGACCATGAAGGTGCCATCCGCCTTCAGCATCAGCAGCCGCATCGCCTCAGGCAGCACCGTCGTGAGCCTGCCTATGTAGGAAACCTGACAGCGGGCGACGATTAGGCGCATCCGCAGGACCCTATGAGCAGAGCCGGACGCAAGTCAAGAGAGCCAGACGCATAAGTCAAGCTCGCAGGCACTGCCCTTCAGCCTCAGAGGTGCTGCGGACCCTCCGGGCGATCCTCGTCCTCTGGGGCGATGTTGAGAGCCTCCTTGAACTCGCGCATGCCCTTGCCAAGCGAACGGGCGAAATGCGGCAGACGCTTGGGGCCAAGCACGAGCAATGCGATCAACCCGACGAAGAGCAGGTGCAGTGGACTCTCGATGCCCATCCCTGAAGGCTAGCGCGCGACGGCCTTGCTCACGCCGCCGCCGGTCAAGACCATAGGCTCTCGCGTCATGGCCAGCGAGCCTGCGAGCGTCCCAACGAGGCAGTATCCGCCGCCGCCAAAGCCAGAGCCAGGCTGGCCGCCGTTCCTCGCGATCCTCGTCGCGATCGCGTTGCAGATCCTGCTGCCAGAGCGGCTGACGGTGGGGCCAAGCTGGTTGATCCCAGTACTCGAGGGGGTGCTGCTGATCGGCCTCGCGGTAGGCACGCCAAAGCTGGAGCGTGAGCATCCAAGGCGCAGGGTGGTCGCGACGACGCTGACGGCCCTCGTGAGCGCTGCGAACATCTACTCGCTGACCGAGCTGACGCACTTCCTGCTGCACCACAATCCGCCACACGGCCAGGAACTGATCTTCTCAGGCCTGCTGATCTGGCTTACGAACGTCCTGATCTTCAGCCTCTGGTTCTGGGAGCTCGACCGCGGCGGGCCCGGCAGGCGCGCAGCCGGCCACGACGGCCCGCCCGACTTCCTCTTCACGCCGATGACCGACGACGCGATCATGCCGGCGAACTGGCGACCTGGCTTCGTCGACTACCTCTACGTCGCCTTGACGAACGCGACAGCGCTCTCGCCTACCGACACGATGCCGCTGACGCAGAAGGCTAAGTGCGTGATGGGGCTGCAGTCGCTCGTCTCGATCGTGACGCTCGCGCTCGTGATCTCGCGCGCCGTTGGCATCCTTGGCTGAGGCATCCTCGTCTGAGCGACGAAGCGGCTAGGCGGGCAGCACCCTGCGCTCGAGCTCGGCGACGCGCTGCAGCAGCTCCTCGACCTCGGCGTCCGCGCCAAGCTCGAGCGCCCTCTCGCAGGCGGCGAGACACTCGCCGATCCTGTCGCTGCGCGCAAGCGCGTGGGCGTAGCGCGACCAGGCGATGACCGACTCGGGCTCGAGCGTCGTCGCCTGCTCGCAGGCGGAGAGCTCGCCGCCAAGGTCGCCCAGCAGGCAGCGCACGAGCGCGAGGTCGAGCAGGCCCTCGACGGTGGGACCGATCGCCAGCGTCTGCTCGAGCGCGAAGAGCGCGCCCTCCCTGTCCATCAGCCTGAGTCGCAGCCTGCCAAGGCGCTCCCAGGCGCCGACGTCCGAAGGACCCCGTTCGGTGGCCTTCAGCGCCGCCTCCTCGGCGAGGTCGATCGCGCCGACGTCCTCATAGATCCTCGCGGCGAAGCGGTGCGCAGCGGGGCGTTCGCCATCGACCCTCGCCCAGTCGCGCACAGACCTCGCGGCGGCGTCGAGGTTGCCCGCCTGCCAGAAGGCGAGCGTCATCAGGCGCAGCACGGCGACGTTGCGGGGCTCCGCGTCGCGCGCATAGACGAGCCTCTGTGCCGCAAGCGCGTAGTCGCCCTCGGCCATCGCGTGCTGGGCCGCAGTCATGAAGCGCTCGACGCGCTCCTGCGCAGGGTCAGGCTTGGAGAAGTCGACGAATCTGAGGCTGCCCGCGGGCACGGTCCTGATGCCCTGACTGAAGCGCACCCTCGCCCACTGGCCGTTGCTGCCCTGGGAGCTGTTTTCGAAGCCGTCGAGGCCATCGCCTGTGAAGTAGATACCCGCGACTGTGCCAACGCCCCACTCCGGGTAGGAGATGCAGCGCGCATAGCGGTGCACGACCGAGTGGTCTGGGACCCTGCTGCCAAACGGGTCGTGCTGGGCGCGTTCCTTCGCATGCTCGCGGGCGCGCTGCTCCGCTTCATAGGCTTCGCGGCCCGCCTCCGCGCGCGCCTTGCGCGCAGCGGCCGCAGAGACCCTGACCGCGTTGGCGGTGACCCTGCCGCCACGCGAGGTCTCCGCGATCCGCTCGAGGTGGTCAGCGGCTTCGTTGATCGCCTTGAGGTGGCGCTCGTGCTCGAGCTGCTTGCCAGGGGGCGCGATGTCAGGGTGCCAGCGCTTGGCCATGCGCCGCCTCGCGAGCTGGACCGAACGCTTGTCGAACGGTGCCTCTAGCTCGAGCAGGAGCATGTGCGTCTGGATGTCAAGAACCCTGTTCTGCATTGCCCAGAGCACGTTAGCGACCGTGCTACCTCCCGACAACGGCGCGCCCCCTATCCTGCATCCGATGGCCAGCCAATACATCTTCACGATGCACCGCCTGAGCAAGGTGCATCCCCCAGACAAGACGGTGCTCTCCGAGATCACGCTGGCGTTCCTGCCTGGGGCGAAGATCGGGGTCCTCGGCTACAACGGCTCAGGCAAGTCGACGCTGCTGAGGATCATGGCGGGCCGCGACGAGGAGGTCCGCGGCGAGGCGGCGCTCGCACCAGGCGCGACGGTCGGGCTGCTCGAGCAGGAGCCCCAGCTCGACGAGGACAAGAACGTGCTCGGCAACGTCGAGCAGGGCGTGGCCGAGACGAAGGCTCTGCTCGACCGCTTCAACGCCCTCGCAGCCGACTACAAAGAGCAGGACGCCGACGAGCTCGCCGCGATCCAGGCGAAGATCGAAGCCGCCGACGCCTGGAGCCTCGACAGCAAGCTCGAGCAGGCGATGGACGCGTTGCGACTACCGCCGGCCGACGCCGACGTGGGCAAGCTCTCTGGCGGCGAGCGACGCCGCGTGGCCCTCTGCAGACTGCTGCTGCGCGCCCCGAACCTATTGCTCCTCGACGAGCCTACGAACCACCTCGACGCTGAGTCCGTCGCGTGGTTGGAGCGGCACCTGGCCGAATACGAGGGCACGATCGTCGCCGTGACCCACGACCGCTACTTCCTCGACAACGTCGCAGGTTGGATCTTGGAGCTCGATCGCGGCAAGGGCATTCCCTACGAAGGCAACTACTCGAGCTGGCTGGAGCAGAAGCAGGCGCGCCTGATGCAGGAGGAGCGCTCCGAAAAGGCGAGGAAGCGCACGATCGACGCGGAGCTGGAGTGGGTGAGGACGAACCCGAAGGGCCGCCGCACGAAGAGCAAGGCACGTCTGGCGCGCTACGAGCAGCTCGTCGCGGAGGAGCATGCGGCGAAGCTCGACGAGGTCCAGATCCACATCCCGCCTGGACCACGCTTGGGGGAGAGGATTTTAAGGGTTGAGGGTTTGCGCAAGGGCTACGGCGAGCGGCTCCTGATCGACGACCTCTCCTTCGACCTGCCCCGCGCAGGGATCGTCGGCGTGATCGGCGGCAATGGCGCAGGCAAGACCACCCTCTTCAGGATGATCGTCGGCGACGAGCAGCCCGACGAAGGCAGCATTGAGCTTGGCGAGACGGTCGAGCTCGCCTACGTCGACCAGTCGCGCGACGCCTTGGACGCGAACAAGACCGTCTGGGAGGAGATCTCTGAAGGGCTCGACCAACTGCCCGTCGGCGAGCGCATCGTGAACTCGCGCCAGTACGTCGCAAGCTTCAACTTCAAGGGCTCCGACCAGCAGCAGAAGGTGGGCTCGCTCTCAGGCGGCGAGCGCAACCGCGTGCATCTCGCGAAGCTGCTGCGCGCCGGCGGCAACGTCCTGCTCCTCGACGAGCCCACGAACGATCTCGACGTCGACACGCTGCGCGCGCTGGAGCAGGCGTTGCTGTCCTTCCCTGGCTGTGCGGTGATCATCTCCCACGACCGCTGGTTCCTGGATCGTGTGGCGACCCACGTGCTGGCCTTCGAGGGCGACTCACAGGTCGTCTGGTTCGAGGGCAACTTCGAGGCCTACGAGGAGCATCGGCATCAGCGCCTGGGCGACGCTGCGGAGCGCCCACACCGCATGACATACAAGAAGCTCGTGCGGGACTGAGGCTCAGCGCCTGCCGCCACGCACGAGGCAGGTCATGGCAAGCCAGCGCCCTGGCTCGGACGTGGGCGTGAGCGGGAAGGCGATGTCGTCGTCGACGAGCGCCCACATCTCCGTCTGACGGTCCGAGGCGATCCACGCGGGAGGCCAACGACTGAAGTCCGCCTCCTGCAGCGCAAGCCTGAGCTTCTCCTCGACGATGTCGATGCCAGGGGCCTTGATGCGGATGCGCTTGCGGAAGCGCTGCACACAGTGGTGGGAGGCGATGACCTCGCGCACTTCAGGGTGATCGGGACGGGCGACTTTGATCTCCACAGCGCAAGCGTATTGGGCTACGCTGAAGCTGAATTACAACTGGGGTAACAAGAGGAGAGTGTTGGATGAGAGTCAATGCGAGAGTCGCAAGGATCCGTGGCCTGCCGACGCTGATCGCAGGCGCCCTGGTCCTCGCAGGCTTGACCCTGCCCGCCGTCGCGACAGCGCGCAGCGGGCATCACGGCTCCAGCTCCAACCGCGCAGACGCGGCGAAGAGCGGAGCCAAGGGCAAGAAGGGCAGCGGGAAGAGCACAAGCTCGAAGGAAAAGAACCTCGAAGCGAGCATCGTCCTGAAGTTGACGCCGCCCGAGGAGAGCCTGCCTCAGACCAACCAGATCAACCTGTTCGTGCCCGAACGGTTCCGCGACGCCGGCGCATCGATGCCAAGCTGCACAGTGGCGACGCTGCGTGCGAAGGGCCCAGCGGGCTGCCCGAAGAAGACCAAGGTGGGCAGCGGCATCTCGACGGGCTACACGATTCTCGGTGGCCAGTTCGTGATCGAGCACCTGACGGTGACGATCTTCAACGGCCCTGGCGGCATCCTGCTGACCTGGGTCGAAGGCCGCACACCAGTGGAGATCGAAGAAATCGTCGAAGGCAAGATCACGAAACCAGGCGGCTTCGGCGAGGAGATGAGCTTCACGATCCCCCAAGGCCTGCTGGAACCGCTGCCCGGCGCGCCCGGCTGGTTGCAGACGCTGGACGCGACGCTGAGCGGCAAGTCAGGCTGGCTGCGCACGACCTCCTGCCCGGAACATCCCTGGAAACTGAAGGCAGAACTGGGCTACCTGAACGGCCAGGGGACCTCGATCGAAGCGACGTTGAAATGCGTCTAGGCGAGCCTGCCTAGGCACACAGCTGGTTGGGAGCGCTAGGCGGCCGTACGAGCAGCCTGGCGCTCCGCCGCTCAGCGGCGCAGCTGCGTGTCCGGCGCGAGGCGCAGCGCCATCGCCGCGATCAGGGCGGCGCAGGCGTGAACGTCCTCGAGGCAGACGAGCTCGACCGGGGAGTGCATGTAGCGCAGCGGGATCGAGACGAGCGCGGTGGGCACGCCGCCGCGGCTGATGTGGACGGCATCCGCATCGGTGCCGGTGTTGCGTCCAGAGGCCTCGATCGTGAAGGGGATGCCCGCGTCCTCGCCCGCTGCGCAGAGCAGCTCGAACAGCTGCGGATGCAGCGTCGAGCCCCTGCTGAGCACGGGGCCCGAGCCAAGCTCGTGCTTGCCCGACTCCTTGACGTCGATTCCCGGCGCGTCTGTCGCGTGGGTGACGTCGACGACGATCGCCGCCTGGGGCTGGAGCGAGAAGGCACTCGTCCGTGAGCCACCAAAGGTTGTCTCCTCCTGCGCAGCAGCGACCGCGACGAGCTCCCAGCCGTTGGCGCCGCCCGCCTCGGCGACGAGTCTCGCCGCCTCGAGCGCGACGAACGAGCCAAGCCTGTTGTCGAGGGCCCTGGAAAGCAGGCGGCCGTTCGGCAGAGACAGCGGCTCGGCATCGAGCACAGCGACGTCGCCAACGCGTAGAAGCGAGCGCGCCTGCTCGCCGTCCCTCGCGCCAATGTCTATGTGCAGGTCCTTGACCTCCGCGACCTTCTTGCGCTCCTCGTCTTTGAGCAGGTGGATCGGCTTCCTGCCGATCGCGCCACGCAGCTGACCACGATCCGTCTCGATCACGACCCTCTGGCCAACGAGGATCTGCGCGTCCCAGCCGCCAACCTCCCTGAACCAGAGGAAGCCCTGGTCGTCGATGTGCGTGACGATCAGCCCAATCTCGTCGATGTGGCCCATGACGATCAGGCGCCTGACGGCCTCAGGATCGGCGGCGTCCTTGGGCGCGACGCGGGCGCTTGGCGTGCCAACGACATCGACGTTCGTCTGTGCGCCAAAGGCCTCGGCCGCCCGCATCCAGGCGGCGGCTGGCGCGGTCTCGTAGCCAGACGGCCCGCGCGCGGCGAGCAGGTCCTTCAGGACCTCTGGGACCTCGCTGTCCTGGGTCATTGCGCGAGCAGCCTGCGCAGGACGTACTGGAGGATGCCTCCATGCCTGAAGTACTCGGCCTCGCGTGGCGTGTCGATCCTGACCGTCGCGTCGAGCTCGATTGACGAGCCATCGCCGCCAGGCCGCTGCGCGACGACGTGCACCTGCTTGGGTGGGCTGCCACCGTCCGCCATCGCCTCGGCGAGACCAGCGATCGAGAAGGTCTCCTCGCCTGTGAGCTCGAGCGACTCCGCACTCTCCCCCTCAGGCAGCTGCAGCGGCAGCACGCCCATGCCAACGAGGTTCGAGCGGTGGATCCGCTCGAAGCTCTGCGCGATCACGGCCTTGACGCCAAGCAGGTTCGTGCCCTTCGCCGCCCAGTCGCGCGAGGAGCCGGAGCCGTACTCCTTGCCGCCAAGCACGACGAGCGGCACGTCTTCCTCGGCGTAGCGCATCGCGGCGTCATAGATCGAGAGCTGCTCAGCCTCGCCGTCCTTGGGGAAGTGCCAGGTGACGCCGCCCTCCGGAAGCGAGCGAGGACCGATGAGGTTGCGCAGGCGGATGTTGGCGAAGGTGCCCCGCATCATCACCTCGTGGTTGCCTCGCCTGGAGCCGTAGGAGTTGAAGTCGCGCACCGCGACGCCCTGCTCCTGGAGGTAGAGGCCAGCGGGGCCGTCGCGCTTGATCGAGCCCGCAGGCGAGATGTGGTCGGTGGTGACGCTGTCGCCAAGCAGCGCGAGCACCCTCGCGCCCTTTACGTCCTGAACCTCGCTTGGCTGCGCCGGCATGTCCTCGAAGTACGGCGGCAGACGCACGTAGGTGGAGTCCGCTTCCCAGGCGAAGCGCTCGCCTGTCGGCACCTGCAGCGAGGTCCAGTGCTCGTCGCCCTCAAAGACCTCGGCATAGCTCTTACGGAACATGTCCGACTCGATCGCCTGCTCGATCGTCTGCGCAACCTCATGCTCGTCCGGCCAGATGTCCTTGAGCCTGACCTCGTTGCCATCGGCGTCGAGGCCAAGCGGGTCGTTGGCGAGGTCGATGTCCATCGTGCCCGCGAGCGCGTAGGCGACGCAGAGCGGCGGCGAGGCGAGGTAGTTCATCTTCACGTCAGGGTTGATCCTGCCCTCGAAGTTCCTGTTGCCGGAGAGCACCGAGACGACGGCGAGGTCGTTCTCGGCGACCGCTTGGGAGATCTCCTCCGGCAGCGGCCCTGAGTTGCCGATGCAGGTCGTGCAGCCATAGCCGACGAGGTTGAAGCCAAGCTGCTCGAGCGGCTGCGTGAGGCCAGCCCTGTCGAGGTACTCGGTGACGACCTTCGAGCCAGGCGCAAGCGAGGTCTTCACCCACGGCTTGCGACTGAGGCCGCGCTCGACGGCGTTCCTCGCGAGGATGCCGGCGCCGATCATGACGGAGGGGTTGGAGGTGTTGGTGCAGCTCGTGATCGCGGCGATGACGACGTCGCCGTTGTCGAGCTCGAAGCTCTCCTCGCCAAGCGTGACCTGCGAGGCGTGGTGCGAAGCTACGGCGGCTGGAGCATCGGCGCCGCGATCGGCGCCGGCGACAGCGGCCACGGGCTCGAGCGGGGCATGGCCAGGTGTGCCATTCGCGGGCGGGTCGGAGGCGGGATAGGACTCGGCGATGGCCTCGTCGTGAGCATCCCCTCCCCCGTAGCCGTCGGCGTCAGGGACGTAGTCGCGCAGCGCAGCCCTGAACCTGCTCTGGGACTCGCTGAGCGAGACCCTGTCCTGCGGTCGCTTCGGCCCAGCGATGCTGGGGACGACCTCGCTGAGGTCGAGCTCGATCACGTCCGAGAAGCTCGGCTCAGGCGTGCCCTGCTCGTGCCAGAGACCCTGCTCGCGCGCATAGGCCTCAACGAGCTCGATGCGCTCCTGGGGACGGCCTGAGAACTCGAGGTAGCGCAGCGTCTCGGCGTCGATCGGGAAGATCGCACAGGTCGAGCCGAACTCAGGCGACATGTTGCCGATCGTCGCCCTGTCCGCGATCGGGAGCGAGGCGAGGCCTTCGCCAAAGAACTCGACGAACATGCCAACGACGCCCCGCTGCCGCAGGCGCTCAGTCACGGTGAGCACGAGGTCTGTCGCGGTTGCGCCCGCAGGCAGCTGCCCATGCAGCCTGAAGCCAAGCACCTGGGGGATGAGCATCGACATCGGCTGGCCCAGCATCACCGCCTCGGCCTCGATCCCGCCGACGCCCCAGCCAAGCACGCCAAGGCCGTTGACCATCGTCGTGTGGGAGTCCGTGCCGACGAGCGTGTCGGGGTAGGCCCTCGCCAGGCCGTCCCCATCCTCGGAGAAGACGACCCTCGCGAGGTGCTCGAGGTTGACCTGGTGCACGATCCCCGTGTCAGGCGGCACGACCGCGAAGCGCTTGAACGCCTGCTGTCCCCAGCGCAGGAACGCATAGCGCTCCCTGTTGCGTTCGAGCTCGCGCTCCGCGTTGATCGCGAACGCCTGCGGCGTGCCAAAGGCGTCGACCTGGACGGAGTGGTCGATGACGAGCTCCGCGGGGACGAGCGGGTTGATCTTCTCGGGGTCGCCGCCCATCTGCGCGATCGCGTCCCGCATCGCGGCGAGGTCGACGACCGCGGGCACGCCGGTGAAGTCCTGCATCAGCACCCTCGCAGGCGCAAACGCGATCTCGACGCTGGGCTGCGCGCTCGGATCCCACTGGGCGAGCGCCTCGATGTCAGCCGCCTGGACGGTGCCATTACCCTCGTTCCTCAGCAGGTTCTCGAGCAGCACCTTGAGCGAGAACGGCAGCCTCGCGACGTCGAAGCGGTCACGGAGCGCATCGAGGCGGAAGATCTCGTACTCCGCTTTGCCAACCGCAAGGGCGGCCTTCGCGCCAAAGCTGTTGCTGAGGTTCTCCGACATGCGCGCCTCCATGGATGTTGGTGTTAGCGGACCGCCATCCGAGAGTCTCGCAAAAAGGCGAGGGTCAGCCCGGGTAGGCCAAGTTCGAAGGGCCGACGCAGGCGAAGCAGGCCGAGTGCCTCAGCCGAAGCAGGCCGAGTGCCTCAGCCGAAGCCCGGCCGCGGCGCCTCAGCGCGCGGGCGTGACGCGGCGCTTGCCCTCGCGCTTGCCCTGCAGCAGCGCGGCGTCGCAGGCCTCGAGCAGATCTTCGACGCTCATCGTCTGGGCCCACTCGGCGACGCCGATCGAGGCGTGGACGCCTGGGGCCCGTACACGGCCGACCGCTATCTCGCGCAGCCGCTCGAGTGCACGCTCAGCCGCGGCGAGAGCGCTCTCGAGGTCCGTCTCAGGCAGGATGACGACGAACTCGTCGCCGCCATAGCGGGCGACCCTGTCGAAGGCCCTGAACTCGCGCATCAGGGTGTCCGCGACTTTGCGCAGCACTTCGTCTCCAGCCTGGTGTCCATGGCGGTCGTTGACGAGCTTGAAGTCGTCGAGATCGATCAATAGGCAGGAGAGCCTGCCCGCCGAGCGTTCGGCCCTGACGACCTCCTCGCGCAGACGCCTGCGCATCGCGCGGTGGTTCATGCAGCCCGTAACGGCGTCTGTGCCCGCCTCGGCGCGGGCCTTCATCAGCGCGAGCATCGTCGCCGCCTGGTCGACGAGCGCCGCGGCCTGCTCGACCGAGCGCTCGTCGAAGCGCACAGGGTCCCTCGCGACGAGCACGACGACAGCGAGCATCCTGCCGCGCACCTGAAGCGGGGCGAGCAGCGCGCTGCGCGCCGCGGCGGGTCCGCTGGTAAGACCTGGCAGCCCGGCGAGCAGCTCGCGTTCGCCCGCGGCGAGGAAGCTGCGGCCGGTGCTCGCGACCCAGCTCACAGCAGGTGGGCGTTCGCTCTCCGCGCAGAGGTAGCTGAGCCGACCCTCGCCCTCGTTCAGATAGACGACGACGAGCTCTCGCTGCGAGTGCCTGGTGGGCCTCGAGTGGGCGTCGAGGCGCTGGGCCTCCAGCGGCGACTGGTCGCGCAGGCCAAGCTGACCGCCGAAGTGGTGCACGTGCACCTCCTCGGCGCCAATCGCGGCGCCAAGCTCGCGCGCGAGGACCCTGAACACCTGCTCTGGCTCGGTCACCCTGTCCGCGAGCGCGGCAAGACGGCGCACGCCGCGCAGCAGCGAGTCCCCAGGAGCAGCGCTCGCGTTCCCAGCGACAGCGCCCACACCCCCCTCGGTGAGACCTCCTGCGATCACGTCCTCGGTGGGGCTCATGCCTGAAATCTAGGGCATGAGGCACTCATGATCCAGACCGCGCCCAAAGGTTGGACGTGGACGGCGGGCCACAGCCGCCGTCCACGTCCAGGGCGCTATCCGTCAGCCCTTGAACTTGACCTGAACGTACGCCGCCGTCGGGCGCAGGTTCGGTTTTTTCGAGGGCACGAACCGCACCATCACGCGCGTGCTGAGCTTGTGCTTCCTGGCGAGCCGCTGGATGCCGCGCGCAGAGAGGTTCGCGTTGATCTTTGCGACCTTCGCTTTGCCAATCGTCTTGACGGTCTTGCGCAGATGCAGTCCCGTCGTCGCGAGACGACCACCCGAGGGCGTCCGCACCGTGATGATCGCGCTGTTGCGCCTGACCGAGTGGCCAGTGACGACGACCGGGCATTCGGTCACGTTGACCTTCGTGTTCTGCGTGACCTGCTTGCCGTTCTGAGCGACGATCGTCGTCGGCATCGTCAGCGTCTTGCTGCAGAGGCTGCCATTCGCGCCAAGCGCCGAGTGCGGCCCAACGGGCAGCGTCAGCTTGAAGCTGCTCACTGGCACGTCAGGCAGCGTGAGGAACTTCGTGTGCGTGATCCCGCTCTTGATGTTCGTGTTGCCGACGAGGATGACCGTGACGCCCGCGCCTTTCAGCACGACGTCGATGTCTGGGAAGGCCGCCCCGCCATGGGAGACGAAGTAGGCGGGCCCGCTCATCGTGCCAGGCAGGGCCGGCGTGACAGCCTTGGCTTCACCGACCTTCGAGCCTTCTGGGCAGGTTTCCGGATTGGCCGCGAACGTCGCTTCTGGGCATGCGAGTTTGAGCGTCGCAAGCCGTGAGGGCAGCTTCTTCGGCAGCGTCACGGAAACCGACTTGACGTTCGCCTGCCCTGCGGGCATCGTCAGCGTCGTCGTGAGGCTCGCGCCGTTTTTGCGCGAGGTCTTCGCGCTGCTGCCCGCCGTGAACTTCGGCTTGAAGCCAAGCGATTCGCAGCCCGTCGCCTGGAACGGCGTCGAGACCGTTGCGGTCGTGTTCAGCGTCGAGGTGAGCGTCGTGCTCGTCGCCAGCACCCCGCAGTTCGTCGGGTTGATCAGGTAGTTGGCATGGTTGATGTTGACGCTGAGGCTCCTCAGCCTGATCGGGGCGCCACCGACGATCGTCGGCAGCTTGCTGTTGACGATCACCTGGGCTGTGGACGGATTCACTTCGACCTTCGCCCGAGTGATGATCTTGCCGTAGTCGTAGGGCCCGACTTTTTCGGCGGGCACGACAATCGAGAGGCCATAGGGAGCGCCTTCGTAGCCGACAGTGAAGTAGACGGTGCCCGAGAGCACATAGGGCGCTTCCCCAGAGCCGACCTGGACCGTCGCCGTCCCGATCGCGGTTTCGGCTTTGCAGCTTCCAGCCGCCGCGTTGATCGCATCGCAGCGCGGCACCGACGGGACCTTGCCGACGAGGCCCGGAGGCAGCGTCGTCGCGACCGTCGAGACGTAAGGCTGACCTTCAGGCCTGACGAGGTTGAGCGTGTAAGCGGTGCTCGCGCCGCCCGTCGATGTCGTCACTGACGTGCTCTGGGTCGGTTCGAACTTCAGCGGCGAGGCGCAGGCGCCGCCTTTGCCGTCAGCGTCGATGGTGAACGGCGCCTTCAGCAGCCCCGTGACGCTCGTGGTCGGAGCGCTGTAGGGGATGAAGCTCGCAAGCGTGGTCGCCGGACCGCAAACGACCGGGTTGGCGAGCGGGGTGTGGGCGCCGTTTTCGAGGTTGACGATGAATTCGCTGAACGGGATCGGTGGGTTTTCGGCGACGATCGTTGTCAGCTGACCAGTCGTTTCATTAGCTTGCACATTGCCAATCAGGCGCACGTCAACGCCGTAGCGAGGCGCCTTCGCGGCAATGAAGATCCGGTACTCTTCGCCCGAGCTCGGCGACTTGCCGGCGACCGGCTGGCCGACATAGATCGCGCCGCTCATCGAACCTGCCGGCAATGTCGGCGTTTCGATCTTCACCGTGCCGATCTGCGAGCCACTGGGACAGGCGACTTCCTTTGCTGCACCCTTGCCGAACTGTTCTTCACTACAGGCTTCGAGCCCATTCGCGGCAGCAGGGTTGAACGTCATCCCTTCCGGCAGCGTGATCTTCGCATCCTGGAGTGTGGAGGAGTTGATCTCTTCAGCGTCTTCGTTCTGGGGAACGAGGACATCGATGCCCAGGCCCGCCGGCTTGTCCGATTGCGTGGTGGACGGGCCCACCTGGATTTCGGGTTCGAACTTGACCTGTTCGCAGTTCGATGCTCCGACCGGCGTCGTGTAGCTCGTCTTCGCAAATTCGCCGGCGTACGATTCGACTTCGAGATAGGTCGTCTGCTTCCCTGCGCAGGAGCTTGGCATCGTGAGGAAGCCGGTGCCAGCCTTGCCGTTGAAGATGAGGCGCGACTCCAGTAGTGGGATCGTGTCTGAAACTTCTTTGATGTTGAAGTACTCGTGATAGTCGCCACTCGTCGCGATCGGCTGGCCGGAAATGCCGTTTTCGGAGTGCCAGCTCACTCCGCCTTCGAGGATCGTGTGTTCGCCGCTGATCGTGATGTCCACGCCAAACTCCGCGGGCAAGCCCTGAGCAGGTTCGAGATTGTATACAGGCGCTAGCGCACCCGGCAGTTTCGTTTCTGTTCCGGTGAAGATCGTGAGTTCGTCTTCACCAACCTGCGTTTCAGGCAAACATTCGTCTTTTTCGAACGTTTCTATTGGGCACTGTGCCAGCGCATCAGGATTGATGCTCAGCCCCGCGGGCAGATCGACGCGGATGTTGTGCACATTTCCAGTCGGAAAGCCACCTTCGTTGTTGAACCTGAAGTCCGTGATGCCGAGGTTCGGATGACCCGCCGCTTCGGTGAAGAATTCGCTCGTTTCGCTTTCCGCATCGCAAGACGTTGCAGTGCCTTCAGCGCACGTTCCCGCAAAGAAATTTTCGACGCCAAACGAGCTCGCAGCCGCCGCGGGAGAGACGGATACTGCGAGGGCCGCGGCGACGGCAAGCAACACCGACAGCATGACCGCGCGTGCGGTGCGAAGCGAAACAAGACTCATCTCATCCTCCCTTTGCCAATGGATCCAAGCCGGGGTCTACCCACGAAGGCCAGCTCCTATGCGCCGAAATCGGCTGACTGTCCGAAGTTTGTCCAGTGCAGGTCGCTCTGCATGCGTGAAAGCCCACAATCAGGGCTGGGGGAAGCCCCCAAGCACATGCCTGTCTACCGCAGCTAACTCGCCAGGAAGCGAGAAGTAGCGCCCTTCGTCGCAGCGCCCACCTGCAGTTGGGGTATTCGAGCTATTTGGCAGCGCTCGGACTAGCTGGCTAAGCAACCAATCGAGTCGTGAGCGTTTCCTAGCCGTGCTTCTTCTTGTCGCCGCGAGACTTCTTCGCGTGCTTCTTGGCCTGCTTCTTGCAGCCCGCTACCGCGATCTTCGTCTTCTGTTTGACCGTCTTGCCGTTCTGGGCGACGATCGTCGTCGGCATCGCAAGCTTGTGCTTGCAGAGACTGCCGTTCGCGGACAACGCCGAGTGGCGACCCATCGGGAGTTTCAGCTGGAAGCGCGAGAAGGGGATATCAGGCACCGAGGCGAACGTCGAGTGCGTGTAGGCGCCCTTGATGTTCGTGTCACCGACGACGATCACGTGCACGCCGTCGCCTTCGAGCACGACGTCGAGATTGGGGAAGCCCGCCTTGCCACGCGAGACGAAGTAGGCGGAGCCGCTCAGCTTGTCTGGCAGCACTGGCGTGGCGACGCTGGCACTGCCGACCTTCGAGGCCGCTGGGCAGGAGGACGGGCCAGCTGCGAACTGGGCTTCGGTGCAGGCGAGGTTGAGCGTTTCCAGGCGCGCGACGAGCTTGCGCGGGAGCGTCACGGCGACCGAGCGGATGTTCGCCCCGCTCGCAGGCTGGGTCACGGTGACCGCGAGGCTCGCACCGCGTTTGCGCGAGGTCTTCGCGTTGCTCGAGGCGCTCAGCTTCGGCTTGAAGGGCAGCGCTTCGCAGCCGCTTGCCTGGAAGGGAGTGGAGACGCTCGTATTCGCGCCAAACGTCGAGACGAGGCTCGTTTCAGTCGCAAGCGCGCTGCAGCTGGTCGGGTTGATGAGGAAGCCAGAGTGGCTGATCGCAACGCTGAGCGACCTCAGCCTGATCGGGGCGCCGCCGACGACGGTTGGCAGCGAGCTGGCGACCGTGACGCGCGCGGTGTAAGGGTCGATCTCGATCTTCGCCCGCGTGACGATCGTCCCGTAGTCGTAGGGACCGACTTTTTCAGCGGGCACGGCGATCGACATCCCGTAGGGCGCACCGTCGTAGGGACCGGTGAGATAGACGCTGCCAGAGAGGCCATAGGGCTTGGCCCCAGACCCGATCGTGACGCTTGCCGTGCCGATCTTGCTCGCCGACGGACAGCTGCCCTGGGCGGCCTGGGGTTCGCCACAGAGCGGCACGGCGGGGATCTCGCCGACGAGGCCCTCAGGCAGCGTCGTGCTCAGCTGCGAGATGTACTGGCCCCCTTCGGGACGGTTGAGATTGAACGTGAAGCTCGTGTCTGCGCCACCGGTGCTCGGCGCAGACGCCGTGCTCTGAGACGCTTCGAAGGGTGCGACCGGGCAATTGTGGCCACCCAAGGCGATAGTGAAGGCGGAGCTCGCCGTGATGCTCGTCGTGGGGGCGCTGTAGGGCACGAAGGTCCCTGTCGTGGTGCCGCAGGTGAGCGGGTTGGCGAGCGGGATGCGTTCTCCAGCTTCCAGGTGCAGCGCGAATTCGCTGAACGGCAGCGGCGGGGCTTCGGTCACGAGGGTGGTGAGCTGTCCTGTCGCTTCGTTGGCCTTCACCCTTCCTTCGAGGCGTACGGCGAGGTTGTACTTTTCCAGCGATTCTGCGGCTATGAAGACGCGGTACTCTTCGCCGGAGCTGGGGGACCTGCCAGCGATCGGTTCACCGATGTAGACGCCGCCCTGCAGCGATCCTGGCGGGAGCATCGGCGTTTCGATCTCCGCGGTGCCAATCTGGGAGGCTTCCGGGCAGGCGACCGCTTCGGCTGTTCCCTTACCGAACTCCTGGGTGGTGCACGCCGCCAGGCCACTGGCCGCAGCAGGATTGAGCGTCATGCCTTCCGGCAGGGTGACGGTCGCGTCCTTCACCGTCGAGGAGTTGATGCCCTGCGGTTCTTCGCTCTGGGGCACCGTCACCTTTACCGTGGCGCCGTCCGCCTTGTCCGGTTCGGGATTGGAAGGCGTGACTTCGACTTTCGGTTCGAACGGCACTTCGTTGCAGCCAGTCGCTTCCATCGGGATTTCTTCTCCGCCTTTCACGTAGTGAGTAGTGAAGGAGGCGTTGGAGAATTCGCCGTTGTAGGATTCGGTTTCCAGATACGTCGTCTGCGGCCCGTCGCAGGAGCTTGGCATCGTGATGAAGCCCTTGGTGTTCACGGCGTTGCCTTCGAAGATCAGCCGCGACGCCAGCAGCGGATGTTCGTTACCGATGTTTTTGATCACGAAGTACTCGTGATAGTCGCCGCTCGGCTGCACAGGCTGCCCCGAGATGCCCGTTTCCGGATGCCAGCTGAGACCACCTTCGAGGTAGATCTGTTCTTCGATGAGCCCAATGCCGGCGACCGAGATGTCCAGCGAGACGCCGAACTCGGCGGGCAGCCCTGGAGCAGGTTCGAGGTTGTACGCCTGGGCAGGCAACGTGAGATTTGCGAGCGCCAGGAACGCAGTTGCTTCATCTGTGCCGACACGAGTGTCGGCGGGGCATTCGAACTTCTTGAATACTGCGATTGGACATTGAGGCAGGGCGTACGGATTCACGCTGAGGCCCGCCGGCAGGTCGACCCTGACGGTCCGTACGTTGCCGACCGGTTCTTCTCCCAACCCCACCGATTTGCCGAGGAACTGGAATTCCGTTATTCCATAGGGAGGGTGTCCAGCGGCTTGGGTGAAGAATTCGCTCGGTTCGCTTTCTATTTCGCAGTTGGAGACATTGCACGTTCCCGCGAGGAACTGCTTGACGCCGTAGTGTTCAGCCGCCGCTGCCGGCGACGCGGATGCCGCGAAGGCGACGATCGACGCAACTGCCGCCAACATCGTCGCGAGCCCCGTCAGAGAGAGGCCCAACAAAGACATCACGCGACCTGCCACCGTGCGCGGGGTGTGACCCAAGCCGAGACTCATGTGCCTCTCCTTTTCCGCCCTGCAATTTCAAGGTCGGATATACCCGCGGCGCCAAGTTGTATTCCTGGACCACCGTCCCACCCGCCTCGCCCCTGCCCAGGCGCGTCCTATGTTCGTCCTACGTACATTCCGCAGCGCCATGGTGGGCTTCTACGCTTATGGCTGTGGGTTCTCGGCCTGTAGCTTCGCCGTCGATGCGAAGTGACCACAGCGACCGAGGGAGGATCGGCATGCGCATCTCGTTCAGGCTCGCGGCGGCGCTCGCGGCGGGCACGATGCTCGCAGCCAGCCCAAGCGCCCTTGCGGGCGAGGGCGCGGGGACTGCCGCGAAGGCGAAGGGGCACAAGAAGCCCGCGAAGCACAAATCGACGAAGGCGAAGGGCAAGACCGTCAAAGTCACGGGTGGAACGATCACGTTCGCGCTGACGTCGACGACTGCGCTCGCGCTCGACAACGCAAAAGTCGTGCTCGCTCCCGTGGCGCCCGCGACGGGCACCGAAACGAGCATCAGCATGCCGATCACCAGCGGCAAGCTGAACACGGCGACGGGCGACGGTTCGGTGGTCGCCGGCGGCGAAGCGCCCGCGGGCAACGGCTTCACGCTCACGCAGACGACCGAAGCGGTCAACCTCGGAATCATCTCCTTCGGCGGTGGCGAAGAGCAGTTCTCGCTGAGCGCTCCGGTGACCGTGACGATCGGCGGAGTCGCGAAGTATGGCCCCGGCACGGGCACGAGCCTGACGGCGAACATCAACGACTCGACGACGCCAAGCGGTCCGTTCTTCACGTTGAAGGGGGCCAAGCCGAAGGTCAAAGGCTCGAGCCTGACGATCGCGAATATGCCGGCGATGCTGACGAGTCCCGCCGCGGAAGTCCTGTCCTTCCAGGGCGTGAGCTTCACGTCTGGCGAGGAGATGGCGACCGTGACGATCAGCGCGACGACCTGACCTCTTTGGCGCGGAGGAGGCCGGCTGCCCCGCGGCGGCCGGCCTGATCGCCGACGGCGGGACGGCACCTTGCCAGCGCGGCTGCGAAGATCGGCCGCGATGGCAAGGTGCTTCGTCTCCCGAGAGCTGCCTGGCAGTGCGCTTGAGCGGTTGCGGGCACACCACGAGGTCGAGGTCTGGCCGCAGAGCATCCCGCCCTCTCCTGAGCAGTTGCGCGCGTGCGTCGCCGACTGCGACGGCCTGATCTCGCTGCTCTCAGACAAGGTCGACGAGCGACTGATGCGCGAGACGCCGACCCTGCGCGCGATCGCCAACTATGCGGTCGGCGTGGACAACATCGACCGCGACGCGGCACGCAGTCGAAGCATTCAGGTCGGCAACACCCCTGACGTGCTGACGGACAGCACGGCGGACCTTGCGTTCGCGCTGCTGCTCGCCTGCGCGCGGCGGCTGCCCGAGGCGCAGCAGACGGTCCGCGACGGCCGCTGGGTCACTTGGGAGCCAGCGGGCCTGCTTGGCATGGAGTTGCGAGAGCGCGTGCTCGGCGTGGTCGGCTACGGCCGCATCGGCCGCGCCGTCGCAAGGCGCGCGGAGGCCTTTGGGATGCAGGTGATCCATGTGCGCTCCGATGGAGTGGGCTTGGACGAGCTGCTGGCGAGATCCGACATCGTGACGCTGCACTGTCCGCTGACGCCGGCGACCGATCGTCTGATCGATGCGACGCGCCTGGCCCAGATGAAGCCAGGCGCGATCCTGATCAACACGGCGCGTGGGCAGATCGTCGACCAGGACGCGCTCCTGCACGCGCTGCAGGATGGCCGGCTCGGCGCCGCCGGGCTCGACGTCGCCGACCCCGAGCCGCTGCCTGCCGACGATCCGCTTCTCGCCGCGCCGAACCTGATCGTGCTGCCGCACATCGGCTCGGCGACGCACACCGCGCGCGAGCGCATGGCCGAGATGGCCGTCGAGAACCTGCTCGCGGCACTCGCTGGCAAGGCGATGCCCTACAGGGCCGCCTGAGCCTGACCGCCCCACAGAGCCCTCCGACCCCAGCCGTGTTTCCCACACGCCGCAAGCGACAGTCGAGGCACGCCGCAAGCGACAGTCGAGGCACGCAGCAGGCGGCGGTCGAGGCACGCAGCAGGCGGCGGTCGAGGCACCTAGCAAGCGGCGGTCGACGCACGCATTGACGGCTTGCAATATTCGTGATACTGTTGGTAACGTGAAGTGTGTCGCCGGTCGCCTGCACGACCGGACGCAGTTCCGCCTCAACTGGCGAATATTGAAAGGTAACGATGATGAGACGCCGCCGTCGCATTGCGCTTGCAGCCCTGCTCTCACTTGCATGTTTGATCATCCCGACGGTCGTCCTTGCCACCGAAGGCCTGACACTGACCAGCCACGTGAGCTTCCAGCCGGACGAGCTCGGAGCCTCGACGAACCTCTCCGCGACGGCGAGCTTCCACGCGACCGAAACGAGCGTGCCGCCGCCGATCAGCAAGCTCGTCGTCTACCTGCCGGCAGGCATGAAGATCGACGTGAACGGCGCGGGGCAATGCACCGCAGCGAAGCTCGAAGCGGGCGGCCCGCATGCGTGCCCAGCCGATTCGCGGGTCGGCTTCGGCGGAGGCACAGGGCTGCTCGAACTCGGCAAAGAGGTGATCAAAGAGCCCTACACGCTCGACTTCTTCCTCGGCCCGAGGGAAGGCGGACACCTCACGATCCTCGCCTTCGTGGAAGCCGTCTCCCCGGCGTTCATCGAACTCGTGCTGGTCGCGACGGAAATCCACGCGCCAAAGCCCTACGGGCTCGGCTTCAGCGTCGAAGTGCCGCCGATCCCGACGCTGCCCGAAGCCTCCAACGCGTCAGTCGAACACGTGCTGATCACGATCGGCGACAAGAACGTCGCGTACTACAAAACGGTGAAAGGCAAGCGCAAGCTCGTGTACGTCAAGGGAGTGACGGTGCCCAAGCGCTGCCCCAACCCCAGCAAGGGCTTCCCCTACAAGGCGCTCGTCTCCTTCGAAGATGGCACCTCGCTCACCGACGTGGGCACGATCGCCTGTCCACACGAATAGAGGCATACGGTGCGTAGACCTCCAACGATCCGCCGGGCCTGCGTCGCCTGCCTGTTCCTGTGCCTGACGGTGAGCGCGCCGGCACAGGCGAGCACTGCGCCGGCGACCACGCCCACCTCTGCGGCGATCGCGCCGTCGCTGTCGCCCGACAGGCCCGGCGCGAAGGCGATGCTCGACCTGGGAATCACCTACTCCGGGGGCGCTCAGGGCGTGCCCACGCCGGTGCGCAAGTCGGTGCTGCAGCTGCCGGCAGGTCTGACGCTGGACGTCCCGCGGCTGCGCAGCTGCCGCGGCGCCGTGCTGCGCGCTGACGGCCCGCGCGCCTGCCCGCCTCAGTCGCGCATCGGCGGCGGGCAGGCGCTCGCGGAGGTGCACGCCGGGTCCCAGTTGCTCACCGAGCACGTAGCGCTGTTCGCCTTCCTCGGGCCACCACGGAAAGACAGGCCGACGTTTGAGATCCTCGGCGAGGGAAGGACGCCGCTGCACGAGCGGGTGCTGCTGAGCGGCGTTGCGCTACCCGACGCCGCTCCCTACGGAGAAGAGCTCGTGCTGTCGATACCGCCGATCCCGACGCTCCCGCTGGAGCCGGATGCCTCGCTGCGCAAGCTCTCGCTGAGGATCGGCGCGCGTCCGACGCGCGGGCACGCAAAGACGGCCAACAGCGTGCTCGTGCCCTCTCACTGCCCGCCGAGCGGCCTTCCATTCGCCGCCAGCTTCCGCTACGCGGACGGCTCCAGCGGCAGCGCGACGGCGACCGTGCCCTGCGAGGGCACGTCGTCGTCCGTGGCGCAGCCGGCAGCCCACGGCGCACGGACCGTCGCGTTCACCGAGGTGGGGCACCTCCGCGCGACCGCGAAACATGAATTCACGCTCGTCGAGCAGGGACCCGCGTCTGGCACCTTCGCCGGCACGATCTACGTGCGCCTCACGCTCGTCTCGACGAGCAGGGCGACGGCGGAGATCAGGATCGTGCACGGCGGAGGCTCGATCACCGCCCACGCGACGGCAAGCTACAAACGCAGCAGGAGCAGCGCGAGCTTCTCCGGGACGATGTCGATCACCGGCGGCAGCGGCGCCTATGCGCACGTCCACGGCTCGGGCCTGCACTTCGGCGGCACGATGCAGCAATCCAACGACGCGCTCACGGTCCAGATGAGCGGCGGGATCTCCGACTGAGGCTGTCGGATGCTCGAGCTGAGAGACCTGGTCAAGCACTACCCGGCAGTCGGCGGCGAGCCCGTGCGCGCCGTCGACGGCGTCTCGCTGACGGTCGCCCCAGGCGAAATGGTCGCGCTCTACGGTCCGAGTGGCTCAGGCAAGACGACGCTGCTGCTGATGGTCGCCGCGCTGCTGTCGCCGACCGCCGGCTCCGTCCTGATCGGCGGGCGCGAGGTCGCCTCGCTCTCGGAGCGCGAGGCGTCGCAGCTGCGGCTCTGCGAGCTCGGCTTCGTGCGCCAGAGCTTCGACCTGCTCCCCGGCGTGAGCACGCTCGACAACGCCGTGATCAAGCTGCTGGGGAGCATGCGCTGGCGCCAGGCGCGGCGCGAGGTCGCGCCGCTGCTGGAGCGCCTCGGACTCGGCGAGCGGCTCGCGCACCGCGCTGACACCCTCTCGATGGGCGAGCGCCAGCGCGTGATGCTCGCACGGGCGCTCTCGACGAAGCCGCGGCTGCTGCTCGCAGACGAGCCGACGGGCAGCCTCGACACCCAGCGTGGCCGCGAAGTGCTCGAGCTGCTGCGCGAGCTCTGCCGCGAGCGGGACGTGGCGACCGTGCTCGTCAGCCACGATCCGATGGCCGCGATCTACGCCGACCGCGTGCTCGGCCTGCGCGACGGCAAGCTCTCCGACTACCAAGCCGAGCGGGGGACGCTCGCGGTCAGAGCCGCGATCGGCTAGGCGTGCGACCCGCGAACATCCTGCGGCTCTACCGGGTGCGCCTGCGCGCGCGCCTGATGCAGGAGTGCCTCGCGGTGCTCGGCATCGCCGCCGGCGTTGCCCTGCTGTTCGCCTCGCAGGTCGCAAGCACGAGCCTGCAGAGCTCCGTCGGCGCGCTCGCGCGCGGGATCGCGGGCCACGCGACGCTGCAGCTGCTCGCACGCGACCAGCGCGGCCTGCCAGCGGACATGCTCGGGCAGGTGCGCCAGATCCCGGGCGTGCACGTCGCGGCGCCGATCCTCGAAGCGAGCGCGAACGCGGTCGGGCCCGCGGGCAGCGCGTCGGTCGAGATCATCGGCGCGGACGCGAGCCTCGCGCGCCTTGGGGGCTCGCTCGCGAGCAACCCGCAACTCACCCCCTTCGCCGGCTTCGGGACGATCGTGCTGCCCGCGCCGCTCGCGGCGAAGGTCGGCGTGACGCGCTTCGGGCAGAAGATCGCCTTCCAGATCGCGGGGCGCACCGTCACCGCGCCGCTCTACACGCAGCTGCACGCGAAGCAGATCGGCTCGCTGAGCGAAAGCCCGATCGTGCTCGCGACGCTCTCCTTCGCGCAGCGGCTGGCGGGCCTGCAGCGGCGCGTGAGCGCGATCCTCGTGCAGCCCGCCGCCGGCGCGCAAGCGCGCGTGCGGACTGCGCTGCGCAGGCTCGCGGGCGACCGCTACGACGTCGAGCCGACCGGCTACGCGCAGACGCTGTTCGACAAGGCGGCCGCGGCGAGCAACCAGTCGACCGCGCTGTTCGCGGCGATCAGCGCGCTCGTCGGCTTCCTCTTCGCCTTCAACGCGATGCTGCTGACCGTGCCGCAGCGGCGGCGCCTGGTCGTCGACCTGCGTCGCGACGGGTACACGCCCGCGACAGTGATCGCCGTGCTGCTGCTCGATGCGCTCGCGCTGGGCCTGATCGCATCCACGCTCGGACTGGCGCTCGGCGACGAGCTCTCGATCCACCTCTTCCACCCGAACACCGCGTTCCTCTCGCTCGCCTTTTCGCTTGGCTCGCAGCGCAGCGTGAGCTGGCAGGAGGTGGCGATCGCCGGGACGGGCGGGATGCTCGCCGCGATCGTCGCGGTGCTGAGCCCGCTGCGGGACATCCTTTCGCGCGACCCGCTCGCCGTGATCAACAACAGCCGGCGGCCGGCGGCGCGCGCGACCTTCGCCCAGGGGCGCTGCGCGCTTGCGGGGCTCGCGCTGCTGATCGGCGCAAGCGCGATCCTGCTCGCCGCCCCGCAGGCCTCGATCGCCGGCATGGTGCTGCTCGTCGGCGCCCTGCTGCTCGAGCTGCCGATCGTGCTCGGCGCGACGTTGAAGCTCGTCAGGCGCCTCGCACGCACGCTCACGAGCCCGGTCGGGCACCTCGCGACGATGGAGCTCGACGCGGCTGGCGCGCGTGCGCTTGCGATCGCGGCGACCGGGGCGGTCGCGGTCTTCGGCAGCGTCGCGATCCAGGGCGCGCACCGCGACCTGCTCGCGGGCCTCGACACCGCGGCCAGCGAAATGAACGCCTCCGCGAGCGTCTGGGTCGCGCCCGCGGGCTCCTACAACCTGCTGATGACGACGCCGTTCCCGGCGCTGGAGCGCGCGAAGCTCGAAGGCCTGCGCGGCGTGCGCGCTGTGCGCCTCTATCGCGGCGGGCTGCTCGACTACGGGCAGCGGCGCGTGCTCGTGCTCGCGCCACCGCGCTCGGCGAGGCCGCTGCTGCCGGCAGGGCAGCTGGTCGAGGGCGACACCGGCGCCGCGATCGAGCGTGTGCGCAAGGGCGGCTGGGTCGTGCTCTCGCAGGCGCTCGCCGCCGAACACCACCTGCAGATCGGCGATGCGTTCACGCTGCCCAGCCCACAGCCGCAGCGCTTCCGCGTGGCGGCGCTCTCGACCAATGTCGGCTGGGCGCCAGGCGCGATCCTGATGAACGCCTCCGACTACGCGAGGGCGTGGGGTAGCGGCCAGGCGAGCGCCTACGGCATCCTGCTCGATCGCAGCATGCCCGCGAGCCGCGGCGCCGAGGAGATCGCACGCGCCCTCGGTCCACCCGCGCAGTCGGGTCTCACCGTCGAGACCTCGGCGCAGCACACGCGCCGCCAGCAGGCGCTGAGCCACCGCGCGCTTGCGCGCCTGACGCAGATCACGATCCTGATCCCGCTTATCGCGGTGCTCGCGATGGCCGCGGCGATCGGCGCGATGGTCTGGCAGCGTCGCCCGCGCCTGGCAAGGCTGAAGCTCGACGGCATCGCGCGCGCAAGCCTCTGGCGCGTCGTGCTGCTCGAGAGCCTGCTGCTGCTCGGAGCAGGCTGTCTGACAGGGGCGGTCTTCGGGCTCTATGCCCAGCAGCTCGCCGACAGGGCGCTCGCCAGCGCGGTCAACTTCCCCGTCGCCGGCTCGGTGATCGCGCTGGGAGGGCTGCAGACCCTCGGCCTCGTGATCGCAGCGGCACTCGCGTTGCTGATGATCCCCTGCTATCTGGCGGCGCGTGCACCCGCCGCGCTCGCGCTGCAGGATTGATGCTCGAATACGCTGGCACGATGGCGAAGACCCGTCCGTACAAGCAGGTCGCCAGGGCAGAGGCACAGCAGCGCACCCAGATCGCGCTGCTCAACGCCGCCGACGAAGAGATCTACGAGGGCCGCTGGCCGAAGGCGTCGCTCGAGCGGCTGGCGACGAGGGCGGGCGTCACCAAGCAGACGCTGCTGCGTCACTTCGGCTCGAAGGACGGCCTGCTGCTGCACGCGCTGATCCGTGGCGCGGCGCAGGTGCGCGACCAGCGCTGGCGCGCCCCGCGCGGCGACATCGACGGTGCGGTCACGAACCTGCTCGACCACTACGAGGCCTGGGGTGAGCGCTCGCTGCGGATCGGCGCCTGGCTCGACGGCCCGGCGCTGCTCGCGGAGATCTCGAAGGCCGCTCGCCAGGTCCACCACGAGTGGGTCGACTACGTCTTCGGCTCGTGGCTGGAGGGCATCGAGGAGCCGTTGCGGACGCACCGGCGCGCCGCGCTGATCGCGATCTGTGATGTGCACGCCTGGTGGCTGCTCGCGCGCGACCTCGAGCTGCCGCGGGCCGAGGTCCACGCGACTTTGAGCGAGGCGATCGAGCGGCTGCTCGGCGGCGAGGCGCGGCCGCCGGGGTCGAAGCCGGAGTCGAACTCCGAGCCCTCGGGCTCCTGAGCCACGCGAGATGAAGGTGCTCGCCTACACCTCGCCGGCACGGGGGCACCTGTATCCGATCGTGCCGGTCCTCGCCGAGCTGCAGCGCCGCGCGCATCGAGTCTCGCTCTGGGCGCTGCCGAGCGAAGTGCCGGCGATGCGCGAGCTGGGCATCGACGCCCACCCGACGGCGGCCGCGATCGGTCAGATCGAGCTCGACGACTACAAGGGCCGCACGCGCATGACGAAGGGCACGCGCGCGCTCGCGACGTTCCTCGCGCGCGCCGAGCACGAGCTCGTCGACCTGCAGGACGCGATCGCCAAGGTGAAGCCCGATGCGGTCCTGATCGACATCAACTGCTGGGGCGCCGCGGTCGCAGCCGAGCTCGCCGGCGTTCCCTGGGCGATGTTCTCCCCGTATCTGCTGCCGCTGCCATCGCGCCAGGCCCCGCCCTACGGGCTGGGGCTCGCGCCGGCGCGCAGCCGCCTCGGCAGCGCGCGCGACGCGCTCGCCTACCCGCTCGCGCGCGCGATCATCGACCGCACCGTGATGCCCGGCGTCGACGCGCTGCGCCGCAGGCAGGGGCTGCCGCAGCTGCGCCGCTTCAGGGAGCTGCTGAGCCAGCCGCAGCTGCTGCTCGTGCTCACCGTCGAGGGCTTCGAGTACCCGCGCGGCGACTGGCCGGAGAACGTGCGCTTCGTCGGCGCCGTGAATTGGTCGCCCACCGACCCGCTGGACGCCACGGACCAGATGGCGGACCCGCTCGTGCTCGTCACCTGCTCGACCGAGCGCCAGCTGGACGAGCGCCTGATCGAGGTCGCGCTGGAGGCACTGCCGCCCGCGGGCATCTCCGTGCTCGCCACGACCGGGGACGTGCACGACCCCGACCGCTTTGCGGCGCCCAGCGGCAGCCGCGTCGTCGGCTTCGCCTCGCACGAGCCGATCCTCGCGCGCGCCGCCTGCGTGATCTGTCACGGCGGCATGGGCATCACCCAGAAGGCGCTCGCCGCCGGCGTGCCCGTCGTCGTCGTGCCCTTCGGACGCGATCAGTTCGAGACCGCGCAGCGCGTGAAGGCGGCGGGCGCGGGCGTGCACCTCAGCGCCCGACGCCTGACGGCGCCGCGGCTGCTCGAAGCGGTCGAGCAGGCGCTGAGACTGCGCCCCGGCGCCGAGCGGATCGGCAGGGCCTATGCGGCGGCGGGCGGCGCAATGGCAGCCGCCGACGCGATCGAGGCGCTCGCTCTGACGGGCGAGGGGGCGCCAGAAGCCCGCCGATGAGCCTGGGCGCCAGAAGCCCGAGCACTAGGAGGCGGCGACGCCCCCGAAGGTGACGGTCGTGCCCGAGAGGTTGAGCAGGAAGCGGTCGGGCATCTCGACCATGAACCTCGCCGTGGCCGCCATTCCGGTGCAGTGCATCGGCGCGACGTAGCGTGGCGCGATGCGCTTCATCGCCGCGATCGTCTGGTCGACCTTCTCGACGGGGATGCCGGGGAAGCCGAGGTGAAAGCCGCCCATCACCGCGTGCACCCGATCGACGCCGGTCAGCTCGCAGGCGGCCTGCACGCTGTTGAGCACGCCGGCGTGGCTGCAACCCGTCAGCACGACGAGCCCGGCGCCGCGCACGTTGATCACGAGCGCCTGGTCGTCAGGCACCGAGTCGGCCTCGATCGCGCCATCGGCGCCGAGCCGGAAGAGGCCGGCGTCGAGCTCGCCCTGTTCGCCGCTGCGCTCGAAGTCGACCCGCCGCTCGATCGCGCCGGTCGCCCAGACGCCGTCGAGCACCTCGACCGGTCCAGTGTTCGCGGTGATCGCGCCGCCGCGCGCCTCGATCGCGGTGGGCGTGAGCTCGTAGTTGTAGTGAGGCGCGATCGCGCCGTCGGGCAGGCGCAGATAGCGCGGCGCGAAGGCGTCGGGGTGGACGAGCACGGGCACGACGTGCGCGAGCGAGTCGAGCAGCCCTGCAAGGCCGCCATGGTGGTCAGGGTGGCCGTGGCTGAGCACGACCGCGGACAGCTCGCTGGGCGACTGGCCCACGGCACGGAAGTTGTGCAGCAGCACCTCGGCGGTGAGGCTCGTGTCGAAGAGCACCGTACGTGCCCGACCGCGACGCTCGGTGCGGACAAGGAAGGCGATCCCGTTCTCGGCCTGAGGACGTACCGCACGCGGGTCGAAGTGCTCGATCAGGCCAAGCCGCTGGGCGGGCCCCTCATCAGGGAGCAGCATGTCGACCGAGTTCTCGACGACGGTCGTGATCGTGACGCGATCTACCTCAGCCGCCATCGTCCTCACCGCCCGCGCGCGAGGAGACTGCGTCGCCCGCGCCTGCGGAGTCCTCGTCGTCGTCCACTCCCAGCTGCTGGGCGAAGCGCAGGAACTCCTCGGCCTGGCTGACCATCGCGGCGTCGATCATGCCTCCCTCGAACGTCGCCGCGCCGTGACCCGCGTGCATGGCCCGCTCGAACTCGGCGACGATCGCGCGGTAGCGCTGCAGTTGCTCAACACTCGGCGTGAAGGCGCGATTGACGATCTCGATGTGCCCCGGATGGATCACGTACATGCCGGTGTAGCCGAGCGCGGCGGACTGCTGCGCGAAAGCGGCCAGGCCGTCGTGGTCGGCGATGTCCACCCAGGTTCCGCTGATCGGGTAGCGGACCCCTGCGGCGCGCGCCTGCATCAGCAGTGTCGCGCGCAGCGTGAAGGTCTCATCGCCAGCCTTGCTCCATTGAAAGCCAAGCTCGCGGTTGGCGTCGCCGTCGCGCGCCGAGCCGGCGAAGCAGGAGTGGACTCGCGCCGAGCTGCTGAGGATCTCGAACGCGCTGTGCATGCCAAGCGCGGTCTCCAGCAGAGGCTGCATGTCGGTCGCACCGGGCTCGATGCCGCGCTCGGACTCCAGCGCGGAGAGCACCTCTGCGACGGCGAACATCTCGCGCGTCCGGTAGATCTTCGGCACCGCGATGCCGACGAGGCCTGGCTGCACGACGGCCTCGAGGTCGGCGAGCCAGTGCGGTGTCGTGACCGGGTTGATCCGCACATAGACGTCTCTGCCTGCATCGATCAGCGTGTGCAGATAAGCCTCGGCGTTCCGGCGCGCTGTCTGCTTGGCGGGCTCAGGCACAGCATCCTCGAGGTCGACGATGATCGCGTCCGCGGGAGAGTCGACCGCGCGCTCCAGCCACTGCGGACGGGTCGCCGGAACGAAGAGCGTGCTGCGGTATGGCCTGCTCTGCATCAGACGACCCCCTCTGTGCGCAGCGCCTCGATCTCGGCGGCGTCGAGTCCGAGGATGCCGCCGAGCACCTCCTCGGTGTGCCTGCCGAGCGCCGGGCCCGTCGCGTGCGACCGCTGCGGTGTGTCGAGCAGGCGCGGCACGACGCCGTGCATCCTCACCTCGCCAAAGTCCTCGTCGTCGACCTCGATCAGGTTGCCGCGCGCTTGGTAGCAGGGGTCGGCGAAGATCGTCTCGACGTCGTAGACGCGCCCGGCGACCGCCTGGGCCTCCTGGAACGCGCGCTCGACCTCGGCGAAGGGATGCGCCGCGATCCATGCGACCGCCGCCTGCTCGACGTCGCGTACGTGCACGCGCCGCGCCTCGGCGTCGATAAAGCGCGGATCCTGCAACGCCCGCTCGCCGCCGACGAGCCCGATCAGGCGCTCGAGCACCGAGTCGGTCGCGGCCGAGTAGGAGACCCAGACCCCGTCCGCCGAGCAGGCAACCCCAGCCGCGACACCCTCGAGGACCGCGGGAAACGCGTTGCCGGCACGCGTGGCCACGGCGCCGAGCTGATCGTGGGCGATCACCTGCCAGTCGATCAGCCGGAACAGGGATTCGTAGAGCGCGAGGTCTATGCAGGCGCCCTCTCCCGTGCGCACGCGTTGCAGCAGGGCGACGAGCGCGCCGAAGGCGCCAGTGAGACCCGTCGCCGTGTCGGCGAGCGAGTAGCCGACGTGCGTCGGCGGGCCGTCGGGCTGCCCCGTGAGCTGCGCCGAGCCGGACATCGCCTCGGCGATGCGCCCGAAGCCGGGCTGAGCGCTGCGCGGGCCGGTCTGGCCGAAGCCCGATATGCGCAGCATCACGAGCCGCGGGTTGAGCTCGTGCAGCGTCTCCCAGCCGAGCTCGTGGCGCTCGAGCGTGCCGGGACGGAAGTTCTCGACGAGCACGTCGCTGCGCCGCACCAGCTCGAGGAGCAGCTCGCGGCCGCGCGGCTTGACGAAGTCGAGCGTGATCGACTTCTTGTTGCGCGCCGCCGCCTTCCACCAGAGCGGGATGCCGTCCTTGCGCGGACCGAGGCGGCGCATCGCGTCCCCCGCCCCCGGGCGCTCGACCTTGATCACCTCGGCGCCGAAGTCGCCGAGCAGCGTCGCGGCGAAGGGGCCGGCGAGCGCGTGGCCGATGTCGAGCACGCGCAGGTCGGCGAGCGGGCCGGGAGCCTGTGCCGCGTGCGCCGCCGCCCGAGGCTCGGCTCCCGCGCCCGCGAGGACCACCTGAGGCTCGGCTCCCGCGCCCACGGCGGCTGGCTGAGGCTGCTGTGTCATCCGCCCGCTCCGTCTGTCGCCGCCACCTGGCGGCCGTCGAGGATCCCGCCGGCCTCGGCGGCAGCGTCCTGCAGCACGACCGCGAACTCCTCGAGGCGCTCCAGCGGCAGGCGTGTCAGCGGGCCGAGGATGCTGAGCGCTGCGACGAACTCGCCGTGGGCGCGGATTGGCACCGAGACGGCGGCGGCGCCGGAGACGCGCTCGCCGGAGCTGATCGCGTAGCCGCGCTCGCGCACCTCCATGAGCTTTTCGCGCAGCGTCGGCAGGTCGGTCACCGTGTCGTCGGTGATCGCCTCCAGCGGGCGCGGCAGCGAGGCGAGCACCTGTTCGAGCTCGACCTCGTCGAGGAATGCGATCAGGGCCTGGCCGGCGGCGCCGACGTGCAGCGGCGCTTTCGAGCCCGGCGAGACCGTGTAGCGCAGGGCGCTCGCGCTGGGGATCACGTGGATGCAGATCCGCTCGACGCCCATGCGCACGTGGACTGTCACGGTCTCCTGCGTCTGCTCCGCGACGCGCGTGAGCACCGGCGCTGCGATCGTGCCGAGCGCCCCGAGCCCGAGCGTCACGCCCTGGGCGATGCGCAGCAGGCTCGGCCCCAGCATGTAGAGGTTGTCGCGCCCCGGGTCCTTGACGACGATACCCCTGTCGGCGAGGCTGCGCAGCAGGCGGAAGGCGGTGCCCTTCGTCAGGTCGGTCGCGCGACAGACCTCGGTGAGCGTCTTCGGCCCGACGACGAGCGTCATCAGGATGTCGATCGCGCGATCGACCGACTGCACGCGGTCGCGATCGCTCATGCGCTCGCCTCCCCGCGCAGCGGCTCGCCGTCGAGCAGGGCTCGCAGATGCACGGCGTCCGGCTCTGCCGAGAGCAGCTCGTCGCGGACCGCCGTGACGAGCTGCACGGACGCCTCGCTGCGCGCCGCGATCTCCTGCGTCGCCGCGGCGACTCTTCCCCAGGCGGGGTAGAGCAGCTCGGCGCCGCTTGCCTGGCTGCTCGCCTCGCTTCCGTCCACGGCCAGCTCGAGGACCGCGTGGGTCTCCTCGAGCTCGGGATCTGCAAGCAACTGCACACGCGATGCGAGCTCGAGCGCCCGGGGCTCGTTCGGGCGCTCGAGTCGCTCCAGCCGGACCTTTCCGTCCAGCAAGCCGCAGGTCACGCAGAAGACGACGCTCATCAGAGCGTCGGAGCGCGACACGAAGGAGCCTGTGTTGGCCGATCCCGGATAGCCCGCCTCGCGCTCGGAGATGCGGATCCGCACGCGTTGCAGCTCCGCCTCGGCGCCGAGGCAGTGGCTCGCGGCACAGGCGAGGTGGGTGGGGACCTGAGCGATGCCGCTCACAGGGTAGGGCTTGACGGCGACCGCCTCGATGCCGCGCTCGGCGCTCTCCAGGGTGCTCGCAAGCGCTCGCGCGCTGTCGTCGCCGAAGAAGGCGCGCGCCCACCCCGCGCGGCTCTCCAGCGCCTGCGGCGAGGCGTGCGCGCCAGCGAGCGTGAAGCGCGCGGCCTCGACGCCGAGCCGCGCAGCGACTCCAGCCTCGAGCAGCCACTCATCGCTGCCTGCGAGCCAGGCGGCGTTCGTGCCGCCCGCGAGCGTCGCCGCGAGCGCGATCGAGTTGGCGACGCCATCGCGGTCGAGCCCGAGCGCGACGGCGGCGCTTGCGGCTGCGCCCAGCGGCCCGAAGACGCCGGTCGGGCGCAGACCGCGGACCTGGGCCTCCCCCGAGTAGGTCGCCGAGACGGCGCACATCACCTCGTAGCCGGCGCCAAGGCACTGCGCCAGCCGGGTCCCGCAGTCGTCCGCGAGCGCGAGCGCGACGGCGAGCGTCACGGCGCCGACGTGCACGCGACCGGCTGGGTAGAAGTCGTCCTGGGTCCGCGCGTGCAGGCGCATCGCGTAGAGGAAAGCCGCGTGCTCGGGGCGCTCGCGGTCGAGCGGCAGCGCGGCGATCAGCTCGCCCATCGCGCCGAGCTGGCCACCGGCCGCTGCGAGGTTGCACGTCGTCAGGGCTCGCAGCCGCTCGACCTCCGCGGCCGTGACGCCCTCGAGCGCGCGATCGGCCAGTGCGCCGACGAGGCTCACGATGCGCCCTCCGCGAGTGCGCCGACGAAGCTCATGACACTCCCTCCGCGGCGTTGCCCAGTGCCGCGAAGACCTGCTCGCGGTCGACCTTGCCATATGCGTTCTTCGGGATCTGGTCGACGAGCACGACCTGTCGCGGGCTGCGGAAGCCGAGCCGCTCACGCGCGAAGGCGATCACGTCCTCGGGCGTGAGCTCGCTGTCGCGGGAGCGCACGACGGCGCTGATCACGCTGCCCCAACGCGGGTGCGGCGCGCCGACCACGACCGCCTCCTCGACCGCGGGGTGCTCGGTGAGGGCGATCTCGACTTCGCGCGGAGCGACGTTGAAGCCGCCCGAGTTGATCATCTCGTCCTTGCGCCCGAGCAGGTAGAGGAAGCCACGCTCGTCGAAGCGCCCGATGTCGCGCGTGCGCAGCCAGCCGTCGTGCATCACCTCTTCGGTCGCGCCACGCATCTCGTGGTAGCGGCTCATCATGTGCGAGCCGGAGATCACGACTTCACCGACCTCGCCGGCCGCCAGCGAGCGCTGCTGCTCGTCGCGCACCTCGATCGCGACCGAGCGCCAGGGACGCCCGACGGAGAAGCGCTGCTCGCCATCGCCGACGTGGTCCTGCTTGTGCAGGCAGGTGATCGTCACAGGCGCCTCAGATTGGCCGTAGACCTGCATGAAGACCGAGCCGAAGCGCTCGAGCCCCTGCTCCAACAGCGGCCGCGAGATCGGCGAGGCGCCGTAGACGATCGATGAGAAGCTCAATCGCCTGCCCGCGTCGATCTCGAGCAGCGGCGACAGCATCGCGGGCACGAGCTTCAGCACGCGGGCCTGCGGACGCTGCGAGACCGCGAAGACCTCCTCCGGGTCGAACCTGCGCAGCACGTAGACGCCCGCCCCGGCGAGCAGGTAGGGCAGCACGAAGTAGGAGCTGCCATGCGAAAGCGGCTGTGTGAGCACGATCTGCTCGCCCGGCTCGATCGAGGGCAGCTCGATCAACAGGTTCATCGCCACCTCGCGGATCGCGCGATGGCTGAGGACGATGCCCTTCGGCTTGCCCGTCGTGCCAGACGTGTAGGTGATCCAGGCCGGATCCTCGGGGTCTCCGCGACGCTCGATGCTGTCCGGCGAGGCGGCGGTTAGGACATCCTCGTAGTAGCGGCTGGCGCTGCCCTGTGCGGGAGGATCGAGGCAGATCGTCGCGAGGCCAAACTCCTGCGCAAGCGTCGCGGCATCCTGCTCGAACTCGGACGAGTGCACAAGCGCCCTGACGCCCGCGTCCTCGACGACGCGGCGGTGGTCGTTGATGTGCAGGCGCGCGTTGAGCGCGAGCCGCACGCGCCTGCCGAGCACGATGCCGCTGTCGACCTCCGGGTACTCGCGACGGTTGCCGGTGAGCAGCGCGACAGGCGCGCCATCTGGCACGCCGAGGTCGTCGAGGGCGTTCGCGAAGCGCTCGGCGCGGGCGATCATAGGCGCAAGCGCGAGCGCACCGAGATGGTCCTCGGTCGCAGGCGCGTCGGGAAAGCTGCGCGCTGCACGCCGCAGCAGGTACGGCAGGTCGAGGCGCGAGCCGCTCATCGCCGATCCCCAGCAGAGTGCTCGCCGCCGGACGGCTTCGCGAGCCCCTCGTCGGCCGCAGAGGCGCCGTCGCCATCCAGCTCCGCGATCACCTCGTCGGTGCCCGCGACGCGCCCGAAGAGCAGTCGGAAGTTCTCGAGGAAGGCGTCGTGCAGCGTTTGGCTCCACGCCGCGCAGGCGTCGCCGACGACGACGCACTCATAGCCGCGGTCGGCGGCTTCGGCCGCGGTCATGTAGACGCACACGTTCGTCGCCTGGCCACAGATCACGAGCTGCCCAACGCCCCAGTTGCGCAGCATCTGGTCGAGCCCGGTGCTCGAGAAGCCGCCAAAGGTCGACTTGTTCAGCACGATCTCGCCGGGGCCAGGGGCGAGCTCGGCGACGATCACGTGGTCGGCGTCGCTGCTGGCCGCGTACTTCACGTCCGCCTCGCGTCGCATCTCCTCGTTGCGTCGCCGCTTCCATGCAGGCAGGTCACTGCCGTCGGCCGCGTGCGGCCCGATCGTGAGGAAGACGATCCGCCTGCCCGTCGCCCGCAGCGCCTCGCGCAGACGTACCTGGTTGGCGATCACGCGCTCGATGCGGCCGAAGAAGAACTCGTCCGCGCCAGGGGTCGCCTTCACGAGCTTGCCGAGGCCGCGGTCGGGACGGCATTGGGCGTCCTGCATGTCGACGATCAGCAGCGCGATCGGCGCTGTGCCGAGGGCGAAGCTCGGCTGCGGGATCGGCCACGGATCGACGTGGATCGAGCTGCTCTCAGCGGTCATCGTTCGCCTCCTCGGGCGCGGCCTGGCCCGCGACTCCGCCTTCGTGCGCGACGCCGAGGTCGGCGAGCAGCTGCACGTCCTTGCCTCCGACCGGCCTGAACCACAGTCGCCTGTAGTTATTCACCGAGGCTTCGAACGGGCCCCAGCCCCGCACCTCGAGCAGCTCCGGGGTTTCGAGCACGTGCGGCCCATCGACCAGGTAGCAGGTGAGGTAGCGCGGCTGCTGCTCAGGCTCGTCAGACCGCAGCCGCCAGGCGGCGTGGATCCCCTCGCAGGCCGTGATCTCGGGCACGTGGACCTCGTCGTACCAGCGGTTGAACTCCCTGTCCTGGCTCGGGTCGATGTCGACCGTGATCACCAACAACTGCCGCTCAGCGCTCATCTCTCTCCCACCTCACAGACGATGTTCATCAGCTCATCCACGACCGCCGCGGACCCGCTTGGCAGGTAGAGCACCGAGTCCACCTCCTCGACCAGGCAGGGCGCCGGCAGCGTCATGCCCGGGGCGAGCGAGCGGCGGTCGACCACGGGGACGCTCACGCCGTCGAGGCAGACGAACGACTCGCGCAGAACAACCGGCTCGCTCGACGGCGAGGTCCTCGCGTCTGCGCCTGCGCCGAGCTTCGGCTTTGCCAGCTCGAGCCGCGCGGTGATCCCGACGTTGACCACCTCGAGCGCGTCGCCGAGACGCGTCCCATACTGGGTCTCGTGCAGGTCCTCGAAGTCGTCGTTGATCCGCGCGGCGTCCCAGACCGGGGTCGGGGTGCGGATCGAGTGGACCTGTCCGACATAGCGCAGGTCCGCGAACCTGCGAAAGACGACCTCACCGCCTGCGCGGGAGTCGCCAAGCGCGGCCGCGGTCTCAGCCTCGAGGTCGGCGAACAGCGGCGCGACGTCCGCGGCGCTCGTCAGCTCGAGCGGCGCGTGCGCCGGCTGCGTGCGCGTCGTCTGCACATCCGCGGCCAGCAGGCCGAGCGCCGAGAAGGTCGAGGGGTGCTGCGGGAAGACCACCCGCGGGATCTGCATCTCGCGCGCGACCTCGACGGCGTGCTGGCCGCCGGCGCCGCCGAAGGACATCAGGGCGAAGTCGCGCGGGTCGATCCCGCGCTGCACCGTGAGCGTGCGGATCGCCTGCGCCATCGTCGCGTTCACGATCCGGTAGACGCCAAGCGCCGCCTCCTCGCCGGAGATGCCGAGCCGCTCGCCAAGCGCCGCGAGCGCAGCGTGCGCGAGCTGGGCGTCGCCCTTCAAGCGCCCGCCGAGCAGCCCCTCCGCATTGGTGATGCCGATCACGACGTTCGCGTCGGTCACGGTCGGCAGCTCGCCGCCGCGGCCGTAGCAGGCCGGCCCTGGCGAGGCGCCCGCGCTCGCGGGCCCGACACGCAGCGCATCCCCGCGATCGATCCAGGCGATGCTGCCGCCGCCGGCGCCGACGGCGGCGACGTCGAGCGAGGTCGTGCGCAGCGGCATGCCAGGCTCGATCTCGAGCACCTCGCGCAGGCTCGCCTCGCTGTTGCGGATGATGCAGACGTCGGCGCTCGTGCCGCCGACGTCCATCGAGATCAGGTTCTGAAAGCCAGCCATGCGGCCCACGTGACAGGTTGCGAGCACGCCGGCCGCGGGGCCTGAGAGCACGAGCGAGGTCGGCGTGCGGCGCACCACCTCGGCGGGGATCACGCCGCCCTCGGACTGCATGAAGTAGGCGGTGCGCCCAGGCCCGACCCAGCGCTCGATGCCGTCGACGTAGTCGCCGAGGCGCGGCGTCGCGTAGGCGCTGAGCACGGTCGTCGAGACGCGCTCGTACTCGCCGAGGCGGCGATCCACCTCGCTGGAGATCACGCAGGGCAATCCTGGGGCGATCTCGGCGACGATCCGCCGCGCGGCCTGCTCGTGCTCCGCGTTCGCGTATGCGTGCAGGAAGCAGATCGCGATCGCGTCGACGCCGGCGCCAAGCAGCTCCTGAGCTGCGGCGCGCACGCCCTGCTCGTGCAGCGGCAGCTCGATCTCGCCGCCTGGCCCGACCCGCTCGGCGACCTCGAGACGCCGCCTGCGCGGCACGAGCGGCTTGAACTTCGTCCACTGCAGGTCGTAGGCGTCGTCGCGGAAGCTCCAGCCGATCTCGAGCACGTCCCTGAAGCCCGCGCTCGTGATCAGGCCGACCTCGGCGCCGTTGCGCTCGAGCACGAGGTTCGTGACGACCGTCGTGCCATGGATCAGCAGGTCGAGGCTCTCGTGCGTGACGCCGAGCTCGGCAACGGCTGCGGTGAAGGTCGCGTCGAGCTCGCTGCCGCCGCTCAGTGTCTTCGTGCGGCTCAGCTGCCCGCTCTGCATGTCGTAGGCCATGTAGTCGGTGAAGGTGCCGCCGATGTCGATCCCGACGCGATAACGCGGGCCGCTGCCGTTGGAGCCATGCGCCGCAGCGGTGCCCCCATGCAGTGCTTCGCCGAAGTCACGCATCGCACCCACCCCCCTTTCCCTCCCTCTCAGCGCGCATCTGCTCCCGCAGCGCCACGGTCTGCGCAGGCTGGACCGTGCCATCGGAGCCCGACACGACCCCGTAGTCGCGGCGTGCCGCCTCCACGCTCACGTAGCCCTCGGCGACATCGGCGCCGACCAGCTCCGGATCGCGACTGAGCGGGTCGCCGAAACCGCCGCCACCGCCCGATTCGACGATGTACTCATCGCCCGCGGAGAGCCCGACGTTCGCGAACTTCGAGGGGCTGACGATCCCGAAGAGCTCCGTGAGCTTCTGCACGCGGCCGCCACGACCGACCCGGAAGCCGTTCGGGCGGCCGCGCTGGCCTCCCTGCAGTCCCCAAGCACCGACCTCATGCCGGTCGGCGGCGGCCGAGACCTGGACGTCCGCGCCCAGCTCGATCCGCCGCCGGTAGCCAAGGCCACCGCGGGTGCGCCCCGCTCCCCCTGAATCCTGGATCAGCGAGAACTCCCTGAAGCGCGCCGGCACCTGGTGCTCCCACTGCTCGATCGACTCGTTCTTGCAGTTGGCCGTCGAGTGCCACTCCGCCGAGTTGCCGTCCTTGCCGTGCCGCGCGCCGCAGCCCCCGGCGCCGAAGAGGAAGAACTGGAAGGGAGCGCCGCTCTGCGGGTCGACACCGCCGCCGGTCGTGTTGTTGCCGGTCTGGTAGCTGCCTGTGACCGCGCGCTCCGGCAGCGCCTGGCCAAGCGCGTTGAGGACGAGCTCGCAGGCCTTGTTCGTCGGATCGGCGGGACCAAGGAACAGCGGGTACGGCGGCGTCGCATGCAGCAGACAGCCCTCCGGCACGCGCACGTCGATCAGATCGACAAAGCCCGAGTTGAACGGGATCGAGGGGTCGAGCAGCGAGACCGCGGCGATGTAGGCGGCGGTGCGGGTGTTGACGACCGAGTTGTTGATCGGCGCAAGCACCTGCGGCCCGGTGCCGCTGAAGTCGACCTGCATCGTGCCCTGATCGACTGTGAGGGTGCAGTGCAGCTCGTGGCGGGCCGCCTCGAACGCGGTGTCCTCGAAGAAGTCCTGCGCCGACCAGCTGCCTGACGGGCAGGCGGCGAGCGCGGCGAGGAAACGCCGGCGGCTGTACTGCAGCGCAAGCTCCTCCGCCTCCTTCACGGCGGGCAGGCCATAGCGCTCGATCAGCGCCTGGACGCGGCGGTCAGCGGTGATCGCCGAGGCGAGCTGGGCCTGCAGGTCGCCCCAGTCCTGGCGCGGGGTACGCACGTTGGCGAAGATGAAGTCGCGGATCTCGCGCACGAGCTCGCCCTGCCTGTAGAGCTTCACGGGCGGGATCAGAAGCGCCTCCTGGACGACGTGTTCGGCCGTCCCCGACCAGCCGCCTGGGGTCATCCCGCCGGTGTCGACCCAGTGGCCGCGGTTGACCGCGAAGCCGACGCGCTCAGAGCCATGGAAGATCGGACGGGTGATGACCACGTCCGCCTGGTGCCCGCCACCGCGATAGGGGTCGTTGTGGACGACGACATCGCCTGGCGCGAAGTCCTCGCCGTAGGCGTCGAGCGTCACCTCCATCGCGCCCAGCAGGCTGCCGACGTGGACGGGCAGCCCCGCGCCCTGAGCGACGAGGCGCCCAGCGCCGTCGAACAGCGCGCAGGTGAAGTCGAGCGCCTCGGAGATGACCGTCGAGTAGGCGGTGCGGCGCGTGGTCTCGACCATTTCCTCGACCGTCGAGATCAGGTAGCGGCGGATGATCTCGTGGGTCACCGCGTCCTGCGTGCCGCCGCTCGCGACAGTCGTGGCCTGGCCAGCTCTCTCCAGCGGTTGCATGCTCAGCTGAACCTCCTTCCCATGAGGCCGTCAGGGCGCAGGATGAGGACGATGATGGTCAGCGCTCCGAAGGCGATGTCACGCGACCCGTTCGGGATCGTCACAGGCAGCGAGCTGTTTTCAGACTGGCGCAGCACCTCGAGCAGGACCGAGACGACGACGGGCCCGACGATCGCCCCAGCGAGGCTGTTGCGTCCGCCGATGATCAGCATCGCGATCGTGATGAACGTGATTTCCAAGTAGAAGTTTTCGGGTGAGAACGAGCCGACCTCACGCGCGTAGAGGTAGCCAGAGATGCCAACGATGAAGGCGCTGACGACGAAGGCGATGAACCGTTCACGGCCGACGGATATGCCAAGGCTGCGCGCGCTCAGCGCGTCTTCGCGGGTCGCCCGCAGCCGGAAGCCGAAGCGCGACTGCTTGTAGACGTAGGCGATGCCGATCGCGACGACCGCCCAGAGCAGCGGTTCGGTCACGCCGATCGAGATCGGGATGCCCGTCATCGTCATCTGACCGCGTGTGAGGGCGGTCCAGTTGCCGATCACGACCTGCATGATCGCGAGGAACGAGAAGGTCGCGATCGAGGCCTGGATGCCCGCGAGGCGCACGATCGGGATGCCCGCGACGATCCCAAGCAGCAGCGCCACCCCCGCCCCAGTCAACGCCGCGGGCACGGGCGCAAACGAGGCGTTCGCGAGGAACGTCGGCAGCGCAGGCAGCAACGCCCCCTTCGTGAGGATCGGGATCATCAGCAGCGCCGAGGCGTAGGCGCCGACGGCCATGAAGCCTGCGTGCCCAAACGAGAGCACGCCAGAGTTGCCGACGAACGTGTAGAGCCCGACGACCATGATCAGGTCGACGAGGCCAGTCACCGTCGTCGTCTTCAGCTCTTCGCTTCCGTACTGGCCGATCAGCAGGCAGAGCACGACGAGGCCGACCGTCAGCGCGAACACGAGCGGCAGCCTGCCTGCACGGCGCAGCGCCTCGCGCCCGAAGTTGAAGCTCGCCGCGGTCGGCTTCGTCGCCTGGGCCTGCTCCATCACACGACCCTCTCGGCGTCGGCCCTGTTGCCAAGCAGGCCCTGTGGCCTGAAGACGAGCAGCGCGATCACGGCGCCAAACACGAAGGCGTCGCGGTAGGCGCTGAGGCCATTCGGCAGCGTCGCCTGCAGGGCCGTCGTCAACGCGCCAAGCAGGAAGCCGCCAAGCGCGGCGCCCTGCACGCTGCCAAGGCCGCCGATCACGGTTGCGACGAAGCCGATGAGGACCGCGTCGGTGCCGACTTCGGGACCGACGACCGCGGTCTGCGAGAAGAGCAGCACGCCCGCGATCGCGGCAAGCAGGCCGCTGAGCGCAAAGGCGACGGCGATCACTCTGGTGGCGCGGCCGCCAAGCAGCCGCAGCATCTGGAAGTCCTCAGCCGCCGCGCGCATCGCGAGTCCTGTGCGCGTGCGCGTGAGGAAGAGCCAGAGCCCGACGATCAGGCAGGCGCTGACGCCGATCGAGATGAGGTCGAGGACTGGGATCTGCAGGCCAATCACCTTGATCGACTCGCTCACGAACGACCAGATCGGGATCGACTTCGGCCCGGAGCCCTCGATCGTGATCATGATGCTCTGGATCAGGAACGCGACCGAGAAGGAGGCGACCATCAGCGTGCTGCCGTCAGCGCCGCGCAGCGGCCTGAACGCGACGCGCTCGGTGATGATCGCGATCGCGATGCCAGCCAGCAGCGTGAGCGGGATGACGACCGCCCAGCTCGCCGAGATCGTGAAGAAGAGGACGTAGCCGGCGAGCATGATGTAGGCGCCCTGGGCGAAGTTGACGAGCCTCATGACGCCGAAGATGAGGCCAACTCCGAGCGCGAGCAGGGCGTCGAGCGCGCCAAGGCTGATGCCGTCGATCACGTACTGGACGACCTCTTTCACGGCTGCCCTCCGACCGTCGTCGCCTCTTCCATCTCGGGCCGCCGCCCGAGGTAGATCGCTTCGATGTCCTCGCGGTCGATCTCTCCGCGAGCGCCGAGGTAGCGGCTGCGGCCTTCGCTGACCGCATAGATGCGGTCCGCGATCGTCGAGATGCGCTCGACGTCGTGCTCGACGACGACGACGGCGCGATCTGCGCTGCGGAACTCGAGCAGCGCCGCGAAGACCGCTTCGACCGCGATCGGGCTGAGCCCAAGCGAGGCCTCGTCGACGAGCAGCAGGCGCGGCTTCGCCATCAGGGCCCTCGCGATCGCGAGCAGCTGCTGCTCGCCGCCTGAGAGATGCCCCGCCTTTGAATGGCGGTGCTCGGCGATGCGCGGGAAGCGTTCGAAGGCGTGCTCGATCTCCTCGTGCAGCTCCTGGGTCTTTGTGCGGCTGATGCCGCCAAGGCGCAGGTTCTCCTCGACCGTGAGGCTGCTGAGGATGCGCCGGCCCTCTGGCACGACGGCGAGCCCCGCGCGCACGATGTCCTCTGGCGAGCGGCCAGTGATGTCCTTGCCGTCGAGCGTGACTCGGCCCTGGTCAGGCTTCAGAGCGCCAGCGATCGCGAAGAGGCTCGTCGTCTTACCGGCGGCGTTCGGGCCGATGAGACCAACGATCTCCCCTTCGCTGACCTCAAGGCTGACCTCGTGGACGACGCGCAGGGCGCCATAGGAGACGGCGAGCTGCTCCACCTGCAACAGCATCAGACGGCCTTCGCCTGAGCGTGGGTGGAGCCTCCAGTCTGAGTGCCAGGTGCACTTCCAGTCTGAGTGCCAGGGACGCCTCCAGTCTGAGTGCCAGGGACGCCTCCAGCTCGAGCTTGTGCGGAGGCGCCACCGAGATAGGCGGCGATCACCCGCTTGTCCTCCCGCACCGTCGCGGGTGGGCCCTCGGTCACGGTGCGACCTGAGCTCATCACGTGCACTCGGTCGCAGAGGCCCATGATGAAACCAACGTTGTGCTCGACCACGAGCACGCCACAATGCAGCTCCTTGCGAATCCAGTCGAGCAGCCCTGCGACCTGAGCCGCCTCGCTCTGGTTCAGCCCTGCCGCGGGCTCGTCGAGCAGCAGGAAACGCGGGCTCATCGCGATCGCGCGTGAGATCCCGACGAGCCGCTCATCGCCCTGCGCGAGCTCTCCTGCGGGCTCGTTCGCGAGCGCAGCGAGGCCCAGCCGCTGCAGCAGCTCCTCGGCGCGGCTGCGTGCTGGGCGCTTGCGCAACCCTGCTGCGACCGCTCCGAGCTGCACGTTTTCGAGGACGCTCAGCCCACGAAATGTGCGCACTCCCTGGAAGGTACGGGCGATGCCCGCGCGGGCGAGCTGCTCGGGCTTCCAGCGCGTCACCTCGCGCCCGCCATCGAAGACGCTGCCGAGCGTGCACCGCTGAAACCCGGTGATCGCGTTGATCAGCGTCGTCTTGCCGGCGCCGTTCGGTCCGATCAGACCGAGCACCTGGCCGCCCTCGATCTCGAGGCTGACGTCATCCACGGCCCGGACGCCACCGAAGTGCACGCCCAGGCCGCTGATTCTCATCGAGGTCATGCTTCGATCCTCGTCGAGCTCATGGATGCCGATCCTTCGTCTCTGTGTGTCTCGCTTGCCTCTTGCCTACTTGAACTTGATCGCTGGCACTTTCGCTGGCGTGAATTCTTCGACGAAGCGCCCTTCGCCGTTCTTGATTTCGAGAATCGCCAACGGTCGTTTGTCGTTGATGTGCAGTTCCGAGGTGAACGTCGTAGGGCCCACCAGCAGCGGAACTTCGTTGAATTCGTTCAGCGCTTCCTCGACGGCCTTCGTTTCGGTAGTCCCAGCCGTTTCGACCGCCTTCGCATACGCCTGGACGGCGCTGTAGGCAGCAATCGTGACGCCAGCGATCGCGTTTGATGGATGCGCCTTTGCTTTCGCTTCTTCGACGATCCGGTTGACTTCCTGGTTTGGATCGTCACCGTAGACTGAGACGTAGTCTGTGTAGTAGAAGTTGCTCAGTTTCGGCACGCTCGCCAGCCATGCGGTGCCGCTGAATGCGTCGCCGCCGATGACCGGCGTTTCGATGCCTGCTGCGCGCAGCTGCCGCAGCGCCGTCGCGCCCCCTGGCGGGTAGGAGCAGAGCAGAATGAATTCAGGCTTTTCGCTCAGCGCCTGGATCTTCGTGATCTGGACGCTGATCGATGGGTCCGTGTTCTTGAACTGCTGCTTGCCAAGGATCTTCGTTCCTGGGATTTCTTTCCAGGCCGTTTCGAAGTTTTCGCAGGTCGTCGTGTCATAGGCAAGGGTCGGGTCTTCGAGGATGAAGACGGAGTGGGCGCCACGCTTGTTGTGGATCCATTCCGCCCAGGCCGCCGCCGTCTCGTTGGTCGAGGTGCCCATCGTGTAGGCGAGCGGACCAATGCCTTGGACGCCGAATTCTGGCGCCTCCGCCCCCGCTGAGATCGCAACGACGTTCGAGCTCTGCGCAGCAAGCGCTGCAGGCGAGCCGAAGTCGAAGTCGGCGGAGGTGATGATCGCCGTTGCGCCTTCGCCAATCAATTCGCGCGCAACGGTTCCACCCAATTCTGGCTTCGACTTGTAGTCGCCGACCGTGACTTCAAGCTTGCGGCCGTCGACACCGCCTTCTTTGTTGATGTCTTCGGCTGCGAGTTCTACGCCGGCCGTGTTGCCGATGTCGAACTCGGAGAAGAGCCCCGATTGCGCGAGGACCGCTCCGATCTTGATCGGTTCCTTGCTCGCGGCGGTCTGCCCAGATTTGCCGCCGCCGTTGCTGCTGCTGTTTTTGCTGCTGCCACAGCCAGCCACGCAGACGCCGAGCACAAGCACCGCAGACAGGGCCAGCACACGCATCTTACGTGCCAACCAATCCGAATAGCTCACGTCATTCTCCTCCCTAGGACCGTTCGGGGGCCTCGTTGCCGAGGAGTTCCGAATCCGCCTGGTACATATCATGGAACAAACGTTTCGTATTGCGAGCCCTCTCGGCCGTTATACCAGATGCGTCGGAGACATGCAAACCAGTCCAGAGGGAAAGCTTTTGGGCATTCCTGGGCCATTGGTGATGCGATGACAGAAGCCGGCACTCCGCTTCGCCAAGCCAGCGTCAAGCAAGGCGCCGCCGCACACTCCGACATTCAGACGATCAGTCGCGCAAACGAAGAGCTTCGACGCCACCCATTCCATTAACGCGACCCAACCATGCCCCTTGACTGATCCTGAACCGGCGGCAAACAGTACGCAGGGGTATCGCCCGTGTGGGCCCTGGCTTGACGCTCGCAAACGTCCGGCACTGAGGCCGCGTCGGCGTCACGGGCCCTACGCTCGAGCGTCACGGAGTCAGCCCAAGCCTAGAGCCTTCGGCGAACTACTGAGCGAGCCCGCCGAACAGTACAGATGACCTGGATCCGCTGCATAGCTCAAGCTCGACAGGGTATGTGTCGAAGCATGAACGCCTTCGAAAGCGAGCAAGCGGTGCACGGCGCCCCGATATTCCTACTGATCGAACAGAAGCATCGACGCGGCATTACTGTATGCTGCCCTGCGCTGTCGAACGAGGATGCGACGGCAGGGCATTCAGTCGATAGACACAAGTCAGCCGGGGGGTCCAGTGCGCATTTCGTTTGGCGAGCTACTCGTGCTTGGCAGCACGACTTTGAGGCGCTTGTCGGCCGAACTCATACTTTGGGGATCGGTGGGCGTCACGGTAGGGGCGGCCAGTGGATGGTGCATTGGCCTGGTGAGCAAGGGGCTTGGAAAGACGACTCCCGGCGTCGCAGAGGCTGTTGGCTGGGGCACCGGAGCAGGAGCGTTCTTTGCGATAGTGCTCGTCATCTTCAACAGAACTCTCTAAGGTGCCGTCAATGAGTAGACGACGGATACTTCTCATCCGAATCGCTGCTCGAACGATTGTGCTCGCCCTGGCACTTGTACTGCTCTCGCGCGCTCTGGGACTGTCCGTTGGGGTCTTCACTGCACTTGGATGCCTGATGTGCATGGGGATAGCCGCTAGCGCTGCGATGTCAGCCAGCCATACGACTGCACGTGAGGTCATCGATTACATTCGGGGGCGCGGTGGTCCTGGTCGTGGCGGCGGTACCGGCAATGACAATCCTCAGCCTCCAGATGCCCCAAGAGGCTCGGACGAGTCACCTCACAGAAGTACGCGCAGGCACGGAACGGACAGGACAGGATCGACCGCTGAGCTGGAGGAGGCTCACGAGGCCCTGGCAAATTAGCCGGCCCCTGTCATTGCTCAGAGCGGCGGTTGTCGATATGACGCCCACTCAAGCGACGTGCTTAGCGTGTGCCCCTATCGCACTGCTCCATCGGACGGTGCCAAGAGATGACCCCCAGCCGAGGAAATCAAGTGCCCCAAAGCTGCAGCGGGCATATGCCAACGTCGCATCTGTTGCCCAGGATCGCCTAGGACCGCCTTGCAGGTCCCGGACCACGAGGTTCCAAGGGAACCCGAAGGCGATCCCTGAGCGCCCTGAGCGCCACCCGAGAGATTCTCGCTCCCGACCTTCGGTTCCGTAGAGGAGCGGTCGACAGGCCGACCACCGCATGGGTGAGCTATATCCCTAGCTCCAGCACATATGCATGCGGTTTTTCCAAGCGCGCCCGGAGAGATTCGAACTCACGACCTTCGGTTCCGTAGACCGACGCTCTATCCAGCTGAGCTACGGGCGCAGAGCCGCCTAGTCTAGTGACCGATGGCGGCAAGCATGCTCCCGCCGAGGACCAGACACCTCCAGCAGCGGCGATTCTTGCTTTTTGTTGTCCTAGTGGTCGCCCTAATACCGCTCTCGCCAGGCCATCGATGCGCCCAACTCCGCTACGAGGGGTGGAGTGGACCCGCTTTTGCGGACAGTCGCGGGCTTTGGTGGCTAGTTGGTTGTCGTGGTTGTGATTGTCCTGCTCTCGAACTCTTCGGGGGTGAGGTAGCCGAGGGTGGAGTGTCGTCGTTGGCGGTTGTAGAACGCCTC
>DASXDO010000024.1:0-90854 GCA_036490555.1 Solirubrobacteraceae bacterium | reverse complement strand
CACCAAGCCAACAGCTTCGCGGCGAAACTCAGGCGGATACGGCGGTCTCGACTTCGGCATGAACGGCATCCTTTCGCGTCCAAGCCACCCAAGCGCTCACCTGTCCGTCCAACCGGGTCCACTCCAGACCCAGTTCACGTTCCAACTAGAGGTTCGCTGGGCAAGTCAGGCAAGGACGCAGGGAGCGAAGTGTGCGCTAGCACACGAGCGACCGAGGACGCCGCATGACGCCGCCCAGCGAACCTCTAGACGCCGCTCAGCGGACCTCTAGTGCCATGTAGTCGCGGTGCACGACCTCCTCCACGGCGTCTGGCATCAGCTCGCGCACCGCTGCGGTCTTCATGCCCTTGATCCGCCCCAGCTCCTCGGCCGAGTAGTTGCAGATGCCCTTGCCAAGGAGCTGCCGCCCAGAGACGATCTCGACCGCGTCGCCGGCCGAGAAGGCGCCAGAGACCTCGACGACGCCGACCGGGAGCAGGCTCGTGCCATGCTGCGAGAGGGCCGCAGCAGCGCCGGCGTCGACGTCGATCGTGCCATGGCTCGGCTTTGCGTAACGCAGCCACAGCTTGAATGAGGAGTGCCCCGCGGAGCGCGGCGGAAAGCCCGTGCCGACAGGCTCGCCGTGCAGCGCCCGCTCGAGCGGGCCCGCCTCGATCCCGTTGCAGATCACTGTCGCGATGCCCGCCGCTGTCGCCATGTCGGCGGCAACGACCTTCGAGCGCATACCGCCAGAGCCATGCGTCGAGGTCGTGTGCCCGATCTCCAGCTTGCGAAGCGCCTCGAAGTCCTCGATCCGCTGCACGAGCTGCGCCTCTGGGTCGTGGCGTGGATCGGCCGTGTAGAGGCCGTCGATGTCGGTGAGCAGGATCAGCTCATCCGCGGCGACGAGGATCGCGACCTGGGCGGCGAGGAAGTCGTTGTCGCCGAAGGAGATCTCGTCGGTCGCGGTCGTGTCGTTCTCGTTGATGACGGGCACGACGCCCCAGTCGAGCAGCTTGCGCAGCGCCTGGCGCGCGTTGAGATAGTTGGCGCGCACCGACATGTCCGCGAAGGTGAGCAGCACCTGGGCGCTCGTCAGCCCATGGCCGCGGAGCAGCTCGTCGTAGACCCTGTAGAGCTTGCCCTGGCCGATCGCGCTTGCAGCCTGCAGCTCCTCGACGGCGACGGGCCGCTTGCCAAGTCCCATGATGTTGACGCCACGCGCGATCGCGCCGCTCGAGACGACCACCACCTCTCTGCCTTCGCCGCGCAGGCTGGCGACGGCAGCACAGATCCGCGTGAGCACGTGCTCACGCAGCTCCCCGGCCTCGTCGGCGACGATGCTGGAGCCAAGCTTGATGACGACTCTGCCGCTCATCTGACTGGGAGCGTAGATGGTCGGTCCTATCCCGGCGACTCCGGTCTATCCCGGCGACCCAGGTCCTACGCCGGCGACTCTGGGTCGAGCTCGAAGACGATGCCGGCGATCTCGATCTCGTCGCCTGCGGTGAAGCCCTCTCCTTCGAGCGCGCCAATCACGCCGATCCGGCGCAGGCGCACCTCGAGGTGGGCCATCGCCTCCTCGTTGTTGGCATCGAAGCGCTGCACGAGCCGCTCGATGCCGTGGCCGCGCACGGCGAAGGAGCCCGGTCTGAGACGCTGCACCGAGAAGCCACTTTCGCCGGCTGGACGGTAGATCATGTGCTCGGCGAGATCCTCGGATGGCCGGCCATCTGCCCTGCCTGCGCCGCCCACGGCAGCGTGACCAGCGGCCGCTGAATCGGAGGCCAGGGCGTCGGCGATCTGATGCAGCAGGAGCGTCGAGAGCTCGGCGAGACCATGTCGGGTGGCGCTCGAGGCGGCAAGTACCGGGACATCCTCGCCAAGGCGCTTCGACCACTGCTCGACAGCGCTCTGCGCCTGCTCTGCTGTGATGAGATCGGACTTGGAGAGGACGAGCACGCGTGGCAGCTCTGTGAGCCGCGAGTCGTATGCGCCGAGCTCGTGCTCGATCGTCTCGTGGTTTGCGAGCATCGCCTCACCCTCGTGCAGATCCAGGACGTGCACGAGCAGCCTGCAACGCTCGACGTGCCCAAGGAAGTCGTGGCCAAGGCCGGCGCCGTCGCTTGCGCCCTCGATCAGACCTGGGATGTCCGCGACGACGATCTGGCGCTCGCCGTCGTCGATCACGCCAAGCACAGGCTCGAGCGTCGTGAACGGGTAGTTGGCGATCTTCGGCTGGGCGCGCGTGAGGCGCGAGAGCAGCGAGGACTTGCCCGCGTTCGGCAGGCCGACGAGGCCGACGTCGGCAAGCAGCTTCAGCTGCAGCGCACAGCTGCCCTGCTCCCCACGCAGGCCCCGCTCGCCGAAGCGGGGCGCCTGCCTCGTCGAGGTGGCGAAGTGCTTGTTGCCGCGACCACCCGAGCCGCCGCGCGCGAGCACCGCCCGCTGCCCCGCCCTGGTCAGGTCATAGCTCCTACCGGCGAGGTCGCCGTCCTGCCCGACCGCCTGCGTGCCAGGCGGCACGCGCACGATCAGGTCCTCGCCGTCCGCGCCATGACGAAGGGCGCCCTGGCCGTGACCGCCGCGCGGCGCCCTGCGGTGGGGGCTGCGCTTCAGCTGGTGCAGGTCGCGCAGCGAGTCGTCGCAGATGAGCACGACATCACCGCCGCGACCGCCGTCGCCGCCGTCAGGGCCGCCCTTCGGCACGTGCGCTTCGCGGCGGAAGCTGACAGAGCCGTCGCCGCCGCCGCCGGCCTCGACATGGATCTGGGCGCGGTCGTAGAGCACCGCGAGATCGTGGCACACCGATGCGCTGCGACCATCGCGGCCGCGCGCATGCAGCCTGTGCCAACCGCCTTCTAGGCCTCGGGGATGACGTTTACGACACGGCCACGGCGGCCCGTCGTGAACTGCACGGTGCCCGGCCTGCCAGCGAAGAGCGTGTCGTCTTTGCCGATGCCGACGCCCTCGCCCGGCTTGAAGACGGTGCCACGCTGGCGCACGATGATCTCGCCGCCGACGACCGCCTGACCGGCGAACGTCTTCACGCCGAGGCGCTTCGCGTTGGATTCGCGTCCGTTGCGGCTCGAGCCAAGTCCCTTCTTATGCGCCATCGCCGTCCTCCTTGGGCTGCTTCTCGGCCGCAAGGGCCTGCTTTGCCGGCTTCTCGGCGGCGGGCTTCGCAGCGGACGCCGTCGACTTCTCCGCAGCGGGCTTCGCCGCAGACGCGGACGCCGCGGGCTTCTCGGCGGCGGGCTTCGCCGCAGACGCGGACGCCGCCGGCTTCGCCGCAGCGGGCTTCTCCGCAGCAGCGGGCTTCTCCGCCGCCTTCTTGCGCGTCGCGCCGAGCGAGATGTCGGTGACCTCGATCCGGGTCAGCTCCTGGCGGTGGCCGTTACGGCGGCGGTAGCCGCGCTTCGGCTTGAACTTGAAGACGCGCAGCTTCTCGCCGCGCTCGTGGGAGAGCACCTTCGCGGTCACCTTCACCTTCGCGAGCTGATCGCCGTCGCAGACGATCTCCTCAGCGCGGTACATCATCGGCTCGAGCGTGAAGCTCTTGCCCTCCTCGACGGCGAGGCGCTCGACGAGCAGCCGCTGACCGGGCTGGACCCGGTACTGCTTGCCGCCGGTCTTCACGATCGCGTAATGGTTGCTTGTCTCAGTGCTCATGCGAGGGACCAACTGTCGTTGTGCTCATTCGTCTCGGTGCTCATGCGTATTGGCTGCCTTGGCGCTTCATTGGGTGTCGGTGCTGCCCACCGGCTCCTTGGCAGCAGAACGGCGCCGTCCACCTCTGCGTCCACGGCGCCTGCGGCCTGATTGTATGCCATCCTCGTCCTCGTCGCCGTCGCGCAGCCGTGCGGAGGTTGGCTCCGGCACGATCACCTCGCCGTTCTCGTCGAGCAGCAGCGCCCGCGCAGCGGTGCGCGCGACCTGCTCGATGCGCACCATGCGCTTCTCGCCGACGTGCTCTGCGGCACCCGCGATCGAGACGATGTAGCCGTCGAGCTTCGCAACGGCGTCGTCGGCGTCGTACATGTGCGGCTCGACGATTTCGACGAGCACCTCGTCGCCCTCCCTGAAGGGCAGCGCGCGCTCCTGGACCTCGTCATTCGTGCCCTCGAAGGTGATCGCGAAGTGCTCGAGTGGCAGCCCCTCTGAGCCTTCGAAGTGGAAGAGCTTGCCCGTTTCGGCCTCGATCGCGTGCAGAACTCGCGAGTTGTTGCCTGTGATCTGGGCGGTCACGCGCGGGTTGAGCTGCACCAGGAAGGCCTCCGCGTCAGGACGTTCGGCGGCAAGCGAGCGCAGCCTGCGCTCGATGTCGATCGCGTAGGTCTCCTCCGAGCGGATCACGCCCTCGCCGTCGCAGGTTGGGCAGCGCCTCGTCATGATCTCGCGCACGCCATCGGTCACGTTCTGGCGGGTCATCTCGACGAGCCCGAGCTTCGAGATCTCGGCGGTGAAGGTCTTCGTCCTGTCTTCGTCGAGGTGCTTGCGCAGCGTCTTCATCACCGCGTCGCGGTTGCGCGCCCGCGCCATGTCGATGAAGTCGATCACGATGATCCCGCCGATGTCGCGCAGGCGCAGCTGTTTGACGACCTCGCTCGCGGCCTCGAGGTTCGTGCGCGTGATCGTGTCCTCCAGCGATCCGCCTTTGCCGCCGGTGAAGCTGCCGGAGTTGACGTCGATCACGGTCAGCGCCTCGGCGGCGTCGATCACAAGGTAGCCGCCTGAGGGCAGATCGACGCGACGCGACAGCACGCCTGCGATCGCCTCCTCGACGCCGTTCTCCTCGAACAGCGGACGCTCGCCACTCCAGAGCTCGACGCGCTCGGCTAGCTCGGGCGCGGTGCGCGCGAAGAAGGATGTCAGGCGCTGGTACTGCAGCTCGTCGTCGACGACCGCCTTCTCGAACTCCGCGGAGAAGATGTCTCTCACGACCCGCACCGCGAGATCGGCCTCCTGGAAGACGAGGCTTGGCGCCTTGCTGTCCTCCACACGCCGCATCAGGACCTCGTGCAGCTTGTGCAGGTAGAGCAGCTCGCGTTCGAAGTCCTCGCGCTTTGCCCCCTGGGCCGCGGTGCGCACGATCACGCCACCCTTGCCGAGATCGAGCTTCGCGGTCTGGCGACGCAGCCGTTCGCGCTCCTTGTCCTCCAGGCGCCTGGAGACGCCGACGCCCTCGCCGGTCGGGGCGTAGACCATGTAGCGCCCGGCGATCGTCAGCTCCATCGATAGCCGCGCACCCTTCGTCTTCAGCGGGTCCTTCACGACCTGGACGACGATCTCCTGGCCTGGTTTCAGCAGCTCGCCGATGCGCTTGCCGCCGCCGCGACCGCGGCGCGGGGTCTGGACCCCTGGCAGCACGATCTCGTCGACGTGCAGGAAGCCGTTCTTCTCCAGGCCGATGTCGACGAATGCGGCCTCGAGACCTGGCAGGACGTTGTCGACCTTGCCCTTGTAGATGTTGCCGACGATCGAGCGCCCGCCACGGCGCTCGATGTAGAGCTCGGCTACCTCATAGCCGCTGCCCGCCTTGCCCTTGCCACGCCGGCGCGAGCCGCCTGTGGCAGTGGTTGCGGCGCGGGCGGGCGGGTTCTGCTGGTCCTCCAGCAGCGCGACGCGCGTCTCGGCGCGATCGACGCTGACAAGCACTTGCTTTCTCAATTTTCGCTTCCAGTCTTTGGGTATATGGGTTGCGCGATCCGCCGGCTCTCCGCGCAGCGGCGAGCGCGCCCAATGCATGGGGCTGCGCCTCGCGTGCGGGGGCGGCGAATCGATGTGCTTCAGATGGTGCGTTCAAGTCTGTGTCGCTCATGTGGCTCAGGTCTGCGTCGCGGCTGAGGTCTCGTTGCATATGTGCGGAGCCCTCAATGCAGTGTTCGACGCCATGGGCCCTTGCTCCTCGCGCTCTCAACATATCGTTCAGCATGTCACCAGCGCAAGACGCGACCCTTCATCGCTTCGGTCGAGCGCGCACGCAGATAGATCGACTGCAACAGCCCGACCGCGAGCATCGTGCTCAATACGGAGGATCCACCGTAGCTCATGAGCGGCAGCGTGATGCCGGTGATGGGCAGGATGCCTATTGTCACACCGACGTTCACGAACACCTGGAACATCAGCATAGCGACGACCCCGCCGGCGATCAGCGAGCCGTAGAGATCCTTCGCCATCGAGAGGATGCGCAGGCCGCGCCAGATCATCAGGGCGTAGAGCGAAAGCACGAACGCGGCGCCGACGAAGCCGCGCGCGACGCTCAGCGAGGCGAAGATGAAGTCGGTTTCGCGCTCTGGCACCAGGCCGAACTCGGAGCTGCCGACGCCCGCCATGCCCGTCTGGCGCCCGGCGCCGATCGCGATCTTGCTCTGCAGCTCCTGATAGACCAGTTTGTTTTCGACGTGGGCGGTGGGGTTGAGGAAGCCCGTCAACCGTTCGACCTCGTATTTCTGCAGCAGGTGCACGCCGAGCGCGGGCGCGACGGCGAGCACGATCGTCAGGGCGATCACGCCAAGCAGCAGGATCGCCGCGATGTGCCTCCAGGGCACGCCCGCGACGAACAGGATCGTCAGCGCGATCGCGATGAAGACGAGGCCTGAGCCGATGTCTGGCTCCTTGAAGACGAGGATCGTCGGCACGAGCGCGAGCGCGAGCACCTTGATCGTCGTGTCGCGATCACGCAACCGCCGTGCACGGTCGACGACGAAGCCCGAGAGGAAGACGATCAGCAGCAGCTTGCCGATCTCCGAGGACTGGAAGGAGAAGCCGGGCAGGCTGATCGAGCGCGTCGAGCCAAGGGTTTCGCTGCCGAGCGCGAGCACGGCGAGGATGCTGAGGATCAGCAGCGCATAGATCGGGCGCTGGAAGCGGCGCAGCCAGCCGTAGTCCAGGCGCGAGACGCCGAGCATCGCGAGGAAGCCGACGATCAGATAGACGATCTGGCGCTTGAAGAAGTAGTGCGGGTCGCCGGGGATCGTTCCCGCCGTTGCCACCTTCAATGTGAGCGCCGAGCAGATGCCAAGGCCGATCACCGCAAGCGTCAGCAACGGGTCGAACGGCAAGGAGATGCCGGCGGAGGTCTCTTGGGCGGTCTGCTCGGAGGCCTGCAGAGGGCTGAGGGCAGGGGGCGTCATCGGTCCGTGGTGGCCGCCGTTCTCATGCGTCCGCCGAGGATCCTGTCACGAGCTTCTTCTTCTGGTGGAACCACTGCGAGGCGATCAGGCGGGCGATCGGCGCGGCCGCTTCGTCGCCGAAGCCACCCTGTTCCATCGTCACCGCGATCACGATCGGGCGCGTTTCGCTTTCGATGTAGCACATGTACCAGGCCTGTTCGGTCTGGCCGAGGTGTTCGGCGGTCCCTGTCTTGCCGTAGGTCTTGTGCTGCGCCTGGTTCCAACCGGCCCAGACATCGGAGGAGGTTCCTTCGGCGCCGACGGTCGCGTCGTGGATGCCTTCGAAGACGTAGTCGAGGTAGGTGGGGTTGAGGTCGACGTTGCGCTTCGCGTGAGGGAACTTCAGGACCCGAACCAGTTCGCCGTTCGAGTTGTCGATCTGCATCCCCAGATGTGGCGTCGGTCGCCAGCCGCGTCCGTCGTTGCGGTAGGCGTCGACGAGCGTCGAGTAGGCGACCGCCATCTGCAGCGGATTGGTCAATAGATCGCCCTGCCCGACGGCGAGGTTCATGTTGTCGCCGAAGGTCCATTCGTGACCCGGTTCGGCAACGTAGCCACACGGCTTGCCGTGTTTGCGACGAGTGCAGCTCGCTTCGGCTTCGTTGAGCTTCCGCAGCCACTTCGATTCCGGTACGACGCCCTTCAGTTCGTCTGGCAGGTCGATGCCGGTGCGGTCGCCGATCCCGAGCTCGTGGGCCATCTTCTGGATCACCGGGCCGCGCGCGTTGGCGCGCTGGCCGACCTCGAAGAAGTAGGTGTCCGAGGAGACTTCGAGGGCTTCGACGAGATCGCGGTCGCCGTAGTCGGTGTGCCCGGAGTTGCAGAATTTGTCTTCGGCTTCGAAGACGCAGTGCCCTGTCCCAAACGATTCCCCAGGCGTGATCACGCCGGCTTCCAGCGCGCCCATCGCCGTGATCGGCTTGAAGGTCGAGCCTGTCGGATATTCGCCTGAGATTGCGCGATTCAGCAGCGGCTCGCCGCCGGTGACGCCATACGGCTGCGAGGCCGTCAGGGCTTGGTATGCGGACGGCGTGAAGGGTTTCGTGAAGAAGCTTGGGTCATAGCTCGGATAGGAGCCCATTGCGTAGACCGCGCCGTCGAGCGGGTCCATCGCGACGAACCCGCCACCGTCGGCGACGCGGCCGCGGCCCTGGGCGGCCGCGATCTCTTTGCGGAACGCTTCTTCCGCCTCGATCTGCAGCGGCAGGTCGATCGTCGTCTTCAGGTCGTAGCCGGGCTTTGGCTGCACTTCCTTTGCGACGGAGCCGACAGGTTCGCCCAGCGGGTTGACCTCGATCTCCTTCTTGCCGGGCGTGCCGCGCAGCTCGCTGTCGTAGGAGAGCTCGAGGCCGTCCTGGCCCACCTCGGTGCCGGCGGGCACCCCCTTCAACACCTTGCTGCCCAGCTCTTCTCCTGTGATCGCGCTGACGTAGCCGAAGACCTGAGCTGCCATTTCCCCATGCGGGTAGGTGCGCGTCGCGACCGGGCCCTCTTCCACGCCAGGGAATTCGCGCTTGCGCTCGTAGAGCACGGTGCGCGGCCCTTGGCCGACCGCCGAGTCGATCACGACCGGCGCATAGCGCGTCTGGTAGACGTCCTGGATCACCTCTTCGTCGATCTTCTGCGGCCTGATCTTCAGCAGCGTCCCCAGACGCTGGAAGAGTGACCAGAGGCGGCGGTGAGAGGACGACAGTCGTGGCACCGTCAGCGCCGATGCTTTCGCAAGGCGCCGTTTCAGGGTCGCCAGCTCGCCACGCTCTCGATGCACCTGCTTGCGCTGCGCGCGGGTATGGCTGACGCCGGTGCCGTCGAGGCGCGCCTGCAGGGCTTTGATTTCCTCTTCGATTGGTTCTGAGCGCTTTTCGACCGCTTTCACGACTTTGCCGTAGGCCAGGAGCTGGCCTTCGACGCTTTCTGGCAGCTTCGAGGGCACGATCCGCACGACCGCGGTCGTCTGGCTCGACACGAGCGTCTGCCCGCCGCGGGCGAGGATCTCCCCGCGCGGCGCCGCGACCGTCAACGGGCGCAGCTTCTGCGAGGTCGCTTCCGCGAGATAGTGGTTCCCCGTCAGGATCTGCAGATACCAGAGCCTGAAGAAGATGATCCCGAACATCACGAGCGCGAGCGTGCCGATCACCGCGACGCGCCACGCCATCTGCGGCGAGACGGGCACCCGCGATTCCGGCGGCCTCGCCGGCTCGAGCCCGGTCACGCCGCCCCCCTCCCGAACACCCCAACGGGCACGCAGGGGCTCATGATCTGGACAAGGGGCTCAGTCCCCCGGTCGAGTAGGCACGGCGGCTGCGCCGGCGACGACGCGGGTCCTGCGGCAGTCCGCCCTCCAGCACACGCTTCACGATCAGCCAGAACGGCAGCGCCACGATCGCGTCGACGAGCACGCCGAGCACGATCTGGCGCAGCAGCTCGAAGCTCACGGGCGCGTCGACGCCGAGCAGGAACTCGATGATCGAGTACCCGAGCAGCGCGATCGTGGCGGCAACGGCGCCGATCGCGACCGGCACAAGCGCCCCCTGCGGGTCGCGCAACTCGTGCAGCCGCCCTGCCCAGAAGCCGATCAGCGTGAACAGCAGCGAGGTGATGCCAAGCGTCTGGGCGAGCGTGAGATCGATCAGCAGCCCGATCCCGAAGCCGGCGACGGCGCCGGGCACAGAGCCGCAGATCAGGCCGACGAACGCGGCCAGCAGCGGCGCGATTTCGACGTTCACGCCGAAGATCGGCACCTCCGAGATCGCGCCGATCTGGACGAAGACGACGACGACCGCGAGCAGCGTGATGCGCAGCCCGAGGTTTGCCTGCGGCGAGGGTTGGCTCATGCGGCCTCCTCCTTCGAGCGCCGTTTCATCGTTCGGCCTCCCGCTTCGAGCGCCGTTTCATCGCGCGGCCTCCCCCTTCGAGCGCCGTTTCATCGTTCGGCCTCCCGCTTCGAGAGTCGCTTCGTCATTCGCCGCCCGCCGTCTGGGCGTAGCCGGTGCCTGGCGGCGCCTGCTGTTCGCCGCCGCCCTGCCCACCGGTCGGCATTTCGGCGATCTGGGAGGAGATGCGCCCGATGCGCGAGCCGCTGCCGTGGGTCAGGACCCTCACGATGCCGAGGCCGTGCAGTTGCGCCGTCGGGCGCACGTTGATCGTCTCGTAGGCGCTTTCTTCGCTGATCGAGGTGACCTTGCCGATCGGAATGTTCGGCGGATACAGCGACATGTGCTGGGCTTCGACGGTGCCTGAGGTGACGACGAGCTTGCCCGTCGTGACTTCGGTCGCGCGCGGGCCGTACTGCATCAGCAGGTCTTCGGGATCACCGACCTTCGGCTGGACGATGCCGACCTTGCGCGTGCCCATGATCCGCGCGGAGACGGCGACTTCGCTGTCGGTGATCAGGCTCACCTGGGCCGCGTCGGGCTCGACGTCGGTGACGAGGCCGACGAGCCCTTCGCCGTCGAAGACGGGGTCGTCGATCGCGATGCCTGCAGAGCTGCCTTTGTCGATGTTCACGGTCTGGTACCAGACGTTCGCCGGCTGGGCGATCACGTTCGCGGTCACGCCGGTGTATTCGCTCAGGCCCGTCGCGCCTTCGAGCTTGTAGATCGCTTCCAGTTCGCTGCCGTGGCGCAGCTGTTCGGCTTCGGCGACCTGCCTGCCCCGCAGCTTGTCGACTTCCTTGCGCAGCTTGTTGCGTTCGCCTCTCGCTCCGATCACTTCGCCGAACCAGTCGACGCCGTCGCGCACGGGCGTCAGCGCCTTGCTCGCGCCGTCCTGGATCGGCGAGACGACCGTCAGGAAGCCGCGCTGCACCCCGTGCAACGCGCCACCGGAGGACTCTCCGAAGTAGGCCGTGAGCAGGATGAGCGAGAGCACGACGAGCGCGCCCAACACTGCCCGTCGGCGTCTGACCGTCTTGCCGTGCAACGCTGACTACCTTCCTGGGACTGGGTCAAGCACAAGGGTACGCTGCGCCGCGACCCCGCGTGCCGCTCGCAGGACATGCTGCATCGCGCCGGAAGAGCGTCGCAAAGCCCGAGGCGCGCCGCCCTAGCGCCGCCTGCGGCCGCGTGAGTTGTTGCGGTTGGCGCGGTGGATCGTCTCGAACTCCTCGAGCGAGCGACCGGACCCCACCGCGACACACGTCAGCGGCGACTCTGCGAGGTGCGCGGGCATCTGGGTCTCCTCGCGCAGACGCGCATCGAGGCCCTGCAGCAGCGAGCCGCCGCCGGCGAGCATGATGCCGCGATCCATGATGTCGGAGGCAAGCTCTGGCGGCGTGCGGTCGAGCGTCTCCTTCACCGCCTCGACGATCTGCGAGACCGGCTCCTCCAGCGCCTGGCGGATCTCCTCGCTCGTGATCACGACGGTCTTTGGCAGGCCCGAGACCATGTCGCGCCCGCGGATCTCCGCCTGCAGCTCCTCCTCCATCACAGAGGCGGAGCCGACCTCGAGCTTCAGCTCCTCGGCGGTCTGCTGCCCGATCAGCAGCTTGTACTCGCGCTTTGCGTAGTTGATGATCGCCTCGTCCATCTCATCGCCGCCGACCCTGATCGACTGCGAGACGACGATCCCACCGAGCGAGATCACCGCGACCTCGGAGGTGCCGCCGCCGATGTCGACGACCATCGAGCCGGTCGGCTCGCCAACTGGCAGGCCTGCGCCGATCGCTGCCGCCATCGGCTCCTCGATCAGATAGGCGGAGCGCGCGCCGGCGGAGAGGCAGGCCTCTTCTACCGCACGCTTCTCGACGCCGGTCACACCGGAGGGCACGCAGACCACGACGCGTGGATGCGCAAAGCGGTTCTGGTGGACCTTCTGGATGAAGTGACGCAGCATCTCCTCGGTCACGTCGAAGTCGGCGATCACGCCGTCCTTCAGCGGCCTGATCGCCTGGATCGAGCCTGGCGTACGGCCCAGCATGCGCTTTGCCTCGATGCCTACGGCATGGACTTCGCCGCTGCGCGAGTCGATCGCGACGACGCTCGGCTCAGACAGCACGATTCCGCGCCCACGCACATATACGAGCGTGTTCGCGGTGCCGAGATCGACCGCCATGTCGCGGCCGCCGAACCCTGTCAGGTAGGTGAATATGCCCATGTATCGAGATCTATGCCGGTCGCCGTCTGGCCTGCCGTAAACGCGCCGCGATCCCTGCACCGACCGGCACTGTGACTCCTGCGCCAGCCGGACATCGCTGCGTCCGGCACGGTCGGGGAGTGTAGCGAACGACCGCCGCCTGCCAGCGCGCCTCTACAGGATTTGCAGGGCAAAATGCAGATGACACGTTTCCTGCGGCTCAGGCGTCGAGCAACTCAGGCCAGAGATCGAGCAGCGTCGCGACTGGCAGCCCCACGACGTTCTCGTAGTCGCCCTCGATCCTGCGCACCAGCGCGGCGCCCAGCCCCTGCACCGCATAGGCGCCGGCGCGTCCGCGCCACTCGCCGCTCGCAAGGCAGCGCTCCAGCAGCTGCGCGGGCAGCGACCTGAAGGTCACGTCGGTGCGTGCGACCGCGGCCAGCTGCGTCTCTTCGCGCAGCAGGGCGATGCCCGTGTAGACCGTATGCGTCGCGCCGCTCAGCCTTTCCAGCGTCTGCCTAGCCGCCTCCAGATCCTCTGGCTTGCCGTAGATCGCGCCGTCGAGCTCGACCACGGTGTCCGCTCCGAGCAGCGTCTCCTGCACGCCTGGCCGAACCGCGGCCTCGGCCTTGCGCAGCGCGTTCTCGAGCGCGACCTCGGCGGCTGGGCCGGTCTCGCGCTCGGCCACGCCGGTCGGGCGCACGCTGAAGCGCACCCCGAGCCGGCGCAGGATCGCCTCGCGCTGCGGCGAGGCCGAGGCGAGGACGAGCGGGTGCTCAGACGGTGTGCTCAGATCTCTCCGAAGAAGAGCGCGGTCTCACGCGCCGCCGACTCGGGCGAGTCGGAGCCGTGGACCATGTTGCGGCCGGTCTCGAGCGCGAAATCGCCCCTGATCGTGCCTGGCGTCGCCTCCAGCGGATTGGTCGCGCCGATCGTCTGGCGCGCCGCCTGGACGGCCTCGTGGCCCTCGAGCACCATCGCGAGCAGCGGGCCGGAGGTGATGAAGTCGACAAGCTCGCCGAAGAATGGCCGCTCGGCGTGCTCCGCGTAGTGCTGTTCAGCGAGCTCGCGCGTCATCGTCATGTGCTTCAGGGCGGCGATTTTCAGGCCCTTGCGCTCGAAGCGGGCGATGATCTCACCGCTCAGCGAGCGCTCGAAGGCGTCGGGCTTGATCAGGATCAGCGTGCGGTCCATGTCGTCCTTTTTCTCGGGTTTGTCAGGAGATCAGGAGGTTGGGCGGGTTCGCCGCGCGCGCCGAGCCTCGCTGCGAGCGGCTGCGCCGCTCTCGGATGCCGGCGCAGGCCCCTCGTCTGCCGGGCGCACGAGCTGCTCGTCCGTCGGCAGTGGCTTTTCAAGCAGGCTCTCTGCATCGACCAGAGCCTCGTCGACGAGCGTCACGTCTGTGGCCACCGTCGTGTCCTGCTCCACCTGTCCATTGCGCTCCTCGCGCTCGCGTGTCCGATCGTGCGCACGATTGCGCTCGCCGCGCGCGCTGCGTCGGCGCTCACGCGTAGGCTTGGCGGCGGGAACCTCCGTCTCGCAGTAGGGGCAGATCGCCCAGGCGGGGTCGAGCGGGCGCGCGCAGCCGCTGCAGCGCTCCTTCAGCTTTCGCAGGCAGCTTGGGCAGCGCACGAAGTCGCGCTCGACGCGGTAGTCGCAGTGCGGGCAGAGCCCGTAGTCGAGCTGCGCGAGGCGCGCTTCCGCCGCCCTCACGTCGAGCTCGCGCTCGGCGGCGTCCTCGAGCGTTTCAGGCGGCCTCAGGATCGTGTAGACGAGCGGACCGACGAATGGGAAGAACGCGATCACGAAGGCACAGCCGACGAGCAGCGGGTCCGCGATCCTGCGGCGCGCGTCGTTGAACGTCCAGTAGATCAGCGCCACATAGATGATCGCTAGGAACAGGATCAGCAGGTCCACGACCAGGCTGAGCGCGCTGCTGTTGATTCCGAAGTAGGCGAAGGGGACCATGGTCGTGCCGTCGTGCGTGCCGTTGCTGGCATGTGGCCAGACGGATGAGCGCCCGAGTTTAGAGAAACAGCCGGCCGAATCCGTAACCAGCGGCGAAGAACGCAAGGATCACGACCGCGACGATCAGCGCCACGACGCCGACCATCGCGACTACAGAGGGTCCCTCGTCGTTCATTGCATCAATCCTTGCGCATACTCGAGCACGGCGCCAGCGAGGTAGACCGAGCCGGTCACGAGCACTGCGGCCTCTGCGGTTTCCGCGGCCTCCCCGGTTTCCGCGACCTCCCCGTTGGCCTCTCCCCGGGCGAGAGCCCACGCGCGCGCCTGCTCCAGCGCTCGCAGCGGCTGCGGACAGCACTCTGCCTGCTCGAAGCCCAGCTGTCGCGCGAGCGACTGCAGCGTCGCCGGCGGCAGTGCCCTGCTGCTTGGCGGCGCCGTGAACCAGGCGCGCTCGCAGGTGGGCAGCAGCAGTCGCAGCATCGCCGTCGCGTCCTTGTCCTCCAGCACCCCCATCACGAGCGCCAGCGGGCGTCCTGCGATCAGCTCTGGCAGCGCCTGCACCAGCGCCGCCGCGGCGTCGGGGTTGTGGGCGCCGTCGAGCAGCGTCAGCGGATCGGTCGCGATGATCTGGGCGCGTCCTGGCACCGCTGTCGAAGCCGCCGCATCGATCGCCGCCTCGGCGGAGATCTCTCTGCCGATCGAGTGCAGGTAGCGTTCCGCAGCCAGCTCGGCGAGCGCGAAGTTACGCCGCTGGAAGCTGCCTGCGGCCCGCAGCGACCCCGCGAAACGCGGCTCTGACGGCGCGATCCAGAGCGCCGACTCGCGTTCCAAAGTCAGCTTGCGCGCGAGCTCGAGCACCTCGGCGTCGGGGTCTGCGCCGAGCACCAGCTCCGTACCTGGACGCAACACTGCGAGCTTCTCGGTCGCGATGTCGCGCACGGTCGGCCCGAGCCAGCGGGTGTGCTCCAGGCCGACGTTCGTCAGCACTGTCACGCTCGACTCGATCACGCTCGTCGCGTCGAAGCGGCCGCCAAGGCCTGCCTCGATCGCGGCGACCTCCACCCCCCGCTCGGCGAGCGCAAACAGCGCTGCAGCCGTCAGCAGCTCGAATTGAGTTACGTGATCGTCCTCGGCAAGCGTGCGGTTCACGCGCTCCGCCGCCCAGGCTGCGCGCGCGACGGCGGCCGCGAACTCGTGGGTCGAGATATCGCGCTCTGCCACCTGGACCCGTTCGGAGTAGGAGACCAGGTGCGGCGAGAGGTAGGCGCCGGTCGAGATCCCGTGGCGCTGCAGGATCGCCGCGATCATGCGCGTCGTCGAGGACTTGCCGTTCGTGCCGACGATGTGGATCGTCTGCAGACGCCGCTCTGGCGCGCCAAGCACGGTCATCATGCGGCGCATTCGGTCGAGCCCGAAGCGCATTCCGAAGAGCTCTAGCGAGCTCAGGTGCCGCTCGGCCTGCTCGCCGGTCCAGCGCTCCGCCTTGCCCTGCGGCTGCTCTGCCCGCTCGCGCTGCAGGCGCTCGCCCGCGCGATCGGGCTCACTCGCGCGCTCGGGCTCGCGCGCTCGCTCGCTCACAGCGCCTCCAGCTCTGCGCTCAGCTTCACGAGCTTCTCGCGCTCGGCGACGACGACCTCCGCGGGTGCCTTCGCCACGAAGCCGGCGTTGTCGAGCTTGCGCTGCACGCGCTCGATGTCCTGCCGCAGGCGCTCCCTCGCAGCCTCGCGCCTGCGCTCCGCGGCGCCGAGGTCGAGCCCCTCCGCGGAGAGCACCTCGACGGTGCCGCCTGGGATCGGCACGGTCACCACCGGCGCTGCGCCGTCGTGATCGGACAGGTCGAGCTTCGCAAGCGACGCGATCGCCGCCACGGTCGCCTCGTAGCCGTTTGCGGCAAGCCGCGCGGGGACGAGCTTGCGCACTGGCGCGCTCACGCTGTCGCGCCAGCCGCGCAGCAACGAGATGGCCTCGATCGCCCTCGCCACGTCCGCCTCGACGTCGGCGTCGATCAGCTCCTGCTCCACCTGCGGCCAGAAGGCGCCGGCAAGCAGATCCTCGCCGCCCAAATAGGTCCAAAGCTCCTCCGTCACGAACGGGATCACTGGATGCGCAAGCGCAACCGTCTCGCGCAGGACCGCCAGCAGCGTCGCCGCCAGCGCCTGCCGCCGCTCGAGCTCGTCGGCTGGCAGCGGCTGCTCGGGGTCGGCAAGCGCGAGTCGCGGCTTGATCCACTCCAGGTACCAGTCGCAGAGCTCGCCGTAGACGAAGTCGTAGAGCGCGAGCGCCGCGTGCGAGAAGTCGTAGACGTCGATGCGGGCGTTCACCTCCGCCTTCACGCGCTGTAGGCGCGAGAGGATCCAGCGATCCTCGATCGTCTCGGGCCGCGCCTCGGACGCCAGCTCGCCGAAATCCAGGCCAGGCTGCTCCGCGATCCGCAGCAGCGCGAAGCGCGTCGCATTGAAGAGCTTGTTCGCGAGCGCATGGCCCTGGGTCACCTTCTCCGCTGAGTAGCGCACGTCCTGGCTCGAGGACATCGCGAGCAGCCCGAAGCGCACCGCGTCGGCGCCATCGCGCTCGATCTCCTCCACCGGGTCGACGCCTGTGCCGAGCGACTTCGACATGCGCCGCCCGTCTGGGGCCTGGATCACCGAATGGATGTAGACGTCGGTGAACGGCGGGCGGCCGGTGAACTCGATGCCCATCATGATCATGCGCGCCACCCAGAGGAAGAGGATGTCGCGTGCAGTCGAGAGCACGTTCGTCGGGTAGAAGGCGCGCAGCTGCGGCGTGTCCTGCGGCCAGCCAAGCGTCGCGAACGGCCACAGCGCCGAGGAGAACCACGTGTCCAGCACGTCCTCCTCCTGGAGCAGCTGTCCGCCGCACTGCGGACATGGCGATTGGCTCTCTGGCGCCATTGCCTGCACCTGCACGGCGCCACAGCCCTCGCAGGTCCAGGCGGGGATGCGGTGCCCCCACCACAGCTGCCGCGAGATGCACCAGGGACGGATCTCTGCCATCCAGTCGAGGTAGACCTTGCGGTGGTTCTCGGGCACGATTTTCACCGCGCCGCTGCGCACGGCCTCGATCGCAGGAGCAGCCAGCTCGTCCATGCGCATGAACCACTGCAGCGAGATCAGCGGCTCGATTCGCTGCCCTGAGCGGTGCGAGTAGGGCACGTTGTGAACGTAGGGCTCCTGCGCGACGATCCGCCCTTCTCGCTCGAGCGCCTCGACAACCGCGACGCGCGCATCGAGCACCGTCATGCCGGCGAAGGCCTCCCCTGCCTGCTCGCTCATGCGTCCGTCCTCGCCGATCACGGAGATCTGCTCGAGCTCGTGCCGGCGGCCGATCTCGAAGTCGTTCGGGTCGTGCGCCGGGGTGATCTTCAACTGTCCTGTGCCGAAGTCCGTCTTCACGTAATCGTCCGCGATCACGGGCAGGCGACGCCCGACCAGCGGCAGGATCGCGGTGCGGCCGACCAGGTCGCTGTAGCGCTCGTCGTTCGGGTTGACCGCGACGGCGGTGTCGGCGAGCATCGTCTCGGGCCTGACCGTCGCGATCGTCATCGTGCCGCCGCCCTCGAGGTCGTAGACGATCGAGTAGAGCGTGTCCTGCTCCTCGCGCTCCTCCACCTCGAGATCGGAGATCGCCGAGCGGCTGCCGGGGTCCCAGTTGACGATGTAGCGGTCCTTGTAGATGTAGCCCTTCTCGTACAGCGCGACGAACACCTCGACGACCGCCTTCGCATAGTCGCCGTCGAGCGTGAAGCGCTCTTCGCTGTAGTCGCAGGAGGCGCCGAGGCGCTTCAGCTGCGAGACGATCGTGCCGCCGTAGTGCTCGCGCCACTCCCAGACGCGCGCGAGGAAGGCCTCCCTGCCGAGCTGCGTGCGGCTGCTGCCCTCGCTCGCGAGCAGCTTCTCGACCTGGGCCTGCGTCGCGATGCCCGCATGATCGGTGCCGAGGATCCACTTCGTGCGCATCCCACGCATGCGGTTGCGACGGATCAGAACGTCCTGGATCGAACTGTTCAGCGCATGGCCCATGTGCAGCGAGCCGGTCACGTTCGGCGGCGGGATCGCGATCGAGTAGGTCCCCTCGTCCTCTCTGTCCTGCGGATCGGGATGGAAGAGCCCGCTCTCCAGCCAGCGCTGCACGATCTGCGGCTCGAACCGCTCGGGCTCGAAATGCGTGCTGTCGCGCAACAGCGACAGGCGCTCTCTGATCTGCGTGTCACGCTCACTCATCGGATCCGTGAGTGTAGAGCGGCGGAAGCGCCGGGTTTCAGTTGGCGATGCCGCCGAAGACCGCGAACGGATGCAGGGCTTCCCAGGCGGGCAGGCCTGCGCCCTCGACGACGACCTCGCTGCCGTCCGGGGCCTCGAACCGCACGCGCGCGGCAAGCGCCTGCGCCTGCGCCTCGTCCTCGGCGCCGAGGATCACGTGACGCCACTGGCGTTGCAGGGCGAGCCCCTCGCCCTGCAGGCGCTGCGCCAGCGCCTGCGCATCGTGGTGCGAGGGCAGGCTCACGCGCACCTCCCACTCCGGATAGCCGGCGGCCTGCGACTCGGCGTCCTCGTCGTGCTGCAGACGCACGCGCTCGACATCCTGCTCTGCAGGGGTCGTGGGCAGCGGCGTCGAAGCGTCCTCCCAACGCTCCTCGATCGGGTGCCAGCGCCAGACGCTCAGCTCGCCGGCGATCCCGCTGGCGCTCAGCGCCTGTTCGACCGCCACGCGGACCGTGCCTGCCGCCTGCTCAGAGTCTGTGTAGATGAAAACGTGGTCCTGCTCGTGCGTCGTCGCAACGCGACCGAGCACAGCACGTTCCTCTGCGCCAACGCTCGTCTCGCGCAGCGCGTCGAGCAGCTGTTTCGGCCGCTCCGTCTGCACCCTGATTCGAAATTCGTCGTGTGCCATTGGCGGGATGCTATCCGGCGCCCCCGCCGAGCGGCTACGCCGAGCTCTTGCGTGCCGAGCGCCCGCCGGAGCCGGCGGCGGCCTGCTCGCCGTCCTGAGCCGGAGCGTGCTCGTGGATCGCTTCGGTTACGAGCGTCGGCGTCAGACCCTTCTCGACCGTCTCTGGGGTCACGACGCACTTCTTCACGTCCTTGCGCGAGGGCAGCTCGAACTGGACCTCCAGCAGGATCTCCTCGATGATCGAGCGCAGGCCGCGGGCGCCTGTTTCGCGCTCCAGGCCGCGCTTTGCAATCGCACGCAAAGCCTCGTCGGCGAACACCAGCTCGACGCCGTCGAAGGCGAAGAAGCGCTGGAACTGCTTCACGAGCGCGTTGCGCGGCTCGACGAGGATCGAGACCAGGTCGTCGCAGCTCAGCTGGTGTACCGCTGAGGTCACTGGCAGGCGTCCGATGAACTCGGGGATCAGGCCGTACTCGATCAGGTCCTCTGGCAGGCAGTGCTCGAAGATCGCATCGTCGTCGTCGCGCTCCTGTTTCTCGATCGCGGCGGCGAAGCCAACGCCCTTGTAGCCGATGCGCCGCTCGATCACCTTGTCCAGGTTCGCGAAGGCACCGCCGCAGATGAAGAGGATGTTCGTCGTGTCGATCGTCAGGAACTCCTGGTGCGGGTGCTTGCGCCCGCCCTGCGGAGGCACTGAGGCCTGCGTGCCCTCGAGGATCTTCAGCAGCGCCTGCTGCACGCCCTCGCCGGAGACGTCGCGCGTGATCGACGGATTGTCGGCCTTGCGCGCGATCTTGTCGACCTCGTCGATGTAGATGATGCCCGTTTCGGCCTTGCGCACATCGAAGTCGGCCGCCTGGATCAGCTTCAGCAGGATGTTCTCGACGTCCTCGCCGACGTAGCCCGCCTCGGTCAAAGCGGTCGCATCCGCGATCGCGAACGGCACGTTCAGGATCCTTGCGAGCGTCTGCGCGAGCAGCGTCTTGCCGCAGCCGGTTGGGCCCAGCAGCAGGATGTTCGACTTCTGCAGCTCGATGTCGGCGTCGCCCACCTGCATCATCTGGACGCGCTTGTAATGGTTGTAGACCGCGACTGAAAGCGTGCGCTTGCTTGCGTCCTGGCCAACGACGTACTCGTCGAGGACGTCGTAGATCTGGCGCGGCTTCGGCAGGCTCTCGAGGTCGAAGCCCGCGGGCGCGACGAGCTCCTCGTCGATGATCTCGTTGCAGAGATCGATGCACTCGTCGCAGATGTAGACGCCTGGCCCTGCGATCAGCTTCTTCACCTGACGCTGGGACTTGCCGCAGAAGCTACAGAGGAGCTGCTCGTTGGATTCGGTCGGCCTCGCCACGGCTTAGAGACTCCCTCTAGACGTTCGAGGAGCAAGCGAGGCAAGGACGCAGCGAGCGAAGTGTGCTTTGCACACGAGCGAGTGAGGACGTAGCATCGCGTAGCTCATCGGACGTCTAGTGCTCTGAAATGACCCGATCGATGATCCCGTACTCCCGAGCCTCCTCGGAGCTCATGAAGTAGTCGCGCTCGGTGTCCTTGCGCACGGTCTCGATGTCCTTGCCCGTGTGCTTCGCGATGATCTCGTCGAGGCGCCGGCGCACGTCGATGATCTCGCGCGCATGGATCTCGATGTCTGTCGCCTGGCCCTGGAAGCTCGAGGAGACCTGGTGGATCAGGATCTTCGCGTTTGGCAGCGCCATGCGCTTGCCCTCAGCGCCGCCGGCGAGCAGCAGTGCGCCCATCGACATCGCGATGCCGACGCAGATCGTCTGCACGTCGGGCTTGATGAACTGCATCGTGTCGTAGATCGCAAGGCCCGCATAGACGGAGCCGCCTGGGGAGTTGATATAGACCGAGACGTCCTTGTCGGGGTCCTCGCTCTCCAGGTGCAGCAGCTGCGCGACGACGAGATTTGCGATCTGATCGTCGACGGGGGTGCCTAGGAAGATGATCCGCTCGTTCAGCAGGCGGCTGTAGATGTCGAACGCTCGCTCGCCACGGGAGGTCTGCTCGACGACCATTGGCACAAGTGGGCTCATCGGCCTTCTTTCGCTCTCGTCTCGGACACGATCCCCGCTTCAGTTTCGCCTCGACCGCTCGATTCCTCCAAAGAGCTCATGGCTGCCTTCCCTTCGGTCTCTCCGAGCTTCCCCTCGCTACACCCGGACGTGCCGGCCCGGACGTGCCGGTGCTCATAGGCTAGCGTCCTGGCGTCCACAATCCGCCGGCTTCGCCTTCCTCGCCCTGCTCACCGGCGGCTTCCTCGCCCTGCTTGGCCTGCTCGCGCTCCTGCTTCTCTGGCGTCCAGAGCTGCTCGCGGGCCTTCGCGCGCTCCAACGCGATCGGCTGCGCCTGCTCGGCGATCAGGTCGATTGCGGTGCGCGCGGCGAGTTCCTCGCGCAGCTCGTCGACGCGACCGGACTTGCGCAACTCCTCGAGCAGCTCGGAGGGCTGCGTCTCGCGCTCGGCCGCGACGGAGGCAAGTGCGGCCTCCAGCTGCTCGTCGCTTGGCACGATGCCCTCGGCGGCGACGACCGCGGTCAGCACGGCCTCGCGGCGCAGCGCGCGCTCGGCGTCGGACTCGAGCTCGGCGATCAGCTGCTGCTCGGGGCGCCCGTCGATCGCGAGATAGGCGTCCCGCGAGATGCCCCGGTGCGCGAGCGAGTGCACCATCCGCTCCCACATCTCCTTCGCGCGCGCCTGCACGAGCGCCTGCGGCGTCTGGACGTCGGCGGCGTCGACGGCGGCGTCCAGCGCGGCTTCGCGGAACTCGCCCTCGACGGTGCGGCTCTCGGCCTCCTCCAGGCGCGAGCGGATGTCCTCGCGCAGCTCCTCAAGGTTGTCGAAGCCAGCGTCGATCGCGAGATCGTCGTCGAGCGGCGGCAGCTCCTTGCGCTTTACCTCCTTCACGTCGACCGCGAGCTTCGCGGGCCTGCCGGCGAGCGGCTCGCCCTGGTCTTGCGGGAAGCTCAGCTCGACGGTGCGCTGCTCGCCGGCGCTCGCGCCGAGCAGCGCCGCGTCGACCTCCTCTGGCAGCCGGCCGGAGCCAAGCTCGATCAACTGGTCGCGCCCGCTCAGCGCGCGCGACGCTGCGGCCTGCATCTCCTCGATGGAGGCGGCCCCGGCTGAGGCGGCCCTGACGGCCCCGGCACCGGTGGCGTCTGCTCCTGCATCCTCGGCGTCCTCGTCTGAGACAACCAGCTCGCCCTCGCAGTCGATCACGACGAAGTCGCCTGACTCGGCGGGTCGCTCTGCCGTCTCCAGGCGCGCGAGACGCTCGCGCAGAGCCTCGATCTCCTGGTCGATGCGCTCGTCCTCCACGAGCGGCTCGCGGCGGCCCACCTCCAGGCCCTTGTAGTCGCCGAGCTTCGCCTTCGGCAACACGCCGATCTCGACGGAGAACTCGAGCGACTGTCCCTCGGGCGGCAGCTCGCCAAGGTCCACGGAGGGATCGCCGACCGGCACGATCCCTGAGCTCAGGACGGCGTCGGCGTACCAGGCGGGTATCCGGTCGCGCACCGCTTCCTCGAGCACCGCCTGCCTGCCGACGCGCTGGATCACGAGTGGCGCGGGCACCTTGCCGCGGCGGAAGCCGGGCAGTCTCAGCGAGCGCCCGAGCTCCCTCGCCTTGCGCTCGACGCTGCTCTCGATCTCGCCCGCCGGGACCTCGACCTCGAGGCGCACGCGGGACTCTGGCAGCTCGGTGACTGCGGTCTTCAGGGCGACTGGCACGCCGCCACGATACCGTGCCGGACGATGGCTGCCATCGGACGCTCGTTGCGGGCCTTCGAGACGTGGCTGTGGACCGGCCCGCTCGGACACCTCGCGGGCGGCGCAGCCGACTTCGCAGCCGCGCTCGCCCACTACGGAATCGCTAGACGCAAAGATGCATCACGCAGGTGACGTCAGGCAGCAACCCTGACGCCGACCGACGTTGCGACACATCCCATTTTCAAAAATCACAACCAACTGGTTGTAGATTTTCAAATCGAGATACTCGTCTCCCACGACCCGGCTAGCCTCCCATGACCTCGCTAGGCGGCGACCGGAATCCCGCCGCCCTCGCCGCCACTCCCATTCGGCGCGGAGCTCAGGCTCGGCGCGTCCGCGAAGGAGAGCTCGACGCCGCGCGGCATCACGATCACCGGGCAGCGCGCCAAGCCCTCGATCAGGTTCTCCGCGGCGGCGCTCAGTCCGACGCGGCCCGCCTCGACCTCCTCGCGCGAGCCGATCACCAGCAGGTCGGCGCTCTCGTCGGCAAGTGCGCTCACGCTCGCGCCGACGGCTGCCGCGAGCGATTCCGCCGTCACGCGCGCGCTTGGGTCTTCGCGATCGCCGCCGACGCCGATCAGCTGCAGGCGTGCGTCCTGCGTCGCGAAGCCTGCCGGAGCGATCGCAACCGCCAGTGGCCCGCCTTCGATCAGGCGCCGTGCGGAGTTGCCGATCGCGATGTGGCCCTTCGCCGTGTGCGAGTCTGAGCAGAAGACGACCGCGTTCGCGTTCACGCGCTCCGCGAGCCTGCGCAGCCCCTCGGGCGTCGAGCGATCTGTGACGACGTGGCGACCGACCTCGTGCCCGCCGAGCAGCGCGGCGCCGCGCCGCAGCAGCTCCTCGGCCTCGTGCTCCGCAAGCGCCTCGCGGCCAGCCTCGACCTCCGCGGAGTGCCGCACATAGGTCAGTGAGATCTCTGCGCCTGCCTGCGCGAACAGCCTGCCGAGCGCAACCGCGTCGTCCTCGTTGTGGGTGCCGTCATAGGAGACGACGATGCTTGCTTGCTTTGCCATCTTTGGCTCCTTTCGAGTAAAGATTTGGGGGAGGGGGGGTTGGCCCTGTGTTGACCGTTGCTGTCTCCAGCAGCATCCTGGCAGCTTTCCAGCATCAGCACCAGTGATGTTTCTGATCTTTGCCATAAGCTGTACTTATGCTCAACGTTGGCCGCCTACAGACGCTCACGGAGGTCGCGCGCAGCGGCTCGCTCTCGGGCGCTGCGGAGCAGCTCTCCTATACGCAGTCGGCCGTCTCGCAGCAGATCGCCGCGCTCGAGGCCGAAGCCGGGGTCGCGCTGCTCGAGCGACATCCACGCGGCGTGCGGCTCACGCTCGCGGGAGAGGCGTTGCTGCAACATGCGGAGGGGATCCTCGCCCAGCTGCAGGCAGCCGAGGAGGAGCTTGCGGCGATCGCTGGCCTGCGTGGCGGCATGCTGCGCATAGCCTCCTTCCCGACTGCCGGCGCGACGCTGATGCCGCTCGCGATCGCGACCTTCAGGGCAAGCCATCCCGAGGTCGAGCTGACCCTCTCCGAGGGCGAGCCTGAGCAGATCGTGCCGCGGCTTGCCGCGGGCGAGCTCGACCTCGCGCTGCTCTTCGAGTTCGACCAGGGCGGAGGCGAGCCGTCGTTGCAGGGCCTGCGGCGGGTCGAGCTGCTCGCCGACCCGATGTACCTCGCCCTGCCTGGCGGGCACAGGCTCGCGAGCAGGCAGCGCCTACGGCTGCAGGACCTACGCGAGGAGGCCTGGGTCCAGACCTCGCACGAGAGCGCCTGCGCGAGGCACGTCGTGCGCAGCTGCCTCGCCGCCGGCTTCGAGCCGAATGTCTCCTTCGAGAGCGACGACTACCAGACCGTTCAGGGTCTCGTCGCCGCGGGCGTCGGCGTCGCGCTGATCCCCGAGCTCGCGCTCTCGGGCGTGCGTCAGGACATCGCGATCAGGACGCTGCACCCCAGGCCACCGGTGCGGCGCGTCACCGCCGCCACGCCCAGAGGCGTACGCCGCACACCCGCCGCGCGCGCGATGCTCGAGATCCTCCAGGACGTCGCGGGCCGCTACACGCCACTCGGGCCGCCGCGCACCGCCTAGCTCCAGGGGAAGCGCACCTCGCCGAGCGTCTGGACCTCTGGCTCGAGCTCGACGCCGAAGCGCTCGAGCACACGATGGCGCCCCTCCCCCATCAGCGCCAGCACGTCTGCTGTGCTCGCGCCGCCGAGGTTCTCGACGAAGTTCGCGTGCTTCGGAGCGAAGCGCGCCTCGCCGACCTTCAGCCCGTTGCAGCCCGCTTCGCTCAGTAGCACGCCTGCGGTCCTGCCCTCCGCCGCGGCGTCCTCCGGGTTCTTGAAGGTCGAGCCAAAGGTCTTGATGCCCTGCGGCTGAGCCTCGTGGCGGCGTGTGCGCATCTCGCCGAGCGTCGCCTTCACGGCCTCGGGATCGGCGGGCTTCAGGGCGAAGCGCGCCGCAGCCACGATCTCGCCATCGCGCAGCGCGGAGGAGCGGTAGGCGAAGCCGAGCTCCTGCGGCTCGCGCGTAACCACCCCGTCAGCGGTCGCGATCCTCACCGACTCGAGCACGTCGGCAAGCCTGCCGCCGTAGGCGTTCGCGTTCATGCGCACGGCGCCACCGACCGTGCCGGGGATGTTCACGCCGAACTCGATGCCGGAGAGGCCGCCGCGCGCGGCCTCCGCTGCGACCGCTGGCAGTCGTGCGCCGCCGCCGCAGGCGAGCGCCGCCCCGTCGCGCTCGATCCGCGCCAGGCCGCGCGCGAGCTTCAACACGAGCCCGGAAACGCCCTCGTCGGCGATCAGCAGGTTCGAGCCGGAGCCGATCACCGCGACAGGCTGCTTCGCGCTGCGCGCCCAGCGCAGCAGTGCGAGCAGCTCGGACTCCGCGCCCACGCGCGCGAACCACTCCGCTGATCCTCCCGTCTTCACCGTCGAGAAGCGCGCAAGCGGATGGTCGCGCTCGACCGAGCCGGGCGGCTCGGGGGCGTTCATCCGCCCACCAGCCTGCGCGCGAGCGTGTCGACGTTCCCCGCACCCATCACCACACAGATGTCCCCGGCGCCGAGCGTCTGCCGCAGCACGGGCTCCGCGTCCGTAAAGCTTGGCAACCACATCACCTCGCGTCCGGCGACGACCTCGGCCGCCGCCTCCGCAACCATCAGGCCGCTCACGCCGGGATGGTCCTCAGCGCGCTCGCGCGAGGGGTAGACATCGAGCACCGCGACGACGTCGGCGCCCGCCAGCGCAGCGCCGAAGTCGCGTGCCAGGCGCTCGGTGCGCGAGTAGAGGTGGGGCTGGAACACGGCCAACAGACGTCCGCCGTCGCTGCTCAGCTCGCCGCGCGCAGCGCGCAACGTCGCCGCGATCTCGGTCGGGTGGTGGGCATAGTCGTCGACCACCAGCGCCCCTGCGGCGGTCGTGCCGAGGCGCTGAAAGCGCCGGCCGGCGCCGTGGAAGCCGCTCAGACCCGTCACAGCGCAAGCCGGGTCCGCCCCGGCGATGCGCGCCGCCTCCAGCGCCGCGACCGCATTCAGGGCGTTGTGGGCGCCCGGCACCGAGAGGCTCACCTGCTGCCCGCGCCAGTCAAAACGAGAGCCGCCGGCCTGCAGTTGTGGCGCTGACAGGTCGTAGGGGACGACCGCGACCATGCCGGACCCGCTCGCGCCGGCCTCGTCCATGTCGGACCGGTCCGCGCCAGACGCGTCCGCCAACTCGACGAGCTCTGGGCGGTCCCAGACGACGATCGCGCTTCGTGCGCGGAGCAAGAAGGCCCTGTAGACCTCGCGCAGCTGCGCCAGCGACGCGAACTCCGCGTGGTGGTCCAGCTCGACGTTCGTCAGCACCGCGATCTCGACGTCGAGGCTCAGCATCGAGCGGTCGGACTCGTCGGCCTCGACCACGAGCCACTCTCCCTCGCTCCAGTGGGAGTTGGCCAGGCCTGAGCCGGGCGAGCCGCCGATCAGCCAGCCTGGATCCATCCCGCAGGCGCGCAGCGCGTGCAACGCCATCGCCGAGGTCGTCGTCTTGCCGTGGGCGCCCGCGACCGCGATCGTGCGCCGCAGCGCCGTCAGCTCTGCGAGCAGCTCGGCACGCGGTCGCTCGGGAACGCCGCGCTCGCGCGCCGCGACACGCTCCGGGTTCTCTGGCGGCACCGCGCTCGAATAGACGAGCTCCACCCCCTCGCCGACGGGCAGGTTCGCGGCCTCGTGGCCGATCTGCGCGTCGAGCACGCGGTCCTCCCGCAGGCGTGCCAGGAACGCGGAGTCGGCTCGATCGGAGCCGGTCACGGTCGCGCCGAGCGCATCGGCCGCGCGCGCATAGCCGCTCATCCCCGCGCCGCCGACGCCGACGAAGTGCAGCCTGCGGCCCGCCCATGGCCGCTCCGCGCCAGCTGCTGCGCTCACAGCCTCAACCGTCCATCCTCGAAGACTCCCGCGACATACACCGCACAGACCGTTCGCCGATCCACGCTCACCGCGCCGACCGCCCGGCGGCCGCCAGGATCAGCTCGTCCGCGACCTCAGCCGCGGCACGCGGACGCGCGAGGCTCCGCGAGGCGGCCGCCATCGCCGCCAGCCGCGGCTCGTCGAACAGCAGCGCCTCGACCGCGCCCCGCAGCCGCTCTGCGTCCAGCTGCGCGTCCTCGATCACGGTCGCGGCGCCGGCGTCCGCCATCCAACGGGCGTTCGCGCGCTGGTGGTCGCCCGCCGCGTGCGGATAGGGCACGAGGATCGCGGGCAGGCTGTGCGCTGCGATCTCGAAGACCGAGCCGCCTGACCTCGCAACCACGAGATCGGCTGCCGCGAGCGCCGCGTCGAAGCCCTCCGCGTCGAGGTACTCGATCAGCGCGTAGCGCCCTGGCAGCGAGCGCTCCACGAGCTCGGGATGGTCGCGCCGTCCACAGACGTGCAGCACGTGAACACGCTCCGAGGCCGCGACGAGCTCGGCGAGTCCCTCCACCGCCGCGAGGTTGATCGTGCGCGCGCCGAGCGAGCCGCCGAAGACGAGCACGCTGCGCGCCGATTCCGCGATCCCGAAGCGGGCGCGTGCTGTAGCGCGCTGCGCCCGTGGCTGCGGTATCGGCCGCCCCGTCACGCGAAAGTTAGCCCGCGCGCCGCCCGCTGGCGGAAAGGCGAGGCAAACGCGCCGCGCGCCGCGCGCGAGCAGCCTGTTCGCAAGCCCGAGGTGGCTGTCGGCCTCGGTCAGCACGAGTGGCAGGCGCGTGCTCAGAGCCGCGAGGCCGACCGGCCCGGAGACATAGCCGCCGCCGCCCATCACCGCTGCGGGCGCGAGCTCGCCGAGCATGCGACGTGCCGCAAGCACCGCCGCCCCTGACCTGCCGAGCGCGCGCAGCGCGCGCAGCGGGTTGCTGCGACTCAGCCCTTCGACGCTCAGCGTCCTCAGCTCGTAGCCGGCGGCGGGCACGAGCTCGGCCTCGGCGCGCCGCCCGCCGATGAAGCTGACCTCGGCGCCGCGCCTGCGCAGCTCATCGGCCACCGCGAGCGCCGGCACCACGTGCCCCGCTGTGCCTCCTGTCGCGATCACGATCCGCGGTCCGCTCGTTGCGCTCATCCCCCAATCGTGCCCGCTCTCGTCTTCGCGCGTCGGGCGCAGCCCTGCTGCGCACCGCCCGCACGTGGGCGCTGCCCCCGGAGGCGACGTCCATCAGCAGGCCCATCGAGGCGAGCATCACGACGAGGTTGCTCGCTCCGTAGGAGACGAACGGCAGCGGCACGCCCGTCAGCGGCGCGAGTCCCAGCACCGCGAAGACGTTCAGCACAGCCTCGGAGACGATCAGCGAGGTCAGACCGACGGCGATCAGGGCGCTGTGCAGGCTGCGCGCGGCCTTTGCTGCCCGCAGGCCGGCATAGGCGATCATCCCGTAGAGCGAGAGCAGCGCGCAGACCCCGATCACGCCGAGCTCTTCGCCGATCACCGCCAGGATGAAGTCGGTCGGAGCCTCTGGCAGATAGAAGATCTTCTGCACCGAGCGCCCTGGCCCCACGCCGAACAGGCCCCCTGAGCCAATCGCGATCTGACCCTGGACGGCCTGGAAGCCGCTGTTGTAGCGGTGCGCCCAGGGGTCGATGAAGGAGGTCAGGCGCGCGCGTGCATAGGGCACGGCGAGCGCGAAGACGATCACGAAGCCGAGCACTGTGCCAATCAGGATCGCGAGGCTGCGCAGCGGGATCCCCGCGGCGACGAGCATCGCCACGATCGTGAACGAGATCACCATCGCGGTGCCGATGTCGGGCTGCGAGGCGACGAGCAGTAGGGCGGCGCCGACGACGAGCAGCAACGGCTTCACGAGCGCTTTCAGGTCGCGCACCTGGCGCGGGCGCCGCGCGATGATCGTCGCGGCGTAGAGCACGAGCGCGAGCTTCAAGAGCTCGGAGGGCTGGAAGACCAACGGCCCGCGCCCGATCCAGCGCTTCGCGCCGTTGACGCTCACGCCGAGCCCTGGCATGTGCACGGCGAGCACGAGCACGAACGAGGCGGCGAGCAGCGGCCCGACGATGCCCTGCATGCGCGCCACGCCGCCGCGCGCGAGGAAGCGCATCACGAGCAGGCCGACGCCGCCGTAGAGCGCGAACTTGATCAGGTAGCCCCCACCGGAGCCGCCTTCCAGGACGCCGCTCGCTGAGGAGGCGCTGTAGACCATCACGATCCCGAACGCGAGCAGGCAGAGCGTCGCCGTCAGCAGGATGCGCTGCTCCAGAGAGTTGCGCGGCTGTGCGCGCGTGCCGCCGCGCCGTCCGTCCTTCGCCCGCCCCTCGTCCTCCGCAGCCTGATTTCGGCGGCGGGTGCCTGCAACGGTGCTTGCAGCTGAGGGCATCCCGGCTCACTTCGACGCGGCAGCGTGAGCACCTGCCACGCCGCGCAGGCCATCCCAAGCGATCGGTAGACCTCGCTTCATGAGCGAACAACCACAGTGCTGGCGCGGTGCCGGTACGGCAGTACGATGAGTCCATGGCTGCCCAGCCGGCAACCACTCTGCCTGTCCACCGGATCGACGTCGAGACCTACGACCGGATGGTCGTCGCAGGCACGCTCGAGGGTGCCCGGGTCGAGCTGCTGGAAGGGTTGCTCTCTGAGATGAGCCCCCAGAGCCCGCAGCATGCAGCAGCGATCGAAGTGTTGACGCGCCACTTCGCCAACGCAGGTGCCAGGGTGCGAGTCCAGCTGCCGATCTCGATCCCGCCAGACTCCGAGCCTGAGCCAGATCTCGCACTGGTCGCTGAGAAGCCGCCGGCGGGCGAGCACGCACGCACCGCGCTACTCGTCATCGAGGTCGCCGTCAGCTCACAGGCAATCGACCGCAACGTGAAGGCCAGGCTCTACGCCCGCGCCGGGGTCCCGACCTACTGGCTGCTCGACCTTGCCGCCCGCACGCTCGAGATTCACACACAGCCCGGCAAGACGGGTTACTCGCAGGTGGATACACGTCGTGAGGATGACCTGATTCCTTGCCCTGTGGAAGGCGCCGAGGATCTCGACTTCGCTCTGCTTCTGCGCGAAGCCGGCGTCTGACGCCTGCGCCGGCTTCGCACCTCCACGGTCGCGGACCGCCGCTGCTCGAACGACAGCTCAGCCGCGCCGCCTCGCCTTGTGTTGCTTACCCGCGTGCTTTTTCTTCTTTTTCCTTGTCGACGTCTTCTTCTTCGTAGCCGTGCACCCGGTGACTTTGATCTTGGTGCTCTGCGTGAGCGCCTTGCCGTTCTGGGCAGTGATCGTCGTCGGCATCAGCAACTTGTCCTCGCAGAGTTTTCCGCCAGGCGCCGCCAGCGCCGAGCCCTTGCCCTCTGGCAGCGTCAGCTTGAAGCTCGAAACCGGCGCATCGGGCACCGTCTTGAACGTGCTCGAGGTGATGCCCTTCTTGCTGATGAACGTTTCGCCTTCCAGCTGAATCGTCACGCCTTCGCCCTGCAGCACGATGATCAATTCGGGGAACTTCGCGCCGCCGTGACTGACGAAGTAAGCCGGACCGGAGAGCGGACTGTTCAGCAGCGGCGTGACCGCCGTCGCGCTCCCGACGATCGACGCTTCCGGACAACCCGCCGGGTTCTCGGCGAACTGTTCTTCGGTGCAGGCCTGCTGCAGCGTCGAGAGCCGCGAAGGCAACTTCTTTGGCAGTTCCACCTTCACGCTTGCGATGTTCGCCTCCGAACCGCTTGAGGGATAAGCGATCTGCACCGCAAGGCTCGCCCCGCGCTGCCTGCTCGTCTTCGCCTGCGTCGAAGCGGTGAACGCCGGCTTGAAGCCGAGCGCAGCGCACTCCCCGACCTGGAAGCGATCCGAGAGCGGCGCCGTCGCGCCCTGTTCGCCGATGGCCTGCCCGCTGATGTTCATCGGTTCGCAGCTGGTCGGCGCGACGATGAACCCGGAACGGTCGATGTCCACGTCTATGGCGCGAATGTCGAGCGGCACGCCATCCAGCACGGTCGGCAACGGATCGGACTTGACCGTCACTTGCGCCGTCTTCCTGTCGATGAACAGCCCTGAACGCACGACGACGCTGCCGAGGTCGAACGGACCCGCGACTGCGGGGGTGACGATCGCGATCGAGAACGGCGCGCCCTCGTACGGACCCGCGAGATACGCCCGACCTGTATTCACGTGGAATGGGTTGCCACCAGAGCCGACCGCCACCGAGACGGTGCCAAGCTGGCTGTCCGCCGGGCAGGAGGGCGAGACGATCTGGGCCGCGCCGGACCCTTCAGCGGAGGAGACCGAGGCGAGAGCCGCGTCCGAGCACTCGGGGATGCCCTTCAAATAGCCCAGCAGGCCCGCGGGCAACGTCGCATTCAACGCGGCGAAGCGCTGCGAGCCGTCTGGTCGCGAGATGTCGAGCCTGAATGCGCTAGAGGAGCCCGCGACCGCATCTTCGACGCCGGCGGTGAACGACGGCTGTAGAGCGTTGGTCGGGCACGCGCCGCCACCAGGTCCGGAGGCGACTTCGAAGCCGCTCTGCACCTGCAGCGCCGCGCCGGATTCGGGCGCAGACCAGGGAAGCATTTCTGTATGCGACGTGTAGAGCCCACAGGCGTTCGGGGTCGACAGCGGCGCATGGCTGCCACCCTTCAGCTGCAGCTTCATCGAGGTGAACGGCAGCTGCGGCAGATCTTCGAAGGTCACGGTCAAATCGCCGCTCTTGCTGTCCGCCGCGACCTTGCCTGGAAGCTTGATGAAGACTCCATGACGCGGATCTTCGATTACCAGATATAGGGCGAACAGCGACCCGAACGGGTTGCCCTGACCCTGAGCCGCAAGGTACAGCGCGCCGTGCAACGGTTCTTCGAGCAGCGCCGTCGTCAGTTCGACGGTGCCGATCTTCGAGGATTCCGGGCACTGATTCGCGCTCTTGTCGAAGTGCATCGGGTTGGGCATTGGGAAGTTGGCGCCCTCGAAGCCGATCTGCTGCTCTGAGCACGAGCTCAGCCCTTCCACGGCGGCCGCGTTCAACACAACGCCTTCCGGCAGGCTCGCAACCACGCGCTTTACCTCAGGGTTCGTGAGCTTTTCCGGGTCCGTCAGCCCTTCGGAGGGCACCGCCACTTCGGTCGTGAACCCCGTCGGGCTGTCGGCCTGCGCGGCTGCGCGCGGCTGGAAGCCAAAGCTCGCTTCGAATTTCAGCGCGTCGCATTCGCTCACCGGCGGGATCGCGACGCTGCCGTTGAATATCTCTTCGGGATCCTGCCAGAGCGTCGCCGTGAGGTTCGTCACCGGCTGCACCGCCGCCTGTTCGGCGCAGTCGGTCGCATTCGTCAAGAACGCGGTGTTCGCCACGTCGCTGGCTTCACAGTTTTCCTTGAGACCCCCAAAGCCGTATTTGCAACGCGAGGAGTCGTGCGAGACGCTCGCCGGTTCGCCCCAGAAGGTGAAGAACGCTCCGAAGACCGCCTCGACCTGCGGCGTGTTCAGTGATGCCGCATCCACGCCGTAGTCGCCGTCGCTGCGCAAGGACCCGACCACTGCGAGGCTCTCGACGCCGGCAACCACGAACCGGTACTTGGCGGGGAAGCCATAGGGCGCCTGCGTGTTGAAGACCGAGGCGGGGATGCCCGAGCTGCCGAATGTCGCGAGCACCGGTTCGGTGAACCCGACCATCGTGTCCAGGTTGCAGCTTTCCGTCGGTGTGCTTTCCGGGCAGGCGGGCACGGCGATCGGGTTGCCGAGGAATCCGGGCGGCAGTTCCACGAGGATGTTGCGAAGTTCCCCGGCAGGCACGATCCTCCCCATCGGCGAGAGCACGGTGTTCGCGAAGATCGCGGCACTCGCCGAATAGGGATGGCCGCCCGCGCGCGTGTCGGAGGCGCCATCGGGATCGTAGGCGCCTGCGACGAACGACTCCACGCCCGGCTTTGCGGGAGCCGTGCTGATGGTGAGCGGCAGTTCGCCTGAGGCCGCGCCGGCGCCGCCGCCGGAGACTTCCATGTGCACGATCCCCGCTTCGGTCCCTGGCGCAGCGGTGATCATCGCGTTGATCGGCGGCAAGGCCTGGCTGGGCGGCAGCACGGCGCTGCTGGTGCAGACCACTTCCTCGGCGGTGCTGGCGCCACAGGCCCATTCCACGGCCGTGCTGGGCGAGGAGCCGGTGACAGGCGTCGCGATCGCGGTGATGCCCGCGGGCAGCGTCGCGCGATAGGTGATCGTCGCACCGGAGCTGGCCAGCCCACCGATGTTCTGGGCCATCAGCGAGAGCCTGCTCCACCCTGGGCCACCCTGTGTCTGGGTGAGCACGTTGGCGCTGCCGCTGACTAGGGATCCACTGGCGGGAGCGAGCTGGGCGACATTTGCATCGGCCAGCCCGCCGCCGAAGGACACGACATACGACACTTCAGTCGCGCCGCGCTGACCTCCGCTGACGCTGACGTTGCCAGAGCCTATGGCTCCAAGCGCTTCGAGCGCCGCCTGCACTTCCGCGGCGCTCGCGTCGTAGGGCAGCGATGCGGTCGTTTCGGGTTCGCTGTAGCCGAAGAGCGGAAACTGACCGATTTCCGAGGCGGAGATCGTAAGCCCGAACGTGCTGCCGCTGACGCTCGTGAACGTGTCGCCGGCGGAGAGACTTCCGCCTTCGATCACCTGGCCCTTTGCGAACGCGCCCGTCGATGTCACGAGCTTCGATCCGATGTTGCCCAATACGTATCCCACGCCCGTCGCCGCGAGATGCCTTGCGGTCAGCGTGAAGGTGCCTCCTTCGGCATCGACGGAGACCTTCTGCACCTCGCTCTGCACCGGCGGCAGCACGGTCGGCCCTGTGGCCGCCACCGGCGACCATGCCGGTTCCGCGGCGAGCGCGGACCCGGTGCTCGGCATCCACGTCAGCGCAAGCGCTGCCGCTGCCACGAGCGCGCCCAGGCCGCGGCGGGCCTGCCAGCTGGAGAGGGCTCCAAATCGCATCACTTGCCCGCCTTTCCGCTCGACTGCTTGTCTTTGTGCTTGACGGCCTGCTTGCCGCCTTTGTGCTCGACGGCCTGCTTGCGCTTCACGGGCGCGCCATAGCGCCTGCGCGCCTGTACTTCACACCTCGTGCGTCTGGCCCTGCCGCGTGCGCGGCATTGCTTTAGCGCTTCTGCGAGCTTCTTCGCCCGTCCGGGCGACTTGCCCGTCGTCCGCTTCTGCGCAGGCGCTGTCTGCGAGCGCTGATCGCCTGGTCCTGCGAAGACAGAGCTCGCGGGCTGCTCGCCTGCGGGCGCAACCAGTGCCTCGCTTTGACAGTCCACTTCGGGGTCGCACCGTTCCGCCGGCTCCTGGAGCGGGAACCCACCACCTACGCGCAGATCGTAGAGGTCGAAGGTGAAGTCGTGGTCCTGACCGGCAAGCTGCTGGAAGGTCTTGATGTACACGTCGCGACCGTCCGGGCCGCCCATGTCGGCGGCTTCGACCTCACCTGTGGCGAGCAGTGCAATCTGTCCCTGGTTCCATTCGTAGACATTGTTTTCAGTCGGCACCGGATAGGTGATCGATCCGAACGTCTTGCTGTGTCCTTCGACGGCGCCGGGCGCAAGCGCGTCTTCGGTGCTGAAGATCACGCGTCCTTCTTCGCTCAACGAGCGCCGGGTGTACTTGTTGCCTGAGTTGGAGAACTGATCGCTGACGGCGAGCAGGCCTGGATACACGAATATCGCTTCGATGCGCGAGTGGGGCGCGCTGCCGTTCAACGTGCAGGACACGCACTGCGTCGAGCCTGTTGCGGTGGAGTAGAGATATGCCTCTTCGACTTCCGACGGGTTGCCGCCGGCGAGGTCTTCGCGCGACGGGAACAGGAAATAGCTGCCTGACCTGTTCGTCTGCGATGCCCATTTCGTCGGATCGTGGATGAGCACGTGCCCGCTGAAAGTCGAAAGGTCCGCCGCGGCCACCGACCCGACATAGGCGAGCGTTCCGGCGTGGTAGCGGTAGACGTTGGCGTGCCCCGTTCCTTCGAGGTTCTGCGCGTAGGCGCGTCCGCGACCGGCTACGAGCTGGCCTCGCGCCACGAAGTAGACGGTGCTGCCATCCGCGGAGACCGCGGCCACTCCCTGAACCACCGCCCCGTTGATGTCGAACGGGTTCGAGTCGGCTGAGATGTCAGTCAGCTGTCCCGTTTCGACGTCGTAGTCATAGAGGTCGCACGGAGTCGTGCCGATGCCTTTGAGGGCCGAGCAGCTGCCATTCGTCGGCCCGTCGCTCGAGCTGGCGGCGATGCCGTAGTTGGCCAGGAAGAGCACCTGTGAGCCATCGGGAGACGCCGTCTCGTAGCCCGCGCCGAACGTGGAACCGTTGGTTGGCTGCGAGGCGTCCACGACTTCGGTCGGGCTCTTGCGCACGAACACCGCGGCCTTGCCGGAGTCTGCCCCCTGGTCGCTGGTCGCCTGGAAGAAGAAGCGCCCGTCGGAGGAGACGACGTTCTTCGCTGTGATGACCGTCGACGCCTGCCCGCTTGCGACGGTGCCGTCGGGCCGCGTCAGAGCATCGCGCAACGCGCCTTCATCCCATTCGTAGATGCCGCTTGCGCCGGCTGTGAACGTATAGCCACCCGAGGACTTGAAGAACACCCGCGAGCAGTCCGCGGATGCCCCCGCAATTTCGTAATAGTCGCCCGTGGGTCCACCGCTGCCTTCACCTGGATTCAGCGGCTGCTTATTGGTCAACAGGTTGTACCGATCCTCGGCAGCGTCGAAGCGGTACATGTTGTACACGTCGTCTTCGACATCCACGGCCGGCACGTCCGCCGTGATCGGGCTGTTCGTTTCCACGATCCCGCAGGTGAGGCTTTCGGGGCTGAAGTACCTCACCGCCCCGGCCCTCGAAGCGCCTGGGGTTGGCGAAGTCTCCAGCGCCGGCGGCGTGACCTGCACGCTCGACCAGCCTTCTGCGGAGCGTGTCGCCAGATAGTCGACTTCGCCGCCTGCGGTGCTGTCTTCGAGCCCGTTCATGAGCGGGAAGAGCACCGCTTCGCCGCTTTCAGCGGCCTGATAGTAGAGCTGCACGGCGGCGAAGTTGTTGACGTAGCCCACCGCGCCCTTTTCGGGCTGAGAGACGAGCTCGGCCTGCCGACCGGACGGCAGGGCATCCCCGAGCGGCGGCGTTGTGAAGGTCTGATCCGAGGTGGCCGATTCCCCACTTGCGCTCGTCGCGACCAGACGGAAGTGATACGTGGTGTTCGGCTGCAGGCTGTTCACGTACTGCACGACCGTGATTTCCCTGCCGCCGGAGCCGGCGGAGGCAGCCGATACGGGGACGCTCGCTTCGTAGCTGCTGCTCGTCCCGTATTCGAAGCGGTAGCTCGTCGCCTTGCTGTTCGGGTCGATCGTGTCGTATAAGGCGGCGCGAGCTGCTGTTTCAGTCGCGGCCGTCGCGACGGTTGGGGTTCCGACTTCCGGCGCAGCCGTCGAGGTCGTGAAGCTGAAGACCTGCGTGCTCGCGTAGCCGCCCGCATATGGCCTCGTGGCCGCAAGCTCGACTTCATAGCTCGTCGCGGCTTCCAGGCCGGGCAGCGCCGTGCTGAACACCTCGTTGGTCGTGCCCCTGCCCGCTTCGGCTTCGACGGTGCTCTTGAACGTCGCTTCGCCTGTGCGTCTGTAGAGGATCTCGTAGGCGGTGTGCAGCCCGTAGGGCAGCGTCGCCGGCCCGTTCGGGTTCACGTAGCCCGCGATCGTCGCGCTGTGCGCGCCGATCCCGTTCACGTCGGTGATCACTGCCGCAGGCGTCGCGAGCGGGCTGTTGAGCACGAAGATGCGCGATTCTCCAGTCGTCGAGGAGACGTAGAGATTGCCTGTGGAGGAGGAGCTGCGTACGGCAAGGCCGTTGGTCACGTTGATCCCCGCACACACCATGTGTGTCGCCTGCAGCGCACCTGCGGAGGAGATCTCCAGCACACGCCGCTCCGCCGCCGACGCGACGCCTGTCCCTGGGCAGGAAGGAGTCGCTCCGGCGGCGAATGCCTTCACGACCAGCACATCGCCGGTTCCCGGATCGACCTCGACTTCGCTTGGGCCGTTGGCGGCTGAGGTGCCTTTCGTGTCGGCTTCGTCGAAGTTGCCCTTAGGCGTCACCGAGCTCGCGCCGATTTCGAACCTCTGCACCCTGAAGTTGGTCGAGGACTCGACCGTGTAGAGATTCCCGGAGGCGTCCTCGGCGACTCGTGTCAGCGAGTTGGTTGCAAACTGACCGACGCCGCTTCCGGTCGCGCCCGCGCCGCAGGCATCGCCGCCCGCGGCGCTGCAAACCTCGAAGCTCGTCGTGCCGTTGTTGTCCGGGCCAGCGACGACTGCGTTGAATCCGAATGCGCGAATGAACACGCCACTTGCACTGAATTCCTGCACCCGCAGGTTTGCAGGGTCGGCGACGAGCACGTCTCCGGCGTTTGGCGCACCCGCCGGCGCGACAGCCGGATAGCCACTGAAGGTCGCCTTGAACGCGCCTCCCGTCGAGCCTGAGACGCCGGCCTTGCAAACATCGCCGTTGGCTGCGACACAGACGTCGAAGCCCGTCGCGCCGGCGGTCGTGCTCGCGACGGCCGCGCTGCCGCCGCTGAGAGGTTCACCGCTACCGGATGCAGCCACGATCAGCGGCTCGGGGTTGTGCGCCAGCGCACCCGCGAAGCTCATCGTGAAGACACCCGCTGTCGCTTCGCTGACCGTCAGGTTGCCGGAGCCGATCGACGCCAGCCCCGTGAGCGCAGCCTGGATCGAGCTTGCATTCGCGCCGAACGGCAGTTCCGCGGTGCTGTGTCCACCAAAGCTGAGTGTGTAGTTGCCACCGGTCGCGCTCACCGTCAACGTCTGCACAGCGCTTGTCGGCGTCGCCTTGTCAGGCCCGGATTCGACGACTTCCTCGCCGAACGCCGCGATGAAGCTACCGTTTTCGGAGAACTCATCGACGCGCAGGTTGCCCTCGTCGGTCACGTACAGGTTCCCTGTTTCCTGGTTGATCGCGATGCCCTGGGGGCTGTTCAAGCCACCGCCAGCGGCAGCCGAGACTCCTGCCTTGCAGACATCGCCGGCGGACGGAACGCAGATCTCGAAGCCGGTGCCGTTGTTGTCGGGGCCCGATTCGACGACATCCTCGCCGAATGCGCGCAGGAATTCGCCATTGGAGTTGAACTCGCCGACCCGGTTCGTACCGTCCACCACGTAGACGTTCCCGCTCGTCTGATCGACCGCGACACCATGCGGCGTGCTCAGCTGTCCCGCGCCTGTGCCTGTCGTACCGAAATAGCCAACGACGCTCTTCGCGCTCATAGCCGCGGCGAACGCCGGTGTCAACAGCAGCAGCGCCAATGCGGCGGCGAACCCACCGAGGAGCCGATGACGCGCTGGGAGATGCTCCAAGCGCTTGGACGTGCCCATCATATGGCGAGACTCGTTCACCTCTGCTCCTTTTCCGGTAACCATTGAGAAGCTCATGCCGCTCATGCCGCGCTGCGCTGAATCTCGTCGACCTCGAGGCCGATGTCGTGCAACACCTGACGTCCCCTGCTCGTCAGCGACCAACTGTTGGCCTCGCCCCGCGCCTCTGCTCCCTTCGCAGCGTTGACGAGCAGCTCGTGGTACTGCAAGCGAGCCAGAAGCTTCGAGATCTGGCCCTGATCCCGCACACCGGCGCGATCGGCGATCTTGCGATTGCTGGGCGACAGACCTTCGCCCTCCAGTTCGACGACGGCCCGCAACACCGCGGCCGTGCGGTAGGTCAGGCGAATCGACAGCCCGCCGAGCGCACCGCGCGCGGCTGTCTGCGACTCCTCCGCCTGCACCGCCGCGATGCATAAGTCGACCGGCGCGGGACGGCGGCGCTCGCGTCGCGCCGCGGCCGCCCCCTCATAGGGCAGCACTATCAGCGCAGTCAGATCTCCGAGCAGCTCCCGCATCGCGCCGTGCTCAGCCTCTTGCCGTGACGCAGGCGCGCTGCGGCTCGGCGCGATCGACGGCGTGCTCTCTGCGGGGGCCAGACGCGCCTGGAGCACCGCGATGCAAGCCCCCACCAGCGCCTCGGCGGTCAGCGGGCCCACGTCGTCCGGCTCGACGCCTTCACGTGCGCCGGCGTCGATTGCACGCGCCAAGCGCGCGAGCATCCGGTTGCGTTCTGCCAGCATCAGCCGCTCGCCGCGCTGTGACTCGAGCAGGCAGACCGTCGCCAGTCCGGGCTCACGGTCGAGCAGCCCGAGGATCGTCGCGAGCCCCGCGCGAACGCGCTCGCGCCACGCCTTCTTCGTCGCGATCGCATCGCCGATCTCAGACTCCATGCGCGACTCGAGGCCCCTGAGGATCGCGACCATGCAGTGCTCGCGGTTGTCGAATATCTCGTAGAAGGTGCGCCGCGAGACGCCCGCACGCGTGCAGATCGTCGCCACGGAGGCAGCGATGCACCCGTGCTCCGCGATCACGCCGGTGGCTGCGACCAGCAGTCGCGAGCGCTGCATCTCCAGCAGGCCGCGCGCCGTCGCCCCGGCGTCCGTGCCGCGCTCGACCGAGCCCGCTGCCTTCGGCATCGGCGTCTTGGCGCGCCGACGCCTGGCGGCCGCCCCCGCACCCTTGCCGGCAGGCATCAGCGATGCCTCCGGGCAGGCGACTGCCCGCTCGGGGCCGCTAGCGCGCTGTTTGCAGCGAGGCGGCTAGCCCAGCGGGGCCAGAGAGAGAGAGAGAGAGAGAGAGATGCGTCAGCTCTGCTGACGCATCTGGTTAACGCCACCTCTGCGGGCGCAACCAGATCCAACACGTATGACCGTAAATGTCTCACGCGACCAACGACTCCCTCATCATTCGATCTAGGTCCCTCTCCACGGAACACGTTTGCTGCAAGAACACCCGGTCACAAAAGCGCCGGCCCCACCCTCACTATCTTCACCGAAAACCGGCTTGTCTCATATTAAGCAGATTGTGGACCTGAAGTCAAGAGGTCCGGTGAACCGCGTACTGCTTCTTACAGTCCCGCGACGATCTCCCTGAAGCGCTCGCCGCGCGCTTCGAAGTCCATGAACTGGTCGAAGCTCGCGCAGGCGGGCGAGAGCAGCACGATCTCAGAGGCTTGGGCAGCCGGAGCACCCGCCTGCCCACCGGCAGGCTTTGTTGGCCCCTTGGCGGCCGCCACCCAGCCCGCGGCGGCATGCGCCCTGCGCGCCTGCGAGCAGGCAAGCCGCACCGCCGCCTCGAGCTCGCCGCAGTCGTGCAGCGGCACGCCGCTGTCGGCGAGCGCCGCCGCGATCGACGGCGCGTCTTCCCCGATCAGGTAGACCGCCGCACAGCGCTCCCTCACCGACTCGCGCAACGGCGCGAAGTCCTGGCCCTTGCCCTGGCCGCCGAGGATCAGGTGTATGTGACGACCCGCCTCGCCGCCCAGCGCCGCAAGCGCGACGAGCGTGCTTGCGACGTTCGTCGCCTTCGAGTCGTTGACGTAGAGCACGCCCGGAGAGCGCCTGACCTGCTCGAGCCGGTGCTTCACACCGGGAAAGCTTTCAAGGCCCTTGCGCACCGCGTCGGGCTGCATCCCGCGCGCGAGGCAGACCGCGGCGGCGGCCATCGCGTTCTCGACGTTGTGCGCGCCCTTGATGCGCAGGCTCGCGGTCCGCACCAACGGCTCGCCACGCCAGCGGATCACGCCGTCCTCTGCGTAGATGTCTTTCCTGTTGCCGATGCAGACGAACCAGCCCTTGAAGCCGAGCTGCCTGATCCGCTGCATCGCCAGCTCGCAGCCTGGCTGCGGTTCGGGCAGCTGCAGGTCTTCTGGCAGCACGGCGAGACCGTCGGCGTCCTGATGCGCGAAGGCCTGGAGCTTCGCGTCGGCGTAGGCGGCGAAGCTGCCGTGGCGGTCGAGATGGTCTGGGGCGAGGTTGAGCAGGACCGCGGCCTCAGGCGCAAGCTCGATCGTGTCCTGCAGCTGGAAGGAGGAGGCCTCGCAGACAACCGGGACCTCCACCGGGATCCGGCCGACGAGCGCGCTCAGCGCGAGCCCAACGTTGCCGGCGAGCGCGACTGGCAGACCCGCCTCGCGGTGAATGTGCGCAAGCAGCTCGACCGTCGTCGTCTTGCCGTTCGTGCCCGTCACGACGATCAGTTCGTTGCTCATCATCCGCCACGCGAGCTCGAGCTCGCCGAGCACCGTGATCCCCTGGCGGCGCGCGGCCGCGATCACTGGGGCCTCTTCAGGCACCCCGGGACTCTTCACGATGCTGCCCACCTGCAACAGCAACTGGGTGCCGTCGATGCCAAGGTGCACCTCGATGTCCTCGGCACGCAGCGCCTCTGCGTCCTTGCGCAGTCGCTCGCTGCGCTCAGGGTCGCCCGAGTCGAGGCCGATCACGGGCAGGCCGCGCCGCCGCAGCGCGCGCGCCGCAGCGACACCGGAGCGCGCGAGGCCCACGACGAGGTATGGGCCTGGTGGCAGTCGCGGTCTGCCGGCGGGGCCATCCATCAGCGGCGCCCGCTTAGCCGATGCTCTGCTTGTAGAGGGTGAAGCCGATCGCGGCGCAGACCGCGGCGACGATCCAGAAGCGCAGGATGATCTTTGTCTCCGACCAGCCTTGCAGCTCGAAGTGGTGGTGGATTGGCGCCATCAGGAAGACGCGCTTGCGCCGCAGCTGGAAGTAGGCGACCTGGATCAGGACCGAGAGCGCCTCGATCACGAAGATCCCGCCAAGCAGGATCAGCAGGAACTCGGTCTTCGTCATCACCGCGAGTCCCGCGATCGCGCCGCCCAGGCCAAGCGAGCCTGTGTCGCCCATGAAGACGGTCGCAGGGAAGGCGTTGAACCAGAGGAAGCCGATCGACGCGCCGACGACACAGCCTGCGAGCATCGCGATGTCCGATTGCCCCGTCAACAGAGCGATCGCCACATAGGCGAGCGCAACGATCGCGGTGCAGCCCGCGGCGAGCCCGTCGAGCCCATCCGTCAGGTTGACGGCGTTCGTCGTGCCCGCGACGACGAGGTAGATCAACAGCGGGTAGAAGGGCCCAAGGTCGATCTGGTAGTCGACGACCCGCAGTCGCAGCGTGCTCTGCAGGTGCGCGCCGTGCACGGCGATCAGCCAGAGTCCGACCGAGATCGCGATCGTCACGAGCAGCTTCGTCCTGCCTCTCAGGCCAAGCGAGCGGCGCCGCACGAGCTTCACGTAGTCGTCGGCGAAGCCAAGCGCCGTGCAGGCGATCGCGGTCGCGAAGACGCCGACCGAGCGCCAGCCGAAGTTCGTCAGGATCAGGAATGGGAAGGAGATCGCGAGCATCACGATCACGCCCCCCATCGTTGGCGTGCCCGCCTTGTGGTGGTGGCCTTCGGGCCCCTCCTCCCTGATCTGCTGCCCAAACTCGCGCCGGCGCAGGAACTCGATGAACTTCGGGCTGAGGAAGATGCAGATGAGCAGCGCCGCGGTGCCGCCGATCAGGATGCGTCCCATCAGCGCAGCTCCTCGCGTGCGACCGTCGCGTCGTCGAAGGGGATCTTCACGCCGCCGGCGAGTTCCTGGCCCTGCTCGTGGCCCTTGCCGGCGATCACGACGATGTCGTCTGCCTGCGCCTGAGCGATCGCGGCCGCGATCGCCTGCCTGCGGTCTGGCTCGACGATCACCTGCGCGCCTGAGACCTTGCTGGCGCCGGCGAGCACCTCCGCGACGATCTGCTGCGGGTCCTCGGAGCGGGGGTTGTCGGAGGTCACGATTGCGACGTCGGCGAGCCGCGCGCCGATCTCCCCCATCAGCGGGCGCTTGCCACGATCGCGATCTCCACCGGCGCCGAAGACGCAGATCAGCCGTCTGGCGGTCAGCTCGCGTGCGGCGCGCAGCACGTTCTCCAGCGAGTCGGGCGTGTGCGCGTAGTCGACGAGCACCGCGAAATCCTGGCCCTCGTCGACCGGCTCGAAGCGCCCGGGCACGCGCACGCCGCGCGCGAGCGCCGCGAGCAGCGGCTTAATGTCTGCGTCCTCGCTCCCCCCATGAGCGCCGTTCAGGCCGTGCACGGCGGCGAGCGCGCCAAGCGCGTTTGCGAGGTTGAAGGCGCCGGGCAGCGGCAGCAGCAAATCGTGCGATCCGGCGGGCGTCTGCAGGCGCGCGCTCGTGCCCTCGCGCCCGACGCTGATGTCCGTCGCGCAGTAGTCGGCATCGCAGTCGATCCCGAAGGTGATCGCAGCGGGCAGCTCCGCCGCGAGACGCTGCCCGTAGGGGTCGCCGAGGTTGATTACCTTCAGTCCGCCCTCCTGAAGGAACAGCAGACGCTTTGCCTGGAAGTAATCCTCCATCGAGCCGTGGAAGTCGAGGTGGTCCTGGGTGAGGTTCGTGAAGATCGCCGCAGCGAAGCGCACACCCGCGGTTCGCCCCAATGCCAGCGCATGCGAGGAGACCTCCATCGCGCAGCTGCCCTCGCCGGCGTCGAGCATCGCCCTGAAGTCGGCCTGCAGGTCGATCGCTTCTGGTGTCGTGCGCGCGGCAGGGCGCTCCTGCCCGCCGACGATCCCCTTCACGGTGCCAAGCAGCCCGCAGCGCTCACGCCCAGCGGCTTCGATCAGTGCGCGCACCATGAACGCCGTCGTCGTCTTGCCGTTCGTGCCCGTGATCCCGATCACGCGCAGCTGGCTCCCCGACTCTGCGTAGAAACCGGTCGGATCGCCGTTGAAGCGCACCGCCGCTGGCGCCATCGCCGCACGCGCGGACTGCACCAGCACCTCCTCCACGCCGAGATCCAGCGGCCGCTCGAGCACGAGCGCGGCCGCGCCGGCAGCAACCGCCCTGGACGCGAAATCGTGGCCGTCGCTGCGCTCACCGGGGACGCAGAAGAAGAGTGATCCGGGGCGCGCCCTGCGGCTGTCGTAGACCAGCGCATCGATCTCGACGGGGCGATCGGGCGCTCTCAGCACCCCTGGCGTGCCCGCGGGCAGGAGCTCGTCGAGCCTCACGTGCATGGAGTCTATTCCGGCGTCGTGCCGGATTCTTCGGCCGCGGCCCCAGATTCCGGCGCGATGCCCAGATAAGGCAGCGCGAAGGCCATGATCTGGCCGAACGCCGGAGCCGCGACGGTGCCGCCGTAGATCGAGCCGGTCTCTGGTTCGTCGACGACCACCGCGCAGAGCAGCTTCGGATGGCTTGCGGGCGCGAAGCCGACGAACGAGGCGACGTAGGCGGTTTCCGAGTATTCCCCGGTTTCGGGGTCGATCTTGTTCGCCGTGCCGGTCTTGCCGGCGAGCTGGTAGCCGGGGACCGAGACCTCGCTCGCGGTGCCGCCTGGCGCGAGCACGCCCTCCATCATCTTGCGCACCTCTGCCGCGGTCTTCGCGGAGACCACACGGCGCCCGGCTGGCAGCGGCAGCGCTTTGCCGCCGATGCTGCGGATCACGTGCGTCGGGCGCAGAATGCCGCCGTTTGCGATCGCCGAGTAGGCGGTCACGATCTGGATCGGGGTCACCGCCTCGCCCTGGCCGATCGGCAGGTTGCCCATCGAGGAGCCCGAGTATTCCGAGGGTGTCAGGACCTCGCCGATTTCCTCGCCGGGCAGGTCGATGCCTGTGTGCGAGCCGAAGCCGTAGCGACGCACCCAATCGTTGAACTTGTAGGGGCCGAGCATCGCGCCGATCTTGATCGTGCCGACGTTGCTCGAGCGCGCCAGGATCTCGGATGCGGTCAGCGTTTCTTCAGGGTGTGGTTCGTCATCGTGGATCACGCGGTTGGCAACCTGGATTTCGTCGGGCACGTTGATCGTTGTTTCTGGCGTGATCAGGCCTTCTTCCAGGGCGCCGGAGAAGGTCACCGCCTTGAAGGTCGAGCCGGGTTCGTAGTTGAAGCCCACCGCCCTGTTCTCCAAGAGGCCTTCTTCTTCGAGCTTGCCGAACTGCGCGGGCGAGGCCTCTGCCGCGTAGTTCGCGTTCAGCTGCGGCCAGTTCGCCATCGCCAGCACTTCCCCGGTGTTCGGGTTGGCGACGATCGCAGTCGCGTCTTTCGGGTGGAAGACGCTGCCGATCGCGCCCAGCACCGCTTCGGCGCGATGCTGGATGTTCGCGTCGAGCGTCAGCGAGACCGCCTTGCCTGGGACCTCGCGGTGCACGTCGGTGATCGAGATCGGCTGCCCGATCTCGTCGCTGACCACATGGCGCTGGCCTTCTTCGCCTTCCAGCGTTGCGTTCGAGGAGTATTCGAGCCCGAAGAGGCCCTGGCCTTCGGTGCCGGGAACGCCCAGCACCTGGGCGGCGAGCGTCCCGCGTGGATACACGCGGCGCATCGTCGGTGTCTCTTCGATGCCTTCGATCCCCAGCGCCTGGATCTGCTTTGCGCGCGCGGCGGGCAGCGAGCGCGCGAGGTAGACGAAGGTGCTGCTTTCGCCCAGCTCGTGCAGCACTTCGGATTCGCTCTGGTCGAGCAGTGGCGCGAGCTGCTTCGCGGCTTGCAGCGGCTTCTTCACGAGGTAGGGAGTCGCGGAGATGTCGTCGGCTGGCTCGGAGACGGCGAGCACCACGCCGTCGCGATCGGTGATCGTGCCGCGCGGCGCGGGCACGGCTTCGAGCGTCTCGTGCTCCTCGGAGGCATCCTGACGCAGGGTGCCGCTGTGGACTGTGCCGAGGTAGAGCGTGCGTATCGCAGCCAGCGCAAGCAGCACGAACAACGCTGCAAAGATCAGTCCTGCGCGTCGCTGGACGCTCGCCACCGTTATTCCCCCGTACCGGCCTGAACCCCTCCGCCGGCCGCCAGCGCCGTCTCGGCGCTTTCGCCGGTTTCTGGTTCACCTGCGTAGGGGGACGTGACGGACGCTTCTTCCTCGGAGGCGACTTCGCCTTCGGCCACTTCGTCTGAGCCCGCTTCGACGTCGGCTTCGGCTTCGGCTTCGGCGTCTTCGCTCACGACAGCCGCTTCGCCTTCGATTGATTCCCCTTCGACTGCTGCTGCGCTCTCAGCGAGCTCGGTTTCGCCTTCGGTCGAGGTTGTATAGGCCGCGTCGGATGCGCTGCTCGCGATGCCGGTATCGCCTTCGGAGACCTTCAGTGCGCGTAGTGCCTTCACAGCGCGGCGCACTGTCGCGGCGCCGCCGGCGCGCAGGAAGTGCAGCTCTCCTGGCGCGAGCGGCAGCATGCCTGCACTGCTCGCCTTCGCTTCGATCGCTTCGGCGGAGTCCGCTTCGGAGTCGGCGATGCTCAGCGTCGCGTTTTCGCGCTGCAGCGCGGTCGTGCGTTCGAGCGCATTGCCGATGCCGGTGTTCAGCTTCAGCAGCGCCAGCTGCATCGTCACGATCCCGATCAGGGCGAAGGCGATCACGCCGATCCAGACGCGCGTGCGCAGCAACCGCTCGAGCGAGACCGCGCGGACAAGCGCTTGTGCCGGGCGCGCGAGCGTGAGCGGCGCAGTCCGCGCAGAGACGCCACGCCGCGCCGGCGCGGCACGTCCTGGCCTCGTACGTCCGGGCGCAGTCCTTGCAGGTGTTGTCCTTGCCGTCGCCGGTCCGGAGACGCGCCGCGGCCGCTTTGCCGGAGCGCCGGGCGCACTGCGCGTCTGGCGGCGCGCCGGGGCCGGCGCGTTCAGCGCGCGCGCGGCCGCGGAGGCAGGCGGACTCAAGCCGTCGCTCCTGATGCCATCGTCAGCTTCCTCGCGGCACGCAGGCGCGCGGAGGCGGCGCGCGGGTTGCTTGCGACCTCCGCGGCGCTTGGCACGATCGCGCGGCGACTCAAGAGCTTTGCCTCTGGCTCGCGCCCGCAGGCGCAGATCGGCAGGTCGGGCGGGCAGATGCAACCTCTCGCGCGATCGGCCAGGAAGTGCTTCACCCTACGGTCCTCCAGCGAGTGGAAGGAGATCGCCGCCAGGACGCCACCCTCGCGCAACAGCTCGAAAGCGAGTGGCAGACCCTCGTCCAACTGGCCGAGCTCGTCGTTCACGGCGATGCGCAGCGCCTGGAAGACGCGCTTGCCTGGATGCCCACTGCCGAAGCGCGCGGGCGCGGGCAGCGCCGCGGTGATCGTCTCGACGAGCTGCTGGGTCGTCTCGATCGGTCGTTGCTCGCGGGCGCGCACGATCGCGCGTGCAATCGCGGTCGCATGGCGCTCCTCGCCGAGCTCGCGCAGCGTGCCGCGCAGGCGCCGCTCGTCCCACTCCGCGACGATCTGCTTCGCGCTCAGGCTCTGGCGCGGGTCCATGCGCATGTCCAATGGCGCGTCGTAGGAGTAGGAGAAGCCACGCTCGCGCGTGTCGACCTGCATCGAGGACATGCCGAGGTCGAAGTAGACGGCGTCCGCCTGCACGCCCTCCTCCCCCAGCATCTCCAATGCTTCGGCGTAGTCGCCGCGGATGAAGCGCACGCTGCAGGTGACCTCGCCTGCGAGCTCCAGGAAGCGCTGCTCGGCCAGCGGGTCGCGGTCGATCGCGATCAGCGTGCCGCCTGGGCCCAGTTGCTCGGCAACCAGCCGCGCGTGCCCGCCGCCGCCGAAGGTGCAGTCGATCGCCGTCTGCCCTGGCGCGATCGCCAGCAGCTCGATCAGCTCCCTCGCGAGCACGGGGACGTGGCCGCCCTCGCCAACCGCCTCGGCCGCGATGCCTGCCGGATCGCCGGCCAGCCGCGCTGCCTGGCGCATCGAGCCGCCGCGCGTGCGCGTCGAGCGCCGGCCTGAGCGCCCGGACTTGCGTGCGCCCTCCGGGACACAGACCTCGCGCGAATCGGAGATGCAGACCTCACGCGCATCGGGCACTCGGTTCTCGCGCGGCTCGGAGACGCGGGCCTCGCGCAGCTCAAGCAGCACTGTCGACCCCCGCCGTGATCTCCGCCACTCCGCCGAGCAGCGTCGGCCGGTGCTCGGCCCAGCGATCCCTGTTCCAGAGCTCGAGGCGATCGCCTGCCCCCACGACGACGACCTCGCGCTCGAGTTTTGCGTGCTCAGCGAGGAAGCTTGGGACCATGATGCGACCGGCGGCGTCCAGGTCCGCGTCCTGGGAGCTGCCGTAGAAGAAGCGCTCGAGCTCCGCGAGCTTGCCTGAGAGCGGCGGCAGCTCTGCGAGCGCGCGCTCTGTGTAGCGCTCATAGTCCTCGGGGCGCCAGACCCCTACGCAGGGCTTCTGGTCGACGGGCATCGCCAGGACCACTCCGTCCGCGAGCGGCGCCCTGTAGCGCGCCGGCACGGTCAGCCGGCTCTTCGCGTCGAGTGTGTGGTCGAAGGTCCCGCGAAACGCCATGGCTCTGCTTGGTCGAGGGGGAAGTTGCGAGCCGGGGAGGAGGAGTGGGAGGAGCCCCTCCACCCCGGCTCTCTGCGGGCAAGTTACCCCACTTTCCCCCACAATGCAACCTCGGTGAGACATTTTCTCCCACTTCACGCTGATCGCCTTGCACTTCGAGGCTCATGCAGAGCCACTGGGCAAGTCCATCGCGACCCCTCGTCAGTCCTGGCCAGCCGTCTCAAACCGACCCCGGCAACGTGTAACTTCTGCTGCGATTCGTCATTGCCGGGGGCCGCAATAGGGCGCGCCCGCCGAAAGGAGCGCCTTGCCCAGGAGAGGTTCATTGATCACGAGGAGCGCATCGACCAAGTCCTCAGCCCTGCGCCGCTGGGCGCTCGCCGGCGCCGGCGCTATAGGCGCCGCGCTTGCGCTTGCCGCCTGCGGCGGCGGCTCGAGCTCCTCGCATCCGCAGGACGCGGCGGCGGACCCTGCCACGGCGGTTCCCTCGACGGCGCCGATCTACGTCAGCGCGATCGTCAAGCCCGAAGGCGCGCTTGCGCACGCGACGCAAGCGGACGCGAAGGCGCTCGCGCACGTAAAGGAACCCTTTGCGCAGATCGTGCAGGCGCTTGAAGGCTCGGGCCAGTTCCCCCACGTCGACTACGCCAAGGAAGTCAAGCCGTGGCTTGGCGAGAACGTAGGCCTGTTCCTCACCTCGATCTCACCGCTCGAAGGTCTCGGCCAGGCGCTTGGCCAGAGCCTTGGCGGCGGCAGCATCTCCGTCGAAGCGCTGCTTGGCGCCGTCGAGCATGGGCTGCTCGCCGCGAAGGGTCTGCAAGGGGCGCTCGTGCTCGACACGACCGACGCCCAGCAGGCGCAGACCTTTGTCGAAAAGCTCGCCAAGAGCCAGGAAGCGCATTCAGCGAGCTTCCGCGGCAAGAGCTACGAGCTCGGCAGCGAAGGCGACGCCGAGGGGATCGTCGGCAAGTTCGTCGTCATCGGCAGCGAAGCGGGCCTGCATCAGGTGATCGAAACGATCCTTGGCGGCCCCTCGCTCGCGCAGCAGAGCGACTACGCAAAGCTCGTCGCGAAGGGCAAGCCCTCGGCGACCCTGCTCAGCCTCTTCCTCAACAGCGAAAGCGTCGCGACTACAGCGGGCACAGAAGGCGGCGGCTCGGGCAGCGCCGGCGGCGCGCTTGGCCTGCTGGAACTGCTCCCTGGGCAACCGCGCCAGATCAGGGCATCTGTCATGCCTGAAAGCCACGCGCTCAGCCTCGACGTCGACCTGCTCTCGCCCTCGAGCTCCGCCGCGGAAAAGGGCGCCTCTGAAAACAAGGCAGCGGCCAAGCTCTTCGGCGAACTGCCCTCAGGCTCCTGGCTTGCGCTTGGCACAGGCGACGTCGGCCCCCACATCCAAAGCTACGTCAACGCCTTTGGCAGCATCGTCTCGCTTGCGGGCAAATCGCTGCTTTCGAGCCTTGGCGGCCCCGCCCTCGAAGCGCTCGTCAAGCACCTTGGCGCCAACCCTGCGGGGCTACGCCAGATCTTCGGCGGCTGGGCCGGACCTGCGGGCCTTTTCGTCGCGGGCACCGGCCTCTTCAACCTGCAGGGCGGGCTCGTGATCGAGTCCAACTCGCCTGGCGGCCCACGCACCGCGCTCGAACGGCTTGGCGCAGTGTTGAAAGCGGCAGGAGTCAATGTCTCGAGCACCTCGATCCCAGGCGCCGAAGCTGCGCTTAACGTGAAGATCACGGGATTGCCCGTCGTGCTCGACGCCGGCGCGAACGCCAGCCGCTTCGCGCTTGGGATCGGCACGACCTCGGTCGAGGCGGCCCTCTCCAGCTCCAGCACGCTCTCGCAGAGCTCTCAGTACAAGGAAGCCTCCTCCGCGCTTGGCGGCGGCGAACCTGATGTGCTGCTGCAGTTCTCCACGATGGTCTCCTTCATCGAAGCGCTTGGCCTTGGCGAATCCCCCTCGCTCTCAGGCGCGATGCCCTACCTGCAATCGCTTGGGACGCTGAGCGGCGGCTGGCAGCAGCTTGGCGGCTCGATCGCGAGGCTGCACCTCGTGCTTGGCCTCGCCGGAGGCGGTGAAGAAGGCTAAGCGAGCGGGTCCGGACCGGTGAAGCGCCAGGCTAAGCGGATGGGTCCGGACCGGCGAAGCACGTCAGGCTAGGCGGGCGCCCCGCTCAGGCGGGGCCCATCCGCTTGCGAAGTGCTCTGCTCGCGCCTTCGCTCCGTCTCCACGATCACGCGGCAGGGCCTGTGGCTCAACAGATAGATCGCGGTCGGGCCGATCCCGCGCTCGCCGGCGGGAGCGTGCAGCGTCGACCAGTAGATCACGTCGGCGCCAACGCGCTTTGCCTCCTCCACGAGCGCTGACCCAGGGTTGCGCGTGCGAATCAGGCCTGTATGGATCTTGAAGCCTGCCCTGTGCGCCTGGACCCTTGCGCTCTCCAGCACCGTACGCCCCGCTTCCTCCTCTTCCTCGAGGCCCGCCTCCAGCGAGAGCTGGCTTGGCACTGGCAGCACGAAGACGGCGTAGATCACGCCGTTTTCGCCGACGAGCTTCGCAGCGCCTGCGAGCGCGGTCGCGCTCACGTCGGCGCCGAAGATCGGCACGAGGGCGGTCCTGTAGCCAAGCGCCTGGAAGTCCTCAGGGCGCTCTGGGCTCTCGATGCGCACGGTCGTGCGCAGATCGAGACCCTGGTGCCTGCGATAGAGCACGTAGACGCCAATCCCCAGGATCAGCCAAACGATGCCTGAGATCGCGACGTCGAGATAGAGCGCCGTCACCGTCACGAAGGCGATCCCAGTGCCAACGCAGCCAAGCAACGCGAACAGCGGCAGGTCATGCCCCCGGAAGCGCAGGGTCCCAGGCCCTCGATAGGGACGTGGACGATCGGGGTCCTTGATGCGCAGCCTGATCACCGCGAGGTGAGCGGTCGTAAAGGACAGCATCGCCCCGAAGGCGTAGACATTGCCAAGGAATTCCGCCTTGCCAGGGATCATCGCGATGCAGGCGAAGCCTGAGAACAGGAGGATCCCGAACCAAGGCGTCCTGAAGCGCGGGTGCAACTGGCGCAGAAGCGAGGGCATCTGCCTATGCATGCCCATCGAGTAGACGAGCCTTGAGACGCCGATGATGCCTGCGTTTGCGGCGATGAAGAGGATCGTCGCCGCAAGCAGGCCGACGTAGATCTCCCCCACATGCTGGAGCGGCCCAAGGTGCAGGTGCTTCACGATCCCAAGTACAGGGTCTCCTGCGAACCCGCCCTTTTCGTCGCTGATGCCAAGCAGCGTGCTGCACTTGCCCGCGTTGCACTTCACAGGCAGCGCTGAGAGCGCGACGGCGGGCAGCAGCGCATAGATCGCAAAGACCGCGATCACGACCCTCTTGATCGCTTTCGGGATCGAGTGTTCCTCGTCGATCGCCTCCTCAGCCATGTTGGAGACGGTCTCGATCCCTGTGTAGGCGATCATCGCGACAGGGATCGCGACGATGAAGTTCTTCCAGGTAGGCGCAACGCCAAGGTGGACGTTGTCGACGAGCGTGTGTGGCGAGAAGACGAGGATGCAGCCAAGCGCGACGAGCAACAGCTGCGTGCCAAAGTCGAGGACTGCAAGCACGATGTTCAGCTTCGCCGCCTCGTTCACGCCGATCACGTTCACGCCCGCAAGCAGCGCGACGACGCCGATGCCGAAGATCACGTCCCCAGGCGCGTGGCTCAGCGGGCTCCAGAAGAGGCCGCCAAGGTAGTGGGGCACGAAGAACGCTGAGATCGAGATCGTGATCACGTAGTTGAGCATCTGGGCCCAGGCAGCGAAGAAGGACCAGAACTCGTTGAAGGCGTGCCTTGCGAAGCTCGAGGAGCCGCCCGCCTCCGGGAACATCGTCGTCGCCTCGGCGTAGGTCGCAGCCGTCAGATAGAAGATCAGCCCTGCGATCACGAAGACGATCGGCGTCAGCCCCAATGCGTAGGAGGCGACGAGCCCAAGCGCGTAGTAGATCGAGGAGCCAACGTTGCCATAGGCGGTTGCGAACAGCCCTGTGACTCCGACGGACCTGCTCAATCCATGCTGTGTGAGGCGCGCCATCTACCGCAACCTATACAGGTCAGGGGGACATCGCCGCATGCGGCGATGTCTGGGGTCGCACATGTGCGACCCCACCGGTCCGCACATGTGCGGACCGGCCAGCCAGCGCATGCGCTGGCTGGATGCAAAATCCCATGCACACAAGGCGCTGATGGAGGACTCCCGCTTATGATGCCGACGCCGCGGATCAGAGCCCGCGCAAGCTGCCGATAACCCTAGAGAAGACTACGACCATCATGCACATGGCACGACGCGGAAACTACAACTCAGGCCACGACTTCGTCCTCGAATATGGCGAGCTGCGCTTCACCTTCAACGAGCTCGATTTCGCAGAGCGCTGCGAGCAGGCTGCCCTCAAGCTTGGCTTCATCCATGGCAGGCTTGGCGAGGACGAGCTCGAGGACCTCGTCAACCTCGCCGTCAACGGCGAGATCCCTGACCCTGCCTCGACGCTTGGCGAGCACGTGAACGACTGCTGGCCCGCCCTCGTTGGTCCCGTTGAGCGCTCGCTTGTGCACTGGCTGCGCCGCCTCGTCTTCAGAGGCGCCTGGCTTGACCAGCGCGTGAACGAGGGCGAGCTCAGCGTCGCCTTCGTTGAGGAGTCAGGCAGCTTCATGTACATCCAGCCCGACCGCTCCGACGAGCCGATCGAGCTCGCGCCCGAGCCCTCATGGGGCCGGGTCGCTTACAGACGCTGAGGCCACAGGACCGCGCCGCCAGGCCAGCAGACGCCGCCTCTGAGAGCGGGCCGCTGAGCAAGCGAGACAAGGACGCAGCGAGCGAAGTGTGCGAACGCACACGAGCGAGTGAGGACGCCGTATCGCGCCGCTCAGCGGCCCGCTCTCATTCCGCCAGGGCGCGGGCCTTCAGAATCTCCGCCGCGGACTCCTCGCCGATCAGGAGCTCTGGGCGCAACGTGCCGCTTTGCTGGAGGTCGAGCGCGGGCAGTTTGCCTGTGCTCGTCAGCAGGGCGTCAAGCGCGATCACGGTCGTCTCGCCGCCGAAGGGCTTTGTAGCGGTCGCGATCACGGTGAGCGAGCCTGACTCGTGGAGGTTGCGCGCAGCTGCAAGCGCCCTCCTTGCGACGTGGGGATGGACGCCATCGAGCGAGTCGATCGCAAGCAGGGCGTTGCCACCGCGGGCGGCAACGCGCTTCGCGGTCTCGACTGCACGCTCGAGCTCCTGGCCCTGAGCGTCGGCGCTCGCGGCGAGCGTCAGCGCCGCCGCTGGCTGGCAGGGGCCCTGCTCCCAGTCATGGAGCTCCTCAGGCCTTGCACCCAGCAACAGCAGCGTGATCTCAAGACCATCCCTGCCGGCAAGGGCGCCAAGCAGGCGGCGCAGCGTCTCGGTCTTGCCTGCCCTCGCAGCGCCAACGATCACAGCCCTCGAGCCATGGCCAAGCGGGCTGAGCCACTCGATCGCCTTCAGCGTCACGTCCTCAGAGGCAAGCTCGAAGCGCTCGCTTGGGAAGCGGACAGGCAGGCTGTCGAACTTCACCGCTTTCGACGCAGAGTCTGCAGGCTCGCCATTGATCGTGTCGATGCGCGCAAGCGAGGGGTAGCGCTCTGAGCGGCGCGGCTTGCGCACAGGCCCGCCAACGCGATCGCCAGTGACCAGTTCGCAGCGCCTCACCTGGGCGGCGGAGATGTAGACGTCGCGATCAGAGCTCTCAGGTGGCGAGAGGCGCACGAAGGCTGAGCCGTTGCCCAAGACCTCGATCTCGCCCTCGACCTCCTCGAGCCTGTCTGCCGCTGAGCCGCCGCCAGCCTTGCGGGCGGGGCGAGGAGCCGCATCCTCGTCGCTGGGCTCGTCGTCGTCTGCGTCCTTGGAGTCCGCGCCTGCGGCCTTGGAGTCCGCGCCTGCGGCCTTGGCGCCTGCGGTCTTTGCGTCAGTGCTTGCCCCGTCTGCGTCAGCGCTCGCCTCGTCTGCCGCGTCCTTGTCCTGGCCACGACGCCGGCGGGGTGTGCGCTTGCGGCGGCTGCCAGCTGAGCGCTCCTCAGCCGGCTCCTCGTCGTCCTTTGAGGCCTGCTTCTCGACGCCTCCCTTCTCGAGGATGAGGTCGACGAGGTCTGCCTTGCGTAGCCTGCGAAATCCGTCGAGGCCAATCTGCCCTGCGATCGAGTGCAGGTCGGCGAGTGAGCTCGCCTCGAGATCAGAGCGATCGAGTACTGCCATGTGTTCCTACTCCTTGTGTGATGTGGTGGGCGGTCGGCGTCCCAGCGCGTTGTGTACAGCGCGAGGCACCCGTGCGAAACGTAGCCTAGCGTCCGCTTGGGTCGGAACCTACCGATCCAAAGGCGATTCCCTCTGCGGCCGCCTCTGCTTCGAAGCGCTTGATCTCTGTCTCGACCTGGGAGCGATCCCAGGCAAGCTCCTTCGCGAGCGTTTCTGCAACGTGCTTCAGCGTCTCGCCGTCGAGCTGCCTTGCGGCGAGCAGGCCAAGGCGCGTCCTGCGCAGCAGCACGTCGCCGACGCTGCGTGCCTGCTCGTGCCTTGCCGCAAGCGCGACCTCGGCAAGCAGATCCGGCAGGCCGTCAACGATCGGACGCGCGAGCCCAGGGCTTGCCTGCGCGAGCGAGAGCACCTCATGGGCGGCGTAGCCATAGCGGCCTGCGAGCTGGGCATATGACCCCTCGGGCACACCTGGCACGCGCGGCAGGTCCTCTGGCGCAACGGGCTGACCAAGCGGGATCTCATGGGTCCTGCAGGGGGCCTGCCTCGCTTCTCGCTCGACGAGCCTGTCGACGGTCGACTTCGCCATCCGGCGCCAGGTCGTGAGCTTGCCGCCGGTGATCGTCAGCATGCCGCTCGATGTCTCATACAGCTCCGCCTTGCGCGAGATGTCGACCGACTTGCGGCTGTCTCCTGTCGAGATGAGTGGCCTCACGCCCGCAAACGCCCCTGAGAGGTCTGCAGGCGTCAGCTGCGCGGCGAAGAACTCGTTCACGGCGCCAAGCAGGTAGTCGACGTCCGTCTCCGAGGGCTTCACATGCGTGAGGCCTTCCTCGTAGTCGTTGTCGGTCGTGCCGACCAGCGTCCTGCCCAGCCAGGGCAGGGCGAAGATCGTGCGGCCACCGCCTGCGGGCACGATCGCGCCGGCGATCAGCGGCAGATCCGCTGAATGCAGCGTGATGTGGGTGCCCCTGCTTGGCCTGATGCGGGGCAGCTCCGCCTCGTCGTGGAGCTCCTGGGGGCGCAGCTCGTCGGCCCAGACGCCAGTCGCGTTGACGACGCTGCCAGCCCTGATCTCGAGGTCGACGCCGCTTTCGACGTCGTGAGCTGTCACGCCGGAGGCGCGCCCGTCGCGCTCGAGCAGCGAGAGCGCGTTCACCCTGTTCGCGCAGACAGCGCCAAAACGCTCCGCCTCGCCAAGCACCGTCAGCACGAGCCTCACGTCGTCGGTCTGGCAGTCATAGAAGAGGTAGCCGCCCGTTGGCTCCCTTGGAGCGATCGCAGGCAGCAGCTCGACGACCTCCTCGCCAGAGATCATCCTGTGCCGCTCAGGGCTCCAGGCCTCTCCTCCGCTTGGCGCTGGCCCTTGCTCCTGTCCACCCCCGCCTCCGCTGCCGCGGCGCAGGCGCCGTCCCCGCAGGCGGTCGCGATCGACTGACATCACGTCGTAGAGGTTGAGACCGACGCCAATCAGGCGATCTGGACGTGCGCCTTCGAAGGCGGGCACGACAAGTGGCAGCGGCTTCACGAGATGCGGCGCAAGCGCGACCATCAACTGGCGCTCGAGCAGCGCCTCGCGCACGAGCCCAAGGTCGAAGTTCTGCAGGTAGCGCAGGCCGCCATGGACGAGCTTGCTCGAGCGACTCGAGGTGCCAGAGGCGAAATCGGAGCGCTCGATCAGGGCGACGCTGTATCCGCGCGCCGATGCGTCAAGCGCGACGCCCGCGCCGGTGATGCCGCCACCGACGACGAGCACGTCGAACTCGTTCTCAGACAGAGCGGAGAGCGCCTGGCCGCGATCGATCACGCGGCGCAGTCTCTCAGAAGGTCCGGAGGCTTACCGGCCCGCGTGCGCACCCCCGAAGCTCACGGACACGCTCTTGACCTGCCGCTTGCGCTCGCTGCCCTTGCTCGGCGTGAACACGACGCTGACTTTGGTCTTCGAGGCTCCCGTCTTTGGAGCCTCGACCTCAAAGCTCGTAAGCCCACGGGCCTGCACGGTCTTGGCCTGGGCCTTCACTCCCCTGCCAGACACCTTCACCTTCCCTGCAGCGGGCACATACACCTTTAGACTCAACGTCCCCCTGCGCACGCGGTGAGAGCGCACGGCAAGGGCGGCCGAACAGCCCTGCACCTGAACCTCTGTGCTCTGCCTGAACGTCTTGCCGCTCTGCGCAATGAACATCGTTGGCATCGTCAACCGCTCGTTGCAGAGGTTGCCGTTCGCCGCGAGCGCGGAGTATTCGCCCTCGGGGAGGGCGAGCTCGAAGCTCTGCACAGGCTCGTCAGGCACCTCGTGGAAGGTGCTGGAGGTGATGCCCTGCTTGCTGATGAACGTTTCGCCATGCAGGTCGATCGTGATCCCATCGCCCTGCAAGACGAGCACCAGTTCAGGGAACTTCGCGGAGCCGTTGCTGACGAAGTAGGCGGGGCCTTCGAGCGGCACCGGGACGACCGGCGTGACGGCCTGCGCATGCCCGACGACCGATTCCGAGGGACAGCCTGCCGGGTTCGCTTCGAACTGCGCAGAGGTGCAGGCGTGCTGCAGCGTGTTCAATCGGCTTGGCAGCACCTTCGGTAGTTCGACCCTGACCTCGCGGACGTTGGCCTCGGTGCCCTGAGCCGCTTTCGGATAGGTCAGCTTCACGTGCAGGCTCGCGCCGTCCTTGCGGCTCGTCTTCGCGCTGGTCGCGACGGCGAAGCTCGGCTTGAACGCGAGGCTCGCGCAGTTGGCGGCCTGGAAGCGCTGTGAGATGGGTGAGCTCGCGCCTTCGAAGGAGCTTGCCTGCCCGCTGATCTGCATTTCCTCGCAGCTCGTCGGGTTGATGATGAATTCAGGCCGTTCGATTTTCACGCGCAGATCCCGCAGTCGCACGGGCACACCTTCGAGGATCCTCGGCAGCTGGTCTGTGACCACTTTCACCTGTGCCGTGAGCGGATCGATCTGCAGCGCGCTCCTGACGAGGACCACCCCGAAGTCGTAGGGACCGACGACTGCGGGCGTGATCGCGACGATGCTGAACGGCGCGCCCTTGTAGGGCCCAGCGAAGTAGACCTTGCCTGTCACCCACGTCAACGTCGGCCCGACGCCGACGCCGATCGTCGCGCTGCCAAGCAGCGAGGAGGCGGGACAGGAGGGGCTTGCGATCTCCTGCGCGCCGGTGCGCCCCTTCGCTTCGGCCTCTGCGATCGCGGCATCCGAGCACTGCGGCACGCCGGCGATCTTGCCCGTCAGCCCAGGTGGCAGCGTGAAGCTCAGATTCGAGATTTCCTGTTCGCTGTCTTCCCTGGTGAGGCGCAGCGTGAAGGGCGAGTAGGCGCCGGCGGGCGGGTCGGCCGTGCCAGCCGTCAGCTTCGGCGCGAACGGCCTCCCTGAGGCGCTCGGGGGGCAGGCGCTGCCGCCTGGGCCTTCGCTGACCTCGTAGCTGTTTGAGAGCTCTATCGGATTGTCTGGCTGCGCCCAGGAGGAGATATCGACTGAGATCGCCTTTGCGCCGCACGTCGGCGGGCTGACGAGCGGCGCGCCGGAGCCACTCCTGAACTTCAGCGTGAGGTCTTCAAAGGGCAGCTGCGGCGTTTCGGTGAACGTCGTCGTGATCTGGCCCGTGCTCGGATTGGTTTCGATCTTGCCAGGGATCTTCAGCAGCACCCCGCGTTCTTCGGTGTCATGAATCACGAGATACATCGCGAACGTCGAGGAGAACGGGTTGTCGTCCTGTGCAGCGAGATAGAGCGAGCCTTCCAAGAGATTGGGCAGCAACGGCGTGCGCAGAGTCACTTCTCCGATCCTCGAAGCGTCCGGACACTGCACCGGTTCGTCGCTGCCAAGCTTCACCTGTGCAAGCGTGCAGCTCTGCAAGCCATTCGCGAACGAAGGCGAGAAGGTCATCCCTTCCGGCAGGATCGCGGTCGTGTCCTTCACAGGTGGCGTCGCAAGGCCGTTCGGGTTTTCGTTCTGGGGCACGTGCAAAGTCACTTCCAAGCCGGTCGGCGTGTTCGCCTGCCTGCCGGTCGGTTCGAGCTGCACTTCCGGTTCGAAGCGGAGGTCTTCGCATCCTGTGAGAGCCCACGGCGTCGTGTAGTCGACTTCTTCGCCGAAGATCCCTGGTTCTTCCCAGGAGTCGTAGCCGCTCAGGCGAAACGTCTCAGGCGTTTCGCACTGCGCAGGTATCGTCAGGAACGCCTTCGGTTCGTTATCGGTCGCGCACGATTCGCCTGTATCGCCGTGCCCGTAGGAGGAGAAGCTCTCGCAACGCTGCGAGTCGTGGCTCGACGCCGCGGGATCGCCCCAGATCGTGACCTTGCCACTGAAGGGCGGCTCGGTCTCGTTGACGTTCGGGAGCGTCGTCGTGATCGCGTAGTTGTGGGCGGGGTCGAGCGTCGCCTCGACGTGCACCGCCTGGCCGTCGAGCATGAAGGCGAGGTCGGTCACCTCGCCGCGCGGGTGGGCCATGTTGAAGACCCCCGTCGTGAAGTTCCACAGCGTCCCCCCGCCGACCGGCGTCAGCGTTCCGTCGAAGCGGCCGACCTGACTTGCAGACGGGCAGGCTTCGGCCATCAGCTGCGTTGGCGCGCATTCGCCGACTGCGGTCGGGTTGCCGATGAAGCCTGGCGGCAACTCGACGCTGAGGTCGCGCAGGTCCGCGGAGGGATAGTCGATCGGGACTGACTCGTTATCGCTGCGACCCGTCGCAGCCGAGTTGAAGCCGACGCCGACCGTCAGCAGTTCGGGGTGAGCGCCTGCCTGGCGTTCGCTGGTCACCCCATCGGCCGCGAAGAAGCCGGGAGTGAAGCTCTGCGCTTCGACCCCGAAGCCTGCCGCAGCCGAGCTGACCGTGACCGACTCTTCGGCGCTCGAGGACGCGACCGCGCTGCCGCCCGCGAGCGTCGCGCTCGCGCTCAGCGCGCTGCCTTCGGCGACGCCCGCGTTCACCTTCACTTCGAGGATCAGGTAGTTGAGGCTGTGAGCAGGGATCGAGCCGGCGCTCGACTCGCATTCGACGGTGCTCCCGCCGGATTCGCCGGCGCAACTCCAGCCAAGGCTTTCGTGGCCGTAGAAGTCGAAGGAGACATCTTCGATCGCTCCGATGCTCGTCATCCCCGTCGGCAGGTCCACCGTCAATTCCAGCCGACCGGTCGTCGGCCCGGAGCCGACGTTGTTCAAGTTGAGCCAGAGCTGGCCCTTGTCGCCCGGCGCGATGTTCGTCGGAGCGTGGTGCATTTCCAGCTCGAGGCTCGGGCCAGACGCGGCGAGCGCGGGGGCCGCGCCGAGCGCCGCGAACGCTGCGGCCGCGGTTGCGGCCAATGTTGCAAGACCTCGGCGGCTCATCGTGCGCTCCTGTGCTCGTGCTTGGCTTTGGCTTTCTGCTCGTGCGTGGCCCTCCGCGCGCGCTTCGCTTTGCGCGCATGCGTTGCCTTTTGCTTGGCCTTGGCCTTCCGCTTGGACTTGGCCTTCCGCTTGACCTTGGCCTTCCGCTTGACCTTGGCCTTCCCTTTTGCTTTGGCCTTCCCTTTGGCCTTCTTCTGAGTCGTCTTCCCGGACAGGCTCGGCGTGAGGTCGCCCGCGCCTGAGAACAGCGAGCTGCCAGGCGTTGCTTCTTCGGGCGCGGCCGCGGGGATGCCCTGGCACGCATCGAGCGGACATGGCTTCGCTTCGACCGGGAGGTCGATGCCTCCACCGATGCGGGCGTCATACAACCGCTTGAAGGTGTCCTTCGCGTCGGGGGTCAGCTCCTTTGCCTCGATGAAGAAGATGTCGCGCCCGTTCGGGCTTATCCCGGAGACTTCGGGCGCTCCCCCTCTTGGCCACGTCGTCAAGCCATCCGAGACGAGCAGCTGCCGGCCGTCGCGCCACTCGTAGACGTCGTCGCCGGATTCAGGGTCGCCGCCGGAAGGCGCGGTGTTCTGATCCGCCGAGACGAGCGGCATCGAGGTCGTGAACGCGAGGTCGCCGTCGTTTGCGAGCATCGTCATGTTCGGGCTCGCTTCCACGCCCTCGACGATCCCGGTCGACGTCGGCTCGATCGTCACGCCTGCCCGCTGTGGGCACGAGGCGCACGACAACGAGCCATCGGCGGCGTCGTAGACGTAGTACTGGAAGACGCCGCCGTTGCTGGAGCCCGTCAGCGCATTCAGGCCGGCAGCGCGCGAGTCGAACGCGAAGTACTGCCCGTTTTCGCTGATCGCCGAGGCTAGGCGGCCGCCTTCTGCGGCAGGGTTTTCCCCAGCGGGCTGCGTCGTCGGGCCGACATATGCAAGCGCTCCGGTCGCGACGTCGACACGGTAGATCGCCGGCGTGCCCGTTTCGGCGGCCCCGGGCAGCAGGCGCCGATCGGTGGTGAAGTACACGCCGGAGCCATCGGCGGCGACCGCTATCGAGTGCGCTGCGCTCTCGATGTTGGTGACTTCGACCATGACGTCCGCAGGAACGCCGCCTGGCGCCACGCAGGTCACGCACTTCAATGTGTGGCTCTGTAGGTCGTAGCGGTAGACGTCTGCGCCTTCGGAGCCTGCGTCTGCACCGCATTGGCCGCCGATCGCAGTGTCTTCGGCGGCCAGACGCGACTGCGTCCAGAAGAACACAGCTTCCGGAGTCGAGCGAATCAGCCGGCCACCGCAATCAGGGCCGGAGATCGGCGGCCCGTCGATCTCATACGTCGCTCCCGCGGCGAGGTCGCGCATGTAGAGGTGGACTTCGTCTTCGGCGCAAGACCCACTGCCCGCGCTGTAGAAGAACGCATAGGCCCCGCTGGCAGAGACCCAGCGGGATGCCTGTGGCAGCCAGTTCACGCTCCCAGAGCCCATTTCGACTCCGCAGCTCGGCACGGTGTTGCCAGGGAGCAGGCTCGCCATCTTCGGTTCGCCGGAGCTGACGTCATACAGCTGATCGACGCCACCTGGCGATTTGTGTTCGGGGTCGTCGGTCGAGCCGTCGAGCACAAGCAGCGCGCGCGAGCCGTTGTTGGAGAAGAAGAACGGCCCCTTGTATCTGCCAGGCGGCGCTTCGTAGACCTTCTGGTCGGCGCCGCCTGTCGTCGATATGCGCCAAACCGCGACGCTGCTGCCTTCCGCGGTGCTCGAGTTGAGCGTCAGCAGCGAGCCGAGGTCGCCTTCACCGGTGGGTGGGAACCAGCCGTTCAGCGGTGCAAGCGAACGTGACGGGTAGACCGACTCCGTCTGCCAGCCTTCTTCCGGGTGTTCCCCGGCAGGCCTGTGGGCGAACGCGTAGTCGTTGACGCCACCTGTCGTGGAGGAGGGCGTCCCGCCGAAGACGCGGTAGACGACGCTTTCGCCGTCATCGGCGATACCGAACGCGCCGACGACGGGATTGCCGCCGAGGTCTGGCGCGTTGACCTGCTCCCAGGCCCGGTCCGAGCCTGGGGGCCCAGGGTATGCCCCGTGCGAGAGCGGCGCATCCGAGGCACGCGTCGTCACGCTCGTCGCTTCGCTGGCGGCCGCTTCGCCGGACGCTCCGTCTTCGGCAAGCACGCGGTACTCGTAGGTGGTCCCCGCCGTAAGGCCCTGCGCCTCAGCGGAGACGAGCTCAGTCAGGCCGCCGTCGCCCGCCGAGCTCGAGGGTGTTTCGGCGGCCCCTTCGAACGGGGAGCGCGACTCTGAGAGGTTGGCATCGTAGGCGGCTTCGGTCAGATACTGGAAGCGGTATTCGGTCGGCAGGCCATGCGGATCCACCCGCGCGTCTAGGCGCGCCGTGCTCGCCGTGCGCAGCGGCGAGCCGACGATCTGCACGGACGGCTGGGTCAGCTGCAGCGTCCCAGACGCGCCTGTGTTCGTGTTCGTGCCGTTGACGTTGGAGGCAGAGACGCGGTAGCGGTAGGTTTCACCTGGGGTGAGTCCGCTCAGCGTCGCGCTGACTTCGGTAGTGCCGGACGTCGCGATCGAGCCGAACGCCGGCGCACATGCCACTTCTCCCCCTGATGACTTTTCGCTGAAGCCGGTTGCCTGAAACGCCGCTTCGCTCACGTATTCGAAGCGGCAACCGCTCAGCGCGATGCCTTCGGGGTGCACGGTCCCCGTCACCGTCGCCGACGTCGTGCTCAGCGCGGCAGGCGTGCCCAGCGTCAGATCGGGAAGCGTAAGCGCTTCGAAGACGTAGACCCTCGCAGGCGCGTTGGGCCCTCCTTCCGTGAGCGTGTATACGTCGCCGGTCGCTTCATCGATCGCGATCGAGCGCATCGCGAGGCCCTCGCCGAATTCCTCGATCAGCGTGCCATCGGCGCCGTAGCGGCTGATGCGGCCATTCGCGACGACGTAGAGGTCGCCGTTGCTCCGATCGACCGTGAGCGCGGTGATCCTGCCGCCCTGGATCGCGACCCGTTCTTCATAGCCTGGCGCCGACACCTCGAACAGGCCTTCGGTCGTGCCGACGTAGAGGTTGCCCTCGGCGTCGAATCCAAGCCCTGTGGTTCTCACGGGTTGCTGCAAGGTGCCCGGTATGACGACTTCGCCGATCTGGCTGCCGGCAGGGTTGTACCCGTAGACCACTGCATTGACCCCGGAAGTGTTTCCGGCCCAGACATCGCCGGATGGGCCCACCGCGAGCGAGGACCAGCCGCCTTCCGGGTCCGGCGAGGCGATCGGGCCGAAGCCTGCCAGCGGCAGGCCCGCGAAGCTGTAGCCGTGAATCTCGTTGTCCCTGCCGGGAGCACGCGACGTATCGGCGGTGTAGAAGTTCCCCTCCGTGACGCCGCCGCTGTTGTCGACAGCAAGCGAGGTACCTGGGACGGTGGCGAAATTGGAGGCGTTGATCGACAGCGGAAAGGGTGCGGATAGCGCCGGGTAGAGCCCGCGCGTCGAGAGGTCGAAGCCCCACAGCAGCTCGTCCTGGCTTTCTGCCACGTAGAGCCGCGAAGAGGCCTGGTCGATCGTCAGCGCCTGTGGGGTCTGGAAGATCGTTCTCGTGCTCAGCGCCGCGCCTGCGACGGTGGCGGTGGCGGCGCTGCCGATCGTCAGCGTGCCGGCGCCGACGGCTGAGATCCGCTGCTCGCCCGTCAATCCTGAAGCGCTGACTTCCTGGCCGACTTCGAAGCTTCCGCAGGAAGTCGTGACCGATGTGATTTCGTGCGAGCCGGCGGTGGTGTCACCGCTGCCCGTCGCAATCGAGCCACCGCTGCAGACGCCGCCGCTCGTGCCGAAGGACGCCGCAGGCGGCTGCGGGTGGTAGAGCCCCGCGAGTGCGGGCGGTGCCGCGCCCGCGCTAAGCGCGGACGCGACGCCCATCAGCGAGCACAACACAGTCAGAAGGCGGCGTGACATCCCGTGCTCCTCCTATGCCGGGCAGACGTTCGGACCGGAAGTCGCCTTTGGATCACAGGCGGTGACGGCCCAAGACCCGGTGGCGTCCGCTGCTTCTTCTTCTGGGATTTCCAGCCTGATGATCGTGCCGGTCGGGCCAGCTCCCGCAAGCCTGAAGAAATCAGGGTGCAACAGCAGGCCGACCGGTGGTACGGCTACGCCCTCGCCAAAGCTCTCATAGACGCACACATAGCCTGGCGCCGCCTGCGGTTCATCGATTTCTTCGAATTCCGTCGGGCAGTTGGCTGTGCTTGGCGTGATTTCTTTGCCGTTGCCTTCGTACACCTTCGCCCGCGTTTTCGTCGCGAATTCATAGGTGATGAACTCGGTGTCTTCGGGTTCGACTTCGGCCGGCAACGCAATGTTGAAAGAGATCGCCGAGTAGTCGAACTCGCTGTTGCCTTTGGGGGCAAAGCCACTTGCGCTCCAGGCGCCCGTCTCGGTCGAGCCGGCTGGCAGCGTGCCATCTGCGGTCCAGGGAGAGCCTTCTTTGCCAGCCGGACCTTCTTCACCCTTTGGCCCCTGCGGGCCTTCCTTGCCTTCGGGACCCTGCGGACCCGTCGCGCCTGTCGCTCCCGCGGGGCCCTGCGGACCAGCCGGGCCGGCAGGACCCGCCGCGCCGGCGACTCCCTTGGCGCCAGCCTTGCCCCGCAATGACTTCAGGACCTTTGGGCTGATCTGCTTCGTCGATGTGATCAGGTATTTGCTTGCGGCATAGGCGCCGCCGCTCATCGCGAAGACCAGCGCGATCACGGCAAGCACCGTTGTCGCGCTCATGTGCCTGCGAACAGCTGAGTACATCTTGCGTGCTCCTCCCCTGACGGGTTCGTTGTTGGTGAATGACGTCATCGCCCCTCCTCTGCCTCACGCGGCTTTGCTCTGCTGGTGAATCTCGGTGCCGACGCGCAGGCTCTGCAGCAGGTACCAGCCCGCGTCGCTGAGCGCCCACTTGTTGGGTTGGCCTTTGCCGTTGCCAGCGGTTGCGGTGTTCACGAGCAGACCGTGCTGCTGCAAACGCGCCAGGAGCTTCGAGATCTGTCCGATGTCACGCACACCGGCGCGCTCGGCGACCTGGCGGTTACTCGCAGGCGCTCCCTGCTCAGCCAACTCTCCCGCGGCCTGCAGCACCCTCACGGTGCGGTAGGTCAAGCGCACAGGCAACCCAGCCAATGGATCCTGTGCCCCAGCGGCAGCAGCGCCTTGCCGCTGCATCGCGACTGTGTCGCCTGGCAACGGACGCGTTCGTTCGCGTTGTGCGACGCCGACACCAAGGTATGGCAATGCGATCAGCCCCATCAGCTCACCGAGAAGCTCGCGCAACGGTGGCTGCACACTGCTGGGAGCCTCTCCGTCCTCGAGGCCATCGGGTATGGGCAGCAGCCTCGCCTGCAGCACCGTCGCAATCGCGCCGACGCTCGCCTCCGCGGTCAGCGGCCCAAGCGCCGCCGCACGTGCGCTCTCGGAGCGACCCTCGTCCACGATCTCTGCGAGGCGCATAAGGATGCGCTCGCGCTCAGCCTGCACGAGCGGCCCGCCATGCTGAGACTCGATCAGGCAGACCCTCGCGAGCGGTGGCTCACGATCGGCGAAGCAGAGCAGCGCCCACAGTCCGCAGCGGACGCGTTCACGCCATGAGCCGCCATCGACGCCTACACGCTCGATCTCGCAGGCCACGCGCGCCTCGGTCTCTGAGAGCAGCGCGAGCATGCACTCTTCGCGGTTCTCGAAGATCTCGTAGAACGTGCGTCGCGAGACCCCTGCGCGCTCGCTCAGCATCGCGACCGAAGCTCCGCGATAACCATGCTCGGCGATCACGCCCACAGCCGCGCTCAACAGCCGCGCGCGCTGCAATGCGAGGATCCCGATACTGGCGCCGTCATCGCCAGCCGGACGCGCGAGCGCTCTGCGCAGGGCATCCCCACTACCGGTACGCGAGCTCATGGCCGCGCTCCCACGCAGCCAGGCCGGGCTCGTCCCGACCCGACACCGCGGCTAGAGCCGCTGGCAGCTAGCCAATCACAGTGCCAGAGAGAGAGAGAGAGAGAGAGATGCGTCAGCGATGCTGACGCATCTGGTTAAAGCGCTTGGTACAAGCGCAACCAAAACCCACACGTATGACTCTGAATGTCTCACGCTGCGCGCAGCTCCCTCAAACGCTCGAAAAGGTCCCTCTCCAAGAACCAGTCTTCACTGCATAACACCGGTCACGAAGAACTGAAACCAGCCCCAACCACTCTATGACGACGCTCCATACCGTTTGAAAACAGGAAACAGAGCGTGGTTTTAACGTAGCAGAGAGCCAAAGTAGAAGTCAACCCCCCCCCCCGTTGCTTTCTGGAGGCGGCGCTCACACGCGACAGCGCAGATGCGCGCTGCGCCTGTGCCTGTGGCCAGCCCGTCTGCGACGGCAGCGGCGCGCTTCGCCCGTTCCTGCACCCGCTTCCCGAGCAGAGTCCTGAGCCGGGCCGTATGTGAGGAAATTGGCGATCGCAGGGTCCGCGATCCGCGTGTAGACGCCAGGGAAGCCCGCCTGCCCGCAGCCGTCGCCGAAGGTGACGATGCCCGCGAGGACATAATCTTCGGGTGGGTTGGCAGGGTTGTCCGCGTCGACGACGAGTGGGCCACCACTGTCGCCGTAACAGGCATCGGCGGACGGCGAGCCACCACCTGCGCAGAGCATCCTTGGGGTGATCGCCTGTTCGATCGCGTTGTAGTCCTGCTGGCAGGCTTCGGATGTGACGAGCGGGACCTGGACGGAGCGCAGCTCGTCTGGGTAGTTGGCTCCTCCGCCTGGCATCGGGCTCGTCTCGCCCCAGCCGCTGACGGTCGCGATGACCGGAGCTTCGAGCAGTGGGTCTGCGTCCACGGCGGCGAGGCTGCGACGCACCGATAGCGGCGCGATCCTCGCTCCCAGCGTCACCTGGGGTCGTGGGCCCTGCCAGAGGGGCTTGGCGAGTGTGACGAGGCCGACGTCGAAGTCGTTGGTCTGCGGTTCGTATTCAGGGTCGATCGCCGTCGCTGCGACATCGTCCTCCACGCTGCCAGGTTCAGGCGGCGCGAGCCTTGTGGAGCCTGCGAGCACCGCGATCTGGCGCGGCGGCGTGAGCCTGCCAGAGCCAGATTCGACGAGACAGTGGGCGGCGGTCGCGACCTGCGTTGCGTCGAGGATCACCCCTCCGCAGAAGAAGCCAGTGGCGGGCGACGCGGCGCCCCTTTCGTATAGCGCGACTTGGAACGGAAAGCGCTCGATCGGGGCGCCGTCGCCCCCCACTATGCGGGCGTTCACCCGCAGCGCATGCACCGCTTCGGAGGGCCCTGCCAAGAGCGCGCCGCCGGCAAGCAAGACTGTGACGACCGCCAGCCTGCGAGCCCGACCTGCGATGTGGCGCATCCCTTGACCAGAGCCTTTAGTGCGTGCGTACTGACCCTCCAGGGTTGACTATATAGTACGTTTCAAGACCAAAACAACATACGATTGTCGTATACACACTTGTCTGCGCGGGCGAACGCAGTACAGATTGGTCAAGTTAGAGAGTAGACGCCCGACGGCCACAGCGCACGGCCACGAGTGCGACTGGGCAGCTGAAAAGCAGGCCTGAGCCCACTGAGGGGCGTCGCCTGAGCCTCGAGAGACAGGTCCTGAGCCACGTTCAGGGGCGCGCCGCTCGAGTGCCGAAGAGCGGCTCTGAGCCGCTTCGAGCTAGAGCTCTGAGAGCTCGGAGACGATCTCGCCGACGGCGCCCTTCGCGTCGCCGAACAGCATCGCCGTCTTCGGGTCGTAGTAGAGCTCGTTTTCGATCCCGGCGAAGCCAGGGTTCATCGAGCGCTTGATCACGATCACGGACTGGCTGTCTGAGACCTCGAGGATCGGCATGCCATAGATCGGCGAGGAAGGCGTGTTCTTCGCAGCGGGGTTCGTGACGTCGTTCGCGCCGATCACGAGCGACACGTCAGTACGCTGGAACTCAGGGTTGATGTCGTCCATCTCCTTCAGCTGGTCATAGGGGACATCAGCCTCTGCAAGCAGGACGTTCATGTGGCCAGGCATGCGGCCGGCGACGGGATGGATCGCGTAGAGCACCTCGACGCCGCGCTTTTCAAGCTCGCTGGCGAGCTCCTTGACCGCGTGCTGGGCCTGGGCGACGGCCATGCCGTAGCCAGGGACGACGACCACCCGGTTTGCGTAGGCGAGCTGGATCGCCGCGTCGGCGGCGCTCGTCGAGCGCACGGTGCCTGCGTGCTCGCCTGCACCCTCGGCGCCGGCGACGGCGCCACCACCGCCGAAGCCACCGGCGATGATCGCGGGGATCGAGCGGTTCATCGCCTTCGCCATGAGGTTCGTGAGGATCGTGCCAGAGGCGCCGACGAGCATCCCGAAGACGATCAGGGCAGGGTTGTTGAGCGCCATGCCCGTCGCCGCCGCAGAGACGCCCGTGAAGGCATTCAGCAGCGCGATCACGACCGGCATGTCAGCGCCGCCGATCGGCAGCACGACGAAGTTGCCAAGCAGCGCCGCAAGCACGAGCATCGCGATGAACAGCAGTTCGGAGTGCGCGCCAGCGATCAGGTCGACGCCTGCGGCGAGCGCAAGGATCAGCAGCACGAGGTTGACGATCTGCTGGGCAGGCCCAAGGCTGATCGGTCTGCCAGGCAGGATTTCCTGGAGCTTGCCGAAGGCGATGTTCGAGCCCCAGAAGGAGATCGAGCCGACGATCGCGGCGAGCACCGAGAAGATCGCGATATAGGTCGAGGGCGCGGCGTTGTGTTCGACTATGCGTTCGAGGAAGACGCCTTTGGTCGAGAGGCCTTCGACGGTGTGGCTGCCATAGGTGGAGCCGTAGGAGCGGAACTCGACCCAGGCGATCAGCGCGACCGCGCCGCCGCCGACGCCGTTGAAGAGCGCGACCATCTGCGGCATCGCAGTCATCTTCACCTGCCTCGCGGCAGGGACTCCAACCGCGGCGCCAAGCACGATCCCAAGCGCGATCAACGCCCAGTTGCCCTCACCCTGCTGCAGCAGCGTCGCGATGATCGCGATCGCCATGCCCACCCCAGCGGTGCGATTGCCAAGCACCGCCGTCTTCGGACCGGCAAGGCCACGCAGGCCCTGGATCATCAGCGCAAAGGCGATGATGTAGAGGACGTAGATGAAGCTCTCCGCCTGAAGGAAGATCGTCGCAAGCGGCAGTTGCGTCATTGCTTGGCTCCGCCGTCCTGCGACTGCTGGCCATCTGCAGCCTCGGAGGGCTGCTCAGGCGCGGGCTTCGGCTTGCTCTTGAACATGTCGAGCATCCGGTCGGTGACGAGGAAGCCACCGACGACGTTGATCGTCCCGAACGCGACAGCGATCACGAGCAGCCCCTTGCTGAGGCCGTCGAGACCGGGGAGGCCAAGTGCGACGAGCGCGCCGACGAGCACGATCCCGTGGATCGCGTTGGTACCCGACATCAGCGGCGTGTGCAGCGTGTTCGGGATCTTCGAGATCACGATGAAGCCGACGAACCCTGCGAGCACGAGGATCGCGAGGTTCGTCGTGAGCACGCTTGCGAGGATCATCAGGCTGCCCCCCCATTCGCCGACTCGACAGCGGCCTTCGCGCCCGCGTTGACGATCTCGCCGTCGCGCACGATGCAGGCTCCCTTCACGATCTCGTCCTCGAAGTCGAGGCTGAGCGCGCCGTCCTCGCCGATCAGCAGCTCGAGCAGCGCCTGGACGTTGCGCGCGAACAGCTGCGCGGAGTGCTCAGGCATGCTCGCCGGCAGGTTCAGTGGCGAGACGATCTTCACGTCGTGGGCGACGGTCGTCTGGCCTGGCTTGGTGAGCTCGCAGTTGCCGCCCGTCTCGCCTGCGAGGTCGATCACGACGGCACCTGAGGGCATGCCCTTCACGGCCTCCTCAGTGACGAGGCGCGGCGCCGGCCGACCTGGCACCAGCGCGGTCGTGATCACGACGTCGAAGCCCTTGATCGCCTCCGTGAGAGCCTGCTGCTGGCGCGTGCGCTCCTCCTCGGTGAGCTCGCGCGCATAGCCTCCCTCGCCTGCCGCCTCGAGCCCGAGGTCGAGCCAGGCGGCGCCAAGCGAGCGCACCTGCTCTGCCACCTCTGGGCGCACGTCGTAGCCGGTCGTGCGCGCGCCCAGCCGCTTCGCGGTCGCAAGCGCCTGCAGGCCCGCGACGCCTGCGCCGAGCACGAGCACCTTCGCGGGCGGGATCGTGCCCGCCGCGGTCATCAGCATCGGGTAGAAGCGGCCGATGCTCTCGGCCCCAAGCAGCGCCGCCTTGTATCCGGAGACGTTGCTCTGCGAGGAGAGCGCATCCATCGACTGAGCGCGGGAGATACGTGGGATCGACTCCATCGCAAGCGCGGTCGCCTTCGCATTCGCGAGCGCCTGCGTGGTCTGCGGGCTGGAGAGCGGTGCGAGGAAGCCGATCAGCAGCGAGCCCGTGCCAAGCAGCGCGATCTCCTGCTCGCTTGGCGGCGCGATCTTCAAGACGACGTCGCAGCTCCAGATCGCGCCCGCATCCTGGGCGATCTCGGCGCCCGCGTCCGCGAACGCAGCGTCAGGCAGCATCGCGCCTTCGCCCGCGCCTGACTGCACGAGCACGTCGATGCTCTTCGACTTCAGCCTTTGGACGACATCCGGCACGAGCGCCACACGCCGCTCGCCATCTGCCGTCTCCTTCGGAACGCCTACCCGCATGATCTGAGTTCGGCAACGTATCTGATCGCGGGGATGGGCGCATATTCGGTCGCCTTTCTGTGCGAGACTGAGGTGGTCGATGACCGTCAATCTCACGCGCATCTACACGAAGCTCGGCGACGCTGGCGAGACCCATCTCGGCGACATGAGCCGCGTCTCCAAGCAGCATCCGCGTGTCGAGGCCTATGGCACGATCGACGAGCTGAACGCGAACATCGGCTTCGCGCTGCGCGCGCAGGACATGCCTCAGCGGATGGCGCAGTGGCTGCAGCGCGTGCAGAACGACCTGCTCGACGTCGGCGCCGACGTCGCCGTCCCTGGGGCCGTGAGCCCCGATGAGGACGCCGGGGATGCCAGCGAGGCTGCGGGCAAGCCCCAGCGCACGCGCCTGCGTGTCACCCCCACCTACACCGAGTGGCTCGAGCAGGTCTGCGACGAGGTCAACGCGAAGCTGCCGCCGCTACGCACGTTCGTGATCCCTGGCGGCACCGAGGCCTCTGCGCGCCTGCACCTCTGTCGCACCGTCTGCCGCCGCGCCGAGCGCAGGACGCTCGCCGTCGAGGACGTCAACCCCGAGACGCTGCGCTACCTCAACAGGCTCTCGGACATGCTCTTCATCCTTGGCCGCGCCGCGAACGAGGGCGACGAGGCAGGCGTCGAGGCGCTCTGGGAGCCAGGCGCGCACGAAACGCACGAGCGCAGCTAGGCGAGGCCCGTCAGGGCGCTGACCGCGTCAGCGCTGTGAGCAGCTGATCGGCGGCATTGGCCACAGGCGCGAGCATCTTCGCGGCGCCCTGCACTGGGTCGATCGGAAACGGCGTGCCGGCGAACGCGGCGAGCGCCTCCGCGGTGACCCAGACTGGCGCCTCTGTGACGCCGGGGGCGTAGTGGACGCTGCCGCTCGGCGCGACGAGACGCTCGAGGTAGCCGATCGGCGTGTCTTCCCCAGGCTCTCTGCCTTCGAAACCGACCGGATGGTGCGCAGCGCGCAGCGCCTGGATCGCCCATGCGGTCGACTGCGCGTTTGAGGACTCGCCTCGCTGCTCAGGGAAGCCGCCGTCGCGGTTCTCTGCCTGCCTCAGGTAGGCGATCGCACGCGCGATCGCGCCGCGTTCGCCAACCCTCGCGGCGATCAGGCCCTGGACCACGGCGGCGGTGTCGTCGACGTCGCTCGGGTCGCCGCGTTCGCCGAAGCTGAAGCCGCCATCCTCGTTCTGCTGGCGGGCAAGCCAGCGACCGGCGGCCTCGATCTCAGAGACGTAGGCAGAGCGACTGACGGCGAGCAGCGCAAAGATCGCAAACGCGGTGTGGGTCGCCTCGTCGGCGAAGGAGCCGTCGGGCCTGCGCTCGGCCAACAGCCGCTGCAGCAGGTTCACCCCAGCGAGCTTGTCCGCGGGCAGTCCGCAGGCCTGCAGCGCGATCATCGTGCGCTCGATCGACCCGAGTTCGTGAAGCGTTCCCGCCTGCGCGCGCAGCAGATCCGCGAGCGTGTGACCGTCGCTTTCGAGCGTGAGTGGCGGCATCCCGGCGGCGGCGAGCCCAGTCGCGCTCCAGCCGCTGTAGAGCTCGGTGCTCTGCGCGCCCGCCATGGTGCCGAAGCCGCCATCGGGTTTCTGAGCGGAGGCGAGGTAGCCGATGCCGAGCGCGATGTCGCGCTGAGCTGTCGCCGCGGCGTCCGCCCGCCCCGCGCGGGCCGGGCCTGAGCTAACCGGGGCTGAGCGAGCCGGGACTGCGCGTGCTTGCTGTGGCTGTGCGAGCACGAGCAGCATCGCCGCGAGCGCAAGCGGCGCGATCGTCCCGGCCTGCCGCCAGTCGACGTGGGTGCGTTCTCGCGCCCGCGCGAGCAGCCGCGCGAGCTCGGGGCCGAAGATCAGGCCGAAGATCAGCGTCGAGACGACGTCGACGGCGTCGAAGGGCAGCGCCGTGCCAGCGTTCGCGAAAAACGCGGCAGGGGTGTGGGCGGCGCCGATTGTCCACGTGTAGAGGTTCATGATCTCCTTCGCGACAAACGCCGCGAACGCGCAGCACAGCGCAAGCGGCAGCCGGCGCAGACGCTCGCGCGAGAGCCGCCCCACGAGCGCCCCAAGCAGGCCGACGAGCCCCCAGGCGGCCATCTGCCAGGGGGTGTAAGGACCCTGGCCGAGCATCATGTTGGAGACGAGCATCCCGATCGCGCCGACGACGAACCCTGGCAGCGGGCCCAGCGTGTAGCCGACGACGAAGGTCATCGCGGTGATCGGCTTGATCTCATCGAAGGCGGCGAAGGCATCTCTGCCGAGCGCGGCGAGCGCGGCGAGCGTCGCGACGAGCGCGACCGTCCTCGCCGACGGCCGCGAGCGCTCATATGCGAGCCATCCAACCGCGAGCACGACTGCGACGAGTGTGAAGCAGGCGAGCGGCCAGCTCATTGGTCAGCCTCGCTGGGATCATCGCATATCGATTTCGCAATCTCACAACCAGACGGTTGTGCTTTTGCGAATCGTGAATGCCTCACGCATCGGCTGCCGGCCGGCAAGCTCATCGCGACGCCTCAGACAGTGGTTTCGGCAGTGATTGCGGCAGCGGTTGCGGCAACGGTCGCGAAGCCTCGAAGCGCAGCAGCTCCGCTCCCTGCTCGGGCAGCAGCGCCCCGCCGCGGCCACCAAGGATCCTCGCGGTCTCGGTCGCGAAGTACCAGCCGCCGGCGAGCAGCTCGGCGGTCGGGCAGTCGGCGATCACATGGCCATCGCCGAGCAGGATCGCGCGCTGCGCGCAGACGGCGGCGAACTCGGGGTCGTGCGTCGCGACGATCACCGTCTGCCCCTGCTGTGCGCGCCTGCGCAGCTCCGCCGCAAGCGTCGCCTTCGCCCCGCGGTCCATCCCGCGCGTCGGCTCGTCGAGCGCGAGCACCGCCGGCGGCTCCTCGCCGTCGGTCACGATCGCGAGCGCAAGCCGCTGACGCTCGCCGCCGGAGAGATCGCGCGGGTGACGCTCCGTGAGGGCATCGAGGCCGACCTCGGCAAGCGCCGCCGCCGAGGCCTCATCGCCGACACGCTCGCGCAACAGGTAGTCGCCAGGGTTCTGCAGCAGCAGCGCGACGCGACCGCTGCGCTGCACCTTGCCGCGCGTCGGCTGCATCAGACCGGCTGCGTGGCGCAAAAGCGTCGACTTGCCCGCGCCATTGCGGCCCATCAGCGCAACGGTCTCCCCCGCGGCGAGCTCGAGATCGACGCCGGCGAGGATCGTCGCGCCGCGCGGCAGCTCGTGCCAGACGCCCTTCAGGCGCAGGACTGGCTCCTGCTCGCCGTGGCGGCTGCGGATCGCGCGCCATCCACGATTTGAGGACTTCTCGGAACTGCGCTCGGACGGCGAGGTATCGCCTGCTGGCAACAACCCGCGCGCGCGCAGCGTCGCGCGTGCCTGCCGCACCCCGACCGGAGGAGGCGCGATGCCGGCGAGGGCGAACATGCGCGCCCCTGGGGTCTGCAGCGCCTGCTCGTGCTCGGCGGCGAAGCTCAGGAACGACTGCGGATCGCCGTCGTGGGCGATCCTGCCGTCGCGCATCGCGATCACCCTGTCGGCGATGTGCAGGCAGCGCTCGAGGCGGTGCTCGGCAAGCAAGATCGTCGTGTCCCACTCCTGGTTTATGCGACGCAGCAGGCCGATCAGCTCGTCGCCCGCGACGGGGTCGAGCTGCGAGGTGGGCTCGTCGAGCAGCACGAGTCGTGGTTTTCCGCAGAGCGCGGCGGCGAGCGCGACGCGCTGCTGCTCCCCACCGGACAGCTCGGTCGTGCTGCGCTCGAGCAGCGCGTCGATGCCAAGCACGAGCGCGACCTCCTCCACCCCGCGCGCGACCTCCGCCGGGCTCTGACCCCTGCTCTGCAATGGCAGCGAGATCTCGGCGCGCACCGAGCTCATCACGAGCTGCGTCTCTGGGTCCTGGAAGAGCACGCCGATCTCGGCGCCCAGGCGCGCCGGGCCGTGCTCGCGGGTGCTGAGCCCAACGACGCTCACCTCGCCGGCGAAGCTGCCGCCATGGAAGTGCGGAGCAAGGCCACAGGCTGCCCGCAGCAGCGTCGACTTGCCGTGCCCTGAGAGCCCGGCGAGCAGGCAGACCTCGCCCTCCTCGATCTGCAGGCTCACACGGTCGAGCGCAGGCCGATCCGCTTTCGGGTAGGTGTAGGTGACGTCGTCGAAGGCGAGGATCACCGCACGATTCCCCTGCGGTCGAGGAATGGCAGCAGCGCGACGAGCGGCAGCGCACCACAGATCAGCCACGTCGCAGGCGAGCTGGAGAGGCGCACCAGCGGATAGGCGTCGAAGTCGACCGTCCCTGTGATGCGACCTGCGAGCGCGAGCGCGAGCACCGCGAGCGCAGAGCCGGCGAACGCGAGGTCGTGACGGGAGAGCGGCCGTCTGAGGCTGCGCACGCGCGCGCCTGAGGCGAGCCCACGCAGCTCGAGCGTCGCGGCCACGTCGAGCGATCGATCGAGCGCGCCGCTGACCGTCGCCGCGAGCAGCAGCGCCCTGCTGCGCAGCCGATGGCGCCCCTCCGCAGCGGCCCCTGGCCGTGTGCGCTGCGCCTCGGCGAGGCGCCTCGCGTCGGCCGCGAGCAACGGCACCATGCGCAGCGCGAGCGAGGCCGTCAGCGCTGAGCGGAAGGAGAAGCGCCGGCAGAACGCGAGCAGCTCGTCAGGGTCGATCGCAAGGCTCGCGAGCGCGCCGACCAGGATCAGGTCGGTCACCTTCAACGCGATCACCGCGCCGTAGACGAGCGCCTCGAGCGTGAGGTCTACCTGGCCGAAAGGGGGGACATAGCCGAGGCGCCAGAAGACTGTGTCGCCATAGCCTGAGGAGGCGAACACATTGATGATCACGATCGGCGCGGCAACGATAAGAGCGATTCGCAGCGAGCCTGCAACCGCCCTGCCCACACCCGACGCATACGCCGCGCCCAGCACCGCAAGGCCGATCGCGCCCAGCCCAAGCGGGTGGTAGAGCAGCACCGAGGCAAGCGCAAGCGAGGCAGCCCAGAGCGCGCCGAACGAGGCGCGCGCGGCGTGCAGCGAGCTCGGCAGACGACGGTAGATCAGCAGGTTCGCCATCGACTCAACCGCCAGGCATCGGCGGTCTGGGCAGGCGGCGATGAGGCAGCGCGCCCGCCATCTGCTCAGCCGCTTGCCTGTGGCAACGGGATCGGCCTGCCGCTGGGTGAGATCGCAACCGCGAAGTGGCCGTCCAGGGTCGCGGCGTCGAAGTCCTTCGCCGCGCGCTGCACGCCCTGCTCGTCGGTGCCCGTCACGATCCACACGGGACCCTCGTTCGTGTACTCGGTCGCCGCGATCAGGCCGGCGCCTGCGCCAAGCGAGCTGGTCACTTCGCCCCTCGAGTCGAGCGGCACGATCGCCTTGCCGCCATGCAGGACGCGGGCGTAGACGCCGCTCTGGGCAGGCCCCTTTTCCAGCAGCTGCGCCGCCGGCGAGCCCCGTAGCTGGCTCCATGTGCCGACGAGCAGCGCAAGCGTTTCGGGCGCTTCGAGCGTCGGGCTGATCTCCGCGAAGGCGGAGGGGACTTCGAGCGCAGTGAGCCGCTGCGTGACGAGGTGGCAAGGGCCGCTGCGGGGTTCGTCGCAGCCGATCTTCACTGGGAACTTCCTGCCTTCCAGCCCGTCGAGGAAGGGCTCGGGGAACGAGCCGACGACAGCGGGGATGTGATCGGTCACGCCCCAGTTGTGCAGGTCCCACCAGATGTGGTCGCCTTCGTGGACTTCAACCGAGGACGCGCCCTGTTCGGCTTCGAGGCCGTTGATGTAATAGAACCAGTCGAAGGGCGCGCTGCCGCTGTCGCTGCCGGAGTGGCCGTCGATGCTCTGCACGAAGCCACCGCTGTACTTCGTCGCGACGTTCGCGTTGCGCGAGAGCAACTGCATCACAGTGCTCGAGCCATGCACTTTCGGCGATGAGCGCGAGAGCATCTGCTCAGAGCCGAATTCGCGCGTGACGAGCAGCGTCGCGCCTTTCGGCGTCGGCCCTGCGCCAAGGCCGCAGCCGGCAAGGCCCGCCGCCGCGAGCAAGCTCGCGGCGGCGATCGACAACAGTGGACGGATGCGCATCGACCCCTCAGCGCCTCAGCGACGACCGCGCGCGTCTGCCGCCGCGGCGCTGCCTTTCGCCGACGTCTTCTTCGGCGTCTTTGGGCAGGCCTTGCCGTAACAAGCGGGCTCGAACAGCACCGTCTGACCGTTCTTTGGATCGACTTCGCAGACGCCGGCGCTTGCTTGCTTGCCGCCGACCCAGAAGCTCCAGTACCAGTTCGCAGCCGCTTTCGACTTGAACGGCAGGTTCAGGCCCGCGATCTTCGTCACCTCGTAGTCGGAGTATTCCGCGTCCCAACTGCCGCCCCAGGTACCTTTCGTCGCGAGCTGCAACGCGCCTGCGGCGCTTTCGCCGGAGCAGGAGCCGCCATACTTCGCGACGGGCTTCGACGTCAGCGTTACGGTCCGCTTCAGCAGCGTTTCGTGCTTCGGCGGCTTGCCAAGCACTTCGACTGTGACCTTCGTCGCCTTCGACGACTTCGCTGTCGCTACGGCTGGCGCGAGCATCGCGCCGCCAAGCGCGAGGCAGGAGAACGCCACAGCTGTCGCCGGACGCATCAGAGCACTGCTTCTTGGCATGAGCCACCCCTTTCCACGAGGGCTTGTGGGCTTGCGGTCGGAGGCAGGTCTCCTGGCTTCCGGGCCCACCTCCCGCGCCTTCCCAAGCGGCCCAGATGGCCCTCAGTGGCTTTGCACGCGCCTGACAGGCGCGTCGCGGTTGGCATCCCCGGTCACAGTGGCGGGTCCACGCCGGACTCTCACCGGCTTCCCTTCGCCACCGACCGTCTATGAACGAGTGGGATCGTACTCCTCCCGCGAGTGGACTAGCGCTATCCTGACCCAAGACCCTCACCGACGAAAGAGCCCCAGGGCTCTGCCGCCAGCGGCTAGTCGACGAGGGTCTACTTGCGTCTGCGATCAAGACGGCTCGCAGTCCACGAGACTCGGGCTTCGGAGGCGATCTTGGCGGCGATCAGATCATGAGAGCGCCGATCGTCACGCTCCCACAGGCGCTGGACCGCCCAGGTGCAGTAATCAGCGACTACGAGGCAGGGCTCGCTCATGTTGGGCCAGAAGGCAACCCTATGAGGGCAACGAGCCGAGGCACGTACAGCGTCATCCACAGCCAGATGGAACGCTCCCCGGCGCTTGCGGGTTCCGAGGTCCGACGCGATCGCGAGAAGACGGTCTCCTGCATGAGCTACTTCACCCGCTATGCGCCTGAAGTGCTCGTGCCAGGCATAGCGGTAGAGCTGGCGTGGGTCGCGCAGCGCCAGCGGAACGGACATCTTTGCGATGATCGTCGCGTCGACACGCAAGTTGCACTGCTGCAGGGTTGCGAAGACCTCATCCCTCACGGCCTGCGGATCCTCAGATGCATGGAGCACTGAGCCGAGGTGCACGCCGCGCCAGGCCAACCGTCGACGCAGAGCTTGAACGCGATCTCCTGCCTGCCAGTCGCCCATCGTGACAGTCACGAGGATGAAGTAGCGGCTCGCGCCATCGTGCCCCGAGAAGTCGAAGTTGCCCGCCTCGTCGCCAAAGAGGTAGATCGTCGCCACGCCGGCGGACGCTATCTACCCCTTGGGACGTTCTAGACGCCCCTGAATCCATGCGCGCAACCCCGCCCAGAGCACCCCGGAGGGGTGCTCCCTCCAAAAAAATCTAGGACAGCGAGCCGAGGTCTGAGTCGGGATCGGCGAGCGCTGCCTTTGCGGAGTCGTCGAGCTGGGTGTGCGAGGCGATCAGGCGCCCTGCGTGCTCGAGGTCGTCGCCGCGGCCGACGGTGAGGGCAGCCTTGACGCGGCTGTCCTTCAGGTACCAGCGCGTGAACTTCGCCTCCTCGGTGGAGCCGCGCAGCAGCTCCTCGTCCCACTCGCGCGTAGGGCCGACGTATTCGAGCTCGGCCCAGTCGGCGAGCACAGAGAAGAAGTAGGGGACGACCTCGTGGTCGACGGCGCCGCCAAGCATGTTCTTCGCGGCGGTCTCGCCATGGTTGAAGGCGACGTCCCAGTGCTCGATCCGCAGCCTTTCGCGATGCACCTTCGAGTCGTATTCGCAGATGTCTCCCGCAGCGAAGATGTCCGGCGAAGAGGTTCTCAGCTGCGAGTCGCAGGCAAGGCCGCCGCTCGGGCCAAGCTCGAGGCCAGCGGCCTTCGCGAGCTGGACGTCAGGGCTGACGCCGGCGCCGATCACGACCGTGTCCGCGGCGAGCTGGAGGCCTTTCTCGGTGATGACCCTGCGCACGCGGCTGTCGCCCTCGAAGCGGTCGAGGCCGTCTTGCCCATGGAACGTGACGCCATGGGATTCGAGCAGGTCCTGGACGAAGCGGCCCGCCTCCTGGCCGAAGCCGCGTTCGAGCGTGACCTGCTCCTGCATGACGACGGTGACCTTGTGGCCCATCGCGGTGAGCGAGGCGGCGACCTCACAGCCGATGTAGGAGCCGCCGACGATGACGATCTGCTCAGCGTCGGCGACCGATTTCCTGATCGCCTCGGAGTTGCCAAGCGTCCTCAGGTAGTGGATCTCCTCGAGCTGGCAGCCATCGACGTTCAGGCGCCTGACGTTCGCCCCAGTGGCGAGCAGCGCCTTCTCGAAGGCGACCTCGTCGCCGTTGGAAAGCTTCGCGGTCTTCGCGCTCAGGTCGAGCTTGGTGACGCTCGTTCTCAGCTTGAGCTCGATCTGCTGCTCCTCATAGAAGCCACGCTCATCGACATAGGACTCCTCGCGCTGCTCGAGGCCCCTGAGGAAGCCCTTCGAGCAGTTCGGCCTGTTGTAGGGCGGGTCAGGCTCGCGGCCGACGATGAGGACGCGTCCCTTCGCGCCCTCCTCGCGCAGGGTCCTTGCGCACTTCGCGGAGGCGAGGCCGCCGCCGATGAGGAGGTGTTCTACCTGTTCGGTGGGCATGGGAGGACTCTACAAGCCTGGTGGATGTCTCACCGACCAGTGAGCCCAGGTCGGGATGAAGGAGAGCAGGCGCCAGCGAGGGCCGTTTTCGTAGCGGTTTGGCCCTTCATCGGTGCCGTCGTGGCTCGTGTCGAGGCGCAGGCCTGCGATGACGACGAAGACATGCGGCTGGGGCATGTCGGTCGCATAGATCGTGACCCACCTGCCAGGGCCAGGGTCGCCCCAGTGGGCGTAGTCCTGGGCGAGCGGGTTCTCGCTGACGATTTCGTGCAACGAGCGAATGCCCGCCCTGTAGAGGACGTAGTTGAGCGTGGAGGAGCAGTCCTCGCTGCTCGCGCCAAGCGGGTCAGGGTGCCCAGTCGGACCGTAGGGCAGGTCCTGCAGCTCGTTGCCCGCGATCAGCATCGCCTGGACCGCGGGCGGCGTGCCTTCGGGGATGAGCGCGACGTGGCCGTCGCCGCGCAGCAGCTTCGCCTGTTCGCCAGGTACGTAGAGGACAGGCGTCGCGCTCGCACGTTGCGTGAAGGCGTCGCGAGAGGTTTCTTGGATGGGAGGGGGAGGGTTGGCCTCGTTGGGCCTGGCGGTGTAGCGCCTCGCCCACACCTCGACTTCTTCGACGTAGAAGGAGGCGTGGTTGTAGGCGTAGATCGCCTTCTCGTAGTTCTCTGGGGCGCCCGCGGCGCGCAGGTAGTTCGCGGCGGAGAAGATCGCGTCCGTTGGATTCCAGCGGTCAGGCGGCCCGTTGCTATAGGGGTCGACGCCATAGCGTTCCCATGTCGAGGCGAGGAACTGCATGGGGCCGCCCGCGCCTGCGAAGTTCACAGCTCCCTCCTGAGTGCAGGAAGGGCTCGGGTCGCGACCATGGTCACACTCGACCCTGCCAATGCCTGCGAGGATCGCCCAGTCGAGCCGATAGCGCTGCGCGGCGGCGATGTAGAGCTGAAGGTAGCGGGGCGGGATTTCCATGCGAGCAAGCGCAGAGACCTCGGCTTGGACTTCTGGCTGCCCCGCGGCAGCGGCGACGCCACCGCCAAGATCGCCGCCGGTGAGCAGTGAAAGCGCGATGAGGAGCATCGTGGTGAGAGCCGCACCGGCCGCGAGCAGGACGCCGAGGGCGATCCTGAGCTGCAGCCTCACGAGGGACCGCCACGCACGTCGCCGACATCGACTTCGATCTCCCTCGGGTCTCTCCAGACCCTTTTGCCGGTATAGAGCGCAACGACCTCTGCGAGCTCTGCTTCGCCTTCTTCGCGACGTCGCCGCTTGGCGGCGACGAGCTTGCGGCGGTGCGCCATGATCTCCTCGCTGAGCCCAGGCGGAGGCGAATAGAGGACCTCGGGGCCTGTGCCAGCGCCGCTGTCGAACCCGGTGGAGTCACTCGGCTGTGCCTCGACGGCTGAAGCAGCGCCCAAGCTCCGGGGTGGTCGGGGCGGTCCTGGCAGCGGCGTCCCCTCGAATGTCGCTTCAAACGAGGGAGGATCCGCAAATGCGACGGGCGCCTCGCGCCAATCGCGCCAGCGCTGGTCACCTGCGCTACGCCTTCCACGGCGGCGATGGGCACGCCAGGTACGCCGCCACGCGTTGCGCGCTCCGCGAGCGCCACTCCTGGCGAACGGGCTGGGGCCGGCGAGGTAGATCAGCTGATGACGATGGTGAAACGCGCCCCACCACAATGCTGACATCAAAAGCCACTGGATCCACCAGCCAAGGCCGCCAAGCATGTGCAGCACCCTTATGCTCTCGAGCACCACCGCGAGCAGGAACGACCAGACGAGCTTTGCGGCGATCGCGGCAAACAGGCGACCAGCCCAACCTCTGAAAGCCGTCCTGCCTGCCTCGCCGAACGCTGGCATCAGCACGGCTGCGGGCGCGGCGAGCAGAAACAGGAGTCCAAGCACCGCAGCGCCAAGCAGGCGTGCAAGCACGAACCCAAGCAGCAGGACGGCGCCAAGCCCGCCTGCGAGGATCAGCATCAGGCCGGTGAGCCTGTCGATCGTGTGGTTGCTCGTGCGGAATTCCGCCTCGCTCGCCGTCGCGCCTTTGCAGGCGGTCGCGCTTGAGCCTTTGCAGATCGTCGCAAGCAGCGAGCCCTGCCATTTGCTCGAGTTGCGCGCCGGCCCGTTGGCTGGCTGGGCGAGGAAGATCGCGCCGTTGGTACGCGCGTCTTCGAGCAGCGTCGCGCTGTCTCTCAGCCCTGCCGCGCGCTGAGCTCCGCTCTTCGCCGCTTCGGCGCGGTCGCGCTTGGCGAGCTTCAGCGCCGTTGCGCGCAGCTGCGGGTCGAGCTGGCTTGGCTGCTCGCACCACGCGACCTCACCGAACTCCATGTAGCACCAGGGGGCGTTGATCGTGTTCGCATAGAGCTGGCCGATGCCTTTCGCGAGCGCCTCGTCAGGGTGCGAGGAGCCGCCGCCGGTGACGGCTGCGAAGACCTCGAGGCTCGCACTGTCCGTCAGGCGCACGAGCGCGCCAACGGTGCCAAGCGGATCGAGGATCATCGTCAGCCCAGTGGCGATCAACGCGAGGATCTCGAGTGCCTCGCCAAGCGAGGCGGCCGCCTGGCGTCTGACGATGCCGCGCCAGGCGATCGAGGCTGCGGCGATCGCAAGCGCGAATGCGAGCCAGGGCTGCGTGATCGCGCGTTGCATGCTGCCGAGGGCGTGAGCGAGCGTGCTCAGCGTTGGCCCATTGAGCAGCGAGACCGTGTAGGACCACTCGATGCCGACGAGCAGCAGGTGGACCACCCAGACGAGCATCGTCCAGGGCGGCTTGACGATGTAGGTCTGAAACTCTCCAGCGAAGCCAGAGTCGATGTTGACGTCGAAGGCGTAATTGGGCGTGGGCGCTGCGCTTGCGACGAAGTCGGAGGTGCGACAGTCGCTCAGCGCCGTCTGAGAGAGGCCCGCGTCCGCCTGTATGCAGAGCGGGCTGCCAAGGCCGTTTTCGACGAGCGGGTCGGCCTCGCTCTGGCTGGCTGGCCCTTCGACTTCGCCGCCTTCGCCCGCTTCGACGCTCCCTGTGCCGGCCTCTGCCTGCCGAGGTGTCGCATATGCCGACGGGCCTGAGACGAGCGGAGGCACCGTCGGCGAGCGCCCGCGTGCCTGAGCATCAGGGCAGGTGCATCCGAGCAGCAGGCAGGCGGCGACGCCAAGCCAGGTGCGGCGCATCAAGCCGCAACAGGAGCCGCGCATCAAGCCGCGACCGGCGTGAAGTATCAAGCCGCGGCGGGCGTCGTCGAGAAGGCGCGCAGCAACGACGGCAGGACGACGTCGATCTGGATCGCCTCGACCCTGCCGCGGTGATCGCGGAACAGGCAGCGCCCTGCGTCGTAGCTGAGCAGGCCCGCCCGCATTGCGGCGTCTTCGGGGTCGAGCCCGAGCAACGCGAGCGCCCTGCCAGCCTCCGCCTCGGAGCGCATTCCAAAGGCGAACGTCGCCCCAATCAGGTTCTCGATCGAGGCCCGCTGCCCCAACAGCGCGTCTGAGACGAGTTGCGTCGAGATGATCGGCACCGCGAGCTCAGAGCGGCCCATGCGTTGTAGCGAGGCGAGCAGTTCGCGACCGACGGGGTCGCCGAGCAGACGCCAGCCCTCGTCGAAGCTGAAGACCTTCAGCCGCTCGCGCTCGCGGCCCATCAGCTGCATCGCGAACATCGCGATCAGGCGCACGATCTGTTCGCCTGTGCGTTCTGCCTGAGAGCGTTCAGAGCGTGGCGTTCCAGGCTCAGGCCCTGGCAGGTCCCTGATCGGCAGGTAGGTCACCTGCGCGGCGCCAAGCACTGGCAGCTTCACAGCCGGATCTGCAAAGCCAAGCTGCGTGAGGCCGGTGCGCGCGTGGATCTCGAGCGTCTTTGCGACCTGGGCGTCTGTCTGATCGCCGTCGCGCAGGGCGTGCACCACCTCGAGGCAGGTGGGCTCGGCGGCGCGGCTGACGACGGCGTCGACGGCGGCAAGCACAGCGGTCTCCCAGCTTGGCTCCGCGCGCAATGGCAGCAGGTCGCAGAGGAACGAGACGGCGGCGGCGTGGCGCAGGTGCTCAGGTGCGACACGCAGCGGATCGAGCATGCCGCGCAGCGCGGGATCGGGTTGCAGCGTGACGCGCTCGACGTGCGGCGCAACCTCGTCGAGCAGGTGGAAGCGGTGGTCGCCCTTCGGGTCGCAGTCGATCACTCTTGCGCCAAGCAGGAAGGCCTCGTACTTCAGCTTCTGGTCGAGCGTCGTCTTGCCTGATCCAAGCGCGCCGACGCTGAGGATCGCCGTGTTGCGATCGCTGTCAGAGCCCTCGCGCAGGTTGAATGCGATCGGGCGCGTCGAGCCGGTGAGCGTGTGACCGAGGTGCAGGCCATGCTCCGCACCGGCCTCGTGGCTCGCGGTCGGCATCATCGCCCCCACCTGCTCGACCGTGAGCGTGTCGTCGTAGCCAATCGTGCGCGTGCGCTGGCCAGGCAGGTGCTGCCAGAGAAGCTGGAGCTGGTCGCCAAGCGGCCTGTGCAGCCGGATCTCGCCGTATGCCCGCCGGCAGGCCTCGACGCGCTGCTCGAGCTGCTGCTCGGTCGCGGCGCCAAGCGCAAGCGCAAGCGTGCCCCGCAGCAGCGGCGGACGACTTGCTCCCTGCAGGTGGGCGAGCAGGTCGCGTGCCTGCTCGCTGCGGCGCTCGCCAAGATCGGAGACGCCCTGCTCACCGTCTGCCTCCGCCTTCGCGATCTGATCGGCGTCCTGGATGCGGCGCCTTGCGATCCGCAGCGCGAGCTCGTTCGGCAGGAAGCGCGCGTTGAGAGACAGGTCGACGGCGAACGGCAGGCTCTCGACGGGCGCGAACATGAGCTCGGCGCCGTTGCCAGGAAAGCGCACCGTCTCCGGCAGCGCGCCGAGCACGAGCTGAGCCTGCCAGCTCACGCCAAGCTCCGACTCGATTCGCAGGCTGCGCCCACGGCGCTCGACGACGCAGTCCAGCCAGCGCAGCACATCGCCCTCGAGCGGTGCGAGCAGCGCCTGCCCGTTGCGCTCGAAGGCAAGCGCCCGCGGCTCGTGCAGGCCCTCGACGAGCGGCTCGCCCAGTCCGCGGCAGAAGCCGCGGCGCACGAGCCACTGCAGCTCGACGCTCCGCAGCGGGCGCACCGTCAGGTAGGCGGCGAGCCGCCTGTGGGCACGCTCTGCGAGCACGCTGTGGTGTTCCAGCTCCGATGCGCCGAGCAGGCCACGTTCGCCTGGTGAGAGCAGCCTTCGCAGCGAGCCCAGCCACTCGCGTGGGCGACGTTCGACCGCGCTGGAGAGGTACGTCGCGACATCGCGCTGGGGCTCGCGCAGGCTGACGAGCAGGAAGACGAGTGGCCTGCGCGCGTCGATCTGTCGTAGGCGCTCCGCGTGGGCGGCGAGGTATCGACTCAGCAGCTCTTGATGCGAGTCCTCAGGTTGGCGCACAAGCGTGCCTCCCCAGCGGCGATCCACGCGTAGCACCTGAATGTCCGCCTCGACCGCTTCGATCGCGCCGATCAGGTTCGCGAGGCGTGCGCGCTTCTGCTCCTCGGGGAGCCAGGCGTAGGAGGAGGTCTGCAGCCTGAACGCAGCCCAGCAGTCGCCGGCGCCTGTGCCGTAGACACGGTTCCCATCGACGAACCAGATCGGTGGCCTCATCGTCAGCGCGCGCATCGTCAGCGCGCCCGCATCTGTGCGCCGGAGCGTGACGGGATGAGCAACAGTGGCTCTGGCAGCCAGCGCACCGGCGTCAGGGGGCTGCCGGCGCCTGTGAGCAAGCGCGGCGTGAAGGTGTGGGCGAACAGCGCAAGCGCCGCGAGGTGGAAGGGCCTGCCCTCGATGCGCACGACTGTGAGCAGCGCGCCAGCAGCTCCTGGCAGCCCGAGCTCGCGCAGATACCAGGGGACGAGCTGCAACCCTGCGCGCAGCAGCGGCAGGCTGCTGAGGATCGCAACCGCGAGCGCGAGCGCGAGGCAATAGACGATCCCCCGCAGCGGCACGCCGTTCGGGTTCAGTCGCAACCGGTCTATCCGGTAGATGCGTCGCTCGAGGTCGAAGACGGCGCGATAGGAGTGGATCTCCATCGACAGGTCAGGAGCCGACGAGCGTCGTAACCGTGTCGTGAAGCAGGTTCTCACCGGCGGAAGAGGCGAACAGCACGCAGACGAGACCTACTGCGAAAACGGCGGTGGCCTGCTTGAAGTCGCGCTTGAAGGCGAGCACGATCGCGGCGATCGCCAGCGCAAGGCCGATGAGACTCATCGCGACGTTGCGACCCGTTTCGCTTGCCTTCGTCGCCACCGATTCCAGCGAGGCCGTGCCAAGGCTCGTGATCCCGCCCGAGATGGTGATCCTGTCCGGGCTGGTGATCCTGTCCGCGGTCATGATCGTCGCGGGCCGATCGGCGACGGTCGCAGGCAGCGTTCTCGGGCTAGACGCAGGTCCGTCTGCGACTGCGGATGCGGCGACTGGCGCCAGCGTGGACGCTGCGCACACGAGCAGCATCGCTGCGCAGGCGTGCAATCGGAGTCGAGCCTTCAGCTTTTTCATTGTCTTCCTCCTGGTTTTGGATCTCGTCTCTACTCATCTGTCCTCGCTTGCCGCGCTCGCCTCGATCGCCGCGACCTCCCAGCGGCCGGACACGCGCTGGACCTCGACTTCGTAGGCGAGCGTGTAGCGGGGGCCTTCCTGGCTGGTGTGCGCGTTCCGGGCTTCGACGACCGCGACCACGACGTCGGCGCTCGCCCAGACGAGGCTCTCGACCCGTTCGAGACTCAGGCGAAGGTGTGGAGTCGCGATCACCGCGCCTGGCACGAGGTCGGCGGCCAGCTCAGATGGCGCCGGCGCGAGGTAGTTGCGCAAGGCGCGCGAGACGACGGTCTCGAGCCCGCGATCTTCGATTTCGGAGCCTTCGAGCGCAACTGGCCTCGCCGCGCCGGTCGCCGGCGCACCGACGAATGCGGGATAGCTGGCGAGCCTCAGCGGGCCGCCATGCCGGTGCAGGACGCTCACCGCCAGATAGACGAGACCGCCGCCAGGCTCCGTCTCTGCGGCGACGGTGTAGACGTGCAGCGCCGGACGCGGCTCGCGTTCCTGCACCACTTCGTCCCAGAGCACGCGCTGCGAGCCTCCCGCCGGCAACTGCATGCCCGCTTCAAGCGCGAGCCCTTCACCGAGGAACGGTTCGAGCAATCTGCGACGGACTTCGAGGTCTCCCCCATCCCAACTCAGATACTCGCGCGCGAACAGCGACGCGAATCCCTCGGCTGCAAGGTCAGGCGTGCTGCGCTGCGCCTGGACAGCGATGGTTGGATGAGGCGGGGCAATCGCATAGCGCGCGCTCGCGAGCAAACCCGCTGCCGCAACGGCGCCAAGCAGCCAGCGTGGCAGCCTCTGCCCCAGGCGCAGCTTCCAAAGCGGGCGTGTCTGAATCGTCACTCGCGCCGGGGCTGCGCCGGATGCGCGGCGTCCTTGGGATGCGAGGGCCCCGCGTCCGCGGAGAGCCCCGCGTCCGTCGAGGGCCCCGCGTCCGCCGAGAGCCCCACGTCCGCTGAGGGCACTGTGCCGACTGGTCGCTCCATGAGCCGCGCCGCGACCGGTCATCGCATCGCGTCCGTTCACCTTTCGAACCCAAACTCTTCGACGGTGGGCCAGCAGGCACAGACGGTGGTGACAGATTCCTCAACAGGCTGTTGCAGGGCAGGCAGCTCTTCAGCCGGAGGCGCCGTGACAAACCCGACCCGTGACGGCATCCACGCCCGCTCGCGGGCGTGCCTCCTCGTCACGGCCTTGGAGCTCGACGTGAGCGTGCGACGAGCCTGCGCACGACGAGCGCGGGCGCGATGGGCCTGAATTGGTGAATGATCAATGTGGACGGCCGAGTAACCAACGTGTGTCGCCGAGCCTTCACCAGGTGAAGACGGTCGATGCACAGGGCCGTCTTTTCCCTGTGCCACGAGCACCACGACGCAGACAAGCAGGACCACCGCCAGGCAGAGCAGCGCGAGCGCCGTGAGCCTTGCAAGGCCGCCTCTGCCACCCTCCCGAGGCCCCGTCTCATCATCGCCTACAGGCCACTCGCCTGCATCGTCTTCCTCTGCCCAAGCCTCAGCTTCCCCGCCTGCCCAGGCATCGCGATCTACGAATTCGGACACAGCCTCGTTGCGCTCGAGCTCGTCGTTGACATCTCGCGGACGGGGACTTGCCGGACTCACCCGATACCGCCACTCAGCCCGCCCGAATGCGCCCCGGAGGCCGGGAGCAAGGGTGTGAGCATGCCCTGCTCCCGACCGCCGAGCGCCGGAGGGTAAGCGCCATGCGATCGCCGATGCAATCGACCGCTGGCGTCCCTTGGGACACGCCTATGAGTGGGGGTCACTGGGTTCATAGGAGGTCCTTGTCTGCTTATCCGACTGGCCGTGAGAGACTGGACAGATTCCGTCAGCTTTCGGCAATCAGACGCAGCCGGGCCCTCGCCCGCTGGGCCACCTTGCGGTACTTGTCCGCAGTCCAGCCAAACTGTTCACAGAAATCGCGACACCCCATCTGCAACGCAACCTGACAAGCAAGTACGAGCCGCTGATCGGGGGTGAGCCCCTCAGCCTGCTTTGGCAACAGCGCAAGCTGATCACGCAACATCACGAGATGCTCGACGTCGCCACCTGGATCGGATACACGACAGCCCTCCCGCTCGAGCGCGCCGGCGGCGAGCGCGCGCTCGAGCTCCGCCTGGGCGACGCTGCGACCCTCTATCGCGCGACGGCGATCCTGAATGCGGGATACGAAACGTTGCTCGAGAACCGCGGCAGCATGGCGCTGGCTGGCGAACGAGGCTCCACGTCGCGCCCAGAGCACGAGCTCGAGCGCCGCCTGGCTGAAGCATTCCTCGAGGTCGTCTGCCCGCAGCCTGTGACGGTGAACGCGCAAGAGCGTCGTGCGGCGCGCAGCGACGGCGAGCGCGACGAGCTCCACGGAGTCGCCGAGCGGGCCTGCACCAGGACGGACACTTCGCTGCGAGCCTGGCCTCGGAGGAGGATTTCGGGTAGACACACATATGTGTCGAGCCTCACGTCCAGCAGACCCCCCCTCAGAGTGCGTCCGGGAATTCGGATTGGATGGTTGGGTCGATGAGCATCCTCGAGCGCCGCCAAGCCCTCGACCGCCTCCAGCAGAGCAGAACGGGACCGGCGTTCATCGCCGCCGTCATCAAGAAGTTCGGCGACGATCGCGCAGGCAACCTCGCGGCGCTGATCGCCTACTACGCGTTCGTCTCGCTGTTTCCGTTGCTGCTCGTGTTCGTGACGATCCTTGGCTACACGCTGGACGGGGACCCTCGCCTCAAGCAAGAAATCCTCGAAGGCACGCTTGGCAAGTTCCCGCTGCTCAGCGACCAGCTGAAGCTGCATTCGCTCTCTGGCAATGGGCTTGCGCTCGCGTTTGGCATCGTGCTCACGCTGCTCGCCGGCCTCGGCGTCACAGGCGCGTCTCAGACCGCGTTCAACCGGATCTGGGCGGTGCCCTTCTCCAAGCAGCCGAACTTCCTCACCAGCCGACTGCGGGGCATCGCCCTGCTACTCACGCTTGGCGCGCTCACGATCGTCTCGACGCTCGCAGGCGGCTTCGTCGGCGCGAGCGAAAGCGGCAGCGCCGGCGCCTGGGCCCTGATCGCGGGCGTGATCGTCGCGCTGATTGCGAACTTCGTGCTGTTCGCTTCCGCCTTCAAGCTGCTGACTGCGATCGCGCTCAGCTGGCGCGACGTGCTGCCAGGCGCCGTGCTCGCCTCTGCGCTCTGGACGCTGCTCCAGTACTTCGGCGGCCTCTACGTCAGCCACGAGCTGAAGAACAACGGCCCGCTCTATGGCAGCTTCGCGTTCGTGCTTGGCCTGCTCGCCTGGCTCTACCTCGGCGCGCAGCTGACGATGCTCTCAGCCGAGGTCAATGCGGTGCTGGCCCGCAAACTGTGGCCGCGGAGCCTGTTCGCGCCCGGCCTGTTGGATGCCGACCGGCGCGCGATGCGCGCCGCCGTGAGGGCCCAGAACCGCAACGTTGGGGAACGCATCGAGGTCCATTTCGAGGAGCCCAAGGAGGAGGACGTCGAGGACGTCGAGGCCCCTTGAAGAGGGGAAGGGAGGCAGGATTGGCGATCTGGCACCCTAATCCGTCGCTAGTTCCGACTAGTGCGACATAACGTCAATCCAGATATGCGAGACGACGGACCTGTGGGCTGTCGGGCTCTGTCGTTGGCGACTGGCAGTGGGCGAGCCATCGGGCGATCCTCGCTTGCCAGTCCGTATCACGGTCGTCGCGCAGTCTTGTGCGATGACGCCGCGCAGTCGTCCGTTGCTCGTCGTGTCGGCTGCGCCTCGGATGAGCGACCAACGTCGTGGGTCACGGCGTATCGGCTGCGCAATAGGCTCGACCTCAAGTCGAGCTACGCGAACACGACTCCGACCACGGTGGCCGCTATTCCAGCCAGTGCGCCAGCAACCAGGAGACGGTGCTTGCGGAAGAAATGCCACGAGAAGATGCCGCTCAGCTCCCCTACGGTGTAGCCAGCAGTTGCAGCATCGGCCACGGCCAACACATAGGACAGAACATAAAGACCCATCGATAAGAACTTCACGGCATAACCGAGCCAGTTACTCGCACTGCTCTGACGTCGCGATGCTAGACTTGGGCATATCACTCGCTCACAATTTTGCGCCTTGCGGTCTTAGATCTATGCTCTCGGCCAGAGAAAATAGCTCCTGAGCGGCGAGTATCGCTCGTGGTGCATGTTCAAGCGCATTGATGTCTCTGTTGTGCAGCCATTTATTTCGAGCCCCCGTGCACTCCCGAATGGTGCGATATAGGTCATACGGGAGCCAACCGGCGAGCGAACCTATCTCGGTCATATGCCATGCCGTCATGTTGCGACCTTGTAGATTGCGTCGACGGTCCGCGTCTAGGAAGACTCGCTGCTTACCCTTCGCATCACTTCCGGCGTCCTGGCCCTTTGCGCAATCATCAACCCAGCGGGAAAACATGCTCTGTAGCAGTCCCTCCGCGGCGGTCCATGCGTAGACCAAAGCCCCAGCGTTGTCTTGAACCGATAGGGCGGCCTCGGCACGCAGTAGCAGCTCGGCGTACAGGAGTGCGTCGCGCCGCC
>DASXDO010000023.1:0-47529 GCA_036490555.1 Solirubrobacteraceae bacterium | reverse complement strand
GCTTGGCAAGGGCATCGCCGCCGCGTCGATCGGCCGGCTGCTGGTGGCGCGCGGCCTCGACGTGCAGCTGCAGAAGTTCGACCCGTACATCAACGTCGACCCAGGGACGATGTCGCCGTACCAGCACGGCGAGGTGTTCGTGACCGAGGACGGCGCGGAGACCGACCTCGATCTCGGCCACTACGAGCGCTTCACGGACGCGAACACGAGCAGGGCCTCGAACGTCACCTCTGGCGGCGTCTACGACACCGTGATCGGGCGCGAGCGACGCGGCGACTACCTTGGCGCGACCGTTCAGGTCGTGCCACACATCACCGACGAGATCAAGCAGCGCATCTCCCTGATCGCGGAGACCGCAGACGTCGACTTCGTGATCACAGAGATCGGCGGCACCGTCGGCGACATCGAGTCGCTGCCGTTCCTCGAGGCGATCAGGCAGTTCCCCGTCGACGTCGGCCGCAGGCGCTGCATGTTCATCCACCTGACGCTCGTGCCCTACATCGGCCACGCAGGCGAGCTGAAGACGAAGCCGACGCAGCACTCCGTCAACGAGCTGCGCAGGATCGGGATTGCCCCAGACATGCTGATGTGCCGCTCCGAGGAGGCGCTCTCAGAGGAGATCAGGCGCAAGATCGGTCTGTTCGCCTCGCTGCCGCTGGGCGCGATCGTCTCCGCGAAGGACGTGCCGAACATCTACGAAGTGCCGTTTGGCTTCAAGCAGCAGGGAGTGCACTCCTTCGTGCTGGAGCACTTCGGCCTAGAGCACCGCGAGCCTGACCTCGAAAGCTGGCAGGAGCCGATTCAGCGTGCGAAGGCTGCGACCGACACCGTGAGGATCGCGCTCGTCGGCAAGTATGTGAAGCTCGAGGACGCCTACCTCTCCGTTTGCGAAGCGTTGCGCCACGCCGCGCACCTGCAGGGCGCGAAGGTGAAGATCGACTGGGTCGACTCCGAGAGCCTCGAGGGCTCCTCCGAGGAGGCCCAGCAGGCGCGCGAGCAGCTGGAGCAGGCCGATGGCATCCTCATCCCCGGCGGCTTCGGCGGGCGCGGGATCGAGGGCAAGATCGAGGCGGCGAAGATCGCGCGCGAGGGCAGGATCCCCTACCTTGGCATCTGCCTTGGCATGCAGATCGCCGTCGCAGAGTTCGCAAGGCACGTCGCAGGCATGGAGGGCGCGAACTCGACGGAGTTCGACATCGAGACGCCCTACCCCGTGATCGACCTCCTGCCAGAGCAGAAGGAGGTCGCAGGCCTGGGCGGCACGATGCGCCTTGGCGCCGACCCGATCAAGCTGCACGACGGCAGCAAGGTGAGGGAGATCTACGGCGAGGCGGTCGTCTACGAGCGCCACAGGCACCGCTACGAGGTGAACAACCGCCTGCGCAGCCGCCTGCAGAGTGCAGGCCTGCGCATCTCAGGGACCTCGCCAGGCGAAAGGCTCGTCGAGGCGATCGAGCTCGACGAGCACCCCTTCTTCGTCGCCTCGCAGTTTCACCCCGAGTTCAAGTCGCGCCCAGAGCGCCCAGCACCGCTCTTCAGGGACTTCATCGCCGCTTCGATCGCAGTGGCGAGCCTCAGCATCGAGACGTGAGCCCGAGCGCATCCAAGCAGGCCTCGGCGCGCGTGCAGGCGGTCTTCGAGCTGCGCGGCGAGAGCCGCGAGCGCGTCGCCGCGGCCGCAGGCGAGATAGTGCACGCGTTGCAGCAGATCGCGGCGCTGCCCGACTGCGATTGCGACCTCGACGTGAGCCTCGACGTCGCGGCAGAGGACGGCGGCTGACGCTGCCGACGCGACCGATCCGAGGGTTCCCCAGGCCGACGGCGAAGCTTCAGGCATGACCGCAGTCGCGGACAGGCAGGCCACGCCAGCGGCGCGCACTCTGATCCTCGACTTCCTTGCGCACCTGGAGCTCGAGCGCGGGCTCTCGCGCAACACGCTGAGCGCCTACGACAACGACCTCTCAGGCCTCGCAATCTTCCTCGCCGCGCGCAAGGTGCAGCTGCCGCAGGCGAGCCATGGGGATCTTGCCGCCTACCTTTCGCTGCTTGCGAGCCCCGACCCAGGGGGGGAGCGCCAGGCGCTGAAGCCGACGAGCGTGCAGCGCAAGGCGGCGAGCATCCGCTCCTTCTACAGCCACCTGCGCCGCGAGGGCCTGATCGCCCACGACCCGACCTCAGAGCTGCGCTGGCGCCAGCGCAGCAGACGGCTGCCGAAAGTCCTCTCCCGCGATGAGGTGGGCAAGCTGCTCGCCCAGCCGCATGGCTCCGATCCGCTCGCGCTGCGCGACAGGGCGCTGCTCGAGCTGATGTACGCGTGCGGGCTGCGCGTCTCAGAGGCGATCGCGTTGCAGGTCTCAGACGTCGATCTCGAGGAGGAGATGCTGCGCGCGCGCGGCAAGGGCTCAAAGGAGCGGATCGTGCCCGTTGGCAGCGTCGCGGTGAAGGCGGTGAGGGCCTACCTGCGCAGCGGGCGCCCGCAGCTAATCGGGGACGGCGTGCAGCGCATGCTGCTGCTCAACAGCCGCGGCGGCGCGCTGAGCAGGCAGGGGCTCTACAAGATCATCGGGGGTCATGCTGCAAGCGCAGGGCTTGGCGGGCGCATGAGCCCGCACACGCTGAGGCACAGCTTCGCGACGCACATGCTCGCCGGCGGCTGCGACCTGCGCTCGCTGCAGGAGATGCTGGGGCATGCGGACCTGGCGACGACGCAGCTCTATACGCATCTGTCCTCTGAGCGGCTGAAGGACGCCTACTTCGCGGCGCATCCGCGGGCGAAGATCGCCAAGCTCGGCAGCGATCTGGCTGACGGTTAGGCTCCTGCTGTGTCGACCGGGCGGTTGGAGGCATTCAGCGATGGCGTCATCGCGATCCTCATCACGATCATGGTGCTGGAGCTGCACACTCCGGTCGGCGACTCATGGCATGCGTTGGGGCATGAGCTGCCTGTGCTCCTTGCCTATGTGCTCAGCTTCGTGTACCTCGGGATCTACTGGAACAACCATCACCACATGCTCGCCGTGGTCTCCGAAGTCAGCGGTGGGGTGCTGTGGGCCAACCTGCACCTGCTCTTCTGGCTCTCCCTGACCCCATTCAGCACCGCATGGATGAGCGAGCACCGCTTTCCGCCGGTCCCAACCGCCGTCTATGGCATCGTCCTGCTCGCCGCAGCGATCGCCTACTACATCTTGCAAACAACGCTGCTGCGTGCCGAGGGGGAGCGTTCCAGATTGCGCGTCGCCGTTGGCTCCGACGTGAAGGGCAAGATCTCGCCGGCGCTGTACTGCGTCGGGATCGGCCTTACGTTCGTCGATCGCTGGCTCGGGCTGGCGATCTACGTCGTCGTGGCGCTGATCTGGCTCGTGCCTGACCGTCGGGTCGAGCGTCATCTGGCTCGGGCTGGCGCAGAGTCCTCGAGCGAGTGAGGCGGCGGCCCACGGCGGTGGTCCGCGGGTACGAAGTCGTAGGCGATCGGTACAAACCGGACTGATCGGTGAGGCGGCCGACCGGCCGGGCTTGCGCCATCCGCTGATCCAATCCGAAGGACTCCAGTCGGGGATGCCCGAGCGAAATCAATCGCCAGATCTCCAGAAAGTCGGAGAAGGCGTATGCTTAGGCTCATGAGAATCCCTCTGAACAGAAGCTCCTGGATGATTGGAATATCTATCGTTGTCCTCCTCCTGGCTTTGGACATTGGGAGTAGGCCGGCCTACGGGGGTCCTCTGTACACGGTGTCTGGGGAAGTTTCTATTAATTCGATGCCTGTGGTGTTTCCGGAAGGTGGCTCGCTTTTCTTTGGTAGCGGCCAGTCGTCGTTTTACAGTAATTCTCAGGGTGAAAGTTATTATGTGGAAGGCGTTCCCGATGGTGCCTATCCGATGACTTGGGTGTATATCGGCGGGGAGGGTGATACAGGTTTGTCGGGTGACTTGTATTTCAAATCGGAGGGCCCGGTTGTTGAAGTGGATGGTGGCGATGTTACGCACGATTTTGCGTTCGATTTGCCGTTGGGCTCGCTGAAGGTTCTCGTCAAGGGAGCGGGTGGCGAAGGAGTCGGCGGCGCGTATGTTGCGGAGAATCTTGGTGAGGGGGTCACGGTCGATGATACGGCTGGGAATGCTTATGAATTGATCAGCAACGACGCCGTTCAAGCCGGTGCTGGCGGCGAAGCTGAATTCACGGTTGTGGACGGTCACACGTATTCGGTATGCGCATCGTCCATCAATTACGCTCAGGAATGCACGACCGTCAAGGTGGAAGGCAACACAACAGCAGAAGTGGATCTGGCTCTATCGGCCCTCGCCGCTCCCACCGGTCTGGCTATCCCGTCTCCGACCGCCCAGCCGAGCCTTACGTGGGAAGCAACGTCCGAAGCCGCTTCGTACGACGTCTACCGCGACGGCGTGAAGATCGGCTCCGCTACTACGACGTCCTACACCGACGAAACAGCGTCGGTTGGCAGCCACAGCTACTACGTCACTGCGGTCGATGCCGGAGGCGAAAGCGGTCCGAGCAATACCGTCACGGCGACGGTTGGCACCGCGCCGGCCATCACCAGTGCTGAAAGCGCCTCGACGGGCATGCGTGCGCCCTTCAGCTTCACTGTCACCACGACCGGCAGTCCGACTCCCAACATCACCGAGAGCGGCAGTTTGCCCAGCGGCCTGAGCTTCACGGACAACGGGGATGGCACCGCCACGATCAGCGGCGAGGCGTCCGCGGGTACCAGTGGCTCCTATCCGATCACCCTCACTGCCGACAACGGCATCTCTTCGGCCGCGACTCAGTCCCTTGACCTCACGGTGACAGCGGCAAGCGCCGCCCCCACCATCACGAGCGCGAACGGCGACGCTGCGATCAATGGCGAAGCGTTCAGCTTCACGGTCACGACGGACGGCTACCCAGCTCCGACGCTCAAAAAGACCGGCAGCCTGCCAGGCGGCGTCACTTTCACCGACAACGGCAACGGCACGGCGACGATCGCCGGTACGCCCGCAGGCAACGCCGATGGCGTCTACGACTTGACGATCACAGGAAAGAGTAGCGCGGGCACTGCGACCCAGTCCTTTGCCTTGACCGTCGATCGACCGCCCACCATCTCCAACACGGCTGCGAATGTGACGAGCAGCGTAGGCGCGGCCTGCTCGTTGAGCATCGATGCAAGGGGTTATCCGACGCCATCGTTGACCGAGTCCGGCGCCCTTCCAGAAGGTCTCGGCTTCGTCGACGACGGCGACGGCACAGCTGCACTTTCGGGCATGCCGGCGATTGGCAGCGGTGGCGCCTACCCGATCACGGTGACCGCCACGAGCTCACAGGGCACAGACACGTACAGCTTCACCCTCAAGGTCGACGAAGGACCGGCCTTCACGAGCGAAGATGCCGCGGCGGCTGCCGTCGGCTCGCCGTTCTCCTTCCAAGTCACCGCCACGGGCTATCCGATCCCACACATCGCCAGGACCGGCGCCTTGCCGAAGAGGCTCACCTATGCCGCCTCGACAGGGGTCATCAGCGGGACGCCCGCAAGCGGAGCCGATGACACCTATACCATTACCTTCAAGGCCACCAACAGCACAGGCGCTGTGACCCAGGCCTTCACGCTGACGGTCGAAGGCTAGCCTCCGTCAGGCGATCGCAGCGCTTGGCGCCTGGCTGGAGGAATGTTTCTGGATTAGGCTGTCCGCGTGAGCGGGCAACGGCAGAGCGCAAAGCGGGCGATCGTGCTCGTGCTCGACGCCTGCGGCGTCGGCGCGCTGCCCGATGCAGATCTCTATGGCGACGCTGGCACGAACACGCTTGGCCATCTTGCCGAGGCGGTCGGCGGGCTGCGGCTGCCAGTGCTGGAGCGGCTTGGGCTTGGCTCGATCCTGCCGCTCGCAGGGGTCACGCCGGCGGAGGTGCCCGCGATCTACGGCAGACTGCATGCGCTCGGGCCTGGTAAGGACTCGACCGCTGGGCACTGGGAGCTGATGGGAATAGTGATGCAGGAGCCACAGCCAACCTACCCAGAGGGTTTGCCAGAGGATCTGCGGCAGCGGCTTGCAGACGCGATCGGGCGCGAGCTGATCTGCAACCGGCCCCGCAACGGGATTGCCGCGATCGAGGAGTTTGGCGGAGAGCACACGAGCAGCGGCGCCCTGATCCTCTACACCTCCCAGGATTCTGTGCTGCAGCTTGCCGCGCACGTTGAGGTGGTGCCCACCGAGGGTCTCTATGCGGCCTGCGAGATCGCGCGCGCACAGATGCAGGGCAAGGACGCCGTCGGCCGTGTGATCGCACGCCCGTTCACGGGCGCGCCAGGCGCCTTCGAGCGCACAGACGGCAGGCACGACTTCTCGCTGCGCCCGCCAGGCAGGAGCTACATCGACGAGCTCTCCGACCGGGGGATCGCGATCCATGGCGTCGGCAAGGTCGTCGACCTCTTCGCCGAGGATCCCGCGATCGAGGGGCATCCTGGTGCAAGCAACGAAATCGCGCTGCGCGAAGCCTCGCGCCTGCTTGGCGAGCTCGACTCGGGCTTCGTGTTCGTCAACCTCGTCGAGACCGATCAGGTCTACGGCCACCGCAAGGACGTCGAGGGCTTCCACAGCGCGCTGCAGGCGATCGACTCCGAGCTGGGGCGCTGGCTGCCGCAGTTGGCGGAGGGGGACCTGTTGATCCTCACGGCCGACCACGGCGTTGACCCAGCACACCCGTTGAGCGACCACACGCGCGAGCACGCGCCTCTGCTTGCGCTGAGTGGCGCGATGCTGCGGGGCGGGGAGCTGGCGCAGGCGGGCGTCCGCCACGACGGCCCACTCGAGGACGTCGGCGCGACAGTGCTCGCATGGCTGACGGGCGACGACGCCGCGGGCCTGCCAGGCAGCTCCTTCCTCGGCGCCTCCACGATGGCGGACGCGGTCATCGGTGGTGACTCAGATGCCTGAGCTACCCGAGGTGGAGACGATCCGCCGCCAGCTCGCGCCGGTGGTCGAGGGCCGCAGGCTGAAGCGCGTTGAGGTGCTCGACCAGCGCTGGTGCATGCCGCTGCTGCCAGAGGAGCTGACCGACGCGGTGGAGGGCAGGCGCGTACAGGAGCTGCAGCGCAGGGGCAAGTACCTGCTCTGGCGCCTGGACGGCGAGGTCACGCTCGTCCAGCACCTACGCATGAGCGGCGCGGTCCTCTGCGACCCGCCGCCTGAGACTAGGCACGTGCGCGTGCGCATCGAGCTGAGCAGGCGGCGCGGCGCAAGCGGCCCTGAGGCCTGCACGCGGCTCGCGGTCACCGATCCGCGCCGTTTCGGAACGGCGCAGCTGCTGTTTGGGCACGAGGCGCTGGAGGAGTTCTTCGCCGAGCGTCTCGGGCTGGAGCCGTTCCACCCGGACTTCACGACCGAGCACCTCTGGCAGATGACGCGTGGGCGCACCGCGCCGATCAAGGCCTTCCTGCTCGACCAGCGCCGCATCGCAGGCGTCGGCAACATCTACGCCGACGAGGCGCTCTTCGCCGCGAAGTTGCACCCGCTGATGCCAGCGGGCAGGCTGACGCGGGCGCAGGCCGCGGCCCTGCGCGAGGCTGTGATCGAGGCGCTGCAGGCAGGCATCGATGCGAAGGGCGCCTCGATCGAGGACTTTCGCCACGTCGATGGGGTGACCGGCAGCTTCCAGGACCGCTTCAAAGTGCACCTGCGTGAGGGCGAGCCCTGCGTGGTCTGCGGCAGCGAGATCGTGAAGATGGTCGTCGGCGGCCGCGGCACCTACGTCTGCGAGCACTGCCAGCGCCGGCCGCGCGCGCGTCGGCCGAGCGCGCGCCGAGCGCGCTAGGCGGCGAGCAGCTCGTCGAGGCGGCCGCTCTCGGCGGCGGCCCTGGTTTCCTCGAAGCCGCCGACGAGCTGGCCGTCGATCAGCACCTGGGGGAAGGTCATCATCCCGGTCTTGCCGACGAGCTCCATGCGGCCCTCAGGATTCATGCTGAGGTTCACCTCGTCGTAGCTGAGGCCCTTCGCGTCGAGCAGCCGCTTGACGCGCGTGCAGTAGGGGCACGCCGTAGTCGTATAGACGAGTATCTCGCTCATACTTCATAAAGTATAGCGTCAGCTCAACCTCGCTTCGTCGGCCCGGCTACGCCCTCGACTCTTTGTTGCGATCGCCTTCGCCGCGCTGCGCTCACCGGCCCAGGACGCCGGCCCGCTCAGCGCAGCATTGGGCAGTCGACCTCGACCTTCGCCGTCGAGGTGAGCGTCTTCGAGCCGACTTCCACGACAACCGTGATCCCGTAGTTGCCATCGAATTCTTCGGCGGATGGACCCTCGTACTCGCCCTCTTCGTCTGAGCCTGAGACGAGGATGGTGTGAAAGAGTTCCTGCGTCTTCACGCCCTGCGGTGTGCCGCCGATGAAGGCGCCTTTCGAGAACAGATTCGACAGCGACGTGGGCGGGCTGAATTCAGTGAACTCGATTTCCTCGTCGCCTTCGGGCAGTTCGTCCTTGAACTTCGTCTGCGCGCCGGCGGGTATGTCGCTCGCGCGCAGGTAGACGGTGAGGTAGACATTCTGGGGCGGCCCGATTGGGCTGCCGTCATCGGAGCCGACCATTTCCCCGCAAGCGGCATTGGAGCTGACGGTCTTGCCTGCTGGCACGAACAGGCGGTTGACGCCGAAGCCGAGGACCTTCATCGACGGTCCCTTCGGTTGCTTTGCCTTCGGCTTGTGCTGCTTGGCTTTGTGCTTCTTGGCCTTGGCGACGCTCGCGCTGGGGCCTGCGGCTGTCGCAAGGGGCGCCGAGGCCGCGATCGCGCAGGCGGCGAGGATTGAAAGCAGCACGGCTGTGGTGAGCGCCGGCGTGCGCATCGAGACGCGGCTCATGTGACGAGAACCTCCTGTGGTCTTGCGATCTCCATCTGCTGTGCGAGAAGCGCGCAGCCTCTCGCGAAGCTAGCAGCGTCTTTCGCGGATGAAACCCCGGCATATGCGTACTTTCTGCGTAGATCGAGGCCCAGCTCTCAGGCGATACTGCGGAGATGCGCGCGACCGCTCCCAGCGACACGGAGCTGCTGCTCGATCTCGTCGGCGAGGCATACAGCTTCGAGGACCTTGGCCAGTATCGCGCGGGGGTGCTCGACCTGCTGATGAGCATGGTCCCCTACGACTCTGCGGGCTACAACGAGATCTCCCCAGGGGAGACGTTCATCGTGGGCCTGCCCCAGCTGGACGAGGGCCTCCACGCCTCGTTCACGCGGCTCGTCTACGAAAACCCGCTGATAGAACGCTTTCAGCGCACAGGCGACGGGCGGCCATACAGGATCTCCGACGTCATCGATCAGCGCGGCTTTCGAGAGCTCGAGCTCTACAAGCAGTTCTACCGCCACATCGGAGTGGAGCGGCAGGTGGCGTTCACGCTGCCCTCCCAGCCGTCGCTGATCGTTGGGATCGCACTCTGCAGGGAACACGTGGACTTCACAGAGCGCGAGGTGGCAATGCTCACGCTCGCGCGGCCGCATCTGATCCAGGCTTACCGCAACGCCGAGCTGCGCGGTGCGCGCGCCGCGATGCTTGCGGCCCTGGAGCAGGGGCTGGACACGCTCGACAGACATGTGATCGTCGTCGACACCCAGGGACGAGTCGAGTTCGCGACCGACAGCGCACGGCGGCTGCTCGGCGTCGATCCCGCGCTGAACGGCGGGCTTCCCGCGGAGGTGTCGCTGTGGCTCTCCGACGTGCACAGACCGCGCATTGCCTCTGAGCCGCTCGTGATCGAGGTGCCACAGGGCACGGCGCTCGTGCGGCTGCTGCCAGGCTTGCGTGAGGATCGCCGCCAGGTACTGCTGATCGAGGGCGGTGAGGGCGAGCTGAGCGTCGCTGCGCTGCGCGGCTTCGGGCTGACCGCGCGCGAGTCCGAGGCGCTGCGCCTGCTCGCGCTCGGCAACTCCGCGGACCAGACGTCAAGGCGGATGGGCATCGCGCGACGCACCCTCGACAAGCATCTGCAGCGCGTCTACGCGAAGCTCGGCGTGAAGAGCGTCGGCGAGGCGACGGCGACGGCCTGGGCGGCGGTCGGAGTGCGGCGCGGCGGCGGCTGAGCCACGGAGTATCCCCTGGCCTGGGCAGGGTGAGCGTCGCAAGCTGCGGGCGGCTGCGCAGCGGCGACTGAGCCTCGGAGCATCCCCAAGCCGCCCCTGGTCTGGCCGCCGAGCAGCACCCTGGCCTGGCCGCCGAGCCGCGGCCTAGACTCGATGCGACGATGCCAGGGCCGATCAAGAGCGAGGCGGTCGTCTTGCGTTCGATCCGCTATGCGGAGGCTGACCGCATCCTGCACCTCTACACGCCCGCGCGCGGGCGCATCAGCGCGATCGCAAAGGGCGTGCGACGCACGAAGAGTCGCTTCGGTGGCAGGCTCGAGCCGTTCTTCAGGCTGCGCATCGAGCTGCACGAGGGCAGGGGGGAGCTGATGACGGTGACTGGCGCAGACACGGTCGACGGCCACATGAAGCTGCGCGCCGACGCAGGCGCGCTCGATGCCGCGGCCAGGGCCTGCGACGCGGTTGGGCGCCTGTTCGATACCTCCGAGCCGCACCCGCACGTCTTCAACCTGCTCTGCCGCCAGCTCTCGCTGTTGGACGAGCGCCCGCGCGATGCGCTGAGGGCTCGATCGCTTGCGTTTCGCATGAAGCTGCTGCACGCAGCGGGCTTCGCACCGCAGTTGGCGGCCTGTGCGCACTGCGGCGAGGGTGAACATCTCGCTGGCTTCTCTGGCGCTGCGGGCGGGGTTGTCTGCAGTGCCTGCGAGGCGGGGTCTTTCCCGATTGGCGAGGAAGCCCATGGCTTCATGACAGGCACGCTGGCGAGCTCGCTTGCCGAGGCGCCTGTGGCCTCTGATGCCGCGCTCGGCCAGGCCGAGCGCGCGATCGCCGCGATGCTCGAGCACCACGCGCACCTGCGCCTGATGCCCGCCTCCGGCCGCTCCCGCTGAGACCCGGCGAGCGCTCCCGCTGAGACCCGGCGAGCGGAGGATTCTGCGCATGTATGCTGGCTGACATGGACGAGGGCAACCCGATCGCCTACGAGGTGCTGGAGCAGGGGGTGCAGGTCACCGCTTCCGATGGCGTCGAGATCGGCACCGTCGTTCATGTGCTCGCCGTGGTCGAGCGGGACATTTTTCATGGTCTTGTGATCTCGACGCCTGACAGGGGTTTGCGCTTCGTCGCAGCGGCAGATGTCGCCTCGCTGCACGAACGCGGAGTCGACCTCTCGATCGACTCTGCCGCCGCGAGCCAGCTGTCGCAGCCAAGCGCGCCTGAGGCGATTTACGATGCCGACAGTCCTGGGGAGAGGAAGGGCTGGCATCACTGGATCCGCGTTGCCGAGCGCAAGGGCGACTGGAACCGCGAGCGCTGAGCTGAGCTCGCTGCGCGCCTCGCCTCTAAGCCAGCCGCAGTCGTTGGCACAATCGAGTCGATGAGCATCGCAACTGACCCTGAGCAGGTCGCCGCAGCCTTTGCGGATCGCTGGCAACGCCAAGAGCAGGAGCAGCTCTCGCCGTTGGCGGCGCGCTCCTATCCTGCGCGACGGCAGCGAGAGGAGCAGGACTGCGGGCTGCGCACTCCCTTCCAGCGCGACCGTGACAGGATCGTGCACTGCAAGGCTTTCCGCCGGCTCACGCACAAGACGCAGGTGTTCGTCGCGCCGATGGGCGACCACTACAGGACACGGCTCACGCACACGCTCGAGGTGACGAGCATCTCGCGCACCGTCGCGAGGGCGCTGCGCCTGAACGAGGATCTGACCGAGGCGGTCGGTCTCGGCCACGACCTTGGCCACGCGCCGTTCGGGCACATCGGCGAGGAGGTCATAAACCGCTGTCTGCGCGAGCGCTTTGGCAGCGGCTTTCGCCACTACGAGCACTCGCTGCGGATCGTCGACGAGCTCGAGCGCGACGGGATCGGGCTCAACCTCACCGAGCAGGTGCGCGACGGGATCCTCAGGCACTCGAGCGGCGCGCCGATCCCGCAGACGCTCGAGGGCAGGATCGTGCGCATCATCGATCGCGTCGCCTACATCAACCATGACATCGACGATGCCGTGCGCGCCGGGATCCTCGCCGAGGCGGACCTGCCCGCCGAGCCGATCGCCGTGCTTGGACGCACTGGCTCGCAGCGGATCGACGCGCTCGTGCACGACATGGTCGAGCACTCACAGCTCGCCGGGGACATCGTGCAGGGGGAGCAGGCGGGCGTCGCGATGAACGCCCTGCGCAGCTTCATGTTCGAGCACGTCTACCTTGGATCAGCGGTACGCGCAGAGCGCGAGCGCATCGAAGAGGTGGTCGGCGCGCTCTTTGCGCACTACGTCGAGCACCCCGAGCAGTTGCCGCCGCCGCGGGCGGGCAGCGAGGCGGAGATGGCCCAGCGCGTGACCGACTACCTCGCTGGCATGACTGACCGCTTCTGCATCAGGCAGTACACGCGCCTGAAGGTGCCAAAGGCGTTCGCGCGCTGACCGGCCACGTCATCGTCTAGCGTTGGCGCGAATGGCGCTCTACACCCGTGAGTCGAGGGACCTCGTGCGCGACGCGGTCGACTTCATCGAGCTCGTCTCGGCGAAGACCGAGCTGCGCAGGGCGGGTCCCAGCAACTATGAAGGTCTCTGTCCGTTCCACGAGGAGCGCACCCCCTCTTTCGGAATCGACCCCAACCAGAAGGTCTACTACTGCTTCGGCTGCCAAGCCTCTGGCGACATCTTCACGTTCGTGCAAGAGACCGAGGGCGTCGACTTCAAGGGGGCGTTGGAGATGCTCGCCCAGCGCACCGGCGTCGAGCTCGAGCTCGAGCAGGAGAACCCTGAGGAGATGCAGAAGCGTCGCAGGCGCGAGCGGCTGCTGGAGTTGCTCTCGCGTACCACCGCTTTCTATGAACGGATGCTGTGGGAGTCAGACGAGGCGGCGCCTGCGCGCGAGTATCTGACGGGCCGTGGCATCGATGAGGCTGCGCTGCGTCAACATGGCGTCGGCTACGCGCCAAGCGCCTGGGACCGGGTGTTGCGCGCTTCGCTGAATGGCGGCTACAGCGAGGCTGAGCTGCGCGCGGTCGGGCTCGTGCAGCGCTCGCGTGAAGGCGGCCGACCCTTCGACCGCTTTCGTGGCCGGATCATGTTCCCGCTTGCCGACGTGCGCGGCAACGTGCTCGGCTTCGGCGCGCGCGTGATGCCGGGGCGTGACGAGGAGCGGCGCGGCGAGGGTGCGGAGACGCAGCGGCCTGGCCCGAAGTACCTCAACACCTCCGAGACCGAGGTCTTCCACAAGGGCAGGCACCTCTACAGCGCCCACATCGCGCGCTCGCACGCGGCGCGGATCGGCAGCGTGATCCTCTGCGAGGGCTACACCGATGTGATCGCCCTGCACCAGGCGGGGATCATGAACGTCGTTGGATTGATGGGCACCGCGCTGACCGAGCTCCAGCTTGCCGAGCTTGCGCGCATGGCGCCGACGGTATTGCTCGCGCTCGACGCAGACACCGCCGGCCAGGGTGCGATGCTGAAGGCGGCGGAGGTTGCGAAGGATCGCAAGCTCGAGCTGCGCGCGGTGCGGCTGCCAGGTGGCCTCGATCCTGCGGACCTGATTCAGCAGCAGGGCGCCGAGGCAATGCGCGCGGCGGTCGAGACCTCTGTGCCGTTCGTGCGCTTTCGCGTCGAACAGGCGCTTGCGAGCGGCGACGACGGAACGCCGGAGGGGCGCGACCGCATCCTAGATGAGCTGCGACCGCTGTTTGCGACGCTGCCGGCAAGCGCGCTGCGCCTCGATCTCACGCGCCTTGTCGCAGGCAGGCTTGCGCTGCCAGAGAGCCTAATCGACGGGGCGCTTGGCGAGCAGGCGCCCCGTCGATCAGGTCCCAGCCAGTCTGGGCGGTCCGAGCGCGAGCGCTCGCAGGCGCTGCCTGCCGCGGCACAGGCGAGCGGCGTCAGCAGTCGTCGCCGTCAGGTCGAGCAGGCCTTCCTCTCGCTCTGCCTTGCCTCGCCTGATCTCGGCAGGCCGGTGCTGGAGCAGATGCGCCCGCAGGAGCACTTCACAGACGGAGTCCTGCGTGCCGTCGCCGAGCACCTGCGCAGCGCCGACCTGCGCAACCCGATGCAGGGCGTGCAGGACAGCGATCCAGAGCTCGCGCATGCGCTTACCGAGATCGTCATCGAGGCGGGGCGGGGCAAGGCGACCGAGGCGATGTTGCGGGTCTCCGCGCTGCAGTTGGAGCTTGGCTACCTCGACCGCATGATCCAGGCGGCACGCGTCAACGCTCGCATCGAGAGCTCCGACTCCGAGGCTCAGAGCGGGCTGGAGGTCTCAGAGCTCGCGCGGCGCAGGGCAGACGTCAAGCGCGACTTCGACACTGCCCAGGAGCTCGCGTTGCAGGAGAGCCCGACCTAGACGAGCTTGCTGCCTGCGCCGCTCAACGGCTGCGGCAGCGATGCGTCCCCGTCGAGCGCAGGCTCGCGATCTTCGGCACGACGGTCCTGGACGCGGCGCTCGCCGACGCGCTGATCGGCGCTCGCCATGATCGGTGTGAGCATCGCGGAGTCCTCAAGCGCGAACGCGGGCCAGGGAGCGACGGGGCGCGAGAGGTAGAAGCCTTGGCCGAGCGGCACGCCAAGCTGCAGCAGCGTCTGCAGCTCAGCCTCGTATTCGATGCCCTCGGCGACGAGCAGGCTGCCGACACGCTCCGCATAGCCAATCAGTGCGCCGACAAGCGCGGCGCGATCGGGGTCGCCGTCGATGCCTTCGACAAGCGAGCGGTCGAGCTTCAGGTAGTGGGGATGCACAACCGTCACCTGACGCAGTCCTGAGTAGCCGGCGCCCATGTCGTCGACGGCGAGGCAGGCGCCCTTCGCACGCAGCGGCGCGAACGCGTCAGCGAGCTGCACATCGCTTGCGACCAGCGCCTGCTCGGTCACCTCGACGATCAGGCCAGAGAGGTCCCTTACGCGTTCGAGCATCGCAAGCGTGCGCTTGTCAAGCAGCACTGGGGCGGAAAGGTTGACCGAGATGCGCGTCTCCAGCGGACGGCTGCTCAGCAGCTTCAGCGCCTCGTGCAGGCAGGCGCGCTCGAGCGCCGCGCGCTGCCCAAGCTCGTCCGCGAGCGAGAACCAGTGCAGGGGGCTCTGCATGCTGCCGGTGCCGAAGCGCGCGAGCGCCTCGTAGGCGTGGATCTTGCCGGTGCGCAGGTGCACGATCGGCTGGACGGCCATCGCGACGCCCTTGCCCTCGACGAGCTTCGCAAGGGCGTAGCGCGCGCTGCGCTCGCCGACGCCGCTGAGCGACTCGCCGTCGTAGGAGACGATCTGGGCGCGCTTGCCGCCACGCTTGGCGCCACGCAGCGCGATGTCCACCGCCATCAGCAGTGCCTCGCAGTCGTCTCCGTCTGTTGGCGCCTGCGCGACTCCGATGCAGGCCGAGACGACGCCCTGGGTGTCGGAGCCACAGCCGCCGAGGCCCTTCAGCAGACGTTGCGCAAGTTCCTCAGGGTTCTCGACGCGTGCCAGCACTGCGAACTCGTCGCCGCCAAGTCTGCCTACGCGACACCGAGGGCCAGCGTATTCGGCAAGCGCCGCCGCGACGGATGCAAGCAGTGCATCGCCCGCGGTGTGCCCAAGCGTCTTGTTGACCTGGCCGAAGCCGTCGAGGTCGACGAGCAGCAGGCAGACCGGCTCAGAGCTGCTCGCGTGCGTGACCGCGCGCTCGAGTGCGCCCTTGAATGCAGCCCGCGACAGCAGACCTGTGAGGTCGTCGTGATCGGCGTCGTAGCGCGCCTCGAGCATCAGCCTGTTGAGCTCGCGCGTCAGTCGCCTGCTCGTGATCAGCAGTCCCATCGCCGTGATGCAGAGCGCGATGTAGCCGTTGCCGACTTCCCTGAAACGGAGGATTGGCAGCGCGAACGCGAGCAGCACCATCGCTCGACCGATCCAGTGCACGCGCCCGTTGCGCGACAGCATGCCGCTTGCGATTGCCGCGAGCCAGACGAGGCTGACGACCGTCACGTGCTCGCTCTGCAGGCCGACGATCAGGATCGCGGCGCCTCCCGCGATCGCCTCCTCGCCCTGCGCCCAGGAGAGGCGGGGGAGGAGCAGCTGAACCATCGCGCTGAAGGAGATCGCGATGAAGCCGAGCACGACCTCGCGGGGATGGGTGGCGAGCTGTTCGTTGCGCAGCACGAGGATCGCGCCGAGCAGTCCAAGGACGGCACGCGTGGTCGCGGCGGTGCGGCGCGCCCTCAGCAGGTGTGGATCGGAGGCGACAGCCTTGGCGGCTTCCTGCTCGCTCTCAGGGTCGAGCGCGCCGAGATCCTCGACGGGTTTTGGGGCGGCTGCAAGCGCAGCGTCCATGCCTTCGTGTCGGAACGTCGCGACATGGCTCTCCTCGCCGGCAAGCGCCGGCCGCCCGAGCATCGGGTCCAGTGGCGACACGCCAGGTGATCGGCCGCATCCATCGATGCCTTGAATACAGCGCGTCGAGTGCTAGACGCGGATGGGGTGAGCGCTCGCCCCCTCAATCCACCCCGTCACCGCGCTGTCGTAGAGTATTGGCTGCTGGGGCGGACTCCGCCCTCGCCTTGCATTCCGGGGTGGCGCAATGGCAGCGCGAGCGACTGTTAATCGCTAGGTTGTGGGTTCGAGTCCCACCCCCGGAGCTTTCGACCGAGGTGGGTTGCGCCGGACTGGCGTCGCGAGTCGCTCGACGAGCTGCGCCGCTGTCGCTGCTGGGTCATGGGTCTCGGTCCAGTGCTGAAACCGCCTCGCCGTCGCGCGCATCGTCGTATCGCCGAGCGCATGTTCGATCGCGAGGCGCAGTGGGCGTGGTGAGATGAAGCGCCGTGGCAGGCGCACGCCCGCGCCTGCCCAGGCCACCCGAGCGGCGTTCTCGTTCATGTCGCCCGCTACGGGGCAGGCGACGACGGGGCAGCCATAGGAGAGGGCCCGTGCCACGGTGCCGTGGCCTGCGTGGCAGACGACGAGGTCGCAGCTTCGCATCGTCTTCGCGTAGGAGACCCACTCGACCAGGCGCGTGTTCGGCGGCACTGGCAGTGGCTTTGGCGGCAGGCGCCTGTTCCAGGTCGCGACGACACGCACGGGCATCTCCGCAAGCGCCTGCAGGGATGCGTTCAGCAGCCTGTGCTCGGGGTCCTGGGAGGTAGAGGGCGCGACCAGCACGACAGGCGTTCGCTGCCCGTCCGCGGCTGTGTCGCTGTCGCGCCCGCCGCTTGTGAGCCCGAGGTCGGGGGGCTGCACCTCTGCGCCTGGGGGCTCCCAGAAGAGCGGCCCGACGACGTGCACGTGAGCGGGCCAGGCGCGGGGGTACTCCAGTTGGGGAAAGCTTGCGACGAGCGCGAGCTTCGTGCTGATGCCGCCATGGACGCGCGTCAGCGGCGGCAGTCCAACCTCGGCGCGCGTCCTGTTCAACGCGTCCCTGCCGCTCGCGAGGCCCTTGTTGACGGGCCAGTGGGCAAGCCTCCAGGCTGATCTGCCGACGGCGGTGCGCGGCAGGCGTGCGCCGAAGGAGTAGATCGGAAAGCCGCTGGCGGACTCAGGGTGCACGTGTGGGATCAGCGTCGCGACGGGCACGCCGTGCAGCTCGGCTGCAAGCCCTGGCGCGAGCGTGAGGATGTCCGAGACGACAACGTCTGGGCGCAACTCGCGCACAAGCGGCTCGGTGTCCCTGGTCGCATAGGGCACCGCCTCGTAGAAATCGAGCGGCTCGGGCGCACCCTCGTCATCGAGCGCGGGGGTGGGGAAGACCTGGTACTCAGGCGCCGGCGCAAAGGCGATGCCCTCAGCCTCGACGTCCTTGCGCCAGCGCTCCCAGGTTTGCAGCGTCACCTCGTGGCCTCGCGCGTGCAGGGCACGCGCGAGGGCGATCATCGGGAATGCGTGCCCAGGGTCGCCGAAGGCCCCGAGCAGGATCCGGCGTCGTCGCACCGGCGCCCCGTCTAGGAGGCGGCGATCTCTGCGAGCAGGCGCATCTGTGTGAGGCGCTCCTGCTTCGTGAAGGCGACCGGCGTCATGCCCAGTGTGCCGACGCCCGCATCGCGGTAGACGGCGAGCCGCTCGCGCACGACGTCCTTCGGGCCGCAGAGCGAGACCATGTCGATCAGTTGCTCAGGGATCGCGGCCATCGCCTCCTCGCGCTTGCCTTCGAGATAGAGGTCCTGGATCTTCTCCGCGTCCTGCTCGAAGCCGTAGCGCTGGATGAGGTGGTTGTAGAAGTTCTGCTTCTTCGAGCCCATGCCGCCGACGTAGAGGGCGATGAAGGGCCGCATCGCGTTGCGCGCCGCCTCGAGGTCGTCGGTGACGAAGACGTTCACCGTCGGCGCGATGTCGAAGCCCTCGAGCGAGCGCGAGACCCTTGCCGCGCCCTCCTCGAGCAGCGGGCGCAGATGCGAGACGTGCTCCGGTGAGAAGAGCGTCGGGATCCAGCCGTCGGCGATCTCGCCCGCGAGCGCGGTGTTCTTCGGGCCGATCGCGGCGAGATAGATCGGGATGCGCTCCTGGACTGTGCCGATCGTCAGCTTCAGCGCCTTGCCGGGGCCGTCAGGCAACGGCAATGTCAGCGTCTCGCCCTCGAACTGGACGCGTTCGCGCGCGAGCGCCATGCGCACGACTGCGACGTACTCGCGCGTGCGCTGCAGCTGGCGAGCGAAGCGCTGTCCATGCCAGCCCTCCGCGACCTGGGGGCCAGAGGAGCCGATGCCAAGGATCATGCGGCCGTTCGAGAGCTGGTCGATCGTCGCGGCGGTCATCGCGGTCATCGCCGGCGAGCGTCCTGGCATCTGGAAGATCCCCGCGCCAAGCCTGATCTTGCTCGTCTGCCCGGCAAGCCAGCCAAGCACCGTCGCCGCGTCCGAGCCGTAGGCCTCGGCCGTCCAGACCGAGTCGTAGCCGAGCTTCTCCGCCTCCTGGACGATCGCGAGCTGATCCTCTGAGCTCAGCCCGAGCCCCCAGTAGCCGATGTGCACCCCAAGCTTCATCTCATGCGCTCCTGACCGCTCTGTCTCATCTGATGATCTGGCGCTCCTACCCTACAGGCCCCTACAGCCCCTCGCCGGGGCGCGTGAAGATGATCTCCGGGATCACGCAGGTGGGCGAGGTCCTCAGCAGGAAGCGCACGGACTCCGCGACGTCCTCAGGCTGGATCATGTCCTCGGGCTTCACGTGCTCCTTGACGAAGTCGGTCATCGGCGTGTCGACGAAGGCGGGGCAGAGCGCGGTCGACTTGATGCCCTGCAGGGAGAGTTCCTTGTTCATCGCCTCCGTCCAGCCGACGACGCCATGCTTGGTCGCGGAGTAGACGGCCAGCCAACCCTCGCCGCGCTTGCCGGAGATCGAGGCCGTGTTGACGACCAAGGCGTTGCGATGCTCTGCGGCCGCCGCGCTCAGCAGCGGCATGCATTCGCGGTAGAAGAGCACGATCGAGCGCAGGTTCACGTCCAGCTGCATGTCCAGGCGCTTGGTCTGGATCTCGCCGACGAGCGCGCCGACGCCGACGCCCGCGTTGTTGACGAGCACGTCGAGGCGCCCATAGCGCTCGCTGTGCGCGGCGACGACACCCTTGATCTCCTCCTCACTGGAGACGTCTGCGGGAACGCCATGCACGTCGTAGCCGGCATCCGCGAGCCCAGCGACGGCGGCTTCGAGCTTCTCTGGGCGGCGCGCCGCCATCGTGACCGCATAGCCCTCTTCGCCAAGCAGCTTCGCGATGGCCAGCCCAATGCCACTGGAGGCACCGGTGACGATTGCAGCACGCTCTGCCATGTGGATCCCTTCCCTTCGTTGTCCCTGGTTGGGGAATCAAATCAGAGCCATGGTGGGAACGCCTGGTAGCTTCTGCCTGTCCGCGCGCCCGCGCGTGTGCGGAGGCGGGCCCGTAGCTCAGTTGGTTAGAGCTGCCGACTCATAATCGGTAGGTCGCAGGTTCGAGTCCTGCCGGGCCCATCGCGAGAAGCGGCGTCATCCACGCTCCCGAGAGCTCGATCATCCGCGTGAGGCGAGATTCGGTCACCCGGCCGCATGCGACGGTCCATTCCGAAACGAGCGAATGGAGCGGGAGCGTGAGCGAGGTGATCCCACAGCTGCTGTCGGCGGCGCTCGTTGGCGCGGTTTCGCCGATCGCGACGATGGCGACGATCGCGGTGCTGAGTGGACAACGCTCGCCGCTGACCAACGGGACGTGCCTGCTCGTCGGCTGGACGATCGTGCTCGTCGGCCTGGCGAGCGCGATGCTCGCGCTGCTCGACAAAGCCGGTGGGGCGCTCAGCGAGAGCACGAAAGCGGCGCTCAACGTGATCGTCGGGATCCTGTTGCTCAGCTTCGGCATGCGCAGCCTGGTGGGCGCGCGTCACCCACTCGCCCACGTCGTCGAGGAAAGGCCTGAGCACAGGCAGAAGCCGCCGAAATGGATGGCTGCGCTCGATACGCTCTCGCCGCTGAAGGCGCTTGGCGTCGGCGCGGTGCTGCTGCTCGTCAGCCCGGCTGACCTCGCCGTCTACCTGTCAGCGATGCAGGGGCTGAGCAGCACCGAATTCTCCGGCGGCCAGCGCATCCTCGTAGTGGCGCTGCTGATCGTCGCGGTCGATCTCTGCATCGTCGTGCCGCTCGCGATCTACGTTGCGATGCCACACAGGGCCAAGCAGCTGCTCACGGGGCTGCGTACGTGGCTGACAGACAACCAACGCCAGGTCACGGCGTGGGTGCTGATCGTGTTCGGGGTGCTGCTGCTCGTCAGCGGTGCCGTCAATCTGGCCTGAGGCCCGGCGGGCGGCTGAGGATCGCCTCCGCGATGCTGGCCTGGATCCGGGCGTGCTGGGTGACCCCCGCCACCTGCAGCAGCCGCTGCGCGGGCTCATGCACGGAGGTCAGCTGCAACTCCACGGCTTCGGCCGCGAGCGCCTCGCCGAGCTCGGAGAGGGCATCGAGGCTCTCGACGTCGAGCTCGACGCTCTGGGCAAGGTCGAGCACGACGACGGCAGGGGTCGGTTCGGTGCGCGCGACGAGCGCGAGCAGCCACTCCTTGACGTGCAGGCTGTTGCCGTAGAAGAGCGGCCCGTCGACGCGCGCGACGAGCGTGCCTGGCGTCTGCTGCCAGCCCTCATGTCGTGTGGCCGCGCCCCAGGCGCCAGTGTGAGGGTCGCGCGCGAGCACGCTGACCTCGGGCCTGCTCAAGCGATAGATGACGAGCATCAACGAGAGCGCTGCGGCGAGGATCAGCCCGCGCAAGATGCCAAGGCCAAGCACGCCAGCGAGCGTGAGGAGCGCAAGCAGGATGGCGCTGCGCCGCAGGGAGGCGAAGCGGACGAGCTCGTCGATGCGGAAGAAGCTGCTGACGGCGACGATCACGATCGCCGCGAGCGTCGCCTCCGGAAGGTCCTTGAAGACTGGGGCGAGGAAGGCTCCCGTGAGCAGCACGAGTCCCGCCGCGCTGACCGATGCGAGCTGCGTCTTGCCGCCCGCGGCGTCCGCGGCAGCCGTCTGGCTCGCGCCGCCGGACTGGACGAAGCCCTGCGAGCAGCCGGCGAGTAGGTTCGCGGTGCCGATCGCGATCAACTCGCGGTTGGCATCGATCGAGTAGCGCTGCTGGCTGGCGAGCGTGCGTGCGACGCCGACAGCCTCGGTACTGACGAGCATCACGCCGAATGCCGCAGGCAGCAGCGCGACGAAGTCGCTGCCACTCACTTTCGGCAGGGATGGGTTGGGTAGCGCAGTCGGCAGCTTGCCGATGACTTCGACCCCGTGGTCGGGGAGGTGCAGCAGCGCCGAGAGCGTGATCGCGGCGGCGAGCACGACGAGCGTCCCCGGGATGCGGGGCAGCAGACGCTTCAATGCGACCAGCAGCACGATGCTGCCCGCCCCAACAGCGAAGGTCGCGGCGTGCGTGGAGCCGAGCCGCCCGAACAGGTCGCCAAGGCGTGCGAAGAAATTGCCAGAGCCGGCCTTCACGCCAAAGACCTTCGGCAGCTGGTCGAGCGTGATCGTCAGCCCGACGCCGAAGAGCATGCCCGTCATCACCGGCTTTGAGACGAGATCGGAGATACCGCCAAGCCGCAGCAGACCAGCGCCGACGAGCACGAGCGCCGTCGCAAGCGCAAGCGCCGCGGAGAGCATCGCGAAGGTCTTGATATCGCCATGTGCGAGCAGGCCGACCGCCGATGCGGAGACGGCGGAGGTCGCGGTCGTCGCGCTGACGACGAGCGAGCGCGATCCGCCGATCAGGGCGTAGCCGATCATCGCGCCCGGCGCGGCCATCAACCCCGCCTGCGGTGGCAGGCCGGCGATCTGCGCATAGGCGACACACTGCGGCGTGACGACGCTCCAGACGATGATGCCCGCGATCAGGTCCGCGCCAAGCCACTGTCGCCTGTAGTTGCGAACCCAGCCGGGGACGAGCCGCCTGGCAAGGTCAGCGACCGATGATGTGCTCCCGCCCGCCGTGGGGCCTTCGCCCGCCGGCGAGGCTGCGTTCCTCATGGCGAGGCTGCGTCCCTCACGGCGCCGGCGGGCTTGGTCGAAGTTGGCCTGAGTCACGGCGCCGGCGGGCTTGGTCGAAGCTGACCCGAGTGGGGGCTAGTCGCGTGTCATCGCCGCGGCCATGTGGCGCTCCACGTCTATGTACGCATCGTCGGCCACGTCGAAGACGACCTTCTCTATCCGTCCACCGGAGAACTCGAACTTCGACCTGTACTCGGCGCTGACTGCGTCGCCGCCGTCATAGCCGATGCACAGCCCCTCCCCACACAGGGAGTAGTGCCCGGTCATCGTGCGGATCTCCTCTTCGGCGACCACCTCGTCGTCGACGTACAGCTTCAGCGGACCGAGCGATTCCTTGTACTCGCCGAGTCTCTCCTTGGTGAAGTCGACGCCGACCATGTGCATGCCCGACGTCGGCGCGTCGGCGACGATCAGCTGCTCGGGCGGCATGCCGAGGAAGTTGTAGGCATAGTGGAGCTTGCCACCCTTGACGAACAGCGCGTGCCCGCCAAAGCGGGCGCCCTGCGCGAAGATCACACCTTCGCTGTCGGGCGTGAGCTCAACCTCGGCAAGCACCTTGTAGGACACGCCATGCGTGTTGGCGGCCGAGCGCTCAGGGATCTCCGTGGTTCCCGGATAGTAGGTGTATCGGCCGCTCGGCGGCACCGGGACTTTGAACTCGAGCAATGTGTACTCGAGGAGCCCGAGGTCGTTGAGCGGGAGGACGTCGTACCTCTCTGCCTCCGCCAGCCACAGCTGCTTCAACTCCTCGAGCTTCTCCGGGTGCAGCTCGGCAAGATCGTGGGCCTCAGAGCGGTCCTCGTCGGTGTGGAACAGCTGCCAACGGTCCTTGTCGAAGTTGCCGAGGTTGAGCGGGATCGGCCCGTGCTCCGCAACCGCCTTCCAACCCCTGCTCCAGATGCCGCGGGTGCCGAGCATCTCGTAGTACTGGGTCTCCTTCTGCGTCGGCGCAGCGGCCGCGTCGAACGAGTAGCGCATCGACACTCCCGGAAGCGGGGTCTGCTCGTAGCCGTCGACGACGGCCGGCATCTCTACGCCACAGCAGTCGAGGATCGTCGGCACGATGTCGGTGCAGTGGTGGTACTGCTCGCGCACACCACCTTTGTCCTTGATTCCCTTCGGCCAGTGAATCACCAGCGGATCGCAAACGCCGCCTTGATAGGAGTAGCGCTTGAACATGCGAAACGGCGTCGAGAACGCCATCGCCCAGCCGGTTGGATAGTGGTTGTAGCAATCGGGTCCGCCGAGCTTGTCGATCATCGGCAGGTTGTCCTCGATGTTGTCCGGGTAGGCGTTGAAGAACTTGCCCTCGTTGACCGAGCCGTCGGGGCTGCCCTCGCCGGAGGCGCCGTTGTCGGCGCAGTAGAGGATCAGCGTGTTCTCCAACTGGCCCGACGCCTCGAGATACTCGACGATCCGACCGACCTGGGCGTCGGCGTACTCCGACATGCCAGCGTAGACCTCGGCCATGCGCGAGAACAGGCGCTTCTCCGCATCGGAGAGCGTGTCCCAGGGACGCACCGAGTCGGACTCTGCAAATGTCCCCTGCGTCATCGGGTTGATCGGCGTCAGCTCGGTTCCCTCGGGGAGGATGCCCTTCTCGATCATGCGCGGCAGAACCCACTCGCGGTACGCCTCGTAACCGTCGTCGAACTTCCCCTTGTATTTGTCGATGTACTCCTGCGGCGCGTGGTGAGGGGCGTGGTTTGCTCCAGGGCAGAACCACAGGTACCACGGCTTCTCGGGCTCTGACTGCTTGGAGTCGCGGATGAAGCTGAGCGCCTGGTCGGCCAAGTCCTTCGACAGGTGGTAGCCGTCCTCTGGCATGTAGGGCTGGTCGACGTAGTGGTTGTCTTCGGCGAGGTCCGGATACCACTGGTTGGTCTCGCCGCCGATGAAGCCGTAGAAGCGGTCGTAGCCCTGCCCGAGCGGCCAGTCCTTCTTCGACGAGCCCATCGTCCACCCGTCGATCGGGGTGTTGTGGTTCTTGCCGATCCAGAACGTGCTCCAGCCGGCATTTCGCAGGACCGTCGCGATCGAGGCGTTCTCGCGTGGGATGTGCGAGTTGTAGCCGGGAAAGCCAGTCGAGCTCTCCGAGATGCTGGCAAAGCCGTTCTGATGGTGGTTGCGGCCAGTGAGGAAGACCGAGCGCGTCGGCGAGCAGAGCGCGGTCGTGTGCCACTGCGAGTAGGTCAGGCCGTCGTCGGCGAGCCGCTGCAGCGTCGGCATCTCGATGCGTCCGCCAAACGGCGACCATGCCGCGAGCCCCGTGTCGTCGTAGAGCACGACGAGCACATTGGGCGCGCCTTCAGGCGCCCGGTCGGGCAGGAAGGCATCCCAGTCGGGCTTGGAGTCGCGGATGTCGAGGTTGATGGTCCCTTTGAACGGCTTTGGCATTGCAAGGCTCCTTCGTCAGGCCCTCCAAGTCGTCCGTTGGCGGGCGGATCTCGGTGTGACGGGTTGGATCGACAATGCTCCGCGAGCCTCGGGTGAACGGCCCTCACTCGGGCAGGGTGAAGCGGCGGCGCTGCTGGCGGCGATCGTCGTCGTGCACATGCGCCATCACAGTCATCGCGCCGACGACGGGGCCTAGCGCTTCACACAGCGAAAGCCGATGTGGCTCGTCGAGGTGTCGATCGCCTCGGCCTCGCGGGCGGCGGGCCTGTAGCGCAGGCAGTAGTTCGGTGCGCAGAGATGCGAGCCACCCTTGATCACGCGCGTCGGGATCGAGTCGGGCGAAGCGGTCTCCTCGGTCTCCTCGGCCTGCTGGATCGCGGCGGCGTGGGAGGGGGGAGCGCAGCAGGACGCAGGGACGGCTTCGGCGGCGTGCTCCTCGTCGTCGCAGTGCCGGTCGCGCACCTGGCCCTGGCCATCGTGGCAGCGGGTCTCGCCGTCGCAGCGTGCTTCTGTGTCGAGGCTCCGCGCCGGCGTCGCAAATCGGTCGGCAGTCCATTCCCAGACGTTGCCCGCCATGTCGTAGAGCCCGTAGCCGTTGGGCGGGAAGGCGCCGACCGGCGAGGTGCCCTCGTAGCCGTTGGCCTTCAGGTTCTGCCAGGGAAACTCACCCTGCCAGGTGTTCGCCATCAGACGCCCGCCCGGCAGCGGGTCATCGCCCCAGGTGAAGAGCTTGCCGTCGAGCCCGCCGCGGGCGGCGTGCTCCCACTCGGCCTCGGTGGGCAGCGACTTGCCCGCCCACTCGGCATAGGCGGCGGCATCCTCGTAGGCGACGTGCACGACGGGGTGACGCCGGCGCTCGGACACCGAGCTGCCAGGACCCTCCGGATGCTGCCAGCTGGCCCCAGGCACATAGGCCCACCAGGCACGTACATCGGAGAGGCGCACGCGTCGCGCTGGCTTTTGGAACACGAGCGATCCTGGCACGAGCAACTCGGGGTCCGCGCCCGGATATCTCTCAGTGTCGAGCGGCCGCTCCGCGACCGTCTCATAGCCGGTCGCGGCGATGAACCCCCGGAACTCCCTGACGGTCACGGGGTGGCGATCGAACCAGACGCCCTCGACGTGCGCCTCGCGCAGCGGGCGCTCCTCGGGGTAGAACTGCTCGCAGCCCATGAGGAAGGTCCCTGGCGGGATCCAGACCATGCCAGGCAGCCCAGCCGCCGCCGAGGAGGCTGTGTGATGGGGTGAATTTCGGACATGCGACGACATGAAATCCGAGCGCCTTGGCAGCTCCTCAAACGATTGTGCGCAAGCGCCGTTGCGCCGTGTCTGTAAGAGAGAGATGGGACGACACTGGCAGCCTCGCGCGAGCGAGGGTGAGCATTCATCACTCCGCTGGGGTGAGTGTGGCGATTCACCGAGATATCCGAGATTCGCTGCTAAAGTCTGACCTTCGGAAAGTCAGGGATGGGATCCTGAGGTTCGGGGAAGCTGGCATGAACTGGGATGCTCCATCCGCCGCCTTGGCGGGAGGTGAGATCGGTCGATCTTCGTGAGCTCTACTACTTCATGGTGTTGGCCGAGGAGCTGAACTTCGCCCGGGCAGCCAACCGTCTGTATCTCGACCGTTCGGGTCTGAGCAAGGCGATGCAGCGCGTGGAGAGCTCGCTCGGCGTCAGCTTGATCACACGGGATGAAGGACATCTCAAGCTGACAGCTGCCGGCGTCGCGCTGAACGAGCGTGGGGAGGAGGTGCTCGACGCATTCGAGCGACTGAAGACGATCGCCGCGGCGGTTCACAGCGGCGCGACGGGTGCGCTGGCGGTGGGCACCTCGCCCGGCGCGCGCCACCACCTCGTCTCGCCGATCATGAGGCGCTTTGCGCGCTCCTCGCCAGAGGTGCACATCGTCCGGCGCGAGCAGGTCGCGACGGACATAGCCGAGGATCTGTTGCATGGCACGCTCGACGTTGGCATCGCGGCAGGCGTGCCGGCAGTCGATGGCCTGGCGCGGGAGACGCTGAGGCAGATGGAGTTGCACGCGCTGGTGGCCAGCTCTCACCCGCTTGCAAAGCACAGCTCGATCGAGCTTGCAGACCTGAGAGGGGAGCGCCTGCTGCTCTCCTCAGAGGAGGCGCGGGGAGGATGGCTGCGCGAGATCTTCGCGAGCGCCGGCTTCCTGCCGGAATTCGTGCACGACGTGATGGACTATGACGAGGATCTGCACGGTGTGCGGCGCGGCGACTGCGTGCGCCTCAGCGTGCGCACCTTTGCGCATGCGCCCCCACCCGATGTGGTCGTGCTTGCGCTCGAGCCGAAGGTGAAGCTGCCGGTCGAGATCGTCTGGAGGGCGCAGGAGCCCCCGCCGACGCTCATGCGCTTCGTCGCGCTCGCCCGTCAGACCGCCGTCGAGCTCGGCTGGGTTGCCTGACGACCACGAGGCTCGACGCGTAGGTATGTGTCCAGCTCCTCATAGCTGAGCTTCGACACCTGACGCACGACTTCGGCAAAGCGGGCGAGCGCGGGGGATGGGCGCTCGCGGTGACGCACGAGCTCGAAGCTCATCCGCGGCGCCGACGCCAGCTCCAGCAGTGATACGCCTGCGGGCAGGTCTTCGACGTAGAAGCGAGAGATCAGCGCAACGGCTTCGCCGCGCCTGATGTGAACGAGATCCTCGTCGTAGTCGATCGGCACCGAGAAGCGTGCCGGCTCGAAGCCGGCTTCCTGGCAGAGCTCGATGACGCGTTTGCGCAACATCGGCGAGCCCTCGGCGCTTGCAAGCTGGAAGGGCTCGCGTCGCAGCTCGCTGAGGCTCACCTTTTTGCGTCCTGCAAGCGGATGACGTTCGCTGATAAGGATCGCGGCCTCGGCATCGCGCACCGGCTCATAGGTGAGCTCCTGCTGTCTTGCCGGTGCCAGTGCCAGCACCACATCGAGCCGACGCGCAAGCAGTTCCTCTATCAGTAGTGCCCCGAACTCCTCACGACGGGAAACCCGCACTCCTGGATAGGTGAGAGCAAAACGCTCGAAGATCGCCGGCCCCAAGCGGTGGCGCAGGAGCGGGCTTACGCCCACGGTCAACGTCGCCGCGAGTGCCTTTCCGCCGATCTCGCAGGTGCTGACAAGCGCCTCGTCAAAGCATGCGAGCGCGTCGCGCGCGGGGTTCAAGAGCGCTTGTCCTGCGCTGGTGAGGTCGACCTTGTGGCTGTCACGCACGAACAGATCTACGCCCAATTCCTGCTCCAGGCGGCGAATTCCGCGACTCAGGGCGGGCAATGCGATGAGCATGCGTTGCGCTGCGCGGCCAAAGTGCAACTCGTCCGCGACTGTGACGAAATACCGAAGCTCGCGTGCCTCGACCTCCGTGATCATCCATTTCACCGCCAAATCGGATCGAACCCAGTTGTTGAGCAGCCGTTCGCCTGCGTTGTCCTATAGGCCCACAGCATATGCCGAGCTTGCTGTAAAAACTGGATGGACATTTGGGAAAAGTACATCGTGTGCTGTAAGTGGGCAAGGGTGGTGGACGGAAAGCTGAGTTCTATTGCTCTTTCGAAAGGTGCGTGTGCATGCCTTACTTCCAATGTCCCGGTTGCCGGGTCTGTGTATATGTGCCGAACTCCTATGTGCAAAAGCCGGCATGCCCGCTTTGCTCGCGCACACTGGCGTCTACGAAGAGCATGCCCGGCTTGCAGGGTGGATGGCTGGCTGAGCGCGCGCGGCACGAGGCGCGCCGCCTGGGCGCTCAAACGGACGCGCTGCCGGTCAAAGTGACGCTTCCCTCGGAGGGTTCGCTCTCACACAGGATGCGCGATGTCACCTGAGCCCCTTGGGATCTCATCGGCCGCTGGGATGCCCGGGGAGGCGCCGGTCCCGACGGTCGCGACAAAGCTCGTGGCTCCAAGGACGCCTCAGTATCTGATCATCCGCAAGCGGCTGCTCGACATGCTCGACGCGGGCCTGCAGGCGGGGTCGCTCGTCCTGTTGTCGGCGCCGGCGGGCGCGGGCAAGACGATTCTGCTCGCCTCCTGGGTACAGGCCCGCAAGCCGCCTGGCCCGGTGGCGTGGCTTTCGCTCGATGCCGACGACGATGACGCCTCGCGGCTCGCCGCCGACCTGCTGAGCGCGCTGCGCCGTGCCGGCATTGTCAGGCGCGGCAGCGCGCTCGACCGCCTCGCCCCGCCAAGCGGCGCTCGTGCCGACGGCTTTCTGGCCTCGTTCGTGAACGGCCTGGCGCGCGTGCACACGCCGTTCGTGCTGATCCTCGACGACGTCCAGGAGCTGACGAGCCCGCAGGCGAGCGCGATGATCGACTTCCTCGTGCGCCATGCTCCGGAGCAGTGCCGGCTGGTGCTCGCGGGACGGACCGATCCGCCGCTGCCGATCGAGCGGCTGCGCGTGAGCGGTGAGCAGACGGAGTTGCGCGTAGCCGATCTCGCGTTCGACCGCGGCGAGGCGGGAGCGCTCTTCAGGCAGCTCGATCTCGGCCTCTCCGATGCGGAGATCGACACCCTGTGGCAGCGCACAGAGGGCTGGGCCGCGGCGCTGAGGCTCGCAGGGCTTTCGCTGCAGGAACACCCCGATCCACGGCAGTTCGTCGCGGAGTTCGCCGGCACCGATCGGGCGGTGGCCGACTACCTGGTCTCCGAGGTCCTGGTACGGATGCCCGCAGACAGGCGCGAGTTCATGCTGCGCACGAGCCTCGTCGACACCCTCAACTCCGAGCTGGCCGACGCGCTCACCGGTCTCGAAGGCGGCGCGCATACGCTCGCGGCGCTCGAGCGCTCCGGTGCGCCTTTGCAGCAGGATCACGCCGACGCCTCCTGCTGCCGCTACCACCCGCTGTTCGGCGAGCTGCTGCGAGCGCATCTGCATCACTCCCACCCTGAGGAGGTGCCGCTGCTGCATCGCCGCGCAGCTCGCTGGTATGCCAGGTGCGGGCAGACGAAGCGGGCGATCGGGCACGCGCTTGCCGGGCGGGACTGGGACCATGCCGGCGAGCTGATCGGCGACAACTGGCTCGAGCTGTTCATCAACGGCTCCTCGGCGACCGTGCGCGGTCCGATGGCACAGTTGCCCGCAGACGTGATCGCGGCGCGACCGTCGCTGGCCGTCGCGTTTGCGGGAAGCCGGCTCGAGGACGGGGATCTCGACCATGCCGAGCACTATCTGTCGCTCGCGCAGCACGCCGAGCAGCGAGGCGAGGATCAGCAACAGCGACTCGAGACAGCGCTCGCGGCGGTCGGGCTCCTGCACGCCCGCCGGCGTCTGAACGTGCAGGGCGCGGAGCTACATGCGCACGAGTTGATGAAGCTCGCCCGCAACCCCGCCTATGAAGGCTGGACGCGCCTGCGCAGCTTCGCGCTCTCCAACCTCGGCGCGACGATGCTGTGGGCCGGGGATCCGTCTGCGGGTGCCGTGCACACGCGCGAGGCGCTTGCGCTCGCGAGCGAGGATGCCTCAGAGCACATCATGCTCGACTGCCTCGCCCAGCTTGCGTTCGTCGACGCGCTCGACGGTGAGATCAAGCGTGCCGGGGAGTCCGCCCAAGAGGCTGTGCGGCTCGCCGAGCATCACGGGTGGGAAGAGGGCCCCGGACCCGCCTGCGCCTACCTTGCGATGGGTAGCGTCGCCTACTGGCGCGGCGACTTCGAGCAGGCGGAGGGTCTCGCTGGGCGGGCCGCCAGCGCCGCTGATACGGCGGAACTGCCGGTGCGGCTTGCGGTCGGCGTGCTGCAGGCGCTGACGCTCGCCGCAGCGGGACCTCATTCCGCGGCGCGGGGCATGCTGAAGCTGCGCGCGGTACGCGCGAGGATCGCCGACAGCGACGCCACTCCGGAGTTCCTCCGCGTTGCCCTGGAGGACACGGAGCCGCGCGTGATGTCGATCGCCGGCGAGGACGGGGCGGCGGCCGCCGCGCTGGCGAGCGCATGCAGGCGGATGCCTGAGAGCCCCGTGTTGCGGGTGCGTCAGGCCAGCCTCGAGTTGCACGCGGGCGATCCCGAGCACGCGCGCTCCTCGCTTGCGAGCGCGATCGAGGCCGACGAGGCCGGCTGGGAGGCAAGCCATCTGCATCCCGCGGAGCGCCTGGAGGCCTGCGTGCTGCAGGCGCTCGCAGAGCACGCCTCCGGCGAGCAGCAGGCCGCTTCTGCGTCCCTCGAGCGCGCGCTCGCGCTGGCAGAGCAGGACCGCCTCTGCGGCCCGTTCCTGCTCGAGGAGCGGCACGCGATCGGTGAGCTGCTCGAGACCCAGGCGCAGGTGGGCACGGCGCACCCGGCGTTGCTGGAGGTGCTCCTGGAGAGCGTCGACGGTCGCACGCCCTACCAGCCAGACGCAGGCCTGCTGGAATCTTTGACCGAGCGCGAGCTGCGGATCCTGCGCTATCTGCCAACGATGCTCTCCAACGCCGAGATCGGCGCGGAGATGTTCGTCTCGCTGAACACGGTGAAGACGCATCTGCGCAGCATCTACCGCAAGCTCGACGTCGGCAGTCGCTCCGACGCCGTGCACCGTGCGCGTTCTCTGAGCCTGCTGCCTCATGGAATTCGACGACCGCGCGTGGTCTATCGGGGGCCCTAGACGGACGCCCAGCACTCAGCGGACCCTCAGCCCTCGCCGGGCGCTCAGCCCTCGACGAGGATCAGGACGATCGTCGTCAGTGTGAGTGCCGCGCCGCAGAACGCGAACAACGCGGCCCACGCGACGGGCAGCTCACTGTGCAGGCCGTGCGCCAGCGCCCGCTTGGTGTCGCGGTAGCGGCGGTAGCCGACCGCGAAGATCGCGAGCGCAAGCAGCGCGTAGGCGATGCCAAGCCCGGCGTAGGCGCTGCGGCCGACGCCAAGTATGTGAGGTGCGACCTGGCCGACGGCGATCGCCGCCGCCGCGATCGCGATGCCCGTTCGCCACCAGGCAAGCCAGGTGCGCTCCGCCGCCAGCTCCGTGCGACGAGATGCGTCGCGGTCCTCGCTACCGGTGTCCGCCTCGCGCGAGCCCGCCTCGCTGCTCGACGTGTCTCTGCCCTGGAGTCCCGACTCGTTCATCTCCGCGGCAGGCGGCGCACCTCGGTCAGCTCGAGCCCGAGCGCCTGGATGCGATCGAGCAGGCCGTAGAGGGCCGCCTGGTCGAGCACCGGGCCGCGCAGGACCGTCTCGACCGATTGAACAGTCGCATCCATGCCTTCGAATGCCGTGAGGACCTGTTCGCTCACCCGTCCCTTGATGTGGATCTCATAGTCCTTGGCGCTCACGGGCTCGCCTGCTTCCGTCCTGTTCGCGTCAGTCCTCGGCGAACACCTCGCGCAGCCGCGCCTCGTCGTCCTTTGAGAGGTTCGTCTCCAATAGCTCTCCCTGATTGCCTGCAAACGCCTCCTTGACCCTGTCCATCACAGCGTCAGAGGTGAGCGCGAACAGCGCCGAGGTGCCTGGGGTGATCTGCTCGCGTACGCGCTTGATGAAGTCGTCGTCGATGCCGACGTCGGTGAACGCGCCGCCGATCGCGCCCGCAGCGGCGCCGATCGCCAACCCGAACAGGGGTATGAAGAAGATCAGCCCGAAGAGCAGACCCCAGAATGCGCCGCCAAGCGCCCCGGCGCCGGTGAGGTTGTGCAGCTGGCGGGTGCGCGGCTTCTTCTTGCCGCTCGGCCAGCTCACGACCGCTGCGTCCTGGACCTTGATCAGTTCCTCGGCCTGCAGCTTCTCGAGCGTCTGAACGGCTGCATCTGCGCCATCCGCGTCCGAATACTTCCAGACGGTGAGAGTCGCCATCGTCATCTCCTTACCTGTAATGCGTTACTCGGATTTCGGCCCTGCCGCCGCAAGCTATGAGCAGGCGGGATGAGCGGTTATCACCCCAGGGGGATGAAGCAAGCTCATGCGCTGGGCGTTCAGAGTGGGTTGCCGTGAACGCATCACAGGCCATACCAGAAGCATCTGCCCAGGAACGGGCGCTTGCGCGGTTCTGGTGGATGGGGCTGCTGGCCTGCGCCGTGTCGGCGACGATCGGCGTGCTCCTGCTGGCCTGGCCGCATCGCACCCTCCAGGTGCTTGCGACGCTGCTTGGCATCTACCTGCTGCTGCTCGGCATCATGCGCGTCCTGCTTGCGCTGGTGGAAGCGCCCCAGGAGCGCACGGCCAGGCTGCTCCAGGGCACCGTCGCGGGGATCGCCGGCCTGATCGTGATCCGCCACCCAGGCGGCAGCGTCACGCTCGTCGCTCTGGCGATCGGGATCTTCCTCGTGCTCGCGGGGGCGATCGACCTGTTCGCCGCGCGCGCAGCGGTGGGCGGTCGCGGATGGCTGCTTGCCGGTGGCGCGCTCGATCTCGTCGTCGGGATCCTGATGGTGGCCTGGCCGCGGTTCGGCATCGCGTCGCTGGCGCTGCTGCTGGGCGTGGCCCTGTTCGTGCGCGCCGCGCTCGAGTTGGCGAGCGCGCTTGCGCTGCGCACCGCTGAGCATGCATTCGAGCGCGCCGAGCGGCTCGGCGAAGAGCCCTCTGGCGCTCCCGAAGAGCCCTCTGGCGCTCCGTCGGGATTCACCGTCACCTGAGCGGCTGTTCTGCGTCGAGCGCCTCGCGCACGCTGGCGTATCTGGGTATCGGCGAGCGCTCGGCGTCGGTGTGCCGCAGCACGTCACGGACCTGCCCGACGTCGCCGGCGAGCATCAGCACGACCCCGTGATCGCGCAGCTCGCGCGCGAGCGATACGAGCATGTGCGCGGAGCTGATGTCGATGAAGGGCACCGTCTCGATGTCGAGCACGATGCGCTTCACCGTGCCCTGGGCGGCTTCGCCGAGGATGTGGGCGCGCGTCCAATCCGCGTTGGCGAAGAACAGGCCGCTCTCGACGCGCAGCACGACCGTCTCGGGATCGCGCAGGTTCTCAGGGTGGCGTTCGACGTCGCCGAAGTGGTTGGGTGCGCCGGGCACCTGGCCGAGCACGGCGACGTGAGGCCGCGAGGAGCGGTAGAGCAGCAGCAGCAGCGAAACGGAGATGCCGATGAACAGGCCAGGCAGCGTGTCGAAGACGAGCACTCCGAGCATCGCCGCGAGCGCAGCGATGAAGTCCGGGCGGGCGGCGAAGCCGTAGTCGTGGGCGAGGCGGCTGCTCGAGACCCTGTAGAGCGCGCGCAGCGCGGCGACGTCGACGAGCTCGATCACGGCGGCGATCACGACGGCGGCAAGCGTCGCGTCCGCAAGGTCTTCGAAGAGGCCGGTGAGCAGCAGCAGCGTCAGCACAGTGAGCGCCGCGACGGCGAGGCCCGAGAGCTGGGTGTTCGCGCCCGCCGAGCCGTTCACGGCGGTCTTTGAGAGGCTGCCGTTGACGACCATGCCCGAGGAGAGGCCGGCCGCGAGGTTGGCGCTGCCAAGCCCGATCAGCTCGCGGTTGACGTCGATCTCGTAGTGGGCGCGCTCGGCGTAGGTCTTCGCGGCGCCAAGCCCCTCCGCGAAGCCGACGAGCATGATGCCGATCGCGCCGGCGGCGAGCTTGCCGAACGCGCCGAGGCCAACGTCGGGAAAGCCGAATGAGGGCAGCCCTGAGGCGATGTGCCCGACGATCTTCACGCCGTGGTGGTCGAGATGCAGCGTCTTCACCGCGATCACGCTCGCGAGCACCGCGATCAGCGAGCCTGGGATCTCCGGCGCGAGCCGGCGCAGGCCGAGCACGAGCACGAGCGAGATGGCTCCAACGGTAAGCGTCGCCGCGTTTGTTTCTCCAAGTGCTGCGATCAGATCCCAGAGCTTCTGAAAGAAGTCGCCAGAGCCCGCCTGGACGCCGAACAGCTTCGGGACCTGGCCGATCACGATCGTGAGCGCAAGCCCGACGATGAAGCCCTTCAGCACCGGCTCGGAGATGAAGCTCGCGAGGAAGCCGAGTCGCGCGAGACCGGCGATCAGCGCGGCGAGCCCGACGCAGATCGCAAGCGCGACGGTCAGCTGCGTGAAGTGGCTCGAGCCGCCTGTCGCGATCTCCGCGACAGTTGCCGCAGAGAGCGCTGCGGTCGCCGACATCGGGCCGGTGACCAGGTGCTTCGAGCTGCCAAACGCCGCATAGAGGATCAACGCGCCAGGCGCCGCGTAGAGCCCGACGACGGGGGAGACGCCCGCGATCGAGGCGTAGGCGAGCGCCTCTGGGATCAGCACCGCCCAGACGGTGAGCCCTGCGATCAGATCGCCCCGCAGCCAGGCGCGGCGGTAGCCGCGCAGGCTGGGGAAGAGCAGCCGCGAGAATCCCTTGATGGCTGCCCGCTCATGTCGAAAGACCACTGATGCCGTCCCCGAGCAGCTTGGTCGCGATCAGCAGGCAGAGCACGGCCATGATCGTCGTGTTGTTGGCCGCCATCCAGCCCTTGAGCGAGCTCAGCAGCTGCTCGGCGCGCTCGCCCAGCGCAAAGTAGAGGACGACGGGCAGGCCGGGTCCGAGCGTGCCGATCGCGATGAACACGGCGAGCGCGCCCGCCTGGCCACCGGCGCCGATGCCCGTCTGGGCGATCGCCGTCGCCGCGCCGAGCGTCATCATCAGGTTCTTCGGGTTGACGCCCGAGAGCAGCGCCGCAAGGCCAAGCGCCCGCGGGGCGGTGAAGGAGTCGATCGCCTGCATCCAGCCCGGCAACGCCGCCTCATCGCCCTCTCCCGTCGGGCGCCTGTGCCAGGTGCGCAACGCGAACCCGAGCAGCAGCGCGCCGAGCACGAGCTTCAGCACGTCCACCCACGTCGCAGGCGCCCCTTTGCTGCTCGCGTCGGCACTGCCTGAGATCACGAGCACGAGCGCGCCGACGACCGCAAGGCCAAGCAGCCAGCCGCACAGGAACGCAAGGCTGTTGCTGCGCGCCCGCGGCGTCCCCAACATCAATACGACGGCGATGATCGGCAGTGGGCTGAGCGCCACGCCGATCCCAAGCGTGAGGACCTGTCCGATCGCTTCACCCATCGGCTCTCACGGGCTCTGCGGCCCCCCGCACGCACGTTTCGGCTGTCGGCGCGATCGGCATTCAGGCACCAGTCTTCGCCGGCGCCGGGTGAATTTGCACCATGCCCTCGGGGTGAAGGCGTCTCACCCCCCCGATGCGGAGACTGTCAGGTGTTCAACAACCGTCTGGAGGGTCGTCAGGTGAGCACAATGACAACGGACCGGCAGCAGCGCGCCTCCTCGGGAGGGTGGGCTGTGTTCGTCGGGGTCTATCTACTGATCGCCGGGGTTCTCAACATCATCTGGGGAATCGCTGCGCTCCAAGACAAGTCCTACTTCGTCAGCGGTGGCCTGCTCTGGTCAGAACTCAACACCTGGGGCTGGGTCTCGATCGTGCTCGGCGCGATCCAGATGCTGGGCGCTGGGCTTGTCATGTCGCGCAACGCCGCGGGTGCGGCGGTCGCGGGATTCCTCGCTTTCTGCGGCCTCATGCTCAACTTCCTCTCGATCGGCGCGTATCCGGTGTGGTCGGCGATCATGCTGATCATCGATGCGCTGATCATCTGGGCGGTGACGATCCATGTCGATCAGTTCGTGAAGGAGTGAAAATGGCTGACAATCCCACCTTTCTCTTCGTTGCCGCCTACGAGTCAGAGCAGGACGCGCACGCGGATTACGAGGAATTGAAGGATCTGCATGCCGCCGGGTTGGTCGGCACCTACGACGCGGCCGTCGTGACGAAGTCCGATGGCAAGGTGCACGTTCACAAGCATGAGAAGCCGACACAGCACGGGGCCTGGACGGGGTTGGGCGTCGGCGCGCTGGTCGGGATCCTCTTTCCACCGACCGTGCTCGCCTCGGGGGTCCTGGGCGCAACGGCGGGCGGCGTGGTCGGCCACTTCTGGCGCGGCATGTCCCGCTCTGATGTGAGGGAGCTGGGCACGCTGCTGGACGACGGCGAGGCGGCCCTCGTCGTGATCGGGACCTCGAAGATCGAAGCGGAGGTGGCGAAGGCACTTGGGCGAGCGCAGCGTCGCATCGCCAAGCAGCTCGACGCCGACGCGGACGATCTCGAGCAGCAGCTCGCCGCGGCGGGCAGCTCGATCGCCGAGGACTGAGTGTCGCGGGTCGCGGCCTGTGGGCACGGGCTTGCGACCCGCGACTGCGGTCACTCGTTTGGCGTGCGGCGCTCGTCGATGACCTGACGGCGCAGCGCCAGCACGCCGGCGATCGCCAGCGCCAGCTCGATCGCGAGCGGGATCGCCTGGCCTGGAGTGCGCCCGGGGCCGAGCAGCGCGACGAGCAGCACGATGCCGGCGGCACCGCAGAGAAACCAGGCGGGGTGGCGTTCGAGCGGGCCGGCGATTGCCGCTCGCAGCCAGACGGCGGCACGCATCGGTCCCGCAAGCCAGGCCGCGCAGACCACGAGCAGCCCTGTCACCAGCAGCCACAGCGCTCGATCGCGCCAACCTGAGGTCGCAATCTCGATGATTGCGCCCACCGCCGGCCGGTTGGCTTCGTTGACGATCAGGCCGTCGACGACGTATGACTCGATCCAGCGGCGCAGCAGCAGCGAGAGCAGGGCAGTGAAGAAGACCCCGATGCCGATCTCCAGCAGCGCCTGCCTGCGGGCGCCACGGCCAAGCAGGAGCGCCCCGAGGTAGAGCAGCGCGGCGAGCAGCGGCAGGATGAAGCTGAGGTCGCGCAGCGCCTTCACGGCATCCTGGGCAAGCCGCAGCTGTCTTGACTTCAGCAGCACGATCTGCCGCCGGCTGGGGGGCAGCTTCGCGCCGGCTTCGCTGCCCACACCGACACGCCGCCCGACGCGAGAGAGCAGCTCTTCGAGGTCGATCTCGACGACCCCGCGACTCGTCGAGAGGACGCTGCCACCGCCTTCTAGCAGTTCGAGGACGCGCTCGTGAGCACGGCGGTTGGCGTGCGCCCACAGCGTCTGCACGGCTGGCAGCGCCAGCGTTCTATCGACCGCCCGTGGCAGCGCCGCGGCGGTCGCGGCCGAGAGCGCCGGCGCGAGCTTGGCGAGCTTTGGCGGGAGCTCTTCAGCGGCGACGCCTTCGACGTCGACGGCGTCCAGCAGGCGTTCGGAGAGCCCACCGGCGAGCGCGCTGCGCACCTGCGCGTTGCTGAGCAGACGCACGCTCGTCTGCGTCCAGCCGTTCGTGTCGAGCACCTGGGCGCGGATCCAGGTCGCAAGGATCGCGAGCAGGAGCACGATGCTGCCGAGCGCCACGAGCGTGTGCACGCCCCGCCGCCTTGGCTTGGCGCTTGAGAGCTGTGCGCTCATCCTCGGCGCTCCAGATGCTCCTCTGCGACAGCTCCAGCCGCTGCGCAGCCGACGACAACGAAACCGGCTGCCACCAGCCAGCTCAACATCGTAAACGCGACGCCGATCGTGCCGTACTGTTCGGCGGAGGAGCTCAGCGAGTGGGGCAGATACACGAGCGAGGCGGCGCTCAGCACTGTCATGCCAACCGCGGCGATCGCCGCGCCGCTCAGCAGCCGCCGCCAGGCGATGCGCCGGCCAAGCAGGATGTAGGGCGTGCAGAGCCAGGCGATCGCGCCAAGCAACAGCGAGCCGAGCAGGTGCCACCAGGCGCCGCCGATCGAGGTGAGGATCGGTCGCAGCGCGACATAGATCGGAATCAGCGCGATCCAAAGCAGGTGCCACGGTGTGCCTCTGATGCCCGCCGCCGAGAGCCCATAGGCGAGCTCATAGGTGCGCTGCAGCGAGCGCGCGAACGAGAGGGTCGAGCCGACGAGCAGCACGAAGCCGAGCGCGGTCAGCCCCTGGGCGACGGTCGTCGAGGGTGCGACCGCCTCACGCACGCTCGCCGCCGCTGAGCCCGAAAGCTTCAGCGCCCTGATCAGGCGGTCGCCGAAGCTGTGAGCATCGGCGACAGGCACGATAGCGCTGTAGACGATCAAGAGTGGCAGCAGTGCACTGAACGCCTGTGCGCCAAGCCCGATGCCGCGATCGACAACCTGGAGTTGGGCGAGGCGCTCCAGCCAGGCGCCAAGCGGCTTGCTGGGAGCCAACAGCAGTCGCATCCGCCCCAGGGCTGCTGGCGGATGCAGGGCAGGCCGTCGCACGGCCTGCGCTCACGTGTGGGTCGCGGTCGAGTGCGTCTTTGCCGCGCCTGCGAGACGCCGCCGCGCGAGCAAGAAGCCAAGGATCGCTCCGACCAGCAAAGACACGAGGATCACGACGATCAGCGGTGTCTCCCAGGTGCCGAGGATCCAGTCGACCGAGACGCGTTTGAGGTTCAGCAGCGCAAATGCGATCGCAAGCCCGCCAAGCAGGCCTGCGAGCAGCAGGCGCAGCTGTTCTGGACGCGAGCGTGCCCTGCGTCCGGGGTGGCTCCTGCTCGTCGGCGAGTCACCGGTTGGCGCGTCGGCGTGCGATGAGCCTGGCATCGGCAAAGCATTCAACGCATGGAGATGACCGCCCCTCACCCGCCGGGGGTGGTTGGCTGCCGCTACGAGAACGCGTCAAGCGAGTCGCGCGAGATCAGCCAACCGTCGTCCTCTGCGCGTAGGAGACCGCCCTCCGCGAGCCGCGCGAGCCCAAGGCTCACAGTCGGGCGCTGTGCGCCGACCATGTGCGCGAGCGTGTCGTGGGTGGCTGACAGCTCGAGCCACACGCCATCCGAGCGCATGACTCCCTGCCGATCGGCGATCGACCAGAACAGCGCGAGGAGACGTTCCTCGACCCTTGGCAGCTGGCTGATCGCCTGCTGTAGGAACGCGTTGCGCGTCTGCTGCGCCGCGCGCTCGATGATTGCACTCATCAGTGGCGGCCAGTGACGCGCGATTGCGTGCAGACGCTCGTCGAAGAGCAGGATATGAGCTGGCGCGAGCACCGCCCATTCCCAGCTGACGGGAATCGAGTCGGTCTCGATGCCGTCGAGCAGCACGAGCTCTCGAGGCCCGATCAGGCGCGTACATGTTCGCCCAGACATGAGGATGTTGATCGTCAGCGATCCACTGAGCATGAGGAAGCCGTGGACACGACCACGCACCCCGCTGGCGTGGCGGAGCCGCTCGAGCGCAAGCGTCCCCGCATCGAGCTCGATGCTGGGGAAGACAACCTGCTCGCGAGCCTGTGCGTGCGCCTCGCCGTCGAGACTGCTGCCAAGGTCGGGATCTACGACGAGCAGGCGCACGCCCTGCACCTGCATGTCGCGTTCCTCAGAGGCATCCGCCGACGCTGGTTCGTTGGGCATCGGCTTGATACTACGCATGCCAGCCCCAGGCGACCAGTCGAGGTTGCGAGCCGCTGATTCGCATCATGCTGCGCGGGTAGTCCAAGGATTGGGCGGAAATCGGTGGGCCCTGTGATGAATGATCGACGCGCGCACTTCTTGACGATGCTCGGCGACGCATGCGTGGCTGCCGGCCTAGCAGGCATACCCGTCGAGCTCATCTTGGGCGATGGTGGACGGGTTGTGGGGACTCCGTCGCCTCAACCTGCCGAGAACGGGAATGCGCCTGCCAACGAAACTGGATATGCGAGCTTGCTGCTCGTCGATGGCGCCGCCGTACAGCTCGAGGATGTCGTCGAGTTCGTGATTCATACCCCGTGAAAGCGCGGGAAGCGCGGATGTTGCTTTTGAACATCGTTGCTTTTACACATCGTCGCAGGGTTCGCGTTTTTGTAAGCGGGGTCTTGGGGAAAGTCGCTGCGAAGGCATTCAACCGCTGCCGAGGGAGGTGAGCGATGACGGTCGAAGGACAGAGCGCGGTGCTCGATCCGCCTGTGATCGAGCGGACGCGCGAGACGCGAGTGGAGACGCGAGTGGATCGTTGCGGAGAGGCAAAGCTGTTCATGCGCTGGCAGCGCAACCATGACGGCGCCGCGCGCGACGCGTTGATCACGCGCTTCTCGCCGCTCTCGCGCAGGTTGGCACGACGCTATCGCCATACCTCCGAGCCATATGAGGATCTCTGTCAGGTCGCCCAGATCGGGCTCGTCAAAGCGATCGACGGCTATGACCCTGGCCGTGGCTTCCCCTTCACCGCATACGCGGTGCCGACGATCCTCGGGGAGCTGCGCCGCCACTTCCGCAGCTCGAGCTGGGCGGTGCATGTGCCGCGGGCGATTCAGGAGCGCGCAATCGAGGTCCGCGATGCCGAACGGGCGCTGACCGACGAACAGGGTCGCTCGCCGACGGTTGGCGAGATGGCGCAGTTCATCGGCCTGAGCGTCGAGGAGACACTGGACGCGATGCAGGCGATTCGCGCGCTTGGCTCAGTCTCGCTCGATGCTCCGCGTGGCGGCGAGAACGGCGAGCAGGAGAGCACCTACGCCGAGGCGGTCGGCGCTGAGGACTCGGGCTACGAGCTCGTCGAGCTGGGCACCGATCTGAACAGCGCGCTGCAGCTTTTGGCGCCCAAGCAGCGCGAGGTGTTGCGACTGCGCTTCTTCGAGGAACTGACGCAGACCCAGATCGCCGAGCGTATCGGCGTCTCGCAGATGCAGGTCTCGCGTGTGCTGGCGCGGTGCCTGGCCGAGTTGCGGGAGCGCATCGGCGAGCCCGCCCTGCTGCATGGTGCCGGCTGAGCCAGCCGGCACCATGAGCACACGTCTTGCTAGCTGTCTTGCGCAGTCGCGCCGGCCTGTGCAACCTCGTGACGGCCCTCAGCGAACTCCTCGACGATCTTTGCGCAGAAGGCCGGCAGATCATCAGGCTTGCGGCTCGAGACGAGACCCTGGTCGACGACGACCTCCTCGTCGACCCACTCGCCGCCGGCGTTGCGGATGTCGGTTTGCAGAGATGGCCAGGAGGTGAGCTTGCGTCCGCGCACGAGATCCGCCTCGACGAGCGTCCAAGGTCCATGGCAGATCACCCCGACAGGCTTGCCGTCGGAGAAGATGCCCTGGACGAACTTCAGGGCGCGTTCGTCGGTGCGCAGCTGGTCGGGGTTTGCCACGCCGCCGGGCAGCACGAGCGCGTCGTAGCTCTCCGGGTCGGCGTCGGCGAGCGTCTCGTCGACCGTGTACGTCTCGGCCTTGTCGAGGTGGTTGAACGCCTGGATCTCACCCGCCTCCGGCGCAATCAGCCTCGGGGTTCCACCGGCTTCTTGGACCGCCTGCCAGGGCTTGGTGAGCTCGATCTCCTCGATGCCCTCCTGTGCCGTGAGAAACGCGACCGTCTGTCCCTGCAACTCTGTGGATGCCATCTGCATCGACCTCCCATGTCGGGTATTGAAGATCGTCTACCCCTGTGAATCGCGGGCAAACGAGCGCGCGAGGCGCGTTCGTTTGCCTGGACTGGCGACGGGTAGACAGAGAAGCATGAGCACAGCAGAGGTGCCGCAGCCGATACCCCCAGGCGGTCCAGGCCCAGTTCCAGGTCCGCCGGGCCCGCCGCAACCTGATCCGCGGCCGCCTACCCCTACGCCCGAACCGCCGCCGGCGCCGCCCGATCCGGCTCCGCCGAGCATGCGCCTGCTGCGCTCATCCGTCTAGCTCCCAGGCGACGGCTCGCGTCCAGGCGCCGCCGCAGCCTTGCAGCAGCACCGGGAAGGCGGTCAGGAAGCAGCGGCGGCCGATCAGCTCGTCGGGGATGTAGAGCTCCTCGATCACGATCTTGCCGGCGCCAAGCAGGGCGGCGTGGCTGGGTTCGCCCTTCTCAGGCCCGCCCCAACCGCCGATGCTGAGCGCATCGATCCCAACGCCTGAGATGCCGTGGTCGAGCAGCAGCTTCGCGCCCTCGCCGTCGAGGTAGGGCCAGCGCTTCAGGTACTCCTCGCTGACGGCACGGCGCGGGCCCCAGCCGGTCACGAGCACCGCGATGTCGCCCTGTTGGAGCTGCTGGAGGATGCCATCGAAGGCGTCAGGGCCGATCGGGTTGCCTGCGCGCACGCGTGCACGCAGGTCGAGGAAGACGGCTGGCGCTGCGAACGCGGTGAGCGGCATCTGATCGATCGTCGGTCCGCCGTCGTCGAAGTGATAGGGAACGTCGACGTGGGTGCCCGTGTGCGTGTTGAGCGTGAGCGTCTCGGCGTTGAAGCCCTCCGCCTGACGACGGTAGTTGCGCGTGAGGTTCGGCGGGTCATACTCGGCCCACGCGGGAGCGTCGTGGTAAACAGGCTGACTGAGGTCCCAGAGGCGCTTGGTGTGGATCAGGGTCATGTCGCGACCTCCTCGAGCTCTTGGCCTGGCTTGATGTGCGGCAGCAGGAACGAGGCCCCAAGCTGCAGCACCGCGAATCCGCCGCCGACGATCAGCAGCGTGCGGGCACCCTGCGATCCGATCAGAGCAGTCCAGACGCCAGAGCCGATGATCAGCCCGCCGGTGAACATCGCGCCGAGCCAGCCGACCGCGGTGCCCCTCACGCGAGTGGGGAAGCTCTCGGCCCAGTAAGTGTAGCCAGTCCCCGACCAGGTGCCGTTCGTCGCCTGGTAGACGAGGATGTAGAGCGCCCAGACGAGCCAGCTCGCTTTCACGTAGTAGAAGCCGACAGTGAGCGCGACCGCGGCGGCGGCGCTTGCGATCAGGACGCGTTGGCGGCCGAAGCGCTCGCCAAGCGCGCCGCCGAGCACGTAGAAGAAGAAGCCGACGCCCGCTGCGACGAGCAGCAGCGCCTCGGCGCGGTCGTTGGAGAAGCCCCTGTATTCGGTCAGCCAATCGACGATGTAGGTGTTCGTCGCGACGAACGCGCTCGAATAGAGCAGCCAGACGATGCTCGTGCGCACGAGCTGGCGGCGCGTCCAGCCTGCGTCGGCGAAGAGCTGCTTGACGGTCACCTCCTCGACCTCCTCGACGTCGACGTCGTGCTGTTCGAGGAGCTCCTTCACCTTCTCCTCGTCGCCCCGCTTCTTTGCCCGCTTGATCTCCTGCAGCTGCTGGAAGCGCTCGCCGGGGCGGACCCAGCGACGCCCGACGATCACCATCAGCAGCGGGACCACGCCGAACAGGAAGATCACGTGCCAGTCCAGGCCAAGCCCGCCGTTGAAGCCGAGGAAGACCGCGGCGGAGAGCAGCACGCCGATCGGCCAGCCGCCCTGCACGATCCCGTAGAGGAAGCCACGGCGGGGCGCGGGGACCTGCTCGTTGACGAGCGTGATCGAGATCGCAAGCTCGGAGTTGGCCAGGCCCGAGGCGAGCGCCCTGACGATCACGAGCGCAGCGAAGCTCTGCACGAAGAAGGTGAGGCCCGTGAAGATCGCCGCGCCGATCAGCGCGAACTGCCACATCGTCTTGCGGCCGTAGCGGTCCATGCAGTACCCGACCATGAGGCTGAGCACGAGCATCGCCGCGTAGACGAGGAAGCCAAGCAGCCCGACCTGGGTCTGGGACATGTGCAGGCTCTTGGAGATCGTCGGCAGCGCGACGACGAGCAGGTTGAAGTCGTAGGAGGCGAGCGCCCATCCCGCGATCGCGATCACGAGCAGGTAGACGACGTAGCGGCGGTCGTAGTCGTCCTCGGGCTTGGTGCCGAGGAAGCGGTCGAGGCGCGTCGGCGTGGCTGCCGCGGAGCTGCTCATGCGCGACTCCCAGCCTTCGTGGCATGCCCGACGCGCTTCTCGCCGAGACGCTCCGCGAGGCGCGAGGCGAGCGCCATGATCGTCAGCGCCGGGTTGGCGGAGCCCTGCGTCGGCATCACGCTGCCGTCGCAGACGAACAGATTCGGGACTCCCCAGGCGCGGTGATCGGAGTCGATCACCCCGGTCTCGGGGCGCTCCGACATCGCACAGCCGCCGACGAGATGCGCATAGCGGTCGATCGTGAGCACGTCCTGCGCCTCGGCGGCCTGGAGGATCTCGTGGAGCTTGTTCTTCGCGTAGGCGATGTTCGCGCGGTCGTTCTCGCACTGGGTGTAGTCAAGGCGCGCGACGGGCATCCCGTTGCGGTCGGTCTCCTCGGCGAGCGTGACCCTGTTCTCGGCTCTCGGCAGGAGCTCTGCGAGGCAGCCGATCGTGTACCAGTGGTTGTAGTCGCGCATGTACTCGCGCAGGGCCTGGCCCCAGTGGCCGTCGGCGAGCACGTGCTCGGCCCAGGCGATCGGCAGCGGCCCGACTGTCTGGATCGAGAAGCCGCGGGCGAACCCCCGTCCAGGGTCGGTCTCGTAGAACTGCTCGGAGTCGATCTCCGGCGGCGGCGCCTTGTACATGCGCATCTCTTCGGGGAAGCGGCCGGCGACCTGGGGGGCGCCCTGCACCATGATCCCGCGGCCGACGAGGTCGTTGCAGTTCGCAAGCCCGTTGGGGAAGCGCTCGCTGGTGGAGTGCAGCAGCAGCCTTGGCGTCTCGATCGAGTAGCCGGCGACCGTGACGGCTTCGGCGGCCTGGAAGCGCTCCTGGCCGTCCTGGAAGTAGGTGACGCCGGTGCAGCGCCCGGCATGGTTGGTCTCGATCCGCGTGACCATGCAGTCGGCGCGCACCTCGACGCCGTGCTCGATCGCGTCAGGGATGTGCGTGACGAGGGGAGAGGCCTTCGCTCCCACCTTGCAGCCCTGCAGGCAGAAGCCACGGTAGATGCAGTGCGGCCTGTTCCCGAACGATCCGTTGGCGATCCCGACGGGCCCGACGCGCATCTCGATCCCAAGGCGCCTTGCGCCCTCCCAGGCGCGCAGCGCGCCGGCGCCGACCGGGTGCGGGCCATGGGGGTAGCCATGCGGGTCGCCCCACGGCCAGAATTCGCCGGCGACGGGCAGCTCGCGCTCCAGTCGCTCGTAGTGGGGCTTCAGGTCCTCGTAGCCGATCGGCCAGTCGGCGGCGACGCCGTCACGTGTGTAGACCTCGAAGTCGGATGGGTGAAAGCGCGGGGTGAACCCCGCGTAGTGGATCATCGAGCCGCCGACGCCGCGCCCAGAGTTGTTTTTGCCGAGCTCGACGGGGTCCTCGCCGCCGATGACGCGTTCCTCGTTCCAGTAGAGCGGATGCGCACCCGCCTCGTCAGAGACCCAGTCCTCGTCGGGGTCCCAGAACGGCCCCGCCTCGAGCACGAGCACCCGCCAGCCCCTGCGCGCAAGGCGCTGCGCGAGCGTGGAGCCGCCGGCGCCTGCACCGACGATCAGCATGTCGACAGCATCCTCGCGCCCGTAGCGGCACATGCGCTCGCGTCCTGGCACGCCGCGGCGGTGCGGGTGCAGCAGGAAGGCGGAGTCGTTGTCTGGTGGTCGCACCGCTCCCTTCAGCGCGACACGCAACCCATCCCTCACTCCAAACCCCTCTCGCGCACGTCGGCGACCGGATCCAGGGAGAACTCGGGCGGGGCCTCCCAGTGCTCGCGCTGCCCGGCGCCGAGCCGTGCATAGCCGCGGGGATAGGCGGGACCGCCGAACCCGATCTCGTTCCAAGCCCAGGGATGGGAGTAGAAGGCGCCAAGCACGCCACGCATCACGACGCCCCATGCCTTGCCGACAGGCAGCTGCCAATCGAGCTCTTCCTTTGCGAAACGCTCGACGATCTCGTGCTGCGTCGCTGCGCCGGTGGCCGCGAAACCGTCCTTACAGCCCGCTTCGCGCGCGCTCTCGTCGAGGTTGGCGGCGACCTGCCTCCAGGTCTCAGGGTCCGATGGCATGTCGTGATGGCGGAACCCGTCGAGGCGGCCGGCGTGCAGCTTCGCGTCGACCATCTCGAGCACGGGGATACGCGGCTCTGCATCCTGGCCCATGACGACATCGCAGAACGCGCGCAGCGTGCGCGTCTCCTGCTCGTTGAAGAAGCGAATCTCGGGGACGTTTGCGACCCGCTCGAGCACGACCCTGCGCGTGAGCTGGTCCCAGTGGCCAGCGGCGGCGAGCACGTCGTAGTCCGGATAGCGGCCACGCATCTGCGGCGTGATTCCCTTGCGCTGGCGCGGAAGCTCTGCGGGCGCGCCTGGCGTGGTATCGCCGCCCTGCTTGGGCAGGTGCCCGGCTGAGCTCGTAGGCGCCTGCGCCTCGGCCACCGCTCAGCGCTCCCGCTCGGCAAGTGCGGCAACAAGGCCCATCCCTCCAACCAGCGCGAGCGAGCCTGGCGCGAGCAGGGGCGGGCCCATCACGATGTTGTAGAGCGGCTCGGAGAACCCGCCTGGGCGCTTGCGCACGCCCTGCACGTGGGTGTAGACGCCGATCAGCCCGTCGAGGCAGTAGAGCGCCGAGACGGCTGGCAGTACCGTCCGCGCTGCGCGGGGGGAGCGCACGGCCGCAAGTCCGGCGGCGCTGAGCAGCGGCGAGAGCGCGACAGGAGTCCACATCCACTTGTCACCGAAGGAGCCGCGGAAGTGCTCGAAGTAGATCTCAAGGCCAAGCGGCAGCGCGCTGAGCGCGGTTGCAGCGGCGAGGCTGCGCTGGGCGCGGCCGCGCCTGATGTTCGCCAACAGCCCGCTCATCGCCCTGGAAGGATCTCGGGCAGCTTCTGGCGTAGCGATTGCGCGATCATGCGCCGGCTGCTTGGGTCTCCGTGCAGGATCGCCGCCGCGAACGAGCGAGCCTGTTCGACGGTGATGTGGGGCGGAAGCGGCGGCACCTCTGGATCGCAGAGCACCTCGAGCACCGTGGGACGGTCGCTGGCGAGCGCCTGATCCCAGCAGTCGCCGATCGCATCTGGGTCGTCGGTGCGGATGCCGTTCAGGCCGATCATCTGCGCCCAGCGGGCGTATGGCACGTCTGGCAGTTCCTGGGACTCGGTGAACTTCGGATCGCCGGACATTGCGCGCTGCTCCCAGGTCACCTGGTTGAGGTCACGGTTGTTGAGCACGAGCACGATCAGTCGCTGGTCAGACCAGCGCTCG
>DASXDO010000022.1:0-14067 GCA_036490555.1 Solirubrobacteraceae bacterium | reverse complement strand
GAACTGCCTTCGGGCCTCGAACCGCCTTCAGGCTTGGAAGAAGTTCCGAGCCTGTAGCGGGTGGGCCGTCGATACAGGCCCGAATCACCGCCGCGAGAACGCACCACGGCCCTCGCTCCGGGGGCCGTGGTGTCGCGGGCGCGAAGGCACCCATGCCCAAGCCGTAGCGGCAAGCATCGCCAGCTCATGACGCGCTGCCGTGTGTGCTGTCCTGCTGCGCTTCGTTTAGGCTTTCCAGCGAGCGTGGCGGGATCGAGCGAAGTGGAGACGAGGCGCGCCCCACGGGCAAGCGAGATCCTGCTTGGCGACAACCTCGAGTTGTTGCCAACGTTTGCCGATCGCTGTTTCCAGCTGATCTACATCGATCCGCCATTCAACACTGGCGGCCGCCAGGCGCGCCATACGCTCGCGACGGTCGCGGACCCAGACGGCGACAGGACAGGGTTCCAGGGACGTCGCTACAGCACGCGCGTGTTGCAGAGCCATGCCTACAGCGACTCCTATCAGGACTACCTCGCCTTCATCGAGCCAAGATTGCGCGAAGCACACCGGGTGCTGAGCGCAGAGGGCACGCTCTACTTCCACATCGACTACCGAGAGGCCCACTACTGCAAGATCCTGCTTGACGAGATCTTCGGGCGAGAGTGCTTCCTCAACGAGATCATCTGGGCCTACGACTATGGCGGCCGCTCGCGTAGGCGCTGGCCAAGCAAGCACGACACGATCCTCGTCTACGTGAAGGATCCAAATTGCTACTTCTTCGATGGCGAGGCGGTCGATCGCGAGCCCTACATGGCGCCTGGGCTCGTGACGGCGGAGAAGGCTGCGCGTGGCAAGCTGCCAACGGACGTCTGGTGGCACACGATCGTCTCGCCGACGGGCTTGGAGAAGACGGGCTATCCCACCCAGAAGCCGCTTGGGATCGTGAAGCGCATCGTCCAGGCCTCCAGCAGGGAGGGCGACTGGTGTCTCGACTTCTTTGCTGGCAGCGGCACCCTTGGCGCGGCCGCGGCGCTGCTTCGCAGAGGCTACGTGCTGATCGACAGCAATCCAGACGCCGTTGAGATCATGCGCTCACGCCTGGAGTCGGCGCGGCCAAGCTCCCCGTAGGCGCCAGGCTGTGGCGGCCTGCCACGCAGGCGCAGGTAGGGCCAGATCACGTGGCAGTACTCGATCAGCCACCTGCGGTGCTGCTCGCTCACATCCGCAATCACTGCGCCGATGCGCCAGATCTCGCCGTCTCCCCTGCAGGAGCGGACCTCCACCTCGATGCTGATCTGTTGCACGCCCTCGCCATGCATCGCAGGCAGCTGCAGCGAGAGCGTCGCGACGGCGTTCGGGGCGAGCGGGGTGGCGAGCTCGAAGCCGATGCCAGAGGCGGTGACGTCGCAGACCCTGCCAAGCAGCGGGGTAGCGCTGATAGGTGCCGGGTCCGCATCTGGCCTCCGCTTGGCACGCGGGCTCGCGCTTGCAGGCATCGCTCCCATGGTCTGCGGCGTCACGATTGCCGCCACCTCGAGCGGGGCCCTGTACTCGTTGCGCAGCTGGCGGTGGCGGGCGACGAGCGTCAGCGTTCGCAACACCCTGCGCAGCTCGAATGCGCCAAGCAATGGCACGAACCAGATCGCAAAGCCATGCATCGCAGGCAGTGGGCCTGCGTGCAGGTCGGTCGCGATGCGCAGCAGCTCGCCAAGGCCAAGCAGCGCTGCGAGCGTCAGCAGCAGCTTGAACTGGCGCACCGCCTCCCAGCCGCCATGGTCGACGCCCTCCTTTGGCGTCACCTTGAAGCGCATGCGCCCAGGTTTCACGACGCAGCGCAGCGCTCGGGTGAAGATCTCTGCGGTGCAGAGCTCGTAGTGGCTTGACTCTGAGCTGCTCTGGCGTCCGCGGCAGAGCGCTGTGCCTGCGAGCATGCTCAGCAGCGTCGCTGGCGCCCACAATCCAGCAAGCGCAAGCGGCGCGATCTTCAATGGCAGCGCCCCCGTCCAAAGCACCGCGGCAAGCGTCGCGAGCAGCAGCAGGCGCATCGGGCCGGCGAGGTAGCCGGTCAGGCTCGAGAGGTAGCTCAGACGCTGTTGCCAGCTGAGCTCGCTTGCCTTCAATGGGCTCTCAGGCGTCGTCAAGACCGCGAGGTTGCCCCGCGCCCAACGATCGCGCTGGAGCAGGTAGGCGGCGAGGTCGTGGGGCGCTCTGCCTTGGAGGACGGTGCTGCGCTCATAGCGCGTACGCCAGCCTGCCCTGTGCAGCTTGATCGTCGTGTGGAAGTCCTCTGCGATCGTCTCGACCGCGACGCCGCCGATCTCGAGCAGCGCCCTGCGTCTGATCAACGCGCCTGAGCCGCACCAGTAGGCGGCCTCATGGCGGTCCTTGCCAGGACAGATCACGTCGAAGAAGAGCGACTGCTCATGCCTGCCCTCGCCATAGTGCTGGACGGAGTCGTGGTTGGAGAAGTCATGTGGGCTCTGCACGAGCGCGAGCCTTTCGTCCTCGAAGCCCCGCTTCAGCATCTGCAGCGCGTCTGGAAGTGGCACGTGGTCTGCGTCGAGCACGAGCACGAGGTCCCCCTCTGTCCTCGTCAAGGCATGGTTGATGTTGCCAGCCTTCGCATGGGAGTTCTCAGGCCGCGTGATGTAACGCGCCTCCCAGGTCTCTGCGAGCCTGCGGACATCCTCCCTGCACCCATCGTCGAGTACGTAGGTGATGTGCGGATGGGAGAGCAGGCAGCAGCCTGCGAGCGTCGCTTCGAGCACGTGCAGGGGCTCGTCGTAGGTGCAGATGTAGACATCGATCGTTGGCTCTTTCGCGGGCCTCAGCGGGATCGGCTGCGGCGTCACGCTCCAGGGCTCGCCCATGCCAGGGCGAAACCGTGGCTGCGGTGCGCTGTGCAGCTCCCAGCTCATCCAGGCGAGCGTTGCGAGGTTCCAGAGGCCATAGAGCTCGGCGAGCAGCAGCATCGCCCACAGCACTGGGCTTGCGCCCTTCAGGCTGAAGCCGATGCGCCAGCCGAGGTAGGCGACGGTCCAGCAGAGCGCGATCGAGACGAAGGCGTGCAGGAGCCTTGGCCTTGCAGCCCACCATTCGCCGAAGCGGATCGCAAGCATGCTTGTGGCGCGCGGCGAATCCGCCTGGCGTGCGCCTCTATGGGGCAGGCCAAGCAGCAGGCAGCCAACCGCGGCAAGGCTCCGCTGCAGCCATGTCTGCCTTGCGCGTCGCATACGTATGTAGGCGCCCATCATGGGCGCCTAATCGGCAGCACGAGAGAGCGCGTTGAAGTTGACGCAGATCCGCTAGACGCAGGGATTGGAGCTCTTGACGCCTGCATCTGCGAGCCTGTGCGCCATGTTCCACGTCGAGTTGCGCCGCCACCTTGAGCACGCCTGCCGCTTCAACATGTCTGAGCAGGCGTTGCTCACGACGATCCTCATGCCCTGGGCAGCGGGCAAGCCGGTCGATCTCGGCGAACGCACCTGGCGTCCTGACGAGACGACGATCACCGTTTTGGAAGGCCCTGAGATCCCAATCGGCGGCCTCACGATGTCCCGCGGCTGGCCAACGGCGATACGCGAGGGCAGAGACGTCACAGAGACGGTCGTCGCCTCTGTGCGGCAGAGCCTCGCAGCGAAGGCGAGCGCCGCTGCGCGCGCCAGCGGCGACGGGAACGCGGACGGGCTTGCCACCCCGGAGGCCACCCCCGGCGTCGGGTTCGCCCCTGGCGCAGAAGCAGGGGCCGTCCCCGGTGGGGTAGCCCTCCCTGGCGCGGTGCCTTCAGGCGCGAACGCCGGTGCCAACCATGTGCTTGCCGACGCGTTCGGCCTCGAGCTGCTGCGCAACCTTGGCGACGGGCCGCTTGCGCTGAACGCAGCCTGGCGTCTTGCTGGGGAGCGGCATCCGGAGCTGCAGGGCAGCGGCAGCCTCGAGCTCGCGATGAACGCCGTGTCCTCGTTGCTCAGCTCAGGTCTGGCGAGGCTCGAGCAGGCACAGACGGGGCAGGCCCTCGACCTCGATGGAGAGGAGTTGGAGGGCTGCGTGCGCAGGATGGACGGCTGGCTCGCGGAGTCCGGGCCAGAGGCGCTGCGGATCGCCAGGGTCTAGGCGCCGCTCGATCGGCGCTGCTCCCAGCAGGCGGCCGTCGCTAGACTGCGCTAGCCGACTTGGTGGGCGTAGCTCAGTTGGTAGAGCTCCTGGTTGTGGTCCAGGCGGTCGGGGGTTCGAGTCCCCTCGCTCACCCTCTTAGATTTGGCTTTCCAGTACGGATTACGGAGTGTGTTGCGCGAGGTGCCACGCGCCGCTGGGGAACAATTGGGGAACAAATCTCTTCCGACCGCCGGGCGTGGGCCAACAGGTCGCGCCGGTCGCTAGGTCTTACGGAAGCCCCGAGATGATTCGGACGGGATGGCTCGCAGAGTCTCATCGGCGGTCAGTTCGATCATGATTCGCTCGGACGAGGAACCAGCACGCGTGTGGTCGCGCACGAGTCACCCTACTACTAGTACTAGTAGTAGGAGCTTGCGGCGAATCTGCGGGATCTCGGTGTCGAGATCCGTGGGCGTACAGGCAGGGATCGCCGGGTATTGCGAGGTTGCGGGGTCTCGGAGAGTCTCAGCGAGCAGTGGTCTGCCGGAGGGTCTGAGATCGAGCGGGCATTTCAGGAGCTCAGGACTCGTTACGGCCGTGACCCGTGGGCGGGGGAGCTGTCCTCGGTGACGATCGCCACCAGGGGCACCAAGACGGTTGCTCCTACGGTTGATATCGACGCGGCGTGGCGCGTGGTTGGTGGGCTCAGCACAAGCCCCCAGCACCCGCCTACACAACCTGACGCACCTATCAAGGAACTACAGCTAGTGCTTGGCAACATACCCTCGATCTGCTATTTTGCCTTGCAAGGCAAAATGAGCTCACGAGCTTCAGTCATACGACGCTTCGCGGAGGCTGGCCCAAGCGTGCTCGCCGACGGTCAGGGGATCGACGTCGAGGTGCTCGATGACCGCCGGGCGACGATCGGCCTACGAGGGGCCGGAGGCGTCAGCTCATTCAAGGCTGTTGGCCTGGCTGTTCCGTACCCGTCCGGGCTGCGGCGGCTACGCAGCGAACTGCCGGATATCGAGCTGGTCGTCGTCGAGCGTGCCCCCGAGGGGCTTCGAGCTGCTGCTCGGCGCGAGGGGATCTCATGGATCGACCTCGACGGAGCGGGGCACATAGAGACTGGCGGACGCGTGATCCTCGACGCTTCGCCTGCTCAGAGGCGACCGCCAGGGCGACCGGCCGTCTCGCCGTTTGCGCCTGCGGCGAGCAGGGTCATAAAAGTTCTCTTGAGCGATCATCGGCGGCCCTGGCGGCTGTCTGAGATCGTCGATCTTGCCGAGGTCAACCCCGGCAATGTGCATCGTGTCCTTGGCGCGCTCCTCGAGCGGGGGTTCGTGGAGCGCGACGTGAACGCCTACATGCCCATGGACCCTCGCAGAATGCTCGACGCGTGGGCCGAGCAGTACGAGACGCCACGCGAACGCGTCATCGCGCGCGTCGAGGAAGACCTCGCACCGCTCGTGGACAAGCTGGTTGCCTCTCGCAGCAAGGTCTTCGTATCAGGAGAGTTGGCCGCCGAGTTGCTGGTCCCATATCTGCCGGCGCGGTCAGCGGTCATCCACTGCGTGGATCCAGAGGCCTTCCTCGAACTGGCCCAAGAGCTCGACGTGCTGTCCTGCGACTCCAAGATTCCGCGGGAGATCGTGATCGACCTAGCCGATCGTGGCTGCGGTGCGTTCGCGGAGCGTCACGCAGGGCTGCCTATCGCCTCGCCAGTACAGATCTACCTGGACATGTCACGAGAGCTCGACCGTGGCCGTGAGGCCGCCGAGCAGTTGAGGCGCGAGGCGATCGGCTTCTGATGCTGAGATGCGAGATGCCCGTTGCTGGCCGCGCCTACAAGCTGCTTGCGCAAGGGCTCCCGCTCTTGGAGCCGGTGTTGGATCGGCTCGGAGACGGTGCGCTGCTGATCGGCGGCCTCTCGGTCACGGCATGGCTGACCGCCAGGCCAGTGGACAGGCCGATTCGTCCAACCGCCGACGTCGATCTCGGTATCGATCGCATGGCGCTCGGTCTCACCGGCAACAAGACGCTTCTCACCGAGTTGCTTGGCAACCAGGGCTTCAAGCCTGGGTACGGCGACGAGGCCTTCCGTTTCGCACGCAAGACACCAGCAGGTAACTTCGTCGTCGACCTGCTCGTCGCGCCCGGTGCGTCACGCAGTAAACCCCCGATCGTCGAGCCGGGGCTGCCCACGCTCGCAGCGCCAGGGCTCGCCTACGCACTGATCCGCGGCCCGATGCAGCTCCAGCTCACCCTCGTGGACGAGCCGCCACGCACCTTCAGGCTGCGCACCGTCCAACTCGACGCGGCTTTTGTCCTCAAGGGCGCACTCGTCGCCTCCGGCGTGAGGACTCGTCCCGACCGGCTGATCACCGACACCGTCGACGCGGTGATGCTCGCAAGCGCATGCGCCGCCGACAAGGACGCCATGAGCGCGCTCGCCGCCCACAGTCGGCGCTCCGACGTCAAGAGTGCCACCGGATGGCTCGCCAAGCAACTGGCCGACAAGCGGTCCGCTACTGCACGCAGGGTTGCGCGACACTTCGATGACCCAACCGCGGCGCAGTGGGCAATCGAGGTCGCAAGCAGCTTCGCGGCGGCACTGCACACGCAGAGCAACGGCTGATGGACCGGCTCTACGCAACGCCCGACGTCGACCCGCGCGGGTCCCAGCTGGGGAACAATTTGAGCCGATCAGAGGGAATCTCCGAGAACAAAACCCAGGATTTATGCGGGTTTGTGCCTGGCCAAAGTCTCCCAGAGGCGGTTGTGGTCCAGGCGGTCGGGGGTTCGAGTCCCCTCGCTCACCCTCTAAGAAAGACCCGCGAATCGGCATGTTTGGTCTGAGAGCCGATCACAGGAAGAAGCCGTTGGGAAACAATTAGGGAACAATTTTTTCCGGTTGCAGATGACGTACTCGATCGGGTCTCTAGCCGTCCGAGCAGGTGCCATTGGAGCGTTCAGGATCAAGCCACAGGGATCACGCTCAGGATGTCCATAGCGGCTTGACGGTTTGGGCCCTCCTTCGGTCAGAGCTAGTTGCGGCTGGAACACCATGGCCACGACGCGGATCGGCGCGCGAGATGCGGGCGCCCTCGACGTGCCGGCCAACTGGAGGTGAGGTGCACGATGAACTCTGCTTGGGAGAGGCGGAGTCCAAGGTTTCCTCGCCCATGCTGCGCTTTGACGATTCTGCAATACGGCAGGCTCAACTGGCAGAAATCTCACCCCGTCTCGCACGCTCCTCGAGTCCCCTCGCTCACCCTCTACGAACGGTCCTCTGGGCACTGAACACTCGTCTGCGCCCGCGCGTGAGTCCCATCGGAGAAGTCGAATTCGGCGGCGAACGGGAAGCTGTCCTTCGGGCACTGCGGCGGCAGCAGGATGCCCTGCGGTTTGAAGGCGAGCGTCACGCCGTCGACGCTCCTGTAGTAGGTCAGCCCCTTCGGTCCGATCGTCGCGTGCAGATGAAGCACAGAGACGTATGGGGCTCCAGGGAGCGTTTCGACGAGCGGCACGCCGATCTGGACCTTGCCGCCGAACGGTTCGCGCGCGGAGAGCAGCAGCCCTGAGAAGATCACGTTCGTGATCACAGGGCGGCTGCCTTCGGCGAAGAACAGCAGCACGAGATGCCCTTCGTGTTCAGGGGCACGGAAGATCGTGATCGGCGAGCTCTCTTCCACTGGCGTGTCGCCAAGGACGATTCCCGTGCGCACGATGCCGTAGCCCATGATCGAGTTGCGCGGGCAGCTCTTTGGGCCACCAGCTTCGAGAGTTGCCTGTGGGCACCTGCGGATGCCAAGGTCGTTGAGGTAGAAGTTGAGGTCGCGCGGGTAGCGCAGCTGCATCTCCACGAGCGGCGGCGGCACGCTGCCTGCCGGCGCCGAGAAGGAGAAGCGGAACTGCAGCGTCGTGCGTCGCCCAAGGCGGTACGGCTTGAAGGCGGCGCCAAGGCTTGCGGTCGTCTGCGCTGTGGCATCGCATGCGATGCCACAGAACGCGAGCGCGCACACGCAGGCGGTAAGCACCGGTCGGAGCGTGTACTGCGAGCTGCGGAGCCTGATCACGGCCAACAGAAGACGGGGGCCGACCAGTTCGCGGGCAGGCCCAACCTCCTGCGAGCTGCGGCGGACCCTCATCGCGATCAGTAGTGCAACGTTCCCGCTGTCTTGATTGTCAGCGAGTAGTTGTTGCGATTGAAGGTGCCATAGAGGCCCGCCGAGCCGTGCGCGTGGCTGTAGCGGCCGCTGCCGCCGGTGACGACGAGCGTGCCCTTGAAGCTCTCGATCACGCCTTCGCCATGCGGCCGCGCGCGCCCGCGGCCGCTGATCTCGCCGACGGGCGTATCGATCGTAAAGCTGCCGCTGAAGGTCGAGCTGAAGACCATGTGCACGCGCATGTCGCCTGGCAGCGTTCCGCTCGCTTGACCGGTCTCGTAGACCTTTTCGCCGACCGCGGCGACGTAGCGAAGCTTCGCCCTGTCGCTTGCGTGCAACTGGCCGGCGAGCGCGATCCCTGCGCCGAGCGCGAGGCAGATCGACGCGGCGAACGCCGCGGCCGCGCATGCGGCGATTCTCGCTCTTCTGGAGACTGGCATGAGCTCTCACCTCTCCCTCGAACGTCCACCTTCGCCGAACACCTTAGACCACGAACGGTTCAGCTCTCACTCGACCAGCGCGTAGCTCGGCGAGACCCGGGAGGCAGCGAGGATCGGCATGCAGGCGGCGGCGAAGACGGCGGCGAGCACGAGCGCGAAGATCTTCAGCGGGCGTGCGTCAGACGCGATCGTCGCGATCGGAAAGCCCGTCACGCTGCCGAGATAGCGATCGATGATCGCCTGTCCGCAGACACCAGCGAACGCCCCCGTGATGCAGCCGGCGCTGAGCATCAGGCTCGCTTCGACGAGCAGGATCCGTCGCAGCCGCCCGCTCGAGACGCCGCAGAGGCGCAGGCCTGCGAGCGCCCCCCGGCGCTGCCATACCGCCGCCGTGATCGCAGCCGCCATCGCAAGGATCGCCGCGAGCAGCAGCAGGTTCGAGATCTCCCTGAGCTGGCCGAGGCCTTCGCTTGCAAGCGTCTCGATGCTCGCCTCCAACGCCGCGTCGGTACGGACGGTAAGGCTGCTGCTCGGCCCAAGCGTCTCACGTACCAGCTGCGCCGTTCGCTTCACGCTCGCGCCAGGGCGCAGTGAGATGCCAAGCGCGGTCGCTGCGCGACTCTGCCACAGACGCGCGTATTCGCCGCTGCCGATGAACAGCGCTCCAGGGCTCCATGCGAGGTTCGTGCTCAGCGCCGCGATTCGCAGCGAAACCTCTCCGCTCGGCGTTGGCACGAGCAGACGGGCGCCGACGCCGACGTGCTGGTGTTCTGCGATCTGCTGCGAGACGACGACCCAGCCACCCTGCGCAAGGCGCCTTTCGGCGAGCGCCGCCGAGCCGTGGAGAATCTGCGAGGCGAGCACATGCCGGGCGCCCCCTGGCGGGCGCGCAATCACCCACACGCGGCGCCCGTCCATCACGGCGAAGCCGCCGGCATATGCGGCGACGTGCGCAACGCCTGGCACGCGCGCGATCTGCGCAGGCAGGTCGCGCTTTGGGAAGTCGATCACCCCCTGGTCGTCGCCACGGCTGCCGATCCAGAGGGTCGCGTCGCTTGCATAGCTGTGCGCGAAGCCTCCGATGCCATGCGCGAGGTCGGCGCGCGCGCCGCCGAGTGCGACGCTCCCAAACAGCGCGACTGCGCCGGTGGCGGCGAGCGCGACGCTGCGCAGCGTCGTCGCCTGCAGCGAGCTGACCGCGACCGGCAGTGCCGTGAGGCTCTCCCACCACCGCGACAGCAGCATGCCAAGGCGGATCGCGACGCTCAGGGCGAGTGGCAGCGCACATACCGTCGCCAGTGCGAGCAGGATGCACGCAGGCAGCGCGAGCGACGGCCCGATCGCCACGATCGCGCCAGCGGCGACGATCAGCGTCAGCACGCCTGCGTCAAGTGCGCGCCGTGTGCGCCTGCGCAGAGTGTTGCCAGGGATGCCATGGCGGTGCAGGCTGCGCAGCGTCTCGCCGCTGCGCAGGTCGAGCAGCGGCATCGTCGAGGCAAGGCAACTGCTCAGTAGCCCCGTTGCGAGCGCTGCCGCGATCGCGATGCCGTCGAACCTCGTTTGGGTGCCAAGCGTGAAGGCCTCCGCCAGATAGCGCGAGGAGACGGCGAGCACAGTCACCGAGAGCGCATAGCCGCCAAGCAGCCCAAGCAACGAGGCGGCACAGCCCAAGAGCAGCGCCTGGAAGGCGAACATCTCGACGATCGCTGTGCGCTGGATTCCCATCAGGCGCAGGTCGGCGATCGCGCGGCGCCTGTCAGGGGCTGTGAGCAGGAACGCCGCCATCGCGAGCAGCATGCCAAGCAGTGCGCTGATCGTTGCGAACAGCGCACTCGCCTGGTTGCTTGGGCCAAGCGCCTGGGCGAGCAGGCCGACATCCTGGTCGGCCGGTGCGACGTCGACGCGACCGTGCGCGAGCGTGCGGAGCTCCTTGCGCACCTGTGCACGATGCCCGCGGCGTGGCTGCACAAGGATGCGCGAGACGCGATCGGAGAGCCCCGTGAGCTGCTGCAGCTCGCGCAGCTGCATGACCGCGACGCTCGTCTGAGACAGCGCACCGAAGGCTTCCTGCCCAAGTACCGCGGAGATGGGCATCGAGACTGCGCGCCCGCGCACATTGACCTCGATTTTCCCATGCGATGCTCGCGCCGAGCCGCCGATCGCAAGCTCCCCCGCCGTGCGCGAGCTCAGGCCGATTCCCCGTGCCGACAGCGTTGCCGTCGGGATCGTGTGCGCAAGGCCATCCATGAAGACGAGGCTCGTGCCCGCGCCGGCGAGGTCGATCGTCGCGGTGCGTCCGCTTGCGGTGCGCAGCGTCGCCGTCGCTTCCAGCAGCGAGCCGGCCGTGCGTACGCCAGGCAGCTCCTGCACTCGGCGCAGCAGCGTGCCGCTGATGCCGTCAGCCGAGCGCGAGTGCAGCTGCAGCGTCGCCGGTCCGATCACGGTGCGCGCCGCCGCCGTGCTGGAGCCGGACACGCTGCCGGCTGCGACTATCGTCGCGAACACGAGTGCGACCGCGATCGCGACCCCAAGGCCTGCCAGCAGCTCCTGCACCAGGTGCTTTCGCAGCCAGCGGCGGTAGAACCAGATCAGCACGTGGGGGCCAACGAGCGCGCGCGGGCGCGGACCTGCCGGTGCCGCCGACCCCGTGCGCCTGCGAGCGCCCGCAAGCTTGTCGGTGGCCGCCACCATGCCCATCAGCTCGTCCGCGCCTGCCATCACACGCCTGCAAGCTCGTCAGTGCCTGCCGTCATGCGCCCGCCGACCCGTATAGGCCTGTCATCACGCACTCGCGGAGCGTCGCAGCGGCACGATCTCCGCCAGCTCCGGCGCGGCCCTGCCGTGCAGGCGGCCCTCCGAGAGGGTCAGCGCACGATCGGTGCCTGCAAGCGCCGGCGTCTCGTCGGTACATGTGAGCACGGCGAGGCCCTCGTCGGCAAGTGAGCGCAGCAACGCCATGATCGCCCTGCGCTCGACCAGCTCCACGCCTGCGACGACGTCGTCGATCAGCAGCAGCCGTGGTGCGCTCGTCAGCGCGAGCGCGAGCATCACCCGCACTCGCTCAGCGCCGCGCAGCGTGCGCAGCAGGCTTGCCTGCAGATGCTCCGCGCCGGTGCGCTGCAGCGCCTCCTGTGCGCTGCGGCGGGCGCGCCGTCGCGGGATGCCGCGTCCGAGCTGCACCTCGACGAGCTCGCGCTCGACAGGCCACGCCTCGCCGATGCGGAAGCTGTCTGTGCAGTAGGCGATGCCGGCGCCAATCGCCGTCGGGCCGCGCAGCTGCCGTTCGTCGAAGCGCACGACGCCCTCGTCAGGAAGGATCAGGCCGCAAGCAAGGCGTAGCAGCGTCGAGCGTCCCGAGCGACGTTTGCCCCAGACGGCGACGAGCTCGCCGGTGTGCAGCTCGAGGCTCACGTCGTCGAGTAGCAGCCGCCCTGGGCTGTCTGCATCGGCGAGCCGCACGTGCTCGATGCTCAGCAGGCTCACGGACGTGACCGGTTCTCTGCGGCGCGCAGCTCGCTGCGGGCGTACTCGATCCACTCGAGCATCGCTCCTGCGCGCAGCCGCTCCTCTTCGCCGGCGAGTCGCTCCGCGAGCGCCTCGTCGCGATCGTCGCCACGCTCGGTCGACCTGCCAATCGTCTCGAGGCACATCTGCTCGCAACGTTCCAGCACGCGCAGCGCATGCGCCGGTGCGAGCGCCGCGAACTGCTGCGTGATCAGGCGTGAGCGGCCTGGGTCGCCGTTCATCTCGTCGATCAGCCAATGCTCATAGCTGTGCACCCCCGCGTCGGTGACGCGATAGCGAAGCTTTGGCTGTCGCAGCGGGTCGAGCCCGCGCTGCGCCTCGTCGTGCTCGACGTGCTCGATCATCCCGCGCCGCGCGAGCCTGTCGAGGGCCGCGTAGATCTGAGAGCGGCTCGAGAGCTCGAGGCTGCCCTCGTAGGTGCGCTCGAAGCGCTGTACGAGCTCGTAGCCGTAGCTTGGTCGCTTGATCAGAAGCCCGAGCAACGCCCAGTTGATCGGCGAACGCATCGCCGATGAGCTCCGGTCAGTCAACCGCTGCCCTTCCATCGATCCTTCCTCAACCTCCGGATGCACTCCGCCCTCAATCCTCGCGCCCAGACTACAACGAGAGGCTGTTCCGTAACTAGTCTTCTACGAGAACGTGCTCGTAGAAGACTACGAACGACCCCCACCCGCCAGCTAGTTCCGTACGAGAACGTTCGCGCGGTGGACTAGACAGCACCACGCCCATCGCAATATGGTCGGATCGAGTCGGAGGAGAGCCGGCTGACCGACCGTTCGGTTTGTTCGGTTTGGGGCGGCGGCCACTGCTTCCGGTGGCACAGGAGAGGAACGAGGCCTGGCAGGCGGTGCTTGCAAGGCGTGGACATCGAAGGAGACGGGATGGCGATGCTTTCATTGATACGCAAGCACCTGAGCGCCGCGAACATAATGGCGCTGCTCGCGCTCATCTTCGCGATGAGCGGCGGCGCGCTGGCCGCGACCGGCGGCCTCGGCTCGTCGGGCGACCATCACGGAAGCGCCCTCGCGAGCGCGCTGAAAAAGAGAAGCAAGCCCCAGAGTAAGCGCGGGCCGCAGGGCAAGGAAGGCAAGCAGGGGCCAGAAGGCAAGCAGGGCCCGGCAGGGTCCCCTGGTCCGGCTGGAGTAAAAGGCGAAACTGGAGCCACGGGTCCCAAAGGCCCACAGGGTCCCCAGGGTGAACAGGGCGAACAGGGTCCCCAGGGCGAAGCGGGCCCCGAAGGCGCCGAAGGCGAAACCGTCACGGTCTCGAAACTCGACGCCGGCTCCAGCGAATGTCCCGAAGGCGGGGCGGAATTCTCCGACGGCTCAGGAAGCGCCACCGCATGCAACGGCAAGTCGGCCGGCGGCACGCTCGAAGCCGAAAAGGTCGAGGAGGGGACGTGGAGCATGCAGTTCTCCTCGCTCGCCTGGCTCAAAACCGGAGGCTTTGACATATATCGCGGCGAATCGGCCATCACCTTCCCCGAGCCGCTGCCGCCAACGGACTTCAACAGAGTCAGCGTCTACTTCGTGACGAAAGAACTGAAAGAAACCGAAGAATGCCCAGGGACAAAAGCCGAAGAATCTGTTCCCGGCACCCTATGCATCTATGGCGTCGCCGAAGAACCAAAGCTCGCCGACGAACTCGAACTCACTGAATTCAAGGAAGAGTCCGGATATTACGGCGCCGAAATCACCGAGGGGATGAAACAGGCCGGTGCCGGCGGAGACTACGCGATAGGGGCGGTCTTCGATTTCCTTCAGCTCAAGCCGGAACCGGAACCGTCAGGTGGGTCTGCGAGCGGGATCTGGATCCTGACAGCGCCCGAAGAAGACTAGGCGAGGTGTTGTCGTGGGGGG
>DASXDO010000021.1:0-9308 GCA_036490555.1 Solirubrobacteraceae bacterium | reverse complement strand
ATACGAGCTGCCTGCTCACGCTGAACGTCGGGGTAGACGACCGGCTCGCAGCAGCGCTCGCCTGCGGGCCGCTTCGTCTTCGGCACGAGCTCCAGCATCGGCAGATCGGTGATCATCTATATACATATATCTATTGAAGTGATAGATGTCAATGGAGTATGTTGAGCGCATGAAGGCCCTCGCTCCGTCCCTCGCTCCGCCGCTCTCGAGGCGACTGCTTGCCGAGCTGGTCGGCTCGGCGTTCCTCGCCGCCCTCGTAATTGGATCTGGCATCGCCGCACAGACGCTCTCCCCAAACGACGTCGGCCTCGAGCTGTTCGAGAACGCCGCCGCAACGGCGATGGGGCTCTCAGCGATCATCCTCATCTTCGGGCCAGTCTCAGGCGCGCACCTCAACCCTGCCGTCTCGCTCGCAGACGCGAGCTTCGGTGGCATCTCCTGGCGCGACGCCGCCGCCTACATACCCGCCCAGATCGTAGGCTGCGTGCTCGGCGCGATCGCTGCGAACGGCATGTTCTCGCTCACCGCGATCAGCATCTCAAGCCACCACCGAGCGAGCAGCGCGCACCTGCTCTCGGAGACGATTGCGACGGCAGGGCTGCTGCTCGTCATCTTCTCGCTCGCACGCACACGGCGAACGAGCGCCGCGCCAGCCGCCGTCGGCGCCTACATCGGCGCCGCCTACTTCTTCACCAGCTCAGCGAGCTTCGCAAACCCCGCGATCAGCATTGGCCGCATGTTCTCCAACAGCTTCGCTGGAATCGCGCCCGCGTCCGTGCCCGGCTTCATCGCAGCGCAGCTCGCCGGCTGCGCCTGCGCGATCGGCCTGATCCACGCCCTCTACCCGCACATCACCCCAGAGCAGGCGGCAGATGCGCTGCTACCGCACGACAGGGAGCAGCAGGGAGCGCTCGCCCAATGAGCACAGTCCTATTCGTCTGCCTGCACAATGCAGGCCGCTCCCAGATGAGCCAGGCGCTTTTCGAGCGAGCGGCCAACGGCCGCCACACCGCGCTGTCCGCTGGCACCACGCCAGCCGAGCACATCCATCCTGAGGTCGTCGAGGTGATGCGCGAAATCGGCGTCGACCTCGCCGATCGCCGCCCTCAACCACTCACCCAGGATCTCGCCAAGCGGGCTGACCTCATCGTCACGATGGGCTGTGGCGACGAATGCCCCTACATCCCTGGCAAGCGTTACCTCGACTGGGACCTCCCTGACCCAAAGGGCCGCGAGCTCGTCGAGGTTCGTGAGATCCGCGACGATCTGCAGCGACGTGTCGCCGCCCTACTCGACGAGCTCAACCAGCCAGCGTAAGGCCGCGGCAAGCTTCGCTCACGCCCGCCGAAACGCCCTCACCGCAAGCGGCACGAAGACGCAGAGCAGGCCAGCGAACCAGGCGAGCGTGCCAAGCGCCGGCGAGAGCGCGCTTGCGTGGCCGATCGTCAGCGCCCGCGTCGCGTTCACCGCGAGCGTGACGGGGTTGACTTCGGCGAAGGCCTTGATGACGCCTGGCATCGACGCGGCGGGGACGAAGGCGGAGGAGGCGAACGTGAGCGGGAAGACCCAGACGAAGCCCGCCGACTGAGCCGTCTCAGGGTCGCGCACAGAGAGGCCGACGAAGGCGCTGATCCAGGAGAAGACGTAGGAGAAGGCGAGCACGATCAGGAAGGCGAGGATGAGATCGTAGAAGGGCTGATTGGGACGGAAGCCGACGGCGAGGCCGACGAGCAGCATCACGATCAGCGTCATCACGTTCATCGTCATGTCAGCGGCAGTGCGGCCGATCAAGACCGCGGAGCGGGCGATCGGCAGCGAGCGGAAGCGGTCGACGACGCCTGCCTTCAGGTCTTCGGTGAGGCCGATGCCCGTGATCAGGGCGCCAAAGATCGCGGTCTGGACCATGATCCCTGGCATCAGGTAGTCGACGTAGTCGATCTTGCCTGTGTTGATCGCGCCGCCAAAGACGTAGCGGAACAGCAGCACGAACATCACAGGCTGGACGAAGGCGAAGACGATGTAGGTAGGCCTGCGCAGGGTCTTGCGCAACTGGCGCGCAGCCATCACGCGGCTGTCCGAAAGCGTCTCCCGCAGCGTCAGACGCAAACGCTCTTTGACCTCCGATGACCGGCGCATCTCTGCGTCCTCGAACGTCAAGCCTCTCCTCCACATCGATGTCTCACGCCTCTGTCCCCTCCCGCTTTGACGCCTCCGCTCCCCTGCCCGTCAGCGAGAGGAAGACGTCGTCGAGGCTTGGCTGCTGCAACTGGATCGCGGCGACGGCGAGGTTCCTCGCGTCGAGGCGCCTCACCGCCTCGGCGGAGGCGCTTGGGTCAGCGATCGCGAGCCTCACCTCGCCGGCGACGGCGTCGACGAATGGGGCTGCGTCAGTCGCAAGGTCGGCGAGCACCGCCGCCGCGTCGACGGCCGCTGACGCGTCATCGAGGCGCACGCTCAGCACCTCTGCGCCAATTGTCGCCTTCAGCTCCGAGGCGGTTCCTGTCGCGACGATGCGCCCATGGTCGACGACGGCGATGCGCTGCGCAAGCCTGTCAGCCTCCTCGAGGTACTGGGTCGTCAGCAGCACAGTCGTGCCTTCGCGGCGCAGCTCGTCGACCATGCCCCAGAGCTCCTGCCTCGTGCGCGGGTCAAGGCCAGTCGTCGGCTCGTCGAGCAGCAAGATTGGCGGGCGTCCCGTGAGGCTCACGCCAAGGTCGAGGCGTCGCCGCATGCCACCCGAGTAGGTCGAGACGCGGCGATCGGCGGCGTCTGTCAGCCCGAAGCGCTCGAGCACCTCGCCTGCACGCCTGCGTGCCTCCTCTGCGGGCAGGCGGTAGAGGCGGCCGACCATCTCGAGGTTCTCGCGGCCTGTCAGCTCCTCGTCGACGGCCGCGAACTGGCCGGCGAGGCCGATCCGGCGGCGCACAGCGAGCGGTTCGGTAAGCACGTCGAAGCCAAGCACGCGCGCGCGGCCCTCGCTCGGACGCAGCAACGTCGCGAGGATGCGAACGAGCGTCGTCTTGCCTGCACCGTTGGGCCCAAGCAGGCCGAATACGGATCCCGTCGCGACCTCGAGGTCGAGCCCATCGAGCGCGACGACCTCGCCAAAGGTCATCTTGATCCCCTCAGCTTGGATCGCGGACGCTGTCGTGCTCGTATTGGGCATGGAGGCTGTCACGCTTTCGGTCACTGTTCGGCAGGCAGCTCAGCGGCAAGCTCAGGAATTCAGAAATATATTTATTGGGTGGGTGCCAGCAATGCACCTCGCCATGCTCGAACGGCGAACCGGCGCACGACGTCAGTCGCTGAGCGCGCCAGGCAGCAGCCCGCGCGAGTCGATGCCAAGCTTGCGGTAGGCGTTGGAGAGGTGCATCTCGACCGTCTTCGTCGTGACGAACAGAGCCTGGGCGATATCGCGGTTGCTCGCGCCGCCGGCGGCGCGCCGCGCGACGCGCAGCTCGCTTGGGGTCAACGCCTCGACGCCGCTGAGCCAGGGGCGGCGGGGACGGCCGTCCGCGGCGCGCAGCTCCTCCGCCGCAAGCGTTGACAGCGGCGTGGCGCCGCAGCGTGTCGCGAGCTCGAGGCCATGCCGCAACGGCTCGCGCGCCCGCACGCGCTGGCCGGCGCGGCGCAGCGCGGCGCCGTAGCCGACCTCGGCGCGCGCGAGCTCGAGCCGCGCAGGGCTGTGGCGCAGACGCTCGATCGCCGCCTGCCAGAGTGCGTCGCAGGCATCTGGCGCGGCGAGTGCGGCGCTTGCCGCGAGGGCGACGCCAATTGCGCTGTCGACCTCGGTGCGGCGCGCATCTGCGAGCTCGCTGGCAAGCAGCTCGGCGGCGCGCTCTGGCTGCCCGCCCGCGAGCGCGAATGCAAGCGGAGAGCGCCAGCGGTGGTAGCTGGGGTGGCGCAGCCCCGCGGCCTGGACTATCTCGCCGACGGCTTCAAGGTCGGCGATCGCGCCGTCGAGCTCGCCAAGCACGATGCGCACCCGGCCACGTGTCTCGAACACTGCTGCACGCCCGCTTGCTGCTGCTGGCAGCTCACCGCCATCGAGCAGCGCCAACGCCTCGCGCGCACGGCCCGTCTCGCGCAGCGCCGCGGCGAGGCAACTACGGGGAAATGGCGCGACGAACTCCATCGACTGCTCCTGCAGCAGGCGCAGCGCGTCCTGGGCATCGGCCTCGGCCTCGGCGAGCGTGCCGCCGCGCAGGTGCGCAAGCGCCCTGAAGGTCGCGCCATGGACGAAGCCGAGCACAGAGCCACGGCGCGCAGCGTCGGCGAGCATCGCGCTCGTGTGCTGCAGCGCCTCATCGAGCTGGTCGTAGACGACGAGCGCGATCGCTGCCGTCACGGCCTCCGGCGCATCGGCGCTCTCCTCGGCGAGGAAGCGGCCGCCGTCAAGCCCCGCCCTGAGCAGCGCGAGCGGCCGCTCCCCTGGCTCGCAGGGCCTTGCGCTGCCGAGCGCGAGCGTGATCCGCACCGCGCGCGCCGCTGGCCGCTGAGATGCGGCGAGCAGCTGTAGGGCCTCCAGCGAAGGCTCGTCGAGCTTGCCGTCTGAGAGATCGAGCGCAAGCCCAAGCGCGATGCGGCGGCGCTGCGCCAGCAGCACGAGCTCTGGATCTCCACAGTCCTGGGCGATCTGCAGGGCAAGCCCAAGCAGCTCGAGCACGCGCTCGCGCTCGCCCGCGTAGAGGCAGACTTCCGAGAGCAACAGCGCAAGCACGACGCGCTCGCCACGATCGCTCGCGCATTGCAGCGCAGCCTGCAGGTGAGTGCTCGCGGCGGGGTCACGCACGACCATCTCCGCGACGCCAAGCTCAGTGAGGGTGGCGCCAAGCGTCTCCTGCTGCGGCGGCTCGGCGAGCGCCCGGCGCAGGTAGCTGATCGCGCTCGCCGGAGCGCCCTGGCTCATCGCTGTGCTCGCGGCGGTGCGCAGCTGCCGCACGCTCTGCGCCTCCCCCGCGGGATCGGAGCAGAGCAGCTGGGCCGCGATCGCCTGCGGATCGGCGCGCTCGTCGCTCAGCAGCGTCGCGGCGTGGGCGTGCATGCGGGCGCGCAGGCGCACACCGATCGACTCATAGACGGCCGCGCGCAGCAGCGGATGCAGGAAGCGCAGCTCCTCGGCCTGGTCGAGGATGCCCGCCTGCGTCAACTCCTCGGCGGCGCTCGCGGCAGCGTCGAGGTCGAGCCCGCCAAGCGTCGCAAGCAGGCGCAGCGGCGCGGCCTCACCAAGCACCGCAAGCGCATGCGCAAGCTTGCGCGCCTGCTCGGTGAGGCGACCAAGCCGGTCGAGCACACTGCGCTCGAGCCCGGCGGGCGCGAGCGAGTCGAGCGTCGCCGCCGTCGCGGCATCTGGCGTCGCGCGCATGCGTCTCAGCTCGCCGAGCAGCTCGGCGACGGCGAGCGGGTTGCCCGCCGTCAGCCGCTGGCAGGTGTGCGTGAACGCCTCCGCAGGTGTTGCCCGCAGAGCGTCCTCGATCAGCGCGGCGGTGGAGGCGGGTGCGAGCGGCCCGACGCGCAGGCTGTGCACAGCCAGATCGACGCCAAGCATGCCCAGCACGCCGTGCTCTGGGTCGACTGGACGGCTCGTGAGCACGACGAGCACGCGCAGGCTCTCGATGCGGCCGCGTAGGTAGGCGAGCCACTGCAGGGAGGCATCGTCGGCCCAGTGCAGGTCGTCGACAGCGAGCAGCAGCGGGCCGCGCGTAAGCAGCCCGGCGAGGATCCAGTAGAGGCCGTGCAGAATCGCGAACGGGCCATCTGGCGCGCGCCCGCCGCCGTCGAGCCCGAAGACGCCCGCCGCCAGCCCCGCCGCGCCGTCGAACAGCTCGAGCTGCTCAGCTGGGTCGAGCTCGCGCACGAGCCGCTCGAGCAGCTGCCTGACGATCCCGAAGGCGAAGTCACGCTCCAGCTCGCTGCCGCGTGCGCGACAGACGCGCAGGCCCAGCCCCTGTGCGTCTCTGCAGACCCTGCCCAGCAGCGCCGACTTGCCCTCGCCAGGGCGACCGAGCACGATCGCGAGCGCACCCTGACCCTCGACCGCAGAGAGCGAGAGCTCGTGCAGATCAGCAAGCGCATGCGCGCGTTCCAGCAGCTGCGCCTCGGCAGAGCCCAGGTCGGCAGTGACGGGCGGATCGGTGCTGGACATGACGCTTTGCGACGCAAGGTTACGCCGACCGCCTCGGCATGCGACGCAAGGTTACGCCGACCGCCTCGGCATGGCCCGCTCGGACCGGGACAGCAACCTCAGACTCGGCGAGATGGGCAGGCTGCTGGCGCAGAAGTGAGCGAACCAGGGTAGCTTCGATTCATGGCAGGCCTTCGAGGCTCGATTCGCGAGCGGCTCGCCGATCTGCGCGAGCGTCCGCTGCTGCTCTCTGGATGCGCGCTGGGCGTGACACTGATCGCCTCGACGGCGATGGCAATCGTCGCAGGGCCAGGCGCAGTGCTGAAACTGGTCGACAGGATCCAGCCGATCTGGCTCGTGCTGATCCTCGCCGGCAGGATCGTCTCCTACGCCGGCTACACACTTGCCTACCGGCGGCTGATGGGCCTGAACAGGGGCCCCTCGATGCGGGTGATCCAGGCTGCGAGCCTCGTCTCGCTCGGCTTCGCCGTGTTCTCGCTTGGCGGCGGCTTCACGATCGACCACGACGCAATCAGGAAGATGGGGCACCCAAAGCACGAGGCGGCGATCAGGATCCTTGGGCTTGGCGCCCTGGAGTACGCGGTGCTCGCGCCGCTGGCCTGGGTGAGCGCGATGCTGCTGCTTGGCGCCCCGCACGTGAAGCCCTCGATGACGCTGCCCTGGGCGATCGGCGTCCCTGCGGGGTTCGTCTGCTCGGTCATCGTGATCCGCGCCTGCCACCACGCAAAGAGCGGCGGCTGGCACCTGCCGAAGCTGCTCGACCACACCGTCCAGGGCCTGAACCTCGTCTACCAGATGGTGATCGAAGCGCGTTCGCATCGCCTCGCCTGGCTGGGCATGCTCGTCTACTGGGCGGGCGAGCTCGCGGCGCTGTGGGCGGGGCTGACGCTGATCGGCGTGCCAATCAGCCTGGTGCGTCTGACGCTCGCATACGCGACCGGCTACATCTTCACGCCTCGCAGCCTGCCGCTCGCGGGCGTCGGCGTCTCGGAGGTACTGCTGACGATCGCGGTGCACTGGGTCGGCGTGCCACTGCCAAGCGCAGTCGTCGCCGTCTTCTTCTATAGAGCGGGGATCCTGCTCGTCTCGATCCCGCCTGCGGTGTTGGCTCGCCTCTACATCTCCCACCTACAGCACAAGCAGGCGCGCGCAAGCGCGACCTGAGCGTCATTTGGGAAGACGGCGCCGCATGCGGCGCCGTCTGGGGGCGTGCATGCACGCCCCCACCGACCGGCGCATGCGCCGGTCGGGAGCGCATCTGCTCAGTGCTTCACGGTGAATGGCGCCAGCAGAGCCTTGCTGCTGCCACCGGCGCTTCTCGCGACCGCGACGATCAGGTAGCTGCCAGGGCGAAGCGCCTTGCCGCCGACCTTGCCAGAGAACGCGATCTGATTCTTGCCGGCACTGTCGCTGTGGACGATGCTTCCCATCTTGCTGAGGCGCTTGCATGGCTTCGCGTGACGCGGGCGGCGCCGCGGCGCGGCGACACAGCGCTTGCCGTGACGGATGCCGCTCTGCTTCAGCTCAACCGTCAGCGTCGTCTTCGCAGCTTCGCTGTCTTCGTAGGAGATGACGGCGCCGCCACTATGGTGGTGGCCCTTGCGCGCGGCGGCGAAGGCCTTCGGCGAGACGTGCAGCCCATGCAGCACAGGCTTCGTTTCGCCTGCGTTCGAGGATTCCTTTTTTGTCGAGCCTTTTTCTTTCGATGTGCCGGCTTCTTTGTCGTCTGGGCCGGTGCTGATCCCCTGGATCGGAGTCGTGGAGCTCGTATAGCCGATCCCTGCGGTGCCAAGCAGGTAGTCGACATTCACCTTGCCTGTATTGGTGAGGTTCGTCGCGGAGCCGGGGAAGGTGCACGTCGCAGGCGTGCAGCTCGCCGGAATCGAGTAGACGTCGGTACTGTCGACTGTGCCATCTTTGTTGGCGTCGTCGCCGGCGGCGAAGGCGATCCTGCCGCCGCCGATGAAGCGCACAGAGAAGAAGATCCAATGCTCTGGCACCGCGAGCACCTCGGTGCCCGTGTAGCCCTGACCATTGTCGGCTGCAGGGTAGGTGTAGATGCCAGCGACGCCGAGTGTGTTGCTGCGCGCGTCGACGATCTGCGTGCCGTCAGACGAATAGGAGAGATCCTGGATTTCGCAGCAGCCGCCTTCGTTGAATTCGTTCGGTTCCGAGACCGGATTGGAGGCGGCTGTGAGGTATTCGGCACTGCGCCCCTTGGAGAGCAGGACGTCGAAGGCGACCGGGTAGGAGAAGAATGAGCCCTGTTCCATGTCCCGGCAGTTCCCGTAGGCGAGCTGATTGGATTCGGCGGGGTCGACTGAAAGCACGTCAGCGTCAGTGACCCAGTTGCTCGAGCCTTCGACTTCGCTTTCGCAGGGAGTCTTCCACTGCTGCTGGTTGGCGCCGTTCGCGTCGCGCGAGAGCAGCGCGGACTGCCCCTTGCGGATTTCCGTGCCGCAGGAGTAGGGGCAGCCGAAGCCGGTGACGGTCACGTAGGCCTGCGATACGAACGCGACCGAGCCGTCATCGGCGACACGCGGATCGATCTCCTCGCTTGCGCAGCCGGCCTGGGGGCAGTGAAACGGCGCCGGGCTGATGCGCTTGCTCACGCCGCCGGAGAGCTCGTAGTAGCCAAGGCACTCGCCGCCGCATGCGCCTGGACTGGAGCCGATCTGCTGCTCTTCGGCCGGCGCCTGGCTCCACTCGCCGACGAAGGCGACCTCATTGCCGTTCGGCTGCACGTCAGGGTCGAAGAGGGCCATCATTTCTGACACCTGCGTGACGTCGACCAGCTCATGCTGGTTGCTGCCATCTTCGTTCATCGCCCAGATGCCCGTTCCCGCGGGGTAGACGATCTGGCCGGCGTGCGCGACCGGAACGGCGATCGCCGACACCATCGTGATTGCTGCGATGGCAGCTGCAAAGCGCGCGCCTTGCAGCCTGCGCAGCATTCTGACTCTGCAATCGACGATCGTCGAAGCTCCCCCCCTCGAACGATCGCGTGGCAAGAGAGTCAACCGGTGCTCTCAACCCCTCGGCGCAACACTCCACGATTTGTTTTCGAGATGAGGGGGTTGCGATGGCGAGGAAGCGCAGGGAGTACTCGGTGGTTGAGCGTCGAGAGCTATGGGAGCGCTGGCGGCGTGGCGAGTCTTATGCA
>DASXDO010000020.1:0-56057 GCA_036490555.1 Solirubrobacteraceae bacterium | reverse complement strand
CGCCCGCGACACCACGGCCCCCGGAGCGAGGGCCGTGGTGCGTTCTCGCGGCGGTGATTCGGGCCTGTATCGACGGCCCACCCGCTACAGGCTCGGAACTTCTTCCAAGCCTGAAGGCGGTTCGAGGCCCGAAGGCAGTTCGAGCCCTGAAGGCGGTTCCAACCCAGAGGGCAGCTCAAGTCCAGATGGCGGTTCCAGGCCGGATGGCGGTTCCAGGCCAGATGGGAGTTCCAGGCCTGAAGGCGGTTCAAGGCCCGAAGGCGGTTCAAGGCCCGAAGGCAGTTCGAGACCAGAGGGCGCTTCCAGCGGTGGCGCCTGTTCTTCGATCCCCTGCAGGGCACCTTCAACTTCTTCACCTGGTTCGGTGTAGGTGAAGCTGACGCTCGAGGCGCTCTTTGCGCCTGCGACCTTCACCGTCACCTTCACTGTCTTCGGCTTCTGCACCGCGGGCGCGAGCACTATCGCGTCGTCAGGGGAGTCGAAGAGAACGGTCGCTTCCTTTGCGCCAAAACGCACCGTTATCTTGCATTTCGCGATGTTCGCGACCACGCAGCGTTCGCCGATAGGCGCGAGCCTCATACCGGCAATGTGCACAGGCGTGCCACCGTTGATTGGGCCCGAACTGGGCGTGAGGCTCTTCACCGTGGGCGCTGCAGCAGCCGCCCAGCTTGGGGCGGCTGCGATCGCCATCGAGCCGGCGACTGCGCCGAGCGCGACCAGCGAGGACGCTGACCTGATGGGCAGGCGTTTGCGCATTGCTGCTCCTTCCCTGTCTGTGACTTGGATGTGACTTCGCGTTACATGGGTAAGACACGCCGGCATCCGAATCCTCACGGACGGTTAAGCCTCGGAGAAATGGGTATGCAGCCTGCGTGAGCAATGGGTCGCAGGCGATCTGCCTGGCAGCGGGCGACGGACCGCTTGCCAGACAACCAGACGAACGGCTGCTCGAGCTCGTGCGCGAAGGACAGGAGCGCGCATTCGAGGTGCTCGTGCAGCGTTACAGGGGATCGCTGCTGCGCTACTGCAGACGCTTCTCACTCCCAGAGGCGCGCGCAGAGGATGTGCTTCAGCAGGCGTTCCTCAACGCGTGGCTCTCGATCCGTTCAGGCGCGAAGGTGAGAGAGGTGCGGCCGTGGCTGTTCAGGATCGTCCACAACATCGCCCTGAACGTCGTGCGCGCCGAGCGCCTGCGGGCAGGCATCGGCACGGCAGGCCACGCAAGCCTTGGCGCTGGCCTCAGCGCGCCGCAGGAGGCTGAGACTGCGGTGGTGAGCCTCGACTGGGCGAGGTGTCCGCCCGCAGAAGATCGGATGAGGGCACACGAAGTGCTCGCTGGCATCGCAGAGCTGCCCGTCTCGCAGCGCGAGGCACTCGTGCGAACGGCGATGGGAGGCGAGAGCTACGAGCAGGTCGCGAGCGCGCTTGGCGTGAGCGATGGCGCTGTGCGAGGACTTCTGCACCGCGCGCGTGCAAGCCTGCGCGCAATCGTCGCAGGGCTTGCGCCACCGCCGTTTCTCGCTTGGGCGCTCGCAGGCAGGGGCGCATTGCTCGCCACGACGGCGGGCGTCGCAGTCACAGGCGCCGCGGTCACGGGCGGGATCGTGCTGCAAATGGAGCATGCTTCCGGCGGGCAGTCCGTTGCCTGGCGCGACACGCCGACGCGCCAGATCGTCGCGCACACGGCTGGCAGCATGAATGGGGCAGCAGGCACCTTCGGCTTCACGGCGACGCCTGCGATCGCCGGCCCTGCCCTCGTCGGCCGCGGGCTCACCGCGTTCGACCGCGCTGCGCTGACAAGCGGGCCTAGACAAGCGCGCATCGCGCCAAGGACGTCGAACGCTGGCACAGCGACGCGCCCTGCGCTCGGCGCCGGCGGGACCCCGCCGGCAAGCGATGCGCTCGACTCCGCCGGAGATGCAACTCGCCCTGGAGATGCAACTCACCCGATTGGTGGCGCGATCGACGAAGCCGGAGATATCGTCAACCCTGTCAAAGGGATCGCAAACTCCGTCGTGCATGCCAACCAAGCTACCCCGCCCCTCCCCGCGTCCCCGACTCTTCCAGCCACCCCGACACTCGCAGCCTCCGCGCCCCTCCCGGCCTCCCCAGCGCGCTCCGCTTCCAGGACTCTCCCCGCTGCCCCGACCCTGACTGCGGCCGCCGCCCCTAGCGTCCTCGAACCCCCGACCGCCACCGCCGTCTCGACAGGGAGCGCAGCGGCGGAAACTGCTGCGACGGCCACAGACGGCGCCGCCGTCGCAGAAGACCTCCCGCTCGCCGGCGGGACCTGAGCGCTCACGCCACGGCGCGCAGATGCCTGTATGGCGTCGTTCCCTGGAGCTCGCGCACGAGTGCGTCGACGACGCCGCCCTCCTCCTGCTCGCGGCCGTCGGTGACGGCGCCGATCACGGCGCGCTTGCGCTCCAGCAGCGTCCCGATCGTCTCGTCGATCGTGCCTGCAGCCAGCAGGTAGGTCGCGTTCACCGCGTCCTGCTGGCCGATGCGGTGGCAGCGATCCTCCGCCTGGTCGTGCTTCGCGGGCGTCCAGTCGAGCTCGAGGAAGGCGACGTTGGAGGCGCGCGTCAGCGTGATGCCATGGCCTGCCGCCTCGATCGAGCAGACGATCAGCTGGTTGCCCTCGCCATCGGGCTGCTGGAAGCCGCGCAGCGCGGTGTCGCGCGCCGTCTGACTGTCTTCACCGAGGATGTGCAGTGCCCCAGGGAAGCGCTCCAGCACTGCGCGCTGGATCTCGCGGTGGTGTGCGAAGAGCACGAGCCGCTCTCCAGAGCTGAGGAAGTCGTGGATCCAGGCAAGGGCGGCGTGCAGCTTGCCCTTCGCCGCGAGCAGCTTCAACGCGTTCAGCCGCACAAGCCGCTCCGCGCGCAGCGCAGCCGCGACCTTCGCGTCGAGCTCGCGCAGGTTCAGCGGCTGGGTGCGAAGCCACGCGACGACGTCGCGCTCGGCGAGCCTGTACTCCGCCTCGTTGTCGAGCTCGACCGGCACGACGGCGCGTGTCTTTGGCGGCAGCTGCGGCAGGACCTCCGCCTTCAGGCGCCGCACGAAGCAGCGTGCGCGCAGGTGCCAGTGCAGGCGCATATGGGCATCGCCGCCGCGAAAGCGCCTGCCGAACTGAGCGCCTGAGCCGAAGTCGCCAAGGCGCCCGAGGATCCGCAGCTGCGAGACGAGCTCGGTCGGGCGGTTCATCACGGGGGTGCCCGTGAGCGCGAGCAGCAGCCCGTCCTCGGCGACGGCCGCCGAGAGCTCGTGCACCGCCTGGGTTCGCTTCGCGGAGGCGTTCTTGCAGTAGTGGGCCTCGTCGAGCACGAGCGCGCGCGGCCCAAGCCCGCTCAGCGCAGGCAGGCGCGCCGAGAGGATGTCGTAGTTGACGACCATGATCTCCGCATCCTGCAGCTCGCCGCCGCTCGTGCCGCTCAGCATCTGCACGCTGCGCCCTGGCAGCCAGCGCCCGATCTCGCGCATCCAGTTGAGCTTCAGGCTCGCAGGACAGACGACGATCGCGGGATAAGCGCCGTCGGCCTCGAGCGTCGCAAGCGCCTCGATGGTCTTGCCGAGACCCTGCTCGTCGGCGAGGAAGGCGCGGCGCTGGGTGAGCAGATAGCGCACGCCAGCGCGCTGGAAGGGCTTCAGCTCGCCGCCCAGCGCTGGTAGCTCCAACTCCGCGTCAGTCGCTGCGGAGAGCGCGACGAGCCCCGCCGCCTGCGCATGCTCCTCGCGGATCTCCTGCAGCAATTCCAAGGCATCGTCCTCGATCCAGGCTTCGTGCTCTGCGAGGAAGGCGTCGAGCTCGGGGACGCAGAAGGGGTCGGCGTGGATTGCGGGCAGCCGCTGGTGCTCGCTGCCGTAGCCGCGCGGGCTCAGCGGCGCGAGCGCGCCTGGTAGTGCCGCGAACGCGATCTGCTGGCCAGAGTCGTGTCCGGGGGCAAGCACGAACGTCGGCTCCTCGTGAACGTTGGAGACTTCGAGCACCGAGGGCGGCACCGGCCTGCCGAGCTTCAAAGCGGCGACGCAGCGTCGCGTCGCGTCGCTCACCCAGCCCTGCAGAGGCTTGATCAGCTCCCACGCCTCGAGCGTCAGCGGCACGCTTGCGCCCCCGGCAACGCCCATCGTCAGCTTGCGCAGCGGGCCTGGCAGTCGCTGCGCGTCGCCGAGCAGCAGGAAGACGGGCTCGCCGGGGGCACCGCCCACCTCGACCGTCCCGCGCCAGGCGGTCGCGCGCTGCAGCCAGCCCGCCAGACGCGGGTCGCGCTTCGCGCCTTCGAGGTGATCGAGCAGCTCGGCGAGCTGGGGAGCGTCCTCGGGTGTCGCCGCGAGCGCGACGCCGCCACCGCGCGCTTCGCGCGCCCTCAAGCCCAGCTTCTCAGCAAGCGAGCGCGCGAGCGGGGCGTGCTCAGGCGCGATCACGATCCACTGCCTGCCGCGGCGGTCGCGGCGCAGCTCCACGTCCTCGGCGAAGCGCTCGCTCGCGGGCTCTGACGGCTCCTTGCGTCCTGCGTGCTCGGTGAGAGCATGGCTCACGTCAGGGGTCAGTCGCAGACGCTGCGAGCTGCGCAGCAGGCCTTCGACGAGCTGCACCGACTGCGCGTCGAGCGGCACGAGGCCGCGTCCAATCGCAGGCAGCCGATAGGCGCCCGCGTGCTCGAGCAGCGCCTCGACGACCTCGCTCGCCCTGTCGGTCGCAAAGCTCAGCCACCAGCTCTCGTCGGGCCTTGCAAGGTCGAGCAGGCACTCCTGGAGGTGCCGTCGCGCGCGTAGGCGACGGATGTCATGGGCGAGATCCGCGGTCACCTGCGGCTCGCCTGGCAGCCCGACGATCAGCCGCGCGAGCGCCTCCGCGCGGTCGGGGTCGAGCGGCACGCGCCAGGCACGCTCCCCCGGGTCCCAGCGACGTCCGGGTATTGCCCGCAGCAGCAGCCGCAGACGATCGTCATAGGGAAAGCGCAGCACGGCCTCGCCGTCCTGCAGCGAGGCATGGAAATAGCCAGACACGTCCGACCACGATAGGACGCAGCGGGGACGGGCTACTCGCTCGAGACCGCCCTGAGGACGTCCAGCTTCGCGGCACGCCGCGCGGGCAGTTGCGCCGCGAGTAGGCCGGCGATCCCCGAGATCACGAGCAGCGCGATCAGCGTCCCCACCGGGATCGCCATCACATAGCCCGAGCCGGAGAGCGCGAGCGTGACGACGAGGATCGAGCCGACGAGGCCGATCACGATTCCGAAGACGCCTCCGATCAGCCCGGTGATCACCGACTCGTAGCGGATCATCTGGCGGATCTGACGGCGCGAGGTGCCGATCGCCCGCATCATCCCCAGCTCATGCGTGCGCTCGTAGATCGAGAGGATCAGCGTGTTGACGATCCCGAACAGCGAGACGATCACCGACAGCGCGAGCAGAACATAGACGAGCAGCAGGAACTGGTTGACGTTTTTGCTCTGTTCTTCCTTGAACTCTGCCGCCGTCTGGCTCTTGGTCTGCGGGTAGCTGCCGCTCAGCAGGGCTTTCACTCCGGCGCGCGTGTTGTGTACGTCGGCGCCTGATGCATAGGCGACGAAGTCGACGCCGTCTTCGCGCTGGCCGAAGGCTTCACTCGCGAGCGTGCGCGGGATCGTGAGGTCCGTCAGCAGCCCAACGGTTTCCTTGACTATGCCCTTGATCTGCAGCGTCACCTTCTGTCCTGTCGGAGTCAGCACGGAGAGGCTCTGACCCACCTTCAGCTTGTTCTTTTCGGCGAATTCCTTGCTGACCACCGTCTCGCTGCTGCTCAGCGAGCGCAGCGTCGCAAGGTTGCCCTGTTGCCATTCCGGCTGGTAGAGCGCGCTGAAGCTCTGCGGTTCGATCGCAGTCACCGACGCTTTTTCGGCGATCACGGGGTGCTTGGCTTCGGCGAGGTTACGCACGCGCCCTTCGCTGAAGGCGACGGCTGTCACCGAGCCGACTCCTTCGACCTTGCGCACCGCCGGAGCGATCGCCGCGGGGATCCCGCCGCCTTCGGTGCCGTTGCCGTTCTCGACGATCAGGTTGCCCGCGAAGGACTTGTCGACCGCATGATCGATCGTCGCCTTCGTGCCCGCCGCGAGCACCGAGATGAAGGCGACGAGCCCAAGACCGACGGTCAGCGCGAGCGCGGTCACGAGCGTGCGCCCCGGCTGGCGGACGCTGTTCTCGCGCGCGAGGCGTCCCGTGATGCCGCGCCAGCTGACGATCAGGCCGATCGTGCGGCCGAGCGCAGGGATCACGCGGTAGTTGCGCGGCTTGCCCGCACGGCGTACGCGCGAGACGAGCACCAGACCCCTGACAACCCAGACAGCAAGCAGGATCGGCAGGATCGTGTGGCTGTGGAAAACGGCGGGGACAACGAACACGATGACAATCAGACCCGCGACGAAGCGCCCGATCAGCCTGCGCCGCGAGGGGATCGGCCGCGGCGGGATCGAGACGCCCTCGCGCATCGCGGCGATCGGCGGCACGCGCGTCGCACGCAGCGCCGGGAAGAAGCCCGCGAGCACCGTCACGACGATCCCGACGAGCAGTGAGACGATCACGGTGCGCGACTCGAGGATCGTGCCGCTGTCCGGCAGGTCGGCGCCGAACGCCTTGAACAGCTGATCCAGCGCAGGCGCGAGCGCGAGCCCAATGAAAAGCCCCGCAACCGCGCCGAGCACGCCGAGCAGGAGGCCTTCCAGCACGACCGAGCGCATGATCTGGGTGCGAGAGGCGCCAAGTGTGCGCAGCAGGCCGAACTCGCGCGTGCGCTGGGCAACAGTGATCGAGAACGTGTTGAAGATGATGAACGCGCCGACGACGAGCGCGACGTAGGCGAAGACGAGCAGGAACGTGCGCAGGAAGCCCAGCTCGTGTTCGAGTTCTTTGGTCTGGTGGCCGGCTTCCTGTGCGCCGGTGCGGACCGTCAGCGACGACGGCAGCGCGGCACGGACGCGATTGCGCAGCTGGCTCGCGGAGACGCCCGGCTTCGCCGCCACCGAGATGCTGTCGAAGTGGCCAGGTTCGCCGATCACGTGCTGTGCCTGGGGCATCGTCAGCGTCGCGACCCCCGCCCCGCCGAAGGACTGGCTGCCGGCGTACTTCGTGATCCCGACGATCGTGTAGCTCTGCGCAGGCGTGGCGCCCGCGATCAGGATCTTGTCGCCGAGCTTCAGTTTGTGGCGTTCAGCGGTCGATTCGTCGAGCGCGACTTCGCCCGGGCCCTTCGGAAAGTGGCCCTGAGCCGTGGTGAAGGAGTTGAAGCGCTGCGGCTGCTCGCCGGAGACGAAGCTTGGCGCTCCTCCACCAGCGAGCCGCTTGCGCGAGGTCGTGAGGAAGGTCGCTTCGCTGAAGACCGCGCCTGACGCGACGGCGACGCCCGGCACCTTGCGCACCTGTTCGACCGTTTCTTCGTCGATCGGCGACACTTCAGAGGCGCTGCCCCTGCCGAGCTTTTCGCTCTGGCTGACGACGACCGACTCGTTTTTGAAGGCGGTGCCGAAGATGTTCGCGAACGAGTGGTTGATCGTGTCCGTGAGGATGTAGGTGCCCGCCATGAGCGCGACGCCAAGCGCGATCGCGATCCCCGTCAGCAGCGCGCGCAGCTTGCGCTGCGCGAAGCCGCGCAGTACGAGACGACCCATCAGCCGACCGCCTTCATCAGGTCGAGCGCCTGCTCAGCGCTGACAGAGCCGCCGTCGTGCACGATGCGGCCGTCGTCGAGCACGAGCAGCCTGTCCGCGAACGAGGCCGCGTGCGCGTCGTGGGTGACCATCACGACCGTCTGCCCGAAGTCGTCGACGGCATGGCGCAGCAGCTCGAGCACGTCGTGGGAGGACTTCGAGTCGAGGTTGCCCGTCGGCTCGTCGGCGAACACGACGGCGGGCCGCGAGGCGAGCGCGCGTGCGACCGCGACGCGTTGGCGCTGGCCGCCAGAGAGCTCCGCGGGCCGGTGGCTGAGACGATCGCCGATGCCAACCGTCTCGATCAGACGCTTCAGCCAGCTCTGATCTGGCTTGCGCCCCGCGATCGAGAGCGGCAGCAGGATGTTCTCTTCGGCGTTGAGGACGGGCAGCAGGTTGAAGGTCTGGAAGATGAAGCCGACCTTGTCGCGCCGCAGCTGCGTCAGCCTCGCGTCGTCGAGGTCCGTCAGCTCGATGCCGTCGATGCTCACGCCGCCGGACGTCGGGCGATCGAGCCCCGCGAGGATGTGCATCAGCGTCGACTTGCCAGACCCCGACGGCCCCATGATCGCCGCGAAGCGCCCGCTGGGAAAGCTCACGCTCACGTCGCTCAGCGCGTTCACGGCAGCCTCGCCTTCGCCATAGCGGCGGCTGACATCGGTCGCGGTCACGATCTCGGCCAGGCCGATGCCGTTGCCAGCGCCAGCCGCGAAGCTCTCCTCGATGTGCTCCCCGGTGAGCGAATCTCCGCTGTCAGTCATGTGCGTGGCCTCCTGGCTCTCGTGTGTGGCGACGCTCCTGCGCGCGCTCTCTGCTCAATGGCTCTCAGTTGACACCGTGGAAGCTACGACACGGAGCCGTCGTATGTAAGTAGCGACCGTCATGTCTTACCCCTGACATTCGTCATGGAGACTGGATCGGATGTCCGCACCTCGACCTGTCACACGCGCGTAACATCTTGGGGTCTGCCGGCCACTTCCCCTCCATGAACGCAACCAGGGAAGGACCAAAGATGGCGGCGGGATCCGAGCAGGCCCGCTTCGAGCGCCTTTACGCGCAGCACTTCGAGCGCGTCGCCGCCTACCTGCTCGCGCGCACCGACCGCGACTCGGCGGCCGAGGCGCTCTCGCGCACGTTCGAGATCGCCTGGCGGCGGCTCGCCGACGTGCCCGCCGAGCCGCTGCCATGGCTGCTTGGCGTCGCCAGGCGCGTGCTCTCCCAGCAGCGCCGCGCGAGACGGCGTCGCGACGCGCTGATCGAGCGCATCGCCGAATCGACGCTCGCCGCAAGCCCTGGCCACGGCGAGGCCCTCGCCGAGCGCCAGCAACTGCTTGCCGCGATCGCGGCGCTGACGCCGTTTCAGCGCGAGGCGCTGCTGCTGATCACCTGGGACGGCCTCAGCGAGCGCGAGGCCGCAAGCGCGCTTGGCTGCTCGCGCGGCGCGCTCGCGCTGCGGCTGCACAGGGCGCGCAGGCAACTGCGCAGCTCGTTCCCGCAGGCCAGCACACAAGCGATCGCACCCATGAGCGATACCCCACCCAACCCATCCCCATCCCCCAACTCGCCAAAGGAGGCCGTCTGTGAGCACTGAGGCCCTGCAACTGTTGAAGGACATGCGCCCAGCGGACGCCGAGCGCGTACGGGAGCTGTTCTCTGTGCAGCGGCGCCAAGCGCTACTCGACGAGATCATCGCCAACGGGACTCCCACCAGGCCGCGCTCGTGGTCGCTTGCCCGCGTCGGCAACCGTCGCCGCATCCTCGCTCCCGCGCTCGGCACGCTGCTCGCCGCCGCTGTCGCAGCCGTGCTCGCGAGCTCAGCCGCGCACGCCCCCTCCGCCAAGGCGGCCGTCTCGTTTCGCACTGCGACAGGCGGCGAGATCGTCGCGACCGTCACCGAACCCTTTGCGGCGCAGAGCCGCCTCGACGCGGCGTTCGCCGCACATCGCCTCGACATTCACGTGAGCCTCATCCCTGTCCCCCCGAGTCTCGTCGGAACCGTCGTCTACACGAGCGACGAAGCAGGGACGGACGGGATCGAACCGCTGCAGGGCGGGCATTGCCTGACCGGTGGCGGCGGCTGCGCGATCGGCCTGCGCGTCCCGACGACGTTCACGGGGCAGGGCTACGTGACGCTTGGGCGCCCCGCGAGGGCAGGCGAAGGCTACGAGAGCGGCGGCAACGCCTTCGCGCCCGGCGAAGTCCTGCACTGCAGCGGCCTGCTCGGCGCCAAGGTCGGCGAAGCGCTCCCCGCACTGGAAGCCGATGGGCTGACCGTGATGCAGTGGGCCTCCGAAGTCACGACGGACAGCACCGGGCACACCGTGACCGAGGCCTCGCCGCCGCTGGGCAACTACATCTGGTCGATCGATCTCGTCGCGGCGGGCAAGATCCGCGTCTGGAGCAAGCCCGCCCCCTGGCCCGACACGCCGCTCACCGGGTCAAGCTTCAACGCCGGCTGCTGAGCTTCCTAGGCCGACATCGGCCAAACTGTTCTGTGGGGGCGCCACGGTGGCGCCCCCACAGGCCCCCGTAGCTCAGCTGGATAGAGCGTCGGACTTCTAATCCGAGGGTCGCAGGTTCGAATCCTGCCGGGGGTACTGATGGATTTGGCTTGGGCGGCGCGTCCGACGAACGCGACTCGCTTCAGGTCACCACCCTGTACTCGAGGTGGGTCACGCCAGGCGCCTCGACGGCGCGGACCTGCTCGAGCTGCACTTCTGCGTCTCCGAGGTTGTCGAAAATGCGAGCACCGTCGCCGAGCACCACAGGGGCGACGTGCAATTCGAGCACGTCCAGCAGTCCCGCTGTGAGGTACTGCTGGACGACTTGGGCGCCGCCCCAGAGCACGACGTCCTTGCCGCCGGCGGCCTGCTTTGCCTGTCTGAGCGCGGACTCGATCCCATCGGTGACGAAGTGGAACGTGGTGCCGCCCTCCATCTCCACAGGATCGCGCGGGTGGTGGGTGAGAATGAATACGGGATAGTGGTAAGGAGGGTCCTCGCCCCACCAGCCCCGCCACTGCCCCTCACCCCACGCGCCACCGCGAGGCGGGCCGAACATGTTGCGGCCCATCACACCCGCCCCAACGTTCTCGCGCGACTCCTCAATGACCCGCGTGCTCGCGTTGACCTCACCCCCCGGCTCGCCATGGGACTGACGCCAGGCGGCCAACGAGAACATCCACTCATGGAGCCGCTCGCCGCCCTCGCCAAGCGGATGTGCCTCGCTCTGGTTCGGGCCTGCGACATAACCGTCCAGTGAGACCGTGATATGACACCTGAACTTGCTCATCGCGCCTCCTCAATCGACGACCGCCGCGGGCCTTAAGTACCGAATTCTATAAGCGGGTCGATGCGAAGCGATGTGTCAGAGAGACTCAGGAAGCTCCTCAAGGCCGATCCCAAGCTCTCCGAGCAGCGTCACGGCGCGCGGGCCGTGCTCGCCGCCGACTCGTTGGGGCACTCGGGCGCCGGCTGCGAGCAGCATCCGCACGATCTCGGCGTACGGCTTGGGATCGATCTCGGCGATCGTCGCCATCGTCGGCCCGCCCTCTGAATCCTGGCAGTGGCGCGATCCATGCAGAGCGGCGCCGATTGCGCATCCGCCGTCGCTGAACTCGCTCGCGGCGCCACGAGCAAGCAGCTCTTCGACGATCGGAACCTGGGCACGCCAGCATGCCTGACCGAGCGGGTTCTCGGCGCCGTCGGGGTCGCCGTCGACCCGAGCGCCAGCGTCGAGCAACTCCCGGACCGTCGCAAGGTCGCCACGCTGGACAGCGAGGATCACCATCTCATCGAGCAGCGCAGGCGCGGCGGCCGCGTCCCCTGGCACCCCGGCGGCCTCGCTGACGCTGCGCTTGCGCAGCAGCGCGGCGACCGGACCATCGCCCCAGAGCAGCGCGATCTGCAGCGGTGTCAGCCCGTGCTCGTCAGGCTCCTCGAGCGGGGCGCCAGCGTCGAGCAGCGCCGCGACGGTCTCGAGCGAGCGCCGGCGCCAAAGCGCCTGATGCAGATGCGTGGCCCACGGCCGCACACGCTGGGAGCAGAACATCGCGACCATCGCGTGGTTGTCGAAGTTCAACGCGCGCCCAAGACAGTATTGAACGACGTCGATGTCGGTGCCCGCCTCGATCAACAGCCGCGCGCAAGTCGGATCGCGGTGCTCACAGGCGTGGTAGAGCGCCTCGCCAACGGTGTGGTCAGAGCCGGCGTCGTTGGGATCGGCGCCAGCGGCGAGCAGCAACGCGGTCAGCTCAGCATCGCCAGCGATCCCCGCCGCACCATAGATCGGCGCCTGCAGCCAGTCTCCGTGCATGAACGACGCGTTCGGGTCAGCGCCAGCGGTGAGCAGCGCAGCGACCACCGCGCGGATCCCCGCCGCACGCTTTGCGTCGGTGCGCAACAGCCGCGAGAAACACGCATAAAGGAGCGGCCGCCAGCCGTTCGGCCCGAGAGGCTCATGTGCAGCATCCGGATGCGCCCGCAGCAGCCGCGCGACCTCATCAGCCTCGCCAGCGACGCACGCGCTCGCAAGATCGTGGCGGGCGATCGCCGGGTCGAGCTCGAGAATCGTCGCTGCCCGGCGATGGTTGTCCGAGCAGGCACTGGCGATCAGGATCGCGGCGCGCTGCGCCGCGTCAAGCGTGAGGGCATCGACGTGGGCCTTCAGTCGCGGCCAGGACACGAACCCATATTCGCGCGCGATCGCGAGGTGCGCGAGCGCGAGCGACGGGAACTCGCCGTTGCGACGGCGTGTCTTTGCCTCGTCGCGCAACCACCGCAGATCCGGGCGGCGCGGCAGTGACTTGGACATGTCAAGCTCCTCTCACGGTCACCCAACGGGTCCGCACGCCAGGGCCGGAGATACACGTCCGTCACGAGGCTGAGTTGCACTGCTATCAGGTGAGCTTGGAGCCCTCTCCGCGGACCGGGTGCGCCCTGCACGCCCCCAAAACGATACCGGACGCGCTCCTCTGCAGCCAGGGTCTGCCGAGCCGTGAAACTAACTTGGTTGCGTTCACGGCAGTCGAGACGAAAGCGCATGATCTGTGCTCCGCAAAGTCCATTTTCGCGCCATGTCGATTTTGGTCGGCTTCGTTCGACGTCCAGGTAGAGAGCACCATCCACGACAAGGAGGCAAATATGCGTTTCATGGTTTTGGTCCCTGGCAGCCCTGAATCCGAGGCAGGTGTACTACCGAGCACGGAGCTTCTGGAGGCGATGACGAAGTACAACGAAGAGCTGGTGAGGTCAGGGGTGATGCTGGCCGGCGAGGGCCTGCTCCCGACCTCGAAGGGCGCAAGGGTCCGCTTCGAGGGCAGCGAACGGACCGTGATCGACGGTCCGTTCACAGAGGCAAAGGAGATCGTCGCGGGCTACTGGATCTGGGAGTGCGCGTCACGCGAGGAGGCGATCGAGTGGCTGAAGCGAGCGCCGACGTTCGACGGCGGCGTCGAAATCGAGCTGCGCCAGATCTTCGCGACGGAGGACTTCGGCGAGCAGCTGACGCCAGAGCTACGTGACGCCAACGAGCGGCTGCGCAAACAGGCGGGGCAGAGCTAAAGGCGTGACGCCTTCGGCCACCCATCGTGCGATCGACGCCGTCTGGCGGATCGAGTCAGCCCGGTTGATAGCCGGGCTGACTCGCATCGTGCGCGACGTGGCGGTAGCAGAGGATCTCGCGCAGGACGCACTCGTCGCCGCGCTGGAGCAGTGGCCCAACTCGGGGATCCCCGACAAGCCAGGCGCTTGGCTGATGGCGACCGCGAAGCACCGGGGCATCGATGCGCTGCGCCGCCGCGTCACGCTCGAGCGCAAGCGCGAGATGATCGGACGCGAGCTGGAGATCCTGCAGCAACTGGACCAGCCCGACCTGGTCGCGGAGATCGACGACCTGCAGGACGACGTCCTGCGCCTGATCTTCATGACGTGCCACCCCGTGTTGTCTCAAGAGGCGCGCGTCGCGTTGACGCTGCGCCTGCTCGGCGGCCTCTCGACGCCAGAGATCGCGCGTGCCTTTCTGGTCTCCGAGGGCGCCGTCGCGCAGCGCATCGTTCGCGCGAAGCGCACCCTCACCGAGGCGCACGTGCCATTCGAGGTCCCAGGTCGCGACGAGCTGGCTGACCGCCTATCGGCAGTGCTCGAGGTGATCTACCTGGTGTTCAACGAGGGCTACACGGCGACCGCCGGCGAGCACTGGACGCGCCCCGCTCTGTGCGGGGACGCGCTGCGACTCGGCAGGATCCTCGCCGGCCTGATGCCCCGAGAGCCCGAGGTCCACGGGCTGCTGGCCCTGATGGAGCTACAGGCCTCGCGGCTGCGCGCCCGCGTGGGACCGCAAGGGGACCCCGTGCTGCTCGCCGATCAAGACCGCGCGCGCTGGGACCATCTGCTCGTGCAGCGAGGCCTTGGCGCGCTGCGGCGCGCAGAGCAGCTCAGCGGAGCGCTGGGCCCATACACGCTCCAGGCCGCGATCGCCGCCTGTCACGCGCAGGCCCGCAGCGTCGAGGAGGCCAACTGGCCGCGGATCGTCGCGCTGTACGACGGCCTGGCTGCGCTGACCGGCTCCCCGGTCGTGGAGCTCAACCGCGCCGTGGCCGTGACGATGGCCTTCGGCCCGGAGGCGGGGCTCGGGCTCGTCGACTCACTCGCCGACGAGCCCGCGTTGCGGGGCTACCATCTGCTGCCCGGGGTGCGCGGCGACATCCTCGTGCGCCTCGGCCGGCTCGCGGAGGCGGGCGAGGAGTTCGAGCGCGCAGCGAGCATGTGCGACAACGAGCGCGAGCGCGAGCTGCTGCTCTCACGTGCAGGCGCCTGCAAGGCACAAGGCCGCGGAGCATGAGGCTACGAGGAGGCCGCGAGGCATGAGGCTACGAGGAGGCCGCGAAGCATGAGGCTACGAGGCGCAGGCTGGCATGGCGCCCACGCCTTGGCCGGCCCAGCGTAGGCCGACCCGTGTGTCGATAGGCCCGATCTCGCCGGATATTCGACTGTCTGGACGTTCGCTTAAGCAATCTTCAGAGAAACCTGTAAAAGTTTCTTCCCGTGAGTCCGGAGGAGAACACCGAGGAGAGCCTCACGCGCAAGCAGCGCCGTGAGCAGGCGCGAACAGAGCGCAAGGCCACCGAAGAAGCCGAGGCAAGCGCCGCGGCACGGCGCCGGCGCCTGATGCAGCTTGGCGGCGTGCTCGTCGCCGTCGTCGTGATCATCGTCGTGATCGTCGTCGCCACCGGCGGCAAAGGCTCCGGCAAAGCAACGACGGTCCCCAAGACGGCGGCAGCGAAGAGCGAACAGACGCACGTTGTCACCTCGCTGCTCAACGGCGTCCCACAGGAAGGCATGGTGCTCGGGAAGCCGAACGCCGCCGCGACGCTCGTGTACTTCGGCGACCTCGAGTGCCCGATCTGCCAGGAATTCACCCTCGAAGCGCTGCCAGGGCTGATCGCCAACATGGTCCGCTCCGGCAAGCTGCGGATCGAATACAAGTCGCTCTCGACGGCGACCGGTACCGCCGAAAGCGATGGTGCAGAGCCCTCCGGCACCTTCACCAGTCAGCAGATCGGCGCCTACGCCGCAGGCAAACAGAACCTCGCCTGGTACTACATCGAGCTCTTCTACCACGAGCAGGGCGCTGAGGACAGCGGCTATGTCAACGAAGCCTTCGTCCAGAGCATCGCTCAGCAGGTTCCTGGCATGAACCTCACACAGTGGCAGGCCGACCGCGGCGACAACGCCCTGGAAACCAAGGTCATCGAAGAGGAGCGCGAAGCGAGCCAGATCGGCTTCACCGGCACGCCCTCCTTCATGCTCGGAAAGACCGGCGGCACACTCAAGCCGATCGAGCCCTCCTCGCTCAAAGAAAGCTCAGTCTTCGAAAGCGAAGTCAACAAGGTCCTCGCCTCCTAGGCGAGCGGGGTGGGTTCGGGTCGTGGTCGCAAGCGGTACAGGCAACGGCGATCAGGGCAGGCGAGACCAGTGAGCCGCAAGGGCCGCAACCTGCGCATCGCGATGACGGTGATCGCAACGATCGGGCTTGGGGTAGCGAGCTACCTCACCTACATCCACTACTCCGGCGCCCAGATCCTCTGCGTCGCAGGCGACCCCTGCAAGACCGTCCAGACCTCGGTCTACTCGAAACTCGCGGGTGTGCCAGTCGCGCTGATCGGGCTGATCGGCTATGTGCTGATCCTCGTCTCGCTACTCATTCCCGAGCGCGAGGAGACGCGCCTGGCGACACTCGCGTTCACGGCGGTCGGCTTCGGCTTCTCCTGCTACCTGACCGGGCGTGAGCTCTTTTCGATCCATGCGATCTGCCCCTGGTGCGTGAGCAGCGCCGTGATGATGACGCTGCTGCTGATCCTCTCCGTCTGGCGCTTCCTCACGGGAGGCTCGACCGCGAGCCGGCCGCCAGGAGCGGCCGCCGCCGAAAGCGGCGCGATCGGCGCAAGCGCGTCCTGAGACGCGCTTTCGCTGCGCAAATCCGCTGGCAGGCAAACTCGTCTATCCGTCCAAGAGGACCGCAAAGTACAGACGTCGTCAGCTATCAGGTCGAGTCATCAAATGTGAGCGGCGGTCCCACCGCCACGCCGCCGCCCTCGACCGCGATGAGCATGCGTCCCGACACCCACCCCGTGAGCGCGGGCGGCGATCCACGCCGCAGCGTCACGCAGCGCAGCGAAGCCGCGAGCGAGCTGCTGGACACGGTCGCCACGCAGCGCAGCCGCTCCGCCGGGGAGCTGCTCGACAGCGGCACAGCGCGCGACCAGATTGCGCGCCTGTTCACGATGACCGACGACCTGCTCGCCGTGATCTCGCTCGACGGCCGCCTGCAGCTGCTCAACCCCGCCTGGGAACAGGTCCTCGGCTGGACGCTGAAGGAGATGTCAGGGCGCTCGATCCAGGACCTCGTGCACCCAGAGGACATGGAGCAGACGATGGTGCTCACGCTGCGCAGCAACAGCATGCCCGCGCACGCGATCAACTTCACGAGCCGCTACCGCCATCGCGACGGCTCCTGGCGCTGGCTGCTCTGGAGCGCCCGCTGCGACGGCGAGTCGTGGTTCGCCGCCGCGAAGGACGTGACCGACCGCATGTCGCTGGAGCGCCAGGCGCTGCACGACCCGCTGACGAAGCTGCCAAACAGGCTGCTGCTGATGGACCGCGCGCGGCGCGCGCTCACGCGCCTGCACCGCACCGGTGGCCTGATCGCGCTGCTGTTCATCGACCTCGACCGCTTCAAGGCCGTCAACGACAACCTCGGGCACGCGGTCGGCGACGACCTGCTGATCGCGGTCTCCGAGCGACTCGCGGACGTGCTGCGCGACAGCGACACGGTCGCGCGTCTCGGTGGCGACGAGTTCGTGATCCTCGCCGAGGACCTCGAGAGCGACACCGAGGCGCTGAGCCTCGCCGACCGCGTCCTGAACGGACTCGCTGAGCCGATTGCGATCGGCTCAGCTGAGGTCTCTATGCAGGCGAGCGTCGGCATCTCCGTCTGCCACGAGCCAGCACGCGACCCAGAGGACCTGCTGCGCGAGGCGGACGTCGCGATGTACAGGGCGAAGGGCACAGGCGGCGGTCTCGGGCTCTTCGACGCCGACCTGCGCAGGGAGATGGCAGCGCGCCTGGACATCGAGAGCCGCCTGCGCCACGCGATCGCGCGCAACGAGCTGCGCATGCTCTACCAGCCGACCGTATCGCTGCAGGGCGGCCCACTCGTCGGCTGCGAGGCGCTCGTGCGCTGGCACCCGCATGGCGCCGAGCCGATGGAGCCGACCGCGTTCCTGCACCTCGCCGAAGAGAGCAAGCTGATCGTCGCGATCGGCGACTGGGTGCTGCAGACGGTCTGCATGCAGGCCGCGGCGTGGCGTCAGGAAGGCGTCTCGCTCGTCGTCTCGCTGAACGCCTCGGCGCGCGCGCTGACCGAAGCCGACCTCGCCGAGCGGCTGCGCGAGGCGCTGATCTATAGCGACCTGCCAGCAGAGTCGCTCTGCGTCGAGGTCAGTGAAGCCGCCGCGCTCGAGGACGTCGATCGCACGCGCGCGAAGCTCGAGGCCTGCAGGAGCCTTGGCGTGAAGATCGCGCTCGACAACTTCGGCTCAGGCCATGGCTCGCTGAGCCTCGCGAGCACGTTGCCGCTCGACGCGATCAAGATCGACCGTTCGCTGATCAAAGGCTTCGAGCACGACCGCTTCAAGCGCGGCGTGGTGATGGCCGCGACGGCGATGGCGAGGGAGGCGGGAATCACAGCGATCGCCGTCGGCATCGAGACCCAACACCAGCTCGAGCTCGCGCGCGCGATGGGCTGCACGATCGGGCAGGGCTACCTGCTCGGAGCGCCGTTGACGCCTGAGCGGCTGCGCGACGATCTGCGACCGTCACGTCCCGTCGCCGGTGCCTGGAGCCCGATCGCGCGCCTGCGACGCCGGCCGCAGGGACAGGACCAGGCGCTCTAGAGCAGGTCGAGCGCTCCAGGGCAGGGTCCAAGCGTTCCGGGACAGGTCGAGCGCAACTTGCCCAGAGGTAGGATCCCGCCGTGTCCGAGACACTCGCAGAGCAAGGCAAGCAGGTCGCCGCGGAGGCGGCAGCGCTGCTCGTGCAGGACGACATGAAGGTCGGGCTTGGCACCGGCTCCACCGTCGCGTACCTGTTGCCGGCGCTCGCGAGGCGCGGCCTCACCGGGATCCGCTGCGTCTCCACCTCGCCTGCGACGCAGCGCGCGGCGGGCGAGCTCGGGCTCGAGCTGGCGACGCTCGAGCAGCTCGACGGGAAACTCGACGTCGCGATCGACGGCGCCGACCAGGTGGACGCGGCAGGCTGGCTGATCAAGGGCGGCGGCGGCGCGCACACGAGAGAGAAGATCGTCGCCTTCGCCGCGCAGCTCTTCGTCGTGATCGTCTCACCAGAGAAGCTCGTCGAGCGGCTCGGCCCGCCAGTGCCGCTGGAGATCCTCGCCTTTGGCGTGGGCGCGACGCTGCGTGCGCTGCGCTGCCTTGGAGAGGTCGAGTTGCGCGACGCTCCCCCAAGCCCGGACGGCAACCTGATCGCCGACTATCGCGGGCCGATCGGCGATCCAGCCGAGCTCGCGCGCGAGCTCGAGCGCATCCCTGGCGTGGTCGAGCATGGCATCTTCCCGCCGCAGTCGGTGAGCGAGGTCCTCGTCGGAGCCGCTGACGGGCAGCTGCGGCGGCTTGCGGGCGGCAAGGCCGCCGGCCTCACCCCACCCTGAGCTCGATCGAGCTCGAGCCGCCATCCCGCAATGAAACCGTGAGCCTGTAGCGACCGCTTGCGAGCCTGTGGCGCGAGACGAGGCTGTGGGAGCTCCTGCCCTTGCGAGCGAAGAACGCCACCGAGTAGGGCAGCTTGCGCCAGCGACTGCGTCCGGCGGAGCGCACCTGGATCGCAAGGCTCACCTCGACCCTCGCCGCCGCGCTCAGCTTGAACGTAAACGTCACCTGCCTGGCAAGCGGACCGCGCAGGCTCAGCGCGGCGGTGGCGCGGCGGGTGAGCGCAAGCGCCTGCGGCTTGACGCTCGTCGCGGCCTTTGCCTTGCCCCCCAACTGCTTGCCTTGGGGTTCTCCAACGGGCGCTTTGACTTCGCCCTGCCCGGCCGGCGGCGTCCCGCCCTCCGTGCCCTCGCCTGTCTGTTCACCCGTTTTCTCTTCGTTGGGGCAGGCGGGCGCTTCCTTCGGCGCGCTGACCTGCGGCTCGAACGCGGCGATGCCGTCCGGCGTGCCGACGCCCGCGGGACCGTCGTAGTACCAGCCCGCGCAGCCGGGACCGACGTTGCAGATCAGCTCGCCTTCGCCACAGTCGAACGGGAAGCGCGCGGACTGCGGGTCCAGCGAGCCGCTGCAACCCGAGGCGTAATCGTCGTCGCATTCACCGTTGCCGCCCGAGGAGACGCGGTGCAGCAGCCTGGTTTCGAGGTGTTCGTAGAGCGTCTTCGCCGGGTATTCGACGCCATCGGCGCCGCCCGCGAGCGCGAACATCGAGGCGACGATCGGCGAGGCGACGCTCGTGCCGCCGACCGTGCACCAGTGCGAGCGCACGAGATAGCGCCTGCCGCCCGCCGTGTACTTGTATTCGCAGAAGAGCGAGGAGTCGTAGACGGCAACGCCCGTGTAGGGGTCCGCATCGGCCGCGACGTCCGCAACTGAGCGCTCGTCGTTGCAGCCGACCGCGGCCCAGTCAGCGAGGTCGCGCTGCCATTCCGGGGCTTCGAAGTAGGTGCTACAACCGCTGCCGCCAGCGCCATAGTTGGGTTCTTCGGGGTCGTGATCCTCGTTCCACACGGTCTCGCCCTGCCATTTGCCGCCGCTGAATTCGAGCTTCGTGCCTCCGACCGCGACGACGGAGGGCAGCGAAGCCGGCAGGTCGGCGCCCACGTAATACGGTTCCCTGAAGAATTTGGCTTCTTCGGCTTCGGCCCAGTTGAGGTAGCCCTCGTCCCCTGAGGATGCCGTGATCACCTTGCCCGGCTGGTCGAAGGCCCCACGGAACGCCTGCAGCAACTTCGGTTCTTCTTCCCCGCCCCACGAGTTGGAGATCTCCTGCGCATGCGCGACGGCCGTCTGCTCCGCTGCGATCAGATCGGCGTATTCGTCTGAGTCGGCCTCGACGAGCAGGATCTTGCAGTTCTGGCAGACCGCGTGCGCCATCTCGATGTCCAGCGAGGTCTCCAGCGACCAGCCTTCGGCTTCTTCGACGAGCTCGCAGGCCGCTTCTCTGATTTCCCATTCCTTGACGGGTTCTGCCGTGTCTTCTGGCCTTTCGACGCAAGCTTCTCGGGCTTCTTTGGCTTCCTGGGCATCTTCGGGAAATGGCAGTTCGCCTTTGCCGTCATCTTGGTTGACCTTTTCGAAGCACGCCGCTTCTTCACCCGGTTTGCAGGCGTGCAGCAGCGGCAGCGTCGGCGTGAATTCCTCGCTGTAGGTTTCGAGGTCTTCCTCGGCATTGAGATCGTTGTAGGCATCGACGAGCGCGATCGTCTGCGATTTGCCGTTGTCTTCGGGCGCGAGCGCGTTTTCGCCCGGGAAGTAGGCGTCTTTCAGATCTTCGGGCCGCAGCCCATAGCAGTCGTTTGCCGCGACAGGCGATTCGCAGCTCGTGGCGGCCCCCGCAGCCCCAGCCGGCACGCGCAGCGTCATCCCAAGCGGATGGGTGCGTTCGATCGCCGCCTCAGTTTCCGGCACCAGTTCCAACGCGAGGCAGTTCGCGCGGTCGGGCGCCGCAGTGTGACAGACGTGCCTTGCGCCGTAATCGGATGCAGGCAGCGGCGCAACCGTTGCGGCGGTGGCAAGCGTCGGGACGATTGTGAGGAGGCCGGCGGCGATCGCGAGCCAGCTGGCGAGCAGGAGACCGCGCCTCGACCCGTTCATGGACGAAAGGCTACCTGCGCCGACCGTGGCGCGTGTTGGTGGTTGTGAAGCGTGCCTGCCTCGTGCTCAGCGCGGCTCGCGCGCGCTTTTCAGCGCAAGGTGAAGAAGATCGCGTGCGAGCTGCCGCCGTGCAGCGCGACCATCAGCCTGTAGCTGCCTGCCGGCAGCCGGCCCCTGGCCTCGAGGCTGTGCTTGCTTGCGCCCACGGCGGCGGTGAACGACGCCGCGCCGCCCGCGACCTTGCGCCAGCGCTTGTGACCGTGACCGGTGAGATACCTGGCAAGCGTCACCTGCACCTTGCACGCGGCGCTCATGCGCAGCGTGAACCTCAGCGTGTGGGCGTGCGCGCCGTGCTTCTCGACGGCTGCGGCAAGCGCGCCCTTGGCGAGCTTCAGCGCGAGCAGCTTCGGCTGGGCCGAGCTCGTCTGGCCGGGCGTCGAGGTGCCAGAGCTGCCCGGGGTCGGGTTCGGATTGCGCTTGGGCGTCCGTTCCTGCGGTGGAACCTGAGGGGTTTCCCCTTCCACGCCGCCGCCAGCGCTGCCTTTCAAGCCGTTGCCCGCAGCGCCTTCCTGGACGGGGCATTCGGGCGGGACGATCGCCGGCTGCGTGCTCGGCTCCAACGCGGCGATCTCGTTCGGCGAGCCAACCCCAGTCGGGCCGGCGTAGATCTCCGTGCCACAGCCCGGGGCGGCGTTGCAGATCAGCTCGCCCGCGCCGCAGTCGAACGGGTAGAGCGAGGAGCTGGGATCGAGCGAGCCCTGGCAGGGGCCGTAGTCGTCGTCGCAGATGCCGTTGCCGCCGCTCGTCACGTCGTAGAGCGAGGCCGTCTGCAGATGCGAGTAGAGCGTCTGCGCGGGGAATTCGACGCCGTGCGCGCCGCCCGCGAGCGCGAACATCGAGGCGATGATCGGCGAGGCGACGCTCGTACCGCCGACCGGCAGCCACTGTGGCGGCGTGTTGACGATCTTGCCCCTTTCTTCACGACGGTCCGGCACCGAGTCATAGACGGCGACGCCCGTATAGGGATCCGCGTCCGCAGCGATATCGGCGACCGCGCGTTTGCTGCCGCAGCCGACCTGCGACCAATCGGGGACATCCTGCTGCCAGGGCTGGGCGGTGAACAGCCTGCTGCAGCCGCCACCGCTTGCGCCGCTGCTTTCCCCGGCGGGATCCGAGCGCTCGTTCCAGACGACTTCGCTTGCGCGAGCGTGGTTGCTGAGGATCAGCCGCGTGCCACCGACGGCGACGACGTAGGGCAGCGAGGCGGGAAAGTTCGCGCTGTCGCTGTAGCCGCTCGCCTCGCCGTGGCTCGCGGCTTCTTCGGCTCCTTCGGCTTCGGCCCAGTTGAAATAGCCTTCGTCGCCGGCAGATGCGGTGATCACCGTGCCTGGATGGCGAAACGCGGCGGCATCGCCTTCCAGTTCCCTGCGCGCCCCGGTGTCGCTCGTTTCCGGTTCGCCTCCACCCCACGAGTTCGAGACCTCCGTCGCGTGCACGACGCTCACCGCCGTGGCCTCAGCCTGGATGAGATTTTCGTAGGCGCTCGATTCCGCCTCGACAAGCACGATCTTGCAGTTCTGGCAGACCGCGTGGGCCATCTCGATGTCGGTCGAGATCTCGACCGCCCAGCCCTCGGCTTCGGCGATCGCGACACAGGCTGCGGATTCTTTCCTGCCTCCCGTGTTGCCTAGACAGAGCGTTTCGCGCGTGGCCAGTTCCAGTTCGCTGTGCGGGAAGGGAAGGTGCGCGAGCGCGGATTCCCCCTTCTGGTTGACCTGTTCGAAGCAGGCCGTGTGGAGCGTTGAGCCGCACGCCGGCAGTTCAGGCAGGCCAAATTCGCTGCTGTAGGTCTTCAGGTCCGCGGCAGCCTTGTAGTCGTTGTATGCGTCGACGAGCGCGATCGTCTGCGGTTCGGCGACGGGCACGTCAGGGTGTTCGCTGGCGCCAGGGAAGTAGGCGTGCTCGAGGTCTTCGGGGCGCAGGCCGTAGGCGCCTTCGGTGGCCTTCGCAGCGACGATCGGCGTGCTGCGGGTCATCCCGATCGGGTGCGTCCAGGCCCGTGCGGCGGCGCTCGCCGGACGCAGCTCGAGGGCGAGGCAGCCGGCATGGGCCGGCTGCGGCACGCCGCAGGCCGAGCTGACGGTGTAGTCGGCTTCCGGCAGGGGCGCGGAGACGGACTCGGCGCCGGCCGCCGAGGCGCAGGCGACGGACAGGCACGCCGAGATCAGCGTCGCCAGAACCGCCATGCGTCGATCACACCGCATCCATCATCTCCTTGACCCGCCGTTCGCCCGTTCCGTGACTATGTGTAAATGCACCGGCCGCGTGACTGGCATCGTCTGCCGTCACGCGCGGCTTGAATATGCCCAGTGTGCGCGGACCGCAAGCCCGCTGCGGACGTTTATCCGAGCCCTGGCTGTGCGGGCTCATGCCCGCGCAGGCGTTGCAGCGCCGCTGCGACGATCTCGCAGACCTGCCCAGGCCGCTGCGCGACGTGTATGAGATCGAGGTCGCCTGCGTCGATGCGACTGTCGGCGAGCGGCGAGTCGCGCAGCCACTGAAGCAGGCCGTCCCATTCGTCGCCGATCAGGATCACGGGGCTGTGCCTCACCGTCCGCGTCTGGATCAGCGTCAGCGTCTCGAACAGCTCGTCGAGCGTGCCATAGCCGCCTGGCGCGATCACGAAGGCGCTCGCGTAGCGCACGAACATCACCTTGCGCGCGAAGAAGTGTTCGAAGCGCAGCGAGATGTCGAGGTAGGGGTTCGCCTGCTGCTCGTGCGGCAGCTCGATGTTGCAGCCGACCGAGAGCGCGCCCGCGTCGCGCGCGCCGCGATTGGCCGCCTCCATCAACCCTGGGCCGCCGCCTGTGATGATCGCAAAGCCCGCCTCGCCAAGCTCGCGGGCGACCTCGCGCACGAGCGCATAGTGCGGATGCTCCGGCGGCGTGCGCGCCGAGCCGAAGATGGTCACCGCCTTATCGACCCGCGCGAGCGCGCCGAAGCCGCGCGCGAACTCGCCTGCGATCACGCGCACGCGCTCCGCGTCGGCGGCCTGGTCCTCGGGCTGCTCGTCGCCCAGCCAGCGCAGCAGCTCTTCGTCGAAGGTGGGCGCGACCTGCCGTTCGTCAGCCAAAGAAGACCTCGGCCGTTTCGTAGAACGCCGGGTCGAGCAGCTTCGGCTCGCGCAGGGCGTCTGCGAGCGGCAGCTCGCGCATCGCGGTTGCCTGCAAGGCCACCATCTGCCCGAAGCGCCCACCGGCGACGGCGTCCATCGCGGCGACGCCAAAGCGCGTCGCAAGCACACGATCGTAGGCGGAGGGCGTGCCGCCCCGCTGGACGTGGCCGAGGATCGTCGCGCGCGTCTCAAAGCGTGTGCGACGCTCGATCTCCTCGGCGAGGCCGACGCCAACGCCGCCGAGCCGGATGTGCCCGAAGGCGTCGCGGCGCTGCTCCTCGGCCTGCCCGATCGCGCCGTCGCGCGAGCTCGCGCCCTCAGCGACAACGACTATCGAGAACGTGCGTCCGCGGTCGTGGCGCCGTCGCAGGCTGTCACAGACTGCCTCGACGTCGAATGGCCGCTCCGGCACGAGGATCGCATCCGCGCCGCCGGCGAGGCCCGCGTAGGCGGCGATCCAGCCCGCGTTGCGCCCCATCACCTCGACGACCATCACGCGATTGTGCGACTCGGCGGTCGTGTGCAGGCGGTCGATCGCATCGGTCGCGATCTGGACCGCGGTATGGAAGCCAAACGTGAAGTCGGTGCCCGCGAGGTCGTTGTCGACGGTCTTGGGGATACCGACGACTGGCAGGCCAGCCTCGGCGAGGCGCAGCGCGACGCCGAGCGTGTCCTCGCCGCCGATCGCGACGAGCCCGTCGAGGCGCTCGCCCGCGAACGCCTCCCTTACGCGCGCGAGGCCGTCTGGCTCAGCGAGCGGGTTGGTCCGCGATGTCCCGAGGATCGTGCCTCCACGCGGCAGGATCCCCGAGGTGCTCTCGAGCGTCAGCTCCACGGTCTCGCGCGCGAGCACGCCCGCCCAGCCGTGGCGAAAGCCGCAGAAGCTGTGCCCGCCGTCGACGAGCCCACGCCGCACCACGCCGCGGATCGCGGCATTGAGGCCGGGGCAGTCGCCACCTCCTGTCAGCAGCCCTACGCGCATCACGACCGATTCTAGGAGCGACGCGCCGTCTGCGGAGCGTTTGCGAGTGCCGCGAGCCGGGGTGCTGCCGGTCCACCCTCGCCCTGCAGCCGCTGCAACCAGTCGATCGCTCGCGACATGTCAAGCGCGCCAGCGGCGACGATCTCCTCGATGTCAGCCCAGTCCTTGGTGCGATCGAACAGCGCCTTGAACACGGTCAGGGCGGTGCCGTCGAGCACCGGGATCTTCTCGTTCACGAAGGAGACCTCGAGCACGCCACGCTCGACCTCCTCGTGAAAGCTGTGGATGTCGAGGAAGATGTCGATGGGGGTCTCCTCCCACCAAACGCGCACCTGGCCCTCCGCGATCGCCCGCTCAATGTCCTTCGCACTCACCGAGACCCCAGGCGGCAGCGACGCCAGCACGACAGGCGCCTGCCGCGGGTCGACGAACACGTTCACGTCCAGATCGCGCGTTCCACGCGGCTCTTCGGTGCAGTAGGCGAGTGCGATCGCACCGCCGAAGGCGTGCGGCATGCCTGCGGCATCGAGCGCGCGATGCACCTCCAGCAGGCGTTCGGCGAGAATGCTCATCGCCGCCCGCTCTCTCAGGCCGCGATCTGCCGCAGCGGCGGGTAGGCAAGCCTGCCGCGACGGCGATGCGGCAAGGCCTCCGCGAGGTCGAGCACCTGGGCAAGCAGGCGTCCTGCACGCTCAGGATCGACCGCCTGCCGGCGCGGCGCGACCTGCAGCTCCATGCCAGCCGCCGCGGCGATGCGGGCGAGCGCATCGACGCCCGGCTGGCGGGCGCCGCGCTCGTAGGCGTTGACGACCGACCGCGGCAGCTGCGCGCGCCGTGCGAGCTCGGCCTGGCTGAGCCGTTGCGTGCGGCGAATGTCGCCGATCAAGCTGGATGCAGCCTGCTGCTCATGCATCATGGTCTCATGTTAGCGGATACGCGAACATGTAGAGAGGCTTGCTCAGGCGCACTCGATGCCCCAGTGGCTCGTGAACGACTCGCCCGGCTCGAGCCTGCGCAGGCCGTCACCGGACTGGAACGCGTTCGGCGCGCAGGTCATCGGCTCGACCGCGAGCGAGCGGCGCCGGCGGTTCGTGTCGGGCAGCGTGTCGCCGGTGAACAGCATCAGGTGGGAGTACGCCCCGTCCAGCCAGAGCGTCAGGCTGCGGGGCAACTGCGCCGTCTCGGAGGTAACGGAGGCAAGAGTCACACGCGCGAGGCCGTCAGGATCGCGTTGCAGGTCGGCGAAGGCGGTGTCGAGCTGCTGCGCGCCAATGCGGCGAGGGGTGCGAAAGTCGTATTCGGTGCCGTCGACTGCTTCGCTGCCAACCGGGATCGCGCGCTCATCGGCCAGCAGGCGCCTGCCCGCGGGCGCGCGCAGGACGCAATCGTCGATCGTCTCGGCGCCAACAGTCAGGTATGGGTGAGCGCCGACGCCGTAGGGACATGCCTCGGCGCCGACGTTCGTCGCGGTCGTCTGCACCGTGAGCCCATCCTCGCCGAGCGAGTAGGCGACGCGCAGATCGAGCATGAACGGGTAGCCGTCCTGCGGATGCAGCACGTAGGCCATCGTTGCATGCGCCTGAGAGCGCTCGGCGACGGTCCAGTTGGCCCAGCGCACGAGGCCGTGGATCGCGTTGCCGCGCGCCGCCTCGCTGAGCGGCAGCTGCTGGCGCTCGCCTGCCCACTCATAGCGTCCGTCGCGCAGGCGGTTGGGCCAGGGCAGGAGGATCTGGCCGCGTCCGGAGCGGCAGCGCTCGGACTCGGCGTAGCCGTCGAGCACGGCCTGGCCCGCGAGCTCGTATTCGCGCAGACCGCCGCCGACCTCGACGACCACGGCACGCTGCTCGCCGTGGGTGAGCTCGAGCTGCCGTCCCGATGGTGGCAGCGGTCGTGGCCGATCGGATCCCAGAGGTGCCATCCACGCATCCTCCCACTGCGCAGACACGCCTTGCATCCCCCTTACATTCCCCTGACAGACGCCGAACCGAGCCGCCAGAGAATCACCTTGTTCGATCAAGCCAACAAGGAGGTTCCCGATGTTCAATTCAGCAGGCAAGCGCCTCCGTTCGGCCGCGATGCTCGCGACCGCGGCGGCGCTCACGGTCGGCGGCGTCGCCGTCGCCCAGCAGAACGGCGGCTCGCAGGAAGGCCATGGCAACGGACCTGGCAAGGCCGGCCAGCAACAGCAGGGCCCGCCTCCGCTCGGGCTGCCGATGCAGGAACTCACCTACGCCCAGCTGCACGTCGAGCACAAAGGCCAGGCGCAGACGATCAGGCTCGACCAGGGCAAGGTCGTCTCGGTCAGCGAAAGCTCGATCACGATCAGCGAGAACGACGGCAGCGAAGTGACGATTCCCGTCGACGAAGACACGAAGGTCCAGGGCAGGCCAGGCGCGAAGACGGAGCTCAGCGACCTCAAAGCCGGTCAGGTGGTCGACGTCTGCAGCCCCGAAGGCGGCACCGCGAAGACGATCATCGTGGTTCCGAAACAGGGCAAGCAGGGCGGCAGCGGCGAGGGCGAGCAGGGACCGCCACAGGGTGGCCAGGGACCACAGGGCCAGGGCGGTCAGCTCGGCCCGCCGCAGGGCGAAGGCTCACAGGAAGAAGCAGAAGAAGAAAGCTGAGAGGCACAGCGAGGGGGTCGGGGCGGCGGCCTGCCGCCCCGACCCCCTCCTGCGATGAGAAGCTAATGAGATGAAGCCAAGGGGCACGATCCTCGTCGTCGAGGACGAGCATGCGATCGCGGACCTCGTGCGCGCCTACCTGAAGCGCGACGGGTTCGACGTCGTCTGGGTGGGAAGCGGCGAGCAGGCGCTCGAGGAGATCGCGCGCCACCCTGTGAAGCTCGTCGTCCTCGACGTCGGGCTGCCAGGCATCGACGGCTTCGAAGTCTGCCGCCTGCTGCGCGCCCGCACCCCAATCCCGATCCTGATGCTGAGCGCAAGGGACGAGGAGGTCGATCGCATCGCGGGTCTGGAAGCGGGCGCCGACGACTATGTGACAAAGCCCTTCTCCCCGCGCGAGCTGGTCGCGCGGGTGAAGGCGATCCTGCGCCGCTCCGCCGGCGCCGGCGCCGCTGTCGGCGCGGCGCTCGCCGACGGAGGCGCGCTCGTGCTCGGCGAGGTGGCGCTCGATCGCGCCGGCCACACCGTCGCCGTCGCGGGCCATCCAGTGGAGCTCACCTCGCGCGAGTTCGAGCTGCTCGCAGCGTTGCTTTGCCATCCAGGGGTCGTGTTGAGCAGGGATCGCCTGCTCGAGATCGTCTGGCAGGGCGAGTTCGCAGGCGGCACGCGCACGGTCGACGTGCACATCGCGCAGCTGCGAGCAAAGCTCGGGCTGCCCGGCTTCATCGAGACGGTGAGGGGCATGGGCTACAAGGTCTCCGCCTGATGCGCTCGCTGCGGGTGCGTCTCTTCCTTGCGATCCTCGGCACGGTGCTGATCGGGGTCGGCGCCTCGCTTGCGCTTGGCGTCGTGCTGACGAAGAGCGCGGTGCGCGAGACGATCCGCCGCGACATCGAGCGCCAGGCGAACGCCTTTGCGCGCCAGCTCGCGACGCTGCCCGCGGACGTGGTCAGGCGCCAGCGCAGCGAGGGCGACGTCGCGGTGGCCCATGGGCAGATCGGCACGGCACAGGGTCCGAGCGGCATGCCGCAACAGCCGCCGCCCCGTGCGTCAGGCGCGCCGCCGCCCGCACAGGCGCCACTGGGCGCAGCGCCGACGGGCGCAGCGCCGACGGATGCAGCGCCAGCAGGCCAGCAAGGCCAGGTCGTGCTCGGCAAGGCGACCGCCGAAAGGCTGCTGCCAAGCGAAGCGCGCGCCACCCTGCGTCGCACGGGATCGGTCGACGGCACCGCGAGGCTGCTTGACCACGAGGAGATCTACGCAGCGCGCGCGGTCGCGGGCTCGGTCGCGCTGGTGGTCAGGCCCGACGTCGTCTCAGGCACGGACTTCCGACGCTATCTCGCAGCGCTGCTGATCGCGAGCGGCGCGGCGACGCTGCTCGCGATGGCGGTGGCAGCGCTGCTTTCACGGCAATTGACAAAGCCACTGCGACGTCTTGGCGCCGCAGTCGGTGTGCTCGCGCGCGGGGGCGAGCCAGAGCCCGTGCCAAACGGCGGCACAATCGAGGTTGACGAGCTCGCGACCGCCTTCAACGAGATGTCCAGTCAGCTCGCACTCGCGCGCGACGCGGAGCGGGGCGTGCTGCTGTCAGTCTCGCACGACCTGCGCACGCCGCTGACCTCAATCCGCGGCTACGCCGAGGGGATCGAGGACGGGACGATCGATCCGCGCGAGGGCGCAGGAGTTGTCGCGCGCGAGGCGCTGAGGCTCGAGCGGCTGGTCGGCGACCTGCTCGCGCTCGCACGCCTGCGCCAGGGCGTGCTAGAGGTGCATCGCGAAGAGGTCGATCTCGTCGCGATCGCTCACGAGGCGGAGGCGAGGCTGCGCCCACGCGCCGCCGAGCGCGGCGTCCGCGTGCTCGTGCCCGAGGGCGGCTCGGCAGCCGCGGTGGCCGACCACGGTCGCGTGCTGCAGGTGTTGAGCAACCTGCTCGACAACGCATTGCGGGTCAGCCCTGAGGGCGGCGAGGTACGAATCGAGGCGACGCCAGGCACGCTCTCGGTGAGCGACGCGGGCCCTGGCGTGCCCGAAGCGGAGATCCCACGCGCGTTCGAGCGCTTCCACCTGCGCTCAGTGGCCGGCAACGGCGCCGCCGGAGGAGCCGGGCTTGGCCTCGCGATCGTGAGGGAGCTGTCGGAGGCGATGGGCGGCTCCGCCGCCGTCGAGAACCTGCCCGGCGGCGGCGCGCGCTTCACGGTAAGGCTGCCGCAGGCCTGAGCAGGCCGGCACACGCTTCGCGCGACGGCAAGCCTGAGCCCGGCGCACGCTTCGCGCGACAGCAAGCCTGAGCCCGGCGCACGCTTCGCGCGACTGCAAGCCTGAGCCCGGCGCACGCATAGCAGCGGCGCCGGGCCCACGCGGGGCTCTCTAGGCGACCTCGGCGACAGGCTGCGCGACGAGCGCGTGGGAGTGCGCCTCCTCGGCCTGCATGAGCTCCTCGACGAGATCCGGCTGGCTGGCCTTGGGCTTGCGCATCGTCACGACCGCGACGAGCAGGCCGACAGCGACCATGCCAGCAGCGACGAGGAAGGCGATGTGGTAGCCGCCGTCGAGCGCGCCGCGCAGCGGATCGCCATGTGCGGTGAGCGCTTTCGTGCGGTCCGCGGAGATCGTGCCAAGCACCGCGACGCCAAGCGCTCCGGCGACCTGCATCGAGACGTTGACGATGCCAGAGGCGAGTCCCGCGTCGCGGTGCGGCACGTCAGCCATCGCCATCGTCAGCAGCGGCACCGAGGCTGCGCCCATGCCAAGGCCCATCAGCACGAATGGCACGACGAGCCCAGGGAAGTAGCTGGTGTGCGCATCCGCCTGCGAGAGCAGCGCGAGCCCGATGGCGGCGCATGCGATCGCGGGCAGCGCGGTCGTGCGCGCGCCAAAGCGCTGCACGAGGCGCGCAGTCACGCCGGTGGAGAGGCCGCCGACGACGAGCGTCATCGGCAGGAAGGCAAGCCCTGTCTTCATCGCGCTGTAGTGCAGGACGTGCTCGAGGTAGAGGGTGCCAATGAAGAAGCAGCCATACATGCCCACGAACATGAAGCCGCGCACGAGGCTCGAGCTCATCAAGCCGCGCACCGAGAGGATCCGCAGCGGCATGATCGGGTTGCTGACGCGCGCCTCGACGAGCCCGAAGGCGGCTACGAGCACGAGCGAAAGCGCGAGGAAGCCAAGCGTCTGCGGTGAGCCCCAGCCGTAGGTCGTCGACTTCACGACCGCGTAGACGCCAACCATCAGGCCCGCCGTGACGAGCAGCGAGCCGAGCACGTCGACGCCCTTGCCAAGCCCGATGCCCTCGTTCTCCTCGACGAGCCAGAGGCCGGCGAGCAGTGCAAGCAGCCCGATCGGCAGGTTGATGAAGAAGATCCAGTGCCAGTCGATCGCCTGCGTGAGCGCGCCACCTGCGAGCAGCCCGATCGAGCCACCGCCGACCGCGACGAAGATGTATGCGCTCATCGCCTTCGCGCGCTCGCGCGGGTTGGGGAACTCAGTCGCGATGATCGCGAGGATCACCGAGGAGGAGAGCGCGCCGCCGATCCCCTGGACGAAGCGCGCGGCGATCAGCATGCCCTCGCTGCCGGCGACGCCGCAGACCGCGGAGGCGCCAGTGAAGACGACGAGGCCAGCGATGAAGATCTTCTTGCGCCCGATCAGGTCGCCAAGACGGCCTGACATCAGCAGCAGGCCCGCGAAGGAGATCATGTAGGCGTCGACCACCCAGGCGAGGCCCGCCTGCGTGAAGTGCAGATCCTGCTGGATGCGCGGCAGCGCGACGTTGACGACCGTGCCGTCGAGGGCGTTCATCAGCATCGCGAGGCAGACGACGACGAGCGCCGCCCAGCGGCGGCGATCCGACTGAAGCGATGTGGCTGTGATTGTGGCTGCTGACATACGACCTCCTGGCGCTTGTGCGCCGACTCCGTGTCGCCAGAGTCTGCGCAATACAACAATGATCGTCACCGTAGCAGGGATAACCTTCGTTCCGAAGTGGATGGCGGAAAATTGCTACGCTCTTCACGAGATGGACACAATGGGCACAAAGACGCGCACCGCCGGCTCGATGGTTCTGATCTCGCGCCTGGCGAAGGTCGTGTACAAGCGCAGCAGCGAGGAGCTGCTGGGCATGAGAATGCGCCTGTTCGTCACGCTCACCTACCTCCGCGACCACGAAGCCGCGCCGCAGCAGGGGCTCTGCGAGACGTTGGGCATGGACGCGAACAACCTCGTGTTGCTGCTGAACGAGCTCGAGGAGGCGGGCCACGTGCTGAGGACGCGCGACCCTTCCGACAGGCGCAGGCACCTCGTCGAGATCACGCCCGCGGGGCGCAAGGCGCTGGCTAAGGCCGAACGCGCCCAGGAAGGAATCGAGGAGGACGTGCTCGCGGCGCTCAGCCCAGATGAGCGCGAGACGCTGCGCGAGCTGCTCGCACGTGCTTTGGCGACCTCCGGCCATCCAGCCGGGGCACGTCATCCGGAGATCGCGGCGGTTCGCTAGCGCCGCGCCGCGCGGGCTGCGCCATGTGGGCTGCGCCATGTGGGCTGCGGCGTGCGGGCTGCGCGATGCGGGCTGCGGGCTGCGCGATGCGGGCTGCGGGCTGCGGGCTGCGGGCTGCGCCGAAGCGGGTCAGTATCGACGTCTGGCGGTTTCGCCGAGCCGCTGCTACCTTGATCGCCATGCGAGCAGCCAGCCGTCTGACCCTCCCACGTGTCACGGGCGCATTCGTCGCAGCGCTGCTTTCAATCGCCCTACTTCTTGCCCTTGGAGCAAACCAGAGCCTCGCCGCCGGCGGATGGTTGCCGTCACAGCCAGCAGGCAGCTTCAGCGAAGGCGACTTCCCGGACAGCGAAGCACTCGCGCCGGCGATCAACCAGGTCGGTGCGGAGGCGGTGGGCTGGACCACCGGCACCAGCGGTGATGCCGTCGTGGCGATCCGCAGGCCAGGCGCAGCCGACTTCAAGCAGCAGACGATCGATCCCGGCAGCGCCAGCGAAACATCCGCCCACCTGCGCCTCGCGATCGACCAGGCAGGCGACGTGCTCGCCGTATGGCAGGAGTACCACGTCGCGGAAGGCATGTACAGCGTCGACTACGCCCTGATCGCAGCCGACGGCGTAACGACGGGCCTAGCCGAAGTGCCAGGCACCCTCGAAAAAGGATACGAGGAAGTATCCGTTCAGTATCTGCCCAACGGACAGGGGCTCATCTCATGGCATGTGAGCGGTGACAACTCGATCGAGTACCTCCCTCTCATGGGCGCGACGCTGGGCACAACGCTTGCGATCTCCACGAATGCCGAACCAGAAGCCTGGGCGTTTGAGGAGAGCGGCAGCGGACTGCGTGCAGCCTGGAGCGAAGAGATCAAGGAAGGCACAACGAGGGTCATCAGCAAGATCGAGGCTGAGAGCATCGCGGGCAATGGCGCCTTGTCCACGGCGCAGAACGTCGATGAAACCTCTACGACCTGCCCTCCCGTGAACGAACAGTGCGACATCTTCTCCTTGGGATTTCAGTTCTACGCCCACGACGCGGGCGAAACGCTGACCTGGATGACGAGCGCGAATGTGAGGGAATCAGGACACGGATACGAAGGCGTGAGCTTCAATCTCAAAGCCGCAGACGCAACGCCCGGCGCGCCATTCGGGGCGCCGCAGACAGTGATCGAAAACAAAGACGAGCAGTACATGCACTGGGAAGTCGCCGCCCTCGCCGGCGGTGGACTGCTCGCCTGCTGGGACGAAGAAGTCGTGCATGTGGCAGGCACGATCCTCTGCAGCGCGCGCGGCGCAGGCGCAACGAGCTGGACGGCGCCGCAAATCGTCGCGACATCGTCGGAAACGACCACGATCGACGAACCGAAAATCGTGCCCGCGGGCGAAGGCGCCTACGTCCTCTACGCCGGCAGGAGCACCCCCGCGCTGGCGCAGAGGGTGAGCGCCGCGGGAGCTCCTGAAAGCGCGCCGTTCCAGCTCAGCGGCGAGGACTCTCACGAAGCCACCCCGCCGATCGCCGCCAACGATGGCGCAGGCGACGGCCTTGCCGTTTGGATGCCAGAACACGGCGGCGAAACGATCGTCGACACCGCCAGCTACGACGCCGGACCACGCCTCACAGGTTTCAGCGTGCCCGCGAGCCTCGCCGAGGCCGCGCTTGGAACCTTCGGCGTCGCAGCCACCGACCCGCTGTCGCCGATCGCCTCGATCGGCTGGAGCTTCGGCGACGGCGGCAGCGCACAGGGCGCAAGCGTCACGCATGCCTACGGCTCACCAGGCACCCAGACGGCGACCGTCACCGTGACCGATGCGGCAGGCTTGAGCAGCTCGCTGAGCGGTACGACGACGGTCCCGACCCCTGCGGTCGCGCATCCGCGCCTGCGCGCGACACTGCACGTCATTACGAAGCGCCTGCGCGCGCTGTTGAAGAGCGGTCTGAAGCTGGAGGTCGGGTGCAGCCAGGCCTGCAAGCTCACTGTCGAGCTCCAGGTTTCAGGCAAGCTCGCGAAGACGCTGGGCCTCGGCGCGCACGCTCACGCCGCCGCCAAGCGACCCGGACGCAAACACGGCGCCGCTCACCGCAAGCAACTACCCGTCGTGCTCGCCCACCGCAGCCTGAAGCTGAAGGCAGCGGGCAGCCGCAAGCTCGACGTGAAGCTCGCGAAGAAGCTCCGCAAGCGTCTTGCGAAAGTCCACAGGCTGAAGCTGACCGTCGTCGTGCAGGCGAGTGGCTCAGGGCAGCACGCGAAGGCCTCGAAGACGCTCACCCTCCACTAGGCTCCTCGCGCCCGCAGGCGCGCCGGGCAGCCTAGGCGGCGGCTGTAATTCCCAGCAACTCCGCGAGCGCGCGACGGTGCTCGGTGGCGCCGCCAAGCAGCTCCGCGTTCAGCTGCGCGCGCTTGTAGAGCCAGTGCACGTCGGCCTCCCAGGTGAAGCCGATGCCGCCGTGGGCCTGGATCGCGGAGGCGGTCACGTTCACGACGGCCTCAGAGGCGAGCGCCTTCGCGAGGCGCGCCGCCGCCGGCAGGCGCTCCTGGTCGGCGTCAGTCGCCCAGGCAGCCTGGTAGACGGCGGAGCGGGCCTGCTCTGTGTGCAGCAGCATTTCGGCGCAGCGGTGGGAGACGGCCTGGAAGGCGCCGACCGGTGTGTCGAACTGCTTGCGCTCCTTCACATAGGAAACGCTCATCTCCAAGGCCCGCTGGCAGACGCCGACGGACTCCGCGGCGACCGCGACCGCGACCGTGAGCGCGCCAGTCGCGACATCGCCCTGCAATGGCTCGCCCTCGCCGGTGACCTCGATATAGCTGCGCAGCGGATCGATGCTGAGCAGCGGCTCGATCTGCGCTTGCGCAGGGGTCAGCAGCGACGCCGACCCGCCCTGCTCAACGGCGACGATCACATCGGCCTCGCTCGCGCTCGCGATCAGGCAGGCGCTCTCGCCACGAACCCCGACCGCGCCGCGCAGCTCGCCGCTTGCCAAGCCTGGCAGCCAGCGCTGCTGCTGCTCTGGCGAGCCGGCTCGCTGGATCATGAGAGCCACGCCGACGCTTGGCAGCAGCGGCACAGGGGCAAGCGCAGCGCCTGCCTGCTCGAGGATCACGCAGAGCTCGACGAGGCCAAGGCCCTGGCCGCCGTGGTGCTCCTCGATCGCGATGCCAGGCCAGCCAAGGCCTGAGACCTCCTGCCAGAGCGCTCCGTTCTCGCTGCGCGCCTCCGCAGCGGTGCGCACGACCGCAGCTCCAGAGCGCGCGCTCAGCAGCTCCTTCGCTGTGCTTTGGATCTCGCGCTGCTCATCGCTGAGGTCGAAGTCCATCTCAACGCGCCTTTGGCAGTCCGAGCACGCGCTCGGCGACGATGTTCTTGAGGATCTCCGTCGTTCCGCCCTCGATCGTGTTGCCACGCGAGCGCAGCAGCTCGTAGGCCCAGGGCGCGCCCTCGCGCAAAGCCTCAGGGCCAAGCACGTCGACGGCGAGCTGGCAGAGCTCCTGGTTTGCCTGCGACCACATCCACTTCGTGAGCGAGCCCTCAGGACCAGGCTGCCCATACTTTTCGATCGCAGTGAGCCCGCGGTAGGCAGTGAGGCGCAGCGCTTCGCTCTTCATGTGCAGGCCGACAAGGCGATCGGCGAGCAGCGGGTCCCCCAGCCTGCCGCGCTCGCGCGCCTGCACGATCAGCCTGTCGAGCAGCTGCCGCATCCGGACCTGGAGGAAGAAGGCGAGTCCTGCACGCTCGTTCATCAGCGTCGTCAGCGCGACGCGCCAGCCGTTGCCCTCGCCGCCGAGCAGGTTCTCGTGTGGCACGACGGCGCCGTCGAGGAACAGCTCGTTGAACTCGCTCTCCCCCGTGATCTGACGCAGCGGGCGCACCTGGACGCCCTCCTGTTGCATGTCGAGCAGAAAGTAGGTGAGGCCCTTGTGCTTCGCCGCCTGATTGTCAGTGCGGGCGAGCAGCATGCACCACTTCGCGTGCTGGGCGATGCTCGTCCAGACCTTCTGCCCCGTGACGCGCCAGACATCGCCGTCGCGCACCGCCTTCGTCTTCACCGCAGCAAGATCAGAGCCCGCATCGGGCTCAGAGAAGCCCTGGCACCAGATCTCCTCGCAGGAGAGAATCGGCGCGAGGTAGCGCTCCTTCTGGGCGTCATCGCCCCAGAGCATCAGCGTCGGCCCGCCAAGCAGCAGACCAAGGACATTTGCGGGCAGCGGCGCGTTCGCCCTGCCCAGCTCCTCGAAGAAGATCGCGGACTCGACGACGCCTACGCCCCTGCCGCCGTACTGCGTCGGCCAGTGCACAGCCGCCCAGCCCGCGTCGTAGAGCCGCCGCTGCCACTGCCGCCGCCAGGCGAAGTGTGCCTCCTCGTCGCCGACGGGCTCAGGCCCAGGCGGGTTCTCCGCAAGCCAAGTGCGCAGCTCATCGCGGAAGGCGCTCTCCGATGCGGTGAACGTGAGATCCATCGAGCAAAGGAGCCTACCCATGCGGCGGCTCAGCCGCCTCTCCAGCATGTGAGACGAGGTATCGAGCGACGCGACCCTCCCCCTAAAAATAAATCAATTTTCTTGACTATCAATTACCTTGTCTATATCTTTCACCCTCATGAGCGAGATCAACAGAGACGAACGAGCGACCCCGACGCTGATGAGAGCTGCCCGCGGCGTCTATGCCCAGGCGATCAGAGTCCAGCTGCAAGCGATCGGCATCGACGACATGCCAAGGAACGGCGCCTTCGTCGTCACCCGCCTGCATTTCGACGGCCCAACACAGGAGATGTTCGCCGAGCTCGGCGTCAGCAAGCAGGCCTTCAGCCAACTGATCGACACGCTCGTCCTCAGGGGCCACATCGAGCGAAGCCCCGACCCTGAAGACCGCCGCAGGGTCGTACTGACGCTGACCGCGAGAGGCAAGGAGGCAGCCGAGGCCGTCATGCGTGCCGTCGACGCGGTCGACGAGCAGCTTGGGGAACGGATCTCGCCTGAGCAGATCGAGACGATGCGCGAAGGGCTGATCGCACTCGCAGAGATCAAGCTCCCAGGGTCTCACATGGACCCGGATGGCATGTGATCCGCTTCAGGTCTGTGGGTGGGGAGCGACAGCCCTGACAAGGGCTTGCGGCAATACGGGGGACCGAGGAATCGAACCTCGCGCTGCGGTTTTGGAGACCGCCGTGTTACCGATACACTAGTCCCCCCAAAGGTGCCAATTTGCAGGCATTTTAGCTTCGTTTAGCAGCTCGTCAGAGCCCATTCAGGGGCACCGTGCGATACCGCGAAGCGAGATCTTTCGCCAGCGGCGCAAGGATACCCGTTGGCCGCGCCCGACCTCGATGCGCAGGTGCACCACATGCGCGCCACGCCATAGGGCGCAGACATGTCGCCGAGTCGGCCGAAATCCCTGTCGGCATGCGGCCTTCGAACCTCAAGCAGGGCTCTCTGGATGCCGAGAGGACCCTGGACGGACGCACGCATGCTTGCAAGACGACGCAAACCAACGTCAGGGGCACGGAACGCCCTCTCGGGGCAGAGCACCCCGCCGCATGGCCGCAGGCCGGCTTGGCTGCGCCTGCCCGCCCGCCTTCCAGCCGCCCTGGACCCGCTTCCGCACGGCTGGCGCACACTCGGCGATCTTCCCCGCGCTTGGCGCACGCTCGGCGAGGAGTCCGGCCTCAGCCTGATCGAAGTGACGATCAGCGCCCTGCTCGTCGGCGTGATCGCGGTGGGCGTCCTGACCGGCTTCGAAACAGCAGCAAGCACCGCGAACGACAACCGCCTCCACGACGAGGCGAATCTGCTGGCGAGCGAATCGCAGGAGGAACTGCGCACCGACCCCTCAAGCGTGCTGACGAGGCTCGTGTCAAGCCCGCGAAGCTACAAAAGGACCGTGGGCAAGGAAGGCTTCACGGTCGTCCAGGAAACAAAATTCAACAAGCAGCCAAATGACGCAGGCTGCGGCAGCACCGCTGGCACGAAGTCGAGCGACGAACCAAGCGAAACCTACGAAATCCGCTCACGCGTCACCTGGACGCTGAACAAAAGGGCGGAAATCGAACAGTCAAGCATCATCACGCCCCCCGAGGGCTCCGGCCTGGACGTGGAAGTCTCCAATGGCGGGATCGGGAAAGAAATGATCCCCGTCGCAGGAGCAACCGTCGAAGCCGACGGCATCACGACGACGACGAGCCGCGAAGGCTGCGCGATCTACACAGGCATCTCCGTGACGACCGTCAGCGTCACCGCCTCAAAGGTCGGCTACATGACGCCGTCTGGGGCATCGCAGTTCAAGCAGGAATCGGTGACGATCGCACCAAACATCATCACGCGCGTGCCAGTGACGCTTGGACAGGCCGGAGCGATCACCGCGAGCTTCAGCTACGGCGGCAAAGCCATCGAAGGCGACACCTTCGTCGCCGAAAACTCAGAAATGAAAACATCGACGAACTACGTTCTCGCCGGGACCAACGGCAGCTACAGCGCGTCGGTGGCGAGCGGATACGAACTCTTCCCCTTCGCCTCATCAAAGAGCTGGCAGGTCTACGCGGGGGACTGTCCCGCCGACAACCCAGCGAGCGTGAGCGGCGGCAAACTCAAACCGACAGAAGTAGCAGTGCTTGGTGGGCAGGCAGTGCCAGCCACCGTCCACATGGCCTACGTAAAGCTGGAAGTTTATACGGGCACGAGCAGCAAGCAGGAAACCCTCGACAACACCACCGAATACCCGGTCAAGATCACGAACAGCGGCTGCTCGAAATCGATTCCGAGCAACAAGACGGCCACGAACGTCATCAGCGAACAGAAAACGGCAAAGACCGGAGTGCTACAGCACCCCTACCAGCCCTTCGGCAGCTACACCCTATGCCTCTACAGCTCGACTGAAAAAAAGATATACAGCACGACCTACGAAAACACGGCCGAAGCGGAAAAGGCGATCAAAATCGACCTGAAGGGCACGACTGGTAGCGCCGGCACCAACATCACCGTCACCTCGAATGAGAGCTCGAACAAGTGCTAGCTCGGTCGCGACACCGACGCTCTTCCCTACGCGCGGCTGGCGGCTTCACGCTGATCGAAGTGCTCGTTGCAATGCTTGCCGGCCTCGTGGTCACAGGCGCGCTCTTTGCGATCCTCGACATCTCCCTTGATCAGTCGACGCGGATTCGCAACGAGACCGCAGCAGATCAGGTCGGCCGCACAGCGCTGGCGGCGATCGTCGAAGAGCTGCACTCATCCTGCATCTATACGCGCTTCTCGCCGATCGTCACCGGCAGCAGCCCAACGGTCCTCGTCTTCGAAGGCGCATCAGGCAATCAGGGCGTGCTCAAAGAAGGCTTCCTGCGTCGCATCGCGCTGAAGACCGAAGGCTCCTCAGGGCAGATTCTGAACGAACAGGCATGGAAGAACACCGCCGGCAGCGAATGGCCCGAATTCAAGTTCAACACGACGGCAAGACCGACATCCGAAAAGCAGCTCGCAACCCACGTCTCCGAATCCCCAACCGCGCCCAATCCGAAGGGGATCTTCCGCTACTTCAAGTACTCGACGAAAATCGAAGAAGGCGAAGCCGGCGTGAACACTCTCGAACTGAACAAACCGCTGGAAGGCAACGCCGTCAAGCACGAACTCAGCGAAACAGAAGCAGCCGAGACAGCGGCGGTCGAAGTCAAATTCACCGCAGCAGGCAGTGGCGAAACCAGCTCCCAACTCGAACGGTCGATCAACATGTCCAGCCTCGTAAGCCTCTCCTTCAGCGTGCCCCGCACAGAAGCGACAGTCGCAGACGGACCATGCGAGTAAGCACCGAAAATTCCGCGGTAGCGCGCCTCCGCAACGAGGACGGCTTCACGATGCTCGTGACACTCGGCGTACTGCTCGTCAGCGGCCTGCTGCTGACAGCCGCCTTCACCGCCTCAAGCGGCGACATCCAGCTCTCCCACCACAGCACGAACCACAGCCAAGCCTACTATGCAGCGGCGGCGGGCATCCAAGCGTTCGAGAACGAACTTCAGAAGGAACCCAACTACTGGGAGACCTGTCCAGAACTGAAGAAGACGCTCGGTTCCAGCGGCTCTCCAGAGTCCTACATCGTGAAGCCGCTGCCCGCCGAAAATCCCACGAGCGGAAAATTCACGCGGTGCGAAACGTCGAAGCCGTTCCAGAGCATGATCGAAAAGGCGGGATCCGCCGCTGCAGACACCTTCCGCATCGAAGCGACAGGCGAAGCGGGCAACTCCGGCCCGACGCAGGCTTCCGCACAGAAAATAATCGCCACCTTCAAGGTGGACGGGTTCCTCAACTACGTCTATTTCACGCACTATGAGGACGAGGATCCCGAACTCTACAGCGCGCCCAGCGGCTGCGCAGAAAAATATTACAGCGAACGTCCAAGCACCTGCTCGACGATCATCTTCACGAGCGGCGACTCCGTCAACGGCCCGATGCACACTGACGACGCAGCAGCAATCTGTGGCGAAGTCAGCTTCGGACGGTCCGGCAGAACCGTCGACGACGTGGTCGAAATCAACGGCAAACCCTATGCGTACAACTGCTCTGGCGGATCCTACAAACCGAAATTCAACACGGCGAACGGCGAATCGACAATCGGCGCAGAACTGCTTCCCCCCGAAAGCGACAGTTCACTGACGCAGTACGTCCTGCCAGCAGATGAATTCACCGGCGTGACACACATAGCGCTGGAAGGCGAAACCATCAAGATCACGAACAAATCCGTGAACAAAGGCGCTCCCGAGTCCATCGCCTGGCCAGAAAACGGCCTTATCTATGTGAAGAACAACAAAGGCTGCGGCTTCAACTTCGGCGAACACTATGCGAACGAAACGCTCGACACCTCTACCGAGGAAAGCGAAGAGGCCACCTGCGGCACCGTCTACGTGAGCGGCAGGTATGCGAAGCCACTGACGATCGCCGCAGAAGAGGACGTCATCATCGATGGCGAAATCCTGCCGTCAGCCATCTTGAAAGCGGGGGAAACGCCGCCCGCAAACGACGTGGCGACGCTCGGCCTGATCGCGAACGACTATGTGCGGATCTACCATCCTTTGGAAGAAGTGGAGAAATGCTCCTCCCAAGGCTTCGGCAAAAGCGCCAAACAAGTCTGCACGACTACGACCGTCAACGGCAAAGGCTCACTCACCAACCCCTGGATCTACGCGGCGATCCTCGCGACGAAAAGCTCGTTCCTCGTCGACAACTACAAATCAGGCACCGAACTGGGACACCTGAACGTCTATGGGGCGATTGCGCAGAACTATCGAGGCATCGTGGGACAGTCAGGCAGCGGTGGTACCGGCTACCTGAAGGAATACAAATACGACGAACGCCTCGCCGTCGACGAGCCTCCCTACTTCCTGCAGCCGCTGAATGCCGAATGGCGAGTGATCCGCGAGACGAGTGGCAGCTCCGGCTAGAGGCGCCAGCCCGGGTGGAAGCCCGGCAGACAGTCGCCCCGGCTCGGCGGCGCCTCGCGCTCGATGGCCCATCCAAATACCCCGCATCTTGGTGACGCGCACCCCGCACCTTGGTGACGCGCTCTCAACAACCCGCATCTCGGTGACGCGCCTCAACGCCCGCGGAAAGGAAACCAGGGGCGATGGCCCGGTCGGCAGCCTGCGGTGGTCGGCAACTTGCGGCGGCCGGCAACATGCGGGGCAACATGCCGTGATCGGCAGCCGCGATGATCGGCAGCCGCGATGATCGGCAGTCCACGGCGATCGGCAGTCCACGGCGATCGGCAGTCCGCGACGATCGGCAGTCCGCGGATGCAACATGCGGGCGGGGAGACTCGAACTCCCAAGGGCTCACGCCCACCGGCTCCTAAGGCCGGCGTGTCTACCAATTCCACCACGCCCGCGCGACGCGTAGAGCGCCCAACGGTAGCGCCGACACAAGAGACACGGCAAGGTCGGCGCAAGAGACACGACAAGGCCGACGCAGAGGACGCGACAGGGCTGGAGCACCTGGCGCGGCAGTGACATGACCGAGGCGCCGAGCGCAGCGGGGGCCGAGGCGTTGCGTCGACCGCCCCTCCCGACCGCGGAAGGCGGTATCTTCTGCGGTGAGATGTCTTCCGAGGCGGGAGAACGGGGCACGATGATCACGCATCCCAACCGCGACAAGGCGGTTGTTCGCGCGACGCGTGCGGCCGTGATCGTGTTGCTGCTTGTGAGCGCAGCGATGGTCCTGATCGTGAGCATCGGCGGCGCAGGCGCGGAGGAAGGACTGATGCTGCCAGTCCAGTACGCCTTCGTCGTCGTCTACCTGCTGATCGCCTACATGGCGATTCGCTGGAGCAGGGGCTCGCTGCCGGTCGCCTCGGCGCTCGCCGTCCTGCTGGCGATCTTCGCCCTCGTCGGCGGCGCCTCCTGGTTTGACCGCGAACACGCCTACTTCAGCTCTGGGACGCTCAATCCGAGCCTGCTGGGAGTGATCACGTTTGCGATCGTGCCAGTCCAGGCGCTGCTGATCGCATTTGCGATGCGGGGCTTCTCGCAGGGCTGGAACGTCGAGCTCGAACGGCCCGCGAGTGCCATCCGCCACAGCGCGCCAAGCGGCTCAGCCGCCTGAGCGGCACTCAGCGCGAGGCCTGACTCCAACCCAGGAACGTCTGCCCTCTCGACCGCGCTTATGATTGGCTGGTCGCGTTCAGATCGACTGGCGGCGGTGGCGGAATCGGTAGACGCGATGCCCTCAAAAGGCATTGTCCGCAAGGGCGTGTGGGTTCGAGTCCCACCCGCCGCACTGCTCGATCTGTCATCGCAGGCCGAGAATGCGCTCGCGCAGTTGGTCAGCCAGCGCTGGAGAGGCGGCGAGCACGCCCCACGGCAGCTCCTCCTCCGGCAGCTCGCGCAGCGCAACCCCCGCGCGCTCGCAGATGAGCACGCCAGCGGCGATGTCCCAGAGCTTGACGGTGCGCTCGAAGTAGGCGTCATAACGGCCAGCGGCGGTCCAGGCGAGATCGAGCGCGGCACTGCCAAGCCGGCGGATGTCGCGTACCTGCGGGATCAGGCGCATGAGGACCTGTGCCTGCTTGGCACGCACTTCGGCGTCATAGGCAAGACCAGTGGCGAGCATCGCCGTGGCGAGCTCCTCGTGCCGCGAGCCTGAGATCGAAGCCCCATTGAGCGTCGCAGGGCCGTCGAGCGTGGCCTCCCAGAGCTCGTCGCGACAGGGGTCGAAGATCGCGCAGGCGAGCAGGCGTCCTTCGGCGAGCATGGTCCCCGTCGTGGGGGTCGTGCCTGCGGCGTCCGTGGGCCGACCCGCGGCGCCCGTAGGCACATCCGCGGTTCCCGCTGGTCCGCCCTCGGCAGCGATCTCCTGAACGGCGATGCTCACCGACCACTGGGGGATCCCGAAGAGAAAGTTGACGGTGCCGTCGAGCGGGTCTACGACCCAGCGTAGGCCGCTCGCGCCGGCGCGACCGCCGCCCTCCTCGCCGAGGAAGGCGTCGTCCGGGCGCAGCTCAGAGAGGCGCTGACGGATCGCCTGCTCTGCAGCGAGGTCCGCCTCGCTGACGAGGTCCGTAGGGGTCGACTTGCTGCGCACGCCCTCGCTGTGTCCCTGCTCGAAGCGCTGCAGCAGCAGGCCGCCCGCGAGCTTTGCGACAGATGCGGCAATCTCGCGCAGTTGCGATGGCGGCGGTGCTTCTGTGGGCGCGTCCGCGCCTGTCACGAGAACTGCGGCGGGCGCTGCTGCGCCCAGGGACGCTCTTGCTCGAGCTGAGCGGAGAGGCGCAGCAACGTCAGCTCGTCCTGGGCCCTGCCGACGAGCTGCACAGCGCGCGGCAGGCCGTCGCCGCCGATGCCAGACGGCACCGAGCAGGCAGGCTGACCAGTCACATTCCACGGCGCGTTATAGGGCACCATCCCAGCGACGGCGTTGAGCGTCCAGATCGCGCCCCTGCCCTCGAGCTGGCCGATCCGCGGGGGCGGCTTCGCGACTGCTGGGGTGAGCAGCACGTCGTGGCGCTCGAAGACCCTGTTGAGGCGTCCAGTGAAGTCCGCTTCGTGGTTCTTGGCCCACGCCAATGCAGCCTCTGGCAGCAGCGTGCCAATCCGCGCCATCGCCTTCGTGCGGCGTTCGAGGCGCTGCGGATGCTCAAGCGCATTCGCCTCGTCCCTGATGCCCTTGTACATGCGCGCAAGGATCTCTGGCAGCGTGTCGAAGCCGTACTCAGGGTCCTGCTCCTCGACCTGATGACCAAGCGAGCGCAGCAGCTCAACCGTGTCCATCAGTGCGCGCTCAGCGTCCCCATCGAGCTTTGAGACGATGCCTGGAGGGATCTTCGTCGAGAAGGCGATCCGCAACTGCTGAGGCCGAGAGCCGCCGCTCACCTCGGTGACCGCCTCGGAATAGGACGTCGATGACGGTGGCGGCCCGCCAGGATCGCTGCCAGTCCCGAAGAGGTCGAGGAAGAGCGCCGTGTCGGCGACCGTGCGCCCAACCAGGCCGTTGACGGAGAGCCCATGCCAAGCCTGCAGGTGCGGCGCCATCGGCACGCGCGCACGTTGCGGCTTGAGGCCATAGAGGCCGCACCAGGCTGACGGGATCCTGATCGAGCCGGCGCCGTCAGAGCCGAGAGCGCCGCTGACGAGGCCCGCCGCGACCGCGGCGCCGCTGCCGCCGCTGGAGCCGCCAGGGGCGCGCTGAAGGTCCCAGGGGTTGCGCGTGCTGCCCCACGTGATCGTCTCGGTGAACGGCCACATGCAGAGCTCAGGGACGTTTGTCTTGCCAACGATCACCGCCCCCGCCTCGCGCAGCAGCCTGACAAGCTCAGCGTCCTCGCGCTTTGGCTCGCCATAGGCGTTGCTGCCCATCGCTGTGACCTCGCCAGCGACGTCGATGTCGTCCTTGACCGCGATCGGGACGCCAAGCAGCGGGCGTTCCGCGCCGGCGCCACGCCGCGCGTCGGCCTGGTCGGCTTCGAGCAGCGCACGCTCGGCGAAGAGCACCCTGAAGGCGTTCAGCTGCGAGTCGAAGCGAGCGATCCTGTCGAGATGCAGTTGAACGAGCTCGCGCGAGGAGACCTCGCCGGCGGCGATCAGCCGCGCCTGCTCCGCGATCCCAGCGAAGGCGAGCTCAGTGGCGTCCATCTTGAAGAAGCTACCTGATCGGCTTCCAGCGTGAGTGATCGGCTCCCAGCGTGAGCGGCTCCTGGCGATCGTCGCGACGCTCAGCCCTCGCGATGCCAGTCGACTGGTCCCGCGAGCAGCGTGTGGCTGCCAAGCGGGCGCCCCAGCTGACGCTGGACATCGCGCGAGCAGGCGAGCAGCGCCTCGAGGTCGATGCCTGTCTGCACGTCCATCTCGTGCAGCATCGAGATGAGGTCCTCGGTCGCGATGTTGCCCGTCGCGCCGGCGGGCACGGGGCAACCGCCCAGCTCGCCGAAGCTCGACTCGAAGCTCGTCACACCAGCCTCGAGCGCGGCAAGCACGTTGGCAAGACCCTGGCCACGGGTGTTGTGAAAATGCGCAGTCAGCTCGAGGCCTGGCAGGCGCTGCTGCGCAAGCGCGAAGAAGTCGCCCACCTGCCTGGGGTTCGCCATCCCCGTCGTGTCGCCAAAGCCGATCTCCTGTGCACCCGCCGCGACAAGCTCAGCGGCGATCTCGAACACTCGCTCAGGCGACACGTGGCCCTCGTAGGGGCAACCAAAGGAGGTGGAGATCACGCCCTCGCAGCGCAGGCCCTCCGACCGCGCGCGCCGGAGCACGTTCGTCACCCCCGCAAGCGACTCAGCGATCGAGCGATTGACGTTCTTGCGATTGTGCGTCTCAGAGGCGGAGAGGAAGACGTTGATCTCGTCGAAGGTCTCACGTAAGGCGAGCGCGTTGTCCAGGCCACGCTCGTTCGGGATCAGCACGCTGATCGAGACGTCAGATGGGACGTCGATCTGCGATAGCACCTCAGCGGCGTCGGCAAGCTGCGGGATCACGTCGGCACGCACGAAGCTCGTCACCTCAAGCCGCCGCAGCCCTGTGCGCGCGAGCGCGTCGACGAGGGCGACCTTCGCCGCGGTCAGGATCACCTCTGGCTCGTTCTGGAAGCCGTCGCGGGGACCCACCTCCCTGATCGCGACGGACGCAGGCAGCAAAGCGGGGCTCATGGACGTTGATCCTATTGTGATGCGCCTGAGATGCCGCGTCTGCGCCTGAAGAAGATCGCCGTCGACCTCACCGCGCTGCGCGAGTCGCGGGACTTCAGGCTGCTTGCGATCGGCCAGTTGATCTCGAATATCGGCAGCGAAGCCGCGGTCGTGGCGCTACCGCTGCAGGTCTTCCTGATCACGCACTCGCCCGCGCTCGTCGGCCTGATCGGCGCCGCGGAGCTTGGCCCGCTGATGGTCGTCTCGCTGCTTGGCGGCGCGATCGCGGATCGCACCGACCGGCGCCTGCTGCTGCTCGCCGCCCAGGTGGGGATGGTCCTCACCGCGGGCGCCCTCGCGGCGATCACGCTTGCGGGACAGCCGCCTGTTGCGGTCATCTTCGTGCTCGCGGCGCTGCTGGCGGGCAGCGTCGCGCTGGAAACGGCGTCGCGCGCGGCGATCGTGCCAAACGTCGCCGGCTCGCACCTGCGCTCGGCGCTCTCGTTCAACTACGGGCTCTACCAGCTGACGCAGGTGATCGGCCCAGCGCTCGGCGGCGTGCTGATCGCGGCGACGAGCATCGGCGCCGCCTACGTGCTCGACGCCGCGAGCTGCCTGGCGATGGTCGTCTCGGTGCTGGCGATGAGCCCCCAGCGGCCGCAGCGCGCGCAGGCTGTGGGCGAGCAGGCGGCAGGCGAGCCGGCCGTGGGCGAGCAGGCAGATGGCACCCAGGCCGTGGGCGAGCCCTCTCTTGGCACCCCTCAAGCCGTGGGCGAGCCCTCTCTTGACACTCCTCAGGCTGTGGGTGAGCAGGCAGATGGCGAACTGGCCGCTGTCAAGCAGACCGCTGGCGCGCGGTCAGGCGAACAGCTCTCGGTGCTGCGCTCGATCGCGGAGGGCCTGCGCTTCGTGCGCGGCAACAGCGCGCTGCTCGGCAGCTTCGCGATCGACCTCGTCGCGATGACCTTCGGCATGCCAAGGGCGCTGTTCGCAGTGCTCTCGATCACCGTCTACCACGCAGGCGCGAGCGGCACCGGCGCGCTCTACGCCGCCGTTGCGATCGGCGCGACGGTGGCGGCACTCACGACCGGCTGGATCGAGCACGCCCAGCGCCTCGGGCGGATCACGATCGTCGCAGTGCTCGTCTGGGGCGGCGCGATCGCCGCGGCGGGCGCCGTGCGTAGCCTCGCGCCCGCACTCGTGTTGCTCGCGCTCGCCGGCGCCGCTGACAGCGTCAGCGCCGTCTGCCGTACGACGATCAACCAGATCGTCACTCCAGACGCGATGCGCGGGCGCATGTCTGCCGTCTACAGCATGGTCGTGCGTGCAGGACCGAGGCTTGGCGACATCGAGTCCGGCCTCGTCGCCTCCGCCACGACGGCGAGCACCTCAGTGATCAGCGGCGGGCTCGCCTGCCTCGGCGGGGTCGGCCTGATCGTGCTCGCGTTCCCCGCGCTCGCGGCGTTCCATGGCATCCGCGACGCGGTGCAGGCGCCTGCGGCCGCGGCCGAGCCGACTGCGCATTAGGAGACCGCGCCTCAGGGGACTGCGCCTTAGGAGACTCCCGCCTTAGGAGACCGCGCCTCAGGAGACCGCCCCTCAGGAGACCGCCCCTCAAGGGACTGCGCCTTAGGAGAAGTGACGCTCGCAGGGTCACTTGCGCGGATATCTCGATTTGAAAATCTACAACCAGCTGGTTATGAGTTTTCAAAAGGAGACATGCACAAACGCCGAGGCTGGAAGACGGGCCATATACTCGCCCACCGTGTCCGATTCCACCGCTGTGTCCGACTCCGCCTCCACCCCCTCCCCTGTCTGTGTGATCGGCGCCTCAGGCGCGCTTGGCTACGGCCTCGCGATCAGGCTCGCACGCGCAGGGGTGCCAATCGCAATCGGTTCGCGCGATGCCCAGCGCGCAAACGAAACCGCCGAGCGTGCCCGCCAGGACGTGCCGTCTGGCAAGTTCTCCGCGTTCGAGAATGCCGAGGCCGTCACCCAGGCACCGGCGGTGATCCTCAGCGTGCCCTTCCGCAACCAGTCCGAGACGCTCTTCAACCTGAAACAGGCACTGCAGCCTGGCCAGCTACTGATCGACGCGACGGTACCACTCGCCGCCGCGGTCAGCGGCAAGGCGACGCGCATGATCGGCGTCTGGCAGGGCTCCGCCGCGCAACAGGCGCTCGAGCTCGTGCCCGACGGCGTGCGCGTCGTCTCCGCGCTGCACACCGTGAGCGCGGCGACGCTCGCCGACCTTACACGGCCGCTGCAGCAGGACGTCCTGATCTGCGGCGACAAGCGCGCCGACAAGCACGAGGCGGCGATGATCCTGCAACAGATCGAGGGCCTGCGCTGCGTCGACTGCGGCCGCCTGGAGATGGCGCGCGTGACCGAGTCGATCACGGCATTGCTGATCTCGATCAACGCCCGCTACAAGGCCCACTGCGGGATCACGCTGACCGACCTGCCCGCGGAGCTTTGGACCTAGACGCGGAGCCTCCCGCGCCGCAGGAGGCAGGCGAAGCGCAGGAGGCAGGCGGCGCACAGCAGACCGGCGGCGCACAGCAGACCGGCGGCGCGCAGCAGACCGGCGGCGCACAGCAGACCAGCGGCGCACAGCAGACCGGCGGCGCACAGCAGACCGGCGACGCACAGCAGACCGGCGGCGCACAGCAGACCGGCGGCGCACAGCAGACCGGCGGAGACGTCGTCGTGCTCGCCGGCGGGACCGGCGGCGCGAAGCTCGCGCGCGGGATGCTCGACGTCGTCGGGGCGGAGCGCCTCGTTGTGATCGCGAACACCGGCGACGACATCGACATCTACGGCGCAAGCGTCTCCCCCGACCCTGACCTCGTCAGCTTCTGGCTTGCCGACCTGATCGACGAGCGCGGCTGGGGCCTGCATGAGGACAGCTTTGTCGTGATGGACGCCCTGCGCGCGCTTGGACACGACGTCTGGTTCAACCTCGGCGACCGCGATCTCGCCTGGTGCATCGAGCGCGCGCGCATGCTGCAGGCGGGCCTACGTCCGACCGAGGCGCTGCGATCGCTCTGCGCGCAGGTTGGCGTGAAGGCACGGGTGCTGCCGATGTGTGACACGCCGCTGCGTACCTTCGTCGACGGCGACGGTCTGCAGGAGTTCATGATTTTGAGGAGGGGGGAGGGGCCCGTGCACGAGGTCCGCTTTGAGGGGCAGGCGCCGGCGCCCACGACGCCAGAGGTGCAGGAGGCGCTTGCCCGCGCCAGCTGCGTGATCGTCGGGCCCAGCAACCCCGTGATCTCGGTCTGGCCGATCCTCACCGCGCTTGGCGAGGCGCTCAGCGCGGCGCAGGCGCCCGTGGTGTGCGTCAGCCCCGTCGTCGCAGGGCAGATCGTGAAGGGGCCGACAGCGGCCTTCCTCGACGCCTACGACCAGCCGTTGAGCGCTGCCGGTGTGGCCGCCTTCTACGAGTCGGTCGCCCCAGGCATGCTCGATGGGATCGTCGCCGACGAAGAGCTGGAGAGTGCGCTGCCGACGCTGCGGATCGAGACGCTGATGAACAGCGCAGACGCCCGCGCCGCGGTGGCCGAGCGCACGCTCGCTTTCGCCGAATCGCTGCAGGTAGGCTAAGCCGCATGCGCACCGCGGCGATCCTGCCAGTGAAGCGCTTCACGCTTGCCAAGCAGCGACTCGGCGCAACCGTCGCCGACCCGCTGCGGCTCGATCTCGCGAAGGCGATGGTCGGCGACGTGCTGTCCGTGCTCGCCAGCACAGGCGGCCTCGAGCTCACGCTCGTCGTGACCAACGAGCCATGGGCAGCCGAGACCGCGAGCGGCCTCGGCGTGCTTGTCGTGCCTGACACCGCCGAGGCGGGCCAGAGCGCCGCGGTCGGCCTTGGCATCGAGCGCGCCGTCGCGCTTGGCATCGAGCGCGTGCTCTGCGTGCCAGGCGACTGCCCCGCGCTCGACCCAAGCGAGATCGAGACGCTGCTGGAGAGCTCCTGCGCAGACGAGGTGGTGGTCGTGCCAGACCGCCATGGCACAGGCACGAACGGGCTGCTGCTCACCCCGCCAGGCGCGATCGCGCCGAGCTTCGGTCCAGGCAGCTGTGAGCGCCATCGCGAGCTCACACAGGCCGCAGGCCTGCCCTGCAGGATTGCGCGTCCCTCCTCACTGCTGCTCGACATCGACACCGGCGCGGACCTCGCGGCGCTGCGCAGCCGCCTTTCCGGCGAGCGCGTGCACGCGCCGCGCACGCGCAACGTCCTTGGGATCGGCGGGGAGCGGGCATGGCGGGCATCGCATTCCGCAGCCTGAGCGGCCTCCCCGAGGTCCTGCCCGGCGACGACCTTGCAACGCTGATCGTGGCGGCGATCGAGCGCGAGCAGCCAGAGCAGCCGCTTGCCGATCGCCAGATCGTCGTGATCGCGCAGAAGGCGGTCTCGAAGGCGGAGGGTGCGCTCGTGAAGCTCGCAGAGGTAACCCCAGGCGAGCGCGCGCTGCAGTTCGCCGCCGAGGCGGAGCAGGCTGGTGCCGAGCGCAAGGACCCGCGCGCGATCCAGGTCGTGCTCGACCAGTCAACGGAGATCGTGCGCGCCCAGCGCGGCGTGTTGATCTGCAGGACCCGGCACGGCCTCGTCTGCGCTAACGCCGGCGTCGATGCCTCCAACGCCGAGGACCCTGAAACGCTGATCGTGCTGCCCGCGGATCCTGACGCCTCGGCGCGAGGGATCCGGGCACGGCTGCGAGAGCTGACAGGCGCGACTGTCGGCGTACTGATCACAGACAGCTTCGGACGTGCCTGGCGTCACGGCCAGTGCGACACCGCGATCGGCTGCGCCGGCATCGCCCCGCTCGATGACTGGCGCGGGCGCAGGGACGCTTTCGGACGCGAGCTTTCGGCGACGCTGCTCGCGGTCGCCGATGCGATCGCGGCAGCCTCAGACCTCGCGCGCAGCAAGGACTCGCGCGAGCCCGTCGTGATCTTCGACGGCCTGGAGCGTCTACTGAGCGCCGAGGATGGCCCTGGCGCCGCGGCGCTGATCAGGCCGGCGCAGGAGGACCTGTTCCGCTAGCGACACGCTCCACGTGCTCGAGCAGCAGCCGTTCCACGATCTCCGGGGAGTCCGCGAACGGCCAATGCCCGGAGGCGGGCAGCACGTTGACCTCGGCGGATGGGAAGGCGTCACGCTGGCGGGCCGCGTACGAGGAGGGCAGGTACGCGTCGTGCTCGCCCCAGATCACGAGCGCAGGTATGTCATGCGTGGCGAGCCAGGCAGCGAACTCAGCCGCACCCGCACTCGGATCGTCGGTCGCGCGGTAGAGCTCGAGCACGGCGCGGCGCGTGCGCCTGTCGTACTGGTCGTACATCCTGTCGAGGAACTCGCGTGGTAGACCGCGCGGCTCTGCGGCTGAGAGCGAGCGGCGGAAGCCGCTCCTGAAGGTGATCGCCTGCATCAGCTCGCCGAGCACTGGTCGGCGCCAGATGCGCGCCATCCGGTGCCAGCGGTATCCAGGCAGGATGCCGATGTCGATCAGCGTGATGCTCGCGACCCGATCGAGGTGCGCCGCCGCCCAGGCGAGGCCGATCGGCCCGCCGAAGTCGTGCAGCACGAGGTGCACTCGCTCGACGCCAAGCGTTTTCAGCGCGCTGTCGAAGAAGCCCATGTAGGAGGGCACGCTGTGCTCGAAGCCCGCCGGAGCGTTCGTTTCGCCGAAGTCGGGCAGGTCGAAGGCGAGCGCCCGCATGCGGGGTCCGACCGCGCCGACGAACCGCTCCCAGTCGTCGGCGGAGCCTGGATTGCCGTGCAGGAAGACCATCGTCTCCCGCGCGCGCCCTGTGTCGGAGGTCACGGCGGGGGCCGCGTCCTCCGAGCCGTCCTGCGGAGCCCCCGAGCCATCCTGCGGAGCCCCCGAGCCGTTCTGCGGAGCCGCTTCGATCAGCCGCGACGAGATGCCGCCGACGTCGAGCCTGCTGCGCCGCACGCTCACGATGCCACCCTCGCTGGATCGGCAGGGGCACCGGAACCCGCCGCCTGACCGCCGAGCCTGGCAGGCACAGCCGACGCACGCGGACGCAGTGCATGACGCGCATTCACCACCGCGGCGCGCGGCAGCACGCTGCCGATGAACGGGCCAGGCGCGATGTTGCGCGTGCCGAACGCCTCGAACTTCACCGCGAGACGACTGTCGCGCGTCGCCGCCGAGAACATCATCCGCTCCGCGAAGTTCATGCGCCGCCCTGTCGCGTAGTCGACGATCAGACTGATGTGACCTTTCAGCCCCTTTGCGTAGCGCTTGCGGTAGGCCTCGAGGCCCTCCTCGAGCGGCTTGCGACGCTCTGCCAACGCCGGCGTCACCGCATCGGCCAGCCATTCCGAGGTCTGGAGCGCGAAGCCGCAGCCGATGCCCCAGAGAGGGTCGAGCGCAGCGGCGGCATCGCCGACGAGCGCGAACCCAGGCGCGATCGGGACGTGCAGCACGTTGGTCATGTCAAGCTTGCCCTGCACCGGGCTGACCTGTTGGGAGGCGAGGATCGGCGGCGCGTCTGGCACGTTGGCGACGATCGCCTCCAACGCCTTCAGCGGGTCCTTGCGAAACTCAGGCAGCCGCTCCTGCGTCGGCATACAGGCGTAGAACGTCAGCCCTCCGTCGGTCGGGAACGCCGCGACCATCTGCGGATCGAGTATCCACAGTGATCCGTCCGGAGATCCCTCTGGCGCAGGCCCTTCGTAGTAGGCGCCATAGGCGAAGCGGCCCTGCGGGAGCCTGCGCTCGCGCACCTTCGCCAGCTCGGCGAGCTTCGAGTCGCGCCCGTCGGCTCCAATCGTCAGCGGCGCCCGCAGCAGCGTGCGCTCGCCGTCACGGCCGCGCACGATCACGCCGCAGATCGCACCATCCTCGCCGCGCTCGAGCTCCTGCGCAACCAGACCAAGCATCAGCTCGACGCCCTCAGTCTCTCCCGCAAGGGAACGCATGAACGGGTCGAGCCGCTCGCGGCGGATGTTGACGCTCGCCGGCACCGTCGAGTCCTGGGGCGGCTCGATCCAGCCCCAACGCGTCCAGAGCCGGCTGCGCGGGCGCAGCGCACCCATCTCTTCGAGATCCTCGAGGATGCCAAGCCGCTTCAGCGTCACGACCGCGGAGGACTGGATGAAGTGCGTGCAGATGCGCTTGTAGGAGGCTGGATCGGGACTCTTCTCCACGAGCGCGACGCGCAGCCCTGCTCTGCCCAGCAAGATCGCCGCGGTACATCCTGCGAGACTCGCGCCGATGATCACGACATCATGGTCTGCCCGGTCGTTCACGATATTCTCCTCGGTCAAAGAATAGTGCGGGATGTACTATACATGACGAACGATGAACACTGACGAGATCCGCCTCACGGGCACCTCCTATGCGGTGCTCGCGCTGCTCGACCACCTTGGCGAGGCGACCCCATACGATCTCAAGGGCGCGCTCGAGCGCTCGGTCGCCAACTTCTGGCCAGTGCCGCACACGACCTTCTACGCGGAGCCCACGCGCCTGGTCAAGGGCGGCTACCTGACGATGCGCCAGGAAGCGAATGGCAGACGCCGCAAGCTCTACTCGCTCACCGAGCGCGGCGGCGAGGCGCTGCAGGCATGGGCGCGCTCGCCGGAGATCGCCGAGTCGCAGCTACGCGACGAAGGCACCCTGAAGATCTTTGCCGGGGCCGATCCGCGCGTCATCTTCGCGCAACAGGCCGAGTGGCGCCAGCGCAAGCTGGAGGAGCTCGAAGGCTACCTTGCAGCGGTTGACGAACTGCCGGAGACACGGCACAAGGAGGCGGTCAGAGCGACGCTCCTGATCGGTATCGCCTACGAGGGCGTGCTCGTCGAGATGATCGACCGCTACTTCAGCCGACAGGGCTTGCAAGCGTCAGCGGATAGCGCTCCCTGATCTCATACAGCGTGCTGCGCTCCGCAGCTGGACGCCCCGCGGCGTGCGCCGCGGCGATCAGTTGCTCGGGGTCGAGCTTCGTACCGTGCTGGCTGCCCGCGAGCCTGCTGATCGACTCCTCCATCAGCGTGCCGCCAAGGTCGTTCACACCCCAGCTCAGCGACTCCGTCGCGGCTGAGAGGCCCATCTTCACCCAGGAGGCCTGCAGGCTCCTCACGCTCCTGCCAAGCGCGAGCCTGAAGACGGCGGTGTGCTTCAGGTTCTCCTCCATCGAGATCTCCTCGATCCCGTGGGTGCGCCCAAGCAGCGTCTGGTAGGGGATGAACGAGAGCGGCACGAACTCGGTGATGCCGCCAGTGCGCTCCTGCAGGGCGCGCACGACGCGCATGTGCTCGGCGAGCTCCCAAGGCTCCTCGATGTGGCCGAACATCACCGTCGCGGTCGAGCGCAGGCCTGCCTCATGCGAGGCCTCGATGATTTCCACCCAGCGCGCGACAGGCAGCTTGTTCGGGCTGATCCGCTGGCGCACGCCGTCGTCGAGGACCTCCGCGGCCGTGCCTGGGGTCGAGCCGAGACCCGCGTCCTTCAGCCGCGCGAAGACCTCCGCAGGCGGCAGGCCCGAGATGTCGCACATGTGGGCGATCTCCATCGGGCTGTAGGCGTGCAGATGGATCTCGCTGCCAGCCTCCCTTGCCGTGCGCTTTGCGAGGCGCAGCCAGCTGAGATAGCCCTCGAGGTCCCAGTCGGGGTGGATCCCCGACTGGATGCAAATCTCGCTCGCGCCATAGTCGAGCGCCTCCAGCACGCGCCGCTGGAACTCCTGCGCATCGTGCTCGTAGGCGTCAGGCGAGCGCCTGCCCTGGCCGAAGCCGCAGAAGGCACAGCCGACGGTGCAGACGTTCGAGATGTTGACGTTGCGGTTGACGACGAAGGTCACCGTCTCGCCTGTCAGCTCGGCGCGCAGCGCGTCGGCCGCCTCGCGCAGCTCCGCGATCGCCGCGGGCCGCGTCTCGGCGAACAGCGCCGTCAGCTCGTCGGCGTCGAGCAGCTGCCCGTCGACGCCGCGCGCGATCGCGCCCGCGACGAGGTCTGGCCTGATCGGCCGCGGCGGCTCCTGGCGGCCGGAGCCACGCCTTGGGATGAAGCTCCAGTACTTCAGCTTGATCGCGTCCATCACGCCCTGCGCGACCCACTCGGGGTCGATGTATTGCGGGTAGACGCAGAGCCGCTCAGTCAGCGCGACGCCTTCTGCCTGCAGACGCTTTCTGACCTGGTGCGGCGAGGGGAACGGGTGCTCCGGCGAGATGTGATCGCCGTTCGCGGAGAGCCCGCCAAGGTCGCTCGCGCCCGCGGCGACGAGCTCTGGCCACCAGTCGGCGAGGTTCGGCGGCACCTGGATCCCGACGTCTGGCATCAGCCGCCTGCACTCAGCGATCAGACGCTTCATGTCCTCGATCCCGACCGCGCCTGCGCCTTCCTGGGCCCACTCTGGCAGCGGCAGCTGCGGACGCCCATCCGCGATCCCCGTGCGCCAGTATTCGCGCGCCGCGGCGTCAGCGATCTCCGCCGGCTCCTGCCCGTAGTAGCGCTGGTGCGGAACGAAGTTCTGCAGGATCACCTCCTGGAGGTGCCCGTGCTCGGCGTGGACGTCCGCCAGCGCTTCCAACGAGGCGACGCGCTCCTCCTCGCTCTCCCCGATCCCCACGAGGATGCCGCTCGTGAACGGGATCCGCAGCTCTCCGGCG
>DASXDO010000019.1:0-131396 GCA_036490555.1 Solirubrobacteraceae bacterium | reverse complement strand
CCTGATGTGCCGATCACGAGCTTCGAATTGAAGCTCCCTGAGGGGCCGGACTCGGCGCTTGCCGCGAACGCGAATCTCTGCGAGACGCCGCTTTCGATGCCGACCGTGTTCAAGGGCCACAACGGCGCCGTGATCGAACAGAACACTCCGATCGAAGTCGAAGGGTGCTCGAATGCGCTCTCGCTGTCGGCGCACGTGAAGGGCCGCAAGGTCAAGGCGAAGGTCTATGTGCCCGCCACGGGCAGGGTTGAGTTGTCTGGCAAGGGCTTGACGAGCAAGACCACCAGCGTCAAGGGCCGTGAAGCAATCACGGTCACCCTGCATCAGCGCAAGGCAGGGAAGCTCAATACCCGCTTGCGGCTCATATACACCCCAACCGCAGGCAAGGATCGCAAGAAGCAGACCAAGAGCGTCGCCGTGAAGTTCACGTTGTAAATCGGTCTCACAGCTGTGCCCGACGAGGGCGGTGGGCTTCGGCCTACCGCCCTCGTCGCTTTGCGGGCAGGCGCCTGCGCGATCCATCTGCTAGAGCGCATGTCTTGAGCTCGCCCTCAGATCCCAGCGCACACTCGCCCTCGACGCAAGGACCGAGGCAGCCACCGCTCGCCGAGTTGCATGCGACAGTCCGCGATCTGATCCTCGACCCTGACGTGATCGAGGGCTACAGGCGCGACGCAGCTGCCCCTGGCCTGCTGCCGGCTGGCATGCCCCTCGCGCTCGCGCGGCCGCGCACGACCTCCGAAGTTCAGGCGGTGCTCGCCTTCGCCACGCGGCACCGGCTGCCCGTCGTCCCACGCGGCGCAGGCTCAGGGCTGAGTGGCGGCGCGAACGCGATCGACGGCTGCCTGCTGCTCAGCCTCGAGCGCATGGACCGCCTGCTCGAGCTCGACGAGGAAATGATGACCGCGACCTTCCAGCCAGGCCTCGTGAACGCGCAACTGCGCAGCGCCGCGGCGGAGCATGGGCTCGCCTATGCCCCCGACCCGGCGAGCTTCGAGGTCTCGACGCTCGGCGGCAACATCGCAACGAACGCCGGCGGTCTCTGCTGCGTGAAGTACGGGGTGACGCGCGACGCGCTGCTCGCGCTGGAGGTCGTGCTCGCCGACGGCGAGGCGATTCGCACCGGGCATCTGACGCGCAAGGGGGTGGCCGGCTACGACCTCGTCAGCCTCTTCTGTGGCTCAGAGGGCACGCTTGGCATCGTCACCGAGGCGACAGTGCGCCTGATTCAGGCGCCGCCGCCGGCGAGCACGCTCGCCGCGAGCTTCCCGACGCTCGCGGCGGCCGGCGAGGCAGTCACCCGGATCGCGCGCGGCCTGCGCCCGGCTCTGCTCGAGCTGATGGACCGCGCGACGCTGCGAGCGGTCGCGGCGCATGAGCCGATCGAGCTCGACCTCGACGCGGCGGCGCTGCTGTTCGCGAGCTCCGACGAGCAGCCCGAGCCCGCGCGCGCCGCCGCGATCGCGGCGATGGCGAAGGTCTGCGAGGAGTGCGGCGCGAGTCTTGTCGTCGTCTCCGAGGATCCCGCCGAGGGCCGCATACTGCTGGCCGCGCGCAGGCTCGCGTTCCCGTCGCTGGAGCGTCTCGGCGCGACGCTGCTCGACGACGTCGCCGTGCCCGTGCCGCGGATCCCGGCGCTACTGGTCGGGATCGAATCGATCGCCGCCGAGCATGGTGTCCTGATCGGTACCTTCGGGCACGCGGGCGACGGCAACATGCACCCGACGATCGTCTACGACCTGAAGGACAAGGATGCGGTCGCCCAGGCGCGCTTGGCCTTCGCGGCGATCCTGCAACTTGCTGTGAGCCTCGGGGGCACCGTGACAGGCGAGCACGGCGTCGGCCTGCTGAAGCGCGGCGCGTTGGGGCTCGAGCTCGGCTCAGGACGCCGCGTGCACGCCGCCGTGAAGCGCGCGTTCGACCCGGAGGGGATCCTCAACCCAGGCAAGGCGATCTGAGCATGCAGGGGCGCGCTGCCGTAGCCTCTCGCGCCATGAACGACCATCATCACCGCGGCGCGCTTGGGATCGACGGCGTCAGCCGCTTCTTCGGCATGCGCTGGGAGGACCCGCAAACAGTCTGGCTGACGATTCGACCTGAGCTGATCAACGCAGGCGGCCTACTCTCGGGCGTCGTCGCCTACGCGCTCGTGGACTACTGCATGGGCTCGACCCTGTGGGCGCAGACGAGCGAGCAGGAGCGGATCGCGACGATCAACATCGCGATCAACTACATCCAGACTGCGACCGAGGGCGAGATCGTCTGCAGGACGGCGCTCGACCGGCGCAACCGCACCTCCGCGGTGATGCGCAGCGAGGTCTCCCACGAGGACGGCAGGATGCTCGTCACCGCGATCGGCAGCTACACGATCTTCATCCCTTCACGCCATGGGCAGGGGAAGGTGAGGCCAGACTTCCGCGAGGTCGTGAGCAAGGACGAGCAAGCGGGGTAGGGCGGAACCGATGGCGCGCACTCCGCGAGCGATAGCGCGTACGCCGCGAGCGCTGTCGATCGCGGGCTCCGACTCGGGCGGCGGCGCCGGCATCCAAGCCGACCTGAAGGCATTCGCCCGCTGCGGCGTGCATGGTATGACGGCGATCACGGCGATTACCGTCCAGAACACCGTCGGCGTCGAGGCCGTGCACGCCGTGCCGCCAGCGATCGTGCTCGCCCAGGTGCGTGCCGTCGTGCAGGACATCGGCGTCGACGCGGTGAAGGTCGGCATGCTCGGCACGCGCGAGCTGACGCTTGTGGTTGCTGAGGCGCTCGATCTGCTGCCAGCGGGAACGCCAATCGTCGTCGACCCCGTGATGATCTCCGAGTCTGGCTCGCGGTTGCTGGACGAAGACGCATTGGAGGCGCTGATCGCTGAGATCCTGCCGCGCGCGAGCGTCCTGACTCCGAACCTGCCCGAGGCCGAGGAGCTCGCTGGGTGCGACAGAGCTGACAGCGAGCCGGGCGGTGGCGATGAGCTGGGCGGTGGCGATGAGCCGGGCGGTGGCGATGAGCCGGGCGGTGGCCATGAGCCGGGCGGTGGCGATGAGCCGGGTCGTGGAGGTGAGCCGGATGGCGAGTCCGACGTGGAGGCGCTCGCCCGCGCTGTGCTCGCGCTCGGCCCGGGCGCCGTTGTACTCACTGGTGGGCATCGCGAGGACTCCGATGGCGCACAGACGATCGACTTGCTCGTGCGCGCCGGGGCGGGGGAGCAGCCGTCGATCGAGATTCCAGGCGTGCGTTATCCGGGAGTTGCCGCGCATGGCTCAGGCTGCACCCACTCCTCTGCGCTCGCCGCCGCGCTCGCGCTCGGCAACGACGTGCTCGCCGCGGCGCGGATCGCGCGCGCGATCGCGGGCGAGGCGGTACGGGACGGGCTCGAGGACATCGGCGCGGGGGCTGGACCCGTCGATGTCCTTGGCTTGCGCGCAAGGCGCGTGACCGGCGCGGAGCAGGGCTCGCCGGAGCCACCCGGCGGTTTGCCATAATCGATTCACGATGAGGTTGCTGCGCATGAAGCCCGGGCATGGCGAGATCCTCGTCGCCGAGGGCGATGTCGAGGTGCCTGAGCAGGAGCGCGAGTTGATCGAGGCGTTCAGGCGCGAACTCGACGCTGGCATGTGGGCAGCCGTTCCGACCGCTGATGGCGCCGGTCGCCGCGAGGCCGAGATGGTCCGCAGCTTCGCCGAGATCCCGCGTGGCGCCGAGCGGGTGATCTTCTTTCCACGCGCGGCGGGCGGCGCGCCGACGCAGCAGGAGCTGGGTGGCGCGCTCACGGCGCAGGAGCTCTAACGCCAGTGCTTGCGCTCGGCTCGGCCTCGCTCGTCCTCATCGTCCTGGTCGTGGAGCTCGCCCTGCCGAAGATGTGGCGCATGCTCGTCGCCAGGCGCGCGCACAGAAACCGGGTAGGGATCGAGCGCAGCGGCTATGACCCGGGGAGGGAGCTGCGAGCCGAGCAGAGGGCGCGCGAGCTGCTCTGCTCATGCCTCAACGACGAGGAATGGGAGATGTACAGGGATCTTGGCTTTCTGCGCGTCTGGGGGGCGCTGACAGGTCGCCCTGATCCGCGCAGTGGGATGCGCACGCCGCAGGAGTCCGCCGCGGAGGCGGACTACGCCTACCTGATCTACCCGCATCGGCCGATCGTCGCCTATCTGCCGCAGACGGGGGCGCTGCTGAACGAGTACTGCGTCGCGTTTCCCGACAGAAGCAAGCCGTATGGCAGCGAACGGCTGCCCGCCTCCGACGACGTGCTCGCGAAGTGGATGGCGCTGCGCGCGGACGAGCGCAGGCTGATCTCCGAGGCGAACATGCACCTGCCCGGCCGTCAGGTCGACCCTGCGATGCTACGGCGCGACCTGCGCAGCCTCGCGCGCTGGGAGCGCGAGCGCCTGAGCAGACATGGCCGCCGCGCCGAGGCGCAGGCGTCTCAGGATCCAGCGCAGTCAGAGCAGCCGCAGTCCTAACAGCCGCAGTCCTAACAGCCGCATTCCTAGCGATTCGGGATCTGGCTGCCCAAACCGAGTCGTTCGGAAGCTGCGCTCGAATGCAGCGTTCGCGTAAAGCGGCTCCGGCGCGTTGTAGTGTTCGCGCCACATGAGCGCATTCGACGTCAAGCACCGCAGCCGCGCACTCACGGAGGGTCCCGAGCGCGCAGCCGCGCGGGCATACCTGCATGGGATCGGCTACTCCGCCGAGGATCTCGCAAAGCCGATCGTCGGGGTTGCACACTCATGGATCGAGACGATGCCCTGCAACTTCAACAACAGGGTGCTCGCAGCGAAGGTGAAGGAGGGCATCAGGGCCGCCGGCGGCACGCCGATGGAGCTGAATACGATCGCGATCTCCGACGGCATCACGATGGGCACCGCGGGCATGCGCGCATCGCTCGTCTCAAGAGAGATAGTCGCCGACTCGATCGAGCTCGTCGCCTCCGCGCACGCCTTCGACGCGCTCGTGACGATCTCTGGCTGCGACAAGACGATCCCTGGCACCGTGATGGCGCTCGCGCGCCTGGACATCCCTGGGCTGATGCTCTACGGCGGCTCGATCAGGCCTGGCCACTACAACGGCGAGGAGGTCACGATCCAGCAGGTCTTCGAGGCCGTTGGCGCGCACGCTGCGGGCAAGATCACCGAGGAGCAGCTGCACGAGCTCGAGGAGGTCGCCTCGCCGGGTGCGGGTGCTTGCGGCGGGCAGTTCACCGCAAACACGATGGCGATGGCCTTCGAGGTGCTTGGCATCTCGCCCGCGGGCTCGGCGATGGTGCCGGCCGAGGATGGCCGCAAGCTCGAGGTCGCGGTGCAGGCCGGCGAATTGGTGATGGAGACGCTGCGCGCCGGCCGGCGACCAAGCGAAGTCATCACGCGCGCCTCGCTGGAGAACGCGGTCGCCGCGGTCGCGATGAGCGGCGGCTCGACCAACGGCGTGCTGCACCTGCTCGCGGTCGCAAACGAAATGGGCATCGAGCTCTCGATCGACGAGTTCGACGCGATCTCTCAGCGCACGCCGCTGCTCTGCGACCTGCAGCCAGGCGGCCAATATGTCGCGACGGATCTCTACGAGGCGGGGGGCGTGCCGCTCGTGCTGAAGCGCATGCTCGAAGCGGGCAGCCTCAACGCCGACGCGATCACGGTCACGGGTCGCACGATCGGCGAACACGCCAGCGAGGCGGACGAGAAAGAGGGCCAGCGCGTCGTACGCAGCCTCGCCGACCCGCTGAAGTCGACGGGCGGCTTCGCGATCCTGCACGGCAACGTCGCGCCTGACGGCTGCGTCGTCAAGCTCGCCGGCCACGAGCGGCGTCTGCACACCGGTCCCACGCGCGTCTTCGACGGCGAGGAGTCCGCGATGGACGCTGTCCTCAAGCGCGAGATCAAGGAGGGCGACGTCGTCGTGATCCGCGGCGAGGGCCCCGCAGGTGGGCCTGGCATGCGCGAGATGCTGTCCGTCACCGCGGCGCTCGTCGGCGAGGGGCTCGGAGACAGCATCGCCCTGATCACGGACGGGCGCTTCTCAGGCGCGACTCATGGCTTCATGGCTGCCCACATCGCGCCTGAGGCGGCGCGTGGCGGCCCGATCGGCGCGCTGCGGGATGGCGACGAGCTCACGATCGACGTCGACGGCCGCAAGATCGACGTCGCGCTCACGCCTGAGCAGATCGAGCAGCGCCTTGCCTCCTACGTCCCACCGCAGCACCGCGACGGCGAGATCGAGGTCGCGATCGCGAAGTACGCGAAGCTCGTCGGCTCCGCCGCGACGGGCGCCGTCACACGCTGAGACGTCCTCCTGTGTTCGTGCTCCTGCGTCTGTGCTCAGGCGTCTGCGCCCGAGGTACGTCTCTCGTGCTTCGAGCTACGTCTCCGCGCTCAGCCCTCGTCGAGGAACTCTGAGAGCAGTGCGTTGAAGTCGGCGCCGCGCTCGAACATCGAGACGTGGCCGGTTTCGCGCCAGACGACCTTGCGCGAGCCCTCGATCTGTGACGCGAACAGATCCGCGTCGCGCACCGGGATCAGCGGGTCTTCATCGCCCCAGAGGACAAGGGTCGGGCAGTGGATCTGGGGCAGCCGCTCGTAGAGGCCGCCCGAATGCTCGACGATTGCTTCCAGGGCAGGCATGAACCCGGGCTTGCCTGCGCCCCTCAGCTGCTCAGCGGCAAACTCTGGCGCGATCCGCAGCGGCTGTGCGGCTACCGCCTTCATCGTCGCGGCCCGCAGGCGGGGCCTGCTCGCGATGCGGTCGGCCTGGCGGCTGACGAGGCCAGACACGAGGTTCGCGACCGGATGTATCAGCCTCAGCAGCGGCAGGCGCCCCTTCACTCCTGCGGTCGAGATGCCCGCAGGGGAGACGAGCACGAGTCGCTCGACGCGCTCAGGCGCCATCAGCGTGAGCTCGCAGGAGATCTCGCCTCCCATCGAGTTGCCAACGAGCGCTGTGGCGTCGATCTCTAGAGCATCCATCAGCTCGAGCACTGTGCGTGCATACAGCTCGATCGAGATCGGCTGTGAAGGCATCGGAGAGGCGCCGAAGCCAGGCAGGTCGAGCGCGATGACGCGGTGCTCGGCGCAGAGCACAGGCATCTGCTCGAGCCAGTTGGGCCAGCTGCCGGCAAGGCCATGGACGAAGACGATCGGCGGGCCACTGCCAAGCTCGATCACGCTCACGGGCCCGTTGCTGAGCTGGACCCAGCGCTGGTGGGCCTGCCAGTCAACTGCACGCCAGTCGGCGAGCTGCGCTGCGCCAGGGCCTGCGCCTGCCGCAAGCCGGTCGGAGTCCGGCGTGCGCGTCGCCGCATCGCGCGCGGCGACAGCTGGGGCGGGGTGCGCAGTGGTCTCCCTCTCAGACCCTGAGAAGCTTGTGGCTCTTGACATCGATCAATAATGTACCTGGCCGCTTGAGATGAGGATCGCGATAGACATCGATTCGACGTTGCACCACCACTGGGACGTGCTCTCAGAGGTCTCGCGGCAGCGCTTCGGGATCGAGCTTCCCTATGAGGAGCAGGTGAGCTGGGGGATCACGCGCCTGCGTGAGGATCAGCTGCAGCTCTGCATCGAGGAGTCCCACAGCGATGCGCGGATCCTTGCGGGCCACCCCTACCCAGGCGCGGTCGAGACGGTCTGCCGCTGGCACCGCGAAGGCCACGTCGTCTACGTCGTCAGCTCACGCGAGGAGCGCATGCGCCCCGCGACAGAACGCTGGCTGCAGGCGATCGGCTTGCCGTTCGAGCGCCTGCACTGCTGCCCTGAGAAGGTCCTGCGCTGCTCCGAGGAGCGGGTCGAGCTGCTGATCGACGACAGCCCGTCCGATCTCTCCCACGCCGCCGAGCTTGGCATCGCCGTCGCCGCGATCCTGCACCCGTGGAACGAGGAGCTCTGCGAAGAGGAGGGCCTGCTTGCGGCGCGGGACTGGGCGCAGCTGAGCGCCGCCCTCGAGACGCTGTTAACAGCTAATTGCGACGCCAGCAAGCAGGGCGCGCTCGCCGGATAGGTGAGCGCGATCTCGCCAGCCTCGGCAGGGCCACGCGGGATGCGCGGCGAATTATCGCTGCAATGAGCGCAGGGCAAGCTACAGTGGAGTCGATGCGGCCTGTTGCCGAGATCTCGCCAGGCTGCGATGCCGTTCAGCTGTCACAGGCCTGGCAGCAGGCGCTTGAGCTCTTCGAAGCGGACCTGCGGCGTGTCGGTAGCGCCGCCGCGACGCGCCGTGCCTACAGGACCGACGTGCTTGGCTTCGCCGGCTGGTGTGGACCGCTGCAGATCGACCCGGCGGAGGTGCAGCCGCGTACGGTACGGCGCTATATCGCCCAGCTCTCCGAGTCTGGCGACAAGCCGCGTACGGTTGCGCGCAAGCTCGCGGCCTTGCGCTCGCTGTTTCGCAGCCTGCGCGAGCACCGCCTCATCGCCCAGAGCCCAGCGGACATCGTCTCTGGGCCGAAGCGGCCGAGCACGCTGCCAGACGTGCTGAAGAGCAGCGAGCTCACGCGCCTGCTCGACGGGATTCCTGCTGGCACCGCTCTGGAGAAGCGCGACAGGGCGATGTTCGAGCTCGCCTACGCCTGTGGCCTGCGCGCGGCGGAGATCGTCCAGCTCGACCTTGGCGACGTCGACTACGACGGCGAGCAACTGCGCGTCGAGGGCAAGGGCTCGCGCACGCGCTTCCTGCCGGTTGGCGAGCATGCGACCAAGGCGCTGAAGGAGTACGTTGGAAAAGGCCGCAAGGAGCTGTTGGAAGCGGCGGGCGTGCCGTATGGGGCGCTGCAAGACCCTGAGCGACCACTGTTTCTCAGCTGCTCTGGCAGGCGCCTCGGCGACGGCGACGTGCGCCGCCGTCTGCGCGCCTGGGCGCTGCGCTGCAGGCTCCCAGGGCATGTGCATCCGCATGCGCTGCGCCACAGCTTCGCGACGCACCTGCTCGATGGCGGTGCGGACCTGCGCTCGATCCAGGAGCTGCTCGGTCACGCGAGCATTTCGACGACACAGGTATATACTCGGGTTGAGTCGGCAAGACTCAAGAGCGCGTACGCGCGCAGTCATCCACGCGCCTGATCGGGGGTGAGCGCCCTGGAGAACAGTGTGAAAGCGATCGAGCTGCGGGAACTGTGGCGCCGTTACAAGGCTGACGGAGATGCGAGGGCGCGAGAGCGCCTCGTCGTCGCCTACTCGCCGCTCGTGAAGTACGTCGCTGGTCGCACCGCCGCGGGGCTGCCGCCGCACGTCGAGGAGGCGGACCTGATCTCCTATGGCCTCGTAGGGCTCGTCGCTGCGATCGAGCGCTTCGACCCTGAGCGCAAGATCAAGTTCGAGACCTACGCGATCGCTCGCATCAAGGGCGCGATCATCGATGAGCTGCGCTCGATGGACTGGGTGCCCCGCAGCGTGAGGGCGAGGACGCGCGAGATCGAGCGCGCCCACGCGAAGCTCGAGCACCGCCTGCACAGAGCCCCAACCGATGCCGAGATCGCGGAGGAGCTGAAAATCGAGGTGGAGGAGCTCCAGGAATCGCTGATCGCGATCTCCAACTCCTCGATCGTCGCGCTCGACGAGCTTTGGAGCGTCTCTGACTCCAGCGGCGACCAGGTTTCACTGATGGACACGATCGAGGATCCAGGTGCCCCTGACCCCGCGAAGGCGCTTGACGTCGGCGACTTGAAGGATCGCATCGCCGACTCGATCGCGCGCCTGCCAGAGCGCGAGAAGCTCGTGATCGCCCTCTACTACTACGAGAACCTCACCCTGCGCGAGATCGGCGAGGTCCTTGGCGTGACCGAGTCGCGCGTCTCCCAGCTGCACACGAAGGCGGTCCTACGGCTGCGCTCGAACATGCAGAGCGAGGCGTTCGACGCAATCTGAGTCAGCAGCGCTGCCGCAGGGCTTCCTCGTCGGCCACTGGACCGATCTGGAGGGATGCACGGGCTGCACAGTCGTGCTCGCCCCCGACGGCGCGGTCAGCGGCGTCGACGTCCGCGGCGCCGCCTCCGCGACGCTCTGCACAGACTCGCTGAGGCCAGGCGCGCTGATCGAGCGCGCGCACGCGGTGCTGCTCACCGGCGGCAGCGCCTTTGGCCTCGAGGCTGTAGCCGGGGTGATGCGCTACCTCGAGGAGCGAGAGATCGGCTACCAGCTAGGAGGCGTGATCGTGCCGATCGTCGCCGGCGCTGTGATCTTCGACCTGCCGTTCGGCGATCCAAGGGCGCGCCCCGATCGCGACGCAGGTTACGCCGCCTGCGTCGCCGCGAGCGCAACGCCAGAGGTCGGCTCCGTCGGCGGCGGCACCGGGGCGACGGTGGCAAAGGCAGGCGACAGATCGCAGCTGCGCCGCGGCGGCATAGGCATCGCTGCTGCGAGGGCTGGTGAGGCGACGGTCGCTGCCGTGATGGTCGTCAACAGCGTCGGCGGCATCTGGGACGACGAGCGGCATCAGTGGGTCGCCGAGCTGGGCGCCTGGGATGGCTCCTCTGGCCTCATCGCAGGCGCGAACACGACGATCGGCGCGATCATCACCGACGCGCAGCTGAGTAAGGCCCAGGCCAACCGCGTCGCGACCGTCGCCCACGACGGCATCGCTCGCGCGATCCGTCCTGCGCACACGATGTATGACGGGGACACGCTCTTCTGTCTCGCAAGCGGGGCGGTGGAGGCCCCCTACGACACGGTCGAGGTGCTCGCCGCCGATCTCGTCGCGCGCGCGATCGCGGAGGGGGTGCGGGCGGCGCAACGCTCGTGAAACCTACGCATGGCTTGCTAGCATCACGCGCCGGATGGGCATGGTGAATGTGCGTAGCGACGGGAGCTGGCTGCGTGGTGACAGGCGCGGGCTCCCGCGCGACAGATTTGGCAGGTGGGCGCTGAGCCTCAGGTGGGCGCTGAGCCTGACGCTCGGCCTGCTGCTTGCGAGCATCCTGTCGTTCGTGGTGGCAGGGCCGGCACGTGCGGATCAAGCGATGTCGATGACGTTCAGCGGCGAAGTCGCAGACAGCACCCCCTACGAAGGCGCCGTCTGCGAAGGCGTGAGCTACAAGGAAGCAGAACAGTATTCCTACAGCTGGGGGATGTCAGCCTCCGGGGAACTTGACCCAGTTGCCGGCTTCAACGGCATCTGGGCGATCGCGAGCTTCGGTGGCAACTGGAGCAGGACCGGCACAGCGATCAAGTCCGGTGGCACGTGCGAAACGGAAGCGATCAACTGTAAAGCCGAACTCGCGCTGGCGCCAGGCGAAGAAATCCCGGCAACGGTGCGTGCCGACATCCCCTACGTCAAAGAAGTCGAGACCACGGGCGAAGGCCACGGCAGCACCACTCCCGACGGCTGGGACGTCGAAATCCCAGGGACCGTGGGTACCCCGGGCGTGGACATGGTCAACGTGACGGGTGGCGAAAACTGCAATCAGTACCGGGCATACACGCACTCGGTCTACTACCCCGTAATCATCAATGAACCGCCGCTGCTCTTCCCGCTCGAAGGCAGCTACACCAAGCTCTACAGCGGATATCCGGGCTTCGCCCCGGAAATCACGATGAGCTCGCAGCTGACCTTCTCGGCAGGAGTCACCTCGCCATTGACGGTCGTCAAAGAAGAAGGCCCCAAGGCCCCACCGCAAGCCAATGATGAGAAAGAGCAACTGCAGAAAGAGGCGCTGTTCGACCTGCGACGGGCGATCCTGCGGATGGGGCTGGCGTGCGGAATCGAGGTGGGCCACAGCCTCTCCGAGGCGCTCGAGGTCGTCGCCTCGCCGACCGAGGTCGGCGAGCTTGCCATCGCGGGCGTGCAGCCGCTGGTGAACGCGGCCGTCAACGGCGCCCTGAACTCGCTGGGCCTCAGCCTGACTGCCGCGTGCGACAAAGCCGCCGAGCAGGTGAAGGAGGCACACGAGCGCTACATCAACGACCCGCCTGACTATGCCTACCACCAGATCGCGCTGCCTGCCGCGCACGTCGCCGCCAAGCGCGATCGCAAAGGCGGAGGTCCAAAGACGGGCAAGAATGGCAAAAAGGGTAAGAAAGGCAAGTCGAGAGGGCAGGGCAAGCCGAAGTCGAAGACGGGCAAGTCGAGCTTGTGCAAGCACGCGCACGGCAAGAATGCCGCGAACTGTGAGCGGCTGGCCGCCGACGCGAGCGCGCTTGGCAAGGCGACGAGCGCCACTGCCGCGGTGGAAGGGGCGCTGGCCACCGCGAGCAACCGCCTCGCGACCGCGACCCAGGCTGGCGACGCTTCGGGGATGGCGCTGCAGGAAGCGACGAGCAACGCGCTGATGGGCGAGCTGGCCGGCGACCTGGGGGCACAGAACAAGGCCCAGACGGCGCTGAGCACGGATCTCGCCAAGTACGGGATAAAGATCAGTGTCAAGCCAAAGACGGCGCAGGAAGGCTTCTCCTACGTGCAAAAGCAGACCGCAGCGCAGGGAATTCCAAGCACCGAGCTTCAGGGGCTCGACGGCAGTGCGCTGGTGCCGCAGGACATCAGCTTCTCTGCGCTGCTTGGCACCCCGGCGAGCACGACGGTCGCGCTCGGCCTCTGGCACGCGATGACGCTGCAGGGCCTATCCGCGATCCTCGGCTCGCTCGAATCCCAGCACGCGATCGCCGCCAAGCAGCTTCCTGCGCTCGCGGGCGATTTGGCTACGGCCACCAAGGCGTCGACGAGCGCGGCCCGGAACGCCGCGCTGAAGGCGCTCGCAAAAGCCGCCGGCTCCCTGCACGGCGAAGCCGGCGCTCTGCTGAGCTCCGCCGCCGAAGCGCTCGTTTGAGCGGAGCCGGCTCCTGCCGGCTCCTGCCGGCTCTGAGGTGGCAGCCCAGATGCCGGCGTGCGCGATCGCTGATGGCGTGGCGCGGCACAGACCTGAGCTGGGTTGCACGAGCATTCCCCACATACTGGCCAGCTGGCCAGTATGATCGGCGCTGACGTTCCAGGCGAGAAAATTGGAGGTCCCCAAATGGCGACTGTAGGACGCGACGTGCAGAGCGTGGAACTGACCGAGCGAGAGCTCTGGCTGGAGGGCCCGCCGCACGAGGTCTTCGAAGAGATGCGGGCGAAGTGCCCGATCCACTGGACGGAGGGCTTCGAAGATTTGCCAGAGGAGCCTGGCTTCTGGTCGGTGAGCACTGCCGAGGACGTCCACACGGTAAGCCGCGACTGGGAGACCTACTCCTCCGAACTCGGCGGCGTCGTCGCCGCGAGCGTTGTGCTGCCGATCGAGCTGATGCGGGCGATGTTCATTGGGATGGACCCGCCGAAGCACGATCGCGTGAAGGCCCTCTTCCAGCGTGGCTTCACGCCGGCGCGGATCGCCGAGCACGAGGAGGCGATCAGGGAGATCACGGTGAAGGTGCTCGACAGGTTGCAGGCACAGGAGCGCTGTGACCTTGTCGCCGACGTCGCCCAGCCTGTCGTCTCGCGAGTGATTGGCAGCTTCATGGGCATCCCCGAGGAGGACGACGCGATCTGGGCGCGCCTGATGAACGCGACGCTTGGCGCCGCGGACCCAGAGATCAACCCTGGTGGAATCGAGGGCGCGATCGAAAAGGACATCCCTGAGGTCTTCGAGCGCTGCCGCAAGCTGATCGCCGCACGCCGCGAGCACCCTACCGACGACCTCACGAGCGTGCTCGTGCATGCAGAGGTCGACGGCGAGCGCCTCGAGGAGCACGAGATCGTGATGGGCTTCTTCCTGCTCGTCGCCGCAGGCAACGACTCGACGAAGGCGACCTACTGCTCCTGCATGCGGGCGTTGATGGAAGACCGTGAGCAGATGCAGCAGCTGATCGACGACCCGTCGCTGATCCCTGGCGCCGTCGAGGAGGCGCTGCGCATGTTCCCCGCCTTCGCCCACTTCAGGCGCACCGCGACGAAGGACGTAGAGCTGCATGGTCAGCAGATCAAAGAGGGCGACAAGGTCGTGATGTGGTACGTGTCCTCCAACCGTGACGAGACCCGCTATGAGGACCCTGACAGCTTCGACGTGCACCGCAACCCTGAGCACCAGGCCTTTGGGGCCGGCGGCAGGCACTTCTGCCTTGGCACTGCGCTTGCGCGCCTCGAGCTGAGGATCCTGATCGAGGAGACCCTGAAGCGCTATCCGACGATCGGCCTCGACGGCGAGCCTGCGGCGACCGAGTCGCTGTTCCTCAACCAGCTGAAGCGGATGCCTGTGCGGCTTGGCGGGTAGGCGCCGGGAAAGCGGGGATCAAGCCGAAGTCCCTGACAAGGGGGCAGAAGCTCGCAGGCGCACTGAGGATGTGCAGGAGGGACAAGGTTAAGGGCAGGCGCGCGGCCTGCGAGCAGCAGGCGCGCAAGCGATACGCCGCGGCGCGGCAGCGGAGGACGCGCCGCCAGTAGCGGCATCTGGGCTTCTCTGGTCCACTATGCTCGGCCTCCTGTTGAGCGCCGATCGCGAACCGCAGCCATCACCGCGCAAAGCGGCCGGGCACCTGGGCGGGCGCCTGCGCGCGGTGCTCTCGCCGGAGCGGGACCTAAGTGCGCTCTACCACAAGCACTTCGGCGATCGCCGCAGGGAGCGGCAGCTGTTCTCGACGGGCTCCTTCTTTGCGACGTTCCTCGCGGTGCGGACGATCACACATGCGATCAGGGCGGAACGGGGACCGTTCAGGAACATCACGCCAGGAGGCAGGCACATCCACCACCTCACGTTCGGCATCGCAGGCCTGCTCACGGTCGGATACGCCTGGATGCTGGAGCTTGGGATCGACGAGCGGCGCTGGAGCTCGCGTGCGTCGGCGGGAGCGTATGGGAGCAGCGCCGCACTCACCCTCGATGAGTTCGCGCTGTGGCTCAACCTCGAAGACGTCTACTGGGCGAAGCAGGGCCGTGAGAGCATCGACGCGATCGTGATCTTCGGCTCGCTGCTCAGCCTCAGCGTGCTTGGCAAGGGCTTCTTGAAGGATCTGCTGCATCCGGAGTGGTGAGCGAAGCAGGTCGCTGCTTGACGAGGCTCGCGAGGTCTGCCTGGGGCGCTCGCCACGCCTCCCAAGCGAGCGCTATCTTGGATCTCACACCCAAGGGAAGGAGATCCACATGCCTCTCGCTGCGGATCGGATTCGCAACGTAGCCCTCGTCGGCCACCGCGGGTCTGGGAAGACCTCGCTGCACGAGGCCCTGCTCTTCGAGGCGGGCGCGATCAACCGCCTCGGGTCGGTTGCCGAGGGCAACACCGTCTCGGACTCCGACCCTGACGAGCAGGCGCGGCAGATGTCGATTGCCGCGACGCTCAGCTCGATCGCCTGGCATGAGCGCAAGGTGAACCTGATCGACACGCCAGGGGAGCCAAGCTTCGTCGCCGACGCGCTTGGTGCCCTGCAGGTCTGCGAGTCAGCGATCTTCACGGTGAACTCGGTGCTTGGCGTCGAGGTGCTGACGGCGCGCCTCTGGACGCGCGCAGCGGAGCTGGACATCGCGAGGATGCTGTTCGTCAACATGCTCGATCGCGAGCGCGCCGACTTCGCAAGGACGCTCACCCAATTGAAGGAGGCCTTTGGCCAGCACGTCGTCGCGACGGAGATCCCGATCGGCTCAGAGCACGAGCTCTCGGGAGTGATCGACCTTGTGGACATGAAAGCGTTCCGTCAGGATTCTGCGGAGCGCAGCGGGTTCACGGAGATTGACATTCCTGCCGATCACGTCGAGCTCGCGAATGACTACCGCGAGCGACTGATGGACGAGGTCGCAGAGGTCTCTGACGCCCTGATGGAACGCTACCTCGAGGGTGAGCAGATCTCTCACGAGGAGATCGTCGGCGCGCTGAAGGAGGGCACGAACCATGGCAGGATCTTCCCCGTCGTCTGTGGCGTAGCGACGCGTAACCTTGGCACGACGAGGCTGCTTGACGCGATCGTCGAGGATCTGCCCTCGCCTGTGAAGCATGGGCCGCTCTCGCTCGCGGGCGTCGAGCTCGAGGCCGACCCACAGGGCGAGCTCTGTGCCTACGTCTTCAAGACGAGGGCGGACCAGTTCGCGGGCAGGCTCAACCTCTTCAGGGTCTACAGGGGGACGATGCGTCATGACAGCCAGGCGGTGAATGCGCGCAATGGTGGCAAGGAGCGCATCGGCCAGCTGCTCAGCTTCGATGGGGGGCAGACGAGCCATGGTGCTGAGATCGGCCCTGGCGACATGGGCGCCGTCGCGAAGCTGAAGGCCAGCCACGCTGGCGACTGGCTGATGGGCAGCTGGCCACTGTCTGGCATGACGGGGGCGGATGGCCAGGCTACGCGCCTGCCAGGCGTCGCCCTGCCGGCGCCAGTGATGGCCTTTGCGGTCGAGCCGAGGAGTCAAGGGGACGACGAGAAGATGCTCTCCTCGCTGCGCCGCCTGCAGGAGGAGGATCCCGTGATCGACTTGCATCGGGATCCGCAGACCGGCGAGGAGATCGTCGCGGGTCTCTCCCAGGTCCACGTCGAAGTGTTGGTCGAGCGGTTGCGAAGGCGCTTTGGCGTCGAGGTGCTGCTGAAGACGCCAAGGGTGCCCTACCGCGAGACGATCAGGGGCTCTGCGAAGGCTCATGGCAGGCACAAGAAGCAGTCAGGCGGGCGCGGTCAGTTCGGTGACTGCCACATCGAGATCGAGCCATTGCACGATCCTGGCAACCGCGCTGGCTTTCAGTTCGTCGACGTGATCAAGGGCGGCGTCATCCCAGGCTCCTTCATCCCTGCGGTCGAGAAGGGGGTTGTCGAGGCGATGCAATCAGGCGTGCTTGCGGGCTACCCCGTGAAGGACGTGAAGGTGACGCTCTTCGACGGCTCCTACCACTCCGTCGACTCCTCAGAGATCGCCTTCAAGCTTGCGGGCGTCCAGGCGATGAGGCAGGCGCTTCAGGACGCCGAACCTGTATTGCTCGAGCCGATCATGCTCGTCAACGTCTCGGTGCCAGAGGCCCACGTCGGGGACGTGATCGGTGACCTCAACGGCCGCAGGGGCCGCCCTCAGGGCATGGAGCCAGTTGGCGCGATGACGGAGGTGAGGGCAGAGGTTCCGATGGCGGAGATGCTGAGCTACGCCCCCGATCTGAGGGCGATCACAGGCGGCGAAGGCGACTATTCGATGGAGCTGCTGCGCTACGAAGAAGTCCCCGCCCACGTCGCCGAAAAGATCGTCGCCCAAGCCGCAGGCGCGCACGTCGCAGCCCACGCTTGAGATTCCATCAAGCGCTGCTGTACCCATCGAGCGGCGACAGACGGCGCTGAAGCCGATCCAGAGACACGCAACGTCTGGGCCCAGCCTGCGATGTCTCTGGGCTTGGTCCATGAGATCGTCGAGGGCCCCTGTCGGAAAGATTGCAATAAGTCAAAGCACGTTGACTGTATGGCGTGGTATGGTCTGTAGACAGAAGTTCGGTAGTGTTCCGCCTGCTCGAAGGCAGTCAAGGGGTCCGTCGGGGCTGCCCAACCGTCGGAGGGGTATATGATGAGGAGAACTGATGCACGCGGCCGGACCGCGATGGTTGATCTGCGTCGCCGAGCGTTCGGCTTGACGATCCGCTCACTGGCAGTCGCTCTTGGCCTGGCTGCCCTTGGTGGTGGCCTGGCCTCGGGCAAGACCCCGTCGCCAGGAAGAGCGGCACGCGCATCCTCGGGCAAGACCCCGTCGCTAGGAAGAGCGGCACGCGCATTGTTGCGACACCAGTGCGTATCCAGTGGCATAGCGCCTCGAGCATGCTCGAATGCAGACGGTCCAGGGTTGACGGTCGCCAAGTCTGCCAGGCGCGTGGCAAGCTTGTCTGGTGGAGGCAGAGGAAAGCTCGTCATGCCGATCGCGGCCAAGGGCTCTCATGCCGCGATGGTGAAATACTACGAGGCAAGCTACGAAGCAACTGCGGCTGTCGCCAACGAACGACTCAGCCTCCAGGCGGACTCTGGAAACATCGTCGAAGGCGTTAAAGAAGCCCTTGGCACGCGATATGCGGGCGTGTGGTTCGACAACGAAAGCGGGCACTGGCAGATCGGCGAGCTGCCAGGCACGAGCTTGAGCCAGGTACAGCCCTACCTGACGGCCCACAACATCAGCGACTCGGCCGTGGAACTGGTGCCGGTCCAATCATCGGTGGAAGAACTGCTAGCCGCTCAAGTAAGGATCAACGAGAGGTTGATGGCCTACCTAGTCGCCGGAGAGGTGAGCACTGGCATATATGAACCGAATAACGCCGTCATCGTGCGCGTATCCACGGCTCTGCCGGCCGATTCCGTCTCTGAAGTGCACGTCCTGGCGAACTCTGCCGGTTCGGCTTTTGTCGGATCCAATGCGGCGCCGGTCGCAATCGAAATGCGCGCTGCGGAACCGAGCGAAGTAGACCTGCAGCCAGTCGATACTACATGCGCGAATCATTTCAATGTCTTCGAAGAAGAAGTGCCGCAGGTAGTATTCTGCAACCGTCCTTTACGAGGTGGCGTCACGATCTGGGACAATAACAGTGTGTGTAGCCTAGGTTTCATTGTCACGAATGGCCCCGAAGAGTTCATAATGACAGCGGGCCATTGTTTGGCTAAAGACAAAGAAGGATGGTTCTCGGCCTTCGCGAACTTTAACGAAAGCAAGCCTGAAACTTGGGGTGGCATCGGCGAGGAACGATACAGGTATCGGGGTGAATTGGGAGACTTCGGCACGATCAATCTACTATCTGGTTCAGGTGTTCATTCGCCTTGGTTTCCGGATGACAACCCGAGTACAGTTGCAGACCTGCACCCTGGCGGCGGCGGTGGCGAAGACTATCTGGAAAATATCGCCTGGAGCGCCGTAGGCGACATAACGTGCCGAACCGGCGGCTCCAGCGACACACAATGCGGCGAAGTCCTTAGCACCGCCAATACTGAGTATGTGGGAGGAGTTCTGACCGGCTATCTCACGGAAGACACGGCCTGCGCCATCGAGGGTGATTCTGGGGGCACTGTCTTTGGGAACCACAGTGGGTTGGGCATGCTTGACGCGATCAACGTGCCGTGTGGGCATTTGGGCGCGAAGGACTACTACACCGAGGCGGTGCGGGACGCTGTCTACTCAGGCGTTGAGTTCTATGTGCCGTGGTGAGCGCCACTAGGACCGGCTGTGATGCGTGCTAAACTTTGGGCAAGCCGACTGTCGGGAGAAGAGGGTTTTATGCGACACCTTCGACTGCTATGTGCCTGTTGTGTCGGTGTGCTTTTGTTTGGGATGAGTGCGGGCGTCGCGGGCGCAGCTGAAGTGGAAGCAACCCCTGAGAACCCGCTGAAGGGCTGGGTGAGCCAAGGCGGAAACGAAGTACCGCTTGGCTACACCGGTGGAGCCTGTGCTGGCGTTTGGCATCCTGGAGAACTGTGTGCTGACCTCGTTGTCATCGGCCTTGACGCCGAGCCCATCGCGTTGCTCACGCCAGGCACGGTGCACCTGCGTGTCTCCGCGCCGGTCACGTTTACGAAGGTGGACCAGGTGGTGACGGGCGACGGTCCCAACAAGGGCAGCACCATCGAAGGTCGCGTGCATCAGACGAGTCCGACCGAAGCGGACGTTGTATTCGATGAGGAACTCGTGCCAACTATGACTCTTCCCGCTGAACTTGTCGGGATTGGCGTTCTGTATGAAGGGGCTAAATACGGGTTTGCGTTCAAGGTGGAACCTGGTTTGACGGTTGAATCTGCGCGGTTGCGGGGCGATATGATGACGGTGAAAGCCGGTGCGGCGGAGGCTGGTGGGTTGGACGTGGTGGTCGAGGGTGGCAAAGGTGCTCGTCTGGCCAGATGGGCGATCGCCGTCAGGCATGCGCCAAGCAAGATCACGATCAAACGCCGCTTACGGGCAAGTGCGCGTGGCCATGAGCACTACAGGGTGCGAGTCACGCTGCGCAACAAATGGGGTCACGCGTCTGCTGGCAGTGAAGTCATCGATGACAGGCTCTCGCGTTAGGGCTGCGCCTCCGCCGGCGCGGAGCTGGATGGGGTGGCGCCTCGCCCAGCGTTGAGGCGCCGGACCAGCCTGCTCCTTGCCGGTCTTGGCTTGCGAGCGCCGAACAGGAGCCTGTCAGGGACCGCGCCGTCCAGGTCCAGGCCGATGACCTCGATGCGATCCAGGTCCTCGTGCTCGAGGGCGATCGAGGGGCGGTTGTGCTCAGCCTGGCGTGTGTGCGCCTATGTCTACACGCCGGTGCTGTTGAGTTTCGGCTTGCTGCCGCGGGGAATCGGTCGCTCTGTCCGATGGGATCACCTGCGGAAGATCCTGCTCCTGGGGGGAAGATCCGCTCGTGGAGGCGCCGAAGGGGTGGCGTCGCCTTGACGGGCCCACTACCCTGATTGGCTCGATGGCGACGAGAGCGATCCTCACCCACCAGCCAGAGGTCGAATGCGATGTCTGTGGCAGGCGCCTGCTGCGTGGCGAGCGGCCAGACACCTTCCTCGCCTCTGGGCACACGCGGACCGTCTGCGAGCTCTGTGTGCCAAGGGCGACCCATGTCGGCTGGATGCGCGCCTCAGACGCGAAGCAGCCTGGCTCCTCGATTGCGAGGGGCCGCCCAGGGCGCTCGCTGATCGGACGTCTACGGCACCTGCGCAACCAGACGGAGGGCGAGAACGAGCAGGTCGAGCTCGACGCCGACCCTGGTCGGCAAGAGCGCAGGCGAGTCACGGAGGACGGCAGCATCTACGAGCGCGCCTGGACAGGCGGACAGCCCTTCGACGTCGAAGATGATCACGACTACTCTGGCGCCTACGCAGGCGCAACGCAGGGCGATGTCGGCGGAGAGGGGGCTGAGGCGCTTGGCGAGGGCACGCCTGCGTTCGTCGACGATGAGTCCCTTGACGGCGATCCATTCAACGGCGAGCCACTTGGCGGCGAGCTCGAGCCTGTCGCTGCTGTCGCAAGTGCCGAGACGACCTCTGCGCTTGCAAGCTTCAACGTCTCGGAATGCGCAACGCGGATCGCAGGCATCGCCCGTGCGCTCGGCGAGCCGATCGTGAACGTGAGGCAGCTCGACGTTGACAGCCTGAAGGTGGTCATCACGGTCGCCTGGGAGCTCTGTTGGTACCGCTACGAGGTCGAGCTTCGCAGCGACCCCGTGACGATCGCCCTCATCTCTGAGGGGATGGAGCTCGACGAGTTGCCTGCAGAGGATCGCGTAAGCAACGCAGCCGCGAACGAGCGCGGTGAGCTCTCGCTTCTGCTGTAGGATCAGGGCGATGATCTACTCCGTCGTGCCAAAGGAGTTCGCTGACGAGCTCTACCCGAAGCTCGTTGAGCACTATGCGAGGAACGCGGACGTCACTGTGATCGTCGACCGCCGCAAGGAAGATCGCCGCAGCCGCGGCGGCAAGCAGCTTGGCGGCGCCGATCAGCGCCGCGTGCGCAGGGACCGCCGCCGCGCAAGGGTCCCAGGCGAGCCGTTGCCGCTCGCAGAACCTTGAAAAGCCGCTGAAGATCCCTGCCAGCTCGTGAAGGTGATCGTCAACGTCGACGGCGGCGCAAGGGGCAACCCTGGGCCCGCCGCCGCCGCCTGCGTGATCTCCTCGCCTGAGGGCGAGACGCTGCTCGAGCGCGCAGAGCTGCTTGGCAGCGTGACTAACAATGTCGCTGAGTACAGGGCGCTGCTGCTTGGTCTGCGCAGCGCGAGTGAGCTTGGCGCCGATGAGCTCGAGCTGATCGGCGACTCAGAGCTGGTCGTGAAGCAGATCCAGGGTCTCTACAAAGTGAAGCACGCGGCGATGAAGCCGCTCTATCTCGAAGCGATGCAGGCCCTGAGGGGCTTCTCCTCCTGGTCGATCAAGTCTGTGCCACGTGCAAAGAACGCGCACGCTGACGCCCTCGTGAACCAGGCGCTCGACGCAGCGAAGACTTGAGCTAGTTCTGGTGGCAACCGCCGCATGCGGCGGTTGCGGCAGGGTCGCATGCGACCCTGCCCCCGACCGCACATGTGCGGTCGGGCCGACCGGCGTATACGCCGGTCGGAACGGCTGGTCAAAAGTCACATGTGCACTCGGTCGCGAGCGCATGCGCCGGTCGGAATGGCCCCTACCTCAACGGCCGTGCTGACTGCGCGATGTAGATCATCTGCGCGTTGGTGAGTTCCTCGAGCAGGGTGTTGTTCACCCAGTAGATGTCTTTGTGTTCGTGCCAGGCGATCACATGGATGTGGGCGCCATCGTCGATGAAGATGTAGTGACGCTTGCCGATGTTCTCGGTCTGCGACGGGTTGTCGATCAGCGGCGGGTCGTTCCAGGTCATGCCCTCGACGTCGTAGTAGCCGCCCTGGCTGTTCTCTTCGAAGACCTCGATGAAGCCATGCTGGATCGTGCCCTGGCGCGTCTTCACCTTGAAGCGATGGTGTTCAAGCGGGATCGCTGGGCCCGTCTGCAGAGCGGGGTAGACGACAGGGAAGGGGACGTTGACCGCCATTTTCACGATTTCGTCGCGCGCAGTGGAGGAGGTGGGGTAGAGGCCGATCGCGGCGGGCGGGGGCGACCCAGCGCGATGCGCACGCCTGTGCTTGTTCTTGCGCGGTTTCTGCGGCTTCGGCGCGCTTGGCAGCGTGACCCGTTCGTCGCCATGCAGGAAGTCGTTGACGGTTTCCCTGATTTCCTGGGGCCCAGCCGTCACATACTCCTGTTCTTCGACGAAGGTCGTGTCGGAGTTGAAGCGGAATTTTACCTGGCGCAGCGGCTTGCGCTGCGAGAAGGCGATCAGCTTCGTGAGCTTGATCAGTTCTGATCCGCCCGAGTTGAACGTCGTGAGCACCGCTTTGCCGACTTCCTTGGAGATGTGGTCGATCTGGTCGACGAGGTTGCCAAGCGATACCTGCTCGCGCAGCTGTCTGATGAATTCCTGCTGCCTGGCGACCCTGACGAAATCGGAGTCGGTGTGCCTGTAGCGCACATATGAGAGCGCTTTTTCGTAGCAGAGCTTCTGGTAGCCAGGGAACAGGTGGATGCTGGAATAGTCTTCTTCGCCAAGGCCAGAGGTGTGCCAGTAGCGGTGATCGACGTTGATGTAGACGCAGCCAAGCGCGTCGACGACTTTGATGAAGCCCTTGAAGGTGACGTCGATGATGCCGTTGAGCTTGATGTGGAGCAGGTTCTCGATCGTCTTTGCGACGAGCTTTGCGCCGCCATCCTTCGTGTGCTCCTCGCTGCCAATCGAGTAGGCGGCGTTCATCTTCTCGGGGTACAGCTCTTCGCCGCCTGGCGTGACGATTTTGACGAGCAGGTCCCTTGGGATCGAGAGCACCGAGGTCTGGCCCTGGCGCGGGTCGAGCCTGACGAGCAGCATCGTGTCGCTGCGCGGCGGCGACTCGCGTTCTTCGAGGTTCTTCGAGCCTGCACGCTTGTCCGAGCCGATCAGCAGGAAGGTCTCAGGGGCGCCAGAGTAGCTCGCGGTGATGAGGCCCTTTTCCGTATGGATCTTGTCCTTCGTCGGAAAGATCTCTTTGGAGATCGTGTTGAGCTTGTGCCAGGCGAGGACCGTCGTCGCGCCGCCGCTGAGCGCGACGATCAGCAGTCCTCCGGTGAGGAAGCGCGTCCAGCTGCGCAGCCAGCGTTTGCGTGGGGCCTCGTCAGGCATCCCGGAAGCGTAGTGATGGGCGCGGCAGGCGTGTGCAGCTCGCCGGCGGACGCGTGAAGCAAGCCAGCGCGCGCGGGGGCGGCATGGCTGCACAGCTCGATAGGGCTGCACAGCTCGCCGCTGGAGCGGCTACCCTCGCCGGATGCTGAGCCCGCGCAACCGTGAGCTGCTTGGTCTTGTGCCTGCGGCGTTGCTCGTGATCGCAGGCTTCACCGCGATCTTCCTGCAGACGCACGTGGATTCCTCAGGCCATGGGCAGCTTGCGCAGTCGGCGAACCTGACGCTGGACAAAGCAAGCAGCGCGTCTTTGACCTATGGCTTGATCTTCCTTGGGCTCTGCGTCGCAGGGCACCTCGTGATCCGCTTCGCGCTGCCCTATGCAGACCCCTATCTGTTCCCGCTCGCGGCGGCGTTGGCGAGCATCGGGATCGTGATCCTCTACAGGATCGAACCGACGCTCGCGCGTCAGCAGGCCCAGTGGATGGTCGTCGGCCTGATCCTCTTCGCGGCGACGATCGTCTTGCTGCGCAAGCATGGCCTCGCCGTATTGGAGCGCTACAGGTACACGATCGTGGCGTTGGGGATCGCAATGACCGTGCTGCCGCGGCTGCCAGGGATCGGCGGCGAAGTCAACGGCGCCTACCTCGACATCCACGTCGGCTCGATCTCCTTCCAGCCCTCCGAGCTCGCGAAGATCGCGCTCGTGATCTTCCTCGCGAGCTATCTCGCGGACAACCGCCAGGTGCTCGTGACCGCAGGCAGGCGCGTGCTCGGCGTGACGCTGCCGCCGATGAAGCAGTTCGGGCCGATGCTCGTGATCTGGGGCGCGGCGATGGCGACGCTCCTGATCACCGACGAGCTTGGCACCTCTTTGATGTTCTATGGCGCCTTCCTCGCGTTGCTCTACGTTGCGACGGGCAGGCTCTCGTTCCCGCTGGCGGGGATGATCCTCTTCTTCCTTGGCGCCTGGCTGCTGGCGACGCACGTCGCGCACGTGCACAGCAGGGTCCTCGCCTGGGAGCATCCCTTCAACGAAGCGCTCTACTACAAGGTCGGCGGCAGCGGCCAGCTTGCCCAGGCGCTCTTCTCGCAGGCCGACGGCGGCCTGCTCGGCAACGGCTTCGGCCGCTCACTGCTGAACCTGCCGACAGGCGGGCACATCCTGCCCGTGCCCGAAAGCGACATGATCTACGCGGTGATCACCGACGAACTCGGGCTCGCCGGGGCGGCCGCGGTGCTGCTCGCCTACCTGCTGTTCGTCGTGAGGGGCCTGAAGATCGCGACGCTCGCGAGGGACTCGTTCTCGAAGCTGCTCGCGGTCGGCCTCTCAGTGACAGTCGCGCTGCAGGTCTTCGTGATCGTCGGCGGCGTGACGAAGGTGATCCCGCTGACAGGCGTGACGCTGCCGCTCGTCGCCTATGGCGGCTCCTCCGTCGTTATGAACTTCGTGCTGCTCGCGTTGCTGCTGGTCGTCTCCGATCGCGCGCGAAGACCACACAGCGAAGCGGCTAGGACACGCTGATCCAAGCAGCCAGGACACGCTGATCCGCAATTTTTGTGTCGCTTTGCGCACCTTTGTGCAGCTTTGCTGTCGGCTTCGGACGCTAAACCTCCATGATCGTGCGTCCGGGAAGGCGAAGGGCGGCGTGCGTTGAAAACTGCCCCCGAGATGAACACCTGCACAACAGCGACGCGCACCTGCACCTCCTTGACGAGCCCGACAGGCGCAAGCCTCCAGCTCGCGGGTGAGGATCTGCGCGATGCCACGCCACGCCTGTCCGCGAGCGCCTCCTCGGCCTGTAGCTCGCTCGCGGGAGTGCATCCAGGGCCCTGGGAGGCCCGCCTGCGCCGCGCGATCGATGCGAAGCTCTTCCTGCTGCACTACCAGCCAATCGTGGCCCTCGACGGGGGCCACGTCTCCCACTACGAGGCCCTGCTGCGCCTCGCCGACTGCCCTGGCGGCGAGCTGGTCGCGCCCGGGTCGTTCCTCGCGGTCGCAGAGGACAGCGGCCTGATTCGCGAGATCGACAGGATGGTCCTCAACGAGGCGATCTGCCTGCTGGGAGCAGAGCTCGCCGATCGTCACACGCCAGTCGCGGTGAACCTCTCCGCGCTCTCGGTGTCTGGCGAGGGCACGCTCGACCACATCGAGTCACTGCTGAGGCGCTACAGGGTCGATCCAAGGCGCCTGATCGTCGAGGTGACCGAGACCGCGGCGATCACCGACATGGCGAGGGCAAGCGCGTTTTGCAGGGACCTGCGGCTGCTCGGCTGCTCTGTCGCGCTCGACGACTTCGGCGCCGGCTTCGGCTCCTTCCGCTACCTGAAGCGCCTGCCCTTCGACTTTCTGAAGATCGACGGCGACTTCGTGCGCGCCCTGCCCCACTCGCACAACGACCAGCTCGTCGTCCAGGCGCTCGTGCGGGTCGCGAAGGGGATGGGCAAGCGCACGATCGCGGAGTACGTCGGCGATCGCCAAACGATCGAGTTGCTGCACGAGTACGGCGTCGATTATGGCCAGGGCTTCGGCATCGGCCGCCCCCAGGCGCCGCTCGAGGTATTCGCGGCAGCGGCCTAGCGGCACTTCCCGAAAAGTCGCGCTAGGGTCAGCATATGCGCGCCGTCACCTTCCAGGAGCCAGGCAAGGTGGAGGTCCAGGACGTCCCCGATCCCGAGATCGCTGAGAGCCACGAGGCGATCGTCGAGGTCGAGACGAGCGCGATCTGCGGCTCAGACCTGCACATCTACCACGGACGCGTGAAGATCGAGCGAGGGTTCACGATCGGGCACGAGTTCGTCGGCACCGTGAGCGCTGTCGGCGACGCCGTCGAACGCGTCGCCGTCGGCGACCGCGTGCTCGGCTGCTTCCACACCGCCTGCGGCACCTGCTTCCACTGCCTGCGCAGCGAGTACCACCGCTGCGAGCGCGGCAGGACCTTCGGCCATGGCGCCGCGATGGGCGATCTCCAGGGCGCCCAGGCAGAGCGCCTGCTCGTCCCGCACGCCGACCTGACGCTGCGGCGTACGCCCGAGGGAATGTCCGCGGAGCTCGCGATCTTCGCCGGCGATGTGATGGGCACGGGCTACCACGGGATCGCGACCGCGGGCGTGCTGCCTGGCGACAGCGTCGCCGTGCTCGGCCTCGGCCCTGTAGGCCTCTGTGCTATCCAGGCTGCGAAGGCAGCGGGCGCCTCCTGCGTGCTTGCCGTCGACTCTGTGCCAGAGCGCCTGGCGATGGCTCAATCCTTCGGCGCGATCGCATTGCACCTGCAGGAGGACGACGTGAAGGGCGCTGTGCGCGCTGCGACCGGCGGCCGTGGCGCCGACGTTGTGATCGACGCGGTCGGCGACCCGCGTGCGCTCGCCCTTGGGATCTCGCTGGCACGCCCTGCGGGCACGCTCTGCACGCTCGGCGTCTACGCGGAGCGCTGCGAGGTCCACATGGGCCTCGCCTGGATCAAGGGGCTGACGATCCACACGGGGATCGCGAACGTGATCGCCCACGTCGATCGCGTCCTGAGCATGCTGGCGGAGGGCGCGCTCGATCCAGCGCCGCTGGTGAGCCGCCACATGAGCCTCGACGAGGCTCCAGAGGCCTACGCGATCTACGATCGTCGTGAAGCCTTGAAGATCTTGCTGACGCCATAGGGTCGAAGGACCCACGAGCGACACCCCGAGCAGAGGAGCCTCGATGTCGACAACCGTACTTCCCGACGGGCTGAGCGCGACGACGCGCGAGTTCGTCTCCGGTCCCCACCGCCTGCTGATCGGCGACGAGCGCATCGATGCCGCCGATGGGCGCACGCTGAGCACGCTCGACCCCGCAAGCGGCCAGGAGCTGACGAGCTTCGCGCACGGCGGCGCAGAGGACGTGCAGCGCGCCGTTGCTGCGGCGCGGGGCGCCTTCGAGGGCCCCTGGGCGGCGCTGCCCGCGGCCGAGCGCGCACGCCTGATCGGCGCGCTCGCCGATGCGATCGATGCCCACGGCGACGAACTCGCCGAGATCGAGTCGCTCGACAACGGCAAGCCCGTGAAGATCGCGCGCTTCGTCGACGTTGCGGGCACCGTCGCGCACCTGCGCTACTTCGCCGGCTGGCCGACGAAGATCGAGGGCGCCGTGTTGCCCGTGGCCGCGCCGAACATGCTCTGCTATACGCGCCGCGAGCCAGTCGGCGTCTGCGCCCAGATCGTGCCCTGGAACTTCCCGCTGCTGATGGCCTCCTGGAAGATCTCACCGGCGCTCGCGGCGGGCTGCACGATCGTGCTGAAGCCCGCGGAGCAGACGCCCCTGAGCGCGCTGCGGCTCGGCGAGCTCGCGCTGGAGGTCGGCTTCCCGCCTGGCGTCCTGAACGTCCTGACGGGCGACGGCGAGACCGGCGCCGCGCTCGTCGAGCACCCTGGCGTGGACAAGATCGCCTTTACGGGCTCGACCGCCGTCGGCCGCGAGATCGGCGCGAAGGCGGGCAGGGCCCTGAAGCGCGTGACGCTCGAGCTCGGCGGCAAGTCGCCGAACGTGATCCTGCCCGACGCCGACATCGACGCTGCGGTGAAGGGCTCCTTCCAGGCGATCTACTTCAACTCCGGCCAGGCCTGTAATGCGGGCTCGCGCCTGTTCGCGCCTGCAGAGCGCTTCGACGAGGTCGTGAACGCGCTCGCGCAGCGCGCAGGCGCCGCGACGCTCGGCCCCGGCCTCGACCCGCAGACGCAGATCGGTCCGCTCGTCTCCGCCGAGCAGCAGGAGCGAGTCCTCGGCTACATCGAGTCAGGCAGGCAGGAAGGCGCCGAGCTGCTCGTCGGCGGCGGCAGCGCGCTTGCGGAGAGCGGCGGCTGGTTCGTGCAGCCAACGCTCTTCACGACGAGCTCAGACGAGCTGAAGATCGCCCGCGAGGAGATCTTCGGTCCTGTCCTGGTCGCCTCGCCATACGACTCGCTGGAGGAGGTCGCGCAGCGCGCGAACGCAGGCGACTACGGGCTCGCCGCGGGCGTCTGGACACGCGACGTCGGCGCCGCCCACCGCCTCGCCGCGCTGCTGCGCGCAGGCTCGGTCTACATCAACCACTGGGGCGGCACCGATCCGTCGGCGCCGTTCGGCGGCTTCAAGGCCTCCGGCGTGGGCCGCGAGCACGGCCACGACGGCCTCGACGCCTACCTCGAGACGAAGACCGTCTGGACCGCGCTCTGAGGTCCGAGTGGGGCTGGAATGAGGCTCGAAGGGTCTGCGTAGGTCCTGCGGGTGCATTAGAGTCGGCCCGATGAGCGACGGCGGAAACAGCCTTGGCGGCCTTGCGATCTCGAGCTCGCTCGATGCGGGCGTCGCCGAGATCGCATTGCGAGGCGAGCTCGACCTTGCGAGCGCGCCCGCATTGGAACAGGAGCTCTCGAACGTCGAGCGACGCGACCCGCAGCGGGTCGTGATCGACCTGACGGGGCTCGGCTTCATCGACTCGACCGGGCTGCGGCTGCTGCTGCAGGCCCAGGCCCGCGCGAGCGAGCACAGCCGCGAGCTGCTGCTGCGCCCCGGAGGCGACGCCGTGCAGCGCGTCTTCGCGGTGACCGGCGCGCTCGAAGTGCTGCGCTTCGAGCAGCCAGCAGAAGGATCCAGCGAGACTTGAGCTCCCACTCGACTTCATCGGCGCCGCCGGTGACAAGCGACTCACCCATCCATTCATCCACAAGAGCGCCCGCAGGTCGCTTCGCGACGCTTACGGCGGGACGCGGCATCCGGCGCCAACGCGACGGCGCCAGCGAGCGCGAGGGCATATCGCGCACGCCGCCGCAGGCGCTGCTCCTCGGCCTGCTGCTGATCGGCGCGACCGTCTGGCTGATCATCGACGCCGCCGATGGCAAGTCGCCGCTGCTGCCGCCCTCGCCGAGCATGACGAAATGGCTGGAGGGGCTCGGCTCGACGCTGACCTTCCACATCTTCCTGATCTGCCTGCTCGTCTTCACCTGCGCCTACGCAGGCCTCGTCTACTACGCGGGCAGGATCACGCCGCTCGTCGCGATCGCGCTCGTCGCGATCGTGAACGTCGTCGTGTTCGTCGGCCCCGTGCTGATCTCGACCGACGTCTTCAGCTACATCGCCTACGCCCGCATGGCGGTCGTCCACGGCGTGAACCCCTACACCCACGGGCCGCATGCGATCGCGGGCGACCCGATCTACAAGTACGTCGGTACCGACTGGCTGAAAGCGACCTCCGCCTACGGCCCGCTCTACACGCTGATCAGCTATCCGATCGCGCCGCTCGGCAAGATCGCCTCGGTCTGGGGGATGAAGGTCGAGGCGCTGCTGGCGAGCACGGCCTGCTTCGCGCTGACCTGGCGCTGCGCGAAGCAACGCGGCCTGAACCCCGTGCCGGCGCTGTTGGTCGTCGGCGCGAACCCCCTCTGGGTGATCTACGGCTTCGGCGGCGAGCACAACGACCTGATCATGATCGCCTTCATGCTGGCCGCGGTCACCTTCGCGCTTGGCGAGCGGGACGTGCGCGCAGGCACGAGCATCATGCTCGGCGCGTTCATCAAGGCGACCGCGGTCGCGATCCTGCCGTTCATGCTCGTCGGCCGCCGCCGTCCGAAGCAGCTGCTCGGCGCGATCCTCGGCCTGGTCTTCTGCGTCGTGCTCGGCTATGCCCTCTTCGGGGCCCACGGCGTCGACATCGTGACGGTGCTGCGCAAGGACTCCTCCTACGTCTCCTCAGACGGCTTCCCGACGATCTTCATGCACCTGCTGGGCAAGCCAGGGGTCTACCCGGTCGACCACGTACTGCTGACCGCGGGGATGGCGGTGGTCCTCGCCTACCTGCTGTGGCGCACGTGGCGCGGCTACGACTGGGTCGCCGCCTCCGGCTGGGCGATGTTGACGATCGCCGTGACGAGCCCCTGGCTGCTGGCCTGGTACACGCTCTGGGGCCTGCCGTTGAGCGTGATCGTGCGCGACCGCAGGCTGATGATCACGATCCTGATCGTCCAGGGCCTCTATATCGCCCACCAGCTGGCGCCGCTCTTCTCGCCGGTGATCCTCACATGAGCGCAACGGGCGAACGCGCGACCGACGAAGTCACCAACGCGGGCGACCCCAGCGTCGATGCTTTCCTGCAGCGGCTGCCGGCGCGACTGCGCCCGCGCAGCGCCGAGCCCGAGGGCAGTGGCGTCCGGCGACGGCGGATCGAGACGACGGTGCTCGTGCTGCTCGCGCTGCTGATCGCGGTCGCGGTCGTCCACGACATCCACCGCCAGAGCAAAATCAACTACCGCCTCACCGCCGACATTGAAAGCTGGCGCGAACTGACCGGCAACGTCTACAAGAAAGTCGGTCTCGCATACGAGGCCGTCGCGGTCGAAACCGATGCGCGCCACTACACGACCAAGGACGTCGCGTGCGGCAACATCTCAATTGCGAAAGCCGGCGCGCGCACCCAGGTCTGCCTCGTGATGACAGGCCCGATCCTGCGCAGACGGATCGACGGAAAGATCCAGCAAAGACGCGCGAGCCACGGTGGCTTCTTCGTGCAGCCACGCACATCGACCGGCTACAAGGACCACCGTTACGGCTGCTTCGGCGAGGCGATCGCCGAAGAACGTTGCAAGCTGCCGACGCCGAACGGCGCCTACCACACACCGCCATCGGGCTTCGGCGCCTGAGATGAGCGCGGCGAGCGCAAGCGTCGCCGGGACGCCGCGGCAGGCCGCCGAGGAGCGACGGGCTTCCTCGTGGGCGCGCTCGCACTGGCCGCTACTCCTGCTGATCGCGCTCGCGGCGGCTCTGCGCCTCGCGACGATCGACCTGCAGAGCTTCTGGTTCGACGAGGCGTTTACGCCCGTCTACGTGATCCATCCGAGCTTCACGGCGACGATGCACACGATGTCGCACACCGAGAACACGCCGCCGCTCTGGTACGTGCTGATCTGGATCTGGACGCGGATCTTCGGCACAGGCGTCGTCGCGATGCGGCTGCCCTCCGCGTTCGCGGGGATCGCCTTGGTGCCTGTCGCGTGGGCGATCGGCGATCAGCTCGCCGGCAGGCGCGCCGCGCTTGCCGCCGCGGCGATGCTCGCCTGCAACCCGCTGCTGGTCTGGTACTCCCAGGAGGCGCGCGCCTACGAGCTCTACGCGCTGACGGGCGGGATCGCCTTCCTCTGCTTCCTGCGCGCCGAGCGGCTGCCGAGCGGCAGGCGCATGGCGGCATTCGGGCTGGCCGGCTGCCTCGCGCTGCTCTCGCACTATTTCGCTGTGTTCCTGCTCGTGCCGATGTCGCTCTGGCTCCTGCGCAAGCGCGAGCGTTGGCGCGTCGCCGTGCCCGCCGTCGGCGCGATCGCGGTCGTCGGGCTCGCGCTCGTACCACTGCTGCTCGCCCAGGGCGGCAACGGCACGCAGTGGATCGGAGAATGGCCGCTGCACGAACGCCTCGAAGCGATTCCGCAGTACTACCTGACCGGCTACTCCGGCGCCCCGCTCGGGCATGCGATCGAGCTGCTTGTTGCGCTGCCGATCCTCGTTGGCCTGGTCTACGGGCTCTGGCGCAGGCTCGACGCGCGCGAGGGTAGGGGGGCACTGGTCGCGCTCGCGCTCGCCGCCTGCGGCATCCTGATTCCGATCTTGCTCGTCGGGCTCGGCGCCGACTATCTCGCGCCACGCAACCTGATCGCGGCGATGCTGCCCGTGACGGCGGTGATCGCGGTGATCGTCGCGGCGCGCAACACGGGCAGGGTCGGAGCTGCGCTCGTGGCGCTTACGGCGATTGGCTTCCTCGCGATCTGCATCGACGTGAATCTGAGCCCAAGATTGCAGCGCGGGGATTGGAAAGGCGTCGCTGCGCTGCTTGAAAAAGCGCCTCCAGGGGCCCCCGCAGGCGCCCAGGATCTCACCGCGGGACGCGTGATCGCGACCGTGCACCTCGGCTCTGCGCCGCTTGCCTACTACCTTCCAGGACTTGCTCGGCTGCGCTCGACGCCCTCCGTGAAGGTGACCGAGATCGACGAGGTCGGCTACAGCCCGCTGCTCTCCACGGCGGGCTCTGCACCCGCGCCGGGCTTCCGGCTTGTGGCGCGGCGTGATATCAACGGTCTACTCGTATATCGCTTCCTCTCCAGCCGACCGCAAAATGTCCCCGCGGTGCTGCTGCGCAGAGCGAGGATCACCACCGGAGAGGTAGACGTTCTCGCGCCTGCGTCGCTGCGATCGTCCGCTTGAGCACATGACACTGCAATCGATCCCCAGGAACCTCTAGCTTTTCCAGCCTATGTCGTCGCCGATCGTGGAGGCCCGCAGTGGGGCGGAGGTAACTCTGGAGCGGGCTTGCGAGCACCTCGTCTCCCTGCAGCACGAGACGGGCTGGTGGAAGGCCGAGCTTCAGACCAACGTGACGATGGACGCGGAGGACATACTCCTGCGCGAGTTCCTCGGCATCCGCAACGCCGCTGACACCGAGCGCTCAGCGATCTGGATTCGCTCGCAGCAGCGCGTCGACGGGACCTGGAGCAACTTCCACGGCGGCCCCGGCGACCTCTCGACGACGATCGAGGCCTACTGGGCGCTGAAGCTCGCGGGCGACTCGCCTGAGGCCGAGCACATGACCGCGGCGGCGACCTTCATCCGCGAATCGGGCGGCATCGAGAAGGCGCGCGTCTTCACGCACGTCTGGCTCGCGCTGTTCGGGCTCTGGTCCTGGGACAAGGTGCCAGCGCTGCCGCCGGAGATGATGCTGCTGCCCGCGGCGGTGCCCTTGAACGTCTACGACTTCGCCTGCTGGGCGCGCCAGACGGTCGTCGCGCTCTCGGTCGTGACGACCTACAGGCCGCAGCACAGGCTGCCCTTCACGCTCGCCGAGCTGCACGGCGCCGAGCCCTGGAGCCAGCGGCCGCCGAGCTCGCGCCGCGGCGCCTGGCTGGCGCGCCTGGACCGTTTCCTGCGCATCTACGAACGCCATCCGTTCGGTCCGCTGCGGCGCGTAGCGCTCGGCCGCGCCGAGCGCTGGATCGTGCGCCGTCAGGAGGCCGACGGCTCCTGGGGCGGGATCCAGCCGCCCTGGGTCTACTCGCTGATGGCGCTGAAGCTGCGTGGCTATCCGCTCGACCACCCGATCATGCGCCGCGGGATCGAAGGCATCGACACGTTCATGATCGACGGCGAGGACGGCAGCCGCCGGCTCGAGGCCTGCCAGTCGCCGGTCTGGGACACCGCGCTCGCGCTCGTCGCGCTCGCCGACGCGGGCTACGCCGAAGACAACGACGTCGTGATGCGCGGCGCCGACTGGCTGCTCGCCGAGGAGGTGAAGATACGCGGCGACTGGGCGGTGCGCCGGCCGCGCCTCGCGCCGGGCGGCTGGGCGTTCGAGTTCGCGAACGCGAACTACCCCGATGTCGACGACACTGCCGAGGTCGTGCTCGCGCTGCTACGCGCTCGCGCGAGCGACGAGCCAGGCAAGCGCGCCTGTCTCGATCGCGCCGCGCGCTGGGTCGAGGGCATGCAGAGCGCCGGTGGCGGCTGGGGCGCCTTCGACGCGGACAACACGCGTACGCTCGTGCGCGAGCTGCCCTTCCTCGACTTCGGCGAGGTGATCGACGAGCCGAGCGCCGACGTGACCGCGCACACCGTCGAGATGTTCGCCGAGCTTGGGCTTGCAGGCAGCGAGATCGCACAGTCAGGCATCCAGTGGCTGATCGGCCAGCAGGAGCGCGACGGCTCCTGGTTCGGGCGCTGGGGTGTCAACCACGTCTACGGCACCGGCGCTGCTGTGCCGGCGCTCGTGCGCGCGGGCATCTCCGTCGACTCGGAGTGCATTCAGCGGGCGGTGCGCTGGATCTATGAGCACCAGAACGAAGACGGCGGCTGGGGCGAGGATCCGCGCTCCTACGACGATCCGAAGTGGGTTGGGCGCGGTCCCTCGACCGCGTCGCAGACTGCCTGGGCACTGCTCGCCCTGCACGCTGCCGGACAGGACAACGAGACGCTCTGGCGCGGGATCGACTGGCTCGTCGCGACCCAGCGCGAGGATGGTGGCTGGGACGAGCCGCAGTACACGGGCACAGGCTTCCCCTCCGACTACTACATCAACTACCACCTCTACAGGCTGACGTTCCCGATCATGGCGCTGGGGCGCTGCCTGCAGAGCAGAGCGGGGTGATGGCGACGGCCGCACCGACGCGCGCCGCGGCGATCCCGCCGCCTGGCGCCGAGCAGGTGATGGCACGCGCCGGAGGCGAGAACTTCCCTGTAGCGAGCCTCTTGCTGCCGCGCAGGGAGCGCGCCCACCTGCTCGCGATCTACGGCTTCGCAAGGCTCGTCGACGAGCTTGGGGATGGAGTTGGGGGGGAGGGCGATCTCGCCGGCGTGGCGCGGGGGGCGACGGGCGGCGTTACGGCCAAGGCCGGCAGCGCGACCGCGGGCGAGCGGCTCGCGGCGCTCGACTGGCTCGAAGGCGAGCTCGACGCCGCCTACAGCGGCCAGGCGCGTCACCCGCTGATGCGCGCGCTCAGCCCGACGCTCGCAGCCTGCGAGCTGCCGCGCGAGCCGTTCGTGCGTCTGATCGAGGCGAACAGGGCCGACCAGCGCGTGCGCCGCTATGAGACCTGGGAGCAGTTGCAGGACTACTGCGCGCTGTCGGCCAACCCCGTCGGCGAGCTCGTGCTGCGGGTCTTCGGCCTTGCGACCCCGCAGCGGATCGCGCTCTCAGACAGGATCTGCACCGCGCTTCAACTGGTCGAGCACTGCCAGGACGTCGCCGAGGACCTGCGCGAGAACGACCGCGTCTACCTGCCAGCCGTCGAGATGCGTACGCATGGATGTGAGGAGCGCGAACTGCGCGCAAGCTCCGCCGACGCGCCGCTGCGCGCTGTGATCGCGCTGCAGCTGCGCCGCGTGCGTGCTCTGATCGCCGAGGGCAGGCCGCTGATCGGCTCGCTGCGCGGCAGGCCGCGGCTCGCGATCGCCGCCTACGCCGCCGGTGGTCTTGCCGCCGCCGACGCGATCGAGGCGGCGGACTGCGACGTGCTGTCAAGCACGGTCACCGCGGGCAGGCTGCGGCGCCTGCGCGCGCTCGGCAGAGTCCTGCGCAGCGCGACTGGGAGCGCGGCGTGAGCGCCGCGGGCGAGTGCTTGTGTCCTACGGACGGGGGCTCGGCGTGAGCGCCGGAGCCGCCGCGACGCCGGGGCTCTCCGTCGAGGAGGCAAACCGCCGCTGCGCCGAGGTGACGCGCGTCGCGGCCGCGAACTTCCACTATGGGATCCGTCTGCTGCCGCCCGCGAAGCGCAGCGCGATGTGCGCGATCTACGCATTCGCGCGCAGGATCGACGACATCGGCGACAGCGGCCTCGAGCCCGCCGAGAGCCTGCGCCAGCTCGACGAGCAGCAGACGGCGCTGGCAGCCCTGGAAGGCAGCGGCGCGCTGCCGGCCGAGCAGCGCGGCGATCCCGTGTTCGTCGCGCTCGCCGACGCCTACGTGCGCTGTGCGCTGCCACTGAGCTCGCTTGGCGACCTGATCGACGGGGTGAAGATGGACGTCGCCGGCGAGAGCTACGAGACCTTCGACCAGCTCGTGCTCTACTGCCGGCGCGTGGCGGGCTCGATCGGCAGGCTCTCGCTCGCCGTCTTTGGCGCCCACGACATGCGCTCCGCGGCGCTGCTCGCCGACGACCTTGGCGTCGCGATGCAGCTGACGAACATCCTGCGCGACATACGCGAGGACGCCGAGCGTGGGCGCGTCTACATCCCGAGCGAAGACCTCGTGCGCTACCACCTGCACAACGACGGTGCGCTTGGCCCAGAGCAGATCGTCGCGCTCGCGAAGTCCGCGTCTGACGTCGAGCCCTCCGTCATCGCCGGCTTCGACGGCGGCGACCTCGGCCAGCTCTTCGCGCTGATGCGCTTCCAGGCGCTGCGCGCAAACGAATGGTTCCATCGCGGCTTCGCGCTGCTGCCGCTGCTGGACAGGCGCAGCGCCGCCTGCGTGAGCGCGATGAGCGGCATCTACAGACGCCTGCTCGTCGAGATCCAGAGCCATCCCGACGCGGCCCTGACCGCCCGTGCTTCGCTGCCCGTGCATTGGAAGGCGTGGGTAGCGCTTGGCAGCATGCTCGCGCCGCACAGGCTGCCGCAGCGGCATCCGGCGGAACGTCTGCCATGAGCGTGGCGGGCTCGCGTGGCGCGGCGGACGCGCAGATCGCGGCCGGCGCCCAGGTTGCGGCGGGCGCGCGGGCTGCGGCGGGCGCGCGGGCTGCGGCGGGCACGCGGATCGCGATCCTCGGCGGCGGTCTGGCGGGCGTCTCGGCGGCGCTCGACTGCGCCGACGCCGGCGCGCAGGTGACGCTGCTGGAGGTGCGTCCGCGGCTCGGGGGCGCCGCCTACTCGGTGGAGCGCGACGGGCTCACGCTCGACAACGGCCAGCACGTCTTCCTGCGCTGCTGCACGGCGTACCGCAGGCTGCTCGCGCGCTTTGGCAGCGAGCGGCTCGTGCGGGTGCAGGAGCGGCTGGAGATCCCCGTGCTGCGCCCAGGCAAGCCGATGACGTTGCTGCGTCGCAGCAACCTGCCACCCCCGGCGCACCTCGCGCGTGCGCTGCTCTCGTTTGCTCCGCTGCCGCCGCTCGCGCGGCTGAGCGCGGCCACCGCCACGCGCGCTCTCGTGAACGTCGACCCTGACGACCCCGCAAACGATCGCGTGAGCTTTGGCGAGTGGCTGACTGGCAGGGGGCAGAGCGCGGAGGCGATCGCGGCGCTCTGGGATCTCGTCGTGCTGCCGACGCTCAACCTGCGCGCGAATGAGGCCTCGCTCGCGCTTGGCGCCTTCGTCTTCCAGGAGGGTCTCTTGAAGAGCGCCGACGCGGGCGACATCGGCTTCCACGAGGCGCCGCTCTCACGGATTCTCGGCGAGCCGGCGCTGCAGACGCTGCAGGCGGCGGGCGTCGAGGTGCGGCTGCGCTGGCGCGGGAGTCGCGTCGCCATCGCCGGCGTGGCCGATCGCGCGACCGGGGACGCGCCGCTTCAGATCCACGGCTCCACAAGCGGCGAGGAGCAGCGCATCGGCTGCGATGCGGCGATCGTCGCGCTGCCGCACCTGCGCGCCGCCGAGGTGCTGCCAGAGCAGGAGCACGAGCTCGCGGACAGGCTGCGTGAGATCGGGGTCAGCCCGATCGTCAACCTGCACGTGCTCTACGACCGCCAGGTCTGTGAGCTGCCATTCGTGGCCGGGGTACAGAGCCCTGTGCAGTACGTCTTCGATCGCACCGTCGCGGGGGGCGCACCGCAGGGATCCCAGTACATCGCGGTCTCGCTCTCTGGCGCAGACGAGGAGATGAAGATGTCAGAGCAGCAGCTGCGCGAGCGCTACCTGCCTGCGATCGCGGAGTTGCTGCCGGCGGCGCGCGGGGCGCAGGTGCAGCGCTTCCTGCTGACGCGCGAGCACGCGGCGACCTTCAGGGCGGTGCCAGGCGTCGGCGCGCTGCGCCCAGGGCCGCGGACCGGCGTGCGCGGTCTCGCGCTTGCAGGGGCCTACACGAAGACAGGCTGGCCCGCGACGCTGGAGGGCGCGGTCCTGAGCGGCCATGCCGCGGCGGCAGCGGTGCTCGCGGACCTTGGCGCAACGCCGCGCGAGCGGACGGTCGGAGCGGCAAGGTGAGCGAACGTCTGCTGATCGCGGCGCCGATGCGAATCGAGGCGCGGCTTGCGGCCTCGGGAGCGCGCCGCGCGACCGTGCACCGCACGGGCATCGGCCCGAAGCGCGCCCAGGGCTCGGTGGGGCCGCTGCAGGCGCTGCCAGGCGACACGCTGCTCGTGCTCGGCTTCTGCGGCGCCCTTGGCGGCGAGTTGCAGCCGGGCGAGATCGTCGTCGCCGAGCGCGTCTACGCCGCCGCCGACGAAGGCCATGCTGAGCTCAGCGTCGCCTGCGCAGGCGCCGATGCGCTTGCCGCCACGCTCGCGCAAAACGGGCTCAGGGCGCGCACCGGTGAGGTCGTGTGCGTCGGCAAGCTCGCGCTCGGCGAGCGCCGCGAACAGCTGTTCAGAAACGGCGCGATCGCGGTCGACATGGAGTCGGCCTGGCTGGCTGCGGCGGCGCAGCAGCGACCGTTCGCGGTCGTGCGGATCGTGCTCGACACGCCAGAGCGCGAGCTGCTGCGGCCGCAGACCGCGCCGATCCTCTGGCGCGCGAGCGGAGTGCTGCGCAGGGCGGCGCGTACGCTCGACGACCTGGCTGCGACCCGGCGGTTGAATACACTGTTGCGCGGCAGCGACGATGGCGGCGACGGGGGGCATGGGCAACCCGGGCGCAACGCCCAAAGAGAGGTGTAGCGATCGATGGCGATCTCGAGCAGGCAGACGATGCGCATGGGCTGGTACCTGACGCGCCAGAAGCTGGCCAAACGCGAGAAGTTCCCGCTGATCGTCGAGCTCGAGCCGCTCTTCCAGTGCAACCTCGCCTGCGCAGGCTGCGGCAAGATCCAGCACCCCGATCACGTGCTGAAGCGGCGCATGCCTGTGCAGCAGGCGATCGACGCGATCGAGGAGGCGGGTGCGCCGATGGTCTCGATCGCCGGCGGCGAGCCGCTGATCCACCCCGAGATCCACGTGATCGCCGCCGAGCTCATCAAGCGCAAGCGCTTCGTCTACCTCTGCACGAACGCGCTGCTCCTGGAGCGCAAGCTCTCCGACTTCACGCCCAGCCCCTACTTCTCCTGGGCGATCCACATCGATGGTCTGCGTGAGCGTCACGACGCTTCGGTCGAACGCGAGGGCGTCTTCGACAAGGCCGTCGAAGCGATCAAGACGGCGAAGGCGGCTGGCTTCAGGGTGACGACGAACACGACCTTCTTCACCCACGACTCGCCGAAGACGATTCAGGAGGTGCTCGACTTCCTCAACGACGAGCTCGAGGTCGACGACATGATGATCTCGCCCGCCTACGCCTATGAGAAGGCGCCCGACCAGGAGCACTTCCTTGGCGTTCAGCAGACCCACAAGCTCTTCTCTGAGGCCTTCAGCGAAGGCCGCCGCAAGCGCTGGCGCCTCAACCACAGCCCCCTGTTCCTCGACTTCCTCGAAGGCAAAGAGGAATTCGACTGCACCGCCTGGGGCATCCCGAGCTACTCGCTGTTCGGCTGGCAGCGGCCCTGCTACCTGATGTCGGACGGCTATGCGAAGACCTACAAGGAACTGATCGAGACGACCGACTGGGACGCCTACGGCCGCGGCAAGGACCCGCGCTGCGAAAACTGCATGGCCCACTGCGGCTACGAGCCGACGGCTGTGCTGCAGACGACGCAGTCGCTGAAGCAGTCGCTGCGAGCCCTCGTCAACACCTAGAGAACCTAGGGCGCTAAGTCTGCCTCTGGGCCGGCGGCTGCGGCGGCCTGCTCGTCTTCCTGCTCGACCCTGCGGGAGCTGCGGATGTCCTGCCAGGTCATGCCCTCGCCTAGCAGCGCGGGCGTGCCGAGCACGAGTGCGGTCACGACCTCGATCGCCTGTAGGACGATGCCGTAGGCGAGCCCTGGTCCGGCGCCGACGCCGTAGGCGGCGAGCACGACCAGACAGGCCGCTTGGAAGACGCCGACGTTCGAGGGCGTCGCGGGCAGCACGGCTGAGAGGTTGACGGCGAGCAGGATCGCCGCGGCGGCGACGAGGCCCGTCTGTGACTGTAGGTGCAGGGCGAGCAGCACGAGATAGCAGGAGCACCATTGCAGCGCCCAGGCGAACAGCTGTGCGGCGACCGCAGGCACCCCGTGCCGCGGCTTTGCGAAGACGCGCAGCCCCTGGGAGGCGAGCTTCAGCAGGTGCCTGAGCGTCTGTGCCGCCTTGCGCGCCCGTGGCCAGCGCGAGCGGTGCGCGAGCCGTAGCCCCAGCGGCCCGATCAGCACGACGAAGACGACGATCGCAGGCACGACGAGCGCCGTGATCAGGCCGCCGGCGCTGCCGTGCAGCAGCGGCACCTCGGTGAACGTGATCGCGGCGAGGATCGCAAGCGCGAGCAGGTTGATCAGCGTCTGGGAGAAGACGGTGCCGGCGACGAGCGGCACCATCCTGCGTGTCGAATGGGGCAGCCTGCGCGAGACTACGAGCACGCGCGAGGGCTCGCCGAGGCGCCCTGGGAAGACCGCGGAGCCGAGCACGCCGATCATCGTCGCGCGCGCGACAGCGACCCTGCCGATCGTGGTGTCGGGCAGCGCCGCGAGCAGGACCTGGCGCCAGGAGACCGAGCGTGCGAACAGCGAGCTCATCATCAGCGCGAGCGCGCCCGCGATCCAGCCGATGTTCGCCGAGACGAGCGCGTGCCCAACCTTGCTCAGTTCGAGGCTGGAGAGGGCGGCGGCGACCGCGCCCGCGAGCAGCAGCGCCGCGATCGTAATCGCCGCGCTGCGGTTGATGCGCGGAGAGCGCATCCCTGGGAGCCTCAGACGAGATCTGTGCGCGCGAGCCTCGCTGTCAGGGGCCGATCGCGCGTGTGTCTCGTCACCGGAGATCGAGGGCGGGTGCATCTCACCGTCGGGAATCGCAGGCGCGTGTGTCTCGTCACCGGGGATCGAGGGCGGGTGCATCTCACCGTCGGGAATCGCAGGCGCGTGTGTCTCGCCACCGGGGATCGCAGGCGTCTCCGACATCGAGCCCTGGGTCTAGCAGAGCCGCCGGCTCGATGCTCAGCTGACCCAGACGATGTCGCCGAGCGCGAGCATCCCGAAGACCGTCTCCGCCGTGGAGATCGGCAGCTCGACGCAGCCGTTTGACTGTGGGAAGCCGTAGCTTGCGCGTTCGTAGCCGTGGACCGCGTCGCCGCCGTTGAAGTAGTTGACCCAGGGAACGTCGGGCACGTTGTATTTCGTGCCGTCTGGGTCGGTGCCGACCATCGTTGTCGAGGTGAGGCGGCTGTAGATCGGGAAGATGCCCTGTTCGGTTTCGGCGCCGGGCACGCCCGTGTTCGCCGGCGTGGTCAGCACGACCTTGCTGCCCTTGTGGACCTCGAGCGTCTCGGGGTCGCCCTCGCTCACGGTGACGAACGTGTAGGGCGTGGGGTCGCGGTATTTGTGGGCGAGCGCCGTGAGCAGCTTCGTCCACGTCGCAGCTCCTGGTTCGCCGTCGGCTTCGAGGTGGTGGGCTTCCTGGAAGACCACGAGCGCGCCCTTCGTCGTCGCATCGAAACTGCCGTAGTCGAGCGGCGGCGCGTCTGCGACGTCGGGCTGCAGCGTGCCCTTCAGCGGCTGGTAGAGCAGGTGCGCGGCGGTGCGCCTGTTCATTTCGCCGTGGAAGCCGGCGGTGCCAGGGGCCGGCCTCAGGGAGTCCGGCAGATAGCCGAGGCGCGCGAGCGCCTGCTGCATCCCGCGCAGCGGCGGGCAGGAGACTTTCAGGATCTCCATCCGACGTCGCATCAGGCTGCTGTGCTCGGAGGCGTGGGTCGCTTGGGGGACGGTGATCCTGTAGCTCTCGCACGGCTGCAGCGTTGAGGCGGATTTGAAGACCTCCGCGTTGCCCACGTCGCTCCAGCTGCCCGCGACCTTCGGCTGGCCCTGTGCGAGTGCCGCGATTCGCGGACGCGGTGTGTTTGGCGCGGGCGCTGCGTTGAGCGTGACGGTCAGCGGTTCGGTGCCGTTGTCGACCTGGGGCTTCGGCAGCGACTGCACCGCTGTCGGTGGAAGCGGCGTCGTCTGCGCGGCGGGCGTGCCCGAAGCATTGCTGCTGAGCAGCGAGCCGCTACCGTGCTTGGCGACGACGACTGCTGCTACGGCCACCGCGGCGACGGCGACGGTTGCGAGCAGCCACCAGCGCGAGCGCAGGGCGAACCGCCCAGCCGACTCTGGACCATCTTGACGATCATGGTTGCCGCTGGCGAAAAGACGCCAATGCGGCGCCCTGCCGCCATGCAGGCGCGCCCTCATGGCGCCGGAGGATAGCCAACGCAGGGCGACCTGTCCAACTGTTGGACGAGGGTTGGACGAATTCCTGCGGGACGCCGCGGGCGCGGTCCGTGTGCTCGTTGCGGCGCGGTCCGGCGAGTTGTTGCGGCGCGGTTCGGCGAGTTGTTGCGGCGCGGTCCGATGAGTTGTTGCCGCGCGGTCCGGCGAGTTGTTGCGGACGGTCATCTGTCTGAGCTGTCCGGGGGCGCCTGTACTTTGCGAGCATGGCCGCAGACATCGAGTGGCATCGGGGGCGCCTAGCGGCGTTCGACATCGAGACGACGGGGCCTGAGCCGGAGCGCGATCGGATCGTGACGGCGGCGATCAGCCTCGTCGGCGGCGGCGTCGAGCCCAAGCATGGGGCCTGGCTCGTGAACCCGGGAGTCGAGATCTCCGCGGGGGCGATCGCGGTGCACGGCGTCACCAACGAGCGCGCCCGCGCCGATGGGTGTGCGCCAGGGGAGGCTGTCGAGGAGATCGTCAGCCTGCTCGCGACGCAGGTACGAGATGACGTGCCGATCGTCGCCTTCAATGCGCGCTTTGACCTGACGATCCTCGACCGTGAAGCCCGCCGTCATGGCGTCGAGCCGCTCGTCGACCGTGTTGGCGGACCGGACGAGCTGCTTGCGATTGACCCCTATGTGCTCGACAAGCAGTTCGACCGCTTTCGCAAAGGCAAGCGCACGCTGACCGCGGTCTGTGATCACTACGCGATCCCCTTCGATGAAGCCCACGTAGCCAACGCCGACGCGCTCGCGGCCGCGCGCGTCGCCTTCAGGCTCGCGACGCGGATGCAGGAGCTGCGTGACCTCGACCTGCGCACGCTGCATCGCGAACAGGTGATGTGGGCAGCTAGGCAGGCGGTTCTGCTGGAGGAGTACTTCCAAGCCCAGGGACGGCAAGAGCGGGTTCAGGGCGCCTGGCCTGTGGTTCCTGCGCAGCTCGCCGTCGCGGCCTGAGCAGCACGAGCCCGGACGCTCCCGCAAGCAGCGCGGCACCTGCGATCGCCCACCAACCGCGCGGGAACGCGCTGAGCGGGTCGGTTGGCGCGCCCTGGTCGCCGAGCAGCGCGATCAGCGCGGCGACGCCAAGCGCGAGACCCACCTGGCGCAGCATGTTGACGACCGCTGAGCCGGTCGCAAACGCCTGTGGCGGCAGCGATCCTGCGGCCGTCGCCATGAACGTTGGCAAGGTGAGGCCGACGCCGATGCCTGTCAGCAGCATGCCAGGCAGCATCTCGCTGACGTAGTCGGGCCGCTGCCCAGTCGTCAGCGCCCAGAGCGCGACGCCGACCGCAAAGGCGGTCGAGCCGCCTGCGATCACGGGTCCGGCGCCGATGCGCGGGATCAGGCGTCCCGCCACGAGGAAGGAGAAGAGCGGCACCATCAGCGGTCCTGGCGCAAGCGCCAGTCCACTGCGCAGCGCCGACCAGCCCCAGACGTTCTGCTCCCACAGCACGATCGAGAGCAGCATCGCGCCAAAGGCCGCGGAGAAGAACAGCGCGACCGTCGAGGCGCCGACGAAGCCGCGCGACCTGAAGAGCGTGCGGTCGATCAGCGGGTTGCGGTGGCGCATGCAGTGCAGGACGAACAGCCCGAGCAGGATCGCGGAGAGCGCCAGCATGCCCACGGTCGCTGTCGAGTCCCAGCCCCAGGGGCTGCCCTGCACGAGCGCGAGCGTGAGCGTGGCGACGCCGCCCGTGACAAGCAGCGCACCAAGCGCGTCTGGCGCCGGCACCGGGTGCCCGGCGACGTGCGGCAGGCGCCGCCAGCCGACGAACAGCGCCACAAGGCCGATTGGGACGTTCACGAGGAATACCCAACGCCAGCTCGCGGCTACGAGGAGCCCACCGACGACGGGGCCAAGCGCTGCCGCGAGGCCTCCGATCGCGGTCCAGGCGCGCACCGCTCCATGGCGCCGCTCGGGCGGGGTGGTCGCGAGCACGAGGCTGAGCGAGGTGGGGGTGAGCAGCGCTGCGCCAGACGCCTGAACGATCCTGAACACGATCAGCATCGCGACGCTGCTCGCCGCGCCGCAGGCCGCAGAGGCGAGCGTGAAGACGGCGACTCCGAGCAGAAAGCCAAGCTCTCGCGGGCGTCGCTCGGCGAGCCTGCCGAACAGTACGAGCAGCGCCGCATAGACGATCGCGTAGGCGTTCAGCACCCAGGAGAGACCGCCAAGCCCGTGGGCGTGCAGGTCTCTCGCCATGTCTGGCAGGGCGATGTTGACGATGAATAGGTCGAGGCTGGCGAGCACGACGCCGGCGCAGACGATGACGAGCGTGAGACGCGCCGAAGCGTCTCCGCGGCGGGTGGCCCCAAGGGCCTGGCTTAGCGATGGCATAGCCAGACCATAGCAGGGCTGGCTTAGGCCTAGCAGAGTCAGCTAGAATCTGGGGTATGGACAAGACGATTCAGAGCACGGGCACCGTGGCGAAGGCTGCAGATACGACGATTCCGGTCACGGATGCGCCGGTTCGGAGCGCCGGCGCGTCAGCTCAGAGCACGAATACGGCCGTCCGGGGCGCGGATGCGACCATTCGCATGCTCGGCCCGCTCGAGCCGCGTGACGGCTGGGTAGCAAAGTACTGCCCGATCGCGGGTGCCCTCGAGGTTCTCAGCGCGCGCTCGGCCTTCCTCATCCTGCGCGAGGCCTTCTACGGCGCAACCCGCTTCGACGAGTTCGTGAGACGCGCCCAGATCAGCGAGCCCGTCGCGGCCGCGCGACTGCGCGAGCTCGTCGATGCCGGCCTGATGGAGCGCGAGGACTACCGTTCCCCCGGACAGCGCACCCGCCAGCGCTACCGCCTGACCGAGAAGGGCGCCTCCCTCCTGCCCGCGATGGTCGCGCTGATGCAGTGGGGCGAGCGCTGGGTCAACGGCTGCGACCGTGTGCAGTTGCGTCATGAGGGCTGCAACGCCGAGGTTGGCGTCGCCCTGCGCTGCGAGCATGGCCACGATGTGAGCGAGTCGGAGCTGACGCTTGCCGTGCGCCCGCGGCCGCTTCGAAAGACGTCACTCCGCGATGACTGCGGAGATCGCGCTACGTAGCCCGTAGAGATCCGCTGGCGCTCGGGCGTACGATGCGCGCATGCGTGGGAGGTTCGACCCCCCGCGGCAGCAGGCCGAGCACGCTGCCGCCGAAGCCGCCCCCAATCATGCGTGCGCCGGCGGCGCCGACCTGCAGGAGGCGCTCGACGGCGGCGTCCAGCGCAGGGCTGGACACCTCGTAGTTCTTGCGCAGGCTCGCGTGCGAGGCGTTGAGCAGTTCGCCGACGCGCCCGAGCTCGCCGCTGCGCAGCGCCTGAGCCGTGGCACGTACGCGCTCGTTCTCCTCGAGCACATGCGTCGCGCGGCGACGCAGCGGTTCGGGCAGCCCGCCGATGGTGGCGGGGTCGGCCTCGCGCAGCGAGGCGAGCCCGAGCAGCTCGCAGGCGCGCTCGCACTCCGCGCGCCGCTCGTTGTAGCCAGATGCGGCGTTCGCATGGCCTTCGCCAGAATCGAGCGTGACGAGCTGCCAGCCATCGAGGCGCAAGGGCACAGGTTCGATCTGTAGCGACCGGAAGTCGATCATCAGAGCCGTATGCGGCTCGCCAAACAGCGACGCGAGCTGGTCGAGCAGGCCAGTGCGAGCGCCCACCCAGTCGTTCTCGACACGGGCACATAGCTGGGCGAGCTCGAGGCGCTCCATCTTGGCGCCGGCGAGGCTGAGCAGTGCGAGCGCGAGCGCGACCTCGAGTGCCGCCGAGGACGACAGCCCTGCACCGCGCGGGATGTCGCCGGTGATCGTCAACCTTGCGGCCGAAAGCGGTACGCCGGCGCTGTGCAGCTCGGCGACGGTGCCACGCACGAACGCCCGCCACCCCTGCACAGGCTGCGGGGCATCGATGTCGAACTCGTCGTGCTCCCCGACGTCGAGCGCATCGGCGAGCATCTTCGCGCCACCACCAGGGGCGAGCCGCTCCGCTTCGACCGTCACGCCCTCGGCGATCGCAAAAGGCAGCGCTAGCCCGAGGTTGTAGTCAGTGTGCTCGCCGATCAGGTTGACCCTGCCAGGCGCGAATGCGACGACCCGCTCCGGCCCATGCTCAGGCGGCACGTGCGATCGCCTCGCGCAGTGCTTCCGCGGAGCGCTCTGGCAGTGTGTCGGCGATGAACGTGCCTGCGCCCTGCTCGGAGCCGGCGAGGTACTTCAGCTTCTCTGCTGTGCGCAGCGGCGGGTAGAACTCGACGTGCAGGTGTCCTTCGCCGCTGTCATCGGTCGGCGCCTGATGCACCGCCATCACGTAGGGGAAGGGCCGCGTAAAGAGCGCGTCGTAGCCACGCACGAGCTTCTGCAGCGCCTGGGCGAGCAGCTGCAGCTCCTGCGGCTCACACTCGAGCAGGCTGGGGCGGTGCTCACGCAGCACGACGTGGGCTTCGTAGGACCAGCGCGCGGCGTAGGGGACGTGGACAACGACGGCGTCGTTCTCGAAGAGGATCCTGCGTCCGTCGGCTAGCTCACGGTCCAAGAGCGCGCATGGCGCACAGCCGCCAAGGCGCGCGTCGGCTGCGCGCTCGAGCGCTGGCACCGGTGGCAGGAACGGATAGCCATAGATCTGGCCATGGGGGTGATGCAGCGTGACGCCCACCTCGACGCCGCGATTTTCGAAGATGAAGACGTAGCCGACGTCCTCGCGTGCGCCCAGCTCGAGGTAGCGGTGGCGCCAGACCCACATGAGGTCCTCGGCTCGTCCCGCCGGCAAGCTGCCAAGCGAGCCATCGTGCTGGTCGGTGTAGACGACGACCTCGGCCGCGCCGCCGCTGGGCGAGTCCGCTGAGAAGGCGGGAAAGCGGTTCTCGAAGACCGCGATCTCGAACGCGGGCAAGGGAATCTCGGTCGGCGCGCCTCCAGGCTTCGTCGGACAGAGCGGGCAGTGATCCGCAGGCGGCAGGAACGTGCGGTCCTGGCGCTGGATCGCATATGCGACCTGCTCTCCACGCAGCTCTTCGAAGCGCAGCTCGCTCACTCTGGCCCCTCGCTCGCTCCGGCCTGCTGCTGCCCACTGCGCTCTCTGCTGTAGAGGATCAGTGTGCGACCGTCGTCCTTGACGTGGCGCGCGACACGCAGCGGCCCGTACGTGGTCGCCTGCCCGGAGGTTGGGGCGGGGGGTCGCTGCTGGGCCGGCTCGCTCATACCCCGAGGGTATACATCGGCGCAAACGGGTAACAGGCGTCCGAGGAGTCGAGACGCCGCCGCCGGCGGGACGCTCGTTGACGCCGATTTTCAGCCACCTGTGTTCATTGCTTCTATGGATCTTCCGTTCAATCGATGAAAACGGACTTGACGAATGGAGGAATCAGCGCAAAGGTAAGTGTGGGAAGGCGGGTGATCGGGCTCACCGAAGACTTTGGAACTCGTCGGGCCAGGCGCCTGCAACAACAGGCAAGCGACAGAGGAGGAGGACATGTCCGAGAGCGATCTGAGCTTCGAGGCCGTGGAGCGTTTGGAGCATGCGGAGCGTTCGGGGGCCGAGCGCACAGGCTTCGACCGTCGCGCGTTTTTGCGCCGCACGGCGTTGACTGGCGCGGCCGCAGGGTCGGTCGGTGCGCTGCTCAGCGCCTGCGGTTCGAGCTCGACGAGCAACGCGAGCGGCGGCGGGGGGTCCGCGGCGGTGTTCGGCTCACACCCCAGCTACAAATTCGTGATGGTCAACCACGTCACGACCAACCCGTTCTTCGTGCCAACGCAGTATGGCGCCGAAGATGCGTGCAAGCTGCTCGGCTGCAGCTATCAGTGGACGGGCTCTGAAAGCAGCAACGTGAACCAGATGGTCAACTCGCTCAACACGGCGGTGACCAGCGGCGCCGACGGGATCGCCGTTGCGCTGATCGACCTGCACGCGTTCAACGCGCCTGTCGAAGCGGCGCTGAAAGCTGGCATCCCCGTCGTCGCCTACAACGCAGACGCGCCTACCAACGCGCGTCTCTCCTACATCGGACAGGATCTCGAATTCGCTGGCGAAGAAATGGGCAAGCGAGTCGTCTCGCTCGTGCCTTCTGGCGAAGTCGCCCTGTTCATCGCAACGCCTGGCAGTGCGAACATCCAGCCCCGCATCGATGGAGCCCAGAAGGCGATCAAGGCGTCTGGCAAGCCGATCACCACGCATGTCGTCGCGACTGGGGAAGCCGTACCGCAGGAGCTCTCGACGATCGAAGCCTACTGGCAGGGGCACAAGAGCACGAAGGGCATGTTCGCCGTCGATGGGGGCAGCACCCAGTGCGTGGCCCAGACAATGCAGAAGTTCGACCTCGTCTCCAAAGGCGTGAAGGCGGGCGGCTTCGACCTCACAGAAGTCACCCAGAAACTGCTTGCTTCAGGCGAGATCGAATTCACGATCGACCAGCAGCCCTACCTCCAGGGCTTCCTGCCGATCCTGCAGCTGTTCATGTACAAGGCGTCCGGATCGCTGACGGGCCCCGCCGAAGTGGACACCGGCCTGAAGTTCATAGACAAGGAAACGGTGCGTCCCTACAACAGCACGAAGACCCGCTACGAGGGTACCTCGACAAAGGCGAAGGTCGTCTCGGCGGCGAGCTGACGGTGGCAAACGGCGTCGAGCAGGCATCGACGGAGCCTGCCGGAGGCAGGCAGGGCCCGGCGCGCTCGCGCCGGGCCCATTCCGCACCGCTAGCGAAGGCGGTCGGCTCGCGCCTGCTCTCGCTGCGCGAGGGCGGCATCATCGTCGTCACGATCATCGTCGCCCTCTACTTCGGGCTGAAGACGAAAGCCTTCTTCACGGGCGGCAACTTCAAGACGCTGCTGCCCTATTTCGCGCCGTTGGCGATTCTCGCGGCCGGCGAGGTCTTCGTGATGATCCTCGGGGAGATCGACCTCTCGATCGGCGGCACCTACCTGTTCGCGCCGTTTCTCTTCTACAAGCTGACGACGGCCGGCCTGCCGCTCGTCCTCGCCGTCGTCGTTGCGCTGATCGTATGCATGGCAGTCGGGGTCTTCAACGGCTTCGTCACCGCGGTGATCGGAATCAGCTCGTTCGTGACGACGCTTGGCACGCTGTTTGCGCTCGAGGGCCTCTCGCTGGTCATCTCCCACGCAGAGCCCGTGGAAACGCCAGGAGCGAAAGTCCACGTCGTCGAAGAGAAGGTCGCCCACGTCGTCAACGGTCACCACATAGTGTTGACGGAAAGGGTGAACCACATCGGCACGTTCGCAAAGATCTTCGGTGGCGGCACCTACTCTGAGTTGGTCTGGGCGCTTGTGATCATCGTCGTGCTGCAGGTCGCACTCACCTTCACCCGTTGGGGCCTTTACACGGTCGCGATCGGCTCGAACCGTCTTGGCGCCGCCGAGGCGGGCATAAGGGTGAGGTTCGTGATGATCCGCAACTTCACCCTCTGTGCGCTGATGGGCGGGCTCGTCGGGATTCTCGAGAGCGTGCGTGCGACCTCGATCCAGCCAGTCCCTGCGACGTCGAACGAAATCCTCTTCGAGGCGATCGCCGCGGCGGTGATCGGCGGCACACTGCTCGTCGGCGGCTCTGGCACGGTCGTCGGCGCCCTGATTGGCGCCCTCTTCCTTGGCATCCTGCACGACGGCCTCGTCCTGCAGGGTGTGCCTGCGAATTACCTCATCTTCTACCTAGGGCTCGCGATCATCGTCGCGATGGCGATCAACGTCTACGTTCAGCGTGTACGGCGGGGGCACGGTCATGGCGGCTGAGGAGGAAAGCGTGTCAGGTGAAGCGCAGGGCGGTCTGTCCGCTGAGGAATCGACGATTCCGCCGGGAAGCATCGTCTCACCACGCTCCTCCCCAGAGGACGTGCTGCGGGTGGAGCACGTCGCGAAGCGCTTCGGCCCTGTCACCGCCCTGCGGGACGTCAGCATGCATCTGCGCAAGGGCGAGGTGCTTGGCCTGCTTGGCGACAATGGCGCAGGCAAGTCGACGCTGATGAAGATCATCTGCGGCTTCCAGCGCCCAGACAGTGGCGAAATGACACTGCATGGCAGGCCATATGCGCCGCGCAGCGTCGACGAGGCGCGGGAAGGTGGCATCGACACCGTCTACCAGGACCTTGCCCTGATCGACGAACTCTCGGTTTACCACAACCTGTTTTTGCGTCGCGAGCGCGTGCGCAAACCGCTGCCGCTGCTCGCGAATCGCCGTATGAAGCAGGAGGCGCGTCAGGCGCTCGACGAGATTGGCATCAACATCCCACGTATCGACGTTGCCGTCGCGCGCCTCTCAGGTGGGCAGCGCCAGGCGATCGCCGTCGCACGCACGATCAACTCTGACGCGGACATCCTGCTGCTTGACGAGCCGCTCGCGGCGATGGGTGCGAAGGAGGGATCGATGATCCTTGACCTTGTCGCGCGCCTGAAGCAGGAGGGCAGGGTCTCGATCATCATGATCCTCCACAACTACGTCCACGTGCTCGAGGCCTGCGACCGCGTGAACCTCATCCAGGACGGCGCGATCACGCTTGACAAGCCGACAGCTGAGACCTCGGTCGAGGAGCTGACGGAGATCGTCGTCGACGAGTACCGTCGCGCGCGGGCGGCGCAGCAGGGCGGCTGAGGGGACCTGCGCAGGCCGTCCAGGCGCTTCGTTAGCGTCCGGGCAAGTGTCGGCGACGAGACGGCTGCAAGCCAGAGAGAGATCGATGCGCCGGCGAGACCGCGGGCGCATGCGCTGGGTCGCGCTTGGCGCGCTGGTGCTCGTCATCGTCGTGTGCGCAGTGGCGCTGCGTGCCGCGAGCGAGAGCGTGCCGCCGCTCTCGCTGCAGCGGACGCTTGCCGCCGATGTCGCGATTCGCGGGCACGCCCCTGCGCTCGAGTGGCCGCGTGAAGGCGAGGCCGCTGTCGAGGTCGAGGGCGTTGGCAGCTTTGGGACTTCCGGGGCACAGACGCCTGTGCCGATCGCGAGCGTCGCGAAGGTGATGACCGCCTACCTCACGCTGCGCGAGCACCCGCTGAAGGCGGGCAGCAATGGCTTCACGATGACGGTCACCGCGGCGCAGGCAGCCGAAGAGCAGCAGCGCTTCGCCGATGGCCAGTCGACCGTCGCGGTCAGGGCGGGCGAGCAACTCAGCGAGCGCCAGGCGCTGGAGGCGCTGCTGCTGCCGTCTGCAAACAATGTCGCGGCGATGCTCGCCCTCCACGACGCTGGCAGCGTGCCTGCGTTCGTGTCGCGCATGAACGGGATGGCGAAGCGGCTTCGCATGCATTCGACCACCTACACGGACCCAAGCGGCTTCGAAAGCAACACCGTCTCGACGGCCGCCGACCAGCTGAGGCTCGCGAAAGCTGCGCTGCAAATGCAGGCGTTCGCCGCGATCGTGAGGCTGCGCGCAGCAGTGCTGCCGGTCGCGGGCACGGTCGAGAACTACGACGGCCTCGTCGGCGAAGATGGCTACGCTGGCGTCAAGACGGGCTCTGACGCGGCCGCTGGCGGCTGCTTCGTGTTCGCGAAGCACTTCAGCGTAGGCGGGCATCGCCTCATCGCGCTTGGCGTCGTGCTCGGCCAGCGCGATGGGCCGCTGATCGAAGCGGGCCTCGTTGGCGCCCGCGAGCTTGGCGACTCTGCCGCTGCCGCGGTCCGCGTCGAAACCGCGCTCCCCGCCGGCTCGAAGGTGCTGACGGCGAAGTCCGTTGAGGGTCATCGCACCGCGGTCGTGACGGAGCGCGCGCTGCATGAGCTTGGCTGGCCTGGGTTGAAGGTGCCTGTCGAGGTGCGGGTCGGACCTAACCGCACGCGGCTGGCCGGTGGCGAGCGCCTCGCGACGGTGACGCTGCACGGCGCAAGCGTGAGCTCGGTTGGTGCGGTCGCCCAGGGCTCGCTCGATGCTCCTTCGCTTGGCTGGCGCCTGCAACACCTGCTCTAGAGCCTCGTGCCTGTCGTAACGCCGCGGTCGCTATGTGCTGGATTAGAGGTTGCGCGCCCTGCGGAGGTTGCGCACCCTGCGGCCGATCTGCTCGTCCTGCGGGTAGCCAGCCGCCTCCCAGAATGCGCCTGCGATTGGGTCCTCGAACGCGACCAGGGCGGTGATGCGATTCGCGCCCTCACGACCCAGGTGCTCCTCGCCCGCTCGCACGAGCGCGACCCCGATGCCCTTGCGGCGGTGCTCAGAGTCGACCGCGAGGCGATACATGTTGCCTCGCCAGCCATCCCAAGCGGCTATCAATGCGCCGAGGATCGCGCCTTCGGACTCGGCCACGAGCAGGCTCCCGGGAGCGTCTGAGAGCAGGCGCTGGACGTCTTCGATGCGGTCTGAAGTGCTTGCGTGCTCGCTGCGAGCTTGCAGCCACAGTTGGAGCACCGCTGGCGCGTCCTCGATCCGACAGGCGCGTACGACAAGATTGATGGCAGGCAAGAGGCGAGGATATAGCCCCACTCGCCGTTTGGACTGGAGAATCGGATGTCGAGCAACTTCCAACCCTTCGAGACTGCGCTAGGCGTCTGTGGCATCGCATGGAGCGATGCTGGGATCGAGCAGGTCGTGTTGCCGCATGACAAGGCTTTGCGGCGCCCGCGGATCGGAGAGACATCATTGGCGCGAGCAACAGGCGAGCCGCCCGCCAACGTGCGCGCCGCGATCGCCAGCATCGTTTCGCTGTTCGACGGCGAGCACGTCGACCTGCGCTTCGTCCAGCTCGACGAAAGCGGGCTCGACGACTTCCAACGCGCCGTCTACGCCGCGGCTCGCGAGATCCCGCCAGGCGAGACCGCCAGCTATGGCGAGATCGCCACGGCGATTGGCGAGCCTGGGGCAGCCCGTGCGGTCGGCGCCGCGCTTGGCAGGAACCCCTATCCGATCATCGTGCCCTGTCACCGCGTGCTCGCCGCGACGGGCGCTCTGCACGGCTTCTCCGCGCCTGGCGGGATCGCGACGAAGCGGAGGATGCTCGAAATCGAGCGTGCCCCAGGCTTCACCCAGCAGGCCCTGTTTGCCTGATAGAGCCCTGTTGGCCTGAGCCACCCCCTGTGCGCCCTGGCCTGCTCGTCGCCCTTCTCTCGCCGGGGCGGATCGTCCGGCTAGAGGAGCGCCTCGGGCGGGATCCTCGCCTCGGACATGATCACGCGCTCGCCGCGGATTGGCACGTCCTCCGCGAGCAGCCTCCTACGCTGCTCCTCGCCCTTCGGCCAGCTGCCGTCGCTGCGGATCACACGCCACCAAGGGATGCCTTCCGGCGCCTGCGAGAGCAGATGACCAGCATGCCGTGGAGCGCCGGGGCAGAGGTCGCCATACGTCGTCACACAGCCAGGCGGCACGCGCCTGATGCGCTCGTAGATCGTCTCAGGGCTCACTGACATGTCGAGATGCTCTGCCCTGCATGATCGCGACTGTCGCAGCAAAGAGCGCCGCGGGAAGCGCGAGGCCAAACGTCACGATGTCACACGCCATCGCGATCGCAGGCAGAGGCTGCGCAGTGTGACCATGCAGCTCGAGCCAGAGCAGGAGCTTCTGGACGAGGTTCGCGATTGCGGCCAGCAACGCTGCCCACGCGAGCAGTGCCGCGACAGTCGCGAGCCTGTCTCTGCCCCTTGCCCGCAGACTGCCTGCGAGGCGAGTGCAGATCCCTGCCAACAGCAGCCCATAGCCGACGATGAAGCCGAGATCGAGCAGCACGTGCCGTTCCGCCGCGGAGCGCCCTGGGTCTCCCCAGCGCGTGAGGATCGTCCGCAGGCGGCTTGTGCTGCCTGCCAGCTCGAACCCGAGAACGCTCGTGCCATGGGCGCTCATGCTCGCGAGGGCTGGCAGCTCGGCGGCGCCGAAGGCGAGCATGCCCGCCGCGATCAGGCAGAGAGCGCGGACGGTCGGCCTCCAGCGAGGCGGGCGCAGGATCCTTGGCTCCGAATTCGCCTGGGCAGGCATCGGCATAGATTATCGATCCAATTTGGATTGTCGCTGTCATCTGCTTCGTGAGCGCCTTCAGGTTCAACGCCGCACGATCGCGGTCACCCAGCCGGGCTCGCGATGCGGCCCACCGCGGCCGAGTACAGATGTCTGGATTGTGATTATCGGGAGAGTTTGGTAAGCTTGCCGCAACGGGTTGGTTATAGGGGCCAGGGATGGCAGGTTGAGAGAGCCCCTATGGCAGCTTGGCGCCGGTCGGGAGTGCCGCAGTCGCACGCGGCATCTTAGGTGCGCTTCGCTGAATCGGTGGGGGAGAGAGGATTTTCTATGCGCAGGTTCCTATGGTTGGTGCCCTTGCTCGCCGCAGGTCTGATCGCCGTGTCCGCGGGTCCTTCGTCCGCGTATGAATACAAACGCGTCTATTGCAGTCGCGAATTGCCGGTGGACGGAACGTGTCCACCCTACGGGAGTCCGGTGAGCTTGCATATTGAACTCAATTTGGCGAACGCTGGCGGTGAGGAACACGCGGTCTGCGCCGATATTTACTATGAAGCGGCCAAAGAATACACCGCGGCGCACTGCTTCTACCACACCTATGAAGAAGCCGCAATCGTGCCTGGCAACGGCAGTTTCGGATATCCACGCGCGTGGAACGCAGGCACAATAGAACACTTCGTCTATGCAGAGGAGTATGGCTATGGCGCCGTCATCTAAAATCGCCAAAGTAGATCTCAGGCGAAGCCGCATCACCATAGTCGCTGCGGTGCTGGTCGCAGCATCGGGTTCGGCCGTCGCCCTCGGTGAGACAGGTGATCACGGGCACGCTGGCTCGCCACCGGGAATGAAACTGGCAACCGCGCCCCGTCATGGCCGGCAGCCAAAGATATCTCAACGCCTAGACCAAGCGTTCAGCGTGCTTCACCGGAGTGGCTTGAGCGCGCACAACACGTCGATCCTGCCAGGCTTGCAAGGCCTGAGCGCGATACCTGACAATCTGGATGTTGCTGACGCAGTGGTCATTCCCGCAACCTACCCCGTCGTGATAGTCCCCGGGGAAACCGGTGTGTGCTTGCTCAACGGTCCGTTGGGAATGACCGCGGCTGAAGCAGGCGCAGCGGGTCAACTTGGGGGCACCTGTTCATCGGTGGCCAACGCTGAAAAGTACGGCCTCGCTGAGACTACGGAAAGCGCCTCGGGCGGGCCGATGGTCGTGGGCATCGCCCCCAACGGAAACACCTCCGTAACGGTGACGAGCTCCAATGACACTACACAGAGGACGCCTGTCACAAACAACGTCTACGAGATCATTGGCGGTACGCCCGCGACGATCAGGCTCAAGAGCGCTTCTGGCGCATCTGTGACTCGCAGCGTGGCTCCGATTTCACATCCGCCCGCATCCTCGCCCACCGGGGCGAGCACTCCTTAGCGAACACTCCCTAATGTTGCCGCGATTGGCGCCGCCCTCTTCCAGGCGGCGCCAATCGCTGCGCGGGGCGCGAGCTTCGCGATGAGCAGACCGGCATGCGCGTCGAGCTCCAATCGCGATCGTTCGAGGCCCTGGTAGCGAGAGGGCCGCGTGCAGGTGAGATGAAGCGATGCCGGAGGAGGGACTCGAACCCCCGACACGCGGATTATGATTCCGCTGCTCTAACCGACTGAGCTACTCCGGCGAATGTGCCCCTTTGCAGGGCTTTTATGCGATTGTGGGCCGCTCATCGGGGCGATTCCGAGGCCGATGCGACTGCAAGCGCCTCCGGCTCCGGGTGCGACCGCGGGTAAGGTTACCGTGGCGGCGGAGTCAGGGCGGTGAGCGCGACGATCTTGGCGCTGGGCGGCTCGAAGCCCGTGCGATAGGCAGTCGGCGTTTCAGGCCAACGAGCCTTCAGCAATCCACTCTTCGAGCTTCTCGCGGTGCCGCGGGTCCGCAACCGCGATCAGGCGCCGCGCGCGCTCGCGAACGGTGATCCCACGGAGCTCAGCGATGCCGTGCTCGGTGACGACAGTGTCTGCGTCTGCTCGCGAAGTGGTGATCACCCCATCGTCGAGTCGTGGCACGATGCGAGAGCTGCCGTGACGCGCCGTCGAGGGCAGAGCAATGATCGAGCGGCCGCCAGGCGATGCCATCGCGCCCCGGACGAAGTCGACCTGCCCTCCCACCGCACCGACGTGGCGACCCGCGATCGTCTCGGCGTTCACCTGGCCGGTGAGATCGACTTGGAGCGCGGCATTCGTTGCGATGAGTCGTGGCAGCTGGCGGAGCGTTGCGGCGGCGTGCGTGTAGCGGATCTCTCGGAGCTCGACGGTCGGATTCTCGTTGACGAAGTCGTAAAGGCGCTGCGTGCCGACGACCGTTCCCGTCACTGTGACCCCAGTGTCGATCGGCTTGTGCGTGTTGTCGATGGCACCAGCTACGGCGAGGTCGACGAGCCAGTCGCCGACGACCCCGCCGTGCAGCGCAATGTCGTGGCGATCCTGCAGCGCGTGCGCAACGGTATAGCCGAGCTTGCCGATGCCAAGCTGGAGGACGGGCTGCGGAGGGATCAGCGAGGCCACATGTCTGCCGATCTGCTGCTCGACGGCTCCGAGCTCCGGAGGCTCCACCTCAAGCAGCGGCCGCGAGGTGTGCACGACATGGCTGAGCTGAGATCGGTCGACGAAGGACCCGAGCGTACGCGGCATGCGCTCGTTGACCTCTGCGATCACGACTCGCGCCTTCGCGATAGCGGGCTGAAGGTAGTCGGCGACGACACCGAGGGAGTACCGTCCATCGGGTCCTTCTGGGCTCAGCTGGAGCAGGACGACATCGACGCGAACGCGGCCGCACTCGATAGCCGCCGGCAGGTCGGAGACGTGGCACGGCAGAACGTCAAGCAACCCGGCTCGATGCAACGCCGCGTTGGCTCCCAGCCCTCCAAGTCCGACGAACCGCAGATGGTCAGCGTGCCTTGGGGTGAAGGTGCCAGCATAACTCGCGCCAAGGAAGACGCTGACGCCGTGGAGGTCTGCTCGCTGCTCGACGAGGGCCTCCGTCAGCGTGCGCGGCTCGCCAGTGCCCTGGCCAACTAGCACCGCCTCGCCCGGCCAGATCAGCTGTGTGAGGTCGACCGGGCTCACGGCTGGGACCGGCTGCTCCTTCACAAGAATGCCCAGCCCGACCGTCCGGCGGCACAATGCTGGTGAGCGAGCGGGTCGATGGTCTGGTAGATGCCAATCGAGTGCTCCTCCCCGCACCGCACCTCGCAGAGATGCTCGTCGAGACCGGCGATTCGGGCGCGTACGGCCGGCTGGTCGATCTCGTAGGTCTCGCCCTCGACGAGGTCAGGCCCGTCGTAGCCACCCTGGTGGATATCGCGATCAGGCGTGCCACCGTACATTCCACACCGCAGGAAAGCGGTCTGCTGCCCAAGCTTCGCGTATCGCACGACCTTCACCTCGCCGGTGCCGAGCGGGTACTCGATCACCCCTTCCGCAAAGAGATTCGTGTCCGGCTCGAAGCGCAGGCGGCGGTTCGGCTTGCCGACACGGCCAGCTCCAGGACGTGGGTCGCCGAAGTAGTAGAAGGCCTTGTCGCCCCAAAGCGCCCAGTCGCTGAACGCGACGAAGGCATTGCCGTTGGTGCCGACGTGTAGCCGGTCGCCCAGTGCGAGCGCAGGTCCACCGACCCCCCGCCCGGTGCCCCAGTGCCGGTCGCGGGTCCCGAACGAGCCATCGCCAAGGGCGAAGCGCTTGCCGCCCACCGAGATCCAGCCGCGAACCCGGCCAAAGCCCTCGAATCCAGTCGTGACGTCGTTGCGGCGGCCAGGGGGCGCCCCAGAGGAGAGCCTCGACAGGGGCTCGCGGAAGACTTGCCGAGTCATGTCTTCGAAGTCGATCTCGAAAGCGACGCCGAAATCGTTCTCCTCGAGCAGGAACCTGATGTGGCGCAGTCCACGAATCACCTCTGGCGCGATAGGTCCAACTCGCATGTCAGTGCGGTCGACGCCGAGCCGGCGGAAGGCGCGGACGCTCGTGTGCAGTCCCGCATGAACGACGATCGCGTAGGCCTCAGCGCGGTCGAGGTTCGGGTAGAAGCTACCGCCAGTGGCGAGCAGAACCTCGCCGGCGGCGTCGTGGCACACCATCCAATAGCGCTCATAGGCCCGGGGGTCGCTCGTCCACATGACTCGGATGGGGTCGGGCGTTTGGTGAATCATGTAGTCGTCCAGCGGCGAGAGGGGGAACTGCTCATCGAGATGAGGATCGACCTGGGCGTCGCTTCCGTCTGGCATCGGCTCGTTCATCCTTCGATCTGGCGCATGAGCGTGCTCAGCACGCGCTCGTTGGGTCGGTAGGCCTTCTCGGCGCGGCCATCGACGTATGCCCGCAGGCCGCTGACCTGCATGACCGCAGTACGGAAGGTTGCGAACGTCTGCCACCAGTGAAGCGCATCGGCATCGATGTCAAACCCGGAGACTGTCGAGTAGTGGGCGATTAGCTGCTCCCGCTCCCAGCTGCCGGCGATCAGGTGCTCGCGCTCGCGCAATGGCTGGGTGACCCATCCAAGATCCTCGAGCGGGTCGCCAAGGTGGGCGAGCTCCCAGTCGAGCAGCGCGGTCACCTCACCGCCTGCGAGCAGCACGTTCCCAGGCTTGAAGTCGCCGTGGACGAGGGTGGTGCGCTGGGAGCGCGGCGCCTGCTGCTCGAGCCAGGCCAACGCGGCCTCGACCTCCGGGTACGTGCGTAGCTGGTCGCTGCGGAGAACCGCGACGAACCGCTCGAGCTCGGCGGAGGCAGCTCGTTCGCCTGGATCGCAGAGAACGGAAGCGAGCCGAAGCTGCTCCCACGGCGCGAGGTGAACGGCGGCGAGAAGGTCGCAAAGGCGCTCGGCAAGCGCAACTCGCACATTCAAAGGCAGCTCGCCATTGAGAACGTGGTAGTCGGAATGGCCAGGCTGGCGGCGCATGATCAGCGATGGACGGCCAAGCCAGTCGCCAGTGGCGTCGAGCCAGCGGACGGCCGGTGTTGGTAGAACGCTGTCCTCGAGGGCGCGCAGGACCTGGAACTCCAGCGCGCGGTCAGTGTTCACCAAGCCACCCTCAGGGTCACGGCGGACGATGAGCGGCTCCGGGTCAGAGCCATCGTCCCAAAGCGCGTCGAACAGCCAGTTCTCACGTGAGCGACCGAGCGAGGCGCGCTGCAGAGCAATGATCTCCGGCGGTGGGGCTTGGGTCTGAGCGGCAATGAACGCTCGCAGCAGAGCAACGATGTCTGAGTCTGTGGCGGATCGTGTCGACATCGCCTCAGAGCAGGTTCGCGGTCGGCGCCGCAAGAGGCGCAAATTCCGTGCCTGTGAAGCCAGTCATCGTCGCCGACGATAGCAACTACATTGCACGGAATTCCAATGGCGGTGCACAGACGCGGGGCGGCTCAGTGAGTGGCGATACGCACATTGTCTTGCATCTAGACTACAGATCTTGGAACGTGGCGGTCAAATACGCCATCAGACTGTCGGGCTTGCAATCTCATTGAAACTCTGGTACGCTGCGCTGATGCTGGCGGATGGACCGTCGACATCTGGCGGATGGACCCGTCGACACAAGTCAAGACTGTCTAGTCCCTGACCCGCCCCTGACCCCGTGCGTGCGGGGGCGGAAGGCGGACGGAAAGAGGGAGGAGCAGGTGTTCAGGAAAGAGACTCCGCGACGCAGGCGACTCGTCGCGCCGGCAGCGCTCGCTGTAGCAGCGATCATGTTCGCCGGCTGCGGCTCGACGCAGAGCGGCAACGGCGCCGGTGCGAGCGCCGGCAGCAACACAGGTAGCAACGCCGGTGCGACCTCCACAAGTGCAGGCCCCACCACACCCAGAGAAACAAGCTCCTGCAATCACGGCAAGTCGGCACTGCCGCTTCTGCCTACAGAACAGCAGGGCTGGTACAAGGTCGCGGCCTCGACGGTTCAGTACTGTCAAAGCCCCTACATCACTTGGCTGACACCTCACACGAAGCCGCCGTGGGTCATCGGCTACGAGAGCACCTACGATGCCAACACCTGGCGCCAGCTCTCGCTCAAGCATATGCAGGAACTGGTCAAGGAATACGAAGCGGCTGGTCTGATACAGAAGTTCATCGTCAAGGAATCCGGCGGTGAACCACCGAAGATGATTCAGCAGATGAGCCAGATGGCTTCTGAAGGCGTCAACGCGATCATCACCACGTCGCCTCCCGTCTCTGGGATCGGCGGCGAGCTAAAGACGCTCTATCAAGAACACATTCCGGTCATCAGCATCGACGGCGACATGACCTCCCCGTACTACCTCGGCACCGGCGGGAATCTCTATGAAGCTGGAATCAATCAGGCCGAATGGCTGGTCGAACAGCTCAAAGGCGAAGGCAACATAATCATGGTCAACGGCATTAGCGGGGTGGCCGCGAGCGAACAGGAGACGAAGGGCGCAGAAGCGGTCTTCAGCGAACATCCGGAAATGAACGTGGTCGCATCCGTGTTCGGCGATTACACAGAGGCACCTGCGAAGGCCGCGGTGCTGAAGGTGCTATCCACGCACCCTGAAACGATCGACGGCATCTGGGTACAGGGGTCGATGGAGATGGCATCTATCGAAGCTCTGCAGCAAGCGGGCAGGCCCTCTGTTCCGGTTACCTTCGGCGGTGCCACGAACGCGGGAGTGTACTGGCGGGAACATCCAAAGTTCTGGAGCAGCGGAACGATCTCCTTCCCAACGATCGCCGATACCAACGTGGCGTGGGAAGTAATGATGCGCACCCTCGAGGGCCAGGGACCGAAGGTCATCTCGATGGTTCGTCCGCCTGTCACGGTTACCTACGAAAACATCAAGGAACTGGTGCCGACGAATGCGACCGTGGCATCGACTGAATGGCTGGATCCGCCCGAAGGTGAGTGGTGGACCGAAGAATTGGTCAACCATTACTTCGAAAAGCCGGCCAATCCGCTGAATTTCAAATAGAACTACGCAATCAGATCGCACATGACCGTGTCACCGACGCGCATGGCGAGCAAGTCGGGTCGGGGATCTCTCAGCGGCGGAGCAAGCCGCGGGGAGAGCCCCGACACCGTGCTGCGGCTGGAAGGCCTCGACAAGTCGTATGGGGAAACCCATGCGCTCGTCGAGGTCGACCTCGAGGCTGTCGCAGGCGAGGTCCACGCGATAGTGGGCGAGAACGGCAGTGGAAAGAGCACCCTCGTGAAGTTGATCGGGGGCATCATCCGGGCCGATCGTGGCACGATCGCGGTCGGCGGTGTGACCATCGATCGACCGACTCCGGGACGCATGGCCGCCGCCGGAGTGGCGGTCATATTTCAGGAGGTCCTGACGGTTGGCTCAGCCTCTGTCGTCGAGAATGTATTTCTCGGCTACGACGGACTGTTCCGGCGACGGATGCGGCCAGAAGCAAAGCTGCAGCGGTGCGCCGAATTGCTGGAGCGACTGAGCGGACGACCGATCGACCCGCGCGCAAGCGTTGAGACCCTGCCACTGAGCGCTCGTCAGTGGATAACCGTGGCGCGTGCGCTGGTGCGGCGACCCCGCATACTGCTGCTGGACGAGTCGACCGCGGCCCTGGACCTCGGAGACGCCGCGCGCCTGCTGGCAGAGGTTGAACTGCTCAAGCGCGAGGGCACCTGCGTGCTGCTGGTCACGCACCGACTCGCCGAGCTGCAGCGCATCGCCGATCGTGCGCTCGTTCTGCGTGACGGTGCGGTCGCCGGTGCCCTGACCAAAGAGGAGATGGTCGAGCAGCGACTCGTGGAGCTGATGACGGGCAAGTCACAGAGCTCACGGCAGACCGAGGCCGTGAGGCGATCTCAGGACGGCGGTACGGTAGCGCTGCGGTTCAACGGCCTAGCCTTGACGCCGGGGAGCACGCCAGTGTCAAAGGAGTTGCGCCATGGGGAGATCGTGGGCCTGGCTGGCTTGGACGGTGAAGGCCAGGTCGCGTTCCTGCAGGCCGCCGGTGGCATCGCCAAGCCGCACGCAGGTGTTGTGGAGGTGGTCGAGAGTGACAGGGCGCGCATGGTGAGCCGCCAGCGTGACGCTGCGGAGCTCGGAATCGCTTACATCCCTGGCGACCGCAAGGCGGAGGGCATCCTGCCGCACGGCTCGATCTTGGAGAACTTCAGCCTGCCCAACTACAGCGACGCAACGCGCCTTGGGCTGATCTCTCGTCGCGCGATGCGCTCACTGATGGCACGCTACACGGCACCTCTGAAGCTGCGTGCCGGCGCCAGCTCCGACGAGATCACCTCGCTCTCTGGTGGTAACCAGCAGAAGGTGATCATCGCGCGCTGGCTGGCGCAAGAGCCGCGCATCCTGCTGCTCAACGATCCGACGCGCGGTGTGGACATCGTGACGAAGCGAGATCTTTACGCAAGCCTGACCGAGTTGGCCGATGGCGGTGCAGCGGTGCTCTTCCTCTCCACGGAGGTCGAGGAGCTGACGAACATCTGCCACCGCATCTTGGTCTTCCGCCGGCAGACGGTCTACGCCGAGCTCGCCGGCGACGCCAAAGCTCACGATGTCGTTGCGTCGATGTTCGGAGTCGAGCGGGTCGCCGATATCGACCTGGCGGTTGCCGAGGCGGCGACGGCCGTCTCCGACGAACTGAAGGACGTGTTGTGAGCGCGGCTACGACAGGCCTGCCCAGCGCTCACATCGCACGCAGGTCTGCGGCCGCCGGGCGGCTGAAGGCGGCCGCAGCTGGGCAGTCCTACGCTGCGCCGGCGGCCGTGCTGCTCGTGGTGCTGCTGATACTCATCGCGCTGCGCGGGCCGAGCATGTTCACAGAGCGCGGCTTGACGATCGCGGCGTCGGTCGCTGCGCCGCTCGTCCTCGCCACGATGGCGCTCACTCCCGTGGCGATCGCGGGTCGCGGTGGCATCGATCTCTCGATCGGTCCGCTGATGGGCTTCGTCAATGTGACGATCGTCGTCTGGCTGATCGGCAATGGCGTGAGGAACCCGGTACCCGTGATCGCCTTCGCGCTCGCGCTGGCGCTGGCAGTCGGCTTCATCAACGGCGTGCTGGTGGCGGTGGTGCGGCTGCAGCCGATCATTGCCGCGCTCGGTGGATACCTGGTCCTGAGCGGACTGGCGACCTACGTGCTTCCCTCTGCGAGTGGCTCGGTGCCGTCGTGGCTGTCGGGCATGGCGGGCAAAACCGGCAGCGTGCCTACTGCGGCACTGATCCTGCTAGGGGCATTCATTGTATGGACCTGGGTGAGCAGAACAGCCCTGTTCCGCAACATCCGGATGCTCGGTGGCGACGAGCGCGCTGCTTACGCAAGCACCGTCGCGATCCGCCCAGCGCACATTGCCGCCTATTGCATCGCGGGCCTGTTCGCCGGCCTTGCCGCGCTGATGCTGACCGCAGTCATCGCATCCGGCAACGCATCGCAGGGACCGACTTACACGCTGACATCGGTTGCGGCACTCGCGCTCGGCGGAGTCTCGCTGGCCGGCGGACGAGGAGGCATGCTTGGTGCGGTTCTTGGAGCGTTGGACATCTACTGCCTGAACTATGTGCTCGACACCTTCAACTTTGGCGTGAACGCTGCGAATGTCACGCAGATGTTCTATGGGCTCGTGCTTGTTGTCGCCCTCGCGATCTCTGGGGCTACGAGATTGTTGCTCGCGCGGCGACACCTGCGTGCAGGGGAGGCGCGATGAGCGCCGTCGATTCGGTGAGCTTGATGCGCGCAACGAGACGGCATCGCAGCGTGATGCTGCTGGCCGGATCATTCATCACGGTGATCGTGATCGGTATCGTCGGGATCGAAGGCTTCGCGAGCTCCACGGACATCAAATCGATTCTGCTGATCTCCTCGTTCCTTGGTATCGCCGCTATCGGAGAGACACTTGTCGCTCTCGTGGGCGGAATCGACGTCTCGATCCCGTTCATCATCACATCGGCGAACATCACAGTGGTGAAGCTGCTGAGCGCGCACTGGTCGGCCCCATTGGCGGTGGTCGTGGTGATACTTGCCGCTGCGGCGGTCGGCGCGCTGAACGGAGTCATCTCCTGGGGACTGCGCGTGCATCCGCTGCTGATCACGCTGGGCATAGGCTTCGCGCTGTTGGGCGGGATGTTGATGTTCTATGGCAACGTGTCGGTGCTGGCGCCGGCCTGGTTGACGAAGCTATCGAGCGCCGGGGGCACCACCTTCGGCATAGGCATTCCGCCGACCGTCGTGATCTGGCTGGTTCTCAGCTTGATCGTGATCGTGATCCTGCGTCAGACCACCTTTGGGCGCTATATCTACGCGAGTGGCGACAATCCGCTCGCGGCCGACCGTATGTACGCACGGCGCAGGGCGGTCTGGATCTCGCTCTTCGCTGCCAGCGGTGTGACGTCGGCGGTCGCGGGCATCCTGCTGCTGGGTTTCACCGGCGGCGCCGACACGACCGTTGGGGAACCGTACCTCTTGACGACGATCGCTGCGGTCGTCGTGGGCGGTACCACGCTGCTTGGCGGACGCGGCGGCTATGCGCGGACCTTTGTCGGCGCGCTGCTGCTTGGCGTGCTTTCGACCCTGCTCGTCGGCTTCGGGATCGACCCAAATCTGCAAGAAACCGTGATCGGGCTAATCCTCCTCGTGATGGTTTCACTCTACGCCCGCGAAAGCCATCCCCGCAACAACGTATGAAGATCACAACCACAGCTGCAGAGACGCTCAGCGAGCCTCACGGCTCCGCAACGAACGAACAGGAGATTCGCCGTGGCTACAACTGACACAGTCATTTCACCGCAAGACGCACGCAAGCAACAGCGCGTCTGGGATGGTCGGGACTTTCCCTACCGCCCCGAGGGGCCTCTGGCAATCGCGCCGCAGCTGAAGCTGTTTCAGGCCGAGCGAGCCGATGTCGATCCGATCACCTACGAGGTGATCAGCACCAAGTTATGGAACATCAACGAGGAGCATGCCGAAACCATAAAGCGCGCCTCAGGGTCTCCGGTCGTTGCCTTCCACGACGACTTCAACACGTGCATCATGACCGAGACGGGCGACCCTTTCCTCTTTGCTCCATACATCCAGTATTTTTCGGGCAACGCCGAGTTCATCATCAAGTACACGCTGGAGAATCGTTCAGCCAACCCCAAGATCGAGCCTGGGGACATGTTCGTGCACAACGACTGCTTCATCGCCGGCAGTCACCAGCAGGACATTGCCCTCTACGCGCCGATCTTCGTAGACGGCGCGCTCTTCTGCTGGGTCTTCAACGCCTGCCACGTCCGTGATATCGGAGGAGTGGAGGCCGGCAGCTTCTGCGTGCAGGCTCCGAACATCTACTGGGATCCTCCGGCGCTCAGGGCGATGAAGCTAGTCGACCGGGAAGGCATCCGCGAGGACGCCTACGACACGCTGCTGCGGTTCTCGCGTCTGCCGCATCTGCTCGCGATGGAGCTTCGCTCCCAGATAGCCGGCATCACGCGCGCCACGATGCGCATCGAGCAGCTGGTGGAGCGCTATGGCCCATCGGTGGTCCGCGCGGTGATGGAGAAGACGATCGATGACACGGCCGAGGCGGTCCGCGAGCGGCTGTCGCGACTGCCCGACGGACGCTGGAGCGAGGTGACCTACATGAGTGGTGCCGTGCCAGGCGACAGCGCTCCACACAAGGCGGTGCTGACGCTGGAGAAGCGTGGTGGCGAGCTTCACTTCTCAAATCACGGCACCGACGCCCAGACTGGTTGCATCAACAGCAGCTTCGGGCAGTGGCGCTCTGCGATCGGATGTTCGCTCGCCCAAATGCTCGCGTTCGATCACCGGTTTGTAATCGCGGGCGTCCATCGTGTAACGCATTTCGAGCCTGACGTGGGAACCATCACTGCGATCGACCGTGACGGCGCGACCTCGTGCCTGTGGGCGCAGGTCATCTCGATCTACATGGCCGGCAAGGTCCTCTCGAAGATGGTCTATCCCGACGCCGAACTGCGACAGGGGATCATCGGCACCTCGCCGCTGTGCGGCTGCGGTTGGATGACGCAGGCTGGAATCGATCAGAACGGCAACCAATTCGCGACGGTGATGCTGGACCACGTCGGCGGTGGCCTCGGGGCCTTCTCCTTCCGTGATGGCATCGACCAAGGGGGAGCAACGTTCTGGCCAAAGGTCGAAATCGGCGACGCCGAGGCGTGGGAGCAGTACTTCCCGGTTTTGTACCTTTACAGGGAGGCCGGGCGCAACGGCGGCCACGGCAAGTTCCGCGGCGGCCATGGACTGCATCTCGGGTTCGTCGGCCATGGCACCACAGAGCAGACTGCGACGCTCGTCTCTCAGAACGCGCGCCTTTCCACGCAATTCGGCCTGTCCGGCGGGCACTGGGCGAACACCGGCGACTTCTTCACGATCGAGGGCTCGAACGTGCGATCGGAATTCGCGCAGGGCAACATCCCCAGCTCGCCGAAGCAGCTGCGCGAGCTGAGCGGCAGGGCGCAGGTCCTGGGCGCAAAGGCAATGTACGTCCCATTCGGCGAGAACGACGTGATTGAGCACATAACATTCGGTGGCGGCGGCTACGGCGATCCCCTCGAAAGAGACCCAAAGGTCGTCGCCACAGAGCTCGCTTCGGGAGACGTCACGCAGCGCAGCGTCGAGCAGGTCTACGGAGTTGTGATCGCAGCGGACGGGACCGCCGACCTGGACGGTACGCGCCAGCGCAGAGATGAGATGCGCCAGGCGCGGCTCGCAGAGGCCCGCAAGCCCGCAGGGGAGCGACCCAGCGTCACGGGCGAGCTCACGAACGTGTGCGACATCGCGGAGGCATTGAGCATCGCCAGAGACGGCGAGGGACGCCATGTCGTCCGTTGCCGGTGCTGCGGGGAGGCGCTGTGCTCCGCCGAGCAGAACTACAAGGAGCACAGCGCCTGCATCGAGACGCAGCTGTCCAACATCGACCCCGATGTCTTCGTCGAGGATCCCGTGTTCGACATCGACGAGCCGGTCGTCTATCGCATCTACGCGTGTCCGTCGTGCGGCACGGCTTTCGAGAACGAGCTGACCCTGGAGGCGGCTCCGCCAATCTGGGACATCGATATCGACGTGGCAACGATCCGCGGGTGAGTGTCCGACCAATCAAGAGTGAAAAGAGAAGCTATGGCTTACAGCATCGGAGTTGACATAGGTGGCACGTTCACTGATTGCGTCGTGGTCGACGACAGGGGACAGGTACACACGGGCAAGGCGCCGTCGACCCCGCCGGACTTCTCGGCCGGGTTCTTCGACGCGGTGCAGGACGCCGGCTCCAAGCTCGATCTAGAGCTCGAGGAGTTCCTGCGATCCGCCAACACCTTGGTCCATGCGACTACCGCAGGCACGAACGCGGTGACGGAGCGAAAGGGCGCAACTGTCGGGTTGTTGGCCACGCGCGGTCACGGCGACGCCATCCTGATCATGCGCGGGGCGGGGCGCACGAAGGGCTTGGAGATCGATGACCTGCTCTTCATACCGGGGACGACCAAGCCGGCGCCGATCGTCCCGCGCGAGCGCATTGTCGAGATCACGGAGCGGCTCGACTCACGCGGCAACGTCGTGGTCGCGCTTGACGAGCAACAGCTGCGGGAGAAGGTCACCGAGCTGGTCAAGCAGGAGGTCGATGCGATCGCGATTTCGTTCATGTGGAGCTTCATGAACCCAGAACATGAGCTGCGCGCGCGAGAGATCGTGCAGGAGATCGCGCCGGACACATTCGTTTCCTGTTCGCATGAGGTCGCACCGAGGATGGGGGAGTACTGTCGCACGGTGGCGGCCGTGATGAATTGCTACATAGGCCCGCTGATGCACAAATACACAGGCGAGATCGTGGAGCGTGGACGTCAAGCCGGCTATGGGCGGTCCGTCCTGTTCGCGCAGTGCACAGGCGGTTCGGCTCCGATAGCCGCGGTGCGGCACACACCGCTGTTCACGCTGGATAGCGGGCCAGTCAGTGGCGTCGTCGCGTCGACATACCTGAGTGAGCTGTTCGACTACCCGAACATCATCACCGCCGACATGGGCGGCACCACCTTCGACGTCAGCGTGATCAGCGAGCATGCTGCGACGCGCCGCGAGTCGACGATCATCAACAAGTACGAGATGTACCTCTCTTCACTGGATGTGGAGAGCATTGGCGCCGGTGGCGGCAGCATCGCCTGGATCGACCCGGCGAGCGGCACGATGAAGGTGGGCCCGCGAAGCGCTGGCGCCGAGCCGGGGCCGCTGTGCTATGGGCATGGTGGCAGCGAGCCGACGGTCACAGACGCGGACGTCGTTCTTGGCATCATCAACCCAGACAACTTTCTCGGCGGGCGTCGCAAGCTCGACGCTGCGGCAGCCCATCGAGGCGTGGAGCAGCTCGGCGCGCATTTGGGGCTTTCGGTACAGGAGACGGCCGCAGGCATCGCTCAGATAGTCGACAACCACATGGCCGAGAAGATGAGGCGGATGACGGTCTTTCGCGGCCACGACGTGCGCGACTTCTTCGTGTTTGCGTTCGGTGGCGCCGGACCCGTTCATGCCGGCTCGTTCGCCCGCGAGTTGGGAGTCAAGGGCGTGGTCATTCCGCTTGGAGACATCGCGTCGGTGCTTTCTGCCTTTGGCACCGTCGCCTCTGACATCCTGCACGTCTACGACGCGAGCGTCGTCCTTGCCGCTCCATTCGACAGTGCGCAGCTCGACGAGATCTTTGCGCCGCTGGAAGAGAGCGCTCGCGACGCGATGAAGGAGGAGGGCTTCGAGGGTGACTCGATCGAACTTGTGCGTTCCGTCTTCATGAAGTATGGAGCGCAGATCTACGACACCGAGGTGCCGCTCGGCGGCGAGACTCCAGAGCAGTTGGTCAGCAAGTTCGAGCAGGTCTACGAGCAGCGCTTCGGTAAGGACAGTGGCTACGCTCCGGCCGGCATCGAGGTGATTCGCGAGCGCGTCTACGCGACGGCAAGGCTACCGCGTCCGGAGATACGTCAAGGCGCGCGGTGTAGTGGCTCTAACGGAGATTCACATGCGGAGCCGGGCAGCCGTGATGTCTGGTGGGCGGAGTCCGGTGGCTTCGAGAAGACACCCATCTATCAGGGCACCGAGGGGCTCTCCGTAGATGAGGCGGTGGACGGTCCGCTGATCATCGAGCTGCCGGACACGACGGTGCCCGTCCGCCCTGGACAGCAGGTCCGCATCGATGGCTTTGGCAACCTACTGATCACATTCGAGTGAGCTGGAGCGGCGCAGTGAGGCCCGAGTGGATAAATCTGAGTCAGCCCGTCATGGAGACGGAGCACATGGGCACTCATGGCTCGCCGAAGATCGACGTCGAGAGCATCAATGGGCATGACCGAAGTATCAGCGTGACCTCGTTGACGATGAGCGCTCATTCGGGCACTCATATGGACGCGGCCTCCCACATCACGCCCGGCGGACGTAGCATGGACACGTACTCGATTAGCGAGCTGGTGGGCCCTGGTGTCGTGCTCGATGTGCAATGCGAGGATGGGGTCGCTGTAACGGCGGAGCGCTTGCTGGAAGGCGGAGCGTCGATCAGCGAAGGGGATGTCGTCTTCGTTCATACGGGGTTCGCGAAGCACTTTGGTACACGCCGCTACTTCAATGAGCACCCATACCTCTCCGTGGATGCCGCAGAGCTCCTGATCGGTCTAAAAGTGCGCATGGTCGGCATGGACACGCCAACGCCAGACATGCCGCTGCTAAAGCGGGATGCGCCGTTCGATCTCCCGATTCACGTACGGTTGGTGGAGGCGAATGTGCTCATCGTCGAGAACCTGGGCGGTGAGCTTTCTGAACTGGTCGGGCAGCGGCTCCTGCTCGGCATCCTGCCGCTGGCGGTTCACGGTGGCGACGGTGGTCCCGGCGTGGCATTCGGCCTGCGGCTGGAGGCCGACAATCATCGAACCAGCACTGCTGGGAGGTCAGCATGAGCAAGATCAACGAGCAGGGGTCGTTCGAGGGCAGGCGTGCGATAGTCACTGGTGCTGCGCGCGGGATTGGCTTCGCGATCGCGAGTCGATTGCATGAGCGCGGCGCGAGCGTGATGATCGCGGATATCAACGGCGACGGCGCCAGCGAGGCGTGTGAGCGCATCGACGCCTCATCACCGCGCCTATGCTCATTCGCAGTCGACATCGCCGATACCGAACAGATCGATGCGACTGTGAAGGCCGCTGAGGAGCGTTGGGGGGGACTCGACATCCTCATCAATAACGCTGCGCATGCTCGCTTCGGTACCGTGCTCGAGATGCCCCCAGAGGACTTGGACTACTCCTACGCGGTCGGCCTGCGGGGTAACTTCTTCTGTCTGCAGAGCGCAGCGCGAGCGATGGCGGCGGGCGATGGCGGCAAGATTGTAAACGTGTCCTCTATGACTGTGCCGCTGGGTCACGCGCGCAACGTCGCGTATTCGGCAATGAAGGGCGCAATCGAGGTGATCACTCGAGTCGCGGCAGTTGAACTGGCACCTCACAACATCCAGGTCAACGCGATCGCGCCGGGGCCGATCGACACGGAGCTCAGTCGCGCGGTGTTGACCGAGCGTGGCCGCGCAGATCGGCTCAGGCACTTGCCGGGTGGCCGCTTCGGTCTACCCGACGACATCGCGGGCGCCGCGCTCTTTCTTGCCTCCGCCGAGGCGGAGTGGGTTACAGGGTCGATCCTGGCGGTCGACGGGGGTTACACCGCCACAGGCGTCTTCGAACATTGATAGGCGTGGTCGACGCAAGTGGCAACGACCGCGGCGTGGTTGTGCCAGGAGCCTTCAGTGATGTTGGTCTGCCTGTGCCATTGGCAGGGCTGCGCGGCGCGCACCATCACAGTCCTGGGGCGACTCGCGTGGAGTATGGAGCCGGCTGCGTCGAGAGTTTGCAGAGCGAGCTGCAACGGCTCGGAATCCGGCGCGCGCTACTGCTGAGCACGCGTTCGCTGGCAAGGGAGCAGCAACTCTTGGAGAGGGTGCGTGCGATCCTTTCAGAGGCTCTCGTCGGCGAGTTCTTGGAGTGCGAGGCGCACGTGCCGGAGACGGTGGCGGCGCGCGCGCTGCGATTCGCTCGCGAGCACGACGCGGACGGCCTCGTCGCGTTCGGGGGCAGCAGCGTGATCGACACGGCAAAGGTCGTCTCACTTGGGCTCGGCGACGGTGTGAAGGACCTCGAGCAACTTGCACGGTGGCGTTCCGGCGCTCCGCCAAGCGCCATAGCGGGCCCGCCGACGCTCGCGCTGCCAACCACGCTCTCCGGCGCCGAGATGACAGCCGTCGTGGCAACCACTGACGCGGCGGGCGTGAAGCATCTGTTGCAGGATGCGCGCTGTGCGGTCGCCTCGGCGTTTCTCGACCCGTCGCTGACAAGTGCAACCCCACGCCTGCTGTGGCTGTCGACAGGTGTGAAGACCTTCAGCGATGCGATCGAACGAGTCTGCTCGCCGGGGTCCTCGCCCGTGAGCGACGCGGTCTGTACAACTGCGATCGGCTGGATGCTCGATGCGCTTCCACGCTCTGTCAGTCACGATTCTCAGTCACGGCTACTGTGTCAACTCGCTAGCTGGCTGGCGTTGTTCGAGATGCATCCGGAAGGTGCGTCCGTTGGCCTTGGCGCGGCGCTGCGTCACCAGGTTGCCGTCATGTGCCGGATTCCACATGGTGAGGCGACCTGCGCGTTGCTACCGCACGTACTGCGCTTCAACTTGCCTGTTCTACCCGAACGGACAGAACGGCTCGCTCGGGCGATGGGTCTTGGCAGCGATCGAGGTCAACTGAAGGAGGCTGGTGTGAGCGACGACGCCTGCGTCGACGCAGTCCTCGGCTGCGTTCAGCAGTTCATTGACACTCTGGGATTGCCGCGTCGGCTATCGGAGGTCTCGTCGACACGACCGGATTTCGATGTCCTTGTCGAGCGCGTGCTCGCAGAGGCCGCCACGTCTCGAAACCCGCGTGCGGTACAGAGTGCGGCGGAGGTACGCAAGATCGTCGAGGACGCATGGTAGGTTGCAGCGGCGGACTCGGCCCGCGGGCACCGCTGAGAGCCGGGGCGGTTGGCGCACGGCTGAGCGGTATTCTCCGCGCACCCACGTCATGGCAGAAGCGACGGTGAGGGATAGATGAGCACCCAAGACCAAAGCACCGAGACTGCCCGCAAGGGGCATACCATCACGGACTCTCTGAGCAAGCGCCTGCGCGCGGCCCGGCGTGCGCAGGGATTGAGCCTGCGCGAGGTTGCCGCGAAGGCTCAGATCAGTACGAGCCTTTTGAGCCAGATTGAGCGCGGCAAGGCGAGTCCATCACTCGTGTCGCTGGTTGCAATCGCCGACGCGCTGATGATCAGGCCTGGGAGGCTCCTCGACGACGACGAGTCGCCGGCCAGCTCGCCGGTCGTACGTCGCGAGCAACGCCATGTGGTCGACGACTCGCGGTGCCGTCGGGAGTATCTGATGCACCTCGACGATCCGACGCTCGAGGTCGCGGAGCTGATCATGCGCCCCGGTGGCTCGACGCGGCCGAAGCTTGCTGGACACTCTGGTCGAGACTATGGGATCGTCCTCACCGGCCAGGTCGAAGTGGAGTTCGACGACGGGCGTGAGCAACTGGGGGAGGGCGACTACATCGCCTTCGACGCTCAACGCCCCCATCGTCTCGTCAACACCAGTGAGAATGATTCGCGCGTCATCTGGATCATCGCGCACGAAGGTGGCGCTAAGGGCAACGCAATCCTCAACCTTGGTCGCGACCGCCAGGCGGTAGAACGCGTGCTGTAGCGCCTGATCCTCCCGAGTTGGAGGAGGGGTGGACGGAATACAGTAGGGTTGCACTCTGGACAGTCGTACTGTAAAGTACGCTTCCATGCAGCGACTTGCTCGCATCTCGCGTAGGCCGGACGCGGCGGAGATACAGGAGTTCCTAGTCTCGATCAGGACACTCCTGCCGCCCGAGATGTCGGAGGCGCAGCGCGCGGAGTTGCAGACGCGCGAGCGTGCATACGCTGAGGATCTCTATCAACGCGACACGATCCACCGAATCTGGAGAGTGCCGGGGGATACGGCGAGCGTTGGCATATGGCGAGCAGCCGACGCCACTGAGCTGCACGACCGGCTGGCGGCGCTGCCGCTGTTCCCATGGCTGCGAATCGATGTGAGACCGCTGGCAGGACACTTTCTGGAGACCCCCCCGCCTTCATGAGCGCTCCGGGCAACTGGGGACGGTGGGGCTCTGAGGATGAGCGCGGCGCGGCAAACCTGCTCTCCTCCGAGAGAGTGCTGGCCGCGACTGGAGCGGTCGCGAGCGGGCGCGTCATCTCACTCGGAGAGCCACTGGACAAGACGACGGCTGCCACGATCGGCAGGCCCTCGCTGTCGCATTACATGGTTCGCGACGGTGGCGACTACGCGGCGGGTGGGAGAGCGCTCGGACGCTCGCGCTACGCAGATGATGTGATCGGACTCAGCACGCACACGGGGACGCACGTTGACGCGCTCGTCCACGTTTGGTACGGCGAGCAGATCTATAACGGTCATTCCCAGGCCGGCGTGCGAAGTGGCGGCGCGTCGCGCTGCGGCGTGGAGAAGCTCGGGCCTTTGGTGGGCCGCGGGCTGCTGCTCGACGTCGCTGCTTACGTTGGTGAACCGTATCTGCCAGCGGAGCGAGCGATCGACGCGGAGATGCTCGAGGGCGTGCGGCGTCGAGCCGGCGTGAGCATCGAGTCGGGCGACATCGTGCTGATCCGAACGGGCTGGCTCGGAGGCGCTGGCGACTCCTACCTCCGCGGAGAGCCAGGCGTCGACTTTTCTGGCGCGGCATGGTTGGCGGCCAATGACGTCGCGCTCGTAGGTGCAGACAACTACGCTGTCGAGGTACTTGGCGAGCATGCCGTGGACGGATTTCCCGTGCACGAGCTGCTGTTGCGTGACCATGGCATCCCGCTGATGGAGAACGTGGTCTTGGACGCACTGGCGCAGCAGCGGCCTGGCCCCTTCCTGTTCGTCGCCAACCCGCTGCCGCTACGTGGTGCGACCGCGAGTCCGCTCGCGCCTGTCGCGATTCTTTGAGGAGCTGAAGGTATGGGCTCGCTTGATGGAATTCGGGTCCTCGACTTGAGCCAGCAGTTGCCTGGCCCCTACGCGACGCTGCTGCTTGCCTCCCTGGGTGCGGAGGTGATCAAGGTGGAGCCGCCATCTGGCGACATCGCTCGCGAGGTCGATCACCGCATGTTTGAGATCGTCAACGCGGGCAAGCGCTCCGTCGTACTCGACCTCAAGCAGGCGCGCAGCCGAGACCTTCTGAAGCAACTCGTGCGCGGATGCGACGTCTTGGTAGAGGGCTTTCGGCCTGGCACGGTCGCTCGTCTGGGCGCCGACTACGCGACAGTTTCGGCGCTACGGCCAGATATCGTCTACTGCTCGATCTCCGGCTTCGGTGTGGATGGCCCATACCGCGACATCCCCGGTCACGACCTCAACTATCTGGGCGTCTCCGGTGGGGCAACCAGCCGGGCAGAGGCTCAGGAGATCGGGATTCCCTGCATCGACCTCGGCTCGGGCACAATTGCGGCGCTGTCGATAGTCGCGGCGCTGCTGGAGCGCGAGCGAACCGGCCTGGGCCGCTACTTAGACGTGGCGCTGCTCGACAGTGCGGTCTTCTTCTCCGGCGTGAAGGTGCCGCCGACGGGGGGCGCCGAGCCTGCCTACATGACTGCCGCCGCCGCCGATGGCCTGGAACTCAGCATCGCGGTGATCGAGGACAAGTTCTGGCGAAATATCTGCCGCGGACTGGGCTGGAGCGACTGGTTGCAGGACGAGGCATTGGCGACACACGAGCGCCGACGGGCACGCGCGCAGGAGATCCAAGAGCGCCTGCGGGCCCGGATCGCGGAGCATCCGCGTGCGCAATGGTTGGCGGAGCTTTGGGAGGCGGACGTACCAGTTGCACCGGTCAACGCGCCGGCGCAGGTGGCGCTCGATCCTCAGGTGCAAGCGCGCGGCTTGATGGACAACACCGACGGGCCATCAGCGGCTGTGCCCCTCGCACCGTTGCCGTTCGAACTTCGCGCGCAGCAGCTCCTGCCGCCGCCGGCTCTCGGGGAGCACACCGAGCACATCTTGAAGCAAATCGAGGTCGGTGAGCTGCCACGGTGACCCCTACTCCCTCTGATGCTGTGAGCGTAGCGCCCCCATTCAGTCGTCACCTCGCCGATCTCTGCGAGGAGCAGGCACTGCGTGACCCCGAGGGGCTCGCGGTGATCTCCCGTGGCCAGGAGATCACCTACAGCCAGTTACATGCCGAGGTGCGGCGACTTGCGGTGGCGCTGAGCGCGAGGGGGGTGGGTCGCGGCAGCATAGTGGCACTGCTGTGTCCGAATCGCCTCGAGTGGCTGCTCGTGGCACTCGCCGTGGTCCGGCTTGGCGGGCGCGTCGCCGCCTTCAACACCTTCGTGCGCGCGTGGGACCTCGAGTACATGCTCGAGCATTCCGGCGCGGAAGTGCTTGTCACGCTGGACCGGTTTCGCTCGAGTAACTATCTAAAGACGCTCCGCGAGCTCGATGAGGGTCTCCTGCGCGACGGGCGCTCAGAGCGCTTCCCAAACCTGCGAGAGTTGATCGTGATCGACTCTGTGCCATCCGCGCCGCCGGCGGCGCCGACTCTGCTGTCTCACCTGCTCGAGCAGTCAGGCACTCAAGACAGCGACAGTCTGGCCAGCGAAGTGGACCGAGAGCACGCCGCCGCTCGTTCGGCGCTTGACATTGCGTTTGTGCTCTACACGTCCGGTTCCAGCGCACGCCCGAAGGCCGTGCCATTGCGACACTGCGCGCTGCTGGAGAACGGGTTCGAGATCGGCGAGCGCATGGAGCTAACCCGCACGGATCGCGTTTGGGTTTCGGTGCCGCTGTACTGGGCTTACGGCGCATGCAACGCGCTACCAGCGACTCTCACGCATGGGGCCACGCTGGTGTTGCAGGAGGCGTTCGCGGCCGGCGAGGCCTTGGAACTGATTGAGCGTCACCGCTGCACAGCAGCCTATGTTCTGCCGAACATTGCACGCAGCATGATCGCCCACGAGAGCTTTGCCCGCCAGCGCACTGCGAGCCTTCGCACCGGGCTGACGCTTGGCTCTCCCGCGGAGGTGGAGCTGATCGCCAAGGAGCTGGCGATCCCTCGTATCTGCAACATCTACGGACAGACCGAGAGTTACGGAAACTGCTGTGTAACGCCTGCGTCCTGGCCACTGGAGCGCCGGGCAATCTGCCAAGGTCCACCACTGCCGCGCGTCTCGATCGCGATCCGCGCCGCGGACGGAGCCGACGTACCCGCTGGTGAGATCGGCGAGATCCACGTGCGCGGCTACGTCGCCCCTGGCTATGTCGATGCTCCCGAGTCTGCGCAGAAAGCCTTCGGCGCAGATGGTTGGTTCGCGACTGCCGATCTTGGCCTGCTCGACGAGGAGGGCTGCCTGCAGTTCTCCGCGCGCGCGGCGGAGATGATCAAGACGGGCGGCATCAACGTCTCTCCGGGCGAAGTGGAGGAGTTTCTGGCGACGCACGACGCGATTGACGAGGTTGCCGTCGTAGGCGCACCGGACGAGCGCATGGGCCAGGTCGTCGTCGCCTTCGTCGTGACCCGCGGACAGCTGGCCGAGGACGAGTTGCGCAGCTGGTGCGCCGAACGTCTCGCGGCCTACAAGGTCCCTGTTCGTGTGCATGTCCTCGAGCGGCTGGCCATGACCGACAACGGAAAGCTGGATCGGCGCAGGCTCGCGCAGCTTGACAGCGAGAAGACCGCGGTGCCATGATCATTGACGTGCAAGCCTCTGGGCTACTGTGGGAGGGCGATTGGACGCGGGGCGGTGTGAGACGCTCATCGTGACGGCTAGGAGCGTTGTGCAGTGGTAGCACTGCGGGAGCTAGCGGTGGAGATCGAGGATGCGCATCTCTTCATCGCAGGCGCTCCCCACGCGCACGCGTCCGGGGAGTATTTCGCCACCACCGATCCGGCGACAGGGGAGCCGCTCGCAAAGGCTGCGCGCTGCCAAGCCGAGGACGTAGATCTCGCAGTACGCAGCGCTGCCGATGCCTTCCTCCGGTGGCAGCGCGTGTCCCCCAGTGACCGAGGCCGAGTGCTCATGCGCATCGCCGCCGCCATTCGCGAGAATGCCGCCGTGCTCGCACACACAGAGACCTTGGACAACGGCAAGCCGCTGAGCCAAGCGGAGGCCGACATCGAGATCTCGGCACGATACTTCGAGTTCTACGGTGGGCTGGCCGACAAGATGCACGGCTCTACGATTCCGCTCGGGCACAGCCACCACTGCTACACCGTCCCTGAGCCATTCGGCGTCACCGCCCATGTGCTGCCATGGAATGCTCCACTGCATCAGGCTGCGCGTGCTCTGGCGCCGGCGCTCGCGACAGGCAACACCGCGGTGGCCAAGCCGGCGGAGGCAACCCCGCTCACATGCCTGGCCCTCGCGCGTCTGGCGGTGGAGGCGGGCCTACCTCCAGGCGCGCTGAACGTCGTGCCTGGCTACGGCCGCGAGGCCGGTGCTTCGCTGGTGGCGCACCCACTGGTGCGCAAGGTGACCTTCACAGGCTCGACGCGCACCGGACGTGAAGTGATGCGCTCGGCCGGCGACCGACTCATCCCGCTCACGCTGGAGCTCGGCGGGAAGTCGCCGAACATCATCTTCGCCGATGCGGATCTCGGTGCAGCGGTCGCTGGCGCGTGGCGCGCGGTCAACCACAACGCGGGGCAGGTCTGCTCGGCGGGCAGTCGGCTGCTGGTGGAGGCTTCCGTCCACGATGAGGTGCTCGGACGACTGGCGGAGATCAACGCCCGCTCCACGATCGGGCCCGGCATCGAAGATCCTGACATCGGCGCGCTGACGACGACAGAGCAGCTCGAGCGGGTGACCGGCTACATCGAGCTCGGCATTCAGGAAGGCGCTGAGGTGGTGTCAGGCGGCGACCGTCCGTCTGAGCCGCGTCTGCAGAGTGGCAACTTCGTCGAGCCGACGATCTTCGCGCGCGTCGACAACGACATGCGGATAGCTCGAGAGGAGATCTTTGGCCCGGTGCTCTGCGTGATCGCGTTCGAGGGGGAGGAGGAGGCGGTGCGCATCGCCAATGACTCATCCTTCGGGCTGGTAGCCGGCGTATGGACGGAGAGCCTGCGCCGCGCGCACGCAGTCGCCGCGGCGCTCGAGGTGGGCACCGTTTTCGTTAATGACTGGTTTGCGGGTGGTGTGCAAGCACCGTTTGGCGGGGTCAAGGAAAGCGGATACGGTCGCGAGAAGGGCGTAGCCGCCGCGTGGCACTACGTTCAGTCCAAGACCGTGACCGTACGCCTGTGAAGTGGCGGATCCTCTGATGGGGCGGATCCACTGATGGCGTCGTCGCGCATCGACTGGGGTCTGGCAGGCCGGGTTGCGATGGTCACCGGCGGCGGAGCGCGACAGGAGGGTCACGGGATCGGCAGTGCCTCCGCGATGATGCTCGCGCGGGCCGGCGCGCGAGTGGCGGTGCTCGACGTCGATTACAAAGCGGGCGAGCGTACGCGCGTCGCGATTGCGGAGGAGGGCGGCGTTGCGGACACCGTCCAATGTGATGTCAGCGTGCCAGACGCCTGTGAGCAGGCGGTGGCGCTTGTGAGTGAAAGGCTGGGCCCGCCGACTGTGCTCATCAACAACGTGGGCGTCGCAGGGCCTCCCGGGACGGCGATCGACGTTGACTTGGAGCGCTGGGACCGAGGAATGGAAGTGAACCTGAAGTCGGTGATGCTGATGGCGCGCGCCGCTATCCCTGCGATGGTCAGTGCCGGCTCGGGAGCAATCGTGAACATGTCCTCCGCGGCAGGGCTGCTGGGCGGGCACCCCGCCCTCATGTATGGGACAGCCAAGGGCGCGATCGTCCAGATGACCCGCATGATGGCGGCGCATCATGGCCTCGAGGGCGTCCGCGTGAACTGCGTCGCTCCTGGCATGGCATACACGCCGATGGTTGTATCGCGCGGGATGAGCGATGAGATGCGCAGGGTTCGCCGTGAGCGCTCGCTGCTGCAGACGGAGGGGACCGCGTGGGATGTCGCGGCGGCAGTGCTGTTTCTGGCGAGCGACCTGGCCCGCTGGGTGACAGGTGTCACGCTCCCGGTGGATGCCGGTTACTCTGCGGGGTCTCATCTGCCGACGCCGGCACGGCGTTAGTCTCGAGGCTCCTCGTCGAGCACCGACTGCGCGGCACGGGACGCTTGCAGCGCAGCTGGCACGCCGCAGGACACGGCTGCGTGTGGCAGCACCCCTCGCCGATTTCATCCTTGGCGCACCCGTTTCGCAGGGGCCACGCGTGTGCAGCTCGAGCTCGTCGATGTTGCCCGGCGCGGTGAGCATCGCAATCGTGAGCAGGCTGCGGGTTTGCATCGGCAGCCCAGGCCGCGTCCAGGCCGTTTCCCCAGTAGCACTCGTCGATGAGCTCCTGCAGTGGGCGGCCGACACCGGTTGCGTTGACCAGGAACTACACGGTCGCCCACTGCCGCGGCATGCCAGGGCTCCTGGACGTGCGACGCGCGGCATGCCAGAGCTCCTGGACGTGCGACGCAACCTCGTCAAGTCGCCGTCTGTAAACCCGCCCCTTGACATACCACAATCGACACCATATGATCTTTTGTATGCAATCCCTCTCGAGCGTAAAAGTCCCGAACGCCAGCATGCTGGCGGCGATGCGCATCCGCGAGGCGATCCTCCAGGGTCAGCTAGTCGCTGGCCAGCGCCTGAAGGAGGAGCAGCTCTCACGCGAGCTGGAGATCAGCCGCACGCCTGTGCGCGAGGCGCTGCTGATCCTGCAGGCCGAAGGCCTCGTCGTGCTCGAATCAAAGCGCGGTGCAACGGTCCGCAGCTACAGCGTCGAGGAGCTCGACGACATGTACCAGATGCGCGCCCTGCTGGAAGGGGCGGCGGCCCGCCAGGCCGCGATGCGTGTCACCGATGAGGACCTCGAGATCCTCGAGGCAAGCTGCGAGCGCTTCCGCAAGCTCTGCACAAGCGACTCCGTCGAGACCCACGAGTTCGTGGACGAGAACATGCTCTTCCACAGCCGCATCGTCGAGGTGACTGGCAGCAGGCGCTTGAACGACGCAGTCCGCGAGATGATCCAGCTGCCGCTGGTCTACAAGGCTTACATCTGGTACTCCCCGCAGCAGAAGCGGCTTTCAGAGCATTACCACAGCGAGCTCGTCAGGGTCCTGAGCGCGCACGATTCAGAACGTGCCGAAATGATCATGAAGGAGCATGTCTACGAGGGCCGCGATCACCTGATCGCGACGATCAAGGCCCACGAGACGGATGGCGCTGTGGAGCAGCAGTCGTGACACCGGCGGCGCAGTCATGACACCGGACGCGGGCAGCGACGCGCGCAGCGAGGCAGGCAGGCTCGCCCCAAGCAGGGCGGCTGCGGAGAACGGGCCAGGGCCGCTCGCAGGCGTGCGCGTGATCGAGCTGGGCCAATTGCTTGCGGGACCTTTCACGGGACGGCTGCTCGGCGATCTTGGCGCTGAGATCATCAAGGTCGAGCCGCCAAACGAGCCCGACCCGATGCGCGAGTGGGGCCACATCCGCTACGAGGAGCACTCGCTCTGGTGGCCAGTGCTGTCGCGCAACAAGAGCTGCGTGACCCTGAATCTGCGCGACCCCCGCGGTCAGGAGCTTTTGCTGAAGCTCGTCGCCTGCGCCGACGTCGTCGTCGAGAACTTCCGTCCAGGGACGCTGGAGCGCTGGAACCTCGGCTTCGAGCGCATGCGCGAGGCCAATCCAGGGATCGTGCTCGCGCGCGTCTCAGGCTACGGCCAGACGGGTCCCTACTCAAGCCGCGCCGGCTTCGCCTCGGTCTCTGAGGCGATGGGCGGCCTGCGCTACATCAACGGCTTCCCGGGCGAGGCGCCGCCGCGCATCGGCATCTCGCTCGGCGACTCGCTCGCCGGCATGTTCGCGACGCTTGGCGTGCTCTCGGCGATCTACAAGCGCGACGCGCTTGGCTACGGGCGCGGCCAGATCGTCGATGCCTCGATCCTCGAGTCCTGTTTCGCCCTGATGGAGGGAGCGGTGCCGGAATACGACCGCTGCGGCACGGTGCGCGAGCCAAGCGGCACCGTCCTGAAGGGGGTGGCGCCCTCGAACATCTTCAAGTCAAGCGACGACAAGTGGATGGTGATCGCCGCGAACCAGGACAAGGTCTTCCGGCGGCTCTGCGAGGCGATTGGCCAGCCTGAGCTCGCCGACGACGAGCGCTTTGCGACACACCTCGCGCGCGGCGACAAACAGGCCGAGCTGGATGGGCTGATCGCCGCCTGGGCGATCCAGCGCACCGCGGCCGAGATCGACGAGATCCTCAACGACGCGAAGGTCGTCTGTGGACCTGTTTACACGATCGCCGACATCGTGAACGACCCGCACTACCAGGCTAGGGAGATGCTGCTGAAGCACATCGACCCCGACTTCGGTGAGTACCTTGGTCCGGGGATCGTGCCAAAGCTCTCCGAGACCCCCGGCGAGGTTCGCTGGTCGGCACCCTGGGAGGTCGGTGGCTCCAACGAGCAGGTCTACGGCGAGTTGCTGGGCCTGTCCGAGCAGGAGCTCACCGAGCTGAGCGAGGCTGGGGTGCTGTGAGCGAACGGCCCGCAAGCGTGACGATCTGCGACGTCGGTCCCCGCGATGGGCTCCAGAACGAGCGGCTGACGCTCGCGCCGGCTACGCGCGCAAAGCTGGTGAACGGATTGCTGGCAGCGGGGCTTGGCAGCGTCGAGGTCGGCTCCTTCGTGAGCCCCCGCGCAGTGCCCCAGATGGACGGCGCCGAGCAGGTGATCGCGGGTGTCCTCGAACAGGACGCCAAAGCCGGTCGCTACGACTCCGCCGGGTCGTCCCAGACGGGCGTGACGCTCTCCGCGCTGGTCGTCAACGAGCGTGGCTACGATCGCCTCGCGAAGACGGCGGTGAGCGAGGTGCACTTCGCATTTGCGGCAACCGAGACCTTCAATCAGCGCAACCAGAAAGCGAGCGTGAAGGAGACGCTCACGGTCGCAGGGCAGATCGCGAAGCGCGCACACGACGATGGCCGGCGTATGACGGTGACGATCGGCGCAAGCTTCGGCTGTCCCTTCGAGGGCAGCGTTGCGCCTGGGCGTGTGCAGCTCCTGGCCGAGCGCGTCGCTGCGGATGGCGCCGACGCGGTCGTGCTCGCGGACACGATCGGCGTCGCGGTGCCAGCGCAGCTGCGACGGCTGCTGCCCGCCATCGCGGAGCTGGACTGCGAGGTTGGGGTTCACCTGCACAACACGCGCAGCACAGGGATCGTCAACGCGTTCACCGCACTGGAGTGCGGAATCACCTATTTCGACGCCTCAGTTGGCGGCATCGGCGGTTGTCCCTTTGCGCCACGCGCGACAGGCAATATCGCGACTGAGGATCTCGTCTACCTGCTGCACGGTGAGGGCGTGCAGACGGGCATCGACCTCGACGCCCTGATCGGCGTTGCACAGTCGCTTGAGAGCGAGCTTGGACGCGAGCTCCCAGGCGGGGTCTACAGGGCAGGAAGTTTCGCGCCTGTCGCAAGTGGACGACTGACCCAAGAGCAAGCAGAAGAGCAGATGCAAGTGCGTGAGGCTGCCGTGTAGCCCAGCACTGCCGCAAATACCAAGGACAAGGCGAGGGTGATATGCAAGTGGAGACAGTCATCACCGGCGGCAAGGTAGTGACTTCAGATGGCGTCCTGGAGGCGGACGTCGCAATCAAGGAAGGGCGCATCGCAGGCGTGCTGCCACCTGGACTGATACAGCCTGAGGAAGCCGGCGAGGTAGTGGACGCGAGCGGCCTACACGTCTTTCCAGGCGTGGTTGAGCCCCACGCCCACATCGCGCTGAGCGGACCAGAGGAGTGGCAGAGCGAGACGGCGGCGGCGGCGCGCGGCGGTGTCACCTCGGTGATCAACTACGTGATGGGCTCTGACTCCTACTTCACGCTCGTGCCGCGCGAACGCGAGGGCGCCGACCGCTACTCGCTGATCGACTACGCCCTGCACGTCGTGCCCTGCACCCAGCAGCACCTCGATGAGCTCGACCGTTACGTCTCAGAGCTTGGCATCACCTCCTTCAAGTTCTTCACGAGCTTCCGCGGCGAGGAGGGCAGCTACCTTGGCATCGCCGGTACCGACGATGGTCACCTGCTGCGCTACATGCAGGCCGTCGCGAAGCATCCCGGCGCGATCGCAAACGTTCACCCAGAGAACATCGAGGTCGTCTGGAAGCTGCGCGAGCAGGTCCAGGCCGAAGGCCAGGAGGGCCTGCCCGCCTGGAACGCCTCGCGGCCCGACTACGTCGAGGCGGAGGCCGCTTACCGCACAGCCTTTTATGCACGCGTCGCGGGCGCTTCGCTCTACGCAGTGCACACGAGCTCCGCGCATGCTTTGAACGAGCTGATGCGCGCCCGCGAGATCTCCGCAAGCGAGGCGACGCCGGTCTACATCGAGACCTGCACCCACTACCTCACCCACGACGAGGACTCTGAGATCGGCGTGCTGGGCAAGGTGAACCCGCCACTGCGCAGCGCCGCGGACAGCGCGGCGCTCTGGGATGCGGTGCTCGATGGGACGATCGACACGATCGGCTCCGACCACGCGGCGCGCAAGCGCTCGGTGAAGGAAACGAGCATCTGGAAGAGCCCGAACGGGATTCCTGGCATTCCCTGCTCGCTGACGGTGCTGCTGAGTGAGGGCGTGCACAAGCGCGGCATGAGCCTCGAGCGGGTCGCCGACCTGATCGCGAAGAACCCGGCGCGCATCTTTGGCTTGCCGAACAAGGGCTACATCGCGGCTGGCGCCGATGCCGACCTCGCGCTCGTAGACCTCGATCGGGAGCAGAAGGTCGACGCTTCCACCTGGGGCAGCATCTCCGAATTCAACCTCTATGAGGGCTGGACCATGAAGGGCTGGCCCGTCGCGACGATCGCACGCGGCAAGTTCGTCTACCGCGACGAGCAGATCGTCGGCGAGCCCGGCTCAGGGCGCTTCATCTCGCGCGCCCCCGTCGAGGCCGCGGCTTAGAGGACGCCCAGCAACGACTCGCACAAGACCAGTGAAGGGAGACCCACATATGAGTGATATCGACTTGGACGGCGCAGTCCTGATGCTGATGGACATGCAGAACGACTTCTGCCATGAGGAGGGCGTCTTCGCGCGCAACGGCTTCGGCCACATGCCCGCAGGCGCGAAGGCGATCACCCCGAAGATCGAGGCGATTGCGAAGGCATGCAAGCGCCTGCGCATCCCGATCGTCGCGACGAAGCTGCTGATCCTCGACGACCTCGACGGCAAGGGCATCGGCCTGTCCCAGTTCCGCCCCAACCTGCAGGAGTTCATGGTCAACGAAGGCTTCCGCAAGGACAGCTGGGGCCACGACATGACCGACGAGTTCAAGGCCGACGACACAAAGCCCGACTATGAGGTTCGCAAGTGGGGCCACTCGGCGATGTACCTGACCGAGCTGGAGAAGGTGCTCCAGGCGATCGGCGCGAAGACGCTGATCTTCGTCGGCCTTGGCACCAATGGCGTGATCGAGGGCACAGCGCGCGATGCGGTCTCGCGCGGCTACAAGGTGATCGTGGTCGGCGACTGCGCGACCGCGCCGATCCAGGAGCTGCACGAAGGCGCGCTGCGCAGCCTCGATCACCTCGGCAAGGTGATCGACTCGCAGACGCTGCTCAGCGAGCTCGAGCAGGGAGCGGCGGCATGACGGTCGCGACGAAGGGGCCGACCGCCGCGCTCTGCGAGTTCGCCGCCGAGACGCAGCTCTCAGACGTCCCTGCGGACGTGGTCGAGCGCGCCACGCACCTGATCCTCGACGGCCTCGGCTGCGGACTGTTCGCGGCGAAGCTCGACCACTCCCAGCGTGCGGTGCGGGCGTTGACGGGACCCGTCTCCGGCGGTGGCACCTCGATCTGGGGCTGGGGGAAGAGCACCGAGCCGGTGACCGCGGCGGTTCTCAACGGCACCTTCGTGCAGGGCTTCGAGCTCGACGACTACCATGAGCGCGGCCCGCTGCACTCGCAGTCCTGCGTGCTGCCGGCGATGCTCTCCGCGCTCTCGCTGGGCGCTGAGGTCTCCGGCGAGGACGTGCTGCTCGCGGCGCTGCTCGGCTTCGAGACTGGCCCGCGCATCGGCGCCTCGCTTGGCGGGCTGAACCTGATCGCCCGTGGCTGGCACTGCGGTCCGATCAACGGCACGATCTCCAGCGCCGTCGGCGTTGGCCGCACGCTTGGGCTCGACGTGCGGCACATGGAGTACGCGATCGGCATCGCCGCGACGCAGGCCTGCGGGCTGATGAGCGCCCAGTACGAGGCGATGGTGAAGCGCATGCACAGTGGCTTCGCCGCGCGCAACGGCCTGCTTGCGGGGATGCTCGCCCAGGAGGACTTCACCGGCATCGACGCGGTGCTCGAGCGCGAGTACGGCGGCTTTGCGGCATGCTTTACCCAGGGCGAGGCCGACCTCAGCAAGCTGACCGACGAACTGGGTACGCGCTGGGAGCTGACGAGCATCTCGGTGAAGCCCTACAGCTGCATGGGCGGCCTGCACACCGCGGTCGACGCGATGCGCAAGCTGCGGCAGGACGACGGCATCGCCGCCGAGGACATCGTGCACATAGACGTCGGCCTACCCGAGGCGATGCACGCGCACGGCGGCTGGCGGCCGCAGCGTCCCGCCACCTCGACCGGCGCCCAGATGAACATCGCCTACGCGATCGCCGTGACCGCCCTGGAGGGAACCGCGTTCGTTCACCAATACGCCCCCGACCATCTCGACTCCGACGCGGTCTGGGGCCTGATGGACAGGATCGAGACCTACCGCAACCCCGAGTTCGACGCGCTCGGCGAGGACGGCCGCTGGAGCTGCCTGCTGGACGTGGAGACGCGCGACGGCGAGCACCACCGCTGCGACGTGCGCCACCCGCTGGGCTCGCCGACGCACCCGTTGAGCAACGAGGACATCCGCAAGAAGTTCCAGTCGCTGACCGAGCTCGTGCTCGAGCCCGCCGAGGCGCAGGCGATCGAGGATGCGGTGATCGGTCTCGCCGACGCCCCCGACGCGAACGCGCTGCTGCAGGCGCTGAGCGTCGAGGCGCGCGACCCCTTCGGTGAGAGCTCGCGATGATCGCGACCCTGCAGACCTTCGGTGAGAGCTCGCGATGATCGCGACCCTGCAGACCTTTGGTGAGAGCTCGCGATGAGCGCGACCCCGCAGAGCCGCGATGGCATGGGCGTGCGCGAGGCGCCTGTCGTCGTCGTCGGCGCTGGGGCGGGCGGCATGATGGCCGCGCTCACCCTGCGCCGCGCAGGCCTGCAGCCGCTGCTCGTCGAGAAGAGCTTCGCGCGCAAGTCGAACACGGCGCTCGGCGGCGGGCTCGTGCAGGCTGCTGGCACGCGTCTGCAGCGCGAGCTTGGCATCGTCGACACGCCCGCCGCGATGAAGGCGGACATCATGGCCAAGAACCACGGGCAGGCCAGCGAGGCGGTCGTCGAGGCGATCTGCGAGCACTCGCGCGAGGTCGTCGAGATCCTCACCGATCTCGTCGGGCTGCAACTGCACCTCGACACCGCGGTGCGCTTCGTCGGCCACAGCGAGTACCGCATGCACGCCGCGCCAGGCGAGACTGGCGCCGAGATCGCCGCGGCGCTGCGCGAGCACGTCGTCGCTGCGCTTGGCGCCGGCCTGCTCGACGAGACGCCCGCGCAGCGCCTGCTCGTGCGCGACGGCAGCGTGCTTGGCGTCGAGGTCGAGCACGAGGGCCAGCCGCTGGCGATCAGGTCGCGCTATGTGATCCTCGCCTGCAACGGCTTCGCGGGCGACCGCGAGCTGCTGCGCCGCCACGTGCCTGAGATGGTCGACGCGCTCTACATCGGCTCGCCGAATAGCACAGGCGAGGCGGTGCGCTGGGGTGTGGAGCTGGGTGCCGCGCTCGATCGCATGCAGGCCTACCAGGGTCATGCCCACGTCAACCCTGGCTCCGGCACGCGGCTTGGCGGTGGCCTGCCAAGCCTTGGCAGCATCGTCGTCAACCGTGACGGTCGCCGCTTCGCGCGCGAGGATCAGGGCTACTCCGAGTATGCGGGCGAGGTGCTGAGCCAGCCTGGCGGCAGCGCCGTGGAGATATTCGACGAGGCTGCCTACGAGGCGGCGCGCGCCGCGGGCTCCTTCCGCGCCGCCGAGCAGGCGGGTGAGGTGCAGCGCGCCGGGAGCGTCGCCGAGCTCGCCGAGCGCTTCGAGCTGCCGCACGAGGCGCTCGCGGAGGAGATTGCCTCCTACAACGCTGGCGCACGCGTAGGTCAAGACCGCCTTGGACGCGTCGGCTGGCTGCAGCCGCTTGAGCCGCCGCTTTATGCGGCGCGCATTACCGGCGCGCTCGTGCACACCCAGGGCGGGCTGCGTATCGACGCGCACTGCCGTGTGCTGCGGCAGGACGACAGCCCGATTCATGGGCTGTTCGCTGTCGGTGGCGCCGCCGCCGGGATGTCCGGCGAGGACGCGAGTGGCTACCTCTCCGGCAATGGCCTGATCCATGCGCTCGCAACCGGGCTGATCGCCGCAAGACACGTCGCCTGGCTGCTCGGCTCGGGGCCGCTGGGCAGCACTGGGCTGGGGTCGCCAAGCAGCGACGCTGTGCTGGAGGCGATTGAGCACACGCCGCGCGAGAAGACCAATCCAACCCCCCTTGACGGAGGCACTCCCAGATGACCGAGTTCCCGACCCTGTTCAGCCCGTTCGAGCTCGCGCACCTGCAGCTGGAGAATCGCATCGTCTGCACGGCCCATGGCCTGCGCCTATCGGTCGACAGCATGCCAAGCGCGCGCGACATCGCCTATTACCAGGAGAAGGCGCGTGGCGGCGCAGGGCTGATCATCCAGGAGGCGCTGCGCACGCACCCGACGTCGCTGCCGCCCGGCTCGATCGCCGCCTACGATCCGCGCTCGCTCAGCGGCTTTCGCGCGATCGCGGAGGTCGTGCACGCGGAGGGGCGCCCGGTGTTCGGCCAGATCGTGCACCAGGGCAGGCAGACCGCGCCTGGTCACGAGCGCCTGCCGCTCTGGGCGCCCTCGCCGGTTCCTGGCTTCCTCAACAACCTCACTCCGCATGAGATCGGCGCGGCGGAGATCGCCGAAGTGGTGGAGGGGCACGCGATCACCGCGGGCAACCTCGTGCAGGCGGGCTACGACGGAATCGAGATCCACGCCGCCCACGGCTATCTGCTGCAGCAGTTCCTCTCACCGCTCAGCAACAGACGTACAGACCGCTATGGGGGGGAGCTGCCCAACCGCGCGCGCCTCACGCTCGAGGTGATCAGGGCTGTGCGCAAGGCGGCGCCCGGTCTCGTCGTCGGGATTCGCTTCAGCGGCGACGAGTTCACGCCGGGCGGGCTGACGATCGAGGACATGGAGCAGGCGATCGCCTACGTCGTCGGCGAGGAGCAGGTCGACTACGTCTCGGTCAGCCAGTGCAACTATGAGGGGACGAGCCTTTCGACGATGGTGCCTGACATGCACTTCGAGCCGGCTGCGTTCGCCGATCTCGGCAAGCGCATCAAGGCGGCGGTCGGCGGCGTCCCAGTGCTGACGGTGGGACGGATCATCGAGCCTGCGCTCGCAGAACGAGTGTTGAAGGAGACTGGCGCCGACCTCGTCGGCATGACGCGTGCCCAGGTCGCAGATCCTGAGCTCGTCAGCAAGGCGCGCACGGGGCGCGTGCAGGAGATCCGCCCCTGCCTTGGCGTCAACGTCTGCTGGCGCGCGGTGATCGGCGGCAGCTCGATCACCTGCGCGGTCAACCCGCGCATCGGGCGTGAGACAGAATGGGCGCCGGAGCGCAGCCTGCGTGGTGAGCTGCGTGAGCGGATCGTCGTCGTCGGCGGCGGACCCGCGGGCCTCGAGGCTGCGCGCGTGCTCGCCGAGGCAGGCCACGAGGTCGTGCTCTTCGAGCGTGACAAGACGCTTGGCGGGCAGCTCGTGCTCGCCGCGCGCGCCCCTGGCAGGGCACGTCTGCTCGCGTTCGTCGACTGGGCCGGCAGCGAGCTCGAGCGGCTCGGCGTGCAGGTCCGTCTCGGGAGCGTGGCGAGTGCCGCCAGCGTGCTCGCCGAGCGGCCGGCGGCAATCGTGCTCGCGACCGGCTCGAGCGCGACGCTCGGCGATGTGCTCGCCGGCGCAGGCGCCTCGCTCACCGACGCGCGCAGCGTGCTCGGCGGCACGGCGACGCTTGGCGAGCGCGTGCTCGTCGTCGACGCCGACTGGCAGTGGCAGGCGCCGACCACCGCAGAGCACATCGCCGGCCTCGGCGCCAAGGTGCAGATCGCGACCTCGAAGCAGATCCTTGGCACGCTGATCCCGCCCAGCAGCCTGCCGACGATGCACGAGCGCCTCGACGGCCTTGGCATCGAGGTGCGCACGCTCTGCAACGTGCTGCGCGTCGACGGCACGGAGGTGACCGTCGAGCACACCTACTCGCACAGGCAGCAGACGCTGAGCTTCGACTCCGTTGTCATCGCCGGTGCAGGCTTGGCCCAGGCAGAGCTCCACGACGAGCTTGCCAATGAGCTCGCCGGAGGGAAGCCGCGGCTGCTGCTCGCAGGTGACTGCGCAGCGCCGCGCGCGCTCGACGACGCCGTCTTCGACGGCCACCGTGTGGCCCGCGAAATCCATGCCGGCTTCGAAGCGGATGCGGGCGTTCAACTCAACAACGCAACGACCAACACAGCAGCCTAAAAGAGGGCGAAGAGGCACACAGGAGGTAGTCAGCAGTGTTACACCAACTCACAGCAAGAAGGGGATCGCCGCTGTTGGTGGCGATCGTGGCAACGGCTGTCGCACTCGCGGGCTGCGGTGGAGGCTCGAAATCCTCCTCGTCGTCTACGGGCGGTGGCAGTGGCTCGAGCTCGAGCGCGAGCTCGGGGAGCTCCTCGGCCGGCGTGGAACACGCCAAGCAGCTGATCGCCGAAGCGACGAAGCTGCCGCAGTTCACCCCGCCAGGACCTGCTTTCGCCGCGAGCAAGGCGAAGGGCAAGACGATCCTCAGCATCCCGGTCTCCAGCGAAATCGCGTTCGAGTCCTCGAGCGAGGAAGCGGCGCATGCCGCGGCCGCAAAGCTTGGGATCAACTGGATCACCTGTCAGAACCAGGGTCAGCCCTCACAGTGGGTCAGCTGCATGAACCGCGCGGTCAGCCAGAAAGTGAACCTGATCGATCTCTTCGGTGGCACCGACCCCGCCGAGCTCACCCCGCAGCTGGAAGCCGCCAAGAAAGCGGGCATTCCCGTCGTCGCAACGCACTTCTATCCGACCGGCTACAAGCCGCCTGCGGGCGTGACGGCGACGGTGCCATCCGACTTCGGCAGGGCCGCGGAGCTCGACGCCGCCTGGGCGATCTCACAGACGGGCAGCAAAGGCTCGATCCTCGTGATCCGCTCGAGCAACCTCGGCGCGCCTGAGGCTGCAGGCGTCGCGGCGCTGGAAGAAGAGTTCGCCAAAGACTGCCCCGAATGCAACGTGAAGATCGTCGACATCGCCTCGACCAACTGGGCGAGCCAGATCGAGCCGGCGGTACAGTCGGCGCTGACGCAGAACCCGGAAATCAGCTACATCATCCCGCTGTATGACAGCATGACGACCTACGTCGAACCGGCGTTGAAGGCTGCTGGTGACACTGGCAAGGTTGGCATCGCGACCTTCAACGGCACGCCTGCGTTCATGAAGATTCTGCAGGAAGGTGGCGCGGTGAAGATGGAGGTCGGCGAGTCGCTGCAGTGGATCGTCTACGGCATGCTCGACCAGGAGATGCGGGTGATGCTTGGCATGGAACCGCTCTCCACGGAGAACCTGCCGTTGCGGGTGTTCGATTCCTCGAACATCAACGAAGCTGGCACTCCGCCCACGCTCGAAGGCGGCTACGGCAACGCATACCAGTCTGGGTATGCCAAGCTGTGGGAACAGGCTGGCGGGTGATAGCCGCATCGAGGACGGCTTGACGATCGAGGGGTCATGAGCACCACGATCGCTGAGAGCAACCCGTGAGCCAACCTGCTGCAGAAATCCCGGTTGTAGAGATACACGGCCTGCGCAAGTCGTTCGGCGGAACGGCTGCGCTGCGCGGTGTCGATCTGACCGTTGCGGCGGGTGAGGTTCACGGGCTGCTTGGCGAAAACGGCTCAGGCAAGTCGACGTTGATCAAGATCCTCGCTGGCTATCACGCCCCGGACGGGGGCTCGCTGCATGTCAACGGAGCCCCCGTCCCGTTGCCACTGAGGCCTGGCGAGTCGGCGCGCATGGGCCTCAGCTTCATGCACCAGGACCTTGGCTTGATCCCGACGCGGACCGTCGTCGAGAACCTCAAGCTCGGCGAGTTCGCGAGGCGTCTGTCCTGGCACATCAGCTGGCGCGGGCTCTGCAGAGAGGCGCAGCACAGCTTCGCGCGCTACGGCCTCGCGATCGATCCGCGCGCGCTCGTGGACGATCTCAGCCCCACTGAGCAGGCGATGCTCGCCGTCGTGCGCGCGGTCGAGGACCTGCGTGCTGCGCGCAGAGACGAGGATGTCTCCACTGGGCTGCTCGTGCTCGACGAGCCGACTGTCGCGCTGCCGGAGGACGGCATTGCGCGCCTCTTTGCCCTGATGCGCGAGGTCGCTCGTCAGGGCATGGGCGTGCTGTTCGTCTCGCATGACCTCGAGGAGGTGAGCAGGATCACCGACGAGGTCACGGTGTTGCGCAACGGCGAGGTGTGCGGGCAGGTCACCACGAGCGAGACGAGCGTCGACGATCTCGCCGCGATGATCGTCGGGCGGCGCGTGCAGCGGGTGCGTCTCGCGGGCTCGGAGGCGCAGCTGCGCGCGCGCAGCCAGGCGCCGGCTGTGCGCATCAAGGGACTCTGTGGGCGGCGCCTGGAGACGCTCTCGCTCGATCTCTACCCTGGCGAGGTGGTCGGCGTCACCGGGCTTGCGGGCTCTGGCTGCGAGGAGATCCTCGAGCTGATCTATGGCGCGACGCAGGCGCAGCAGGGCACGATCGAGATCGGTGCTGAGCGCTTCGCTGCGCAGCGCATGACCCCGCCGCACGCGCTTGCTGCGGGCATCGCCCTGATCCCCGCCAATCGCCTGCGCGACGGCGCTGTGAGCTCGCTTTCGCTCACGGACAACATGACGCTTGCGATCCTGCCTGCCTTCCGCGGGCCGCTGGGCTTGCGCAGGGGCGCGATCAAGGACCAGGCGCAGGAGCTCGCGAACACCTTCGGAGTGCAGCCGCAGCGCACTGAGCTGCCCTTCGAAGCGTTCAGCGGCGGCAACCAGCAGAAAGCGGTGCTTGCGAAGTGGCTCGCGGTCGGACCGCGGCTGCTGCTCGTGCACGAGCCAACGCAGGGCGTCGACATCGGCGCGCGCCAGGAGATCTTCAAGCTGATCCGTAGCACCGCCGCGGCGGGGACCGCTGTGATCTGCGCCAGCCTCGACTACGAGCAGCTGGTTGCGCTCTGCGAGCGCGTGCTCGTGATCGGGGATGGGCGCGTGACCGCTGATCTCGCCGACTCCGAGCTGACAAAGGACCGCATTGCCAACGAGGTTTACACCAGTACGAGCGTTCAGGCTCTGGAGGGATGAGATGCCCACGATGACAACCGACACGGATCGCGCGGCCGGCGAGGCGAGGGCCACCACGCGCTCGCAGCGACTGCGCAGCGCCGTGACCAAGGAGGGGTTCGCCGCGAACCTTGGCCAGCGGTTCGCGCTCGTCGGCGCCTGGATCGTCGTGATCGCGATCTTCGGCGCGCTGCGCCCAAGCACGTTCCTGACGACGAGCAACTTCGCCTCCATCTTCGGGACCCAAGCACCGCAGCTCGTGCTCACGCTCGGGCTGCTGATCCCGCTCACCACCGGCGACTACGACCTCTCCGTCGCGGGCGTGCTCAGCCTCTCGGCGATGTTGCTTGGAGTGCTGAACGCAGAACACCACATGCCGGTGCTGCTCGTGATCCTCATCTGTCTTGGGATGGGCGCGCTCGTCGGCGCGATCAACGGAGCGTTCGTGATCGGCTTCGAGATAGACCCCTTCATCGTCACGCTTGGCACTGGCACGCTGCTGTCAGGCATCGTGCTCTGGATCAGCCACTCCAACACGATCTCAGGGATCTCCGACTCGCTCAGCAACGCGGTCGTCGTCGACCGCTTCCTTGGGATCCCGCTCGAGTTCTTCTACGCGCTCGCGCTCTGTCTGCTCGTCTGGTACTTCTTCGAGCTCACCGTGCTTGGCAGGCGGCTGCTGTTCGTCGGGCGCAGCAAGAGCGTCGCGCGCCTGTCTGGACTGCGCGTCAACCGCCTACGCTGGGGGGCGCTGATCGCCTCGGGCCTGATCAGTGCGTTCGCAGGAGTGCTCTACGCGGGCACGCTTGGCGCCGCCGATCCGACCTCGGGCCAGTCCTTCCTGCTGCCCGCCTTCGCCGGCGCCTTCCTCGGCGCGACCGCCATCCAGCCTGGGAGGTTCAACCCTTGGGGCGCGTTCGTCGCCGTCTACTTCCTCGTCACGGGCATAACGGGCCTGTCCTTCCTTGGCGTCGAATCGTTCATCCAGGACATCTTCTATGGCTGTGCGCTCGTGATCGCGGTCGCGCTCTCGCACGTCGGCCACCTCAAGCGACTGCGGCTGCCGTTCTCGCGCAGAACGACCGGTGACGTCGGTGCCTGAGAGCCTGCTGGAGAAGCTCTGGGCCGCACATGAGGTCGCTCCTTCGCTGATCTACATCGACCTGCACCTGCTCAACGACGTCACCAGCCCGCAGGCCTTCGACGGGCTGCGGCTTGCGGGACGCCGTGTGCGCCGACCTGATCGCACGCTTGGCACCGCCGACCACAGCGTGCCCACCGACGGGACGCCTACCGCGGCGCGCATCCGCGACGCGCTCTCGCGCGCCCAGGTGCAGGCGCTCGAGCGCAACTGCTCGGAGCTCGGCGTGCCGCTCTACTCGATCGGCTCTGAGCGCCAGGGGATCGTGCACGTGATCGGCCCTGAGCTTGGCATCACGCAGCCAGGCATGACGATCGTCTGCGGCGACTCGCACACCGCGACGCATGGCGCCTTCGGCGCGCTTGCCTTTGGGATCGGCACGAGCGAGGTCGAGCACGTGCTCGCGACGCAGTGCCTCGTGCAGGTCAGGCCAAGATCGATGCGGGTTCGCTACGAGGGGCAGCTTGGCTTCGGCGTGACCGCGAAGGACCTGATCCTTGGCACGATCGGCCAGATCGGCGTCGACGGCGCGATCGGCCACGCGGTCGAGTACGCGGGCCCCGCGATCGAGGGGCTCTCGATGGAGGCGAGGATGACGGTCTGCAACATGACGATCGAGGCGGGCGGGCGCGCTGGCATGGTCGCCCCGGATGAGACGACCTTCGCATGGCTGCAGGGACGCCCAGGGGCGCCGCAGGGCGCTGACTTCGACGACGCGCTACGCGCATGGCGCACCCTCGCAAGCGACCCTGGCGCGAGCTTCGACCGCGAGGTCGCAGTCGACGCCGGCGCGATCTCGCCGCAGGTGACCTGGGGCACGAATCCTGGCATGGTCGTCTCCGTCGGCGACTGCGTGCCTGAGCCGGCCGATGAGACGCAGCTGCGAGCGCTGCGCTACATGGGCCTGACGCCTGGCATGCCGATCGCCGAGCTCCAGCTCGATCGCGTGTTCATCGGCTCCTGCACGAACTCGCGCATCGGCGACCTGCGCGCCGCGGCGGCGATCGCGAAGGGCAGACGCGTCGCTGCGGGCGTGCGCGCGATGGTCGTGCCTGGCTCGCAGGCCGTCAGGGAGCAGGCCGAGGCCGAGGGCCTCGACCGCGTATTTCGCGACGCGGGCTTTGAGTGGCGCTTCGCGGGCTGCTCGATGTGCATCGGCATGAACCCGGACAGTCTCGCCGCCGGCGAGCGCTGCGCCTCGACCTCCAACCGCAACTTCGAGGGGCGCCAGGGCAGCGGCGGCAGGACGCATCTCGTCTCTCCACAGATGGCGGCCGCCGCCGCGATCGAGGGCCGCTTCGTCGACGTCCGCGAGTGGGGTTAAAGACGCGTTTGTGCCTCGGCGATCGAGATCCGGCTGTAGGCATGCTCGACGTCGCTGCTCGTCAGGGCGTGAGCTTCAGCGCCTTGACATGACTTGGCCGCACGACGTTGAAGTGGCGTTGGTCCAGCGTTACCAGCTCGGCGATGTTGAGGCGCTCCGCCAGAGCGACGATGCAGGCGTCGGTCGTGCCGAGCGGCAAGTCGGCGTACTGCTCGACCAGATCGGCGGCACGGGCAAGATCGTCAGCGGTGGGGCTCACGACATCGAGGAACCCGGTCTCGAACGATCGCAGGAACCTCAGCCTCGACCGAGGAGCCGGCGTCGCGCGCCAGCAGATAGCCAACCTCGGCGATCACCATGCCCGGCACGAGCCGAGGCGATGGGGCCGCCGCGAGCGCTTCCGTGGATGTGCGGTGATGCGTGTCGTTGCGGTTGGCGGCGGCGACCAGCGGGCCAGTGTCAACCAGGATCATCAGGCGCCGGGGAACTCCGAGCGCAGGATCTCGCCGGAGCGTTCGGCTAGATCGGCGGGTCCATCGAAGCTCGCGAAGAACGACGGCAGCTCTTGCTCGACGGTGGTATCCGATCCGTTGCGATCGACAACCGCGACGTGGAGTCGCTGGCCAGGCTTCACGCCGTGGCGGCGAAACTCGGCCGCCAGCTCGGCGTCATCGCCTGGCACGACCAAGTCCCACTCATTGGCTGAGTCAGCCCTGCTCATGCTCTAAGGGTAGCGGCGGTCCGCTACGCCGGCGAGACACAGCGGAGTCGTCCAGGGTCGCTGACCCCCCTGTCGGCCAGCTGCTCGCCAGCCCGCTGGGGGCGCAGGAACACGCGCGGCGGACCTCGACCGGCAGATCCGGGCTGGCTTCTGCCGCCGTGGGGCACACCGCTTTGCCCGGGCAGTGCTTTGGTCCGCTCTCGACTCCAGATCCCCGAGCAAGCCGCATAACAAACCTGGTACTAGGCTACCGGCACACCGGGCCTGTCACCTCGCGGCCACTGGCCTCGCCCTAGCTTGCCTTCCAAGCGAGACTGATCAGGTACGAAGTCGCACCGACGCCTGTCGCGCCGATAGCGGTCGACGCGACAGGAACCGCAAGGACAACGTGTACGAGCGCCAGCGATACGCAGATAGCAACACTCTTGATAACGATTCCAATGGCTCCTGGAACATGCTCGCGCATTCCCTTAGAGCGTCTGACGGAATGACTGTTGGGGTCGTTGATGGCAGATCAGCGCGCAGCCGATGGTGAGGAAGGCTTCGTGGATGTCATCGCGGCGGTCGTAGCGACGCTCCAGGCGTTGTTGCTGGTGCAGCCAGGAGATCGTGCGCTCGACTACCCAGCGCTCTTTGCCGAGCCTGGAACCGTGGATCATGTTGTGCTTGGCGATCCGCGGGACTATCCCGCGTTCTCTGAGCTGCCTGCGATGCTTCTTGCTGTCGTAGGCGCGGTCGGCGAGCAGCGCCTTCGGCCTGAACTTCCCGTACCGACCTGTCGGTGGGACGCGATCGACGAGCGGCATCAGCTCGGTAATGTCGTTGCGGTTCGCCGCGGTGAGCGTCGCGGCAAAGGGCGTGCCCCGAGCATCGCAGATCACGTGGTGCTTGGAGCCCGGGCAACCTCCGAGATGTGCCGACAGTCGTGGCTTATCTAGCTTCCATCTTGCGGGCACGGTAGACGATGTCTGCGGGTATGCGTCCTTGGGTGAGTCGCCCGTGGTGGACGCGGTCGGTGTTGTAGTAGCGCAGGTAGGTGTCGAGCTCGCGCTTGAGGCCGGCGTAGCGGGGATAGAGGTAGCGGGCGAACGCTGGCCGCCAGCACTCATCGAGGATCGTCTTATGCAGCGCCTCGACGTGCCCGTTGGTCTGCGGCCGGCCAGCGTGAATGCGTGAGTGGCGAGCATCAAGACGCGCGATCGTCGCGGGAAACTGTTGGCCGCGGAACTCGTTGCCGTTGTCGCTGAGGACTCGCTCGAGCTTCCAGCCTGCCGCCTTTAGCTCTCGCGCTAGGCGCCGAGCGAGCTGGCTCGTCTGCTCAGCGATGGGGTTCGCGTTCTTGCAGATCACCAGATCGGCCCAGGCGTAGGAGGAGGCGACGTCGATCGCGGAGATCTGCCAGATCGCGCCCTCAGTGCCCTTCAGGCGGCCGACGTAGAAGCAATCGATCCCGACGAGCTCGCCCGGCCGCTGCACTTCGATGTGCTGCTCTGGGGCGGGATCCCGGGGTGGCTCATAGGGAGCGGCATAGCCAGCGATCAGCCCGAGACGCTTTGCTCGGGCATTCAGGCCGTGGCGGCAGAGAACCTTCCAGACGCCGTTAGGCGAGACGATGATCGCGCCCCGCTTCTCCCGAGCGAGCTCTGAGGCGACACGCCGCGGGCCCCAGCCCTGGGTGAGCGATCGAGCAGGACACGATCCGCTCCTCGATCATCTTCGGGAACGCATTGGGCATCTGCGGCCGGCGACGCTCACGCGGGCGGAGCATCTCAAGGCCATGCCGGTCGACCTGACGCTTCCAGGCGTAGTAGGTGGACCGGTGCACCCCGAAGGTCCGGCACGCCGCTGAGACGCTCGTCCTCGCTGCCTCCGCAAACAGCTGCTGGCGGTAGCCGCACAGCACGTCATCCTTGGTCATCAGGCTCTATCTCCCTCTTCACTTGGCGGTGAAGGAGGCAGCCTGAGCCCAGGCACGGACGGGTTCCCCGGCCGGGGAACCCGTCCAAACCTCAAAGAACTATCGAACCCCCAACTGTCGGGAGCACTCGGAGACCGGCCAGCCTAACCCTCGTTCGGCACCGCTGATCGAGGTTCGTATCAGGAACGGCTGAGCCCAAGCTCAGTCGAGAATCGCCGCATCGCAGCGCGAACGATCGCGTGGCGGCGCTACGCCAGGCAACGCAAAGCCGCTACGGTCGACCTCGGCGGGCTTTATTGCGAGGACTCGATGGGATCTCCGTTCGCTGGCGAGGAAGCGGCGCAGGCGCAGGATGCGCCGAAAGGCTTCGGGGCCATGGCCAGCGCCGTCAGCACGCTACTCTCGCGCAGCCGCGATCGTCTCTGCGGCGCGCCATCGAGCTCCTCGATCGCGTGCCAGAGCACGCTCGGCGCGCGAGGAGGCCGTCTCGGCCGAGGTGGCGGACGGCAGCTGCCTCGGCCGCGCCCCATCCGAACACGAGCTCGGGCTTCCAACTACGTGCTCATTGCGTATATCGCTACTGGGTGACGATTGACGCGACCACAGCAGATCGTTAGCTTGGAGACCCGCGGTCGTTGTGGCCGCTCTGGACGACCGGGAGAGGACTCTCTGACCATGACTTCACGGCGCCTCGCCCTCTCGCTGACCCTCTCGCTCGGAGCGCTCCTGTGGCCGACAGCGGCTGCGCACGCTGCGACATGCACCGACACATGGACGGGCGGGAGCGGTGAATGGGAATCAGCCTCCAACTGGAGCAAAGGCACGGTGCCGGGCGAAGGAGCCGATGTCTGCATCGAAAAGCCGGTTACGGTCGTCGTGAAGACGACGCCGGCACACCCCATTGGCGAGCTCGCCATCGAAAGTGAAACGAGCGGAACGACGGCAACCCTCGAAGTGAAGATCGGTACGATCATTCACGCCTCCACGAGCGTGACGGTCGGCGCGCGGGGCGCTCTGGTTGTGAACGGCACCTATGAAGGCGGGGGCGCCGGCAACGCTTCGGTCGGCGCCCCAACCGTGACGAACGAAGGCACGATTACGATGGAGGGCCACGGCTACTGGTCCACCATTTTCGGTGCGATCACGAACTACGGCACGATCAACGTGCCGTACGGGCCGGCGTCGATCGGCTACGGATCGAATGGCAGCGCAGGCTCACTCGACAACAAGGGGACGATCCACGTCTGGCCGGCGTCCAACGATCCGAGCGAACCGGCGGTCGTACAGGCCTGGGGCGCTCCGGTCACCGATGACAGTGGAGGTGTCATCGACAACGAAGGGACCTTTGAAATCAGGAGCGGTGGGGAACCAACCGCGCCCGGCTCCTACACGCAGGGCAACGGGACGGAGAGCGGCAACGCGATCCAGATCGGTCAGGACTCGACCCTCGCCTACGCGGGCAGCGGCGCGAGCGGCGTCGAGGTGCACGACAGCCTGCCGATGTCAGGCAACCTCGCGGCTATGCAGAGGCTCCAGATCGACATCGGCACGGTCGTCACGGAGGCCTCTTCGTTCAGTAGCGCCGGAGCCATCACGCTGAACGGCAACTACTACGGTGGCGGCGGAGGGCCCGCCGAGATAGCGGTGTCCTCGGGCACGTTCACGAACACCGGTACGCTCCTCGCTGAAAGCAACGACAACGATCCGACTCTCGGGGGCGACTTCGTCAACAGCGGCACGGTGACCATCACCGCCAACACGACATTGGAGCAGCAGACTGGTACGTTCGAGAACTCGTCGGCAGGCACCCTCTCGCCACAGATATCGAGCAAGGCCCCTGGAGCCGTGCAGGTCGACTCCGAAGCGAGCTTCACGACCGGCGGGACGCTCGCACCGATCCTGACCGAAGGCTTTGTGCCCACCGTCGGCCAGGAGTTCGAATTGATAAAGACAAGGGGTGGCACCTGGAAAGGCGAATTTGCAGCTGTCGTCAACGGGTTTGGAGCTGACTACAGCCACAGCGGCTACATCGGCGCGATCTACGGTGGCGGGGTCACCGGCCCGAAACCCACGCCTGTTCCGACGCCCGCGCCCACTCCGACGCCTGCACCGACTGCCCGCCTAATCTCCGTCTCATCGAAAGGCAGCGTGTTGTCGGTCAGGCTCTCCTGCAGGGGTGCCACGACTTGCACAAAGGACTCGATCAGGGCGAGCGTCACCGAGCACCTGAAGCACGGCAAGCTCACCGCGGTATCTGCCAGGACGAAGAAGGCCAAGAGCATCAAGATCGTGACGATTGCAAGCGGATCCGCCGCGCTCGCAGCCGGAAGCACCACGACGATCAAGCTCAAGCTCAACAAGACGGGCACCAGCCTGCTGAGCAGGTTCGGAAAGCTCCGAGCGAGAGTCACGATCAGCAGTGCCGGCAAGGCGATCAAGACCACCGTCGTGAGTATCACCAAGTCCTCCAAGAAGGCCAGGAGACACAAGCGCTGAGCACCGGGTGGCGCGAGTACGGCAACACAGCCAGCAGCTTTATGCCTCGCGGTCAGCGGCGGCCACGACAATGAAGCCGTAGGCGACTCTCCTCGCTCCTCGGAGGGGACATGGCTGAAGCCAAGGAAGAATACGAAACCAACCCGTAGCAACGGCGCAGCGTTCGGCTCCTGCGGCGGCCTGACCCTCACGCCGGATCGTCGCGGGCTTGACGCCGGCGACGTGCGGGTCGTCCGGAGCGAAGCTGGTTGGCAGCGGCACGCGCCTGGATCCGCCAAAAAAGACGTCTGGCACACACGTAGCTAGAGCAGCTCCAGCACCTCTACGAACCGATGCTTGGTCGCGGGAAGGTGTTCAAGCCCGCCCGCATTGGACCCCTCCCGTGCTGCCTCACAGCCGGATCGAGATTCGTATTTAGCCGGCGTCGCGTAGCGCGTCGAGCAGGTCGCCGGTCGTGAAGACCTCGAGTCCGGCGTCGGCGAAGTCCTTGTCTTGCGACCACACCGGCAGGTCGAGCGCGAGGGCGACGGTCGGCCAGTCGTCCGGGTCACGAGCGGCAATCCGCCGCTCGGCCTCCTGGCGCTGGTCCTCGTAGTCAGAGGCGGGCTTCCAGGTGATCGGCATGACCTGGAGGGCAGCGAACAGGAGTGCTTGATCCAGGCCGCGCTTGGTGGCCAAGCCTGGAAGGTGCCGGGCGATCTCCTCAGCCACGGCGTGCGTCGCAACGCATTCGGGACCGTGCGGAGAAGCGATCACGAGGCGGGCACGCCCACCGATCAGCGCCGAGAGGACGACGTTCGCGTCAGCTACGACGGCGCGAGGCAGCGAAATCGTCCAGAACCTCTGCTTCGCGGACCCCGTTGTTGGCCAGCCGTTCGCCAACCTGCTCGGAAAGGCGCAAGAACACCTCGCGGCGCACCTCGACCGGCAGCTCCGGCGTGTCCCACGGCAGGAAGAAGCCGGCCGGCGTCCCTTCGCGCGTGACAAGGATCACGTCGTCGGAGCGGAACATCTCCGTCGCGTGGTCGCGGAAGTCACGCACCGTCACGACCTTCATGTGGGCACCTTAGTGGTCACAACAACCGAGTCTATCAGCCCAGCCGGAGCGGGCCCAACGAGCACCGGCCTGGCAAAGCGGCAGCGATGTCAACCTAGTTCATCGAGCGCCGGGAACTGCGAGCGCAGGATTTCGCTGGAACGCTCAGCCAGATCGGCGGATCCGTCGAAGCTCGCAAAGAATGTGGGCAGTTGCTCACTGGCAGCCTCTGATCCACTGCCATCCACAACGGTGACGTGGACTCTTTGGCCGGGCTTCACTCCAAGGCTGCGAAACCTGTCCGCCAGCTCAGTGTCGTCAACTGGCACTACCAGATCCCATCCATCCGGTTTGCTGGCCCTCATCACGCTCTGAGCGTAACGAGGGTCGCAGGTCACGTGCGCGACGGGGTCCCTAAACCAACGAGAGTCCGCCGCCGAGGTCCAAGCGTGGCCGACAGCGCTCCTGCGGGACGCGACTAGTTCCAAACCTCCATCGACCACAGACGCTCTGGGTCGGCCAGCAGCGCGAGAGCGATGAGCGGGACGAGTTCCGGCAGGGCGTCGGGCAAGGCCCCTGTGTGCGTGGCAGCCACTTCGGCCTCGGTCTTGTGGGCCTGGAGCAGTCCGTGCGAGGAGTTGCGGACTGCTCGGACAAGGGTGCCCACGTACGTGTCCCACGGCATTTTGCGGATCGACTTGCTCCCGTAGCGAACCCCGTCATCATCGAGGCGTCCGCGGAGGACGCCCTCTGCGACTTCGTCGTACAGCGCGTCGAACAAGACCTTGGCTCGGTCTTTGAAGACCGATCGAAGCGTGCTCGGCATGTTCTCGAAGCCTCGCTGCATCATCGGCAACGTCACGCGCCGGTCGAGTAGCTTGGCGAAGCCACGTCCGGGGCCCCAGGCCTTGCCGAACTGGCTCATCGACTGGGGTCCGTACCCGAGCAGCGCCTCAAGCTTGTCAAGCAAGTCAAAGGTGGCACCGAGGCGGGTAAGCGCCGGTGCCTGGGGCGACGCGTTGACGATCCGTAGGTCTGCGAGCACGCGTTCGACGGTCAGTCGGAAGGCGAGATGGTCCGAGCTGTCGTACTCACCATGCTTGTTGGGGAACCGCGTCGGGTCGGTGGCGATCCCGTAGAGGAGATTGAGGCGGCTGATCCACCACTGGAAAAGCGTCGCAAGCTGCTCCTTCGGGATCGAGTTGAACCACGCCTCACGGCCGTCGAGATCGACCGGTGCACTTAGGACGCGCGGCTCGTAGACCGAGCTGAGCGAGGCGGGCGGCTTCGCCCGCAGCTCGACGGCAGCCCCGAAGTCGAGCGCGATCGTGTGGGGAAACCAAGGCGCCGCGAATCCGGTCGCTGCCGGCGAGAACGTCAGGAATATCGGCTGGACGAGGTCCGCCGTCGAGATGCCGTTTGAGAGCGACTGCGCCGACAGACTGCGACGCTCGTCTGCCATCAGCGTCTCGATATCGAGGTCCGGGGTGTGTTGGAACTGAAAGAGGAGCTGTGACAGCCGGATGCGAGACACGAAGGCCTGCGCCGGCGTCACGAGCCACATCGTGAGCTGCGGGATCGAAGTCCACAGCGCGTCGAGCTGCGGTTCAAGCGTCGGGCGAAGCTTGTCGTTCCCGGTAATCAGCAGAAGCAGGGCCAAACACCAGAAGATTCCCTCTCGCGTTTCTTCGCCCGCGACGCGGTTGATTTCGGCGATTGCCTGCTGCTTTTGAGGAGCCTCGTGCTCGAAGCGAGGGTGCTCACTCAGCAGCTTCCACATTCGCTCACGGTTCTCGCCAGGCGACGCGAGGCGATGGGTATCGAGCAGCTTCGGCGAGTCGGTCGGCTCAACGACCATGATGCCCGGCTCGGGGAACGTCGTCGCCAAGGCAGCCGCGTCTCTCGACTGTTTGGGAAGGCCCGCTGCATCTGCCCCAACGCCGAGCTTGACCGTGACGGCTTGGCGGACTCGCTTCGGCGCGGACATCTCCCGGATGACGATCGCAGGGCTCGCGGATGGCAGACCACGCCATTCACAATGCGTGTCGCATCGCCCCCACGGCCGACATCTGGAGTTTCCGCCGGACGCTCTGCTCTGATCGCGAGCCCCCTAAAAACCAAGCGGCCGAGACGAGTGCGGGAACACTCGCCCCGGCCCTTTAGCACCGAAGTTCTCGCCTTCGATGCCGCGCCTAACCGTAGTTCTTACGGCTAGGTCGCCTTGCATGGATCGGGGCGCCTTCCTCGGTGTCGAACCGAAAGGAGTCTCCCAAATGGGCATGACGATCAACCGTGCCTATCGGGACGCACTGTACGACGGCCTGATGACCGACCTCACCGCGCACGGGGACATACTCACGTGCCTCCAACACGACGAAGCCACCGAGGCCAAGCGGCTGCACCACCGCTTCAAGGGCGAGCTGCGGCTGCGCGATGACCTCGGCTGGGAACGCGAGCCCGACGCCGAGCCGTTCGAGCTGACAATGCCACCACGGCAGCTTCGACCGCTCATCGAACGCGTCTATTGGTCGGCCGTCTCCGGGCTCAACAACGCGCCGGAGGAGCTGACCGAGGAGTGCCTTGCCAACCTCAACGAAGCCGTCGTGGCGTGCCCGGAGATGCTTGCCCGGCTCGCTGACGAGTTCATGGATACCGAGCAGGAACCATGCGACGTGGAGACTCCGACCGCGTCTGCGTGAGCGACTGTCTGCTGACAGTGGCCTGACACCGCACTGACACAGGATGGCGGGCAGTCGCGCAATGCTCGCCATCCTGTGCGATTTGCCGCGACATCTGAGTCCCGCTGGACGACATTGCGCCAGTCGTACACCGGCAGCTCACGGGTGTCAGCGCCGCCCACCGGCCGGCTTGCCGACTTCCTCACGCGTCGTAAGCGAGCACATCCCTGGCCGGCGTGGAGGGCGAGGAGCTTCTGTCCTCCGTTCCGCCCTCCGATATGTCCTCCGTTCTCCCCTCCCGCCTAACGGGAGGGCCTTTTGCCGGTAAAACTGCTGCAAATCCGCATTTCAGGCGGGACTGACAACGGTACGTTGTCACATAAAACTCCACTCTCGTTGAGCGCCCGGCGTCGAGGCGCATGGAGTAATGAACCCCTCGAATACTCCTTCGCTTACTCACTCGAATAGCCCGTCGCATTAGGATGCGAGAGCCATTTGCACGAAAGTCGCTGCTAATCGCCATTTCTAGTGCGGCGACAACGTACCGTTGTCAAATGAACGTAACGCGACGACGCCAACACCGTGACGACCAGAGCGCATCATCAGCGGACTGGCGCTCGCAAAGGTAAGCATCGCCTGTACCGAAAGGGCGCCAAAACCGGCCTTTGTTGAGCGATTGGGGTCTTCTCGCCGACACCATCGCTTTGACCACATCACGCCGCGACACGACAAGCTCGCCACCAGCCGCAGTCAAGCCGGAGGACCAGGCTTGGCTGGTAGCCGCACCGGAGGACGCCGCCGTCAGGCGCTTGAGATCGACGCGCGGCTCTGGTCTGATCGCTGGGACCGATGACCCGCCGCAAGGAGGACCACATGACCGTCGCCGCGCATCCGATCCCGACCTCGAAGCGTTCGCGCGCTGGTTCGCGGACTGGTGGCTGCGCCGAGGACGCGACCTCACCGACCCCGCCCAGCATGGCCGATAGTCCGCAGCGCGCCGCGGCCTATATCCGCGAGTCAACCGAGGAGCAGGGCCAGGGCTTCTCTCCCGACGCGCAACGCCAGGCGATCGCGACGTTCGCCGCCGAGAACGCGCTGGAGATGATCGGCGAATACTGCGACTTTCACTCCGGCTGGCGCAAGTCAGAGGCCCGCCCCGAGTTCCAGCGCCTCATGGCCGACGCCGCCGATGGCAAGTTCGACGTCGTCCTCGTCTACCACACGTCCCGCTTCGCGCGGAATCAGGTCGAGGCACGCCGCTACAAGCAACTGCTGCGCGAGCGGCTCGGTATCCGCGTCGTGTCGGTCACGCAGCCGATGGGCGAAGACCACACCGACCCGTCGGCGTTTCTCGCGGAGTCGATCCACGAGATGTTCGACGAGTACTACTCCGTCTCGCTTTCCTTCTGGACACGCAGTGGCCTGCGGGAGAAGGCACGACAGGGGCATCTCGTCGGCTCGCTGCCGTGGGGCTACGTCCGCGACCCGGCCACCAAGCTCGCCGTCCCTGATCCCGACCGGGCGCCGCTCGTGCTCGCGATGTTCGGGCGCTACGCCACCGGCCAGGAGTCCGACCGCACTCTTGCCGCGTGGCTGAACGCCAAGGGCGCCCGCTCTGCCCGTGGACGGTTGTTCTGCAAGGACACCGTGCGCGAGATGCTCTCCAACCTCGCTTACGCTGGCTATGTCTCCGGGCTACGAGACAAGAGCCGCAGCATCCGCGGACTGCACGAGGCGATCGTCAGCGATGAGCTGTTCGACCGCGTGCAGGAAGTCCGCTCATGGCGCACCCGCGTCGTCAAGCCCGGACGCCCGTCCGAGGAGTACCTGCTGCGCAAGCTGCTGTGCTGCGAGCGCTGTGGCGCACGAATGCACGGCTGCCGCACAGGCCGAGATGCCATGCGCCGCTACCAGTGCTCCACCCGCCGCCACCACGGCACCTGTGAGCAACGCACGGTCCCCGCGATTCCTCTTGAGGAGCAGTTGATCGACTGGCTGCACGACTTCCAACCCGACCAGACGCTGCGCCATCTCGTGCTCGACACGATCCAAGCCCAGGCCGGCACACGCCCCGGCGAGGACGCCGAGCGACGCCGCCAGCTCACCAGCCAGCTTGAGCGGCTGCGCGACCTCTACGTGATGGGCGACCTCACCAAGCCCGAATACGTCATGCGCCGCCAGGCGCTGGAGGAGGAGCTACAACGCACCAAACCGCCGACAAACCCTGACCTCGACCGCGCGCGAGCGATCCTCGAAGACTTCGCGCGCTTCTGGGCCGCCGAGCCCGAGCCAGCTGAGCGACGCAAGCTCGTGCTCTCCCTGTTCGAGCAGGTCTGGCAGAAGGACGGCCAGATCGTCGCCGTCAAACCCAACCACGCCTTCGCCAGCTACTTCACCGCCGCGACCGAGGCACAGGCATCGTGCCCAAAAGCCGACGCGAGCAGTGAGGCAACAAATACGGGAGCGACGGGGGTTGATCCCGCCGCGACTAGAGTGACCTCGTATCGCCTCCAAGCAAGCTGTCACTCTCTCGCAAGGTCCTCTGCTGACGGTCTCAAACGAAGCTCTCCTGCTCGCTGTTCCCAATGTCTCTGAGGGTCGCGACGCGGCGAGAGTCGCGGCGATCGGCAAGGCGTTCGTCGGCGCGGGTGCAAGGCTCCTCGACATCCACGCCGACCCTGACCACCACCGCTCGGTTTACACGCTTGCGGGCGAGCCCCACACGCTTTCGCACGCCCTGCTCGCCGGCGCCAGCCTCGCGCTTGAGCGCATCAGCCTCGCAGACGGCCGCGGCCAGCACCCGCACGTTGGCGTAATCGACGTCGCCCCGATCGTCTATCTGCGGGAGGCTGACCGCGGCGCCGCCTGCGTTGCGGCGCTCCTGCTTGGCGACATGCTCGCCGAGAGCCTGCGGCTGCCTGTGCTGCTCTATGGCGAGCTCGCTGCCGGTCGCACCCGCGCCCAGCTGCGCAGCGGCGGCACCGCCAGGCTTGCCGAGCGCATCGTCGCAGGCGAGCTGCGCCCTGACTTCGGCCCCGCCTCGCTGCATCCGACTGCTGGCGCGACCCTTCTCGCCGCAAGGCCGCCGCTTGTCGCCTTCAACCTCGAGCTCTCGCCGCCGGCAGGCCTTGCGGAGGCACAGACGATTGCCGCCCAGGTCAGGGAGGGCGGCACGCATGGCCTACCTGGCCTGCGCGCCCTTGGCGTGCCGCTGCGCCACTGGATCGATGAGGAGCCTCGCAAGCGCGAGATAGGCCAGGTCTCGATGAACGTCGAGGACCCGCTCAGCTTGCCGCTCAGAATGATCGTCGCGGCTGTCGCTGAGCGTGCGCGCGCTCTTGGCGCAAGCATCGCGGCCGCCGAGCTCGTCGGCCTTGCGCCGAGCGCCGCGCTTGACGGCTTCCCGCTTGAGCTACCGCTGCGCGGCTTCGATCCCGAAAGACACTTGCTCGAGAACGCGCTGCGCGCCGCGTAGCCGGGCCGCGGCGGTCCCGCGCCGACAGGTCCCAGTCCCGCGCCGAAGGGCCCCAGCCACTAGGCTTGTAACGTGCCCCAAGCCAAGCGCAAGCGCAAGACCAAGCACAGAGGCAACGCTGCTGGCGTCGTCGAAGCGCGTGGGCGCACGGGTCGCAAGCCGACCGCGGAGGAGAAGAGTCCGAGGCTGCGCGAAAACAAGCAGGCGCAGCGGGCCAAGCACGCGGACCGCTACGAAAAAGAGCCGACCTGGAAGGGCGCCACCTACAGGGCGCTCGCGGCGGCTCTCGTGATGTTTGGCATCAGCCTCTGGCTGATCAAAAAGCCAGGTCAGTCGTTCGTCATCTTCCCGATCGTGCTGCTGCTCTACATCCCGATCAGCTACTACACGGATCTCTGGATGTACAGGCGGCGCCAGCGCAGTAAGGCCAAGCAGGCGGGCAAGGCATCGACGCGATGACCGACGTGCGGAGCTTCGCCGTCGGCCCGATCCAGGAGAACACCTACATCGTCAGGGCTGACGCAGGCGCAACGAAGGCGCTGATCGTCGATCCTGGCGAGGAGCCGCAGCGTCTGCTTGACGCAGCACAATCGCTTGGCGTCACGCTTGAGGGGATCGTGCTCACCCACTGCCACTTCGACCACATTGGCGCGGTCGCGCCGGTTGCGCGCGCGACTGGCGCACCTGTCTGGTGTCCCAGTCTTGAGCGGCCTGTGCTCGAAGACGTGATGCGCTGGGTGCCGCCTGGCTTTGGCCCCTTCGAGAGCTGGACGCCTGAGCACACGCTCTCAGGCGGCGAGGTCTTCGAGCTTGCGGGCATGCGCATCGAGGTGCTGTTCACCCCTGGGCACAGCCCTGGGCATCTCACCTACGCGATCACCTCTGGGGGCGGGGCGGATGCTGCCGGCCAGGAGCCTGCGCAGACCCCGGCGTTGCTCTCTGGGGACGTGCTCTTCCAGGGCTCGGTTGGCAGGGTCGACCTGCCAGGCGGCGACTGGCCGACGCTCGAGGCCTCGATCGCCTCGCTTATCGGCAGCTTCCCACTCGATAGCACCGTCTACCCAGGCCACATGGGCATCACGACACTTGGACGCGAGCTGCAGTCCAACCCGTTCCTCACCGAGCTGCGCGCCGCCGCGGCGCAGCAGGTCGCAAGGTCCCGCGAGCAGACGGCTTGAGCGCACCGAAGATCTCTGCCCCAAGGGGCACCTTCGACGTGCTTGGCCCCGAAGCGCGTCAGCGCGCAGAGCTCGAGCGCGCCGCTACGGAGATCCTGCAGGGCGCCGGCTACGAGCGGATCGAGACGCCTTGCTTCGAGGCGACGGAGCTGTTCGCCAGGGGCGTCGGCGAGTCGACGGACATCGTCAGCAAGGAGATGTACACGTTCAAGGACGGCTCGGACCGTTCGCTCACGCTGCGCCCGGAGGGCACAGCGCCTGTCTGCAGGGCGTATGTCGAGCATGGCATGCAGAAGCGCCCGCAGCCTGTGAAGCTCTGGTACCTCGGCAGCTTCTTCAGATATGAGCGCGCCCAGAAGGGCAGGTACAGGCAGTTCTGGCAGGTTGGTGCTGAGGCGCTTGGCAGCGACGATCCTGCGCTTGACGCCGAGTCGATCGTGCTGCTGCGAGAGCTGCTGCTGCGGATGGGCGCGAAGGATCTGCGTCTGCGGCTCGCAAGCCTTGGCGGTGCCGAGACGCGCGCCTCCTACAGGGAGCTCCTGCAGGCGCACCTCAGGGCCAACGAAGAGAGCCTCTCTGAGGACGTCAGGGCGCGTATCGAGCTCAACCCGCTGCGGGCCTTCGACTCCCAGCACCCAGGGACGCTCGCGGCGATGAAGCAGGCGCCGCTGCTGCTCGACCATCTCGATGTGCAGGACAGGGACCACTTTGCGCAGGTGAAGTCGTTGCTTGACGCCGTCAATGTCCCCTACCAGGTCGACCCCACGCTCGTGCGCGGCCTCGACTACTACGAGCGCACGGTCTTCGAGTTCACCTCTGACGCGCTGGGCGCGCAGAGCGGCGTTGGCGGCGGCGGTCGCTACGACGGCCTCGTCGCCCAGCTTGGTGGGCCGCAGACGCCGGGAATCGGCTGGGCCGCCGGGGTCGAGCGGATCCTGCTCGCGGGGGGCCAGGAGCCGCCGCAGCCGCGGTCGCTCGACGTCTACATCTGCGTTGCGGACTCGGATCGGGGGGATGGGGAGAGGAGCACCCCCTCCGGGGGTGCTTGGGCGGGGTTGCGCTCTGGGGTACGGGAGCGCGCTTTCATGCTTCTCGGAGCTCTGCGGTCGGTTGGCCTCAGGGTCGAGATGGAGCAGGCGGGCAGATCGCTGAAGGGCCAGCTCACGCAGGCCGATCGCCGTGGCGCGCGCTATGCCGCGATCTTTGACGGGGAAGGCAGCGCCTTGCGCGACCTGCGCGGCGGTGGCCAGCGCGAGCTTGACCATGATGCGCTGCTCCAGGAGCTCCAGACGCTGCTCTCAGCCGACGCCTGAGCGCCTGACAGCGCGCTTGCGCTGGTCCAGCGCCGCCGATCGGGCTCAACTTGGCGCTCGCAGATGCCGAAAGATGAGCGATGTCGCAGCTGTCCAGGCCCTACCAGATCGCCCTGCTCGTCGTGCTCGTCTTTGCGGCGGCCTGGTTCGTCGTGCTCAAGCCGCACCATCCTGGTGGCGGCGAATCCAGCGCGGCCACAACGCCACCTGCTGTCTCGCCTCCGGCGCAGAGCGACACTGGCGGCTCCAGCGCGCCAAGCGCAGTCGCCCAGGAAAAAGCAGCAGCGAAGCCCTCGCACGTCTACAAAGGCCCTGTGCCTGGGCTGCATGGGCTCACGCGCGACGTTCGCAAAGCCCACGAAGCCGTTGGCACGACCCAGCGCAAGGATCAGGAAATCCAGCGCGCGGCCAACCATGTCGGGACTGCGCAGCAGGGCGCGAGCGGCAAGCACGCCAGCGCGCCTGCCAAGAGCGATCCCACCAGCTCTACGCCGCACGCAGGCACGCCGCCCCAGTCCCAGACGTCGGGTCGCGGTGGCTCCAGGGCGGTGCAGGTCAGCAGGCAGCTGCATGAAGGCAGGACCGTGTTGCTGCTCTTCTGGAACCCGCAGGCCTCGGCTGATGTCTCCGTGCACAAGCAGGTGCAAGCTGTCTCCCGCTCGCTTGGCCACAAAGTCGCCGCCAGCTACGCGAGGCCCAGGGAAGTCGGCTCGTTTGGGACGGTCACCCGCGACGTCACCGTCAATCAGACTCCGACGCTACTGCTCATAAACCCCAAGGGCGAAGTCAACACGCTCACCGGCCTCACTGATGCCTTCGCGATCAAGCAAGCCATCGAGGAAGCAAACGCTCACTGAGCGAGCTCGCGTCGGCGGTATGCCAGACTCTGGCGATGCCGGAGCCATCGACGACCGGAGGCTGCCTCTGCGGTGGCGTGCGCTTTGAGCTCACGCGGCCGGCGAGCGCTGCGGGCTACTGCCACTGCACACGCTGCCAGCGGCGCACTGGCACCGCCTCCTCGGTGCAGGCAAGGATCGACGGGCGCACGCTGAAGGTGCTCCAGGGAGAGGAGCTGATCAAGAGCTGGCGTCACCCTGACGGCGGCTTCGAGAAGCTCTTCTGCGGCGAGTGCGGCGGGCATCTGTTCAGCCGCAACCCTGACGATCACACGCAGATGAGCGTGCGCCTTGGCGCCTTCGACGGCGACCCTGGCGTGCGTCCCAGCTGGCGCGCCTGGGTCGCGGAAGCCGTCGCCTGGGAGCCGATCCCTGACGATGGTCTCGAGCAGCTTGCCTCGGGCAGGCCACACGTCGAGCTGCCGCCTGCTTGACGGCTCAGCTGGCGGTGCCGTCGCAGCTCAGCACCGAGTCCAGGCCTGTCAGCTCGAGTAGCTTGCGCACGTAGTCGGTGCAGCCGCTGAGCGTGAGCTCGTGGCCGTGGGCGGCACAGATCTCGCGGCTTCCCAGCAGCGCCCGCAGGCCACTGGAGTCGATGAACGTCACTTTGCTCAACTCGACGACGATGCGCTTTGCATCCGTCGCGCAGATCTCGGCGACGATCTGCTCCAGGCCGCGCGCGGAGGCAAGGTCCAGTTCGCCTGCGAGTGCAAGCGTGTGGTTGCCGTTTTCTGTGCGGCGGTCGATCGCCAGCTCGCCCGGCCTCATCGTTGTTTAGCTCTCTCTCCACCCATGAGGTAGCGCGATCATATCCGCGGCCTGTCGTGGCAGGCAACGCGACGTTGCGCTTCGTGTTGGTTTCCTACGAAGTGATCGCGAGGCCGCTCGCGCTTGCGATCGGCTTGCTCGCCACATCGGCGGGCGTCTGGCCTGGGTCTTCGCTTGGGGCCTCGCTCGCAAGCTGGGCCGTCTGCAGGCCGCGACGGCGGGGACGCCAGACGCGCACGTACTGCGCGGCGAGGTAGGACCCGAGCACGATCAGCAGCGCGATCGCCTGGCCGATGAAGGTCTCCCAGTTGTTGAAGAGGCTAAACCAGGTGCCCATCCAGCCGGGGATGCTCAGGCCGTGGATTTCGGTCGTGCCGATCCAGCCTGCGAGCTGCATCTCGTTGACCTCCTCGCCGACGGAGACGAGCAGCACGAACAGCAGCATCACGCCGGTGATGATCAGCAGGCGCTTGTAGGGCAGGCGCTGGTGCAGGCCGAAGGTGAGCACACCCGCGGCGCCGGTGAACAGGGCGCCGATCACGACGCCCTCCAGCACGACGCTCGAGCCGTAGATCTCGCGCAGGTTCTGCAGGAAGATCACGATCTCGAAGCACTCGCGGTAGACGGAGGTGAAGCCGAGCAAGGCGAGGCCAAGCAGCATCCGGCGCTTGTTTGTCTCGGAGTCGGAGAGCAGGCTCCTGCGACGCTTGTGATGGCTTTTGATCCAGCCGGTCCAGTAGACCTTGTGGAAGAACCAGTTCATCACGATCAGCAGCACGATCAGCGCTGGCAGCCCGGTCGCGGCCTGCACGGAGAGTCCGCCTTTGCCGCCGATCTCGCCGATGAACCAGACGGCGATGAACCAGGTCGCGATGCCCGCGAGGATCGCAAGTCCGCCGCCAGCCGCGACGGGGCGCCGGTAGACCCTGTTCGCGCCGAGGAAGCTCGCCATCACCGCGGCGAGCACGAGGATCGTCTCGAGGCCCTCGCGGAAGACGAGGATCGCGCTGTTGATCACGACCGTCGTGTGGCTCAGCCTGTGTCCTGCAGGCAGGGCGGTTGGGTCGGTCGTGCCGCCCTTCGCGTGCCAGCCAAGGATCACGACTGTCACCGCGACGACGAGCACGAGCGCAGTCCAGACGTAGAAGCTCACGCGCTCGCTCGCCTGCTTGCGGGCGCTCGCTTTCGGCTTGGCTGCGGCTGGCAAAGCTTCGCTCACGAAGACCTCCGAGTAATTCCGACTGGTACGCTAGGCATTCCGCAGCGGCAGCGTATCACAAGTTAGGCAGGCCTAATTAGGTAGTCCTAAGCGTCTGCTCGCAGGGCCCCGAGTTGTGGATCGGGTACGCTCATCTGACAGGGTTCGCGTCGGGCGGAGGAAGTCAGTGTCAGCACAGCAGGGAGCAGGGCGTTCCGGTCACAGCGACGGTGAGCATCCGTGCTCTGAGGTGAGTGCGCGCGAGGCTGGCTATCTGCTCGCGCTGAAGGAGCTCTGCGACGGCGAGAAGCCTCCTACGCAGGCTGCGCTCGCGCGCGCGGTCGGGGTCTCGGCGCCGACGGCGCTGCAGATGATCCGCCGGCTGCGCCATCTTGGCCTGCTCGAGCAGGAGCGCCTGCTGCTCACGAAGGAGGGCGTCAGCGCAGCGCTGCTACTCGCCTCGCGCCGCCACGCTGCGCACGTACTCACGCATGACGTGCTTGGGCTCGACGACGCCGCCGACCCACAGGCCGATCGGCTCGCGCCCAACATCTCGCCTGAGCTCACGCGTCGCCTCATGGCCACCAGGCACCCACGCAGCTGAATGCTCGCCCTCTCCTGGAGTGGTGGCAAGGACTCCTCGCTTGCGTTGTGGGCGCTGCGCGAAGAGCAGGGGCTCTCGCCGGACGCGCTCATCACGACGCTCACTGACGTCTACGACAGGATCAGCATGCATGGGGTGCGCAGCGAGCTGCTGCGCCGGCAGGCCAAGGCGCTGCGTCTGCCGCTCGTCGAGGTGAGGATCCCGCCTGGCTGTGTGAACGAGGTCTATGAGCGTCGCATGGCTGAGGCCTTCGCGCGCGAGCCGTTGCGCAGCGTCGAGCGGGTCGCGTTTGGCGACCTCTTTCTCGAGGACATCCGCGCCTACAGGGAAGAGCGGCTGATCGCCGCTGACAGACAGGCGCTCTTTCCGCTGTGGCAGCGGGACACCGCGGAGCTCGCACGCAGCTTCATCGCCGCCGGCTTCGCGGCGATCCTCGTCTGCGTCGACCCTGCCAAGCTCGATCGGAGCTTCGCGGGCAGGGCCTTCGATGCGCAGTTGCTCGCCGATCTCCCGGCAGATGTCGACCCCTGCGGCGAGAACGGCGAGTTTCACACGTTCGTGCACGCTGGCCCGATCTTCTCGGAGCCGATCGCCTGCGAGACGGGCGAGGTGCTCGAGCGCGAGGGCTTCGTCTTCTGCGACGTGCTGCCGTCGACTGACGTGCTGCTGTCGACTGACGTGCTGCCACGCGACCGTGGTTAGCGCCGCAGCCTCCTAGCGCTGCGGCGCGGCGCGATCGAAGAACGCCGCGATCACCGCGTGCCCCGCGCGTTCGACCGCCTTGCGCGTCGAGCCCTCGATCCGCACGCCGTAGGGCAGGTGTGAATGCCACTCTTCGGCGAGGGCACGATCCACCTCGACATGGAACTGCAGCCCGTAGGCCCTCGCGCCGAAGCGGAACGCCTGGTTGGGATAGTGCTCGCTCGATGCGAGTCGCAGAGCGCCGACTGGCAGGTCGAAGGTTTCACCGTGCCAGTGCACGACTGGCAGTTCCTCGCCGTGGTCTGCGGCAGCGAGCACGGGATCGACACGCCCCGCGGCGGTCAGCTTCACCGTGCCAGGGCCGATCTCCGCCTTTGGGCCGGGGTAGACGTTCGCGCCGAGGGCGCGTGCCAGCAGCTGTGCGCCAAGGCAGATGCCGAGAACTGGCACGTTGAACTCGACGAGCGTCGCGATCAGCTCGATCTCGGCGGGGAGGTTCGGGTGAGCGTCGGTGTCGGCGACGCCCATCGGTCCGCCCATCACCACGAGTCCCGCGAGTCGCTCTGGCTCTGGCAACGCCTCGCCACGGTAGGGCCGACAGATGCGCAGCGGTATGCCGCGCAGACGCGTGTGCGTCGCGATCGACCCAGGTCCCTCGTGGGGCACATGCTGGACTGCCACCCATTCGCGCTTCGAGCTCACGTGCGGCAGCCTAGCTTCGGAGTGCCATCCACGTCGCCGCTCGGCGACCGAGGGCGAGCGTCAGAGGTGGCCGAGCGTTTCGCTCAGCCCTTTCGTCGTTTCGTTCAGCGCTTCGGTCGTTTTCGACAGCACTTCGTTTGTTTTCGAGAGCGTTTCGTTGACGGTGCCCGTCAGCGTTTCGGTCGTTTTCGAGAGCGTTTCGTCGGTGTTCCCGAGCGTTTCGTTGACCGTGTTCGTCAGGCTTTCCGTCGTCTTCGACAGCGTTTCGCCGGTATTCGAGAGGGTTTCGGTCACCGTGCCGACGACGCCCGCTGGGGTGCCATGCGGGGCTTTCGCTTCGGTCACGGGCGCGGTCGCTTCTTCAACCGTCGAGCCCAGCGCTTCCTTCACGTGGTTTGCTGGCGGCGCGTTGGACGGCGAGGAGGGAGAGGAGCCGGAAGTCTGCGACTGAGTGCTGTTCGTCGAGGACCCGCTGCCTTCGCTGCCTGGCGTGGAGCTTTGGCTCTGCATTTCGTCGGCTTCGCCGCTGCCCAATGCGTGCCTGTCGGTCGCGGTGTTGTGCGACGGCCTCTGCGCATCGCCCCTCGTCGAGCCGTGCTTGCCGCCTGTGGTGTCGTGCCGCTGCGGTTGACTTGCTTCGCCGCTCGTCAGGGCTGCGGTGCTTGGCGTCGCCTGCTCGGTCGTGCGCGCGAGCGTCGTGCGCTGGACGCCCCCGCCCGCTGAGGCTTTGTCGTGGGTCAGCCCTGGGGAGAGCGAGAGCAGTCCCGCGGCGCCCACGGCGGGCAGGATCGAGGTGATGCCTGCGGCCCCGGCGCCGATGCTTGCGCTTGCCGTCTGCAGCCCCGCGACGATGCGCTGGGGCACGACCGCCGCGAAGGAGAACCATGCGACTGAGCGGCGCGCTCTGTAGCAGCTGAGGAATGCCGTCACCGCTGCTGCGTCGAGCTGGCTGCCTGACTCGTGCGAGAGGATCTCGAGCGCCTCTTGATGTGTGCCTGCGGGACGGTATGCCCGGCTTGAGGTGATCGCGTCGAAGGTGTCGGCGACGGCGATGATCCTTGCTCCAAGCGGGATCGAGAGGCCTGTCAGTCCGTCTGGGTAGCCGCGGCCGTCGATGCGCTCGTGGTGGTGGCGGACCATCGCCGCGAGCTCGAGGTCGCCGACCGCCGCAAGCATGTCTGCGCCATCGCCTGGGTGGCGCTTGATCACGGCGAATTCAGCGTCCGTCAGCCGTCCAGGGTTGTTCAGGATCCGTCGTGGCGTGTAGAGCTTGCCGACGTCGTGGATCAGCGCCGCCGTGTGGATCTTTGCGATCTCAGCGGGGGAGAGGTACATCGACTTTGCGATGCGCGCCGCATGACGCGCGACGCGCTGGCTGTGCCCATGGGTGTAGGCGTCGCGAGCTTCGAGCAGCTTGCTCAGACGCGCCAGCAGCTCGATGCTCACTGGCGGGCTCGCCTCGCCGTTCGCGTCGTAGAGCCTCATCGTCGCGGCGAGGTTGCGCTCCGCCCAGTAACGGCGCAGCCAGCCCCAGAGCGTCAGGTCCGCGAAGAGCAGGTCGCGCGAGCGCGGACGGCGCGCCCAGAGGGATGCCTCGATGCTTGCGATCGCGAGCGATATCGCGACCCCCACCAGCGCTGAGATCGCCATCGACAGCACGCCGCCGCGTGGAACAAGGGCCGCGACGAGCAGCACTGGTACGACGACGATCGAGGCGGTGACCAGCAGCGACAGCGGCAGGTAGCGCAGCATCTGTACGGGCGGTGGCCCCCCGCCGCCCTCGATCCCTGCCCCGAGCGCGCCAGCAGCTTGCTCCGCTTCATCGAGGCGGCTGATCTTGACGCTTTCCCCTGATTGTAAAGTGGACATGACCCGAATACGAATGACCGAAACGCAATCTACTTACAAGCGTCAACGGATACTAAACCAGTTATGCGCTCGGACCAAAAGCCCCTCTCGATGTGGACATATGTTCGATGTGGCTCATCTGAGGGCGTTCGACGGCCCTGTTGGATTGCCTGCCGGTCAGGAGCTTCGCGCCGACTTTGATCCTCGCATGGGTGGCGACTTGCACGCTCAGCTTGAAGCTCGTTGTCTGCTCGCCACCTTCGAGCGTCACCGTTCGCGCCCCGGAGGCGACCTTCTGGCCGTTGTAGGTCGCCGTGTATTCCACGCGCACTTCGCGGTTGCTTGGGCCGCTCAGGTGGACGATCAGCTTGCTCCCTTGCACGGCGATTTTGAGGTGCACGGTCGCCACGGCGGTAAGGGCGCCTCGCGCGCTTGATGCTGTTGCCTGCTCGCCGGCAGACGCGTCCGCGGACCCACCAAGGGCGGCTGCCAAGCCAACCCCACCCAACATCCCAACCATCCAGCCCAGTGCGATCCTCCTGCCCATCTTCTCAGGGTAACTGACCCGGATAGGCTGTCCCCGTGCGGACCGAGGAGAGCCAGGCGCATCAGGGCCCGTTCTGGGAGATCCTCGACGGCCGGCGGGACCCGCCTCCGATCGCGGTGCTGCTCGGCTGGAAGCTCGTCGCGGTCGATCCCCATGCGGGCACGATCGAGGTCACCTTCACCGCCACTGAGCAGTTCCTCAACCCGATGGGCAACGTCCAGGGAGGGATGCTCGCGGCGATGCTCGACGACACGCTTGGCCCTGCGCTCGTCGCGACCCTCCGTCAGGGCGAGTGGGCGCCGACGCTTGACCTACAGGTGCAGTTCCTCTCGCCTGCGCTGCCAGGCCAGCTTCGTGGCCACGGCCGCGTGCTGCGGCGTGGAAAAGACATCGCGTTCGTCGCGGGCGAGCTGCGTGGCGCTCAGGACGAGCTGATCGCGACCGCAACCGCGACCGCGCTGATACGCAGAGCGCGTTCGTGAGTGGCTGGCCGGGTTGACTTTATCCACGGGCTTCTGCTACGTTGGATGCATCCTTCGTTTCTTAAGGTCATGGCCTGGAAGCGAGACGGGTTGACATAGATGTGGTTGGGGCCGGTTCCGTTGCTCTATGACCGGTCGTTGTGCAGCAGAGTCTGTGGTTTCTGGAGAGGGACCCTTTCGAGCGTTTGAGGGAGCTTTGTTCAGCGTGAGTCTTCTTGAGGCAGACGTGTCAGGTTTGGTTGCACGCATCTGGGTTGCTTTAACCAGATGCGTCAGCAGAGCTGACGCATCTCTCTCTCTCTCTCTCTCTCTGGCTCCCTGAGCTAGTCGCAGCCCGCTGCGGGCGGGGAGCTGGCCGTGGCTGTTGAGGGCCAGCGTGCACAGCTGCGCAATCGCGATGCCGACTCGCGGGCTGTCGGCGCCCGTGGTGCGCAGCAGGTGGGGAGCATCATCGGCTTGCAGCGAGCCAGGCTGCTCAGCGCGGCCATCGGCATGCTCGCCGAGGACGGCTATGCGGGGTTCTCGGCGGCGGGAGTGTGTGAGCGTGCCGGCGTTTCCAGGCGTACGTTCTACGAGGTCTTCGAGAACCGTGAGCAGTGTTTGGCGGCGATCTTCGTCGAGGCTGAGTGGCGAGCAAGCACGCTCATCGCGAGCCTTGGCCTCGAGCGGCTTGCATGGGCGGAGCGGATCCGGATGGGGTTGTGGGGGCTGCTCTGCCTGGCAGATCGCGAGCCTGCTCTCGCACGAGCCTGTCTGGTGGAGTCTCAGTTCTCCGGTGGGTTCGTTCGGGCAGCACGGGAGCGGATCCTCAGCAGGCTCGTCGACGCGGTCGACGAGGGTCGTCTGCGGGCTGGCTCCTCGGCGCCCAGCAGGCTGACGGCAGAGGCATTGGTTGGCGCCGTCAGCTCGGTGATCGCCACCCGCCTTGCTCAGGCCACGCAGAGCGTCGAGGATCACGCTCAGCCTTGCCGCCTGGATCTGCATGGCCTGCTTGGCGAGCTCACGGGGATGATCGTGCTGCCCTACCAGGGTCCGGCAGCTGCAAGAAGACAGGTCAAGCGTGAGTTGCCTGAGGCCCCTGTGCCTGGGCTCGCCGGCCCCGCCGCTTCCAGCGAGGGCCCCAACCCGCTTGGGAGACTGCCGATGCGGTTGACCTACAGGACAGCACGGGTGATCCAGGCGGTTGCGAAGTTGACGGCTGCTGGCATGGGCGCCAGCAACCGCCAAATCGCAGAAGAGGCGGGGATCAGCGATGCGGGGCAGGTCTCCAAATTGCTTGGGCGTCTGCAGCAGCACGACCTGCTGCGGAACGCCGCCACCGGCAATCACGAGCGTGGCGAAGCCAACCAGTGGCATCTGACCGAAACCGGCGGAAGGGTGCTGCACAGCATCACAGCGCAGGTCGAGGCGCCAGAAGAACGCAGGAGCGTGGCATGAGCCGGCAGCGCCATGGAGCCGGCGCAGCGAGGTCACATGCGCCAACCAGGGGAGGAGAAGCAACGGTGAGCAATGCAGCAAAGGCTGTGGATCGCATCTCTACTAGGAGGAGGGGTTGGATGGGCGCTCGTGTCGCCATCTGCAGGTTGCTGGTCGTCGGTCTATGTGCGGCGGCCTCGTCGGGTAGCTGGTTGAGCGCATCTGCGGCAGCCGCGATCACCCATCCGTACGTAGGGTCGTTCGGCTCGTTCTCCAACGTGCAGGGCATCGCCGTGGAAGCCAAATCGGGCGATGTGTACGTATATGACGGCAGCGCCGAAACGATCTTCAAGTTCGACGCCGCAGGCGCTCCTGTCAACTTCGCCGTGACAGGCACCAACGCCGTCACGGGCGTCGGATCTGCAAGCGGAGGTGAAGGCGAGATCGCGGTGGACAGCTCGTCAGGGCCGGCCAAGGGCGACATCTACGTCGCACACGCGGACGGCAGCGTCAACATCTACAGCGAAGCCGGAAGCAAGCTGGGCGAACTCACCTCCGAAGCGGGGAAGCCGTGGGGTGAGGCATGCGGCGTAGCAGTGGATGGCTCCGGCAGCGTGTATGTCGGGTTGTACTCGAGCAACGTGAACGAGTATTCGCCCTCGGCGAATCCCGTCACTGACGCTGACTACACGTCTTCGCTTGAAGGGTTGAGCGACGTATGCAACCTCGCCGTCGACTCGACTGGCAACCTCTTCGCTGACAGCTGGAGCTCAGGGCCTGTGACGCGCTATGCGCCTGACCAGTTCGGCGCGATCTCTGCAAGCGGCTCGATCGTCGACAGCGCGGGCAGTACGCTGGCCGTGGATCCGGCAAACGATGAAGTCTATGTCGACGAACAGGGCGAAGTTGCGCAGTTCGGCGCACATGGGGAACCGTTCGAAGCGCCAACGCTGACGTTTGCCTCATCTGGCTCCGGGGCGATCAGTGGCTCAACGGGGATCGCCGTGAGCGGCTTCAACGATGAGATCTACGTCTCCGATGGCGAGGGCGGGATCAGCGTCTTCGGAGCTGCGATCGTCGTGCCCGATGTGGCGACGGGCGCCGCCTCGAACATTGCGGGCACGAGCGCCACCCTGAACGGCACCGTGAACCCCAGCGGCCTTGCGCTCAGCGAATGCAAGTTCGAATACGGCCTCTCCGAAGCATATGACCACAGCGCGCCATGCGCCGAGTCCACAGGCGATATCGGCTCGGGCTCCGCGGCGGTGGAAGTGCATGCAGACGTAAGCGGACTGAGTGCTGGCGCTAGCTATCACTTTCGGCTCGTCGCAGAAAACGCGAACGGCGCAAGCGAAGGAGAGGACGAAACCTTTGCCACGCCGGCTCCCCCAGCCATCGACGAAGAGAGCTTCTCCGGTGTGGCAAATGGAGAAGCGATCGTGAGCGCCAGAATCGACCCCGACAATGCCGCGACGACCTACCACGTCGAGTATGGCGCCGGTGAAGGCTATGGCAGCGCTACTGCCCAGAGCGAAACGATCGGCTCTGACAACGGCGATCACGCCGTCAGCGTGCACCTCGTCGGCCTCTCGCCGGGCGTCACATATCACTTCCGCTTCGTGGCGAGCAACGCGCTTGGCGTGACAGACGGTGCGGACATGAGCTTCAGCACGTACGCCGCGCTGGCAAGTGCAGGGAGCTGTGAAAACGAAGCCCGGCGCGACGAACAGAATGTTGGCTACCTCCCGGACTGCCGAGCCTACGAGATGGTCTCGCCGCTCGACAAGAACGGCTCGAACGTCATCGGCAACGGGCGCACGACCGCTGCTGCGCTGGGCGGCGACAGAGTCGCCTACGGCGCGTATGCCGGCTTTGGCGAAACCAGTGGCTCGGGCGTCGCCGGCATCACGCAGTACATGGCGGTTCGGCACGAAGGCGAAGGCTGGGAAAGTCGCGGGATCACGCCGACCCCGGCACAGGTGTCGTTCCAGTTCCTGGCGGGCGCCACCGGAGTGCCGGTGTTCTCCTCCGAACTCACCAGAGGCGTGGTCTTTGGCTATGACCTGCCAGGGGGGGAAGAAGGCATCCCGCAGACGGGCAACCTCTACCTCGAGAACCTCGAAGCAGGCAGCCTCGAAACCATAACCGTGCCGCAGGTCTCAGGATTCTCGGGCAGCGGCCTGGAATGGGTGGAGGGCTCCTCCAGCGATCTCGGGGTCGTGACATTCGAAAGCTCCGCGAACTTCATCCCGGAAGCCGAAGGCTTCGAAAACAAGCTCTACGCGTGGGAACATGGCGCCATCAAACTGGTCGGCGTCCTGCCTGGCGGCGAGCTCCCGACCAGCGGCGTGACCTCCGGTCATCCTGGGATCTTCAACTCGCTCGAAAACGAAGACGCGATCTCGCGGGACGGCTCGCGCATCGTCTTCCTGGCCAAGCCGAACGGTGGCAGCGAAACCCAGCTGTACCTGCGCAAGGATGCGAGCTCTACCGCCTGGGTTTCACAGCCTGAGATGGAAGGCGCGGTCAGCGAACCGGCGAGCGTCATGTTCGACACGATGACGCCTGACGGCAGCCGCGTCCTGTTCGCCACCAAGAGCCGTCTGCTCGAAGCGGATCCAGGTGGCGAAGCCTACGGCGAATACGGCCTCTACATGTACACGGACGGGCCGCAGCCGCAGACGGAAGCCAACCTCACCTTCCTTGGTCGCATCAACACCGAGTTTGGAGGCAGCGAAGTCGAAAATGTGGTGCTTGGAACATCTGAAGACGCAAGCCGCGTCTACTTCTTCACCAGGGAAGACGAAGAATTCGCGCAAGCGGGGATCTATCTGTGGGAAGACGGCAGCACACGCCTGGTCACGCCGACCAGTGCGAGTCCAGAGGAGCCGCAGATATCCACGGACGGCAACACGCTCGCTTTCGTCGCTAGGGAACAGCTGACGCAAGCCTCGGTGGCAAACGCTCAGATTGGCACGCTGCCCGAGATGTACGTGTACCACGCGAGTGCCAATACGCTTGCCTGCGCCTCGTGCCTACCGACAGGTGGCACGACTACCGCCGAAGTCGAATTGATGCCCAAAGCGACCAAAAGCGCGATCGCGGAATTCAACGGCCAATTCCAGACCCAGTTCCTGTCGAGCGAAGGCGATGAGGTCTTCTTCACAACGGCCTCGCGTCTGGTCCCCAGCGATGCCAACGGGAGGCCGGACGTGTACGAGTATGACGTCGAAACCGGACAGCCGACCCTGCTTTCGACTGGCACTGGTGAAGACGGCGCCTGGCTTGCGGCGACCAGCGAGGATGGGAGCAACGTCTTCATCCTCACGGGCCAGCAGCTGCTGGCGAGCGACACGGACAATCTCGTCGATCTCTATGACGTGCGCGTCAACGGCGGCTTTGTGCAGCCCAAGCCGTCGACTGGCGGTTGCGTGGGCGACGAATGCCAGGGCACGCCGTCCGCGGCGCCGACATTCAACACGGCATCGGGCTTCAGCGGGCTTGGCAACGTCGTATCGCCATCGAACAAAGCCTCAGTCAAGCGCAAGTCGTCCACGAGCTCGCGGAAGCTTGCGCAGGCGCTCAGGGCCTGCAAGCACAAGCCGAGGAGCAGGCGCGTCGCGTGCCGACGAAGGGCTCAGAGACGATTTGGTCACAAGGTCATCGAGAGACACGCGCACCGTGCTTTGAAGTCGACCAGCGACCCGTCTGCCGGTCGATAGGGGGGAAGAGAGATGAGGATCAACGCAATGCTCAAAGCGACCACACTGTCAATCGCCGCATGCGTCGTGCTATGCGCCCTGTGGGCAGCGATGCCTGGCAAGGCGGCGGCGGCAGGGCCACAATTCAGCATCTACTCCAGCACGCCTGACACCATTCAGGCCGGCGAACCCGTGTACATAGCGTTTGCGATCCGCAACGTCGGAGACACGCGCAGCACTGGGCCAATCGTGATACAGGACACGGTGAGCCCGGGCATGAAGCCAGAGGGCCTGTTCCCCGGCTTCGAAAGCTTCGTCACGTCGGTGGAATATCCGGAAATACCCGAAGAAGGCTTCCACGAAGGCTCTTGCAAATCCACGGGTTTGACGATGACATGCACAGTGCAAGACGCGCTGCCGCCGGGTGCGCAGCTCGGGATGCGTCTGATGGCGGAAGTCGAAGCTGGCGCCTCCGGCCTGCTCGAGAACACAATCGCTGTCAGTGCCGGCAATGTGGCCCCGGTCACCTCGGCTCAGGAGCTCAACGTAGGCGGTCTGCCCACCTTTGGCCTGGACCGCTTCGGGACTGAAATCCTCGACGCCGAAGGCGAACCGCTGACTCAGGCTGCGACCGATCCGGCGGACTTCACCACGACGCTCCGCTTCAAGAGCACGACGGGCAAGCTGTTCGGCCAGCTGCCGATGAACGTCTCCGTTGAGCATTTCAAGAACGTCACCGTTCATCTGCCCGCCGGTCTGATCGGCAATCCGACGGCGACGCCGGTGCGCTGCACCGCCGCGCAGCTGAACGAAACGCGTGGCCCAGGACGTGAATCCATACCTCGCTGTCCTGACAACAGCCAGGTGGGGGTCGCCGATGTCGAGCTCGGCGGAGCCACCTATCTCTCCGGTCTCTACAACGTCACGCCACCGGCTGGGGCTGCGAGCGAGCTCGGCTTCGAGGTCCTTGGCACGGTCGTGCCGCTCGACGCATACGTACGGCCAGGCGACGACGGGATCGACATCGTCAGCCGGAACACATCGACGACGGTCCCGATCACCGAAGCCTCGGTCACCGTGTGGGGCGATCCAGCGTCCCCCAGCCACGACCGCCTGCGCGGCGAATGCCTTGGAAGAGCGGATGGAGCCGATGGCCTGGAATGTCCGTCCACAGCGCCCGAAGAAGCCTTCCTTCGCCTGCCCACCTCGTGCTCTGGCAGCGGCATTCGGTTCGCCGCCGGCTCGAACAGCTACGAGAAACCTGACTCGGAAGTCACGGCCTCGTCCACGGGGCCGGTGCTGACGGGCTGCGAAAATGTGCCGTTCAACCCGAGCATCTATGTGCAGCCGACGACGAGCGCGGCAAGCTCGACGAGCGGCGTCGCGGTGCAGCTGTCGGTGCCGCAGAGCAGCAACCCGGAATCGGTCGCTGAGGCAGACCTGAAGAAGGCCGTCGTCACGCTGCCTGAAGGGATGACGATCAACCCCTCCTCCGCGGACGGGCTGCAAGCCTGCTCCGATGCGCAGTTACGGCTTGGCCTCGAAGGACCCACGGAATGTCCGGAAGCTTCGAAGATCGGCCGCGTGGAACTGCGCACGCCGCTGCTTGAAAACATGATCGAAGGATCGATCTGGCTGCGGACGCAGAACTCCTCGGATCCCGCATCTGGGGAAATGTTCCGGATCGCGCTCGAGCTGCGCGACGACCAGCATGGGATCGACATCAAGGTTCCGGGGCATGTCGCCGCCAATCCGCTCACGGGCCAGCTGACAACGACGTTCGACGACAATCCGCAGCTGCCGTTTGAAACGATCACGCTGCATTTCAAGGCTGGCGCGCGCTCGCCGCTGTCCACACCGGCGACGTGCGGGACGAAGAGCACCGTCGCAGAACTGTCCTCGTGGGCGCAGCCCGATGCGCCGGTGCAGCGGACGATTCCGTTCGAAATAACCTCTGGCGCCGAAGGCAGCGCCTGCGCTGCGATACTCCCATTCCAACCGAGCTTCAACGCTGGCGTCACGAGCGTCCAGGCGGGCGGGTTCACGCCGTTCCTCACGACCTTCGTGCGCAAGGACGCCGACCAGTCGATGCAGCGCGTGTCGGTCAAGCTCCCGCTTGGCCTCACGGGATCGTTGACGGGTCTGCCGCTCTGCCCCGAAGCGCAGGCGTCGGCGGGCACGTGCTCGCAAGCGTCTGAAATTGGCACGGTCACCGCCGGTGCCGGCGTCGGTCCGACACCGTTCTACGTGACTGGCGGGAAAGTGTTCATGACAGGGCCCTATGAGGGCGCGCCGTTCGGGCTGAGCATCGTCGTGCCCGCGAAGGCGGGGCCGTTCGACCTGGGGAACGTCAATGTCAGGGCGCGGGTCGAGCTCGACCCGCAGACAGCTCAGCTGACGGTCACCTCTGACCCGTTGCCGCAGATCGTTGGCGGCGTTCCAGTCGATCTGCGGCTTGTGAACGTCACGATCGATCGCCCAGGCTTCACCTTCAACCCCACTGACTGCGAACCGCTCAGCGTCACTGGCACGATGACTGGGGGACAGGGAGCGGTCGCGCATCTCGAAAGCCATTTCCAGGTCACCAACTGCGGGGCCCTCGAGTTCCAGCCGGCCTTCACCGCGTCGACCTCGGGCAAGACGAGTCGTGCGAACGGCGCAAGCCTCAGCGTGCACCTCGCCTATCCGAAGGAACCGATCGGCAAGGACGCCAACATCAAGGAGGTCAAGGTCGAACTGCCAAAGGCGCTGCCCTCGAGGCTTTCGACGCTGCAGAAGGCATGCACCCTCGCCCAGTTCGACGCAAACCCTGCTGGCTGTCCTGCCGATGCGGTCGTCGGCCACGCCAAGGCGCTCACGCCGATCCTGCCTGTGCCGCTTGAAGGGCCTGCCTACTTCGTCTCCAATGGTGGACAGAAGTTCCCTGAACTCGTGCTCGTGCTGCAGGGCTATGGCGTAACGATCGACCTGCATGGCGAAACGTTCATCAGCAAATCTGGGATCACGAGCTCGACATTCGAGACGGTGCCTGACCAACCTGTGGAAAGCTTCGAATTGACGCTTCCCGCCGGCCCGAACTCTGCGCTTGCCGCGAATCGCAACCTCTGCAACGCTCCACTCACGATGCCGACGAGATTCGTCGGCCAGAACGGCAAGGTGCTCGCACAGAAGACCCAGATCAAAGTCACGGGTTGCCCCAATGCGCTGTCCATCTCCAGCCACCGTGTAAAGCAGCGCACGCTGATGCTCCAGGTGTACGTGCCGTCCGCTGGCGAGCTCGAGGTATCTGGCAGGGGCCTGCAGACGAAGACCGCAAGAGCGGCCGCTCGCCAGCTCGTGACCGTCAAGGTCCACGAGCGCAAGCCTCGCGCCCTGAACACGAAAGCGAACGTCGTGTTCACCCCAAGCGCTGGCAAGAGCAGGAAGCGCCAGGCCAGGAGCGTCTCTGTGCAGTTCAAGGCCCCGAAGGCACGGCGGTGAGCGGGCGCCGCGAAGTGGGCCGCTCCTAGAGCAGACGCATCGCTCGCAGTCGCACGCTGCTCATACAGACATCATCCGCTTGCGCCGCGCCGCCTGAGAATGGCGGCGCGCTGCGCTTGCGGCGGGGCGCAGGCCTTTCAGAGGCGACGACCGGAGTCGAACCGGTGTAGACGGCTTTGCAGGCCGCTGCGTAGCCACTCCGCCACGTCGCCCAGAGGCCCTAAGCCTAGCGGGCATGCGCCTTCTCGGGATGGTCGCACGGCGCGCCCGTCGATCCCTCTCGATCCCCCTTCCTCCCTACATCTCCTCGGGGCTCTGTCGCCTTATGCCGCTCTTCGTTCGCGCTTAGAAAGCTTTTCGTCGACGATCAGCATCTCCTTCGGGTCCCGTTAGCAACTGCACAGCGTCGGGTCCAACGATGGGAGCGTCCCTCAAACCATTCTGGAGGTGTTCGCATGAGACGCTCATTCCTGTCGGTGCTGCTCGCCGCGCTGCTTGGGGCCGCGGTCGCGGCTGGGGCAGCTGTCATCGCCCTTCGCGGCTCGACACGAACGCCGTCCTCGGGCACCGGCTCCCGCGCTGCCGCCGCAGACACGAACACTGGCGCTCGCAGCGACGTCGCCGTCACGACACCCTCTGCGACCGAGATCTACAAGCAGGCCTCGCAGGGCGTCGTTGCGATCAAAACGGTCACCGCCGAAGGCGAAGACAGCGGCACGGGAATAGTCCTCAACGACAAGGGCCTCATCCTCACCAACGACCACGTCATTGAGGGCGGCGAGAGCATCACCGTCAGCCCTGGCACCTCCACGAGCACTCGCAGCTCCTCTGGCTCCACCGCGAGAACCGCGTCGGTCGTCGGCGAAGAAGCCAACGAGGACCTCGCCCTCATCAAGATCGATCCCTCGGGCATGAACCTGAAGCCGCTGCAGCTCGTCAGCTCGAAAGCGGTCGAAGTCGGCGACACCGTCTACGCCCTTGGCAATCCTTACAACCTCGACGAGACCCTCACGAAGGGCATCGTCTCCGCTCTTGGTCGCGAAATCCAGGCGCCTGACGGCGCGAGCATCACTGGCGTGATCCAAACCGACGCCGCGCTCAACCCTGGCAACTCTGGCGGCCCGCTGCTCGACGACGAAGGCGACGTGATCGGCATCGACTCCCAGATCGCAAGCGACGAGGCCGAGACGGAGGGCTCCCAGCCTGGCAGCACAGGCGTCGGCTTCGCGATCTCCTCAGACACGATCGCTACAGCGATCAAGAAGATCGAGGCCGGCGACGGCGTCTCCTACCGGAGCGCGGCCGAAGCGAAGCTGCGCGAAGCGGGCTATCGCTACGGCGCTCAAAGCCCCTACGGCGAAGCCGAAGGCGCTTATGGCGAAGCGGAAGAAGCGTACGGCGAAGGGGACCCCTATGGCGCCTCTGGCGAGCCTCAGGCGGGCGGAGTCGTGATCATCCCCTGAGCACGTTGATCCTGTGCGGCGGCAAGGAGCGGCAGGCCCTCGTGGCAGGCCTTCGCAAGCCTGGTCGAGGGCCAGTCCTCCTCGCGCACCGCGTTGGTAGGCTTGGGACTCCCAGGGCGATTAGCTCAGCTGGGAGAGCGCCGCCTCGACAAGGCGGAGGTCACTGGTTCGAGCCCAGTATCGCCCATCAACAAAAACCCCTGCTAATGCGGGGGTTTTTGTGTGTCTGGGGTCCGATGAGCGGGGGTCGCGTAGGGCTTGGACCCCGTAGGGGACCCCGTGGAATTGGGGCACCGCCGTCCGGCGCTTGACGGATGATGCGCTGCTATGGCTGACCTGTTCCAAGCATTGGGGGAATTGATCGCTTCGATCCTCCATACGATCGGCCTCGTCGGCCAAACTCGACGGCGAGCGTCGATCAAGAGCGATCTGGAGCTCTTTGCATCTCTACGCGATTTTGAAGAGTTCGGCGCTGGCAGCAAGGCGCACGAAGCCCTTGCTCGGCACATCGAACTGGAAATAGAGGCATACACCGCTTCGCGTAAGGTCTGGAAGAAGCGAGATCGTGGAACGATCGTGCTTTCCGCGTTGTTCGGTGCTGGCTTTGGGTACCTCACGGAGGCCCTGAACAGCGGCGGCTTCGTCTGGTACTCGCTTGCTCCGGGAATAGTCGCTGGGCTCATGGCCCTTGTGTTCCTGAGTGAGGTGTTCAACCCCACTTCGGGGCGCAAGGTCGAGGACAGCGGCAGTACGCAGCCGGCTGACGCTTCGGCCGCGTAGCGCCCGCGAAACGGCGACCCTGTGGGTTGGGGTGGGTCGAGCAAATCCAGGGGTGTAGGCGTGGCGCGTGTGGGCGCTAGGGCTGTGGGCGTCGGTTGGCGCGGGTGTACGCCGGTGGCACAAGTAGCCTTGTGTCGTTTCATACAAAGTTGAGCCTCGCGTCGGTCAAGGGCGCGAGGCTCAGGACACAAGGAGGTTTGATCTCCCTATGCCTGACGATCATCGTAGTCGCGGCGCGGACGATGGCATCGTGCTCGTGACGTTGGTGGTGGATTCGCCGTTGCCGTGGAGCGTCGATGAGCTAATCCGCCAGTACCGGGACCGCATCGGCGTGGAAGATGCGCTGGCGCGGTTGCAGGACGTCGGCCTGGTGCATCGGCTCGGCGAGTTTGTATGGCCGACGCGTACGGCCCGCGTCGCGGACAAGCTGTTCACCACGACGCCGTAGGAGAGAGCGGCTGCCCCGGCAGAGGTCGATATCTGTCGGGGCACCGTTTCAGGCGTCCTTCGCTGTCTTGATCCGAAGGAGCCAACCGTCGTTCTTCGGCTCCACTGCTGTCTCGACGTCAGCTGGGAGCGCCATCCACATGTTGTCCCCCACGCGGATCGACTGCTGATCTCTGCGTGGCCGGCTGCGGATGTAGCCCTGTTCCATGACCCAGGCTGTGATGGCGGCGTTCATCTTTCCGGAGAATGTCCTGACGTTGACCCATCGCCCCGGCTTGGCGGTGGCACGCTCGGCGTCGTCGAGGTATAGGTCTGCCCATCGGCCCTTGCGCGTCACGAATGCGCATTGTGCCTCAAGCTAGAAAGTCGTGGTTCTCAGGCGCTGCCGTCTACGGCCTGCGGTAGTTGCTTGACTTCGCTGGGCTGCGTGGCGTCGTGGGCGGCGTCCAATGCCTCGATGAGCGGGGCGTCGAGGCCGTCGAACAGGTGGCCGTAGCGGTTCATCGTCGTGGTGATGCTCGCGTGGCCCAGGCGCTCCTGGATGATCTTTGGGTGTGCGCCTTGGGCGATGAGCAGGGAGGCGCAGGTGTGGCGTAGATCGTGGAAGCGCAATGCGTGAAGCTCCGCCGGGAGGGCGGGTGGGCGTTTGGTGCGCTTGTCGCCGCGTAGGGTTGGCTTGAAGACGCGCCGGTAGAACAGGCCGTGCCGTAGCACGCCGCCTTCTGGCGCGGTGAAGATCAGCGTGTCGGGGGTCGCACCGCTGCTGATTAGGTGCTCGGCGAGCATCGTGCGTAGGAAGCGGGGGAGGGTGACGGTGCGGGTCTTGCCGGTCTTGGTGCTGCCGAATACGGGGTCGCCGCCGCTGCCGTCTGGCCCGTCGAGCGCCTTCAGCGCCTGGCGCACGTGTACGACCCCGCGCACGGCGTCTACGTCTCGGCGGCGCAATGCGGCAAGCTCACCGGCGCGTAGGCCGGTGTAGGCGGCGGTGTAGATCAGCACGCGGTACTGCGGCGTCGGCATCGCCTCGGCGAGGTCGCGTACCTGCTCGGCGGTGAGGAACACCGGCTCCTCATGTTGGTTGGCGGGTAGCCCGCGCATTCGTGTGCAGGGGTTCGCCGGCAGCAGGTCCAATTCGACCGCCTCGCTCATGATCGCCGAGAGAACCGTGTGGACCTTGCGCACGGTGCCGGGTGCCTTGCCTGCCTTGCTGAGTGCGGCGAAGTAGAGCCGCAGCCGCTCACGGGTCATCTCTTTGATCGGCGCGTTCTTGAACTCCGGTTCGAGGTAGGTCCTGAGCACCTGCTTGTAGCGGGCGGTCGTGCTTGGCGCGAGGCCTGTCCAGCAGGTGTCCTTCCAGATCGCAACGACCTCGCGGAACAGCCGCTCGCGTGGTGCCTCGGTCGGCTTCTCGAAGCGTGCGCCTTCTGCCTCGGCGTCCATACGGGTGATCCAGCGGCGCGCGACGTCTTTATCGCGGAACTGCTTTTCCTTGCGGATCGCGGGGTTGCGCGGGTCGCGCCATCGTGCCTGCCACTTCGTTGTGCCGTCGCGACGCTTGCCGCGACTTCTCACGTGTCCCGGCATTCACTCATTCTCCAGTCTTAGATTTTCGTTCTGCGCGGCGACGAGGGGACTCCCTTGTGGCGGGACTCCTGCAAATCCTAAACCGTTCACCGTCATGCCTCCTTCCTGCGGCGAAAGTCCAGCGTCGTGAACGCTTCGGTGGTGGCTGCGGTGAATGCTCGCCTTGCACAGCCCTCTGTGATGCCGTACCGCGCTGCTAGCAAGCCCCAGCTTGCTTTCTGCGCCTTGCGGTCTTTGGCGATGGCGCGTGCCAGCTTCGCCGGGTCGGTGATGGCCTGGCGCTCTGTCGTGCCAAGCAACTCAGCGAACGCGATCTTGCCTGCGCCCATTTTCAGTGACTTCGCGATTGCGGCGATGCTCTCACCATCAGCACGACGCTTGGTGACGTTCTCTATCAACTCAGCATCGAACTTCAATGGCGTGACACGGTAATTCTTGACTGCTGGCATTGTGATCTCCCGGTTTCGTGTTAGCAGACAATCGTCTGTACACGAAAGTATAAGGTGCTCTCAACCCCTCGGCGCAACACTCCACGATTTGTTTTCGAGATGAGGGGGTTGCGATGGCGAGGAAGCGCAGGGAGTACTCGGTGGTTGAGCGTCGAGAGCTATGGGAGCGCTGGCGGCGTGGCGAGTCTTATGCA
>DASXDO010000018.1:0-34695 GCA_036490555.1 Solirubrobacteraceae bacterium | reverse complement strand
TGGAGTGGACCCGCTTTTGCGGACAGTCGCGGGCTTTGGTGGCTAGTTGGTTGTCGTGGTTGTGATTGTCCTGCTCTCGAACTCTTCGGGGGTGAGGTAGCCGAGGGTGGAGTGTCGTCGTTGGCGGTTGTAGAACGCCTCGATGTACTCGAAGACGGCGGCGCCGAGCTCTCGGCGTGTCGGCCAGGGCTGGCGATGCACGAGCTCCTTCTTGACGGTCGCGAAGAAGCTCTCCGCGACAGCGTTGTCGTAGGCGTCGCCCTTGGAGCCCATCGAGACGGCGATCCCGGCGTCTCTGGCTTGCTGCCCGAAGGCCAGACTGACGTATTGGGCGCCGAGGTCGCTGTGGTGGATCAGCCCCGGCTCTGGTCGCCGCCGAGCAACACCCATCTTCAGCGCGTCGACGACGAGCTCTGAGCGCATGTGCTCGGCCATCGCCCACCCGACGATCATTTTCGAGTAGGCGTCTTGGACGGCTGCGAGGTAGAGCCAGCCCTCCCAGGAACGCAGATAGGTGATGTCCGCGACCCAGAGCACGTTCGGCGCCGCCGGGCAGAAGTCGCGCTCGACGAGATCATCGGCGACGCGGACTCCCGGCACGCGAACCGTCGTCTTGCCGCGCTTGACCTTGACCAGGCCTGAGATCCCTGCGGCCCGCATCAGTCGCTGCACGCGCTTTCTGGAGACCTCGATGCCGTGGCCGAGACGCAGCTCCGCCTGCACACGCCTTGAGCCATAGACGCCACGGGCGCGCTCGTGGATCTCCTTGATCTGCTCGATAAGCCACGCATCGCTCAATGCTCTTTCCGATGGTGCCCGGCACTCCCACCCGTGGAACCCGGAGCGGCTGACTTCGAGCACCTCACACATCACAGAGACTGGGAAGCTGGCCCTCTCCGCCGAGATGATCCGGTAGACGCTCACCGGGTCTCGGTCTCCGCTGCGAAGAAGACCGCGGCTCGCTTGAGGATCTCGCGCTCCTGCTCGAGCCTCTTCACACGCCGACGCAACTCGCGCAACTCGTCTCGCTCGACACTGCTCAGCCCATCATCGCGCTCATGACGATCGACCTGCTCCTGCTTTGTCCAATTCGACAGCGACTGCTCGCTGCACCCCAGGCTCGCAGCGACATCTTTGATCGAGCGGCCCGAGCGCACCAAGCCAACAGCTTCGCGGCGAAACTCAGGCGGATACGGCGGTCTCGACTTCGGCATGAACGGCATCCTTTCGCGTCCAAGCCACCCAAGCGCTCACCTGTCCGTCCAACCGGGTCCACTCCAGGGTAGGCTTGCTCGCTCGATACTGGCTGGACTTGATTCTCGAGCTTCTCACCTGGAGGAGGTGTGTGATGGGTAAGCGTGTGGTCGTGCTCGGCGCCGGCTTCGGCGGCTTGGAGCTCTGCACAGAGCTGTCAGAGGCAGCGGGCGAGGAGATCGACGTGACGTTGATCGACAAGGCCAACTCCTTCGTGTTCGGCTTCTCGAAGCTCGACATCATGTTTGGGCGTACGACCCCGCAGGCGACCCGCATGGCATACAGCGATATCGCGAAGCCAGGCATCCGCGTGCTGCAGGAGACGGTCACCGCGATCGACCCGGAGACGCGGCGCGTGACGACGGATTCAGGTGTCCACGATGCCGACGTGCTCGTCATCGCCCTAGGCGCTGACTATGACATGGATGCAACTCCAGGCCTTGCCGAGTGCGGGAGAGAGTTCTACTCCGTCGCGGGAGCCGAACGGCTGGCGGAGACGATCAAGATGTTCTCGCAGGGACACATCGTCATCGGCGTATGTGGGGCACCGTTCAAGTGCCCGCCTGCCCCAAGCGAGTGCGCATTGCTCCTGCACGACGAGCTGGTCGAGCGCGGTGTCCGCGACGCCTGCGAGATCTCGTTCGTGATGCCGTTGAGCAGGCCTGTACCGCCGTCACCAGAGACTTCGGATGCGCTCGAAGCGGAGTTCGCTACGCGCGGCATCAAGTTCCTTGGAGGTAGCCGCATCACAGAGCTCGACCCGCAACGCAAGGCCGCCAAGCTCGACGACGGCAGCGACCTGCCGTTCGACCTGTTTCTTGGGGTGCCGAAGCATCGAGCGCCAGACGTCGTGATCGCGAGCGGCATGACCGAGGGGGGCTACATACCGGTGGATCCCGCGACGCTGAAGACGCGCTTTCCAGGGATCTACGCCGTCGGGGACGTCGCAACCGCAGGCGTGCCAAAGGCTGGCGTGTTCGCCGAGGGCGCGGCGCGCGTGGTCGCGCAGACGTTGATCGCCGAGCTCCGCGGCGGCGGACCGCCAGAACGCCATCTGGGGCGTGGGACGTGCTACATCGAGTTCGGCGAGGGCCGCATCGGCAGCGTGGACATCGACTTTCTTTCTGGCCCAGAGAAGACAGGCACCTTCAATGCGCCCTCAGCCAAGCAGATGGCGTTGAAGGAGCGGTTCGGCTCCAGCCGACGGGCGCGCTGGTTCGGTCACTGAGCGAAGCGGGCAAGGGTCGTCCTCGAGTTTGCGCTGGAGTCGACCACCGGCGCAGTCGGAGACGATACGACGTTCGAGCATGCGATCGAGGGTTCGAATGTCGAGCAGATGCGGAGAGAGCAAGGGACGAAGTTCGAGCTCTTACCTTGCGTGGAAGCGCATCAGGGAGCTGCACGCTCGGCGCTTCGGCACGCCATCGCTAGGGCAACAACCCAGCCGACAAAGGTCCAGCCAAGGAACAGGTTGAGCACGACCACGCTGCCCTGGTGCCTCGCTTTGCGTGCGACGGCGACGACGCTTGGCAGGAAGAACAACGCCATCACAGCGAGGAAGACGGAGGAATGGACTATCCCGCCCATGATCGGGTTGCCAACCATTGGATCTCCATCGTAATCGGCAGGCGCACAGTAAGCCGAGACGATCCTTGAAGGCAATTTATCCTACCGTGGTAGCATCAGGCCTGTGGCGACCCAGAAGCGATCGATCTCCTTCGACGAGTCGGTGCTGCGTGAAGCCGAGCGCCGCGTTGCCAGATCGAGCGGCAATCTGTCGGCGTTCGTCAATGCAGCCGTGCTGCACGAGCTCCAGGTCACGCGCGGCCGGGAGTTGCTGGCCAAGGATGACGCCGAGCTTGGCGCAATATCGCCAGAGGTCACAGCCCAGGTTCTCGCCGAGTGGCCGGCCTGACTCTCGACGCCGGCGCGCTGATCGCCTACGAGCGCGGCCAGGAGCGCATCCGCAAGATCCTCGCGGTCGGCTACGAACGCGGCTTCGTGCCAACAATCCCAGCGATCGCACTCGCCGAGGTATGGCGCGGAGACGCAAAGGACGCCCGCATCGCCCGCTTACTGAAGGCCTGTTCGATCGAGACCGTCGACGAACGGATGGCACGCGCAGCAGGCAGTCTGCGCAGAGCCATCCCTGGCGCCAGCACCATCGATGCTTGCATAGCAGTAGGGGTACGCCGTCGTGGCGACACGATCGCCACATCTGACCCGGATGACATGCGCGCGTTGCTTGGCCGTGACTTCACGATTCTCACGGTCTGACATCACCAAGCACGACGCCCATACAACAGGAGGCGCACGGAAGGGGAGGGATTCGAACCCTCGAGACGGGGGTTGCCCGCCTGCTGGTTTTCAAGTCTTCTGCTTTCTTCTCGATTTTTGGCTTTCTAGAGCCAAAAAGTGTGGGGTGTCGCGCCGGTTCTCGCGCCACAACCGTTCCATCAGTTTAAGACTGTTGCACTTTGGCTTTGTGATGCGGAAAATTGACTGCTCATGTCACAACTCGCGCCAGTCCTCACGAAACCCTACTTGAGGGTTGTGCGGAAGACGGGGGATTGAGCCGCCCTTGGTTTCGCGGAGAAGAGTGGGTGACGGGGCGGGGCGTTAGTAGCGGCTGTGGTAGCTGTCGAGGAGTGCTTGCGCCTCGGTTTCGCCTCCGGGGAGGAGGTGTCCGTAGCGGTCGATCGTGATCGTGATCGAGGCGTGGCCGATGAACTTGCTGACCTTGTCGATCGGTATGCCGGCGTCGAGCATTTGCGAGACGGCGCTGTGGCGGCACTCCTGTAGGCCGATCGGCCGGATCCTCTCGGCGGGTGGGCGCGAGTTCTCCTGGTCTTCGCGCTGGCGGGCAACTGCCCAGGCGTCGTGGGCGCGCTTGCTGATTGTTCTGCCGTTGAACGGCCGCGTGGGGGTCCTCCCAAAGACGAGGTCGCGGTCCTTACGGCCCGTTCTTTTCAGGTGCTGAGCGAGGATGCGTCGTAGAGGCTCGGTGATTACGGCTGGGCGGATCCCACTCTCGCTCTTGGGATCGATTTCGCCCTCGTACTCGTCCCAACCCCGTCGCACCAGGATGCGACACCGCTGAAGATCGACGTCGCGGACCTGCAGCGCGCGCAGCTCCCCATGACGCAAACCCGCGTACATCGCTGTCGCCCACAGCGCGCGGTCCCCGGGCTTGAGTGCGTCGATCAGGTGGCGAGCTTCAGCCGGGTCGGCGATTCGCTCATGTCGTCCGCCGCCGCTGGGCAGGCGCAGCCCTCGGGTGGGATCGGCGAGCAACTGGTTGTCGCTGTCGGTCAGTAGATCGAAGTCTCGCCACAGCACCCGTACCGCGTTGACGATCGATCTGATCTTGCTCGGGCTGAACCCCTCGTCCAACCATCCTCCGACTAGTCCCCGTGCCCGCGCCGCGGGCCCGAACGGGCTGATGAAAATGCGCAATTTGCGGACATCTGAGGCTATTTTCCTGTCAGACGCTGCAGATCCCTTCGGATGATCGCTGCCATCGGCTTATTGCCGAGGCAGGGCATCAAGTGCAGGCGTAGATCGGTCTTGATCGTGCGCAGCGCGCTCGGCTTATAGCGGCGCCCAGAGCGGTTGCGGATCTTCCCCTCCCGCGCGAGCGCGATCCAAAGCACCCCCAGCTCTGAGAGGGTTCGGCGACTGGGAGCAAACAGGAGACCATTGCTTGCAAGCTCGAGTTGTTCGTGACGCCATGCCTTCGCTTCCCAGTACTCGGCGAAGCTCTTGCGGACCTTCGCTCGGTCTCGGCGCGAGTAGACCGACGCCTCCCATCGCGGAGTACATCCACATGTGTCGCCGTGACGGCTTTGGCACCAACTGGAGTGGCGGGGACGCACGCCCTCTGGGACCCGCGAGATGGGCCTGCCGTCGGGTCGCTGTGGCGCGGTGGCGGCTACCAGCAGCTTGATCTCATGCGCGAAGCTCCGTGCCTGAGCCGGCGTCAGCGCACCGACGACACGCCACAACGCCACCGCAGGATCAGCAGAACTCTGCTCGCGATCCATGCCCGACATCGAGGCGACCTGCCTGAACGTCATGCCGCCCTCGATTACCTCGCGCAACATCCACCATCCAGCAGGTTCGAGTTTCGCTCTACCGTGGTCTGCATCTGGTCCTCCCAGAGTCGTGGCTCTCGTGAGCCCACAGCCTGAAGAGATCCCAGGCACCATCCCAACCGTCCATAATCTGAGAGAGTCAGTCGGACTGGCCTCTGCTGCTGATCCAGTCCGGTGAGTCGCCGTATCGCGGATCGCCGCGATAGCCTTGGGAAATCATCCCGGAGGGGTGGCAGAGTGGTTGAATGCGGCGCTCTTGAAAAGCGTTGTGCATCTGATCGGCGTACCGAGAGTTCGAATCTCTCCCCCTCCGTTGTTATAGCCGGATTTCGTTCTGGAAGAGCTGAGATCGGACTGCGCCGGCACCGATCATCTTGAGCTCTATTGCGACAGTGCCGTGATCAAAAGCCACGGCAGCATCTCTCGCCCGATATTCAATGCTTCCTCGATCGGAACGGCGGTGACCGCCTTATCTCGGTCTAGGGCGTCGTTCCATTGCTCAGGGTGGTAGCGCGCAAGGCTGGACAGCGTTAGAAGCGTTGCCCACCAGAGCGCGAGGGCGGGCAGGGTGTCCCCGGCTTGATTGAGCTGTGGTCGCAAGAAATTGCCCTCGTCGGGTGCTATTTGATCAATCGGAACCGGTTTGCCGTTGCTGTCGCGCCAGCTGATCTCGACCCGGGGTTCGGTCCCTTGAGGTGTGATGGACGTCCCTTGCGTGTTTACGACGAGCCCTGTTGCTGCTCCGGGATACTCGTGCAGCCGCTCGCCCACCTCGGCGGCAGCGGCTGCCGAATCAGCCGGCAGGTTCGCCGCCAAGTCGCCGCCAAGCTGGGCGTGTAGCGACGGCCCTCCCATGTAGCTCGGCGCGATGACGCTCAATTCGAGCGCCCCGGGCATTCCGAGCCCAAGGCCTTCGACGCTTTCGAGCTTCATGTTGGCGGCCCAAAGAGCACCGAGGGTCGTGGATTCTGATAGTGGTGAGGCCTTTAGCGCCTTGCAGAACATGGCGAATGAGCTATCGCTACCCCCCTCGGGACGAACGAGAGTCTCACCGAGTGGCTTGCCCAGATTGCCGATACTCAGTCCGTGGCCTCGAGATTGCCACGGTTGGCCAGAGGTATGGGCGGCGCAGACAGCACGGCCAGCCTGGGACAGGGCATAGAACAGCAGGATCGGAGATGCCGCTGGGACGACGCTGGCAGATGCAGCGAGAAGCGCATCCCACTGACCAAGGGCCGCACCGAACACGCGGCGGCGGGCGCCGCTGTCTTTGGCCAGAGCTGGCGGCGCTGCCCGCATGGCCTGAAGGCGTGGACGATCGAGATCGGGATCGATGCCCCAGAAGCGCATGATGACTCAGCCTACATCGCTCATCCGAACCGCTGAGTGTGTAGCTCTCCGATGCGCTGCCCGGACAGCGTCATGTCTCGAGAGTCGCAACGCTCTCCACTTAGCCGTCGTCGCAACTTGCGTCTGGGACCTCGCCGGCCACGCCGTCACAGGCCTTGTTTGGGGGTGCACCCGTAGCATAGTGCGGTAGTTATGCGCGGCTGGCTAAAGCTCGTAGGAACCTCGCAATGGCAGCTTCCCGAGGCGTGGGGGATCGAGCGCAAGGATCTCCTTCGAGAGGTTCGGTTCAGTGAGCTGCATCCACCCGAGTCGATCTCACGCAGAGATCGACTCGTGTACCACGCCGTTGGCCACCAGAGGATCGTCGCGCTGGTCGAGGTGCTCGACGATGAGGCCTCGCTTGACCCCCATCCCTCCGAGTGGGAGAAGCAGTGGCCGCTTATCCTCCACGTCCGACCTCTTGTGAGGATTGCGCGAGTCTCATGGGCACCACCCACCAGCTCTCTGGGCCAGTTGCCCGACCTCGTACACCAAGGATTCGTTCCGCTCACGGATGCACAGCTTCAGACGGCGGAGCGGCTTCTTGCTAACGCCGGACACCATGACTGATGAGCTTTGGACGAGGACTCGTCAGGGTTCGCATGCGGGCCGTGGGTTCCATTACCAGGATGCGGTGGCCACTGAGCTAGCCGTGCGTGCTTGGCGTGGCGAACTGCCGCTCAGACGACTCATCCCGGAGGGCCTCGATGACGTTTCGATCGAGCTTGAGAGCGGCTGGCTGCATGTGCAGGCGAAGTCGCGTCGTGAGCACCGCGGGCAATTCACACTCGCGGAACTCAGGTCTGCGTGGCGGCATCTCGCCGAAAGGCTTGCGGTCGATAAGACTGCGCGCGCTGGGCTTGTGCTTGAGCGTCCGCTGCCCGGCGTCGAGCCTGGGCTGGACCGCACACTTGCTGGGGCGGGATCGTCCGACCTGAAGCAGGCAGTGCAGGAGGCGGTGGCAGACTCGAACGTCAAGGACTTCTTGGGTCGGACACATGTGCTCGTGATGCCATCCCCCGAGGATGTGGCCGTCCAACTGCTGGCTGAGCGCCTTGAACTGCCCGTTGCGAGTTGTGTCGCGCACCACGCCGTACTTTGCGGCAAGCTGGCGCACCTAGCCGACGAGAACGGCGCACTATCCGCTGACAGCGCCGCCGAGGCCACGGCCGGCGAAATAGCACGCTGGATCGACGATGTAAACGAGGCTGTCGATCCTTCCACGCTCGATCAGGCAGTCCGTGAGGGTGTAGCTGAGCTGGTGGACTTCTCGACGGCAATCGACGACGCGCGCTTCTTCAGTGGCGTCGACGTTGTCGCCGGTCATGTCGTCGCCGGACTGCCGGTCGAACGACCCGAGATCGATCAGTTGCTCAGTGGCCTGACGGCTCGCCGCTGCGCTCTTGCTATCGGCCCATCGGGTGTCGGGAAGTCAGCACTGATATGGCTGACAGCCTATGCAAGTCGGCACCGTATCCGCTGGTATAGGGTGCGTCGTCTACGTGATGAGGACGTGCCTTCCCTCATCCGCCTCGTGAAAGGGCTAAAGCCAACTGGTGTGCAGGTTGGCTTTGTCGCCGACGATCTCGGGCGCGACGACCGCGCAGGTTACGACCGTTTCATTGTGGAGTTGCGGAATCAGCCGGCAGCGTATCTACTAGGAGCCTGCCGCGAGGAGGACCTGTTTGTCATCGGTACGGCCTTTGACTGCGAGCAGGTGCGGCCGAACCTCGCGCCGGAGCTCGCCGAGCGGATTTGGCTTGAGTTGCACGACCGTGGGGATACTTCGTTGCCTGAGTGGCGTGAGGCATATCAGGCCAGCGACGGCTTGCTGCTTGAGTACGGCCATCTGTTGACTGAAGGCACACGCCTCGCTGAGACGATCGGGTCACAGGTCAGTCGTCGGGTGAGAGAGCACCGTGCTCTTGAGCTCGATGTACTTGCCTTGGTCTCGACCGCTGATGCCTTCGGTGCGGAGATTGACGCTACGCGACTAGCCGACGTGCTCGCAGCGGACAGCACTGAGATGAAAGGTGCGCTCGCGCGCTTGGTCGATGAGCACCTCGTCAGCATGCAGGAGGGGTCGCTGGGCGGCTTGCACGAGTTGCGCTCGCGCTATGTGATGGAGACGATCCATCGCCTTCCGCCGCCGGCATTCACAGACAGCGTGGGGCGTGTCATCGATCTTGTAGATGGTGCAGCGCTACAGCCTTTTGTGATTCGATTGCTCCTAGAGGAAGCAGTGGCCGACGACGTGGCTATCCGAGCGATCACCTCGCGTCTTGAGCGCAGCCCTGATCCTCATGCACTTGCTGCGGTTCTACACGCCCTTCGCTGGATCGGCTTCCGACGGATGACCGCAAACTGGCGTGAGATCTTCGCCGCCGAGAAAGTGGGTGTGACGCATGTCGAGACCGTCGCGACCTTCGCCATAAGCGGTGGCAACCACGACATCCTTCCGGACCCAATAAAGCGAGCCATTAGCCGCATTCGTCAGTCTCAGCCGATTGACCTGCGCAAAGAGCTGCTGGTAAAGATCGCTCCGCAGATCTCGATCGCTCTTGCCAACTCCCCGGACGTTCGCTCTGCGGCGACCGTACTGGCAGCACTCGGCGAGGTGCACATTCAGCTACCACTCGACACCGACTCGTTGGCGCGTATCGTCGATGGCGCTCCGATCGCCGATGTTCGCTTGCTGTTGGAAGCAGCGTACGCCGTGACACCAGAGTTGGCGATCGAGGTCGCCAACAAGTTGGGTGGCTCGTCGAAGTTGCTCAAAAGATTGGAGCACGAGCAGCCGTGGGTGCGCAACGCACATCTCGGGTCTGATCCTGAAGAACGCCCGACAGCCGAGGCCGAATACGCTTACGTTGCCGACTTTTCACAACACGACATCCACGACACAGTCGTAGATCTGACTCGCTACCTCGCGGCATTCGCGCCAGAAACCGACGTAGCTGTATGCCGTGCAATCGACGCCACCGGCAAAACCGCAGGTTTTGCCGATGTTCCCTTGGCCGACAAGAGGATTCCCCGAGGCAACCTATCTAGCCAGATTGAGATTGCGTGGAATCGTGCACGCATCCGAGCAGGCATAGCCGCAGTCTCCGCTCCAAGCGAGACGGCATATCTCCTCGCTGCCCGCGACATCATCACTCTTGCGGCCCGGATCGTGCATCAAACGGGCGACGTATGGGCTCGCGGTAAGCGATCCTCGCATAAGCTCAACCGGGAGATCGAATCGCTATTGGACGCAGCGAACACACTCGCACCTGCGCCTCTATCAATAGAGACCGTAAGTCCACTCGACGAGGGCAATCTCAAGCCAGATGACCCGGTTAGCTTCATCGGCATCATGCTTGCCAACAATCTGCTCCCGCGACTGTTTCAGGGCGACAACGTTGCGTCGCTGATTCCTCAAATCGTGAAGCACGTCAATCAGCTCATCGACCCAGAGTATTGGCGACTCCTTGCCTCTCCGCCAGTCGCTGAGCTGACTCGGCTTCGCAAAGACCTGCTTGACCTGCGAGCCGTCCTTGCGGAGGAGGTCCAGGATGTCGCGCTCAGGGCCGGCGGCAGAAATCGACTCGTGATCGCTGCAGATGTCGCCCGTGCCCGTGCGGCCTCACGAATGCAGACAATTGCCGATCACCTTCACCAGACACTGGCCAAAGGCTTCGGTGTTCGCGTGGTTCACTGCGAAAAGCCCTCCGACTTTGACCGCTGGCCCGCTCATGATTTTCTGGTCTTGGTGGAGGTTCCAACAATCTACGACTGGCACCGTAATATCGCAGCGCTCGCCAACACATGCAAGCTCCCTCTCGAAGCCCAAGCTGGGTTTCTGATGGCGCCTGTCCGTGACAGACACATCGTCGCCTCTGCGGGCGTCCACGTGATCAACAACATCTTTCCCGACGAAACGTCGATCCATGATTGGTCGGACCCGCCACTACCTCTCCTCGACGAGCGACTCGGCGACATAGCGCGACACGGACTGTCGGCTCTGAACGAAGCGTCCGGCATTGTCGCCTCGATACGTCGCGATGAGATGCATGCTGAAGAACATGCTGCACTCGAAAGCTCCATCCAGCGCGCACGCAATTCACTCGAGGAAATAGAGGACCTAGCCGCCAGCCACGGCGGCCAGTTGCTCCTCGAGGTTCGCGACACCGTGCGCCTGCTCAATCAGCGCCTTGAGACCGAGGTAAGCGTGCGTGGAAACGGCAAACCGGTGGAGCGAAGCATCGCGCGCTCGATGGTCGCAACCACACATGGAGACCGCAATGACACCTACGACGCCCAAGCGGGTGTTCTCATTGCCTGTATCGAATGGGATGTCGAACCGGACGGCGCTTGGGCGCGGATCGAGCAAGCCCTCGGTGAGATGTGAGTGTCGTGAGCTGGCGAGCCCCCAGCGAGCGGCCGACGGCTATTCAGGCTCGTGGACTGTCTCCTCGGCTGCGAGTTGGGCTGTCAGCTCTGTGAAGTGCTCAAGCACAAGCTGGCGCTGTGGGCCTGTGTTATCGCCGAGGACCTGGAGGAGCTCATCGAGTGCCTGTTCTGTTCGTGCCTTGCGCTCGGGTAAGGGATCGCGTGCGGCCTCTCCGCTGTCGTAGTAACGGCGAAGGGCCGCAAACGATCGCAGTGTGTGCGGCACCTTGGACCAGCGCAGGCTGCGGATCGCTGCTATCCCGCCCATCACGGCAACCGGAGCGATCGTGCGGCTCATGTGTGCTTCCGCATAATCGACAAATCGCGCCTCCGGCGTTACCGTGCGCACGGCAATAGCTACCGCTAGTCCTCCCGTGCAAGCGTCGACAGCGGCTAGTGCCGAGCATCTTGTCCAAGTCGGGGTGGGCGTGTTCTCAAGCTTTTCTTTGGAGTCAACGTGTCGCAGCAGCGCCCATCCTGTGGTATGAGCGGAGAGCGTGGAGAGCGGTACGAACACGCGGCCGTATATATCCGTCGCGAACCTCTGCCCGCTCTTCTCGGCGATAACCTCGGCCATCTCGCGCAGTGTGGGAAGCTCCGCGGGAGAGCCGACCGTCGCGGCTACGCTGTCGATCAAGCCTGGTGTGATCAGATCCTCGCTGGTAATCGGCGTGAACAAGCATCGAAAGGACTTTGCGTTGTGCCCCCGCATCCGCACGGCCTCGTCCTCTCCATGCAGCCAGTACAACCCTATGAGGCATGCCTCTGCAGACGCTCGTGCAAGCAACGCCACTGCCTCCGACTGGCGCCAGCGAGCTGCCCGATGCGTCTCACGCTGCAGCCAAAGCAGCCTGAGCAAAGCAAGCTCAGCGATGTCCACGGGCGTCGCATCGTCGCCTGGCCACGGCTCGCAGGTGATCAGAGCCCGCGCCGCCCTGCGCATGCGACGCCGGCGCCATGGGTCGGGATGAGGAAGAGCCCTACGCAGAAACATCCAGGCGATCGAACGCAATGTCTTGGGCACGCTCTGGATTACAGGGCACCGATCAGACAGCGCTCAGAGAGCTGGCGACGTGACTCGAAGGCTCGGCGGACTCGTCGGTCAATCCGTCGGGCGTGCTGTGTCGATGCGCGCGATGATTTCCTGGACGTCGGTCGCGGCTTGGTGGACGTCAGCGGGAACGAAGCCGAGTTGCTCTGCGAGCGTCCGATGGCCCTCCGGCCAATCGGATAGCACCGTGATGCGCGGGGGCCAGGCGTGCTTGGCGCGTAGGCGAAAGATCTCCACGCACACTTCTCGCACGCCTGCGCGATCCTCGTCGCGTACGAGCCGATCGACGAGCATCAGGTCGATGAGGTCGCGGTAGCGATCGTTTGATCTCTCATCGTCGGTGTGATCGGTGCAGGCGTGCAGCTTCTGGGCGATGAGGTAGGCGATCGTGACGAGCGGCAGCTCGCCGGGGGACGGTAGACCCAGGTGCTCGGGATCTACGAATGTGTTTCCTGTCCACTGCATTTGGCGGCCTGCGGTCCCTTCGGCCGGTGAGGCCTCGAACTGCACGGTGCTCCAGGGGTCGCCCTGGTAGCTGACCTTGACATCGCCACGGAGGGCCGCGGTGTCGCGTACCTGCTCGAGCCCGGTCAGCCTGAATGTGAATCCCTCCCAGCCGTGAGCTAGCGCTGCCCGCAGCCGCGGGCCGATGTCCTCATCGGTGAGCCGCGCGCTGGCGTCGAGGTCCTTCGTCGCGCGCGCCCGAAGGCCGAGCAGCAGCTCGACCGCCACACCGCCCTTGATCAGGAACACAGGCTCGTCGTGCTCGTCGCGGGCATGGCGCATGAGCGTTGCGGCAAGGGCGACGTAGCCGAGCTGTCTGCGTGCGCGCTGTTGAAGCTCTGTGTCGGCAATGACATTGCGCAGGCGCTGCTCCAGCGCGCGGCGGTTCTTTGGCGTGGTGTCATAGCGTCTATCGCTCACGGACAACTCCCAGGTGACGCTCGGCGAGGGTGTCTCGCGCCCGAGCCGCGCCGTCGGCGGTGATGAGGCTCTGCTGCTCGGCGGTCTGGATGGCCTGCTCGATCAGCTCGCGGCGCACATGGGTCTCCAGTCCGTCGAGGATCGCCCTCAGCGGTGTCACGACTGGCAGCCCTCGCAGTCGTCCGGTCTCCTCGCTTGCCAGGTTACGGGGATGCAGCCGGTACAGCGCCGGCACCGGCCGGTGAGTGCGATAGCTGTGCGGAACCGTCACGTCGATGCCAGCGGGGTTCACGTCGCACAGCTCATACAGGTCGAGCGCCGTCTCGTGTGAGAGCATCCCGGCGCCCATCGGCCAGAGCGCCGCGCGCACGTACTCCTCCAGATCGTCCGGTGGGATCGCCTTCATTCGGTAGACGCCATAGGCCACACGCTCAGCCACGCCGCGTCGCTCGTAGTCGACCAGGCGCTTGGGGTCAAAGCCCGCGTCGCGCACGTCCTCGGTGCGCAGGTATCCATGTTGGTCCTGCGCCAGATTGAGCAGTTCGGTGTAGACACGCCCCGGCATAGCCTTGTACAGGATACCGCAAAAAGCGGTATCCCATACACAGCCCAAGAGCATTGCTCCAGTCGCGACGGGGAGGACACCCTCAACCAACCTGCCGGGATTCGCGCCAAAATCGCGCCAGTCCAAGCGCGGATCGAGCGGTTTCTAGCGGTCTCCAGCGGCTTAAGTGCGCGTCACGTGCTCAGCGTATGATCCTGCGAATCCCGCTCAACCATGCGGAAAACGGCTCAGCAGAGCCAAGAAATCGCCACGCCGCTCCGACGCGCGACTTTAGGGCCGGTGGAATTTCAAGACCAGAAGATTTCGGCTCTGCAATGAGAAAAATTGACTGCTCGCGCCACAACTCGCGCCAGTCCCCGTACAGCTGAGCTCGAGAGCTGCCCGAAAGAGGGACGGGGTTCAACGTGCTGCCGTCACCCGTTTTGCGATGACCGGGAGAGTGGAGACGGGGGCGGTTATCGTCCCTGTGGCGAGTTGGTTGTCGAGCCAGTCGAGCACGCGGGGAACGTAGAACGGATCGGACGTATGGTCGGGTGTTAGATCGACTGCACCCGAAACTCGCGCCTGTCGCTTATGCCGAGCTTTCGCATCGCTCGATATATGTGCGTCTCGACGGTTCGTGTGGAGAGCACGAGAGTCTCGGCGATTTCGGCGTTGCTCAGTCCGCGGGCCGCGAGGTCGACCATCTGGGCCTCGCGGGGTGTGAGGTCGGTTAGCGCGCGATCGACCCCTTCGATGGACAGTGGCGTGGCGCCTTGCTGTGTGGGCTGCAGCTCGCGGCTGCGCGTGGCTGCGCGTCGTGCGCTGTCCTGGCGCCCTTCGGCGGCGAACGCCGCTGCCGCGTGCGCCGCGGCCTCTGAGGCATAGCGATTCACGCCGAGCGCAACGAACGCGTCGGCGGCCTCGAGCATTCCGGCGGCGTTGCCGGTGGCTCTGGCCTTCGTATGGACAGCATAGGCATGGGTGAGTGGCGCGTCGCACCGGTTGGCGAGCTCCTGTAGAGCAGGGGCCAGGTCGCGTGCGGACCTGCCGGCGCGCATCGTCTCGTAGCGGAGCTCGGCGTCATACACCGGCGCCCATGCGAGCTCGTCGGCAGAATGCAGGAGCAGCTCCTGTGCGCGCGGCGATTCTGCTCGCGCGAGCATCACCCAAGCCTGTCCGCGCGCCACCCACGACGCATTGCCTCTCCTGGCGAGAGCGATATTCACGGTCCCGGTCCCGTCAGCCATCTCGGCTGCCAGCTGGCTGGCAGCGGCTGCGCCGGCACGGTCGCCGAGCGCGAGCGACACCCCCACCTGCAGCGAGCGCGCGAGCTGGCGCGTCGCGAACGGATCCTGCCGTTCTGACTGGGTGATCGCCTCATTTAGCCAGCGTCTGCAGTCCAGGAAACGTCCGGCGAGATAGCTCGTGGCTGCGACTGTTACGGCGGCGAGCCCCGCGGCGGCGGGATCTCCGCATTCGGCGGCGTGCTCGAAGGCGTCACGCATATTTCGCTCCAGCCCACCGAGGTCTGCTCCGCTGGCGAGGTTGATGACCGAATAGGTGGCGAACTCGAGGAACTCCAGCTCGCCGCGCAGCGGTATCTGCGGGATCTCAGCGAGCATCGCTTGAGCCTCGTTGACCCTACCTGTCCAGAAGAGGTCGACGGCGAGGGCTCGCGTGAGCCACCGGCGGGCGTGCACGTCGAGCGCCTCGTTCTCCAAGGCCCGCTCGAGCTGCATAGTCACGCCTGGCTCGCTGGTGAGCGCGGCGAATGGGAGGCGCAGAATCTGAATCTGATATCGCCACTGCTCATCTGCCCACCAGGCGAGCGCACGGTCGAGTAGGGCGACTGCATCCGCTGGGCGGCCGAGACCCCATTGCAGCACGGTTGCACGCTCGCGCAGGTATGCGAACGCGAGTGTCTGGTCCTCGATCGTGCCCTCCACTGCCGCGAGGGCGGCCTCGGCCTGGGCAGGGCGGTCGTGCACGGAGTGAGCCGCCGCCAGCAGCATGCTCGCCTCCGGTCCGGCGCCGGCGTCGAGCGCGCGCTGTGCGAAGTCGCCTCCTGAGTCGATACCGGCGGCGTTCGCGGCCTTCGCAGCGTCGAGCAGCGTTCCCGCCGACACAGGCGCCCCGGCGTCTATCAGCCAGTTCGCGATGCGAACCGCATCCGCCTGCGAGCGCTCGGGTCGGGCAGCGACGAGAGCCGCCAGCTGCAGCCGATGCTCGTGTGCACGCGAGGCGGGCATCTGCTCACGTATCAGCTCGCCGAAGAGTGGGTGGGCCAGATGCGTGTCGCCATCGCCGTGGGCGGTGGGGTCGACGAGCGCGAGCTCGTGGGTCTCGAGCGCCGCGAGCGTGTCTGCTCCGATCAACTCCGTCGCCTCGGTGAGCGTGATCGGTTCGCCGAGGGCAAGCAGCTCGAGCCCTCGGCGCTCCTGTTCGCTCAGCGTTCCCATCCGTGTGGCTATCAGCTCGCTCAGCGAGGGGCTCGGGGACGGCCGCTGGGTAAGCCTCCATACCCCGTCTTCGCGTATAAGCGCGTCGCTATCGATCGCGCCTGTCACCAGGTGTTGGGCGTAGAGCACGTTCCCCCGGCTGCTGTTGGCGATCCAGCGATGCACCTCGTGCTGCAGCGGACCGCCGAGCGCGGTATCGAGGAGCTGTGAGAGCTTGTCATCGTCCAGCGCCCCCAGGTCAACCCGAGCCGAACCGGCATCCTTCCACAGCGCCGTGACAGCATCGGGGCATGGGTCGCCCGCGCGGATCGTGACGATCACCGACGCGACGGAGTGCTCGGCGAGGTGCAGCAACAGCGTCGCTGAGGCCGGATCGAGCAGTTGCGCGTCATCGACACCAAGCACGATCTCCCGGCCGTCCGCCTGCTCACGCAGAGCACCCACGAGGTTCTGGATGAAACCAACCTCGGCCGCCGGCTGGGCGCCGGTGGCCGAGAGCGTCCCGAACGCGCCCAGCGGCACCGCGGATGAGCTGCGGGTCGCTCTGGCCCACACCACATGTGCGCCGCCGTCTCGTGCCTGCTCGAGCGCTGCCCTCGCGAGCCGCGTCTTGCCGAGCCCCGCCCCGCCGCTGATCACCACGCCGGTGGCGCCAGCCGCCAACGCTTCGCGTATGCGCTCCAGCTCGCCGTCACGGCCGATCAGAGGCCATGCGGCCAGAATTCCCCATGACCCACTTGCCATTAGAGAAGCCTACGCCTGCGTAGCGACCTGTCGCGAAAGATCAGTATTCGCATACGTACGACATCGAGACGGCCTCGATGGATGCTGCCCACATGTCAGCAACCCGACGAATGGAGGCAGCAATGGTCAACTCACAGGAAATACCTCACGAGGGAGAGAGCTCCCACGGCTCGGGCATCTTCATCGCCCTCGTCCCGTGGGTGCTGTTCACCCTGATCGCGCAGCACGGCACACTCAAGATCGCATCGATCGCCGCCCTGGTGATCGCCATCGGCATCAGCCTTCCCGGCATCAAGGCGGGTAGTCCCAAGCTGCTTGAGCTGGGCGCGGTCGTGGCGTTTGCCGGCTTCACGCTGGTGGCATTCGCGGCCGACCCCTCGGCCGGCGAATTCGTTGAGCGCTACGCACGCGGGATCGCCGCTGCGCTGCTCGCTCTGATCGCGTTCGCCTCGCTGGCCGCCGTACCGTTTACCGAGCAGTACGCGCGTGAAGAGGTTCCTCGCGAACTGTGGTCTTCGCCGCGCTTCAAGTCCGTGAATCGGCGCTTGACTTTGATGTGGGGGACGGTATTCGCGGCAATGGTGCCGTTTCACATCGCGGCTGGAGCCATTGACACGCGACCGACCAACATCGTGCTGAACTGGGTAGTGCCGATCGGGTTGGTGATGTGGGGGATCAAGCAGATGTCCGTCATCACGCAGGGCGAGGAGGTCTGAGATGCGCTGGTTCACGGACGACGACTTTCAGTTCGGGCTCGAGATCGCCCTCGGCGCCACCTACCGGCAGGCCGCTGATGTCGGCGAGGTGCTCGCGACGGCCGAACGCATCGCCGACGGCGACGCCGACGGCTGGATTCGCGAGTGGAGCGCCACGGGCGACGGCACGTGGGGTGCGGGTGAGACGGCCCGTCACGCCGGCCGTACGGTCAGTGCGCTGTCGTTCTACCGACGTGCGGCGAGCTACTACGCGACCGCCCTTTACTGCACAGCGAAGGCGAGCGACTTCGGGGCGCAGCGCGAGCTCGCCACATGGCGTCGCCAGCGCGAGTGCTGGGAGCACATCGTCGATCTCTCGCCTGTGCCGGGGGAGCGGATCGAGATCCCCTATGGGCACACCACCCTGCGTGGTTACTTCTTCCGCGCACCGGACGCCGAGGTCGGCGAGCCGAGGCCGCTCGTGATCATGAACAACGGCAGCGACGGGGTGACCTCGGCGATGTGGGGGCACGGCGGCGCTGCCGCCGGGGAACGCGGCTATCACTGGATGACCTTTGACGGACCAGGCCAGCAGTACGCGCTCTACGAGCAGGACATTGCGTTTCGCCACGACTGGGAGGCCGTGCTCACCCCGGTGCTAGACGTGGTGCTCGCCCGCAGCGATGTCCAGCGTGAGCGGATCGCTGTGATCGGTGTCAGCCAGGCGGGCTTCTGGGTGCCGCGGGCGGTCTGCTTCGAGCATCGCCTCGCTGCTGCGGTGGCTGATGGCGGCGCGGTCGACGTCTCGCGCTCGTGGCTTGAGCCGCTGCCATCAGGGCTGCGCGAGCTGCTCGAGACCGGCCAAAAGGCGGCCTTCGACGAGCACATGCGCCATGCTGAAGAAGCCTCTCCGGCAGTGAGCGCGACGCTCGAGTTCCGTGGGCGGCCGTACGGGATCGCCAGCGGCTCACGCTACGACCTGTACAAGGCGGTCGCGCAATACAAGCTCGCAGACGAAGTGCAGGACATCACCACGCCACTGTTGATCACCGACCCAGAGGACGAGCAGTTCTTCCCCGGTCAGCCGCAGGAACTGTATGACCGGCTGCCGGGCGAGAAGAAGCTCGTCAGCTTCACAGCCGCCGAGGGCGCCGGCAGGCACTGCGAGCCGATGGGCGTCGCCGTGCGAGACGCGCGTATCTTCGACTGGCTGCAGAGCTACCTGGGATAGGGGGGAACACACAATGCCCAATCCACGCCGCACATCACCTGTGGAGCCAGGCTCACTACGCGCCAGGCAGCTATTGCAAACAAGGAAGATCTGGATCGTTCCGCTCATCATCGCCTCGTTGTTCATCTCGCTCGTGTCGGTGATCTACATCGGCTCGGTGATCAACCCGACCGGGCATCTGCACGCGCTGCCCGTGATAGTGGTCAACGAGGACAGCGGCGCAAGTATCGGTGGCCACGACGTGAACGTCGGCGCGAGCATCACTGCCGCGCTCGAGCGCTCTACGGAGATCACAGGCCATTTGAAGCTCGAGTCCGCGAGCCTCGCGCGAGCACAGACGACGATGAACAAGGCCGGTGCGTACGCGACCCTCGTGATTCCCGCGACGCTCAGCCGCTCTGTCCTGCTCGCCGCAGGCCGCAGCACACCGGGCAGCCCGCCGCCGGCCCAGGCCACTATCGACCTCGAGGAGAACCTGCGCTTGGGGTCGCTCGGCGTCAACCTCGCGGCCGGGGTGATCACTCCCGCGATCGCGAAGATCTCCCCGCAAGTCGGAAGCCAGCTCTCGACGCTCGCCACCCCCGCGGCAAAGAACAACCCAGTTCTCGCTGGTCGGCTCACCAACCCGGTAACGCTGAGTACCGTGAGCTACCGCACGCTGCCCGATCATTCCGCGGTGGGCCTGTCGGCGTTCTACATCGCGCTGCTGTCGATCCTCTCCGGATTCATCGGCGCGACGCTGATCAACTCCTCGATCGACGCCGCACTCGGCTACTCCACCACCGAGCTCGGACCACACTGGAAACAGAACCGGCCGGTAGCAATCAACCGAAGGCAGACCTTCCTGACGAAGTGGGGTATTGCGGTGCTCGCAGCGCCGATTCTCACCGGCATCCTGCTACTGATCGCGGTCGGCGCGCTCGGAATGTACGCCCCGCACATCTGGCTGCTCTGGCTGCTGTGCGCACTCGCGTCGCTGATGATCGCGACCGGCACACTCGCGCTGCTCGCCGCGTTCGGGTCGATCGGTCAGCTGCTCGCGATGATCCTGCTGATCTATCTCTCACTCGCGTCCTCCGGGGGCACCATCCCCATCCAAGCACTGCCAGGGATCTTCAACATCGTCGGGCACGTCGAGCCACTGCGCCAAGTCCTCACCGGCACCCGCGCAATTCTGTACTTCGGCGCCCAAGGCGACGCCGGGCTCACCCACTCACTCGTCATCGTTGCCTGCGAGCTCCTCTTCTGGGCGCTCGTCGGGCTCGGCGTCACAGCCTGGTACGACCACCGGAAACTCGACCGGATCGCACCCGACCTACTCAAATACGTGGAGCACGCCATCGAGCAACGGGGAAGCGCCCACGCAGACAGCCGGGAGAGCGAGGGGTAGACGCGATCACCGACGATCGCCTCAATCCTCAAACCGGTACCTGTTCTCGCGCCAAACTCGCGCCAGTCTTCACACGGCAGTCCGTGTGAAGACGCGGGGCGAGGGTTGCGCGTGAGACGGGGAGCCAGGGACGAAGCTCGAACTCTGCGGTTGAGGGTTCGAGCATCGAGCAAACGACGGAGAGGGAGGGATTCGAACCCTCGAACGAGGTCAACCCCCGTTACGCGATTTCCAGTCGCGCCCGTTCAACCGCTCCGGCACCTCTCCATGTCATGCGGCGCTGCAAGCGGCTCCCTAAGGCTACGACAAGCGCGCAGGCAGGGGCGCCACGGTGGTAGGCTTCGCGGCGAAACGGCCTCAGACCCAGGAGACCCAGCAGATGGCACTCGCGGTGAGCACAGCATTTACCAAGACCTTCGGTCTCATCATGACCTTCGGCGGGATCGGCGTCGTCGTAAATGCGCTCGTCATCTACATCGCGATCCAGATCAAGGGCGAGCGCGACCAGAATCGCGACTTCCTCGTCTCGAAACGCAGATCAGACAGCTGAGCTCGGGCATCGCCGAGCTCGGGAAGGAGCGGCGATGATCATCACGACGATGAACGACCTGCCTGGCTATGAGGTGGAAGAGGTCTTCGGCGAGGTCTTCGGGCTCACCGTGAGGGCGCGCAACATCGGCTCACAGTTCGGCGCGTCCCTGAAGTCGCTGATCGGCGGCGAGCTGAAGGGCATGACGAAGATGCTTGCTGAAGGCAGGGTCCACGCCCAGGAGCGGCTGATCGAATCGGCCGAGGAGAAGGGCGCGAACGCGGTGATCGCCTTTCGCTTCGACACCTCCGAGCTCGGCGCTACCTGGACGGAGATCTGCGCCTATGGCACAGCGGTTAGGGCTCGCAAGCTCGTCTGAGACTCGCAGTCAGTCTCAAAGCGACAGCACGGTCCGCTGCCGACCCTCATCCTCGCGAAGCTCTCAAATCCACGCCGTAGACCCAAAGCACCGCGCTGCCGGCCCGCTCGCCGGCAGCTGAACAAATCGCCAGGTGACCCGCGTGCCGCAGCCGAACTACTTCCGCTCGAGCACGAAGACCGCGATGTCTCGCTTCGTGCGAGCGTCGTAGTCGTCGAAGCCCCTGTAGCGCTCGTTGATCCTGCGCCAGAGGTCAGCGCGCTCGTCGCCCTCGGCGACGCGTGCGAAAACCGCCTGCGACCGGCCACCAAGCTCGACTTCCGCGTTGGGGTTGGCCTGTAGGTTCAGCGACCAGGCAGGTGTGCGTTCGTTGCCCGCATTAGAGCCGATCACGACGTAGCGCTCGCCGTCTCTCATGTAGACCACAGGGGCGGTGCGGCGCTGGCCAGAGCGCCTGCCCGTCGTGCTGAGCAGGAGCACCGGCGAGCCACCGACCTTGCCGCCCAGCCTGCCCCTTGTAGCCCTGTAGAGCGGCACATTCAGCTTGCCAACCGTCTTGAGGCCCGCGTCGCCAAGGGCGATCGAGATGCGTGTTGTGAGGCGATCCGTGCGCATCGTCTCAGCCTACGCCTCTGGAATGAGCGTGTCAGCGTCGCCGACGAGCGTCTCAGGCTGAGCGAGGAGGGCCTCCGTCAGCTCAGCGGCGAGGTCGTCGCCGTCGACCGCCTCGAGGATGCCTGGGGTGGGCACGCCCACCTCCAAGGGCTTGCTTGCGGCAAGCACAGGAAACGTCCCAAGCCGGTGAAGCACCTCTGGCAGCCGCTCGATCTGGCCGCAGACGCGGCGTGCGATCGCCTTGCCATAGCGTTGGGCGAGCTCGCCGTCATCGTCAGCGTAGATGCTGCGCACATGCTCCCAGGTGGGCATCGTCTCGCCGATGATGCAGCGGTGCTCGCTGACAGCGAAGCCCTGCTCCGAAAAGACCGCAGGCCAGTCGGTCACGAGGCTGGAGCCATCGTCATAGAAGACGGAGCGCAGCACGCCGCGATCGGCCCGCGACGGGGGACTGTGCAGCGCAAGGTCAGAAAACCCGACGCGGCCACCTGGCCGCAGCACCCGGAACATCTCGCCAACGAGCGTCTGCTTGTCCGCCTCGGTGACGCAGATGTCCCCTGCGACCTCGACGCAGACGATCGCGTCGAAGGAGCCATCGGCGAAAGGCAGCTTGCGTGCGTCGCCGTACTCGATCCGTACGAGATCGTCCATGCCCGCCTCAGCGATCATCTCGCGCCCCTGGCGTATCTGCTCTCTGCTGATGTTGATGCCCGTGAGCTCGCAGCGATAGTGCTTCGCCATGCGCACCGCCGGTGCACCAAGCCCGCAGCCGATGTCAAGCACGCGCTGGCCCTCCTGGAGGTCCGCGAGCGTAGCGACGAGATCGGTGTGCGCATCGTGCGCTTCAGCGAGTGTCTCGCCGCCGGCAGGGAAGTAGCCGAAGTGGAAGTTGTCGCCATAGAAGCGCCTGCTGTCGTCGGTGACGAGATCGAAGTAGGCGCCCGTGCCAGCCGCAGTGCGACGCCGCTTGATCAACAGCGGTGCGCTCATGCGCGCCGCTGCGGAGGCCTTGCGGACGCAGCCGCGCACGCCCTCCTCACGCCAGATCGTCCTCATCGCCCGCGCAGACATGCGTGCGGAAGGTAGCGGTCGGCGCGGCGAGATGTCGCACCGACAGCCGACAACGGCGTCTCTGCCCGCATTTTTCGACGGCTTTCCTTGCATTTTCCGAAAGCTTTCCGGCTTCCGACAGCTTTCGGGACGCTATGCCTAGGCAGGGCGCCATTCTCGAGTTTAATCGCCAGCTAAAGAGTGTTAGCGTCAGGGTCACGATGTCAGCGACCGCGGACGAGCGCTCCGATGCCGATCGCGATGCGAATCGCCTGGCAGAGCTAACCCCACGCCACATCTGGCGACGGCTGATCGAGCTCGCAGTGCTGCTTGGGCTCGTGGCCTTCGCTGTCAGCTCACTGCCAGGCCTTGGCACTTTGCGGGAGCGCTTCAGCCACGCGGACGCGCTCTGGCTGGTACTGATCGGCGTCTTCAAGCTTGGCTCCTGCATCTCGAACGTGGTCGCCTTCCGCGAGGTGTTCGGTCGCCGCCTGCGCTGGCGCTTCAGCTACCAGCTGGGCATGGCAGAGCAGGCAGCGAACGTGCTCGTGCCCACCGGCGGCGCCGGCGGTCTTGCGCTGGGCGCTTGGGCGCTGCATCAAGGCGGGATGCGTACAGATCACATCGCAAGGCGCAGCGTGGCTTTCTTCGTGATCACGAGCGTGCCCAACTTCATCTGTGCTGCGGTGCTAGGGCCGCTGCTTCTGGCTGGAGTGTTCTCAGGCGATGTGCCAGTCGCCGCGACCGCGACGTTCACCGGGCTGGCTTGGGCGACGATCGTGCTCGCCTTCCTGTTGCCACACATGCTGGGCAGAGTGCGAAGCGGCGAAGGACATGGACGCCTGCGGCGCGCGATCGACACGGCCGCACGCTCGCTCTCTGATGGCCTGTTCGACAGCTGGCAGATGCTGCGCTCAGCGCGCATCAGCCTGATCGGCGGTGCCTTTGGCTATCTCTTCTTCGATATCGCAGCATTCATCGCAGCGTTTGCGACGTTCGGCGGCGTCCCCGCGCTCGGCCCGCTCATCTTCGCCTACATAGTCGGCCAGTTGGGTGGCCTGATCCCGTTGCCTGGCGGCATCGGTGGCACCGATGGCGGCCTGATCGGCGCGATGGTCCTCTATGGAACGCCGCTCTCGCACGCCGTTGCAGGCGTGCTGGCATATCGGGCCTTCCAGCTCGGTGTGCCAGCGGTGCTTGGCTGCATCGCCTTTGTGCAGCTGCGGCTGACGCTGCGTCGCTCGAGCGCACCAGAGGCGATGTGCGCGTCACTCGCCGACTCGTTGGAGGGCGTCCAGGGCTCCTAAAGCCCACAGGACGGCGCGATCGCGGCAATCGCCGCAGTGTCGATCGCCGCAGTGTCAATCGCCGCAACCACTTCCGCGATCGCGACCACCGCTGTCAGTGCGGCGAGATCGCAAGCTGCAGCATGCGTAGCGGCAGCGGCGCGTGCATCGGGCGCCAGGCGCGCAGGTCTGCAGGAGGCGAGGCATAGGCAGGGCGACCATCGGCGATCAAGCTCAGCAACCCTGGCTCGCCAAGCTCAGCCGCAGACCACTCGTAAAGCGGCTGCAGTCGCGGCGCGATCACCGCGTAGTCGAGCAGACGCCCGAGGCTGTGCTCCGCCTCTAGGTACGCCTCGACGTCGCCAGGGGCGGGATAGCGATCAGGAAGGATGTGGCGCAGCGAGAGGAACGCGCCAGCCATGCCAAGGCGCGGATCGCCAAGCAGGCCGCCAAGCGGCGCAAACCAGCCAAGCGAGAGTCGCGGCGACGCGACGAGCGCATGCGCATAGAGCACGCGTACGAGCACGACGTCGAAGAAGAATCGCTCGACAGGGCCTTCCGTCGAGGCGAGGTCGCGATGCTCAAGATACGCGGCGACGATGCTCGCATTGTGCGCGAGGTACCAGCTGCGAGCCGTCGGTCTTGCGATGAAGGCCGTCCACAGCCTGATCGCATGCGACGAGGAGCGCCCGCCCAATCCAGCGCTGCATGCGACCGCCTCGCAGCCGTCGCGCAGCAGCCGCTCGTTTACCGCCCTCCACCAGGGACTGCCTGGCGGCTGCGAATCGATTGGCGCAAGCACGCCACGCGCAAGCTGCCAGCGCATGAACGAGAGCGCTGCTCGACGAAAGCGCAGATGCCGCGGAGCGAGGCTCCACGGCGTGAGGCCGACGGAGCCGTCATAGGTCCTTTCGATCAGCGCAAGCCGCGCCGCCGGGTCATCGCGAACCGCTTCGACCTGGGCGGCGGCATGAGACGCGGCGGTCAAACCGAGGGCATGCACACAAGTGGCCAAGAGTCAGATTGTCAACGAGAAGGTTACCGATGGACCTCTGCCCACCTGCGCCTGCGGGGCCGGACTGGCCCTGATCCAGCCCGGCCCCCGCATGACGGTGACTGCCCCTCCCTCAGGAAGACGAGGCCTCAGCCCTTGTCGATGCCTTTGCCAGACGTTGAGACGACATCCCACTCGGCGCCAAAGGCATCGCTGCCCTCGCCGTTGGTCTGGCCTGCTTTTGAGTCATCGATGAAGTAGTAGAGCGGGTGTCCAGCGTAGGTGACCTGCTTCCCGCCTGGGCGGGAGATCTCGCCGAGCAGCGACGCCTTCACCGAGCCAGAGGCTTTGGGCTTGCCGCTCGTCATCAACGGCGGCCACGCTTTCGCGCAGGAGCCAGTGCAGGCGGAGTGGCCTTTCTTGTCAGCCTCGAACAGGTACAAAGTGCGCCCGCCCGCGCCGACGAGGATCGTCCCAAGCGACGTGTGCCTCGCCGAGACCGTCGCTGTGGAAGCGCTCGCGGTCGCGTGCGGGGCGTTCGAGCTGCTTGCCACAGCCAGCGAATCGACGCCAAGCGCAGCGAATGCCGCGAATACTGTGACGGCGGCGACCAGCAACGGGCGCGATATGTGTGATGCCTTCATTGTTCCTCCGTTGGTCGGGGTCTGACCGCCGTCGATACCAGCGATCACCCATCTAGACCCCAGCGAGGCGGGATCCTTCCCACTCTGTGAAGAAGATCTATGCACAGGCGGTTCGAGTAACAGGTACATCGCGGCTGCGAGCAGCAAAAAGAGCGGGCCCGCGCCGAGATTGGTCGCAGAGCCGGTGAAGAGGCCACCCAGCCCCTGCCCGAATATCCAGTAGACAAGCGAGATGAGGCAGGAAAGCAAAAGGAACGGACGCGCGTGCCAGTCGATGAGCACTGCGCTTGCGATCGCACAGGAGATGGCAGCGATCGCGATCGCGATCGTCGCGCCATGGCCCACTGTGGCGCTCGCGGCACTGTGCTGCAGGCTGGACAGCCAATGCGTGCCGCTGGGCGCTTTCGCGATCGCCCTGCGCGTCGCATCCGCGTCGCGATTGGCCGGCATCAACCACAGCGCCGCCGCGAGCAGCCACAGCGCGGCCCATGCGCCCCTCACTCCCCAAGGTCCAAGAAGACCGCCATACCCAGCATCTGCGCGATCTGCGGCGTAGGAGGATCCACCACTTCCCGCACGACGGCGACGGACACGCATCCGACCGCTATCGTCAGGCCAGACGATCATGCCGACGATCCCATAGAGCAGCACAGCGCCCGGGGCACCGGTCAGCGCCGAGGCTTTGCCAGTCAGCAGCATGCCAAAGCCCTCTCCCAGCCACCAGACTCCCAACACCCAGGCAAACGACACGAGCAACGCGGGCTTGACGGTCGGTCTGTAGAGAAGGCCAAGTCCGACCAGCGCCTGCAGCGTTGCGGCAAGCGCAGTGAAGACCACGATGCGTGGAGTAATCAGATTGCTTGCCCATGCGATCGGCTGCGCGACGATCCCCGGCTGGCCGGCCCTGTTCGGCTCGATCACATGAGTGACAAACGACTTGTGGAACATATGTGGCTGGAGCTGCAGTGCACTGTCCAGGAGCCAGAAGACCCCAAGTGCGATCTGCAACGCCCGCAGCACCCGGGCCCGCCCGCGGGCGGACACCGAGTGCTCGGCGATTTCCAACATGATGCGGCGTCGCAGCGACCCGTGAATGTCGCCATTGCGCTTCCCACCATTGTGAGACGTTGCCCTATGCCAGGGCACTTCGCTCATCAGTGCAGCGTGACCGCGAGCGTTCGCGTCTGACCCTTGCCATGCGACGGCGCAAGGAGCACCTTGACACTCAATGACAGGTGCCCATGGCGCGCCAGCGCCTGCTTGGCCTTGCCATTGAGGGCGACCTTGAACGTGAAGCGGCCCGCTGACAGCTTCGACTTGACGAGACGCCCGACGAGCACCTTGCTCACATGTGAGCCCGTGGCAATCGGGGCACCAGGCGCGAAGAGCTCGACTTCAAGCCGCGAGCCTGCCTGAGCGACGTTGACAGTGCCGCTCACGCTCGTGGCATGTTGGCTCTTTGCGAGCTTCAGCGATCCACCGCTGAGCGAGTCATGCGCAGTCGCCTGACCGCCACCGGCTTTGCCCTGGCCAGTACTCGTCGCAGAGGCCGTTGTCGTCTGCGAAGTCGTGGACGCAGCGTTCGCCGTCTGGGTGGAGCTCGTGCTCGTCGACGGCGTCATGCTTGTCTGCGTACTCGAGGTATTCGTGGTGCTCGTGCTCGACGATTTCGTCGTCGAGGTCGTGCTCGAGGTGGATTTCGTCGACGTGGTCGACGTCGTCGACGTGGAGGTGGTGGTTGTGGTGGTGGCGCTTCCTACGATGACTTCGTATTTGGTGTAGTTACTGGCTCCGTCGTTGAAGAGGTTCGCGCTTTCGAACTTGTAGGTCCCTTCTTGTTCGAATTTGCACGCGCCTTCCCAATTGGTCTTGGCAGCCCCAGCGGTGGTAGGCACAGCGGGTTCGCAGTCAGGCGCCGAGCCTGTCCACACGACCGCCGTCGCTCCAGCGCTCGCGTCGTGGTCGATGAACTTGACTTCACCGCCAACGGGAATCGACACTTTGAGCGAGGGGGGGACGTTCGCGTTCGCGCCTGCTTCAAGCCAGCACGGCCAGTTTGCTATGTAGCAGTCCTGGTTGACTTCGAGCTTCACTTCGGAGGAGCCGGCAGCAAACGCAGGAAGCCCTGCGATCGCCACTCCGAGGCAACTCGCGACGACAAGACCCAAAAGCATGCGCGACCTCATCCTGACCCACCTTTCTCGTGCTGAGCATCGATATGCGATCGCCGGGTGCCATGCATCGCACAGCCGTAACCCCGCGCCGTCCAACCCTAAAGACGTCCGCGCGCCGGAATCCTTCCCGCTGGATTTCAGACTTCTTCCGGCCGCGCTTAAGACTTCTTCGGGCCGCTTCAGACTTCTTCGGGCCGGACCTTCAGGACTTGTGCACTACCACTGTGACGGTGCGCTTCGAGCCCACGCCTCCAGGGCCGCTCAGCTGCAACTTCACCGTCAAGGTGAGGTGTCCATGCTTGTGCAGCGCCCGCAGCGCATTGGCGTCGAGTGCCAGCGAGAAAGATTCACGTCCGCCGTAGGGCAGCGACTTACTCAGTCGCGCGACGCGCGCCTGGCCCTGATGGCCGCCCGCCCCCAACTGCGCCTTCGCGGCGAATGCTTCGACAATGAGCTTGGAGTCGCCTTCGGCCACCTGCAACGACCCGCGTATGTGACTGCCCCGCTGGTGCGCGGACAACCGTAGCGAACCCCCGCTCAACGAGTCAGTCGATTTCCTGGTCTGTTTTTCGACGGGCGCATTGCCTTCGCCTGGCATCGTCGCCGTCGTTGTCATGCTCATCGTCGTCGTTGTCGAGGTCGTGGTCGTGCCGCCACCGGCGCCTTCGACGACGACTTCGTATTTGTTGTATTCAGGCCAAAGGTTCACGCTTTCGAACTTGTAGGTCCCCGCCGTTTCGAACTTGCACGTGCCTTCCCAGCCGGTTGCGGCAGCCGCAGCAGTTGCAGGCACACCGGTGCAGGTGGGTTCCGATCCTGCCCACACCACCGCCGTCATTACTTCCGGGTCTTTATCGACGAACTTGATTTCGCTGCCAGCCGAAACAGACACCTTGAGCGGAGGCACCGCTTTCAGGTTCCCGCCCGGTTTGATCCAGCACGGCCAATTGGCTATGTAGCAGCTCTGGTTAACTTCGAGTTCCATGTTGGAGGAGCTGGCTGCAAGCGCAGGAAGCCCCGCAGCAGCCGTTCCGAGGAAACCCGCGAAGACAAGACCGAAAAGCATGCGCAGCCTCATCGTGAACCCACCTTTCTCGTGCTGGACTCGATGTGAAACCGCCGGCGCCGTGCGTGGCACGGCATCCCGGCCGTCATCCTCTAAAGACACCTGGGTGCCAAGATCCTTCCCGGCTGGCCTCAGTATTTGTATCCGCCTTCTTCGCCGTAGGAGTAGGCGCTTTCTTCGCCAGAGGAAGCGGCGGAAGATCCACCGGTCGATGCGGAGCTTCCACCGCTCGTCGTGACGGCGGTCCATGTGCCGACGTCCTTGATCCCCTCGCCGTTGGTTTCGCCAGGCTCGCTGTCCTGCGCGAAGGTGTAGAGCGGCGAGCCCTTGTATGTGACCTGTGTCGTGCCTTCGGGACGCTTGACGGTCCCGAGCGAGCTCACTGTGCCCTTGGGCGTACTGCCCGCCGACACCGTGAGCGGATGCCAGGCGCCAAGGCAGGCGGAGGTCGTGCAGATGAATTTGCCTGCGCCCTCGCCACTGAGGTGGTAGAGCGTCATGCCCTGGCTGTCGACGAGGATCGTGCCAAGCGCAGCGCTCGAGCCTGTCTTCACGACCGTGCCCGAACTGCCGCCCGTCTGCGCGGTCGATTTCGCGCCGCCAGCCGAGCCACCCGTTTTGCCACCTGCGTAGCCGCCGCCTGAGCCGCATGCGGCGAGCAGCAGCGCCGTGGCGATCGCTGGCAGAGACAACTTCAATGGATGGCGCATTCGTTTCGCTCCTGGGGTGGCGGGGTCTGAGGCGGCACCCGATCTGCGCGCCGCTGTACTTGAAGACTCCGCCTCCGCGCAAATCCTTCCCGGCCGAGTCCCCCTCCCCAACCGCCCGTGGACCCGCAGGGGCACCACGCCGCTCTCCCGCTGCACTCACGGGACCAGACGGGGGCCATCACTTCTAGTCTCTGCCGATGGCGCGGGCCGGTAGCAGCGAGCAGGCAGCAGAGCAGCGACGCACAACGCTTGCGTCGATCGCCGCTGCGAGCCTGCTCGTCGCGTTGAAGCTCGGGGTCGGTCTCGCCGCTGGCAGCCTCGCGCTCATCTCCGCGGGCATTGAGTCAAGCGGCGACGTGCTCGCGGCTACGTTGACGTTCTTCGCCGTGCGGCTCGGTCGCCAGCCGGCTGACCCTGAGCACCCATATGGGCATGGGCGCGCCGAGAACCTTGGCGCGCTCGGCGAGGCGGGCATCCTGATCGCGGGCGGCGTGATCGTGGCCGTCGAGGCGATCAGGGATCTGATCGCGCCCCACGGCGTACCCGAAACACGCTGGTTCGTGTTCGTCGTGATCGCGATCGCGCTTGCCGTCGACCTGACGCGCACCGTCGTCTCGCTGCGCACGGCGAGGCGCTACAACAGCCCTGCGCTGCGCTCCAATGCGTTGCACTTCGCAGGCGACATGGCAGGCTCGGCGGCCGTGCTGATCGGCCTGTTGATCGTGCGCGCAGGCTTTGCGCAGGCAGATGCGATCGCGGCGCTCGTGATCGCGGCGATCATCCTTGCGGCCGCGGCACGCCTGATCGCCGAGAACGCGAACGTGCTGATGGACCGTACCCCCGAGGATGCACGCGAAGCCGCCGAGCGCGCACTTGCGCACCTCGAACCGGATATCGAGCTGGTGCGTTTGCGCCTGCGTGAGTCAGCGGGGCGCTACTTCGCCGACGTCGTCGCGGCCGTGCCACCAGGACAGGCGGTGATCGAGGGCCACCAGGCCGCGGACCTCGTCGAGAAGGCGATCCACGGTGCGCTGCCAGGCAGCGACGTCGTTGTGCACGTCGAGCCGCGGCGCAGCGGCCTCGACCTGCGCGATCACGTGCTCGAGGTCGCGCTCTCAGAGCCGCTGGTCAGGGAAGTCCACGACATCACGATCTACCAGCAGGGGGACAAGGCGAGCGTCTCTCTGCATCTGAAGTTTCCGGACGACCTCGAGCTCACGCAAGCGCTCGAGGTCGCAGCAAATGTGGAGCGCGCAATCGCAGCTCGACCCGGGGTGGACGAGGTCCAGACGCACCTCGAGCCGCTGGAGCGCCCCTTGCAGGCGCGCACCGCCGACAGCGATCGCGAGCTCGAGGAAGTGCGAGAGGTCGAGCGGATCGTGCTGGAGAACACCGGCAGCATGCCGCGCCAGGCGAAGCTGCTTTGCACCGACACCGGACGCGTCATCTTCCTCACGCTCGACGTGAATGCGACGACCTCGCTGGTTGACGCCCATCAGCTCGCCAGCGAGCTCGAGGACGAGTTGCGCAAGGCGCTGCAGGACATAGGCGACGTCGTCGTGCACACGAGCGCGCGTATCTAGTCGAAGCAGCCAGAGTCGAAGCAACTCGAGCCGAAGCAGCTCAAGTCGAAACAGCTCAAGTCGAAACAGCTCGAGCCGAAGCAACTCGAGCCGAAGCAACTCGAGCCGAAGCAACTCGAGTCGAAACAGCTCGACGATCGCGAGCTACAGCGGCCAGTGAGGCGCAAGCTGCGCAATCGCGCGTTCGACCAGCGGCGCCTGCGGCGCGACAGAACACGGTGGCTGTGCGTCCACAAGCGCGCTCATGGTCTCCTGCACCGACTCGGCGAGCGCCGCGGGCGCGTAGCCGCCCTCGAGCACCGCGCCGATCGGGACCTGCAGACGATCGGCGAGCACGCGCACCTGGCGGGCCATCTCGGCGAAGGAGGCGGCCTCGAGGCGGCAGCCCCCGAGCGGGTCATCGCGATGGGCATCGAAGCCGGCCGAGATGAGCACGAGGTCGGGGCCGAAGGCGAGCGCCGCGGGCAGCGCGACGTGCTCGAGCAGCGAGAGCCAGAGCCCCTCCTCCGAGCCGCCGGGCACTGGCAGGTTGATCGTGTAGCCGCTGCCTGGACCAGAGCCGACGTCCTCCAGAGCTCCGGTACCTGGATAGATGCCAGCCTGATGGATGCTCACGTAGAGGACGTCGTCGCGACGGCGGAACGTCTCTGCCGTGCCGTTGCCATGGTGCACATCCCAGTCGAGGATGAGCACGCGCCCTGCGCCGAGCTCACGCAGCGCGAGCTCTGCCGCGATCGCGACGTTGTTGAAGAGGCAGAAGCCCATCGCGGTCTCGGGCTCGGCGTGATGGCCTGGCGGTCGCACGCCGCAGAAGCCGCGACTCGCCTCCCCTGCCATCAGTGCCCTGACCATCGCGCACGCCGCGCCGGCGGCGTGCAGAGCGGCCTCCCAGGAGGGCTCGCCGAGCACGAACGTGTCAGCTTCGATCGCGCCGCCACCCGCGTGCGCGAGCGCTTCGATCCGCTTGACGTGGTCGCGGCTGTGGACCAGTTCGAGCAACTCCTGCTGCGCGGCAGGCGCAACGCGCCGCTCCCATCCAAGCCAACCCGCCGCCTCGAGTCGCCGCTCGATCGCTTCGAGGCGCCCAGGCTCCTCGGGATGCCCAGGCATCCGCAGACGCGGATCGTGCCCGAGGCCCGTGGGGTGGTGAAAGTAGATCATGGGCCGCGACGCGCTAGCCGTCCGCAGCCTGCTTCCTCAGCTGCGCCTTACGCTCGCGCTTCTGCGCCTGGTACTCGGCCAGGGCGTCCGCGGAGTCCACGTCGCCAAGCGTCATGTGATCCGGCGCGAGCGGCGCGGCCTTCTTCACGCCGAAGCGATTTGCAAGGACCGCGGCGAGCGAGCCAACCTTCATCTCCCCGAAGCCTGGCAGCGCTTCGAGGTTCGCACGCAGGGCATCGGCGTCGCGGGCGCCCTTCCAGACCTGGGCCGCATCGCCGCCATACTCGTCGCGAACATGCTCGGCAAGCGCGTGCACGCGCTTGGCCATGTTCCCTGGGAAGCGATGGATCGCCGGCTTCTCGCGGAACACCGCATCGAGGTCCGCTTCGGCGAGCACAGCTGCGTCAAGACTGCCAACGCGCTGCTCGATCGCGAGCGGACCGGAGAACGCCTTGCCGATCGTGACCTGCTGATCCAGCACGAACCCGACGAGCAGCGCCATCGGATCGGAGGCGATCAGCTTGTTTGCCTCATCCGAGTCGGTGAAGTGGAGGCGTGACGGCACGGACCCATGCTACTCGAGCCCTCACAGCAGCCTCGGAGCCCTCTTCACGAGCTCTCACAGCAGCCTCGGAGCTCCCTTCACGAGCTCTTGCGGGCAGCAGCGGAGCTCGCTTCAGATATTCCTCATAAAGTCGATAGATTTTGCTAGAGTTTATTCCATGCTCGATTCTCAACCCCAAGGACATCCAGGCCCAGCCGCCAAGATCGACGTCCACCAGCACGTCTGGACTCAGCCGCTGCTGGCGGCGCTCCAGGCACGCGAGCAGCTGCCATTCGTTCGCATCGAGCAGGGCCTCACCGTCCTATACATCGCCGGCGAGCGACCCTATGTGATCGATGTCGAGGCCGAATCGACGTCGCACCGCAGGGAGCTGCTGACAGAGGACGGAGTGAACGGCGCCCTCATCTGCCTGTCCAGCCCGCTCGGCATCGAGGCTCTGCACGACCCTCATGCGCCAGAGCTGCTCGATGCCTACCACCGTGGCGCACTCGCGCTTGGACCACCCTTCGGGGTCTGGGGAGCGATCTCGATCGCTCGGCTAGACGCAGGAGAGGTCGACAGGCTGCTCGAGCTCGGCTGCGTCGGCGTCTCGCTGCCCGCAGGATCCCTGGCGAGCGTATACGCGCTCGCTCGACTCGCCGGGGTGCTCGATCGTCTCAGCGAGCACGAGGCGCCACTGTTCGTGCACCCAGGCCCTGGCCTGCAGTCGGGCGCGCGGGCGCGCGGAGCATCCCTGTCGGATCCGCTGTGGTGGCCGGCGATGACGAGCTACGTCGCCGATATGCAGGCTGCCTGGCTTGCTTTCGCGACCGCGGGGCGGCGCTCACACCCCTCGCTGCGCGTGATCTTCGCGATGCTTGCCGGCCTCGCTCCACTGCACGTCGAGCGGCTCCGCGCCCGTGGCGGGCCGCAAGCGCCGCTCGACGATCCGCTGACCTTCTACGAGAGCTCCTCCTACGACCTGCGCGCCGTGGAGTCGATCAGGACGCTTGTCGGCGAGAGCCAGCTGCTGTATGGCTCAGATCGCCCTGTGGTCGATCCCAGCGGCGGCGGGGCCTCGCCACACGCACTCGACTGGAGTGCCGTCGGCGGCGCAACCGAGCTCGCGCTTGGCCGCCCATGGCGCACGCTTGCGCCACGAGACGAGGCTCCGGTGCTGCGATGAGCCCTGCCGCGATGAGCCTTGCCGCGAGCGAGATCCCGCGGCCGCAGGGACGGGACCTGAGCCAGCCAGAGCTGCGGAGCTTCGTCAAGGCGCTCGCGGCGCATCCGGAGGTCTGGGGCGACCGCGTCCGGCACGTGCCTGATCAGCGAATCTATGAGGAGCTGCTCAGCGACGCACACGTGACCGCGTGGCTGATCTGCTGGATGGCCGATCACGACACGGGCTTCCACGATCACGACGTCTCGGCGGGAGCGGTCGCGGTCATTGAGGGGAGCGTGCGCGAGGAGCGCTTGACGATCGATGCGCCGCCACGCGATCGCACCTTCGAGGTCGGCGAGAGCTTTCACTTCTCTCCGGCGGACATCCACCGCATCCGCCATGCAGGGGCCGCACCAGCGGTGACGCTGCACGTCTACTCGCCGCCGCTGTTGCGGATGGGGGCGTACGCGATCGGCAGTGACGGCGTGCTGGAGCGCAGGGCGGTGTCGCACACCGAGGAGCTGCGGCCCAACTGAGCCTGGCGGACCCCCCACTGAGCACGCCGCGGCCATAGCCTCCCCCCCCC
>DASXDO010000017.1:0-87504 GCA_036490555.1 Solirubrobacteraceae bacterium | reverse complement strand
CGAGATGCGGTGCACACGGTCGACGGATGGCAGCAGCTCGCCGCAGAGGGCATGCCCTGCCTCGTGAAAAGCGACGACGCGCTTCTCGTGGGCGTTTAGGACCCGATGGGACTGCACTCCCGCGATCACGCGCTCCAAGGCACTGTCGAAGTCGGCGCCCGTGATGCTCTTGGCGCCGCGCCGCGCCGCGAAGATGGCGGCCTCGTTGCAGATGTTCGCCAGATCCGCCCCTGTTAGGCCGCTCGTCTGTGCCGCCACCAAGCCGAGGTCCACGTCTCCCAGGGGCTTGTCGCGCGTGTGCACCCCGAGTACTCCCTTCCTGCCCTTCACGTCGGGCGGGCTGACAAAGATCTGGCGGTCGAAGCGACCCGGACGCAGCAGGGCGGGGTCGAGCTTGTCGAGCAGGTTCGATGCAGCGATCACAACGAGCCGCCCACTCGTCTCGAAGCCGTCCATCTCGACGAGCAGTTGGTTGAGCGTCTGGTCCTTCTCTCCGGAGAAGTCGGCGCCGCGGCGACCGCCGACGGCGTCGAGCTCGTCGATGAAGATGATCGCGGGCTCCTGCTTGCGCGCGATCGCGAACAATCGCCTGATGCGGGCCGCGCCGAGACCAGCGAACATCTCCACGAAAGCGGCAGCCGATTGGGCGAAGAACTGTGCGCCGGACTCGTGCGCGACGGCCTTGGCCAGCAAGGTCTTGCCGGGACCGGGCGGGCCGTGCAGAAGGATGCCCTTGGGCACCTTGGCGCCAAGCTTCTCGAACTGCTTGGGGTCGCGCAGGAACTCGACGATCTCCTGCAGCTCGGCCTTGGCCTCATCGGCGCCGGCGATGTCCTTCCATGCGACCGACTGGTTGGAGGACGGCTTGATCTGCTGCGGCTTGACGCGCGGCATCACTTTCAGCGTGCGCCACATCAGGTAGATGAGTGCGGCGAAGAAGAGGATCATCACGACGCTCGACCATTGGTAGGACCATTCCTGGATTTCGGAAACGATCGAGGCGAGCAATGCAGGCGCGGGCGTCACCGCTCTGAGTATGAGGCCTGACGGCGATTTTTGGGAGCCCTTGCAGGCCTTTCAGGCGCTTCCGAGCAGGCGTATGGCGAGGTCTGAGTAGCTTTGCGTAGCAAAGCCCAGGTCACGAATATCGATGCGCTCGTCGGCGGCGTGCATCAACGACCAACCGTCGGCCAGTTCCTGGTGACGTTGTGGGAAGAAGCCATAGGCGACGCATTCTGGAAAGGCGGCCCTGAAGTGGCGCGAATCGGTGAAGCCCGGCATCACCGTCGGGGCGACGCTCGCGCCCGGATCGTGCTCCGCGATCCAGTCCGAGATCGCGTCCATCAACGGCGAGCTCGCCGGAGAGGAGTTGCCGGAGATGCGCTCGGTGAACTCCACCTCGAAGCCGTCCTCGCGCTCGTCGCCGAGCACCTCGGCGATCGCCGCGCGCACCTCCGCCTCGCCCAGCCCCGGAGGCACGCGGCAGTCGACCTGCAACTGCGCCGCGCTGGGGATCACGTTGATCTTCTCCGACGCCGAGATCTTCGTCGGCGTGAGGCTGACGCCAAGCACGGGCTCGAGCATCGCCGCAAGGCGCGGGTCCTCGGCGCGCATGCGCTGCACCGCGCCCGCCGGATCCTGCGGCTGCTCGCCAAGCGCGCGCAGCAGCGCCGCCGCCTCAGCTGTGACCACATGGGAGGGGGTCCGCTCACGCAGGCGCTGCAGCAGTGGCGCCATCTTCAGCAGGGCGTTCTCGCCGAGGCGCGGCATCGAGGCGTGCGCCGCGACGCCACGCGTTGTGACGGTGAAGCGGAACACGCCCTTCTCCGCGCAGCAGACGCCGTAGTGCCGGCGTCCGCCGTAGGAGAACGCCTGGCCGGCGCCCTCGTTGATCAGCATGTCGCAGCGCACCCGCTCGGGGTGCTGACTGGTCAGCCAGCGGGCGCCAAGCGCACCGCCGGTCTCCTCGTCGACGACCGCAAGGATCAGCAGCTCACCCTGCGCAGGTCGCCAGCCCGCACGCGCGAGCGCGGCGCCCGCGACCGCCTCGGCCGCGACCTGCGACTTCATGTCGAGCGCGCCCCTGCCCCAGAGGAACCCGTCGGCGACATCGCCGGACCATGGATCGTGGGTCCACTCCGTGGCGTTGGCGAGCACCGTGTCGGTGTGGCCGAGCAGGCCAAGCGTCGGCCCGTCGGCGCTGCCGCGCAGGCGCGCGATCAGGTTCGGCCGCTGCTGCTCGGCGCCGAGCAGCTCGCATTCGAAGCCGGCGCTGGAGAGCAGCTCCGCGAGCAGCTCCTGCGCGGGACGCTCGTCGCCGGGCGGGTTGACCGTGTTGAGGCGGATGAGCTCGCTCAGCAGCCGAGCGGTCTGCTCGCCGAGCTCCTCCTGATCGAGCGTTGGCACCTAACGATCGTAGCTACGGCGCTCAATCTGGCGTGTCGCCACCGTCGCCACCGTCGCCACCGTCGCGACCGTCGCTGGCGTCGACGCTGACGGCGTTGGCGGCGAGCTGCTGTCGTGCGATCAGGGGGTCGGGCGGCGGGATCGCGGCAAGCAGCGCCTTCGTGCGCGGGTGCTCAGGCGCGCTGCAGACCTGCTCGGCATCTCCGACCTCGACGACCTGGCCTGCGTGCATCACGGCGATCCTGTCGCTGACGTGGCGCACGATCGCGAGGTCGTGGGCGACGAACACGCAGCTGAGGCGGTGGCGCTCGCGCAGGTCGGCGAGCAGGTTGACGATCTGTGCGCGGACCGAGACGTCGAGCGCGGAGACGGGCTCGTCGAGCAGCAGCAGCCGTGGTTGCAACGCAAGCGCACGCGCGATGCCGACGCGCTGACGTTGCCCGCCAGAGAGCTCGTGCGGAAAGCGTCGCCCATGCTCGGGACGCAGCCCGACCTCCTGCAGCAGCGTCTGGGTCTCGTGTGCAAGCTGCCCGCGCGCGACGCCGCGCAGGCGCAACGGCGTGGCGAGGATCTGTCGCACGCGCTTGCGTGGATTCAGGGCGGCCTCGGAGTCCTGGAAGACGAGCTGCATGCGCTTGCGCACATCCCGCAGCCCGCGGCGCGAGGCGCTCGTGATGTCAGTGCCTTCGAAGCTGACGCTTCCGCTCTTCGCGTCGAGCAGTTTCGCGGCGCACCTGATCAGCGTCGTCTTGCCGCAGCCAGACTCGCCGACGATGCCAAGCGTCTCGCCGGAGTGGACCGTGAGCGAGACGTCATCGACGGCGCGCACCGTCCGTTGTACATGGCCTCGGTCGCGACGCGCATGGAACTCGACGGTGAGCCGTTCGATCTCGAGCAGAGGCTGGGCTGTATCGCTCACAGCCCGATCTCCCCGTCGACGACGCGCAACGCGCGCTTGCGCTCCGGCGTGAGCAGGCAGCGATCGAGCTGCTCGGAGGCCTGCGGACCCCACGCATGCGGGGCAGCCCCGCCAGATCCCGCCGCGCGTGCCCTCGCCTGCAACTGCACAGGCTCGGCGCAGCGCTCGAAGGCGTGCGGACAGCGCGCGCGGAAGCGGCAGCCGCTCGGCTGGTCCAGCGGCGAGGGCGGCGCGCCCGCGATCGAGGGCAGGCGCGCGCGGCGCGGGCCGTCGATTCGGGCGATCGAGCCGAGCAGTCCCCATGTGTATGGGTGCTGCGGGTCCTCGAAGATCTGCTGCACCGTGCCCTGCTCGACGACCTCGCCCGCGTACATCACGAGCACGCGGTCTGCGAGCCCGGCGACGACGCCGAGGTCGTGGGTGACGAGCAGTACTGCGACGCCCGACTCCGCGCGCAGCCGCGCGAGCTCGGCGAGGATCTGGGCCTGGACGGTCACGTCGAGCGCGGTAGTCGGCTCGTCGGCGATCAGCAGGCTCGGCGAGCAGGAGAAGGCCATCGCGATCATCGCGCGCTGGCGCATGCCGCCCGAGAGCTCGTGCGGGTAGGCGCGCATCTGCTCGTTTGACCTGGGCATGCCTGCGCGCGCGAGCGCATCCTCGGCACGTCCGAGCGCCTCTCGCTTCGACACCGACCTGTGCGCCCTGATCTGCTCAGCGATCTGGTTGCCGATGCGCTGGACCGGGTTCAGCGAGCTCATCGGATCCTGGAAGATCATCGCGATCTGCGCCCCCCTGACGCGGCGCAGGCGCTCAGGCGGGGCGCCGATCAGCTCGGCGCCCTCGAACTCGGCGCTGCCCGCGATGCTCGTTGCCGGCCCGCCGTTGAGTCCGAGCAGCGCAAGCGCTGTGGCGGACTTGCCCGAGCCGGACTCGCCGACGACTGCAAGCACCTCGCCCCGCTGCACCGTGAAGGACACACCCGCGACCGCGCGCAGCGGACCCTCCGCGGTCTGGAAGTCGACGCGCAGATTGCGAACCTCGAGCAGGGGAGCCATCGGCGAGCCTCAACTCCTCAGCCGCACGCGCGGGTCGAGCAGCGCCTGGACGACGTCGGTGATCGTGCTGAAGAGGACGACGATGAAGGCCGTCAGCATCGTGATCACGAGGATCGGCGGGATGTCGAGATGCTGGATCGATTCGGCCGCGTACTGCCCGACCCCGCCAAGGTTGAAGACGGTCTCCGTCAGCAGCGCGCCGCCGCCGAGCACGGCGGCGAAGTCGAGGCCCCAGAGAGCGACGATCGGAACGAGGCTGTTACGCAGCACGTGGGCGATCAGCACGCGCCGCTCGCTCAGGCCCTTCGCGCGCGCGGTGCGCACGTAGGGCTCGCTCAGCGTGTCGAGGATGCCCGCGCGCAGCAGCCGCGAGTAGAAGCCGATCGTGAGGATCGAGAGCGAGATCCAGGGCAGGATCATGTGCGTCAGCCAGGCCCAGGGGTCCTGCGTGAGCGGCACGTAGCCGCCGAGCGGAAAGACGTGCAGCTTGAAGCCGAGATAGAAGAGCAATACGTCGCCAAGCAGGAACGACGGCATCGAGATGCCGAGCATCGCGAGCGCCCCGAGCAGGCGGTCGAGCAGGCGCTGCAGACGGCCGCCTTCCGCAAGCAGCGCGCCGGCAAGGCCGAGCGCGATCCCAACCACCAGCCAGATCAGCCCCGCGCCCACGGTCAGCGAGATCGTCGCGGGCAGGTCCTGGCCGATCTGTTCGAGCACGTTGACCTGCTGCGTGTAGGAGATGACTTTGCCGGTGAAGATCTGCTCCATCGTGCGCAGGTACTGGACGTAGATCGGCTTGTCGAAGCCCCACTGCCGGCGCACGTCATGGATCTCCTGGGTGTTCGCCAGACGTCCGGCGAGGCGCACCGCAGGGTCCCCATTCGGGATCACCTGGAAGATCAGGAAGGTGAGCACCGAGATCGCAAACAGCACAGCGACCGTCGCGGCGATCCGCCAGAGTGCGAAGCGGATCATCGCGCAGGCTCCGCAGGGGGCATCGGCCCGGCTTCGGGCGGCGGCAGCTCGAGTGGCGCGAGCGTGAGGCCGCGGGCTGAAGCTCGTACGCGCCGACGCCTGCTGCGCGGGTCGAGCAGGTCGCGCAGCGTGTCGCCGAGCAGGTTGGCCGCGACGACGGCGGCGAGCAGCATCAGGCCCGGCGCGAGCACGAGGTGGATCGCTTCTGGCATGAGCTGGGTGCCTTCGGAGATCATCGTGCCCCACGACGGCGCCGGCGCCTGCACGCCCGCGCCAAGGAAGGACAGGCCGGCCTCCAACAGGATCGCGTTCGCCAACAGCAGCGGCGCGAAGACGACCACGTTCGACGTCAGGTTCGGCAGGATCTCGGAGAGCGCAACCCTCCCCCCATTCAAACCCTGCTGAAGCGCGGCGTCGACGAACTCGCTGCGACGCAGCTCGAGCACGCGGGCACGCAGGGGACGGCCCATGTAGGGGATGTAGACGACGCCGATGATCAGCGCCGGCAGCAGCAGCGAGCCGCCGTGCAGGGTCACGAAGCCAAGGTCGATCCCGTCGATCGCGAGGGTCACGCCCAGCGCGACGCCGAGCAGCAGCACGGGATAGGACCAGATCAGGTCCATCAGGCGGCAGATCAACGTGTCCAGGAAGCCGCCGAACCAACCCGCAAGCAGCGCGAGCGCGATCGCCAGGACCATCGTGATCAGCGTCGCGAGCGCGGCGATCTCCAGCGAGTTGCGCCCGCCATAGAGCAACCGCACCGCCACGTCGCGGCCAGTTTTGTCTGCGCCGAGCAGGAAGCGGCTGTGCCAGGTGGGACCGGTCGGCACGCCAGTCGGCGAGACGACGTCATGGGGGTGTCCGCCGAGCGAGATCGTCTCGGTGACGTGGGTGGCGTCGGGCCCCGTATGTGCGATGTCTTTGGCGTAGACGGGCGCAAGCAGGCAGAGCACGACGATCAGCACGAGCACGCAGCCCGCGCCGATCGCGGTCGGCTCGGCGAGCAGCAGCCGCCAAGCCGACCGGCGCGGAATGGGTGCGGACAGTGAGGGCGCGCGCGCGTCCAAGCCCGCCCTACTTCAGCTTCAGGGTCGTCCAGTCCGGCCCGTAGACGGGGCTGAAGACGAGGCCGCCGAAGTCGATCCGTTCTGAGGTGAGCTTTGGCGCCTCCTGGTAGCCGATCACCGCGACGTAGGCCTGCTGCGCGGCGTGCCGCTCGAGCGCTTCCCACTTCGAGGCCGCCTGCGGCAGTTCCGAGGCCGGCAGCTGCGCGAGTTCCTTCACGCCGTTGTCGATCACGGGGTCGCGCGCGAGGCTGAGGTCGTGGTTGCCTTCGGGCTGGATGAAGTCGCCGTCGATCAGCTGGTAGAAGTCAACTGGGTTCGGGAAGTCTTGGGTGTATTCCGCAAAGCCGACCTGCGCTCCGGTTTTCACGTTGGTGACCGCCCCGTAGTAGGTGGATGGCGAGATCACCTTCTCCTTCGCCTTGTAGCCGATCGCGTCGAGCATCTGCGCGAAGTTGTCGACGAATTCACGGTGAGGGGTTTCGGCGGGACCCCAGACGGTGACTTCTTCTCCCGCGGTACCCGACTGCTGCACGAGCTCCTTTGCCTTCGCGACGTCGCCGGTTGATTCCGGGTCTCCGTAGGGGCAGGGCGAGCTCGGATGGCCGATCAGGCCAGGGGGCAGCAGGTAGCAGCCTGGCTTGAGATAGCCGGAGGCGAGGCGCTCGTAGGCGGGCCGGTTGAGTGCCTCGACGACTGCCTGGCGCGCCTGCAGGTTGTTGAACGGGGGCTTTGAGACGTTGAGGAAGAAGAAGCTGACCTGGGCCACCGATTCGACGCTGTAGCGGTCTTCTGCTTCGCGCTTGGCCTGCTGGAGCGCGGCTGGAGGCAGCGGCGTGTTCCAGTCGTAGAGGTCGGCTTCTCCATCGAAGACTTCGTCGGCCTGCGTGCCGACGTTGCTCTGGACCTTCACGTCGATCGTGAGTTGCGGCGTGGGGATGCCCGGGATCGCCTCCTTGGCCCAGTGCGGGTTGATCGCCTCTTCGAAGGACTTGCCAGGGACGACGTGCTCGATCTCGTATGGGCCGACGCCGGGGGGCGGGTCGTTCGGCTGCGCCTTCATCGGCGTGTTCGACGGCACAAGTCCCGCGGCCGGGAAGGCGAGCACGTTGAGGAAGGCGCCATAGGGCGAGGTCAGCTTGATCGAGATCTTGCCGCTGCCGTCGTCGGTCTGAATGCCAGAGATCGTGCTTGCCTTGTGCTCGTCGAAGGCTTCGGCGCCGACGATGTGTTCTGTGAGGAAGCTCTTGTCTCCCCAGTTGAGCCTGATCGCGCGTTCGATCGCGTAGGTGAAGTCGCTCGCCTTCACAGGGGCGCCGTTGGAGAAGTGCAGGCCCTTGCGCAGCGTCGTCGTGTAGAGCGTGTCTTTGTCGGAGACCTGCGGCAGTTCGGCGGCGAGCGCCGGAATCAGATGCGTGCCCGCCGATCCGTTTGCGCGCGCATACGTGTAGAGGCCAAGGTAGACGTTCCAGGTCGCCTCCATCGAAGTCGTCGTGATGCCGACCTGGGGATCCAGGGAGTCTGGTGCGCTACCGTCGAGCACCGTTGCCGACGCAGGTCCAGACGCCGTCGAGGCGCCCCCGCCGCTGCCACCACACCCACCGAGGCCGAGCGCCGCGACGATCGCGGCGATCGCCGCGATCGAAAGGGGCGCAGGGCTAAGCGATCGCATCCTGCTACTCACTTGGATCCCTCCTGTTGTCCTCCATGCCAGCAACGTCCATTGCTGGTTGCCTTATGCAACGACTTCCGAGTCACATACAGATTCGACCCTCCTACTCGGCAACCTTCCCCCGAAACTGAAGCCCTGGGCGCGAGCGCCCGCAGCGCTGCAGCAGGGTGGCCAGACGCCGCCAACCGCCGGTAGGGCGCTAGTGCAGCGGGGTGGCGAGACGCGCCGGCAACCGGTAGCGGGATAATCGCGGCGATGGCAGAGGCGAGCAGCGCAAGGCAGGTAGTGGTTGCAGCGGGGCCGCCCGAGGCTCTGGAGGCCCGCAGCCCGACGACCGGCAGGCTGCTGGGCAGCGTCGTGCTCACGCCGCCAGAGCAGGTCGCCGCGGAGGTCGCCGCCGCGCAGGAGGTGCAGCCGCTGTGGGCGTTGCTGCGTGTCGTCGATCGGGCGCGCTACGTGCGGCGCATGGCGCAGGCCGTGATCGACGAGCTCGACGAGCTTGTCGAGGCGATCGCGATCGAACAGGGCAGGCCAGCTGCCGAGGTCGCGAGCCTCGAGGTGCTGCCTGCGATCGACGCGCTGATCTGGATTGCAGATGAGGGGGTGCGTGCGCTGCAGGGAAGCGGCGTGCCGGTGCACCGCTCGATCGCGCCGCTGAAGCGGGCGCGTGTGGAGCACGAGCCGTTCGGGGTCGTCGCGGTGATCGGCGCGGGCAGCGCGCCGCTCGCTCAGCCGCTCGGACAGATCGCTGGTGCGCTGCTTGCGGGCAACGGCGTCAACTTCAAGCCGGCGAGCAGGGCCTGCCTCGCGGGCGAGCGGATCGCGCGGATCGTGCGCAGGGCGGGCCTGCCCGAGGGGCTCTTCAGGGTCGTGCACGGCGACGCTCGCACGGGGGTCGCGCTCGCGCAGGCGCCAGTCGGGAAGGTGCTCTTCACGGGCTCGCCCGCGGTCGGCCGCGAGGTCGCGCGCGAATGCGTCGCGCGCAACACCGAGGTGACGCTCGAGCTCGGCGGCAAGGACGCGATGCTCGTGCTTGCCGACGCTGACATCGGCAGAGCCGTCGCGGGAGCGCTGTGGGCGGGCAACGCCGCCGCCGGCCAGGCGCGCGGCGCCGTCGAGCGCGTCTACGTCGCGGCTGACGTCTACGGCCGCTTCGTCGAGCGGCTTGTCGCGGGCGCCGCAGCGATGCAGGTCGGCGATCCGCAGGACCCCAAAACCCAGGTGGGCCCGCTGGCCTCGATGCGCAGGCTCGAGTGGGTCGAGTCGCTGGTGGGCGATGCGCAGGCGCAGGGCGCGCGGCTGCTCTGCGGCGGGCCGCTTGCGCAGATGCCTGCGGGCTGTGAGGGCGCGTTCTATGCGCCCGCAGTCGTGGTTGACGTGAACCCCGAGATGCGCTTGATGCGTGAGCCGCTGGCAGGCCCAGTGCTCGCTGTGATGCCCGTCGACTCCGTCGAGCAGGCGATCAAGCTCGCCAACGACGGCGAGCTTGGCCTTGGCGCCTCGGTTTGGACGGCAGACCGCCATGGCGGCATGCGCATCGCCAGAGAGCTCGACGCCGGGATGGTCTGGCTGAACGACCACCTGCCCGCGCCGATGGTGACCGCCGGCCCTTGGGGGGCGCGCGCGGGCGCGGGTCTCGGCCGCACGCTCGGCCACGCTGGGCTGCGCGCCTGCGCCCAGGAAAAGCTGATCACATGGGATCCCCCGCGCGCGCGAGGGCTCTGGTGGGGTCCGTATGGACGGCAGATGGATCGTGCCGCGCGGGCGGCAGCGCGGCTGCGCTCCGCGCGCGAGGCCGACCGTCACAGGGCGTGGCGGGAGGGCGCGCTCGCGCTCGCGCGGATCGGCTGGCGCGCGCTTGGGCGCCGATAGGTCCTAACCTTCAGCTATGCCAGCCCAGGCCTATGCAGGCAAGGAGTGCGTCTGCCAGTTGCGCAGAGGGATCTGCGACCAGAGCTGCGTCGAGGGGATGCTCGAGACGCCGTTCTACATCGCCTGCCTGAAGCTCGAGGGTCGCAGGGCGGTCGTCGTCGGCGGCGGCGAGATCGGCTTGGAGAAGGTCGAGGGGCTGCTCGCCTGCGCGACCGCGGTGACGCTGATCGCCCCCGAGGCGGTGCCCGAGCTGCAGCAGCTCGCGCAGGAGGGCTCGATTTCCTGGGAGCGGCGCGAGTACGCGGGCGCAGACGATCTGCAGGGCGCCCTGATCGCGATCGCCGCCACCTCAGACACCGACGTCAACATCGCCGTCTACGACGATGCTGAGCGCCGCGCGATGCTCGTCAACGTCGTCGACGTGCCGCCGCTCTGCAACTTCATCCTGCCCGCGATCGTGCGCACCGGGCCGCTCGCGATCGCGATCTCGACAGCGGGCGCCTCGCCTGCGCTGGCGAAGCGGATGAAGCGCGAGATCGCGGCGATGTTCGGCGACGCCTACGCGGAGCTCGCGGTGCTGCTTGCCGAGGCACGCGGCTGGGCGAAGGCGACGCTGCCGACCTACAACGACCGCAAGGAGTTCTTCGAGGGGATCGTGAACGGCGACCCCGACCCCGTCGCGCTGCTGAAGGCGGGGCAGACGCAGGCGGTGCGCGATCTGATCGCCGCGGCCCAGCGTGCGCACGAGCCGCAGAGCCTGCGCGCCTGAGCGGTGCCCGCGCTGAGGCTCGAAGGCGTCGTCCGTCGCTATGGCGAACGCGAGGCGCTCAGCGAGGTGTCGTTCTCGCTCGAGGCGGGTGCGACGCTTGCGGTGCTCGGCTCCAACGGAGCGGGCAAGACGACGTTGCTGCGTTTGCTCGCGACGTTGCTGCGCCCCCACGGGGGATACGCGGAGGTGCTTGGCAGCGTGCTGCCCGCACAGGCGTGGGCGCTGCGCGGCAGGATCGGGCTGCTCGGTCACGAGCCCCTGCTCTACAAGGAGCTGACCGCAAGGGAGAACCTCGCCTTCCACGCCCGCCTGCACGGCGTCGCAGGCGAGCGGGTCGAGGAGGTGCTCGAGCTGGTCGGCGTCGCCGCGCGTGCCGCGGAGCCGCTGCACACGCTCTCGCGTGGGACCGTTCAGCGCGTCGCGATCGCGCGCGCGATCCTGCACGACCCGGAGCTGCTGCTGCTCGACGAGCCGCGCGCGAATCTCGATCCCGCCGCGAGCGAGATCGTCGAGCCCTTGATCGGCGCCGCCTCAGGTCGTACGCGTGTGATCGTCAGCCACAATCCGGGTGAAAGCCTCGCCGAGGCTGACGTCGTGCTCGGACTGCGAGCCGGCATGGTCGCGCTGCTCGCGCCCGCGGCGGACGTGACGGAGGCGGACGTGATGGAGCTCTACAGATGAGCGAGGCTGCGCCACCGGGGGAGCGCCTTGCAGCAGGGCTGCAGCCAGGCGTTCCAAGCGTCGCCGCCGAGCATCGCGGCGAAGCCGAGGCCCCAGAACGAGCTGGCTCCAGCGAGCGGCCCCGCCAGCGCCTGCACTCGACCGCGCTCACGTTGCTGCGCAAGGAGCTGTTGCTCGAGCTGCGAACGCTGGAGTCCGTGCCGGGCATGATCCTGTTCGCCGTCAGCACGTTCGTGATCTTCCACTTCGCGCTGAACACAGGCTCGGTCGAAGGCGACCTCGCGGCGGGGATCCTCTGGGTGACGATCCTGTTCGCGGCGCTGCTCGGCGTGAACAGGCTGTTCGTCGCCGATGCGGACCAGGGCGGCTTCGACGCGCTGCTGCTCGCGCCCTGCGACAGCTCCGCGCTGCTGCTCGCGAAGGTGGCGGCGCTCACGATCTACCTCGTGCTGCTCGAGCTCGTCACGGTGCCCGCCTTCGCGCTGTTCCTGCTCGGCTCCTCGCTCGGCCACGCGCTGCCCGACCTGCTCGTGGTGCTCGTGCTCGCCGATCTCGGGCTCGCGGTGATCGGCAGCTTCGTCGCGGCGCTCGCCGTGCGCACGCGCGCCCGCGACCTGATCGGGCCGTTGATCGCGCTGCCGCTGCTGGTGCCAATCGCGATCGGCGCGAGCAGCGCGAGCTCGCCGCTGCTCACAGCCGCCAGCCACGGCGGGCCTGGAGTGCGCTGGCTGTTGCTGCTCGGCGTCTATGATCTCGTGTTCGGGCTGATCGCCTACGCAGTCTTCGATTTCCTCCTGGAGGATTAGCTTGCACACCTATGGACAGCGGCTCAGAACCCTGGCCATCGTTACAGCCGCGACCTTCACGGCGGCGCTTGCGCTGGCGTTCTTCTACGCGCCCGAAGAAGCCGAAGAAGGCTTCCTGCAGCGGATCTTCTACGTTCACGTGCCGCTTGCGATCGTCTGCCTCTGCGGCTTCGTCGCGGCTGGCGTGATGGCGATCCAGCACCTGCGCACACGCGACCCCCGCTGGGACCTGCGCTCCTACGTCGCGATCCACATGAGCCTGATCTTCGGCGCCGGCGTGCTGATCAGCGGCTCGATCTGGGCGAAGGGATCCTGGGGCCACTGGTGGATCTGGGGCGAACCGACGCTCGTCTCCTTCCTGATCGTCTTTCTGCTCTACGCGACCTATCAGCCGCTGCGCTTCTCGATCGAGGATCCCGAGCGCCAGGCGCGCTACGCCTCGGTGTTCGCGATCGCCGCCGGCGCCTTCGTGCCGATGAACTTCATCGCCGTGCGGCTCTCCGCCGCCTACGTGCACCCACGCGTGCTCGGCAGCACCTCGAACCTGCCGTTCCCAATGGCGCTCACGTTCCTGGTCTCGCTGCTCGCCTTCACCCTGCTCTACATCACGCTCTGGCGCTTCGAGATGACCGCGAAGAACGCGCGCTGGCAGCTGAGGGCGCTGCAGCGCAAGCTCGCGGGCGAACGCGTCTCAGCACCGCGCGGGCGCACGGCGCAGCCGGCGCTCAGCCCTCAGCCAGCGCTCAGCTCCCGGCCGGCGCCCAGCTCCCGGCCAGCGCCCAGCTCCCGGCCGGCGCCCAGCTCGCAGCCGGCGCCCAGCTCGCAGCCGGCGCCCGTCCCACAGTCCAGTGCGAGCCCGCAGCCGGCGCTCGCGACGAGATCGCAAAGGCAGGTGAGTTGAACATGCCGCTGCACGAGGCGGTCAAATATGTCGCTGCGGCCTACGTCGTGGTCTTCGCGATCATCCTGATCTACGTCGCGATCATGGCTAGTCGCCTGCGCAAAGTCGAGCGCAGCCTGGGCGAGCTCCTGGAGCGCGCGGACTCGATCGAGCCCACGGACGTGCGATGACCCAGCTGCTCGCGCTTGGGGTCTCGCACAAGACCGCGCCAGTTGCGCTGCGCGAGCGGCTCGCGTTCACGGAAGCCCAGGCTGCCGAGTTCGCACGCGAGGCGGTCGCCGGCGAGCAGGTGCAGGAGGCGGTCGTGATCTCGACCTGCAACCGCACCGAGGTCTACCTCGTCGTCGGCGACTTCGTCAAGGCCGAGTCTGAGGTCCTGAGCATGCTCTCCGCCCGCGCGGGCATCAGGCCGACAGAGCTGGCGGAGGCGATCTACTCGCCGCGCAACTGCGACGCCGCGCGGCACCTCTACCGCGTCGCGGCCGGTCTCGAGTCGATGGTCGTCGGCGAGGCGGAGATCCAGGGCCAGGTGCGCCGCGCGCACGAGGTCGCGCAGCGTGCAGGCTGCACAGGGCCGCTGACGAACCGGCTGTTCACGGCGGCGCTGACGACCGGCAAGCGCGTGCGCTCGGAAACGCGCATCGGCCAGAGCCGCGTGAGCGTGCCCTCAGTCGCCGTCGACCTCGCGACGCGGCTGCTCGGAGCCCTGCACGATCGCCACGTCGTGATCGTTGGCGCCGGCGAGACGAGCGAGCTGACGGCGCGCGCGCTCGCCGACCAGGGTGCGGGCACCGTCTTCCTCGCCAACCGCCACGCCGACCGCGCGCTCAGCCTCGCTGCCCGCTTCGGCGGCTCCGTCGTCGGCCTCGACGACCTGCCGGAGCAGCTCGCCACAGCGGACATCGTCGTCTCCTCGACCTCCTCGCCGCATCCGATCGTCGGCCACGAGGAGCTGCAGCTCGTGCTCGAGGCACGCGCAGGACGCCCGCTGCTGCTGATCGACATCGCCGTGCCGCGCGATATCGACTCTCGCTGCGGCGAGCTCGAAGGCGTCACCCTCTACGACATCGACGACCTGCAGGCGGTCGTCGCGCGCAACCTCGGCGCGCGCGCCGAGCTGATCCCGCAGGCTGAGGAGATCGTCGAAGAGGAGATCCAACGCTTCGCCCGCTGGCTCGGCCAGCTGGAGGCGCTGCCGACTGTCAGCGCCCTGCGCGAGCACGCGGACAGGCTCGTCGAGCAGGTGCTCGCCGAGAACAGTGGCCGCTGGGAGTCTGCCTCCCAGCGCGACGTCGCGCGCGTCGAGGCGATTGCGAAGGCGGTCGCGAGCCGCCTGCTGCACGAGCCGACGATCAGGCTGCGCAGCTTCTCTGAGCGGCGCAGCCATGCGAGCCTGCAGATCGTGCGCGAGCTGTTCGGTCTTGATGACTCTGAGGGTGCGCCCGAGCACATTCCCGGACGGGCTGGCGATGGCGCTTCGGAGGCCGTACGCGGGAGCGATCCCCAGGAGGGTCTCGCCGAGGTGCGGCAGCTGCGGGCCCATCGCGACCGCCGATGAGGATCGGCTCGCGCGGCAGCGCGCTGGCGCTCGTCCAGGCCGAGCAGGTCGCGCGCCTGCTCGGCGACGCCGAGGTCGTGAGGATCGAGACGAGTGGCGATCGCGGCGTGGCCGCCGGCCGTGTCGCGGCCGACAAGTCGCGCTGGGTCGACGCGATCGAGGAGGCGCTCCTGCGCGGTGAGATCGACCTCGCGGTGCACTCCGCGAAGGACCTGCCCGGCGAGCTGCCTGACGGTCTCTGCCTGCTTGGCACTCCGACGCGCGTGCCTGCCGAGGACGTGCTCTGCAGCGCCACCGGGCTTGCCGGGCTCGCCGAGCTCGCCGCCGGGGCGCGCGTCGGCACGAGCAGCCTGCGCCGCAGAGCGCAACTGCTCGCTGCGCGGCCCGATCTGGAGGTGCTCGCGCTTGGCGGCAACGTCGATACGCGCCTCGCGCGGCTGCAGGCGGAGTCGGAGCTCGACGCGATCGTGCTCGCCCGCGCCGGCCTGCTGCGGCTGCGGCGCACAGAGCAGCAGGGCGCCGCGACGCTCCCGCTCGAGCGCTTCGTGCCGTCGCCAGGTCAGGGCGCGCTCGCGCTCGAGGGTCGCAGCGACGACGAGGAGGTCGCCGAGGCGGTGGCGAAGCTCACCGACCATGGGGCCTTCGCCTGCCTGCGCGCAGAGCGCTCGCTCGCTCGCGCGCTCGATGCGGGCTGCCACACGCCGCTCGGCGCGCACGCGCGTGCAGGCGCCGACGGCCTGCTCGAGCTGCGCGCCTGGATCGGACTGCCCGACGGCTCCACCTGGATTGCCGACGATGCGCATGCCCGGCAGGGCGAGAGCCCCGAGGAGCTCGGGCTGCGCCTCGCAGAGCGGATGCGCTCGGTCGGGGCCGCAGAGCTGCTCGCCGAGGCGGAGGCGAGCGCGGCGTGAGTGAAGCTGACGCGAGTGCCAGCAGCGTTGGCGCAGACGCGAAACGCGCGCACGGCACGGGCCGCGTACAGCTCGTCGGCGCAGGCCCAGGCGACCCGGGGCTGCTGACGGCGCGCGCGCTGGAGCTGATCGCGGCGGCCGACGTGATCATCTACGACCGCCTGATCCCGTCCGCGGCGCTTGACGGCGCGCGTTCTGACGCCGAGCTGCTCTACGTCGGCAAGGAGGGTGGCGGGCCATCCGTGCCGCAGGCCGAGACCGAGGCGTTGATGGTCGAGCGAGCGCGTTCTGGCGCGACGGTCCTGCGCCTCAAGGGCGGCGATCCGTTCGTGTTCGGCCGCGGCGGCGAGGAGGCGCTTGCGCTGCGGCAGGCAGGCGTCGACTTCGAGGTCGTCCCCGGGGTGACCGCAGGCGTCGCGGCGGCGGCCTATGCGGGGATCCCCGTCACGCATCGTGGCCGCTCGACCGCGGTTGCGCTGATCACTGGGCACACGCGCGAGGACGGCGCCGCCGATCCGCTCGCGAGCCTCGACTGGCGCGCGCTCGCCGCATTTCCGGGGACGCTCGTCTTCTACATGGGCGTGCGCAACCTGGCCGGGATCAGCCAGGCGCTGATTGGCGCCGGTCGTGCCGCCGGCGAGCCAGTCGCGATCGTGGAACGGGGAACCATGCCCGGTCAGCGCACCGTCCTGGGCACGCTCGAGGACATCGCCGTACGCGCGCAGGCGGCGGACGTGAAAGCGCCCGCGATCGCCGTCGTCGGCTCGGTTGCCGAGCTCGCCGGCGAGCTCGAATGGCTGCCTCCCGCTCCGCTTGCGGGACTGAAGGTCGCGGTCACGCGCGCGCGCACACAGGCGAGCGGGCTTGCGCGGCGTCTGGGCGAGCTTGGCGCCGAGGTGGTGCAGGCGCCCACGATCGAGATCGAGCCGCTGCCCGGGCCCCCGCTCGATCCCACGCCCTATGACCTGATCTGCCTCACGAGCCCGAACGGCGCCAGCCTGCTGTTCGAGCGTCTCGCGGCCGGCGGACGTGACGCCCGCGCGCTCGCGGGCGCGACGATCGCGGCGATCGGGCCAGGCACCGCCGCTGCGCTCGCCGAGCACGGGATCGCCGCCGACGTGATTCCGGAGCGGTTTGTCGCGGAGTCGCTGGTCGAGGCGCTCTCCGAGCTGCCCGTCAGCCGCGCGCTCATCGCGCGCGCGGCGGAGGCGCGCGACGTGCTGCCCGATGCGCTGCGCGCGCGTGGCGCCGAGGTCGATCTGCTCACGCTCTACGAGACGGTTGCGGCGCCGCTGCCGGAGCCGCTCCTGCGGCAGGTGCTCGACGCCGACTACATCACCTTCACCTCATCCTCGACCGTCCGCTTCTTCCTGCGGGCGGCGAGCTCGGAGATCTCCGCGAAGACGAGGATCGTCTCGATCGGCCCTGTCACGAGCGCGACGCTGCGCGAGCACGGGCTCACCCCCCACGTCGAGGCGCAGCGCCACGACATCGATGGCCTGATCGAGGCGCTGACCGCCGATGCGACGAGCTGAGCTCGGACGCCCTCGGCTGCATCTGCGGCGCACCGATTCGACCAACGAGCGTGCGCGGGCGCTCGCGCACGCGGGTGCGCACCATGGCACGCTCGTCACCGCAGACGAGCAGACCGCCGGTCGCGGTCGCCAGGGGCGTCGCTGGGTCGCGCCGCCGCGCAGCTCGCTGCTGATGTCGCTGCTGCTGCGACCCAGCCCGCCTGCGGAGCGCCTGCCGGGGTTGCTGCCGCTGCTCGCTGCGGTCGCCGTCTGCGACGTCGTCGGCGAGGACGCGCGCGTGAAGTGGCCAAACGACGTCGTCTACGAACGCGACGGCGCGCTTGTCAAGCTCGCTGGCATCCTGATCGAGGGCCGGCCGCAGGACGGCTGGATGGTGCTCGGCGTCGGTCTCAACGTCGCGCTCGAGCTCGCGCAACTGCCGCCTGAGCTTGCCTGTACCGCGGCGACCCTTGGCAGGGGCCCCGACGCGATCGAGCCGCTGCTCGCCGAGCTGCTGGACGCGTTGGAGCGACGGCTCGCCGGTCCGCCGCAACAGACGCTCTCCGACTGGCGCAGCCGCGACGCGTTGCTGGGCAGGCAGCTTGCCTGGAACGGAGGGTCCGGCAGTGCAGAGGGAGTCGACGACGAGGGCCGCCTGCTCGTGCGTCAGGCGAGCGGCGAGCTCGCCGCGCTCGACTCAGGCGAGGTCCATCTGGTCTGAGCGGGCCTCCTCGGCGGCTGCCGATGCTGCTGCGCTCTTGCGCTTCCTGGTCGTCGTCGTGGCGGTCGCCGTCTTCTTCGCTCCGACGGCGGTCTTCTTGGCTGTCGGCGCCGTCTTCCTCGCGGCCGTGGCGGGCGTCTTCTTCGCAGCTGTCGAAGCTGACTTCGTGGCGGGCGCGGAAGTCGTCTTCTTGGTCGCGGCGGCGGTCTTCCTCGCTCTCGCCCGTGGCTTCGCCGCCGCGCCCTCCTTTTCCTCGGTCGTCGGGAGATCGATCTCCATCTGGGTCGCCTGGCTGTCTGCCTGTGGCTCGCCGCTCGCGCTCGCCGCCTGCCCCTCGCCGTCCTTCGTCTCGGCCTCCTTCACCGCCTTCGTCACGCGCCTGCGTGTGCTCGTCGCCTTGCCCCTGCCGTTCGACGACGGCTTGGCCGGCGACTTGGTGTCGCACTGAGGCTCTGGCTTGTCCGTCTCGGCAGCAGTGTCGGCCGGCTGCGTCTTTGTCTCTATCTCTGCCCCAGCTGCGTCGTCGGCATGCTTTGCATTTGGCTCTGCAGAGGTCCCGGCCCCGGTCTGTCGCGTGACCTTCACCTCGGGCTGTGCCTGGGCGCCGTCGCCGGCGACCTTGCGTCGTTTGCGGCGCGAGGCTTTGCCGCGCCGCTTCGGGAAGTTGCGCAGCAGCTCTCTGGCGAGCGCCTGCGGCTTGCGCGCCATGCGTGTGCGCGCGCCGCGCAGCACCTCCTCTGCCTCGGGCGTATGCGCAAGCGCGGCGGCGAGCAGTGCGGCGGCGAGCCTGCGGTCCTGCTTGCGTGCCGCCTGCACGAGCCGGCGGGCGTTGCGCGCATGTGCGGAGCCGGCGGAGTTGACGAGCAGGCCGAGCAGGCGCTTGGTCTCCGGCCAGCGCTGGACCGCGTACTCCTCGTGGACATCGCGCGTGTACTCAGCCATGCGCCAGATCCAGGCGTTCGCCTGGTCGCGCCTGCCGATGCGGCGCTCGACGAGCGCCCTCAGCATCACCTTCACACCCTCCCGACGCTCGTCCCGCGGCCAGGAGTCGATGATGTCGGTCGCCCTGTCGAAGGTGTCAGGGTCTTTGAGCGCGGCGATGTCCATCAGCGCGCGCAGGCGCAACTGGGCGTTCTTGTTGCGCTGGGCGGCATTGATCAGGAACGTGCTCTTCAGCTCGCCGGTCCTGTCGAAGTGCAGCATCGCCCGCGCCTTGCGCCAGCCACCTGGCGCGACACGAGCGCCGGCAAGCGCCGACCAGCCGTGCTGCTCTTCGCTGTCGAGGTTCTCGACCGCGATCCGCCAGAGCTCCCGTTCGAGCACCTGGATGCGGCGCTCGCGATCGGCGCAGACGGGCACGACCCTGCGCTCGACGCGCATCCGCCGGCCCCTGCCGCGCCGCACAGGGCCGACGACGATCGCGCCGCCCCTGTAGACGTCCCTGTCGAGCAGCGAGTGCAGCGTGACGACGGGGTCGTCATGCTTGGTAGCGGGGTGCACGAAGTCGACGACGATGCCCGCCTCCTTGCCAGGGTGCCGCCGCGTGACGCGCCCGACGCGCTGCTGATAAATGCGCTTTGAGGCGGTTGGCGCGAGGTGCATGCAGAGCGTCGCGCGCGGGCTGTTCCAGCCCTCGGCGAGCAGCTGGGCGTTGATCAGCACGTCGATCTCGCCGCGCTCATAGCGGGCAAGGATCTCCGCGAGCTCGCGCTTTGGCGTCTCGCCGGAGACCGCCTGGGCCTTGATCCCCTCGGCCCTGAAGGCTTCCGCGAGGTTATAAGCGTGTTTGACGCCAGCGGCGTAGACGACGCCAGGAACGTTGTTGAAGCGCGTCTTGTAGAGGTTCGCGGCAGCGAGGTTGAAGGGCTGCTGGTCGAGCAGCTCTGCGAGCTCCTCCTGGTCGAACTCGGTGTCCACCTCGCCGCGTCGCAGCGGCACCTTCGCGATCGTGCGCACCCCGACTCCTGGCGGGATCCTGATGCAGCGCAGTGGCACGATCACGCCGCGCCGTGCCGCCTGCGCGAGGTCGAAGCGCGAGGTCTGTGTCGGGAAGAGGTCGGTGACGTGGCGCGCGATCAGTGCGCCTGTCGCGGTCATGCCGATGAAGATCGGTCCCGTCCAGTCTCTGATCGCCGCGCTCGTCTTCTCCCCAAGCGCGGTGTGGGCCTCGTCGCAGATCACGATCGTGTAGGCGCTCGAGATGCGGCCCGCGTTGCGCACGAACCACTGGTAGGTCTCGACCGTGACCGGTCCATTCGCGGCGTCCTCGCCGACATACAACGGTCGCGAGATGCGCTTGGAGTAGCCCCTGTCTTTCAGCTCGCCAATGAACTGGTCGACGAGGTTGCGGCGGTGGGTGAGGATCAGAATCCCGCCGGTCTGGGAAGCCTCCACGAACCCGAGTGCCGCGACGGTCTTGCCCGCGCCTGTCGCGTGCTCGAACCAGAAGCGCTTGTCCGCATTCGGGTCCTCAGGCTGCTCGCCGAGCTGCTCCTCGCCGTCCTCCTCGGCTTCCACCCAGTCGCGCGGCTCCTCGGACTCGTCCTCCTCCTCATCCTCATCTTCTTCCTCCTCGGCGGCGAGCTCCACGTCGTCGAGCTCGTCGTCCTCATCCGAGTCCCCGTCCGTGTCGGCTGCGTTCGCGTCCTCGTCCTCGTCGTGCTCGTCTTCGTCGTCCTCGTCCAGCTCGTGCTCGTCCGCAAAGCTCTCGCTGCCGTTCTCGCTGCCGTTCAGCTGTGCCGCGCTGTCGAGCCCAATGCTTGCGCTCAGCGCCTCGAGCGCTTCCTGCGCGGCGATCGCGGAGGCGCCGTCGTCGCCCGCATTGCTGTTCTCCCCGGCGGCGAGCAGCGCCGCGAGCGTGCCGGAGAGCGCATCCACCTGGTGCGCCGAGAGGATCGTGCCGTCGACGAGATGCGGCTCCTTCTCGGAGAGCATCCGCTCCAGGCCGAGCAACAGCGAGAACTTGCGACGCCACTTGGTAGAAGGGCGCTTCGCGCCGCTCTCCAGCTCCGCAAGCGCCTGGTCGAGCGCTCTCCTGCGCGGCGAGCCAGGGGCGAGCGCGACCGCTGCATCCTCGCCTGGGTGCAGGAAGCGCTCGCGCACGAACTTCTCCGTGCGTGAGATGTCTGCAGAACTTGGAATGGGCGCGGCCGTCGGGACCGCTGACATGGACTCGGCCATAGGAGGCTCTGTGAGTTCGAGATGGAGCCGCCGCGGCAATTTGCAGTCGCGAGACTCAGAATGCCGGGGCGTACCGGCGGGTCGCGGTATGCAAAGCGGGCATACCTCCGTGCGACCCTCGCACCAAGATATAGCACGTCACGGCGGCAGTGGGCTTTGCGCCCGCGTCTGCGAACCTTGTGCGCAGCCGATGAGCACCACCGTCTTCGCCCCGACAGCCACAGCGAACATCCCCGAGATCGATGCCTGAGATCAGGGTCGATCCGATCAGCGGCGCGCGCGCGATCGTCGCCGGCGAGCGTTCGCGCCGGCCTGGCGGAGAGCCACGTTGCGCCCCACCGGAGCCGATCGATCCCGCGGCCGACCCCTTCGCCGACGGCGCCGAGGGCAAGACGCCGCCAGAGCTGTTCGCGCTGCGCCCCGAGGACTCGCCGCCTGACTCGCCTGGCTGGCGCGTGCGCGTGGTGCCGAACCTCTATCCGGCGCTGACGCCGGCGAAGGAGAGCGACGGGGTTGCTGGACCTGGCGGGGGAGCTCAGGGGGCTGGTGGCGGAGCCGCCGGCGCTCCTGGCATGCCGCTGGTCGCGGCGACGCCGCCCGCGAAGGGACCGGTCTCGCCTGCGGAGATGTTCGTCTCGATGCCTGCACATGGTGCCCACGAGGTGATCGTCAATGGGCCACAGCCTGTGCTCAGCCTCGCCGATCTGCCAGCCGAGCAGGTGCTCGCTGCGATGGAGGTCTGGCGGATGCGCATGCGCGCCCACACCGAGCAGGCCGCCTATGTGCAGCTGATCGTGAACGAGCGTCGCGAGGCGGGCGCCTCGCTGCCCCACACCCACGCCCAGCTCTATGGCCTGCCCTTCGTGCCGGCTGATGTCGCGCGCGAGCGCGAGCGCTTTGGCGCCCACGCGAACCGCACGATGGGCCAGAACCTGCTTGGCGACATGCTCCAGGAAGAGGTGCGCCTCGGCGAGCGGATCGTCGCGATCGACAGCGAGGCGGTCCTGATCGCCCCCTACGCCTCGAAGCTGCCCTACCAGCTGATGCTGATTCCACGCAGCCCTAGGGCGCGCTTCGAGGAGGACGGACCGCTTGGCGCCGCGCTGCTGCACGACGGCCTCAGCCGCCTTGCGCGCCACCTCGGCGCCAGCCCGCCGCTGAACCTCTGGGTGCGCACCGCGCCGCGGGGTGCGGAGCACTTCTGCTGGCGAATCGACATCATGCCGCGGCTCACTCACCTCGCGGGCCTCGAGCTCTCGACTGGCCTGAGTCTCAACATCGTCGCCCCCGAGGATGCGGCGGCGCGCCTGCGCGAGGCCTGAGCGGATGCGGGCGCGAGGTCCGCGGCGGCGCGCCTGCGCGAGACCTGAGCGGATGCGGGCGCGAGGTCCGATCGGGTCACGGCGAGGCCACGGTAGGTGAGGGCGCTCGTCCAGCGCGTAGCGAGCGCCAGTGTCAGCGTCGACGGCAGCGAGGTCTCGACGATCGGCAGGGGCATGCTCGTGCTGCTTGGCGTCGGTCGCGAAGATGGGCCTGAGCAGGTGCAGCGGCTCGCCGCCAAGCTGCTTGCGCTGCGAATCTTCGAGGATGCCGAGGGCCGCATGAACGAGGCTCTCGGCGAGCGCGAGATCCTCTGCGTGAGCCAGTTCACCCTTTATGCGGACACTCGCAAAGGCAACCGCCCAAGCTTCACCGGGGCTGCGCCGCCGGAGCTCGCGCGCCCCCTCTACGAGCGCTTCTGCGAGCTGACGAGCGCCGCCCGCGGCGTCTTCGGTGCCCACATGCAGGTGCAGCTCGTCGGCGACGGCCCTGTCACCGTGATGCTCGAGGCCTGAGCGAGAGGGCGCGAGCGGCTCCGCCAACCCTTCGACCGCCAGAGGCGTGAGCGCCGGCCACTACGCATAGACTCCAGCGGCGATGCCGCCAGCCGACCGCTTCGTGCCCCGCTTTGCCGCCGAGCCTCCCCAGGAGGATCTGCCCTACGGGCGCTGGGCGGAGCGGCTTGGGCAGGAGTTCCTCGCGGCCTGTCTCGCGCTCAAAGGCGGCGACCTCGGTGAGCCTGGCGAGATCACCTGGTACCTCGATCGCAGCTGGCATGGGCGCACCTACGTGCCTGCGACGACGATCACCTCCAACGGCTACGAGCTCTTTGGCTACGTGCGCTTCCTGCCTGGCGACGACGAGGAGGAGCCGCGCGAGATGATCGCGACAGCCGACTTCACCGACCAGACCGCCGAGCGCAACCCAGATTGGGAGCTTGACATCTGCGACGAGGTGATCGGCTCGTGGCACGGTCATGGCGGCAAAGCGGCGACGATGACGCTCGTGTGGGGCAGGGCGCTCGTGCATGGCGGCCGCATCGCGACCGCAGAGCTCGGTGACCTCGCCGTCGACCAATGCGAGGTCGTCCACGGCCGCTTCACCCTGATCGCCCCCGATGACTACGGCGGCGATCTGCTCGAGATCAAGCTGTTCGACGCGAAAGGCAAGCAGCTCGTCCAGGAGTCGCTCTACGAGGATGAGGACGAGGGCACCGAGGACGAGGCCGGCGAGGGCACCGAGGACGAGGGCGCCGAGGAGCAGGGCGATGAGTCGAACGGCGATACCGAAGACGCCCTGGGTCTCGCCCCGGACGCGGACGACAAACGGGATCAGTCTGCAGACGGACTGGTCGACTGATCCTCCCCAAGGCGCCGCAGATCCTCCAAATCCTGGGGTCTTCCGGCGGCACGCTTCATCGCGAGTAGATGGTCAAGGCCGCAGACCTGTACCGATACTCCGTCTGTCAACAGAGGCAGTGGGTCAAGCGCTGCGACGGACATGGTGGAACGCGTCGGCAAAACGGTTGGCGAACCTCGCCAGCGCCGACGCCTCACTCAGGTTGGCGCCAATGCCCCGTGCGCGGTCTTGCAGTACCTGGGCGCGATTCGCATCTGCTTGGCGGGCGACCTCTGCAGAGGTCCACGGCCCTCTCCTGTGCGCGGCGGCGCCGATGCTCTTGCGATTCCCGTCGTCGGTCATGCCTACCCGAATTCTACGCGGCCCCGCCTCGGCGGCTCGCGGCTGTCCTCATTCGTAGTAGACGTCCACGATCGTGCCGAGCTGGACCCAGGAGTAGATCGCGGCGGCGTCTTCGATCGGGACGCGCAGGCAGCCGTGGCTTGCAGCGTAGGTCGGGACTTCGGGGTAGCCGTGAATCGCGTAGCCCCTGATGAAGTAGTTGGAGTCGACCATGTCCTCGGAGTTGACGCCAGGAGTCTTCAGATAGACCTGGTAGCGGCCGAGCACCGTCGGCGTCGAGGGCTTGCCTGAGCTGGTCGTGTAGATCAGGTGCACCTTGCCATGCGGTTCGATCTCCGCGAGTACCTGCTTGGAGAGGTTCGCCTCGACATGCCTGCCCTCACGCGGGTAGCGCACATGGAAGGTGCCCGCACCGCTTTCGAGGCGGCGGAAGACGCCCGCGCCGGTGCCGTAGGTGAGTGCCAGGCCCGTCATCTTGCGGTAGGCGACGACGGCGTTTGCGGTGCCCGCTTCATAGACGCCGCTGAGCGGGACCGCGTAGTGCAGGTGGCTGAGACGTCGCTGCAGCAACCAAACCGCCGGTCCGCGTGCGCCCTCGCTCAGGTTCGGGGAGAGCAGCTGAAACTGCGTCGGCTTGGCGGCGAACGCCGCCATCGTGCTCGTCGCGGCGTGTGTCGCGCTGACGGTCATGCCGCCCCTGCCATGCGTGGGCGCCTTCACACGAAAGCGGCCCGCTTCACCTGAGCGCCCAAGCTTCACGGTGCGCGCGCCCTCGACGTGGCCGGCGTGGCTGAAGACGACCCGTACGCTCTGGTCGGCGACGAACGGCTTCACGGTTCCATAGACATAGACGGCGCCGCCTGAGATCGCGAAGCGACTGCTTCCGCGCACGCCACGTAGCGCGAGCCGCATCTCCCCGGCGACGGGAGCGGGAACGGGCTGGGAGGGAGTGGGTTCTGGCGTGGCGGGGATCATCGGCGGGGCCTTGGCGTCAGGATCCTATGTGCTGGTGGGGATGGCGGCAACGTGGGAGAGATGCCCGTATGGCGACGCCAGCAGGTCCCTGGCGAGGTTCACGTGCTCTCTCGCGGCGAGTAGGTGCTCCTCAGCAGGAGACCTTCCTCTGGTTCATGCACCACTTATGCCATGGGTATGTCGCGCAGGTCACGGCGCCGAAGCGGCGAACGGAGACCTTCCCTGGTTCATGCACCACTTATGTTATGGGCAATGGCCGGGAGCGCGGACGGCAGCCGAGGGAGCAGGTGGTCGCCGCGGGCTCCCGATGCGGGCCTCAGGAGCAGGGTTGACTTTCCTGGCGGCCTTCTGCTACGTTGAAAGCACTCCTGTTTCTAAGGCTCAGACCTGGAAGTGCGAGTGTGTACATAGATGTGGTTGGGGCTGGTTGCTGTCGTTCTGTGACCGGTGTCGTGCAGCAGGGTGCGGTTTCTGGAGAGGGACCTTTTCGAGCGTTTGAGGGAGCTTTGGTTTACGTGGGACAGAGAGTGTCATACGTGCTGGATTTGGTCGCGCCTAATGTGGGTGCTTTAACCAGATGCGTCAGCTCTGCTGACGCATCTCTCTCTCTCTCTCTCTCTCTGCGCCGCTGAGCTAGCAGCAGCGGCTCAAGGCGCTCGGGGTGATCGCGGCGGTAGCGTCGCTGAGCGCCGGTATGCTCGACGACGCCCGTCTCGTGGGGCGTCTCTCGCTTGTTCTCGTTCTTCAGGGTCTGGGCCTCGCCCATTTGACTGCTCCGGGCGGCGTCTGAGAAGGCACGGCGCCGGCTACGGGCACCCGACCCTGGGGCGGCGCGGCCGTCTCGCCCACAATCCCGACGCCCGCACCTTCACCTCCACAAGAGGGGCGGGCTATGGCCGCTGAGCGCGCACAGACCCCTGGGCGTGGCGGCAAGGCTGGTCTCGAGCGTCGCTCTGTGCGTGGGCGCTCCCACGTGAAGAGCGCGCGCACTCAGGGCTTACGGCAGGGTCAAAGCATTGCTGACCTGCAGCGCGCTCGGTTGCTGAACGCCGCTGTCGGCCTGCTCGCCGACGGGGGATACGAGAGCTTTTCCGCCGGCGGGGTCTGCGAACGCGCGGGTGTCTCGCGGCGCACGTTCTATCAGGTCTTTGAAAACCGCCAGGCGTGTCTGGCGGCGATCCTCACAGACACAGAGGGCCGCATCGACCGTCTCATGGCGAGCCTCGTGCTAGACGGCCTGCCGTGGAGTGAACGGGTGAGGATGGGCCTCTGGACGATTCTCTGCCTTGCCGAGAGCGACTCCGCGCTCGCCAGGGCCTGCCTGATCGAAAGCCAGCGTGCCGGAGACCTCGTGCAGCGCGAGCGCCAGCGCCTGCTGGACCGGCTCACCCGGGTCGTTAATGACGGCCGCTCCCTGGCGGCGCGCGCATCGGTCCCAGGCGAGCTCACGGCGGAAGCGCTGATCGGCGCCGCCAGCTCGGTTATCGCGACACGTCTGGCGAACAGCCGCGGTGGCGGCAAACCAGAGGTGCGTCGCCTGCTCGGCGAGCTGATGGCGATGATCGTCCTGCCCTACCAAGGGCCCGTGGCGGCCAGACGCGAAATCAAACGCGCGCTGCCACCAAACCCGCTGGAAAGCACGGCGCAGGCCGGTAGCTCAGATCCACTTGCCGGCCTGGCGATGCGGCTGACCTACAGGACCGCAAGAGTCCTCCAGGCGCTGGCGGAGCTGACCGCGAACGGCGACGGGGCAAGCAACAGGCAGATCGGCGAGCGCGCAGGCATCGCCGATGCGGGGCAGACCTCGAAGCTGCTCTGGCGCCTAGCGCAGCACGACCTCTTGGAAAACGTCGCTGAAGGCAATCTGTCGCGCGGTGAAGCCAACAGCTGGCGGCTGACCGCAACAGGCAGGGCACTTCTGCGCAGCATCACAGGGCAAGCAGACCCGTCGTGGGAGAGCGCGGCATGAAACCCCGGCCAACGCCAGTCATGTCGGTATGCCGCACGCGCGCCGCCGCGAGCGTCCCGTCCCATGAGAGGCACGCATTTCAGGCACGCCGTCGAGACTTGATGGGTGAATGCTCACCCGCCAGGCGGCTCCGCGTGGAGCCGACGCTTTTCGCAGTACGGATTGCTCGAAAGCGCTCCCCTCTTCTCTCACTGGTTGCGGCCGAGAATCGAGGCCGAAACCCGTCAACCTCAAAGCCAACCACCGCAAGCTCGGCCCTACGAGCTCGTGCAGTCCAAGACTGGAGGCATACCGTGCAGCTTGTTTCATCGCGGCGACCGAAGGTCAGGAGGACTGACAATGGTCGCAAAGGCTTTGAGCATGAAATCTCTGCGAAGAGAGAGAGTCCGGCGGTTGATTGTCGGCGTCCCCGCGTGGGCGCGCTACGTGTTGGTGTCTTTCAACGGGGCGCGCATACGCGACTGCCCGGAGAGGGGATTGTTCGATGAGTGCCCGAAGGGTCTTGGCTTGGGCGGCTGGTCTGTCGTGTTCCTTGATGGTCCTTTTCGCGTTCGCGGCGATGGCAAATGCCGGTACGCTGCCGGACGGGCGTTCCTATGAACAGGTGACGCCCGAGGAAAAGCTCGGCAGCGAAGCGTACATACCTCAAGGCGTCGGCGGCAACGGCGACTATCAAGCCGCACATAGGAACGATACGAGCGACACCCAAACGGGATTTACGTTCCAAGCCGCCGCCGGTGGCGACGCGATCGCCTATGTCGCGGGGCCGATGGCGCACGGCACCGAAAACGTCGGCAAGTACGGTGGGAACGAGTATCTCGCGAGACGTTCCGCGTCGGGCGTTTGGGATTGGCGGATCCTATCGCCAGACGGCGCGCCGAGCGCCGTCTTTCAGGCGTTCTCGCCCGACCTCGCAACCACCTTTGTGAATTCGAAGGAACCGTTGTCGTCGCTGGCGCCGGGCTTTGGAGAAGCGGAAGAAGGCGACTACGACGTTCTCTATTCGGCGAGCACGGCGGGAGGCGAATATCAGCCGTTCTTCTCGACCAGACCGCCGTTTCGGTCGATGGCGGCTTTCGGCACCGCTTATGGGACGTCAAACAGGCCACTCGGGAGCGGCAACTCTAAACGCGGCAGCGGGGAATTTCTGTCGTTCGAGGGCGCCTCAGCCGACTATACCCACCTCCTGTTCGCCGCCAATGACGCATTGACCGCTGCCTCAGAAGGAAGGCCTGCAGCCGAAGGTGGCGAAGGTGCAGCATTCGAAAAAGAGAACAACCTGTATGAATCGGTGAACGGGCAGTTGCGACTGGTGAACGTGCTGCCAGACGGCACGACCCACGCCAACGCGGCGTTCGGCGGGATAGAAGGATACGGGTCTGTCGGGACAACGCGCCCAATCTTCAGCCGTGTCATCTCGGCGGACGGCTCGCGCATCTTCTGGACGGACCTGAGCACAGGACACATCTATGTGCGCGAAGACGGGGCCAGGACCGTGGAAATCAGCCCTGAAGGCACCTACCAGACGGCGACCAGCGACGGCTCGACGGTCTTCTACACCAATGGCGATCTGTACGCGTATCAAGTCGCCAGCGGAGAAACGACCGACCTGACTCCTGGCGTCACGGTGGAACGGGTGCTCGGCGCCAGCGAAGACGGCGCATATATCTACTACATCACCGCCGATGGGGAAATCATGCTCTGGCACGCGGGTGTCTCGACGCCGATCACCACCGTGCTCTACCCGGCACAGGTGCGCTCTGAGGTGACCCCTGACGGTCACAGTATCGTGTTCACTGTCAGGGAAGCAGAAACCAGCTTCTATGAATATCAAGTCCAGGTGAACGTCTATGACGCCGTAAGCAACTCGCTCTACTGTATTTCATGCACCCCTGACGAGACGGTCGCTCCGGGTGGGTTCGGTTCGGCGCTTCCGATGACCAACGAAGAGAACGTCTATCTTCCGCGGTGGATCACCATGAACGGCGACCGAGTCTTCTTTGTGTCCACCAATGCGCTTGTGCCGCAGGACACGAACGAAGAGGATGACGTCTATGAATGGGTGCATCCCGGCGCCGACGGTTGCACAGAAAGCATGGGGTGCATCAATCTATTGTCTGGTGGCACGAGCACGGACAACTCGTACTTCTTGGATTCAAGTGAAAATGGCGAAGACGTGTTCATCGAGTCTCGGGCGAAATTTGTCGGCGGCGACGAAGACAGCTTGTACGATGTGTACGACGTTCGCCTCAACACCCCCCTGCTCCCGGCTGCTCCTGCGTGCAGCGGCACGGGTTGCCAGGGGGTACCGTCGGCGCCACCGGCATTTGCAACTCCCTCGACGCTGACGTTCAGCGGCTTCGGCAATCTGCCGGCAAAGGCGCACAACGGCAAGCAGGCTGGACATGCCGCAGAACGCAGGAGCAGGGCCCAGTTGCGCCATGCGCTGAAGCGATGCCGCTTGCAACGCCGGCACAGCGCGCGCAAGCGAAGCGCGTGCGAACGCAGGGCGCGCCATAGGTCCAATGCCAAGTCCGCTCAGCGCCGGAAGGCAGGTGTTGCACGAGACCGTCACCACAATGGGAGGGGAAAGTGATGTTCGCAGCTAGCACGCGACGGTGGCGGAGGCTCACGGCGCTGACCGTGGGAGCGATCGTGATGGCGATGTGCGCGACGGTGTCGTTCGTGGCCGAGGCTGCAGCGGAAATGCAGGTGGTCAGCGCGATGCCCGGCTGGGAGGCGACGTCGCGGTTGTATCCGACGCATCTGGCGCCGGGTCAGAAGGGTGTCGTGGTAGTCGAGGTTTACAATACGGGCGCTGGATCCAGCACGGGTCCCGTCACGATGACGGACGTGTTGCCCGCCGGCTTGGAAGCGGTGTCCGCCGGGCCAATGGCGGAACTCGGCAATATCGCCACGAAGAAAGCAGTCGAAACGAAGGAAAAGAAGTTCCAAGAAAAGGAAAAACAGCGCGCTGAAGGCAAGGTCACTGCATCTGAAGCCCAGTTTGTATGGTGGAACTGTGCCGGCTCAGGCGTGGTCACATGCACTACGGCCCCCGGATATGAAAACATAGAACGGCCGATCGAGCCTGGGTTCGTGGGTCGCATCGGGATCGTCGTGACCGCCGTCGGCGGGGACGAAACGGCGGCGAACCGAGTGACGGTCAGCGGCGGCGGCGCCCCCGCCGCGGCGGAAGCATCGGATGACTTCACGATCAGCGAAGCCCCCGTCGGGTTTGGTTTGGCGGGAGAGCTCAACGGCTGGTTTGCGAGCGCCGACGGAACGACCGACACGCAGGCCGGCTCCCACCCGTTCGGCCTGACCATCAGCTTTGGGCTGAACACCGTAAGCAACGACGAAAACCCGAATCTCGACGGAAAGGCGGTTGGGTCTTTGCGAAACGTGCGCGTCGCGCTCCCGCCGGGTGTCGTCGGCAATCCTCATGCCGTTCCGCAGTGTACACGTGAGCAACTGCTCTCCTCAGCCGCGGGAGGCTGCCCAGCCGACACGGCGGTTGGTGTCGATTACACAGGTCTGGGCGCAGATCCTGCTTCCGCATACGGCGATTTCGATGCCTTGATCGGCGTATATAACATGGTACCGCCGCCGGGCGTTCCTGCCGAGTTCGCCTTCACGGCCATCGGCACGACGGTATTCTTGGATGCGGGTGTGCGCAGCGGCTCGGACTACGGCATCACGACCGTATCGCGTAACGTGAGCTTTAAACCGGTGTTCGACACGATCACGCTGTGGGGAGTGCCGGGTGAATCGGTCCACGACCCTGAACGGTGCGGCGAGGGACCACTCAATTCGGCAGGAGTCGAGTGTGGCTATAAGTCCGCTGAAAACTCTCCGTTGCCGTTGTTGACGCTGCCCACCTCCTGCGAAGGGCCGTTGACGACGAGTATGACGGTCGAAAGCTGGAATGTGAATCCGATTTCGTCAAGCGAACACTTTACGACTCACGATTCGACCGGTACGCCGGTCGGAATCACCGGCTGTGAACGTTTGGCCTTCCCGCCGTCGTTGACTGCTGCTCCAGATACGTCGTATGCTGATACGCCCGCCGGGCTGACGGTGGATGTGAAAGTGTCGCAGGAAGGGCTGTTGCACAACGAAGGGCTTGCGAGCGCGAACATCGAGGATACGACGGTGACGCTGCCTGAAGGCGTGGCGATCAATCCCGGCCAGGCGGCGGGCCTCGTTGCCTGTGGCTCCGAAGAAGATGGTTTGACGACGCCCGCCGAAGAAGCCGCAGGAGAAGAAGACGATGGTCCTGCGCACTGTCCGAATGCGTCTCAGGTTGGTACGGATGAAATCGAAACGCCGTTGCTCGCGAAATCGTTGAAGGGCGATGTGTACGTCCTGGATTCCAATCCGCCGCATTTGAAGCTGCTCGTGACGGCGGAAGGCGAAGGAGTGTTCTTGAAGCTCGTCGGTGATGTGAACCTGGATGAAGAGACGGGTCAACTGGTGACGACGTTTGAGAAGACGCCGGAGCTGCCGTTCACGGACTTCAAGCTGTCGTTCAGCGGTGGCGCGCAGGCTGCGCTGACGACGCCGTTGCGGTGCGGTGCGTATGCGACGACGTCGGACTTCACGGCGTGGAGCTCGCCGATCACGGGGGATGCGTTTCCTGAAAGCGAGTTCGTGATCGCCTCCGGCCCTGGGGGCTCTGGGTGCCTTGCGGGGACGTTGCCGTTCAGCCCTGAATTGACGGCTGGCTCGACGACGGATCAGGCTGGGGGCTACACGGGCTTCTCTATGTTGCTGCAGCGCGGTGATGGGCAGCAGCGCATCGAACGGTTGCAGTTCAAGGCTCCGCAGGGCTTGTCTGGGATGCTGTCTTCGGTGCCGTTGTGCGAGGAGCCGCAGGCGGCTGCTGGCGCCTGCTCGGCTGCTTCGCAGATCGGTCATTCGGTCGTGAGCTCTGGTCCTGGACCGTATCCGCTGGTGATTCCGCAGCCTGGGCAGCCGGAATCCCCGATCTATCTGACGGGGCCTTATGACGGTGCGCCGTTTGGGCTTTCGATCGTGACGCATGTGATCGCGGGGCCATTCGACCTCGGGACGATCGTGACGAGGTCGAAGATCGAAGTCGACCCGCATACCGCCCAGATCACCGTCACGACCGATCCGTTGCCGCAGGTGATCGACGGGGTGCCAACCGATCTGCGTGAGGTCGATGCGGTGATCGACCGCAAGGGCTTCATGTTCAACCCGACCAGCTGCGAACCGATGAGCTTCTCGGGAACAGCGTGGGGTGCTGTGCCACCTGGGGCGGGCGGGGCGAGCAGCACGGCTGCGATCGCAAGCCGCTTCCAGGTCGGCTCCTGCCGCGGGCTCTCCTTCGAACCGAAGCTGACCGCGAGCACGAAGGCCAAGCACACGCGCAAGCTCGGCGCAGACTTCCACGTGAGCGTCACCTCGAGCTTTGGGGAGGCGAACATCAAAGAAGTCCACGTCGAACTGCCGAAGGCGCTGCCTTCTGAGCTCAGGACATTGCAGCACGCCTGCACAGAACAGCAGTTCAACGCCAACCCCGCAGGCTGTCCCGCCGAATCGGTAGTCGGCCACGCGATCATCCACACCCAGCTGCTACCGGTCTCGCTGGAAGGACCGGCGTACTTCGTAAGCCACGGTGGCGCTCAGTTCCCCGAACTCGTGCTCGTGCTCCAAGGCGACGGCGTCACGATCCAGCTCAATGGCGAAACGTTCATCAGCAAAGCCGGGATCACGACGAGCACGTTCAAGAGCGTCCCAGACCAGCCCTTTGAAACGTTCGACCTCGACTTGCCGCAGCGCGAATACTCCGCGCTCGGCGCAACGACCGACTTCTGCAAGCACCCCCAGACGATGCCAACCCGTATCGTCGGCCAGAACGGCGCCATCATCGAACAGAAGACCCCAATCGAAGTCGAAGGCTGCCCCAGCACACTCCAGATCGTTTCCCACCACGCGAACGGACGAGCTCTGACACTAAAGATCTACGTGCCGGCAGCAGGCACACTGCAGGTCAGCGGCAAAGGTCTGGCAAGCAAGACCAAGAAGCCAACAGGCCGCAAGACTGTGACCGTCGCGCTCCGCGAGAAGCAGGCTGGCGGCCCGAAGACCAAGGTCCGTCTCGCCTTCACGCCAACCACGGGCAAAGACCGCAAGAAGCAAACGAAGAGCACCGTCATCGAACTCAACGGCTAGGCAAGGCAAGCCCCAGCCAGGCGGGGGGCGACCCCGCCCCCCGCCTGGCTGGGGTCATCGCGATCACCCATCCTTGGGGGTTGAGAGGCCATAGACCAGGGACCAGGCCGGGTGCCGACGCCGCAGGTCGAGGGTTCCGGGCAAGTCTCACCTCGCAGCGCTAACGTCTCTGTATGGCCTCCCCCTGGCCGCAGCTTCCCGCCTATCCCAGCTGGCGCGAAACCTGCGACACGTTGCATGCGCACACGCAGGTGCTGGGCAAGCTCGCCGCAGTGCTGGCGCCGCCAGAGCCGCAACTGCAGCACGCCGCGCTGCGTCTCACGGCAAGAGGCTGGGAGACGCTGCCGCTGCCGGCGCCGAACGGCACTGGCGCATTCGTCGCCGCGCTCGACCTGCGCAGCCACGAAGCGCTCGTCGAGCACTGCGACGGTCGTGCGCTGCGTTTGCCGCTGACCCCAGATCGTCCCGTTGGCGAGGTGACGCGCGCGCTGCTCGCGGCGGTGCGTGAACTTGCGGGCGCGGTAGAGATCGACCCGACGCCGCAGGAGGTGTCCTGGAGCGTGCCGCTCGACGAGGACAGGGAGCACAGCCGCTACGACGAGAGCGCTGTGGATGCCTACTTCGCCGCGGCAACGAGGGCAGCGCTCGTGCTCGCGGCGTTCCGCGCTCCCTACCGCGGCCGCTCGACCCCAGTCAATGCCTGGTGGGGGTCGTTCGACCTCGCGGTCAACCTCTTTTCCGGCAAGCAGGCCGAACCTCCAGCGAAGGACTTCATCATGCGCAACGCGATGGACGTGGAGGAGGTGGCCGTCGGTTGGTGGCCAGGCGACGGGCGCTATGAGGAGCCCGCGTTCTACGCCTACGCGCACCCCGCGCCTGACGGACTTGCGGCGGCGCAGCTCGAGCCGGCGCCGGCCCGCTGGGAGCCTGCGCTTGGCGAGCACGTGCTCGACTGGAAGGACCTGCTCGCCGAGTCTGACCCGCACGCTGCGGCACTGCGGTTCGCGCGCTCAGCGTTCTCCCAGGCGTGCGAGGTCTGCGGCTGGGACCTCGCGCTCGCCGCGAGCGCCAAGGGCAGCCCGCCGCCCGTCGCCTGACATTCTGCCGCCGCCGCGCCGCCGGCGATCCTGGGCACGCGCTGGCCATGTAGGGTCTACGGGCCTGCCTCCGATCGCCGCTGGGTCTTGCGTGCGGTCGTCGCGCCAACCTCGCATCAGAGATGTCGATCGCCACTCTGCACCTCACGACCAACCTTGGCCTGAACTCCGCCTGGGTGGTGATCGCAGGCCTGTTCGTGATGTTCATGCAGGCGGGCCTGGCGATGCTCGAGATCGGCTTCGTGCGTGGCAAGAACGCGGGCTCGATCGTCGCGAAGATCCTCACCAACTTCGCGATCTGCGCGGTCGTCTTCTGGGCTGTCGGCTTTGCCTTCAGCTTCGGTCATGGCAGCTTGCTGCTTGGCTATCACGGCTTCTTCACCGAAGGGCAGCACGCCTTCCCGCTCGCCTTCCCCGACAACCCGCAGGGCGTGACGCCGGACACGCTCTGGTTCTTCGAGTTCGTCTTCTGTGCGGTCGCGCTCGCGATCGTCTGGGGCACGACGCTCGAGCGCGTGAAGTTCGGCGTCTACATCGCCTACGCGCCGATCTTCGCGGGGATCATCTATCCCGTCGTCGCGCACTGGATCTTCGGCGACGGCTGGCTGCGGATGGACCTGCACGTCCAGGACTTCGCCGGCTCGATCGTCGTAGACGTGACCGCAGGCGCGGCGGCGCTTGCGGTGCTCCTGCAGCTGGGGCCTAGGCGCGGCAAGTACGGCCCCGACGGCAAGCCGCGGGCGATCCCTGGGCACAACATGCCGCTCTTCGGCCTCGGCATCCTCATCCTCTGGCTCGGCTGGTTTGGCTTCAATCCGGGCTCGACGCTGAATGCGCTCGACGGACGCTTCCCCGAAATCGTGCTCGTCACCCAGCTCGCCGGCTCAGCCGGCCTGCTCGCCGCGCTCGCGGTGATGTGGAAGCTGACGAAGACCTTCGACATCGGCATGGCAGGCAATGGCGCGATCGCCGGGCTCGTCGCGATCACGGGGCCCGCAGGCTACGTGCGCCCCTGGGCGGCGCTGCTGATCGGAGCCGTCGCCGGCGTGATCGTCGTCTTCGGCGTGATCCGCATCGACAAGCGCGTCGACGACCCGATCGGAGTGCTCTCAGCACACCTGATCGCCGGCATCTGGGGAGCGCTCTCGCTTGGCCTCTTCGCAGACCCGAAGCTCGCAGCCCACAACCTTCCCGGCAGCCATGGCGGGCTCTTCTACACAGGCTCGCTCACGCAGCTTGGCTCGCAGGCCGTCGGCGTGGTCGTCACCTTCGCGTTCGTGTTCGTCTCCTCCTACCTCGTCTTCAAGGTCATCGGGCGCACAATCGGGCTGCGCGTCACCGCCGAGGAAGAGAACGCCGGCCTCGACATCTCCGAGCACGGGATGTACGGCTATCCCGAACAGTTCATCCCGATGCCTGAGCTGGTGGGCTATGGCGCCGTGCCTGCAAGCCTGCGGATCGGCACGGGCCCCCTCTCCGACCCGGACGTTACGACTGCCGCCAAGCAGCAGGGGAAGCCGTCGACGCGGCCAGGCCGCCAGGACGGGCCATCCTCGCCGGGATCGACCGACCGGATCTGACACAGTGGATGGGGAGCACACGAGCAAGGAGGCGCGGGCATGAAGAAGATCGAGGCGTTCGTCCGCCACGAGGCATTCGAGCCAATCAGGATCGAGTTGCTGCAGCGTGGCTTCCCCTCGCTCTCCGTCTCCGAGGTCAAGGGCTCAGGTCGCCAGGCTGGGATCACCGAGCGCTACCGCGGCGCCGAGCTGACGAGTTGGCTGCGCCCGAAGGTGAAGATCGAGTGCGTCGTCGCCGACGAGGACGTGCAGACGATCGTCGAGGCGATCCTGAAGCATGGGCAGACAGGCAACGTCGGCGACGGCAAGATCTTCGTCTTCCCTGTCGAGCAGGCCTGGCGCGTGCGCACTGGCGAGTCCGGTGAGGCGATCCTGCAGTCGCATCCTGACGAGGGATGAAGCCGGGTGACTGAACGGTCCTGAAGCGGAGGCGCGAGGCTGGCTGGGCGCGGCGCCTGTGGCGGTGGCGAGGCGCTCGCGGATGTCTCAGCAATCGACCGTCACGGCGAGGTACTCGGCGCTACCGGCGAACCCGTCTGCGCCGCCTGTGTCGTGCGCCGCGGCGATCTCACACAGCTGCTCGCGCAGCGGCTCCCACGCTCCCTTTCCCTGCAGCGCCTTGCGAGCTCTCAGCAGCGGGCCGTAGGCGTCGGCCATGAAGTCGACCCACTCGGCCGCGGAGCCGGCGGGCATCGCGACGCGCTCGCGCTGCGCCGCCACCGCCCTGGCTGTCCCGAACCACCCCTCGACGGTGTCCTCGCGACCCCAGTCAAGCGGCGAGGAGCTACCCCCACGCGTCGCGCCGGTCGCGCGGGAGACGGCTGCAAGGACCTGGCCGATGAACCCCTCAGGCGTCCAGGAGATGAGCGCAATGCGCCCACCATCTCGGCAGATCCGCATGAGCTCAGCGGATGCGGCGAGGGGGTCGGCACAGAACTGGACCCCGACGCAGGAGAGCGCCTTGTCGAAGCTTGCATCAGGGAAGGGCAGAGCCTGGGCATCGGCGAGAACCCAGGCCACATCGAGGCCAGCTGCAGCTGCGCGCTCTGCGCCCACCTCGAGCAGCTGAGGCGTGATGTCGAGCGCGGTGATTGTGGCGCCGGCGGCAGCGGCCGGCAGGGACGCATTGCCTGACCCCGCGGCGACGTCAAGCACGAGCTCGCCCTGCTTCACGCCCGCGAGCTCGACGAGCCGCTCGCCCAGCCGAGGGATCATGCGGTCGCAAACGCCTGCGTAGTCGCCTGCCGACCACACCTCCGCCGGCTTTGGCGCGACTTGATCTGCTGCTTGATTGGACATGGTCACAGCCTCGCTCGCCTCGCGGCGGCGCTCAAGTAGCAAAACACAACCGCTGTCGCAGCGCTGGCGGTAAGCTGCCTCCAGCGATGGATGTGTACCGGCAGTTCTGCCCAGTGTCGCTCGCGGCGGAGACCTTCGCGCGCCGCTGGACGCCGCTGATCGTCCGTGAGCTGCTTGCTGGCAGCATGCGCTTCAACGACCTGCGCCGGGGCATTCCCGCGATCTCCGCAAGCGTGCTCTCGCGTCGCCTCGACGAGCTCGCACTCGCCGGGATAGTGGATCGGCACGAGGACGAGCAGGGAGCGCGCTATGCCCTCACGCCTGCGGGCGAGGAGCTGCGTGGAGTCGTAGAGCAGCTTGGCCTCTGGGGCGCGCGCTGGCTGCCGACCGAATACCGCGAGCAGGATCTCGATCCGCGCCTGCTCGTATGGGACATACACCGCAACATCCGCCTCGAGCAGGTCCCTGGGCGCCTGCTGGTCGAGCTGTACTTCCCCGACGCGCCTGTGAGCCGGCGTGGCTACTGGCTGATACTTGCGCCTGAGGGCGCCGACGTCTGCCTCACCCATCCAGGCGGCGAGGTGGGCCTGCGTCTCAGCTGTAGCGTGCGAACGCTTACGAACATCTGGATGGGGCACACGACCTGGGCTGCGGCATTGCGTGCCGGCGAGCTCGAGCTCACCGGTCCCGGCCAGCTGCGTCGCGCCTTTCCCGGCTGGCTGAAGCTCAACCCCTTTGCGCATTTGAATGCGTCTGGCTCAGAGCCCGCTGGGGCTCGCGAAATTGCCACACGCTGAACGCGTCACCTGGGAGGCTGCCAGGGAACCCTTGACATCTGTGGGCCACCCTGCTTATAGTAGAGACGCTGGCGTCTACTAAGGGCGCCGGTCGTTTTGAACATAGATGAGGTTGGGGCCGGCGCATATCTGTGTGGCCGGCAGTCGTTTGCAGCATTGGTGGTTCCGTGGAGAGGGACCTTGATCGAGTTGATGAGGGAGTCGCTGGTCGCGTGATGAGCCGCATGGCGTACGTGTCGAATCTGGCTGCGCCCATAGAGGGTGCTTTAACCAGATGCGTCAGCACAGCTGACGCATCTCTCTCTCTCTCTCTCTCTCTAGCCCAGGCCGGCTAGCAGCTAGCTGCTCCGGCAGCAGCGCTGACATCGGGCTTGGCGGCCGTCTCGGCCGTCTGGTCTTCTCGCGCGCTTCGCGCGTGACCGTAGCTAGCCGCAGCGCGTGGGCGCACGTCCTCTGGGCGTCGCATGCGTCGCGTCTGAACAGTCTCGATCAGCGAGGGGTTTGCCCCTCCGTCTCTGAGGAGGGGATGTTTCAATGAGTGCTCGCAGGTTGCTCGTCGCAGTCTTCTGTGCGTTGGCGGGAACGTTCTGGCTTGGCGCCGGCGTCGCAGGCGCGGCGAAGATCGTAAGCGGCTCGTTTGGCTCCTCAGGGGCCGGCGCAGGGCAGTTCAGCACCACCGCGCCAGGCGCCGTCGCGGTCAATTTGACTGGTGAAGGCGGCGCCGGCGCAGGCGACGTATATGTGGTCGATCGCAGCAACTTTCGCATCGACGAGTTCTCCGCATCAGGTGGTTTCGTGCGTGCGTTCGGCCTCAACGTAGGCGGGACCGGCGTGGATGTCTGCACGTCGACGTGCCAGGCGGGCACCTCGAGCGCGGCTGCGGGTGGCCTGGTATTCCCGGAGGGTATTGCGATCGATCAGGCGACCGGCGTGGTGTATGTGAGCGACATGACGAACCATCGCGTCGACGTCTTCAGTGCGACGGGAGCATTTGAGGGTGCGTTCGGCTGGAACGTCGAAAGCGCAGGCGCGAACACGCTGCAGTTCTGCACTGTTACATGTCAGGCGGGGACCGCTGGCGCCGGCGCCGGCGAGATCGGGACCGGGACCGCGAGCGGGTATCTCGCCTTCTCCAGCGCAGGCGACCTCTATCTCGGTGATTACACCAACAAGCGCGTCGACGAGTTCGCGCCTGCGATCAGCGCCGGCGCCGTGACGGGCGTCTCTTTCGTGCACGCCTTCGGTTGGGGTGTCGTCAACGGCGCCTCCGAATTGCAGAGCTGCACGACCATGAGCGGTTGCGAGGCTGGGCTTTCAGGCGCCGGCGCGGGTGAGTTCGGCACGAGCGCGATCCAGGGCATCGCGATCGACTCGACCGGCGCGATCTACGTCGCCAACGAGCCTGCCACTTGTGCTGCGACCAACCCATGCAGGGTGCAGAAGTTCAACGCAGCAGGAACCTCCGCAACCGAATTCGCGGCGGCGCAGCTCACACGCACGAGCGGCACGTCCAGTAGCGAGGCTGTCAACCAGATCGCTGTCGAAGCGAGCGATAACGATGTCTACCTCGCACGGCCGAACGCCGCGGCCACCGAGCGTGACATCCTCGCGTTCACAAGCAACGGGGCCCTCCTGGCCACAGATGGTCTCGGCGCAGGCCTGCCGGCGGCCACGGGCCTGGCCGTCGGCGCCGGCGGCAGCCTCTACTTCTCGGAGTCGACCAACCGCAAGGTCTACATCCTGCAGAAACCGACGCACCCGTCGATCGACGCGCTTTTCTCCGCCAACGTAGCCTCGACGTCGGTCACGCTGCAGGCACAGGTCGACCCGAACGGCGCTGACACTCACTACTACATCCAGTACGGTGGCGAAACCTGCTCCACCGTGCCAAGCGAATGCGTCGATCTGCAGACCCCTCCAGGGCTCGACATCGGCGCAGGCGAAGCGGACCAGGTCGTGAGTGTGCACCTCCAGGCGCTGCTGCCTGACACGCTCTACCACTACCGGATCGTGGCGAGCAACGCAACGGAAACCACCGAAGCCGAAGCCACATTCACCACTACCCAAGGCGTGGGCGGCCCATTGACGCTGCTCGACGGCCGCGAGTGGGAACTGGTGTCCCCGACCGAAAAGTATGGCGCCGGGATCATTCCGGAGCGGTACGAAGGCGGCGTGATCCAGGCTGCCGAAGACGGCAGCGGGCTTGTCTACCTGGCCGAAAATCCGATCGAAACCGAGCCGGAAGGCAACAGCTCGCCGGAACCGACCGAGGTCTTCGCGCGGCGCCTGCCCGCGGGCGGCTGGTCGAACCGGACGATGACCACGCCGAGCGACGATACCCATAAACTGCCGATCGGCACAGGCACCGAGTACAGGCTGTTCTCGCCGAACCTCTCGGATGCGATCCTCGAACCGATTGCCAGCGAGCCGCTGGCGCCCGGCGTCAGCGTTACGCAGTCCACCATCTACCTGCGCGGCGAGTCGGCCTGTGCGGAAGGCAAGTCGAGCTGTTACACCGCGCTTCTCAGCGGCGAAGACACTGCGTCCGGCGCGGAATATGGGGGCGCGCACTTCGCCGGCGCGTCGAAGGACCTGAAACACGCGTTGATCACCTCGGAAGCGCCGCTGCTTGCCGGCGCGCCGGAAGGGGGTCTCTACGAGTGGTCGGAAGGCGCTCTGCAGCTTGTGAGCATCGACGAATCCGGCGTCGCGGTGAGAGGCGAAGCGGGCGGTGCCGGCGGTGAAAACAACGTGCGGGGAGCGATCTCGAATGACGGCTCGCGGGTGTTCTTCTGCGCCCTGGCCACGCGCTTTGGTGGCGGCTGCGAATACCAGGGTCCGCTCTACATGCGCGACCTCGTGACACAGGAAACCGTTCGCCTCGACCCGGCAACGAGCACCTCGCGCGAATTCCAGATTGCAACCGAAGACGGCTCGCGCGTGTTCTTCAGCTACCTGGAAGGGTCGCAGAACCGGCATCTCGACGAGTGCGAAGTCCAGGAAGTGGCGGGTAAACTGTCGTGCGAACGCAGCGAAGTGGCGACCGAAGATGTGGGCTCGGTGCTGGGCATCGACGGCAACGGCACGATCGTCTACTTCGTCTCCGAAGCCGCGCTCGCGGGCAAAGCCGTCGCAGGCGAAGACAATCTCTATGTCGCCCGCCTGGAAGGAGGCAAATGGACGCCGACGTTCATTGCAACGCTCTCGCCTGAAGACGAACGCGACTGGGCGACCCACAGCACTGGTCACGCGGAAATGGATCACATGACCTCGCGCGTGTCGCCGAACGGTCGCTACGTGGCTTTCATGTCGGATCGCAGCCTCACCGGCTATGACAACCACGACGCGGTCAGTGGTGAACCGGATCAGGAGGTGTTCCTCTACGACGAGCAGTCTGGCGAGCTGAGCTGTGCGTCATGCAATCCAACGGGCGCTCGCCCCGACGGGATACCGTACGAAAGCGGCCTCGAACCGCCGCTGGTGAACAAGCAGGCGATCTGGAATGGAAACTGGACTGCGGCGAGCGTGCCAGGATGGGTCAATATAGCCCTGACGCAGGCGATCTATCAGACGAAATACCTGACGGACGAAGGCCGTCTGTTCTTCAACAGCAGCGACGACCTTTCTCCTCAGGACTCCAATGGGTTGGTTGATGTCTACGAGTACGAGCCTGAAGGGGTGGGCAGCTGTACGCGCACGGAAGGTTGCGTGCAGCTGATCTCGTCGGGCACCTCTGGCGAGGAATCGGTGTTCCTCGACGCAAGCGCGAGCGGCAATGACGTCTTCTTCCTCAGCTCGGCGCAGTTGACTCCCGCGGACGACGACACGGCGTACGATGTCTATGACGCGCACGTCTGCGGCTCTGAAGTCCCGTGTGAACAGCGGCCGGTCTCGCCGCCGCCCTGCACCAGCGGCGAAGCGTGCAAGCCCGGACAGACGCCGCAGCCGGCGATCTACGGCGCACCGGCGAGTGCGACGTTCTCCGGTGCTGGGAACGTGATCTTTGCCGCGCCTAAGGCTGCGACGAAATCGAGGCCAAGGGCGAAGCTCGTGAAGTGCAAAAAGGGCGTTGTGAAGAAGAAGGGGAAGACAAAGAAGAAGAAAGACAAATGTGTCAAGAAGTCCAAGGCAAAGAAAGCCAAGAAAGCCAGCAACAAGCGGGGGGCAGGACGATGACCAATCGCATTCAGCCAAGCACGGAGAGCTTTCTAGGCCGGCCAATTGGTCACGCGAAGCGGGCCGGTAGGACGAAAAGATTCGTCCGCAGGTCGGTAGCCGCTCTCCTCGTAGCTCTGTCGGCTGTCCTCGCACTCTCCGCTTCGTCGGCTTTCGCGGCTACGGGCGGCGCCTGGTGGCACCTCGGTGCGGTGCCGTTCCCTTCGAACCTGCAGCCGGGCGGGGAAGGGTATATATCGGTGTTCGCGGTCAACCGCGGCTACGAAGACGCCGAAGGAAAGACCGCGCCGATCGTCCTCACCGACGTTCTGCCGCCGGGAGTCGAAGTGACCGAAGTGCACAGCCACAAGGAACCGGCAGCTGGGACCTGTACCTTTACTGCACACGTCGCAAGCTGCACCTATGAAGCTGCCGTGCTTCCATATGAGCGTGTGTGGATGGTGATAGCGGTCAAAGTTGCGGCAGCACCGGCTGCCAGCGAAGTCAATGAAGTAAGCGTCAGCGGCGGCGCACCGGCGAAGACGGTTCAGAGTGCTCTCCATCTAGTCGCTGGCGAACCGCTGTTCGGCGTGGAATCCTACGAACTGTCCCCGGAAGAAGTGGGGGGAGGCTTGGCGACGCAGGCGGGCGCGCACCCGTTTCAGCTGACCACGACGATCACGTTCAACAAAACCGGCCAATTCCCGCAGGGTGGGATCGGAGCGAAAGGGATCATCCCGAAACTGATCACTGGAATCCCGATGCAGCCGGCGCTGCCGAAGGACGTCAACGTCAAGCTGCCGCCGGGCTTGGTCGGCAACCCGACGCCGTTCCCGCAGTGCACCTCTGCGCAGTTCTCCACAAGGCTGGAAAACAACACGAACGAATGCCCGCAGAACACCGTTGTTGGCTTCGCCAATATCATGATCGACGAACCAACGTTCTTTGGCATCAGGATCTGGCAGCCACCTGTGTTCAACCTGGTGCCGGAACACGGTGAGCCTGCTCGGTTCGGCTTCACGATCGAAGGCGCGCCCGTCTATCTAGACACCTCTGTGCGCACCGGTGGCGACTATGGCGTGACGGTGCACGTAGGCAACATCTCTCAGCTGGCGACGCTGCTTGAAAGCGAAGTGGTCTTCTGGGGCGTGCCGGGCGACCACCGCCACGACATCTCCCGCGGATGGGACTGCGGCAAAGAGCTGGGCCTCGAAGAAGCTGTAGGAAAGTTCCCGTGCAAGCTGTTGGAAGAAGAGCACCCCCAGCCGCTGCTGGTGATGCCGACATCGTGCACGGGGCCGCTGCAGACCAGCGCGGAAGTGGACTCCTGGAAGGAACCCCTGAACATCCTGACTTACGGCCCGTCGACGCCCATGGCGAGCACGGATGGCTGCAACCGTGAGAACTTCGAACCGGAAGTGAGCCTTACGCCTGACAGCCGGCAGGGCAGCACCGCCTCTGGTCTGACGGTCGACGTGCATGTGCCGCAGGCCGAGAGCCTCGCGCCGACAGGCCTTTCTGAGGCGAATGTGAAGGATACGACTGTGACGTTGCCTGAAGGCCTCGTGCTGAACCCGTCGGCGGCGGACGGGTTGCTGTCTTGCTCGTTGGATCAGATCGCGTTGGAAAGCGCGGCGGCGCCGACGTGTCCGGAAGCGGCGAAGGTCGGGACGGTGACGATCCACACACCGTTGTTGCCCGAACCGTTGACAGGCGCGGCGTATCTGGCGGCGCAGGACGCGAATCCGTTCGGGTCGTTGGTAGCGTTGTATGTGGTCGCTGAAGACCCGGCGGCTGGGGTGCTGGTCAAGCTGGCTGGGGAAGTGCATCTGAGCGAAACGGGGCAGATCACTTCGACGTTCAAGGAAACCCCGCAGCTGCCGTTTGAAGACTTCGAACTGGACTTCTTCGGTGGAGCTCGCGCGCCGCTTGCGACCCCTGCTGCCTGCGGCTCCTACACCACGAGCGCGTCGCTTTCGCCATGGTCTGGTGCGGCGCCGGTGCCCTCCTCCTCGACGTTTCTGATCACCAGTGGCCCGGACGGTAGCCCATGCTCCAGCCAACTCGGCTTCTCGCCGACGCTGACCGGTGGCATGGAGAACATCCAGGCCGGTGAATTCAGTCCGTTGACGACGACGATGAGCCGCAACGACGGTGAACAGCCGTTGCGGAGCGTGAAGCTCACGCTGCCGAAGGGGTTGATGGGCTCGCTGACCGGAGTCGAACTGTGTGGGGAAGCGAACGCGGACGCGGGGACTTGTGGGCCGAACAGCCTGATTGGGCACACGGTCGTCAGTGTTGGTATCGGTGGGGACCCGTACAGCGTCACCGGCGGCCGGGTCTACATGACTGGCCCGTATCAGGGTGCGCCGTTCGGCCTCTCAATCGTGGAGCCCGCGGTCGCAGGCCCGTTCAACCTCGGGACGGTTGTTGTTAGGGCGAAGGTCGAAGTCGATCCGCATACCGCGCAGCTGACTGTGGTGACTGACCCGTCTGGTCCGTATGCGATTCCGCAGATCCTCGACGGCATCCCGTTGCAGATCAGGCATGTCAACGTCACGGTCGACAGGGAAGGCTTCACGTTCAACCCGACCAGCTGCGAAAAGATGGCCGTCGAAGGCACGCTTGGCAGCGCCGACGGCGCCCAGAGCAGCATTGCTGTGCCGTTCCAGGTCACAAACTGTGCGGCGCTGCCGTTCAAACCGGTGTTGACCGCGACGACGAAGGCCAAGCACACCCGCAAAGACGGCGCCTACCTACAGGTGCATGTGGCCTCGGGCTCCGGGCAGGCTGATATCGCGAAGGCGAAGGTCGAACTGCCCAAGGCGCTGCCCTCGGAGCTGAAGACGCTGCAGAAAGCCTGTACCGAAGCGCAGTTCGACGCGAACCCTGCGGGCTGCCCGGCGGACTCACAGGTCGGTAGCGTGGTTGTGCATACCCCGGTGATCCCTGTGCCGTTGACTGGCCCTGCGTACTTCGTCAGCCGCGGCGCGCAGTGGCCGGAACTGATCATGGTCCTGCAGGGCTACGGGGTCACGGTCGACTTGGCTGGGGAAACGCACATAAGCGAAGCCGGCGTGACGTCCACGACGCTTGGCGCAGTACCGGATGTGCCGTTTACGAGCTTCACGCTGACGCTGCCAGAGGACTCACACTCCGCGCTAGCGGGCAACGGCAACCTCTGCAAGAAGACGCTGACCATGCCCACCAGCTTCACCGGGCAAAACGGCGCGCTGGTCGAACAGAAGGTCAAGGTCAAGGTCAACGGATGCGCAGCAACCCGCGAGAAGAAAGGCAAGAGCAAGAGCGCCAAGCCGCACACCAAGAAGAAGAAGAACAAGGACAAGGCCGACAGCCTCATAGGCAGGGCAGGCCGGCACAAGCCCGACAGTGAGCGCGGGCGGGCTGGGCGTTAGCGTTCGGCTGGCGGGGCAGAGGTAGAGCGATGGCGCGTGGCGGGCATCGTGCGGCTGGGGTGTCCGTTGGGCGCTCCGGCGGTGCCGCAAGCCCGGTGAGCGTGGCGTTCGCTGGTGCAGGCTCTGGGATTGCGGAGATCCAGCGCAACCGGATGCTGATCGCGGCGGCGTGGGCGGCGAGAGAGCGTGGCGCCGCCGCGGTCTGTGTGACGGATGTCGTCACCAGGGCTGGTGTCTCCAGGCGCACCTTCTATGAGATATTCCGCGATCGCGAGGAGTGTCTGCAGGCTGCGCTCGAGGAGGCGATCGTGCGTGCCGCTGCGCGGGTGCTTCCGGCTTGGCGGGGCGATGAGGGCTGGCGCGAGGCGATCAAAGCCGCGCTTCTGGCTTTCCTTTGCTTCCTTGACGAAGAGCCCAGGCTTGGCATGTTCCTCGTCGTGGACTCGCTTGGCGGCGGGGATTGGATGCTCGCGCGCCGTGCCGCAGTCATGGAGAGCCTGATCGAGGCTGTCGATCGGGGGCGCGCGGTGGGCCGTTCCTCGGCGGGTCTCTCGCGTGTCACGGCGGAGGGCGTCGTTGGTGCTGTGCTCTCGATCGTGCACGCTCGGCTACATGCGCGCAGCCTGGGAGACAGGTCTCCGATGCGGGGGCTGCTTGGCCAGTTGATGGGCATCCTCGTGCTGCCTTACCTTGGGCCTGCAGCGGCGATACGGGAGCGAGACCGGTCGCCCTCAAAGACGCTGAGCGAGCCAGTTGCGCCGGCGGGGGATGAGCTGCGCGATCTCGACATACGCCTCACCTACAGGACCGTGAGAGTGCTGCGGGCGGTGCGTGAGCTGGACGAGGGCGAAGGCCGCCCGTCCAACCGCGAAGTCGGTGCTCATGCGGGCATCGTCGATCCGGGCCAGGTCTCCAAGCTGCTCTCGCGTCTTGCGCGGGCTGATCTCGTGGAAAACCTCGGCGGTGGCGAGCATGGCGAGCCCAACGCTTGGCGTTTGACCGCCAAGGGCGCCCAGATCGAGCGGGCGGCGAGGAGTGGCGACTAGCGGCAATCAACAGGCGCAGCCCGGCCCTCGTTGCGTGAGCTGCCCGCAGCTCATTCACAGCCACCCTTGACATCTGTGAGCTGGCCTGCTTATAGTAGAGACGCTGGCGTCTACTAAAGGCGCCGGTCGTTTTGAACATAGATGAGGTTGGGGCCGGCGCGCTCTTTGTAGCCGGCAGTTGGTTTGCAGCATTGGGTGGTTCCGTGGAGAGGGACCTTGATCGAGTGGATGAGGGAGTCGTTGGTCGCGTGAGTCATCGGTTGGCATACGTGCAAGATCTGGCTGCGCCCCAGGTGGGTGCTTTAACCAGATGCGTCAGCTTGGCTGACGCATCTCTCTCTCTCTCTCTCTCTCTGGCCCAGATCCGCTAGCAGCTAGCGGCAAGAGCCGCAGCTACAGGTCCTGGGTGAACCGGCTTTCGCAGCCGGGTGGAACCTCGCGCGCGTTCCTAATGAAGCGCGGAAAGTCACTGTATGGGCGGGGTTGCCTGCCGGCGCTCGCAGGCGAGCGCAAAGCCGTTGCGACCGAGGAGAGGAAGAGTTGATGCTTGCCCGAAGGATCGGCCTGGCGTTGCTGGGCGTCTTGACCTGCGCTGTCCTGCTTGCAGGTGTGCCCACCTCTGCGCTTGCCGCGAGGGGCCACCTCTACGAAACGTCGTTCGGCTCGCCTGGTGACGGCAACGGCCAGCTCACCGAACCCGAGGGCGTCGCCGTCAACGAAGCCAGCGGCGACGTCTACGTCGTCGACAGGGGCAACGATCGCGTCGAGTGGTTCAGCTCGACGGGCGCATACGAAGGCAAGTTCGATGGCAGTGGCAGCTATGAAGTCAAAGGCAAAGTCGAAACTGGGACTGCGGCGCCAAGCGGCGCGTTCTCCGCCCCCGAAGCGATCGCGGTCGACAACGCATGCGTGCAGCACCGGCCGCAGCTGACCGAAGCGACGACGCCGACCTGTGCCGAATACGACCCCTCCGCAGGCGACGTCTACGTCGCCGACGTCGGTCATGAAGCGATCGACAAGTTCAGTGCCAGCGGCGAATACCTCGGACAGATCACCGAAGCAGAAGGTGTCACCTTGAACGAAATCAAGGGCGTTGCGGTCGATGCGAAGGGCGAGCTCTGGGTTGCCTACAAAGGCGGTGAATACTTCGACAGCACAGTCGCGAGCTTCAGCGACGCTGAAGTCAATGCGTTGATCGCGGTCCGTGAAGACCGCGACCCACAGGGCCCCATTCTGGAACCAGGCCTTGGAGTGGATGCCCAAGACGACGTCTTCCTGCGCTTCAGCGGTTACGGCGAAACGGGCTACGTGGCCGAGTTCGACGCGAGCGGCGGGATCGTCAACGAAACGGTGACCGAAAAGCCGGGTAGGTATCTGCTCGCAGGCATAACTGCGGAATTGGCGAGCGGCGACGTCTACGTCAGCTACCTGACGACGATCGCGCGGTTTGACCCAGAAGGCAGGAAGGACGAAGAATTCGGCGCCGGGCACCTCGGTAACGCGACTGCGATCGGCGTCGACGGCCTCAGCGAAGACGTCTACGTCGCCGATGCCTCGGCGAACGCAATCGACGTGTTCGGCCCCGAACCGCCTGCCGCTCCAAGAATCGAAGCGGAGTCCGTCAGCGACGTGACGGCGACGAGCGCGACCCTCAACGGCGAAGTCAACCCACGTGGACCCAGCAGCGAATATCACTTCGAGTACGGCCCATGCGCGACGCTTGCCGTGAGCTCCTGCGCAAGCAGCACCTACAGCGAGAGCGTTCCCAGCCCCGACGAGTCGGTTGGCGGCGGATTCCCGATCGTGGCGGTCTCGCGGCATGTCCAGGATCTGGTCGCGCACACGACCTACCACCTGCGCGTCGTCGCCACGAACGAACTTGGCGTCACCGACGGCGAAGAAGTGATCTTCACGACGCAGGCCGTGGGTAGTGAACTGCTGCTGCCCGACGGTCGCCAGTGGGAGCTCGTCTCGCCGCCGAACACGCATGGCGCGTCGATGGAGCAGATCGCGGAAGGAATCGTCGAGGCATCCGCGAACGGCAACGCGTTCGCCGACTTCGCCTTCGTGCCGACCGAATCGCAGCCGCTTGGCAACGCCAACGCCACCTACGTGATCTCCGGACGCGGTCCGAGTGGCTGGAGCTCCGAGGACGTCGCCACGCCGCACAACGAATCGCCAGGCGTGCCCGTCGGGAACGGCAACGAATACCGCTTCTTCTCAGAAGATCTCTCGCGTGCGTTCGTGCAGCCCTTCGGCAGCTTCACGCCGTTCTCACCTGAAGCGAGCGAACAGACCGCATATCTGCACACGGACTTCCTCGACGGCGAACCGTCGCATCTCTGCAGCGAATCCTGTTACACACCGCTCGTGAACGCCGCCAACGTGCCCGCGGGGACGGAGTTCGGCGAATCTGAGGAAGGCGAATGCAAGAAGGCCACCTGTGGCCCGGCCGTGCGCGGCGTCACACCCGACGCCGATCATGCGGTGCTCGAATCGCCGGCGCAGCTGACCCCGACTGCCACCGAAGGCCACGTCGAGCTCTACGAGTGGAATAAAGGCAGCCTTCAGCTGGTGAGCATCCTGCCGCCTGGCGAAAGCAACTTCTCAGGTGGGAGTGCCGCCGAATATCCGATTCTCGGCAATTCGTACACGCCGAGGGGCGCGATCTCCGATGACGGCTCACTCATCGTCTTCGAAGCCTACGGTGAAAGCGGCACTCATCTCTATCTGCGGGACACGGTTACGCAGACGACCGTGCGTCTGGATCTCCCGCAGGGCGGCTCCGCCAGCGGTTCTCATCAGCCGCAGTACATGACCGCCTCAGCTGACGGCTCGCGCGTCTTCTTCCTCGATGAAGCCGGCCTCACGAGCGAAGGCTCGGAAACAGGCATCGACCTCTACGAATACGATCTCGAAGCGCCGCTTGGCAGCAGGCTGAAGGACCTCACGCCAGACGGCAACTCAGGGCAGGCCGCAGGGGTCGTCAACGTGCTTGGCGCAAGCGAAGACGGCTCCTACGTCTACTTCGCCGCGACTGGCGCGCTCGCGCCAGGCGCCACGCCAGGCGAATGTGGAATCAACCTCCCTGCGCCAAGCGCGACGCTGCGCTGCAACCTCTATGTCGAGCACGGCGGTGCGCTCGAGCTCGTCGCCGCGCTGTCACAAGAGGACTTTCCCGACTGGGCGGCGGATAGCTCCGATCTCTCGGACATGACCGGCCGCGTCTCGCCCAACGGACACTTCCTTGCCTTCATGTCGCAGCTTCCGCTCGTCGGCTACGACAACGACGACGCGATCTCGGGCAAGCCGGACGAGGAGGTCTATCTCTACAGCGTCGCAGCGAGCGCCGAAGCGCGACCGGCGCTCGTCTGCGCCTCCTGCGATCCCACCGGGGCGCGGCCGATCGGCCAGGAATACGGCGCCGATGCGGTGCCGCGCGTCGGCGCCGATCGCGTCTGGAACGACAGCGAGTGGATCGCTGCGCTCGTGCCGCCGTGGACCCGCTACAGGCTCACCAGCGTCGCGTATCAGTCTCGCTATCTCTCGAACAGCGGCAGGCTCTTCTTCGACAGCCACGACCCGCTGCTACCTGAGGACGTCGGCGGCAGCTGGAGCGTCTACGAGTACGAGCCGCCCGGTGTCGGCTCCTGCACGAGCGCATACGCGACCTACAGCGAACGTGTCGCGGGTTGCCAGAGCCTCATCTCCTCTGGCACCTCCAGCGAAGAATCGGCCTTCCTCGACGCGAGCGAAAGCGGCGACGACGTCTTCTTCCTGACCTCGCAGAAACTCGTCTCAGGAGACGAGAACGGCACGCCGCGCGTCTATGACGCCCACGAATGCACTCAGTCGGAGCCCTGCTACCCCACGCCGGTGGCCTCACCGCCCCCGTGTGAAACGGGCGACTCCTGCAAGGCCGCGCCAAATCCGCAGCCGGCCGTCTTCGGCGCGCCGCCAAGCGCAACCTTCTCGGGCACCGGGAACCTCGTTCCACAGACACCCGCTCGCAAGAAGGCAAAGCCGCAGCCGACGCGCAAACAAAAGCTGAAGCGGGCGTTGAAGTCATGCAAGCAGCATCGGCAGAAGCGAGCGCGACAGCGCTGCCAGCGGAACGCAAGGCGTCTTTACGCAGGCTCCCGGACGGCCAAGTCCAAGGCGGTCCGCACGCAGGCGCGCAGCGGGGTCAATGCGCAAGGCAAGTCCAACCGGTCCGGACGCTGAGGGGGAGGCAATGAACATGCTCAGGAGAAGATTCACGATCGTACAGCTGCTCGCAGGCTCACTGGCAACGATCGTCGCGCTGCTGCTTGTGGCGGCGGTCGAGGCGCCCGCCGCTGCCGCTGCCGAGCCGTGGTGGCATCTCAACGGCGCTTCTGCCCCCAGCGTGCTGCACGAAGGCGTCGCAAAGGACGAGGTTCAGGAACTGAAGGTTGCGGCGAGCGGCGGCGAAGTGAGCGTGCTCGAACCGGAAAGCCTGCACGCATTCGAACGCAGCGGGGAAATCTCGGATCTCAAGTATGGCTGCTTCAAATTCGACGCAAGCGCAGCAGAAGCGCGAGCGGCGATCGAAAGCGCCTACGGAGCAGGCAATGTGCAGGTGAGCGGCGGCCCGGGCGACGGCACGGGCTCCAGCCCCTATCTCGTCACCTTCACCGGCGGGCTCGCCGATCGCGCCGTCGCGCCGATGGACCTGGCGTTTCCGATCTGCTCGCTGTTCGGCGGCGAAGCGCTCACAGGCGAAGCGACGGTCGCCGAGCAGGTGAAGGGCACTCCTGACGGGCATCTGATCGTGATCGCCTACAACCGAGGCGATGCGGACCTCAGCGGCGGCTCCACCCCGGTGAAGATCACCGATCGTCTGCCTACAGACATCCAGGCGGTCAGCGCCGAAGCCAAAGCCGGTTACCTCACATTCAACCGAGGGGCGGTCACCTGCGCGGTGGAAGCCGCCGGCGAAGAAGTGAGTTGCAACTTCGAAGGCAAGCTGCCGCCCTACGAAGCGATCGAAATCCAGATCGGCGTCGTACTGCATGGCGCGACGAGCGGCGAAGCGACCGAAGTCAGCATCTCCGGCGGCAACGCCGCGAGCCCTCGGCCGCTGACCTGGACCGACAAGGTTGGCGCCGCCAATCCCTTTGGCATCGAAACCTACGAAATGTCTCCCGAAGAAGAAGCTGGCTCCGTCGACACGCAGGCCGGCTCGCACCCCTTCCAGCTGACCACGACCGTCCTGCTCGACAACGGTCGCGAATTCGGCAAGCCGCCGGCGATGGTCAAGGACCTCGACTTCCATCTGCCGCCGGGGCTGCTTGGCAATCCTACGCCGTTCCCGCAATGCACCGAAGAACAGTTCACCAAAAGCGAGGAATTCGTCAACGAGTGTCCTGCCGACACCGCGGTTGGCGTCGCCTCGGTTGACATCCTCAACAGCACCCTTGGGCACCAGATCCTGTCAGTGCCGCTCTTCAACCTAGTGCCCTCGCGCGGCGAGCCTGCTCGCTTCGGCTTCGAGGCAGCAGGCGTCGACGTCTACCTCGACACCTCGGTGCAGACGGGCGGCAACTACAGCGTCACCGTCAGCGTCGACGACATCACCCAGGACGCGACGCTGCTTGGCAGCGACGTCACCTTCTGGGGCGTGCCTGGGGCACCGCAGCACGACAGCGCGCGTGGCTGGAGCTGCATCGACGACGAAGCCAACACGGCCGCGGTCAGTCTCGACGGCCCATGCATTCCGCTGGGCGAGCGGATCCCGCCGCCGCTGCTGTCACTGCCCACCTCCTGCACCGGCCCGCTGAGCAGCAGCGTCGAAACGGACTCCTGGCAGCAGGAGGGCGACTTTGCGACCTATGGTCTGAGCACTCCGCTGCCGGCGCTCGACGGCTGCAACAGGCTGCCGTTCAGCCCCTCGATCTCGGTCGCGCCGGACCTCGCCGATGCGAGCTCCCCCTCGGGGCTCACGGTCGGCATCCACGTGCCCCAGGAACTCGTCACCAACGGCACCGCGCTCGCGGAGTCGACCGTCAAGGACACGACTGTGACGCTGCCGCAGGGTGTGACGATCAACCCTGGTGGCGGCGATGGCCTCGAAGCGTGCAGCGAGGCGGAGGTCGGCTACCTCGGCCACGAAGCTCCGTACGAAATCGCCGCGGAAACGTTCAGCTCGACGCTGCCGCAGCCGTTCTGCCCGCAGGCGTCGAAGATCGGCACCGTCGAAATCGACACGCCGCTCTTGCCCAACCCGTTGAAGGGCGCGGTCTATCTCGCGACCCCTGCGCCCAACGACGAAGCGGGCATGAACCCGTTCAAGACGCTGCTCTCGCTCTACATCGTCGCCGAAGACCCTGTCTCCGGAACGCTCATCAAGCTCCCCGGAACGGTCATGCCGAACGCCGTCACGGGCCAGCTCGTTTCGACCTTCGAAGATACGCCGCAGCTGCCCTTCGAAGATCTCACGCTGCACTTCTTCGGCGGCGAACGCGCACCGCTTGCGACTCCGGCGCTGTGCGGCACCTACACGACGAGCGCCTCGATCGCGCCGTGGTCGGGCAATCCACCGTCAATGCCGTCCTCGAGCTTCCAGATCACGTCGGGCCCGAACGGGTCGCCATGCTCCGACTCGCGGCCCTTCCAGCCTGAATTCCAGGCGGGCAGCACGAATATCCAGGCTGGCGAATACAGCGAATTCCTCACGACGATGGGTCATCCTGACGCCGATCAGACGCTTGGCGGTCTCTCGATCAAGCTGCCGGAGGGCCTCATGGGCAGCCTTGCCAACGTCAAGCTCTGCGAAGAACCGCAGGCGGCGGAAGGCACCTGCGGCGCGGAAAGCCTGATCGGGCACACGGTCGTCACCGCGGGCCTTGGCAGCACCCCCGCGGTCGTCAAGCGTCAGGGCAGCGTCTACATCACCGGTGCCTACAAGGGCGCGCCCTACGGTCTCTCGATCGTCAACCCAGCGGAAGTCGGGCCCTTCGACCTCGGCAACGTCGTCGTCAGGGCGAAGATCGAAGTCGACCCGCATACCGCTCAGCTCACGATCGCAAGCGATCCGCTGCCGACGATCCTCAAGGGCATCCCGCTCGACATCCAGCACGTGCAGGTCGCGATCGACCGGCCCGAATTCACGTTCAACCCGACCAACTGCAGCAAGGTGGCAATCGAAGGCAGCATCACGAGCAGCGAAGGGGCCACGGCGCCAATCTCAACACCGTTCCAGGTCACCAACTGTGCGAGCCTTGCCTTCAAACCAGGGTTCAGCGCGGCGACCGCGGCCAAGCACTCCCGCAAGAATGGAGCCAAGCTGCAGGTCACTGTGACCTCTGGCAAAGGCCAGGCGAACATCGCAAAGGTCCACGTCGAACTGCCAAAGCAACTGCCATCGAGGCTCTCGACGCTACAGCAGGCCTGCACCGAATCCCAGTTCGAAGCCAACCCTGCTGGGTGTCCTGCAGCTTCGATCGTCGGTTCCGCGACTGTGAACACGCCAGTGCTGCCCGTCCCCCTGAAAGGCCCCGCCTACTTCGTCTCGCACGGAGGCGCGAAGTTCCCCGAACTGGTTCTCGTGCTCCAGGGCTATGGGACGACCGTCGAACTCAACGGCGAAACGTTCATCAGCAAAGCCGGGATCACCAGCTCGACGTTCAAGACGGTTCCGGACGTCCCATTCACTCGTTTCCAGCTCACCCTTCCAGAGGGCCCGCACTCCGCGCTGGCGGCCAACAGCAACCTCTGCAACACCCCGCTCACCATCCCAACCGCCATCACCGCTCAAAACGGCGCCACCCTCGAACAGCAGACCAAGATCAAGGTCGGCGGTTGCGCTACGGCGCGCAAGAAGGGCAAGAAGGGCAGGAAAGGCAAGAAGGGCAGGAAGAAGGACAGGGGCAAGGGCAACAGGAAAGGTCTGAGGCGCTGAGCCGCCCTGGCCCACGCCTCGAGCCTCGCGAGGACAAGCTGGACGAGCGGCCCCGAGGTGGCGGGATCGCCGAGATCCAGCGTGCCCGGATGATCGTCGCGGCTGCTGCTGCTGCGCGTGAGCGTGGCGCCGCCGCAGTCAGCGTCACAGACGTGGTGACGCGCGCTGGCGTGTCGAGGCGCACCTTCTACGAGGTCTTCGCCGACCGCGAGGAGTGCCTGCAGTCCACGCTCGAGGAGGCGATTGCACGCGCGTCGGCGAAGGTGCTCCCTGCGTGGCGCGCAGAGCGAGGCTGGCGCGAAGCGATCAGGGCGGGCCTGCTCGCATTCCTCTCCTTTCTCGACGAGGAGCCCAGGCTGGGCGTGTTCCTTATCGTGGACGCGCTTGGCGCAGGCGATCTCGTGCTTGCGCGCCGAGTGCAGGTCACGGACAGCCTCATCGATGCGGTCGATCAGGGCCGCTCGCTCGCTCGGTCCCCCCAGAGTCTCTCGCGCTTGGCCGCCGAGGGCGTCGTTGGCGCCGTGCTCTCGATTGTGCATGCGCGCCTGGTCGCGCGCTCTCGCACCGACACGGGAACCGCGATGACAGGTCTGCTTGGCGAATTGCTTGGAGTCGTCGCCTTGCCCTACCTGGGGCCGGCAGCTGCGGCGAAGGAGGCTGCCAGTCCAGCGCCGGCGCCAACCTGTGCATCGGCTCCACCTACAACCAGCGCGCTGAGCGAGCTGGAGATCCGCCTCACATACCGAACGGTGCGCGTGCTCAGGGCGATGGGCGAGCTCGCTGAAGACGGCCTGGCGCCATCCAACCGCGCGATCGGCGCGCGCGCGGGCGTCGACGATCAAGGTCAGATCTCCAAGCTGCTGTCGCGGCTCGCCAGGGCTGGCCTCGTCGAAAACGCCGGCGGCGGTCGTGAGCGCGGCAAGGCCAACGCCTGGCGTCTCACCGACAGGGGCGCCCAGGTTGAGCAAGCAGTCAGGAGTGGCCGGCCGTAGGCGACTTCGATAGGGAAGAGCTGGGACGACCACCCTTGACATTTGTGAGCCACCCTGCTTATAGTAGAGACGCTGGCGTCTACAACGGACGGCAGCGGACATAGATGGGGTTGGGGCTGGCACATCTCTTTGTAGCCGGCAGCTGTTTGCAGCATTGGGTGGTTCCGTGGAGAGGGACCTTGATCGAGTTGATGAGGGAGTCGTTGTTCGCGTGAGTCGTTTGCAGGCATGCGTGTCAGATCTGGTTGCGCCCATGCTGGGTGCTTTAACCAGATGCGTCAGCAGAGCTGACGCATCTCTCTCTCTCTCTCTCTCTCTGGCCGAGTGAGCGTCTAGACGCTGGCTTGCTGGGGCGCGCCCTAGGGGCGCGATCTGGCCGTGAAGGCCGGTTTGGTTGCTCGCGCCGCCAGAACGGTGGCGCTCGTCCTTCTTACGCCGCTGGGCATGTGCCCGCGGCGTTTTTGTCATGCCCGCGATCCCGCGGGTCCTTTCGTGTGGATCGCTCTTTAGGGAGGGGATGGGTTTGATGGGTTCCGTTGCTGTTCGCCGTGTCTGGACGTGGGGTCTGCCGCTGGTCGCGGTGGTGTCATGCGCGTTGCTGCTGCTGGCGATGCTTGGTGTCGGCAAAGCGAAGGCGGCGCCCAGCGCGCCCGCGTTCCTTGGCGAAATCACCGAAGCGGAAGTGCCCGCCGAAGGCGAATCGAACGGCCTGGAGCCACGTGGCCTTGCCACAGATCCCTCAAACGGCGACCTCTACGTGGCCGACCACTTTGGTTTCCGCGTCGTGAAGCTCTCGCCATACGGCGTCTTCATCCTGTCCTTCGGCAAGGAAGTCAACAGGACCAAGGTCGAATTGGTCAAAGCGAAGGAAGCCAAAAGCGAAGCGCCGACCCCCACGGAGCTCGAAGAAGAGAACATCTGTACCGCCGCCTCCGGGAACGACTGCTCCCCTACGGGCGGATACGGAGGGGCAGGCGGCTCGTTCAGAAACGCGAGTGGAGTGGCGGTCGAAGCGGCCAGTGGTGCTGTGTATGTGCAGGATACGGGCAATCAGCGGGTCGAGAAGTTCAGTTCGACAGGTCACTTCCTGCTGGCCTTCGGCCTGGACGTCAACAAGGTCAAGGCAGAAGCGGTCGAAGCCGAGGAAGCAAACAGCGAAACGCCGACGGCAACGGAGCTGAAGCAGGCAAACCTCTGTGTCGCAGGTGAAGAATGCCAGGCCGGCAAGACCGGCAGCAGCGAAGGCGCGTTCGAATCGTGGTCGTCAAGCTCGCGAGATGTCGCTGTCGGCGATCCCGCCGGCAAAGAGCTCGTCTATGTCGGCGACAAGGCGCGGATCGAGGCCTTCGAGCCCAACGGGGAATTCAAGGAAGCGCTCTCGATCTCCTCGCTTTCCGCCACCGCAAAGGTCACGGCGATCGCGGCTGACGCCTCCGGGGATGTGTTCTTCTTCGACGAAGGCGTCGCTGGGGTGCACATGGCCGAAACGAATGCAGGCGGCGCACTGGCGCTCTCCTCCACCGTCTTCGACGCGGCGAGCACAGGCGTTCAGGCGCTCGCGCTCGACGGCGCCGGAGGCCTCTACGTGGCCGATGAAAGCCCGTCCTTCAGGGTGCTTGCCTATGAAGCCGGCAAACCGTCTGAAGCGCCTGCGGAATTTGCCGGCAGCGAACCTGGCCAGCTCTCCGAAGCCAGGGCGCTCGCCGCCGATGCGGACGCCGTCTACGCAGGCGACGCCAGCAAGATCGATTTCTACGGTTCGCTTACGGCGATGGAAGGCCAGTACGGGGCGCCGCCGATGACCGCTCCGGCGATTGGGTCCGAAGTCGTACGGGCCGGGGTGGAAGAAACGACCGCGACGGTCGAAGCGGAGATCGACCCGGAGCTTCGCGAAACCCACTACCAGGTTGAATACGGGTTGGAGCCATGCGGCTCTGGAGGCTGCACGAAGGTCCCCTCGAGCCCCGGCTCGCTGCCGACGGTGGCCAAGACTGCACACCAGCTTCTGGTGCCGCTCACCGGCCTTCAGGTCGGACCTGTCTACCACTATCGACTCACCGTCGAAAACGTGGCTGGCAAGTTCGAAGGCTCCGAACAGGTGTTCAGGATCGGGCGCAGTTCTTTGGTTGCGCCAGCAGCTCTGCCCGATGGCCGAGTCTACGAAGAGGTCTCGCCTGCGAACAAGCTCGGAAATCAGATTCGCCCCGCACAGGCCTTCGTAGCGGCGGACGGGCAGGCCGTCATGTACTCGGCCACCGGTGCTGTGGTCGAAAACGCTTCGAGCGGGACGGTCGATCCGTGGTTCGTCTCTGAACGCACCAGCCACGGCTGGGTCACGAGGTCCACGGTGCCGCTTCCGCCTGTGGGGAAGACCAAGGAGGAAGAATATGTGCAGATTTCCGCGCTGCCGACGGTGCTGGTGCCGTCAGCCGATCTCTCACGTCTTCTCTTTGGAACGTGGGGGAATCTCCCATATGTTGGGTCTCCCGACGAACGCAACCTCAACAACAATCTGTTCCTCGAGGGCCCGGATCCGCTTGCTGAACCTGAATGGGTGGGTCGCTCCCAGATCGACGGGTCGCCGGGCGGCGTGAATCCCAATGGCTCACTCACCGTGGCTGGAGCCTCGCCTGACCTCGACACGATCTACTTCCTCTACGAAGGCGAACTGCTACCCAAAGCTTCCGGGCTCTATGAGTACAGGGAAGGCGTCCTGAGCGACGCGGGCGTGCTGCCTGGAGGGGAAGCCAGCACCGGTCTGGCCGTCCCGGCGGCACAGCCGGAACACGGGGGATTGCACATCACCTCACCCGCTGCTCGCGACGGCGAGGTCTCGGCTGACGGCTCGCGCATCTTCTTCGTCCGCCAGGACGAAGCGGGCGCCTTGGAGCTCTACGCGCGCGTCACAGCCTCCGGCGGCTCGCAGAGCACCGTGCTCATCTCGCGCTCGCAGCTTCCGGGACACGCCGGCGAGCCTGCGCCGAACGGTCCGCTGGCCGTCCCCTCGACGGTGGGGATCAGTGGCGGTATCACTCCAGAACACGGCCTGGAGGAAGGACCGCCTTCCTACGTGTTCGCCTCGTCGGATGGCCTGCACGCATTCTTCCAGAGCACAGACAGGCTGACTGAAGACGCGCCTGAAAACGTCGCCGCCAAGACGTATGAGTTCGACCTCGCGACCGAAGCGCTCGAATACCTGCCGGCGCTCACCGGCTCGATCGTCACGGTGAGCAACGACGCGTCCTCGCTTCTGTTCGAGAACACCGCGACAACGCCGATTCAGCTCGAACGGTGGACGGCTGGTCCGGGTGGAGGCAATGCGACCCCGATCGCGCAACTGCCGCCGGTGTCGCCGAACGCCTGCGAGGCCGTGGTCTGTGTGGGCCCGGCCTATACATCCAGCGACGGCAATGTCGTCGTGTTCGCGACCGAATCGCCGATTGCGGGCTTCAACGATGGTGGTGGCCACTATCCGCTCTCGGAAGCCGAAGCGGGCGAAGAACCGGTGACTGGAGGCGGGCTGCTGCCGAACATCGAGGTCTTCCGCTACGACGCGGAAGCCGGCGAACTGAGCTGCGTCTCCTGCCCGGCCAAGGGCGTCGCTCCATCGGGCGATGCGACGATGTCCAACCTTGCTCTCTACGCCGATGTTCCGAGCGAGACTGCCACGCACGAAGTGATCACACCTGGCCAGGCGATGTCTGCGGATGGCGGCGAGGTGTTCTTCGAAACGCGCCAGGCGCTCGTGCCGCAGGACACGAATGGCACCAGCGACGTGTACGAGTGGGAGAACGGCACGATTCACCTGATCTCCTCTGGTCACAGCCCGCAGCCGTCCTACTTCAACGGCATCAGCGAATCTGGCGCAGACGCGTTCATCACGACCGCCGAAGGGATCGCCTCAGGCGACACCGATGGCAGCCAGGACGTCTATGACGCACGGATTCCGCGCCCGGGAGACAATCCGCCGCCGGAAGCGGTGCCGTGTGTCGGCGCGGTCTGTCAGGGTCCGCCGAGCGTGCCGGATCTGCTTGGTCAGCCCGCAAGCGAAGCGTTCAACGGGCCGGGGAACCTGACGCCGAGGAAGCAGAGCGCAAAGAGCAAGACCAAGAAGCTCACGCGCAAGCAGCGTCAGCGCAGGGCGGTGAATGCATGCAAGCACAGGTTCCGGCACAGCCGGCACGAGCGGCGGGCGTGCGTGCGTCGCAATCGCCACCACAACGGGAGGGGTAAGTGATGGTTGACACTTCAAGGCGCGCGTTTGTGTGGGCGCGGATGCTCGCAGGTCTGCTGGCTGTGATCTCGGTGTTTGGCGCGACGATGGCGTTGGCATCGCCGGCGCTGGCTGCCGAAGCGCCTGAATGGGTGATCACCTCGTACACCTCCCCGACCAACCTGGCTCCGGGTGGAACAGGGAAGGTGGTTCTCGCGGCGGTCAACGTTGGCGGCGCCGCTACCGATGGCAGCGCGATAACGATCGAAGACACCCTGCCGAGCGGCTTGACGGCGACGTCGATCTCCGGGTATGACACCTATGCCGACGGACCTGTGCTGTTTCCAACCTTCATAAAGCCCGCGGCAAAAATGACGTGCACGAGCCCGCCTGAACTGACGTGTACGCGCAGTGTGCCCGCTCCGACCGGGGATCAGCTGATCGTCACCATCAACGTCGACGTGGAATCCGGAGCGCCTGCGAGCGTCCTCAACAAGGCGACCGTGTCCGGCGGAGGCGCGCCACAGGGCGCCTCGGCCAGCAGTCCGATCACCGTCAGCAGCACGCCTGCCAAGCTCGGGCTCGCCCCCGGCAGTGCGTTCGCTGCGTTCTCCTCGCATCAGGCTGGGGCCCACGCGGACGTCACGACTGGGTTTGCGGTGAACACCACCGCCGTAGGAGTGACTGCGGGGGATCCGAAGGACATCTCCTTCGATCTTCCGCCTGGCGCGGTGGGCAACACCGTGGGCATGCCGCGCTGCAGCGTGGCCAAGGTCGATTACGGCATTTCGGCCAGCGACTGTCCCGCGGACACGATCGTCGGCGTCGCGACTGTCGGCTTTGAAGTCGCCCTCGCGGGAGCGGGATCGGTGTATACGTTCATCACCCCGATCTACAACATCGCGCCGAGCCCTGGCGAGCCGGCGGCCTTCCAGTTCAGGGTCACAGGCAACCCTGTGCGTCTCGACACGACCGTGCTCTCGGACGGCAACGACGGGGTCCGTGTGACCGCGAGCGATCTCGCGCAGACCGAACCTGCGTACTTCAGCTACGTGACGATCTGGGGCGTCCCCGCCGACCATCAGGGCCCCGGAGCGATCCCGGTCAAAGAGGACGAGGACGCGGGAGTCACGAGTCTGGGTGCGCCTGGCGAACAGGCCTCGCGTGTGCCGCTGCTGTCGAGTCCTACGCAGTGCGCAACGGCGTTGAGCGGCCTCGTCCGCGGCGATTTCTGGCGGGCGCCTGGCGTCTACCAGTCGGAAGGGCTGCCGATGGGCTCGATGACCGGTTGTCTGGAATTGCCGTTTGAAAGCTCGTTCAGCTTCCTCCCGGACACCCTGGAATCCGGTGCGCCTGCGGGCTATGACTTCCAGCTGAAGGTCCACCAGGAAAACAGCCCGGACTCGTTGTCGACCTCTGATGTGAGGTCGGTCAGCCTGAAGCTCCCTGAAGGCGTGGTCGTCAACCCGTCGGCTGCGTGGGGTTTGAAAGCTTGCAGCGAAGAAGCGTTCTATGGCACAGAACATCCGAGCCAGCAGCGCGCGCCGCTTGCGAAATGCCCGCGGGAATCGCAGATTGGCGTCGTCTCGGTGAAGACTCCGGCCTTGGAAGAAGCGCTCGAAGGGCAGGTGTATCTCGCTGAACCGGTGTGTGGGCGCCCCTGTACGTCGCTCGACGCTGAAGAAGGCAAGATGGTGCGGCTGTTCGTGCAGATGGTCAGCGAAGGCGAAGGCGGCATCGTCGTCAAGCTGCAGGGTCGCGGCCTGATCAATCAGGCGACTGGGCAGATCACGACCGTCTTTGAAGAAAACCCGCAGCTGCCGTTCAGCCAGTTCAAGCTTACGCTCTCTGGTGGCCCGCGGTCGGTGCTCGCCAACCCCCGCACCTGCGGGACGGTCGAGGCCACAGGTGAACTGGAACCGTGGAGCGCTCTCGAGGCTCCTGGCGAAGCGCAGCTGATCACTGCGTCCAAGCCCTACTACGAATTCGAAATCAACCAGAACTGTCACGGTCCAGAATTCAACCCGAGCTTCAAAGCGGGGATGCCGAACATCCAGGCAGGTGAAAAGGGCGAGTTCACGCTTGCGTTCGGACGGCCTGACAACAGCGAGATGTTGAAGAGCATCGCGATTCACACGCCTGAGGGCCTGATGGGCTCACTCACGGGCATTCCGCTCTGCAAAGAAGCGGAAGCGAACGCCGGCACATGCTCTGAAGCGAGCCTGCTCGGCAGCGCCGAAGTGCTGACGGGGCCAGGCGCCGACCCGTTCCTCGTGCAGGGTGGCAAGGTGTTCCTCACAGAAGGCTACGGCGGTGCGCCGTTTGGCCTCTCGATCGTCGTGCCCGCAAAGGCTGGCCCCTACACACTCGCGGGCACCACAGGGCAGGGCACCGTCGTCGTGCGCTCGCAGATCTTCGTCGACAGGCGCACCGCGCAGCTGACGGTCGTCTCAGGCGAAATGCCGCACATGCTCGACGGCATCCCGCTGCAGCTGAAAGCGGTCAACGTAAGGATCGACAGGCCGCACTTCATGTTCAACCCGACCAGCTGCAACAAGATGGCGATCACGGGCACGCTTGACGCCGTCGAAGGAATGAGCGCACAGGTCGAGAGCCCATTCCAGGTCACCAACTGCGCCGCGCTGCCGTTCAAGCCAGGGTTCACCGCGTCGACGAAGGCCAGGCACTCTCGCAAGGGCGGCGCGCAGCTGCAGGTCGACGTTACCTCCGGTGAAGGCCAGGCGGACATCGCCAAGGTCCACGTCGAACTGCCGAAGAAGCTGCCATCCAGGCTCTCGACGCTGCAGCAGGCATGCACCGAAGAGCAGTTCGCGGCCAACCCTGCCGGCTGCCCCGCCGCCTCCGTCGTCGGCGAGGTCGCGGTCCAAACGCCGGTGTTGCCGGTCCCACTCACAGGCCCCGCGTACTTCGTCTCCCATGGCGGCGCGAAGTTTCCTGAACTGATCCTCGTGCTGCAGGGCTACGGCGTCACGGTCGAACTCAACGGCGAAACGTTCATCAGCAAAGCTGGGATCACCAGTTCGACGTTCAACGCGGTGCCAGACGTCCCATTCAGCCGCTTCCAGCTCACTCTCCCAGAGGGTCCACACTCCGCGCTCGCGGCCAATGGCAGCCTCTGCGACCAGAAGCTGCTGATGCCGACCACGATCACAGGTCAAAACGGCGCAGTCGCCGAACAGAGCACGAAGATCAAAGTCACCGGGTGCGCGTCGATGCGCAAGAAGAAGCACCGCGCCAAGAAGCACGAGAAAGCCAGGGGCAAGCACGAGAAGCATGTCTGACACCGCGCTTGCGGAGCGGCATGGCGGCGGGATCGCCGAGATCCAGCGCAACCGCCTGCTCATTGCCGCGGCGCAGGCGGCGAGAGAACGCGGTGCCGCAGCGGTGAGCGTCAGCGACATCGTCACCAGGGCAGGCGTCTCCAGGCGCACCTTCTACGAGATCTTCGCCGACCGCAAGGAGTGCCTGCAGGCCACGCTCGAGGAGGCGCTTGCCCGTGCGGCGACGCGGGTCCTGCCAGCCTGGCAGGCCCAGGATCAGTGGCGCGGAGCGGTGGGAGGGGCGCTGCGTGGGTTTCTCGTCTTTCTCGACGAGCAGCCTGCGCTTGCGACCTTCCTGCTGCTCGACTCGCTTGGGGCAGGCGACTGGGCGCTTGCACGACGTGCTGAGGCGATCGATGTCCTCGTCGACGCGGTCGATGCTGGTCGGCGGTTTGCGCGTTCTCCTGCGAGCCTCTCCAGGGTGACAGCGGAGGGTGTCGTCGGCGCGGTCCTGGCGATCCTCCACGCAAGGCTGCGTGAAGCTGTCGCGAGCGGAGCGCTTGCCGGGAATGCCGGCTCGATGACCGATCTGCTTGGCCACTTGACGAGCATTGTCCTGATGCCATATCTCGGCCCTGGAGCGGCGTGCAGGCAGGCCGCTCGCAACCACCCGCAGCCGTCAAGGCAGGCCGCTGCGCCTGCGGGCGACGAGCTGCGCGATCTGGAGATCCGCCTCACCTACCGCACCGCGAGGGTCCTTCGCTCGATCTCGGTGCTGTGCGAGGGTGCGGTCGCCCCGTCCAACCGTGGAGTCGCGGCACACGCTGGCATCGCAGACCCGGGCCAGGTCTCCAAGCTGCTCTCCCGCCTCGCCCGAGCAGGGCTGATCGAGAACACGGGCGGCAGCAGGGAGCGCGGTGAGCCCAACGCCTGGCGGCTGACCGCGAAGGGCGCCAAGATCGAGCGGACTATCAGAGGCGGCTGAACGCAGCCAGCTTGCCCCTTAGCACTCACATCCTGAACACGGGCGCCACGCGCTCCGCAAGCGGCGCTTTGCCACAGACCCCAAGCGCCAACCCCAACACCCTCCTCGTCTGGAGCGGATCGATCACCCCGTCGTCCCAGAGGCGCGCGGTCGCGTAGTAGGGGTGCCCCTGGCGCTCGTACTGCTCGCGCAGCTGCGCCTTCATCTCCTCCAGCTCGGCCTCTGGCACCTGCTCGCCGCGCGCGGCCGCCTGGTCGACCCGCACGGTGCTGAGCACGGTCGCCGCCTGCTCGCCGCCCATCACGGAGATCCTCGCGTTTGGCCACATCCAGAGGAAGCGCGGGTCGTAGGCCCTGCCGCACATCCCGTAGTTGCCGGCGCCGAAGGAGCCGCCGACGATCACCGTCAGCTTTGGCACTCTCGCGGTCGAGACGGCGGCGACCATCTTTGCGCCGTCCTTCGCGATCCCGCTCGCCTCGTACTCGCTACCGACCATGAAGCCGGAGATGTTCTGCAGGAACAGCAATGGCACGCCGCGCTGGTCGCAGAGCTCGACGAAGTGCGCCGCCTTCAACGCGCTCTCGCTGAAGAGGATTCCGTGGTTGGCGATCACGCCGACCGGGTGCCCATGGATGTGGCCGAAGCCGCAGACGACGGTCGAGCCGTAGGTCGCCTTGAACTCGTGCAGCTCGCTGCCGTCGAGGATCCGCGCGAGCAGCTCGCGCGGGTCATAGGGGGTCCTGCTGTCGGGCGGGATCGCGCCGTAGAGGCTCTCGCCGCTCACGAGCGGCTCGCGCGCCGCGATCCGCTCCCAGGGCGGCATCGGCATCTGCGGCAAAGTCGCGACGATCGAGCGCACGATCCGCAGTGCGTCCTCGTCGTCCTCGGCGAGGTGGTCGACGACGCCGGAGCGCGTCGCATGCAGCTCGCCGCCGCCGAGCTTCTCGGCGCTCACGATCTCGCCTGTAGCCGCCTTCACAAGCGGTGGGCCGCCGAGGAAGATTGTGCCCTGATTGGCGACGATCACCGTCTCGTCGCTCATCGCGGGCACGTAGGCGCCGCCGGCGGTACAGGAGCCAAGCACCGCGGCTATTTGGGGGATGCCTGCCGCGGACATGTTTGCCTGGTTGAAGAAGATCCGCCCGAAGTGCTCCCTGCTTGGGAAGACCTCGTCCTGGCGCGGCAGGAAGGCGCCACCGGAGTCGACGAGGTAGACGCAGGGCAGCCTGTTCTCCAGCGCGGCTCGCTGCGCGCGCAGATGCTTCGCGACGGTCTCGGGGTAGTAGGTCCCGCCCTTCACGGTCGCGTCGTTTGCGATCACGAGCACGTGCCTGCCTTCGACGAGCCCGACGCCCGTCACGATCCCAGCGCTGGGCGCGTCGCCGTCGTAGAGCTCCTCAGCGGCCAGCGGGCAGAGCTCGAGGAACGGCGCGCCAGGGTCGCACAGCAGCCGCACGCGCTCGCGTGGCAGCAGCTTGCCGCGCTCCAGGTGCCGCTGCCTCGCGCGCTGCCCGCCGCCGAGCGCCGCGCGCGCGAGCCGCTCTCTCAGCTCGTCCGCGAGCCGCCGGTGCTCCGCCTCGTTGCCCTGAAACTGGGCTGAGCCTGGATCGACGTGGGTCTGTAGCTGGGTCATGGCTCCTCTTTGGGGGGAGGGCCGACCCTCCGGGTCGGCTGGGCGGGGTTGCGCTCTGTGTCACCAGAGCTCGTCGTGCCCGTATCTGCAGGGTCGACCTCCTGCCGCAGCTCGAGCAGCGGCTGGCCCTCGCTCACGCGCTCGCCGGTGGCGACGTGCACGTGCTCGACGACGCCGTCTCTTGGGCTTGCGACGCTCAGCTCCATCTTCATCGACTCGAGCACGATCAGCAGCTGCCCCGCGGAGATCTCGGCGCCGGCACTCGTGCGCACCTCGAGCACGACGCCTGGCATCGGCGCCTGCAGCGAGCCGCCGGCGGCGTGACGCGTCGCGAGCGCGCGCGCCGGGGCGTAGCGGACGGGGATCGGATTGGGGGAGCTGCGATCGAAGAGCCAGACGGCCTCGCCGTCGCGGTGGACCTCGACGCACGCGGCGCTGCCGTCCTCGCGCTGCACCTGCAGCGCATCGCCAAGCAGCCTCACGCTTGCACCGGCGGCCTGCCAACCGCCGCTGCCATCGGGCATAGCCTGCGCGGTGACGGTCTCGCCGTGGGCCGTCTCCAGGCGCATCGTCGCGGGCGTCGCTCCCTGCAACTGCCAGCCGTCGCGTGCATCCCAGGGGTCCTCTGAGCACGGCTGCCCGACGAGCGCGACGAGCGCGAGCCCGGCCGTCAGCCGATTCTCGTCGGCGGGCGTCGGCGCGAGCTCGGGCCCGAGCCGCTCGATCAGGGTCGTGTCGAGCGCGCCTGCCTGCACCTCTGGGCGCGTCAGCAGCGCCTGCAGCCAGGCGATGTTCGTCGTCGGCCCGAGCACGAGCGTCTCAGCGAGGCCGCGCGTCAGTGTCCGCAGCGCGCCTCCACGGTCGGGCGCGTGGGCGATCAGCTTTGCGAGCATCGGGTCGTAGGCGGTGCCGACTTCGCCTCCGGCGGCGACGCCGCTGTCGATGCGCAGCGGTCCTCTGCTAGGTGTCGCCTGCCCGCCGGCCCAAGCTTCGTATGGCTCGCGGTAGGCGATCACCCTGCCGCTCGAGGGCAGGAAGCCGTTGCCTGGATCCTCCGCGTAGATGCGGGCCTCGATCGCGTGCCCGTTCAGCTGCACCTCGTCCTGGGTCATCTGCAGCGGCTGCCCCGCGGCGATCCGCAGCTGCAGCTCGACGAGGTCGAGCCCGGTCACGGCCTCGGTCACGGGGTGCTCGACCTGCAGGCGGGCGTTCATCTCCAGGAAGTGGAAGCGCTCTGGCGCGTCGCGCTCGGCGATCAGCTCGACGGTGCCGGCGCCGGTGTAGCCGCAGCTCTGCGCGAGCGCGACGGCGGCGGCGCCCATCTTCGCGCGCAGCTCTGCGTCCACGACCGGTGAGGGCGCCTCCTCGATCACCTTCTGATGGCGGCGTTGCAGGCTGCACTCGCGCTCCCCGAGGTGCAGGACCTTGCCGTGCGCGTCGGCGATCACCTGGACCTCGATGTGACGTGCGTGCTCGATGTAGCGCTCGACGATCAGGCGTGCGTCGCCGAAGGCCGCCTGCGCCTCGCGCCGCGCGGCGGCGAGCTGATCGGGCAGCTCGTCGAGGCTGTGCACGACCCGCATGCCCCTGCCGCCGCCACCGCCCGCCGCCTTCAGCAGCACGGGCAGCTCCTGGCCTGCGACCCATTCGCCGATCTGCGCGTCGCTCAACTCGCGCTCTGCGCCGCCTGCGCGCTCTGCGCTGTCCGCTCGCTCTGCGCCGTGCGCTGCGCTCAGGCCGGCGAACGACAAGCCCGGCACGACTGGCACGCCGGCCGCGATCGCCGCCTGCTTCGCCGCCGCCTTGTCGCCGAGCAGGGCAATCGCCTCGGGGCTCGGGCCGATGAACGTCAGACCTGCGTCGATGCACGCCTGTGCGAAGTCGGAGCGCTCGGAGAGGAAGCCGTAGCCAGGATGGATCGCCTCCGCTCCGCTCGTGATCGCGGCCTGCACGATCTTTTCGACGTCGAGGTAGGAGTGTGCGGCTGCCGTCGGCCCGATGTGGATCGCCCTGTCGGCGGCGAGCACGTGGGGAGCGCCTGCATCGGCGTCGCTGAAGACCGCGATCGACTCGATCTCCATGCGTCGCAGCGTGCGCGCGATTCGCAGCGCGATCTCGCCCCTGTTCGCGATCAGGACGCTGCCGAACACAGCCCCACCTCGTCCGCTACGCGCCCAGTGAGCGCGCGATCACCATCTGCTGCACCTCGTCGGTGCCCTCGCCGATCGTGAGGATCTTCGCGTCGCGATAGAAGCGGCAGACGGGGTACTCCTCGATGAAGCCGTAGCCGCCGTGGATCTGGACTGCCTCCTCGGCGCAGCGCACCGCCAGGCGACCGGTCTTCAGCTTCGCCTGGGCGGCCGTCAACGTGAAGTCGCGGCCGTTGTCCTTCAGCAAAGCGGCCTTGTGCACGAGCATCCGCGCCGCCTCGATCTCGGTCGACATGTCGGCGAGCTTGCCCTGGATCGCCTGGAACTTCGAGATCGGCTTGCCGAAGGCGTGGCGCTCTTTCGCGTAGGAGATCGCCTGGTCGAGCGCGCCTTGGGCGAGCCCGACGCCCATCGCCGCGACGCCGATGCGACCGATGTCGAGCACCTTCAGGAACTGCTTGAAGCCGTCGCCGCGCCTGCCCAGCAGGCTCTCCTCGGGCACGCGGCAGTCGCTGAAGGACAGTGGTCGCGTGTCGGAGGCGTTCCAGCCCATCTTGCGGTAGGGCTCGCCCTGCTCGTAGCCGGGGGTGCCGTTGGCGACGAGAATGTTCGAGATCTCCCGCGATCCGCCATCGGCCTCGCCGGTCACGGCCGTGATGCTGACGACGCCGGAGATCTTCGTGCCTGCGTTGGTGATGAACTGCTTCGTGCCGTCGATCGTCCACTCGCCGCCGGCGAGCTTTGCGCGCGTGCGCGTGTTCGCGGCATCTGAGCCCGCTTCAGGCTCGGTCAGGCCGAAGGCTCCGAGCAGCGAGCCGGAGCAGAGCTGTGGCAGCCACTCTCGCTTCTGTTCCTCGCTGCCGAACAGGTAGATCGGCTGCGTCCCGAGCGAGGTGTGCGCGCAGAGCGTGATCGCGACCGATGAGTCCACGCGCGTGAGCTCCTCGACCGCGAGCGCGTACGCGAGCGTGTCGCCGCCGGCGCCGCCGTGCTCCTGCGGGAAGGGGATGCCCATCATCCCGAGCTTGCCGAGTTCGGCGACGATCTCGTAGGGGAAGGCTTTCGTGCGGTCGAGCTCCTCGGCGACGGGCGCGACCTGCCCCTCGGCGAACTCGCGCACGGTGCGCCTGATCAGCTCGTGGTCTGGGGAGAGGTCGAAGTTCATGCCGATGGGGCTTGCCATGCGAGCGCGTCAGGGTTCGGGTTCATAGACAAACTTATACTGAACGGACGGTATATGTGTCTGGTAGTCTGCCAGCGATGACGGCGGCTCCTGTCCTCTGGCGGCCATCGCAGGCGCGCATCGCCGACGCGAACCTCACGCGCTACATCGCTTGGCTGCAGGAGCACAAGGGCCTTGAGCTCGACGGCTACGAGGCGCTCTGGCGCTGGTCGGTCGAGGAGCTCGAGGAGTTCTGGGCCTCGATCTGGGAGTTCTTTGGCGTGCGCGCCTCCACCCCCTACGAACGGGTCCTCGCCGAGCGTGCGATGCCTGGCGCGCGCTGGTTTCCAGGCGCGAGGCTCAACTACGCTGAGCATGTCTTCGCCGACCGTGAGGACGACGCCGTCGCAATCGTCTACGCGAGCGAGCGCGAGCCGCTCCCGCAGGAGTGGACCTGGGGCAGGCTGCGCGAGGAGACCTCGCGCATCGCCACCGGCCTGCGCGAGCTTGGCGTCGGTCCTGGCGACCGCGTCGCCGCCTACCTGCCCAACGCGCCTGAGACCGCTGCCGCCTTCCTCGCCTGCGCGAGCATCGGCGCGATCTGGTCGAGCTGCTCGCCGGACTTCGGCGCGCGCGGCGTGCTCGACCGCTTCGCCCAGATCGAGCCCGTCGTGCTGCTCGCCGTCGACGGCTACGACTATCAGGGCCGCGAGCACGACCGCCGCGAGGTCGTCGCAGGCCTCGTTGCGCAGCTGCCCTCGCTGCGCCATGCCGTGATCCTGTCGCGCCTGGGGTGCTACGAGCGCGAGGACACGAACGTCGCCGCGACCGGCGGCAGCCGCGACGGCAAGGCCGGCCAGCTTCGAGGCACGCTCGGTTGGGAGCAGCTGCGCGCCGTCGCGGGCGAGCTCGAGTTCGAGCAGCTGCCCTTCGAACACCCGCTCTGGGTGCTCTACTCCTCGGGCACGACGGGCTTGCCGAAGGCGATCGTCCAGGGCCAGGGCGGGATCCTGCTCGAGCACCTCAAGGCTGTTGGCCTGCAGATGGACATGCACGCAGGCGACCGCTTCTTCTGGTTCACGACGACTGGCTGGATGATGTGGAACCTGCTCGTCGGCGGCCTGCTTGGCCCGGCGAGCATCGTGCTCTACGACGGCAGCCCCGCCCACCCTGACCTCGGCGCGCTCTGGGACCTCGCCGAGCGCGCAGGCGTCACCTGCTTCGGCACGAGCGCAAGCTACATCGCGACCTGCATCAAGCAGGGCGTCGCGCCGCGTCAGGGCCGCCGGCTCGCGGCGCTTGCAAGCGTCGGCTCGACCGGCTCGACGCTGCCGCCGGAGGGGTTCGATTGGGTATATGAGCAGCTCGGCGAAGAGCTCTGGCTGTTCTCCGCGAGTGGCGGCACCGACGTCTGCACCGCATTCCTTGGCGGCAGCCCGCTGCTCCCGGTCAGCAGGGGCGAGCTGCAGTGCAAGGCGCTTGGCGCGAAGGTCGAGGCCTTCGACGAGCGCGGCGACTCCGTGACCGAAGCGCTTGGCGAGCTCGTGATCACCGAGCCGATGCCCTCGATGCCGATCGGCTTCTGGAACGACCCGGACGGCGAGCGCTACCACGACAGCTACTTCTCCACCTATCCTGGCGTCTGGCGCCATGGCGACTGGCTGCGGCTCACCAGCCGCGGCAGCGCTGTGCTCTATGGCCGCAGCGACGCGACGATCAACCGTGGCGGCATCCGCATGGGCAGCAGCGAGATCTACAGGGCGGTGCTGTCGCTGCCCGAGATCCAGGACGCGCTCGTCGTCGACGTCGAGGGCTGGATGCCGCTGTTCGTCGCGCTTGGCGACGGCGTGCAGCTCGACGACGATCTGATCGCGAGAATCAAGCAGCGCGTGCGCGAGGACTGCTCGCCGCGCCACGTTCCCAACGAGGTCTTTGCGGTCGTAAGCATCCCGCGCACGCGTACGGGCAAGGTGCTCGAGGTGCCGGTCAAGCGGATCCTGCTTGGCACGCCGCCGGAGCAGGCGGCGAGCAGGGCCTCGCTTGCCGAGCCGGACTCGCTCGAGCCGTTCGTCGCGCTCGCGCGGCGCCGCGCGCAGGCCGCCGCAGAGTAGGCGGCTGGGTGCGGCGATGGCCACTCCGCCGACACGCCCCGCGCTACGAGCGCGCTACGAGCGCCGCCGCCAGGAAGTCGTCGACGCCGCCGCGAAGGTCTTCGCGCTGCGCGGCTATCACGCGACCTCGATCGAGGATCTGATCGAGGCGACGGGCCTCACGCGCGGCGGCCTCTACCACTACATGCCTGGCAAGCGCGACCTGCTGCTCGCCGTCGTCGACGAGCTGATGGACCCGCTGCTCAGGCGCGCCGAGGAGATCCTCGCGCTGCCGCAGGCGCCGGAGGCGCACCTGCGCGAGCTCACGCAGGCATGGCTCGAGCACGTCGCCAGCCACCGCTGGCACATGATCGTCTTCAGCCAGGAGCGGCGCACGCTCGAGCAGGAGCCAGGCTGGAGCGATGTACGCGACGCGCGCGCCCATTTCGAGCAACTGCTCGCGGACGTGCTCGAGCGCGGCCGGCGCGACGGCAGCTTCTCGATGCGCGATCCCCAGCTTGGCCTGCTGATGCTGCTTGGCAGCGTCAACTACACGCCCCAGTGGTACGACCCCTCCGGCAGGCTGGGGCCCGAGGAGATCGCTACGCGCTACTGCGACATGCTGCTCGACGGGATCAGGAGCGCTCGATGAACTGCGACATGCTGCTCGGTGGGACCCGGACCGCTCGATGAACTGCGACATGCTGCTCGATGACACCTGGACCGCTCGATGACCGGTATTCCGATCATCGGTGTAATGTATCGAAGCCGACAATTCATCTGGCGTCTGCGATAGAACTTCCGACGATGTTGTCGGCGCACAGGCCCCTCGCTCGCAACCTCCGCCACTGGCGGCTGACGCGCGAGATGACGCTCTCGTCGCTGGCTGAGCAGGCAGGGATCGCGAAGTCGACCGTCTCGCTGATCGAGCACGGCCAGGGCAATCCGTCGATCGACACGGTCTGGGCGCTTGCGGCTGCGCTGCGCGTGCCGTTCGCGAGCCTCTTCCACGACGAGCCGCTGGGCGACGTGCTCGTCGTCAGGCGCGACAAAGACCCGCCCATCGTCCTTGTCGAGGACGAGCGCGACAGCGAGCAGCTCGTCGTCAGGCACCTGCTCACGCGCCCTGGGGGTCACCTGGTCGAGATCTACACGCTCGCCTTCGAGACGGGTGCCGTGCGCCACTCCCCCGCCCATGCTGACGGTGTCTTCGAGCACGACACGGTCACGGCCGGCGCGATCGAGATCAGCGCCGACTCGTTCAGCGAGATCGTGCGTAGCGGCGATCTGATCAGCTTCAGAGCCGACCGGAAGCACAGATATCGCGTGATCGAAGGCCCTGTGCGGCTCGTCTCGATTCTCGAGTACATGGACGACTGGAACGCCGCGGCGGAAGCCGACTGACACACCCCATCGAGCGCCGCAAACCTTGCGCGGGGTTGACAGCATGTGGTAAGTTGTGGAAACACTACTGTTTCCCGCTGCTGGGACGGTTGTGTAAGGCATAGATGAGGTTGGGGCTGGCACACCGTTCTGTGACCGGTGTCGTGCAGCAGAGGGTGTTGTTGGAGAGGGATCGAAGTCAAGCGGTTGAGGGAGCGGTTTTCACGTGAGGCTTGATGTTTCATACGTGCGGTATCTGGTTGCGCTGCTGTCGAGCGCTTTAACCAGATGCGTCAGCACAGCTGACGCATCTCTCTCTCTCTCTCTCTCTCTGGCCTCGGCGGCCTAGCCGCCAGGGCGACTTCGCGGCAGCCCTAGCCGCTCCTTGCGCCCCGCTCCGCGGGGCTGGGAGGCGGGCGTGATCTCGCGCGAGCAAGAGAGCCTGCGCGTGGCGCGCGCCGACGCTGCGCTCCTACAAATGCAGCGTCTGCGGGTGATCGCAGCGGCTGTGGGGTCGTTTGCCGAGCTGGGCTATGGCGGTGTCTCGGTCGCGGCCATCAGCGAGCGCGCCGGTGTGTCCAGGCGCACTTTCTATGAGCTCTTCGAGAACCGCGAGCAGTGCGTGGTCGCGATCCTGCGGGATCTTGAGGCGCGCCTGGAGCGGGAGATTGCTGTGGCTGGACTGTCAGAGAGCGCATGGCGTGAGCGCGTGCGTGGCGGCCTTTGGTTGATGCTCTGCCTGCTCGACGACGAGCCTGCGCTGGCGCAGGTGTGCCTGGTCGAGTCACAGCGCGGCGGGCCGCCTGTGGTGCAGGAGCGTGTGCGGATCCTCAGGCGACTCGCAGCGCTCGTGGACGCGGGCAGCGGCAAGCTTGCGCACGCACCTGCTCCGTTGACCGCGGAGGCCGTCGTGGGAGCAGTCGTCGCGATTCTGCAGGCGCGCATCGGCGCTGGATCCAAGGCTCCGCTGAAGGATCTGCTGGGCGAATTGATGGAGCTGATCGTGCTGCCGTACCTCGGTGCCGCGGCGGCTCGCCGCGAGCGCACCAGGAGCGCACCGTCTGCCCCGGCGGTGGGGGTCGCGGGCCCCTGGGTCGGCGCTCAGGATCCGCTTGCGGAGCTGCCGATGCGCCTCACATATCGCACGGCGCGGGTGCTGCAGAGCGTCGCCGAGACCCCTGGGACGAGCAATCGCCTTGTCAGCGTGGCGGCTGGGATCCAGGACCAGGGGCAGGTATCGAAGTTGCTTGCGCGACTGGAGCGCTACGGGCTGCTCTGCAATACCGCCGGCGAGGGCCAGGGCAAGGGTGAGCCCAACGCCTGGCGTCTCACTGCCAGAGGTGAGCAGCTCGCCTACGCGATCGGCGCCAGGCGCCGCGTCTCAGAACTTGTTCAACCACGCTCCGCGAGGAGCGCGCATCGGGAGGGTTCATGCACATGAGGGTCACCGCACAAGGCGCAGCACGCATCGTCGCGACGCTGCTGGCAACGCTTGTCGCCTGCGCGCTGCTGAGCGCCCCGGCGCTCGCCGCCGAAGGTGAAGGCTGCCCAAACGAGCAGCTTCGCGCGGAAAGCAACGTCAACGCCCAGACCGGGAGGCCCTTCTCGACGGAACTGCCCGAATGCAGGGCCTACGAGATGGTCAGCCCACTCGACAAGCAGGGCTATTCGATCTCGGGCCCGCCTGAGTACGTCTCGGCATCGGCCGCCGGTGGCGCTGTCACCTACGAGTCGCTCGGGTCCTTCTCCGAACCGTTGGGATACGAAAGCCGCAACACCTATGCCGCTGTGCGCACATCCTCAGGCTGGGTCACGCATGCGACCGCAGTGCCCGCCTCATTGCTGCCGTTTGCGGTGAACCTCAACAGCATCTTCTACGCGCCGGACCTCTCCGAGGAGCTGACGTGTGGAACGCAGTCCGAAAGCCGCGCGACTGAAGAAAGCCAGACCGCCGGCTTCATATGCGCGTTGCGCGGGCCGTCGGGCGCGTGGAGCGCCGCGACTCCCGCCTATCCGCCACAGCGTGGTGGGAAAAGCAAAGTGATTCCAGTGGAGACGATAGGCGCATCCCAGGGTCTTGCGGACGTCGTCTTCAACCTCGCTGGTGACGTGCGCCTGCTGCCAAACGACACCGCTGTGCAACCGGCGGAATTCCCCTCAGAACTCACCGGGCTCTACGAGATCACCGGGATCGGCACGGGCGAGGCTGCGCTGCACCTCGTCAACGTTGACAACAACGGGGAACAGATTGGCACGCTCTCGCCGAAGCTCGGCAACTCCTGGGGTGAAGGGATCAGTCGCGGCAGGTCCTATCACGCGATCTCGGCAGATGGCTCGACGATCTTCTTCGAGGCGACCCCAAGCGGCGGCGTGCAGACCCTCTACGCACGCATCGACGCGGCGCACACCGTATCGATCTCCGAGCCGTCGGTCGCCGACTGTGGCGAATGCCAGACGGGCGCGTCGCTGCAGCGACCTGCCGAATTCCAGGGCGCCTCGGCGGATGGCACGAAGGTGTTCTTCACCACAGAACAAGAACTGCTGCCGGGCAGAAGTGGACGCAACCTGTACGAGTACGATTTCGACGCACCCGCAGGCGAGCGAGTGATCCTCGTCTCGCGCGGCGCGCCCGACGCGGCGGTCCAGGGGGTGCTCAGCAGCTCTGCTGACGGCTCGCACGCCTACTTCGTCGCACAGGGCCTGCTGACCACGACAGCCAACGCGGCCGGGGAGAAAGCGGCCGCTGGCGCCGACAACCTCTACGCCTTCGAACAGGACGAAGCCTATCCAGGAGGCAGGGTTCAGTTCGTCGCGCAGCTCTGCTCCGGTCCGCAGGCGTCAGGCTCGACCGCCGACGCCCTCTGTCCTGGCTCCGCGTCCTCTGATGGGGAGCTGTGGCAGGTCGAACAGTTCGGGAGCGGTCGCGAGGAGACCACTCCGAACGGCACGTATCTGATCTTCGACACCTACGCTCACCTGCTGCCTGAAGATGGCAACGAAGCTCTCGCCATCTACCGCTATGACGCGCAGACTGGGGAACTGGCCTGGATCTCTCACGCCGTGCCAGGTTCCAACGAGCCTGATGCGGGCTTATCCGCGGTCCTGCCGGAAAGCACCGTGGGCGACGATGCGATGGGTGCGTTGCCAGATGTCGACGACCGTGGGCGCGCGATCAGCGAAGACGGGTCGGAGATCGTCTTCTCGACCGATGAAGCGCTCTCCTCTCAGGATGTGAACGGCGGTGTGGACGCCTACCTGTGGCACAACGGCATCGTGAGCCTGATATCCGATGGCGCCGCGCCCGAATCCACCGAAGTCTCCTTCGTCGAAGTCGGTCAGCCGGCGATCTCTGGTACAGGTGAAGACATCTACTTCATCACGACCGGCCAGCTCGTCGGCCAGGACACCGACGATCGCGCGGACATGTACGACGCTCGCGTCGATGGCGGGTTCCCCCACCCGGTTCAGGTCGAATGCGCCGCCGAGGAAGCGGGCGCGGGGCGCGGCGAAGCGTGCCAGGGCACGCCATCGCCGGCACAGGCCTTCCTCGCGCCCGCGAGCACCTCGTTCAGCGGCGGTACGAACCTCACGCCGCCCTCCGAAACAAAGCCGGGTGCCTCCAAAACACAGACGCGGCCTAAACGCAGGGGCCTCACGCCCGCCCAGCGTCGCGCGAAGGCGCTCCGGGCTTGCCGGGGGCACGCAGCGAGTAAGCGCCGCGCATGTGAAAGGCGTGTGCGTCGCAAGCAGAAATCGAGAGTCAAGACCAAAGCGAAGACGGGGAGGGCACGATGAATAGGGTGGTTGGTGGACTGAGGCGGCACCGGCGGCTGCTGATCGCGCCTGCGCTCCTGCTCGCGGCGCTCACGGCGACGCCTGTCGCCGTTGCCGCTCCTCACTGGGAAGTCTCGACCGTCGCGCAGAACCCGCTTGGCGAAGCGAGCTTCGAGCGCGGTAGCGCGAGCAACGTCTACAAGGTGACGATCGTCAACACAGGCGACGAAGTCGCCGGCGGTCAGGGCGTCGGCACGACGCTTGCCTGCACCGGCGGTCCCGCGAGCGCGACCACGTTGCGCTACCGCTGGCTGCGCAATGGCGCGGAAATCGCGGGCGCCGACGCCGGCACCTACGTGGTTGTCGCGGGCGACGTTGGAGCTGCGATTCAGTGCGAGGTGCTCGCCTCCACCGCCGAAGCGACCACGGTTGCGCTCAGCAGCCAGACGCTGGTTGCGCCCATGCCTTCGACGTTGCCACCAGCCTTCAGCGTAAAGCCGGCGATTGCAGGCACCGCGAAGGTCGGAGAAACGTTCACGTGCTCGGCGGGCACGTCGACGCCTGCGGCGGAACGCTACGAATATCTCTGGCTGCGCGCAGGCGCGGCGATCGCGGGCGCCGGCTCGGGCTCGACAACGGCGACGAGCTTCGGCTACACGACCGTGAACGCCGACGCAGGCGAACCGCTCCAGTGCGAGGTGATCGCAAGCGACGCGGGTGGCGCGGTCGCTGCGGTGAGTCCGCTGAAGGTGCCGCTTGGGACGCCGCCCGCGAGCGCCGCGGCGCCGGTCGTCACGGGCACGGGACTGGTCGGCGAAACGCTGACCTGCACGAACTCGACTTGGACGGGCGCTCCGAGCGAATTCGAATACCAGTGGCTGCGCGACGGCGTGCCCATCTCAGGCGCGAGGCTGCCACGGACGACCGCAAGCAGCTTCGAATACAAGCTTCAATCAGAAGACGAAAAAGTTGCGGTGCAGTGTGAGGTGACCGCCGCCGGCGCGGGCGGGGTGGCAGGCAGGGTGAGCGCTCCGCTCGCAGTGGGCACGCTCTCCGCGGCGCCGTCCAGTCCTCCCACTATCTTGCTTGCCGCCGCCAAAGTCGGCGCTGGGGTCGCCTGCTCGCACGGGACCTGGAGTCCCACCGCGAGCTCCTACGAATTCAAGTGGCTGCGCAACGGCGTGCCGATCGCCGGCTCGACGACCGGCCCAGGCAGCACCGCCGGGAGCGTGACCTACACTCCGGTCACCGCCGATGTCGGCAAGGCGCTGCAGTGCGAGGTGATCGCGACCAACGCCGGAGGCAGCTACGCCGCCGGAATCAGCGCGGCCTCCTACGTCTCATCCACCACAGTCACCGCCACGGCCACGATCGCAACGCAGGCCATGACGGTCACAGACACCCTGCCCTATGGCGTGAAGCTCGGCAGCCGCACGCCCCCCGTCAAGTCGATGCCAAGCGGTTGGGCGTGCGAAGTCGCCTCGGAAGCGTCGGGCATCGAGCGTTGCGGAGCGGTGAACGACGTCGTGCGTCCGGGTGAATCGAGGATATTCGAATTCTGGGTGAGGACGACCGCCGCAGCCCCAGAAGCCGTCACAAACGTGGTGAAGGTAAGCGGTGGCGGAGCCTCGCCGGGGACCACCACCTCCGAATATCAGACGCCGATCACTCCGGGGGGATTCGCCATCGAAAGCTTCCAGACGACGGTTCTGGACGAACTGGGGCTGCCGTTCACGCAATCCACGGGTCACCCCTTCGAAGCGACGGCGAGCTTCGTCTTCCGCGCGACGAGCACGGAACCCTTCAGTGGGGTTGGCAACATGGTTACGGCCGGCGGCGACCCGAAGAACGTCGAAGTGCAGCTGCCGCCGGGGTTCGTCGGAGCGCCTGATCTCGAGCCGCAGTGCTCGCTCGAAGAATTCCAGGCCCAGCAGTGTGAAACGAGCTCGCCGAAGAGCGAGATCGGGTTCATAAAGATCGCGAACACAGCAAACGTCGTCGGCAAATCGATCGTGCCGCACTACGAATCCTCGTATGAGAACGAAAGCATGATCTTCAACCTCAAGCCGCCCGCGGGCAGCCCTGCCGCGTTCGGGTTCGAAATCTACGGCGCGAAATTCCTATTGCTCGCGAGCGTACGCAGCGACGGCAATTATGGGGTGACGATCACGAGCGTGGACACGCCCTCTACGCCGATCACCCTGCTCGCCAGCGAAGTGACCTTCTGCGGGTATGGCGCCTCGCGGGTGTTCCTCGGCTTCCTGCCAGGACACTTCCTGCCCCAGGTCCGCGACGCTTGCAGCGCGGCGAGGCCGGGCGCTGCCTCGTTCCTCACCGGTCCCTCGCAATGCACAGGCAGCGTGCCGGTCACGACTATCAGGGCGAACTCCTGGGAGCACCCTGAAACCTACGTCTCCAAGACCGTCTACACGGGTTCGAGCGCGGGTGTGCTCGCGGGTGAGCCGAGCGGGTCTGAATCGCTCGTCACAGGCTGTCAGGAACCGATGTTTCAACCGCGGCTCGAATCCACGCCTGACACGACGCAGGCGGATGCGCCGACAGGTCTCGCCGTGAAGCTGAAGGTGCCTCAGCAGGACTACGTCCCTGCGATCGCAGCAGGCCAGACGCTCGCGTGCCTCGCCGGGGCCTGGACCGAATACCCGACTGGCTACACATACCAGTGGCTGCGCGACGGCGCGGAGGTCGCCGGCGCCACGCATCAGACCTACACGGTCGCGGCCGCCGCGGAAACAGCCTCGCTGCAGTGCAGGGCGACCGCGAGCAACGCAGGCGGTGGCGCGGCCGCGATCACTGCGGCCGCCGAACCGGCGAGCGCGCTGCCTGCGCCGACCGGCAGCCCGGAAGTCAGCGGCAGCTCCGAAGAAGGCGAAACGCTGACCTGCGCGCCTGGGTCCTGGTCTGGCGATCCGACGGGCTTCTCCTATCAGTGGCTGCGCAACGGGATCTCGATCTCGGGGGCGAGCTCGAACAGCTATGTGGTGCAGGTGGGCGACGCGCCGTCTGTGCTGCAGTGTCAGGTGAGCGCGACCAACGCCGCGGGGAGCATTGCGACGGTCAGTGAAGACATCGTCACGAGCCCTGCGCCCGTCCAGCCGCCGATCTACGCAGGCCAGGCGGAAATCAGCTCCCCCAGTGGACCGGACACGCCTGAGGTGAAGGACGTCTCGGTCGAATTCCCGGCTGGGATGTCTCTGTCGCCATCGGCGGCGGACGGCCTGCAGGGTTGCACCGATGCCCAGTTCGGCGTGCATTCGCTGGAAGCAGCCGCATGTCCTGAAGCGTCGAAGATCGGGACGGTGAAGATAACGACGCCGTTGTTGACGGCTCCGCTGGCTGGCCAGCTGTTTCTTGGGCAGCCGCTCTGCGGGGAAGGCACGCCATGCACGAGCGAAGACGCCCAGGACGGTCGCATGTTCCGCCTCTTCATCCAGGCGATCGACACCGAAGACGGGGTGCTCGTCAAGGTGCCAGGGACCGTGTCGGTCGATCCGGCGACTGGTCGCTTCACAGCGAGCTTCGACGAAGACCCGCAGCTGCCGTTCGAAGACCTCGAACTGCGGTTGAAGAACGGTCCGCGGGCGCCCCTTGCGACGCCCCAGACCTGTGGGGCCGCGACCACCCGCTCGGTGATCGCGCCGTGGAGTGCCCCTGGGCTTGGTGGGATCTCGGGCAGCGAACAGCTTCCGGGGACCCCTGATGCCGAAGGCGAAGAATCGTTTGACGTCAGCTGGGACGGCCAGGGCGGGCAATGCCCAGACAGCCTGCCGTTCAACCCTGGGTTCAGCGCGGGTGCGAGCGTCGCCGCGGCGGGCACGCCTTCAGGCAACGGCCTGTCTGTCGGCATCTCGCGCGAAGACCGTGAACAGAACCTTGCCGGGATCACGTTGCACACCCCTGAAGGGCTGCTGGGGATGGTCTCGAAGGTGCAGCTCTGCGAAGAACCGCAGGCTGCACAGGGCTCCTGTGGCGCAGAAAGCAGGATCGGGACGGTGACCGCAGGGGTCGGTCCGGGTCTGCCATTCGTGGTCTCTGGGCCCGTGTACCTGACCGGCCCCTACGAGGGGCAGCCATTTGGCCTCTCGATCGTGGTGCCCGCGAAGGCTGGGCCCTTCAACCTTGGCGACGTGGTCGTCAGGGCCTCGATTGCGATCGATCCGCGCACGGCGGAGCTGACCGTCGTGAGCGGCGCGTTTCCGCAGATCCTCGACGGGATCCCGTTGCGGCTGCGCAGCGTTCACGTAGACGTGAACAGGCCTGGGTTCATCGTCAACCCGACCAGCTGCGAAGGTAAGCAGATCACCGCGACGATCCTTGGCGCGCCGCCGCTGAACGATCCGGGGCAGCCAGCCAAGACCGCCAATGTGGCGAGCTCCTTTGACGTCGACGGATGCGCCGAAGTGCCATTCAAGCCGTCGTTCAGTGCTTCGACTGAAGCGAAGACGAGCCGTAAGGACGGCGCTAGCCTGCACGTCGAGATCACCTATCCCGAAAGTGGGCAGGCGGACATCAAGCGTGTGCACGTCGAACTGCCGAAGGCGCTGCCCTCGAGGCTCTCGACGCTGCAGAAAGCCTGTCCAGAAGCGACGTTCGCCGCCAACCCAGCCTCCTGTCCAGCGGCCTCGGTCGTCGGCAACGCGATCGCGCACACCCCTGTCCTCTCTGTGCCGCTTCAGGGTCCCGCGTACTTCGTCAGCCATGGTGGACAGAGGTTCCCGGAACTGATCCTCGTGTTACAGGGTCAGGGCGTGACGATCATCCTCGAAGGCGAAACGTTCATCTCCAAAGCGGGCGTGACCTCGAGCACGTTCAAGACGGTGCCGGACGCACCGGTCTCGAGCTTCGAGCTGACCCTGCCGGAGGGCGCGCACTCAGCGCTCGCCGCTCCGGGCAACAACCTCTGTGCAGAGGCAAAGAAGCTTTCGATGCCGACCACGATCGACGCGCAGAACGGCAGGCAGATCACGCAGCAGACGAAGATCGCGGTCACTGGATGCGCCAGGCAGAAGACCGCCAAGCGCAGGCATCGCAAGCACGCCAAGGCCCAGACACGGAGGTCTGGGCCTCGTACCGGCCAGGCCCGCTAGTCGCCTGAGATCTCGAGCACGATCTTCCCGACCGCCTCACGGCTCTCAAGCAGCGTCAGGGCGCTGGCTGCCTGCTCGAGCGGGAAGCGCGCGCCGACGATCGGGTTGACGATGCCAGCGAGGATCATGCTCTCCAGGGCTGCGCCGACCTCGCGGCTCAGCTCTGGCTTTGTGAGGGCGTAGGCGCCCCAGCCGGCGCCGATCACCTCGGTGTTGTTGAGCAGCAGCCTGTTCACCTTCACCTCGGGGATCGAGCCGCCGGTGAAGCCGACGACGACGAGGCGGCCCTGCTCGCGCAGGCAGCGCAGGCTGTCGGTGAAGCGGTCGCCGCCGACGGGATCGAGCACGAGGTCGACGCCACCTTTGGAGATCGCCTTCACCTCGTCCTTCCAGTTCTCCTCGACGAGCACGACGTGATCGGCGCCGGCTTCGCTTGCGCTCTCTCGCTTGCGCTCGTTGGAGACGAGCGCGATCGTCTGCGCGCCAAGGCCCTTCGCCACCTGCAGCGAGGCCGTGCCGACGCCGCCTGCGGCGCCTTGGACGAGCACTGTCTCCCCGGCCTGCAGCCTGCCCCGCAGGGCGAGCGCGAAGTAGGCGGTGTGGTAGTTGAGGATCAGCCCCGCGCCCTGGGCGAAGTCGAGCTGCTCGGGCAGCGCGAAGGTCATGTGGACAGGCGCGATCGCGGTCTCGGCAAAGCCGCCGAGCCCGCAGAACGCGGCGACCCTGTCGCCCGCGCGGACGTCTGCGTCCTCAGGCGCGCTCAGCACGATGCCCGCGACCTCGCTGCCAGGCACGAACGGCAGCGGCGGTTTGATCTGGTACAGGCCGCGCGTTTGCAGCAGCTCGGGGAAGGAGACCCCCGCGGCGTGGACCTCGACCACGACCGCCCCCGCCCTGTCCGCGCCCGCCCTGTCCGCGCCCGCCCTGTCCGCGCCTGACCTGTCCGCGCCTGACATGTCCGCGCCTGACCTGTCCGCCCCCGCCCTGTCCGCGCCTGGCTCGTCGCGCGGCGTGAGCCAGCTGCCGCCGCTTGGCTCTGGCAGGTTGCTGAGCTTCAGGCCGCTGTCGGGTCCTGTCTCCTGCACGATCTCGACTGCTCTCACTGTCGCCTCCCTCTCGCCCAGGTTGCTCGTCCAGCGCCATGCGCTGACGCGATCATATGGCTACCAGCACGAGGCGCTACACTTCCCGCGTGCTAGCTGAACGGTCAGCAAGTAATATGAGGCTGCGGACTGGATCGCCTGCGAATCGCCGGATCGTCTTCGCCCTCACGAGCACCGGCATGTTCCTCGTCTCGTTGGACGTGTCGATCGCGAACGTGACGTTGCCCGCGATGAGCAAGAGCTTCCCAGGCTCAGGACGGGCTGCGCTCAGCTGGGTGATCTGCGCGTATGCGATCGCGTTCGCGGCGGCGCTCGTGCCAGGCGGCCGCCTCGCAGACAGGGCAGGCAGGCGGATCGTCTTCCTCTCCGGCTTTGCGCTGTTCGCCGTAGGCTCGCTGATCTGCGGTCTTGCCCCATCGCTGCCCGTCGCGATCGGCGGGCGGATCGTTCAGGGCGTGGGCGCAGCCGCAGGGCAGCCCGCCTCACTTGGGCTGCTGCTCGCGGCCGCAGGGTCTGAGCGACGTGCGCAGACCGCAGCCCGCTGGGGAGGCACAGGCGCGATCGGCATAGCTCTCGGTCCTGTGCTTGGCGGCGCAATCACCACCGCCCTGGGCTGGCGCTGGGCCTACCTCGTCAACCTGCCGGTCGTCGCGATCGTCGCGTGCATGGCGCCTGCGTATCTCGCGGAGACCGCGCGCCACCCTGGACGCCGGCTGCCTGACCCAGTCGGCGCGGTGATGCTTGCTGCCGGCGCGGCGTTGCTGACGCTTGGCATATCCGAGGGGCCGACGTGGGGCTGGTCGAGCTGGCGCACGGCGGTCGCCGTCGCGGCAGGCGTGCTCGCCACCGCCGTGTTCGTGCACAGGTGCAGGCGCGTGCCCGACCCGCTGCTCGATCTGCGCCTGCTTGGCCGGCGGAGCTTCGCGCTCGTGACGGTCGTCACCGTCTTCTACTCCGCCGCCTTCTTTGGCCTGCTGTTCAGCTTCGTGCTCTTCCTCACCGATGTCTGGCGACTCTCGCTTGTCGACTGCGGCCTTGCGATCGCGCCGATGGCGCTTGTCGTCGTCATCCTCTCGATGCGTGTAGGGGGTCTCTCCGAGCGCGTCGGCTTCCGCCTGCCGCTGCGCTCTGGCGCCGTGTTGATCTGCGCCGGTCTGCTGCTCGACGCGGCGGTGCTTGGCGATCCGCGCATGCTGCTGTTCCCGTGGCTGCCGGTCGTGATGCTGATCGGCCTTGGCATCGGGCTCTGCTATCCGCTGCTGAGCGCAGCGGCGGTATCTGAGATGCCCACCGGCGAGCTCGCCAGCGCGACCGCTGTCAACCAGTGCGCGCGGCAGCTCGGAGCGGCCCTTGGCGTCGCTGCCGCCGTCGCCGCATTGGGCGCCGCCACGCCCGCTCCAGTCGCCGACTTCCATCTCGCGTGGCTGGTGGGAGCCGGCTTTGCGCTGATCGCAGCGCTCGCGGCCGCAGCCCTCCCGTCCGGGCGCCGACGGCGCGCAGACGAGCGTCTTCGCGCCGATCTCGACAGGGCGATGACATGACACGAGCGACGCCGACTGACGCGCCCGCAGCCGATGCACGCACCGCTCGTATACGAGATGCCGACCGCAGCCGCGAGGCGATCCTCGACGCCGCCGAGGGGCTGTTCGCGTCTCGTGGCTACGACGGCGTCGCGCTCGCCGAGGTCGCTGCCGCCGCAGGGCTCTCGCGCGGCACGCCAAGCTACTTCTTCGGTGCGAAGGCAGGGCTCTACGCGGCGATGCTGGAGCGCGCATTCGGGCGGCGCGAGCAGGCGGTGCGGCAGGCATGCGCGCCGGTCGTGGAGTGGGCGCAGCGGGATGGAGACAGAGCCGCTCTGCGCAGAGCGCTCACCCGGATGACCAGCGACTACCTCGGCTTCCTGATCGCTCACCCCGCGTTCGTGTCACTGGTGATGAGGGAGGGGCTCGACGGCGGCCAGCGCCTGCGCGAGACGCCCCACGAGTCGCAGGCGATGGGCGCGATGTTCGCGGCGGTGGACAGGTCGGCGCGCAGGCGCAGGCTCGGGTCCTTCCGCGTCGGCGACGCGGTGCTGCTGCTGCTTGGACTGACGTTCGCGGCCGTCGCCAACCGCGACACCTACATGGCCAGGCTCGATCTCGACCTCGGGCAGGCAGTGGACATGCGCCGCCATGTCGCGCTCGTCGTCGATCAGTTGATGGCTCTCATCCTCGGCAACGCAAAGGCACAGACATGAGCGAAACGCAACCCGACCCTGGAGCACGACCAAATCCTCAGACGCAACCTGCCCCTGTCCTCTACTTCGACCTCGGCTCCCCCTACGCCTACCTCGCCCTGATGCGCGTGCACAAGCTTCTTGGCCGCGAGGTGGTGTTGCAGCCCGTGCTGCTCGGCGCAATCTTCGCCGATCGCGGCTGGGGTTCGTGGTCGCTCACGGATGCACGCGCCGTCAACGTCGCGGAGATCGAGCGCCGCGCCGCCGCCTACGACCTGCCGCTGCGCTGGCCGGCGGATTGGCCGCCGAACTCGCTGGTCGCCCAGCGCGCAGCGATCTTTGCGCAGCGCAAGGGTGTCGGGCGCGCCTTCGCCGAGGCCGCCTACCTCGCCACCTACGGGGCTGGCGGCGACCTCGGCGAGCCCGAGACGCTGCTTGTAGCCGGCGAGGCCGCCGGCCTGCCGCGCGACGAGCTCACTGCCGCGCTCTCCGATCCCGAGATCAAGGCAGCGCTGCGGCAGGCGACTGAGGCGGCGATCGCGCTTGGCGTAAATGGCATTCCCACACTGCAAATCGGCGGCCAGCTCTACTTCGGCGACGATCAGTTGGAGCAGGCCGCGAGGGCCGTCTCCGCCTGAGCCGCCTCGCGCAGCGTCCGCTGACCGCTGCCTGGGATACTTTCCCGCGTGGATGAGATCGCCGTACGCACAGCCTCGATGCCTGACGTCAAGCCGCTGAGCGAGATGCTTGCACGGGCCTTCGACGACGATCCGGTCACGCGCTTCCTGCTTGCCTCCGAGCGCCGCCGGGCCGCCTATGCGCAGCGCTTCTTCGCCTGGGAGCTGCGGCGCCTGATTCCTCAGGAACAGGTCCACGTCGCAGCTGACGGACAGGCGGCGGCGCTCTGGGCGCTGCCGAAGCGCTGGCGCGAGACGCCCGCGGAGGTCCTGCGGCTTGGGGCCGCGGTGTTCCCTGCGATCGCCTTGCGGTTGCATCGCGTGCTGCCGGCGCTCTCCGCGGTCGAGCGCAAGCATCCGAAGGGCGCTCACATGTACCTTGCGGTGCTTGGCACCGACCCCAGCGCCCAGGGTCAGGGCATCGGCTCCGCCGCGATCGCGTCGGGGCTTGGGCTGGCTGACAGCGAGGGCCTGCCCGCTTATCTCGAGTCCTCGAAGGAGCGCAACATCGATTTCTATGCAAGGTTTGGCTTCAAGGTGGTCGAAGAGCTGCAGCTGCCTGGCGGCGGCCCAAAGGTGTGGCGCATGTGGCGCGAGCCGGTGAGCGCGCGATGAAGCGCGTCGAGATCTCAGAGCTCAAGCAGCACGTCGGCGAGACGGTCGAGCTGCGCGGCTGGGTCCAGGCGATCAGGGACCAGAAGCGCGTGCAGTTCGTGATCCTGCGCGACGCCACCGGTCTTGCTCAGCTCGTGCTGGAGAAGCCGGAGCAGCCAAGCGAGCTCAACGATGCCATCTCTGCGCTCACGCCCGAGTCGTCGGTGGTGATGGTCGGCGAGGCGATCGCCGACGAGCGCGTGAAGCTCGGCGGCGTCGAGGTCCGCGTGAGCGGCCTGAGCGTCGAGGCGGCGGCAGGCCCCGAGCTGCCCGTGACGGCGGAGTCCTCGCTGGAGAAGCGCATGGACTGGCGCTACATCGACCTGCGGCGTCCTGACCGCAAGCTGATCTTCGAAGTCCAGACGACGATCGAGCACGCGATGCGCGCTCACTGGAGCAGAGAGGGCTTCATCGAGATCCACACGCCGAAGTTCATGGGCTCTGCGAGCGAGTCGGGTGCTGAGCTCTTCAAGGTCGAGTACTTCGACACGACCGCCTACCTCGCGCAGTCGCCGCAGTTCTACAAGCAGATGGCGATGGCGGCCGGCTTCGAAAAGGTTTTCGAGATCGGCCCCGTGTTCCGCGCGAACCCCTCCTTCACCTCGCGGCATGACACCGAGTTCACGAGCGTCGACGTCGAGATCGCCTGGATCGACTCGCACGAGGACGTGATGGCCTTCGAGGAGCGCTGGCTGCACGACGTGCTCGAGGCGGTCGCCAACCAGCATGGCGAAGCGATCGAGCATACCTTCGGCACGCAGGTGGTCGTCCCCAGCCTGCCCTTTCCGCGCATCTCGCTCGAGCAGGCGAAGGAGTTGCTGCGCGCTGACGGCCACGAGCCGCCTGGCGAGGGCAACGACCTCGACCCGCCTAGCGAGCGGGCGCTCTCCGCGCTCGTGCAGCGCGAGCATGGCCACGAGTTCACGTTCGTCACCGACTACCCAGTCTCGGTGCGGCCCTTCTACCACATGCGTCATCCAGACAAGCCAGGCTTGACGAAGAGCTTCGACCTGCTCTGGCGCGGCATCGAGCTGACGACAGGCGCTCAGCGCGAGCACCGCCGCCCGCAGCTCGAGGTTCAGGCGCAGGACAAGGGCGTCGAGACGGGCCCGATCGGCTACTACCTCGACTTCTTCAGCTACGGCGCGCCGCCCCACGGTGGCTTTGGCTTCGGCCTCAGCCGCCTGCTGATGAAGCTTCTCGGTCAGGAGAACGTCCGCGAGGTGACGTTCCTCTACCGCGGGCCGAACAGGCTCGAGCCGTAGCCCGCGCGCTGCGCTGTTGCAGCGAGCCGCTTCGCCGCAGGCGTCCACGAGACGCCGCATTCCATGCTGCGCTGCGGCTTTGCGAAGTCGGGGTTGACTTTTCCCAGAGGCCTCTGCTAGCTTGATCGTGTTGTGTTTCTTGGGCTCAGGCCCAGGAGCACGGGGATTTCTTACATAGACACGGTTGGGGCCGGTTTCAGTTCTTCGTCACCGGTGGTTGCAGCGAAGCGTGGTTTCCCTGGAGAGGGACCTTTTCGAGCGTTTGAGGGAGCTGTTTGCAGCGTGAGTCGTTCAATGACATGCGTGAAGGATCCGGTTGCGTCCACAGGTGTGGCGTTAAC
>DASXDO010000016.1:0-171342 GCA_036490555.1 Solirubrobacteraceae bacterium | reverse complement strand
CCCCAAACCGCGCAAAACCCAGAAAACTAGGGCCAAAACGACGATCGGCAGCCGCAACTTCGGCCTAGGACAGCCGCTCCTCGAGCCGCCGGCGCAGCTCGTCGCCGCGCCCCGCCGCGACCGCCCGCGCGGCGCGCGCGTCGTCGAGCTCGAGGTCGTGCGCGCGGGCGAAGTCGAGCAGTAGCTGGCGCTCCTCCGACTGCTTGGCGGCGCGCGCGAAGAGCCAGCCGAAGAGGAGGATCGTGAGGATCGAGCCCTCGACCATCATCACCGCGCCGGCGTCGATCTGGTCCTGCAGCGCCCCGATCCCGTAGTGGGCCTCGAAGACCCGGTAGTAGGGGTAGAAGACGCTGTGCGACCACAGGAAGATGTTGCCGAGGATGGCCTCGATCAGGCGCACGCCGACGATGTAGCCCAGGCGCGCGAAGTTGCCGAACCAGGCCGGCTTGGGCAGCGGCCCGAGCAGCGCCATCCACATCGCGATGCCGGCGCCCAGGAAGCAGGCGTGCTCGAGCGCGTGCACGTACTGGTCGCGAAGCGCCGCCTGGTAGAGGAAGGGGAGGTGCCAGGCGTAGAGGTCGATCGCCCAGACCGGCAGCGCGACCAGCGGGTGGGTGAGGACGCGCAGGCGGTTGAAGAGGCCGATCCGCAGCAGCGGCGCGATCATCGGGCCCGTCAGGCCGAGCACGATCAGCAGCGCGGCGATGTCGCCGATCAGCAGGTGCTCGACCATGTGGGCGACGAGCAGCTTCTCGGAGAGGTCGCCAAGCGGCGTCGAGAGGGCGATGATGAGGACGACGATGCCGGCGCCGTAGCTTGCCTGGCGCCAGAGCGGGACGGCGTGGTGCTCGCGCGCGAGGCGCCCGGCGCGGCGGTGGTAGGGGACCCAGTAGAGGACCGCCAGCGCCAGCACGAAGATGTCGGCGGTGAGGCCGGGTCCTGCGACCTTTGCGGCGAGAGGCACCGCCGGGGGTCCCCGCGCTAGCTCTGGAGCGAGGCGGGCGGCGTGCCGTCTGCCGGCGGGCCGCCGCTGCGTCCGCCACGCGAGCGGTCGCGACGGTTCGCGTAGAAGAGCCAGCCGGCGATCAGGGCGACCGGAGCGGCGTAGAGCCCAGCCGTGGTCCAGTGAGCGAGGCAGGCGAGCATGTGATGTAAAGCCTACCGCAGGCGCTGCGCATGGGAAGAAGGCGCGGGTAAGAAACGCGGCGTCGCGGCCGCTCGGAGCGGTGGGATCGGGATGGCCCGATGCCGTCGCGTTCGGGCGCTACGCGCGCCCGGAGGCCTAACGATTTCCGACGCTGAAGCGCCGGGGCGCTTGTCAGTGCCGCGGGCGGTATTCGGCGAGCACGACGCCGCTCTGCAGCGCGCGGGCTGAGGCCAGCTCGAGCTCGAGCGCGTCGGGGGAGTCGGGCCATACGCGGGCGCCGGAGCCGAGCACGAGGGGGAAGACCTGCAGGTGAAGCTCATCGACCAGCCCCGCCGCCAGCAGCAGCTGCACGAGCGAGCGGCTGCCGGCGATCAGGATCGGCCCGCCGTCCTCTTGCTTGACCGCGGCGACCGCCGCCGCCACGTCGCCGCCGATGATCGTCGTGTCGTGCCACTCGCTTTGCTCGAGCGTGTTCGAGGCGACGAGCTTTCGCATCGCGTTGATCTTCTCGGCCATCGGGTCATCGCGGTTGGGCCAGGCGCCGTAGAAGCTCTCGTAGGTCCGTCGCCCGAGCAGCAGAACCTCGGCGCCGAGCTGCTCGGCCAGCTTGTACTCGCCGAGCTCCGGCGTGAAGAGGCCCATCACCCAGCCGGCATGGGCGTAGCCGGCCTCGCCTCCCGGTGCCTCCATGACGCCGTCGAGGGAGACGAACTCCGTGACGATCAGCTCCCGCATCGCGCTGCCTTTCGCTCTCGCGGCGCCGGGATGGCGCGCTCTTGGTGGCGTGGACCACTGCCGTGTGCCGCAATCATCGCCGGCGCCTAGGTCTCGAACGGCGCCTGCAGGCGGGCGCGCAGGGTCGAGAGGAAGCGCGCGGCGTAGGCGCCGTCGAGCGCGCGGTGGTCCCAGGACAGGCCGAGGATGCACATCGAGTGGATCGCGATCGTCTCGCCGCCCTGCCCGTCGTCGACGACGACGGGCCGGCGCGTGATCGCCTCGATGTCGAGGATCGCGACCTGCGGCTGGGCGATCACCGGCGTCGCCATGAGGGTGCCGAACTGGCCGGGGTTGGTGATCGTGAAGGTGCCGTCGTGGACCTCGTCGGGGTGGAGCTCGCCGGCGCGGGCGCGGGCGGCGAGCTCCGCGATCGCGACCGCGAGCTGGTCGACGTCGAGCGCGTGGGCGGCACGGACGACCGGCACGATCAGGCCCCGCTCATCGAGCGAGACGGCGATCCCGAGGTTGACGTCGCGGTGGCGGGTGTAGTCCTCCCCGTCGAGCCAGGCGTTGAGGTCTGGGAAGTCGGCGAGCGTGGCAATCGTGGCCGCCGCCACCACCGGCAGCGCCGTGATCCCGGTCGCGCGCCGGCGCGCCTGCACCATCTCGAAGTCCACCTCGATCCATTGCGTGACGGTTGCCGCGGTGCGCAGCGAGCGCAGCATGTGCTCGCCGATCGTCTGGCGCATCAGGCTGAGGGGCTCCCGCGGCGGGGGGACGTAGGCGCCCTCGCTCACGCGAGCGTCCTCCTGGCCCGGGCTGTCCGTGCCGGCCGCCTGGATGCCGTGCGCGTCGGCAGCCGGACCCTCCGCCGCGGCGGCCAGGACGTCCTCCTTACGGATGCGTCCGCCGGCGCCCGTGCCCGCGAGATCGGCGAGATCGACGCCGTGCTCGGCGGCGAGACGTGCCACGACGGGTGAGATGCGGCCGGGAGCGTCATCGGCGGTGGGCGCCTGGCTGGGCTCACTCGCGCTCACTTCCTTGGCGTCCTGCGCGCGCGAGGCTCCGTTGACGGCCTGGTCGGCTTCGAAGATCGCGATCGGGGTGCCAACGTCGACAGTCGCGCCGACCTCGATCAGGAATTCCACGAGACGTCCGGCGGCCGGTGCCGGCACGTCCGAGTCGACCTTGTCGCTTGAGATCTCGCAGATCGGCTCGTCGATCGCCACCGGCTCGCCGAGCTTCTTGACCCACCCGAGCAGGGTCGCCTCGGCCACGCTGATCCCCATCTGCGGCATCACGATCTCGATCCGGCGCTCGTCGCTCATCGTGGCCTTCGCGACCTAGTAGGCGAGCAGCTCGCGGCAGGCCGCGGCGATGCTCGCGGCGCCCGGAAGGACCGCCTGCTCGAGCGCGGGCGCGAACGGGATCGGCACGTCGGGCGTCGCGACCCGCACCACCGGGCCGTCGAGGTCCTCGTAGCCGCGCTGGGCGATCAGCGAGGCGACCTGGGCGCCGGCCGCGCAGGTGTAGTTGGCCTCATCGACGATCACGACCTTCGCGCAGTCGTGCACGGCGTCGAGGATCGCGCGCTCGTCGAGCGGCACCAGCGAGCGCAGGTCCAGCACCCGCACCGACGCTTCGGGGATCGACTCGGCCGCTTCGAGCGCCGCGTGGACCATCGCGCCGTAGGCCATCACGACGAGGTCCTCGCCCTCGCGCACGGTCTGCGCGCTCAGCGGCGTCTCGTAGTGGCCGTCGGGAACCTCGCCGCGGATGCGGCGATAGAGGTACTTGTGCTCGAGGAAGATGACCGGGTTGGGGTCGCTGATCGCGGCCAGCAGGAGTCCCTTGGCGTCGGCGGCGCTCGAGGGCGCCACCACCTTGAGCCCCGGCGCGTGCATGAACCACGCCTCGGGGTTCTGTGAGTGGTACGGCCCTCCGCCGACGCCGCCGCCGCTCGGCAGCCGCACCACGATCGGCGCCGCGAGCCCGAGGCGGTAGTGGAGCTTGCCGGCGACGTTGACGAGCTGGTCGAAGGCGCAGGAGACGAAATCCGCGAACTGCATCTCACAGACCGGCCGCATGCCGACGATCGCCGCGCCGACGGCACCGCCGATGATCGCCTCCTCGGAGATCGGCATGTCGAAGACCCGATCGGCCCCGAACTCCTGCTGCAGCCCCGCGGTCACCTTGAAGGCGCCGCCGAAGGCGCCGATGTCCTCGCCGAGCAGCATCACGCGGTCGTCCTCCGCAAGCGCCACGCGCAGGCCGTCCGAGATCGCCTCGAGGTAGGTCCGCTCCATCAGGCCGGCGCGAACCCGCTCCACGGCGCCGCCCCGGCCCCGACGACCCGTGCCTCGCCCTCGCAGAAGACGCCTTCGAGGACGCCGGCGGGGTCAGGCGGTGCCATCGCAAGCGCCTCCGCACTTGCGGCGTCGACCTCGGTGCGCACCGCCGCCGCGATCGCCTCGACCTCCACTCCGAGCTCGCGCAGGCGGGCGGCCTGGCCCTCGATCGGGTCGCGCCCGGCCCACAGCTCGAGCTCCTCGGCCGGCACGTAGGAGGCGTCGTCGTGGGCGCCGTGGCCGTGCATGCGCATCGTGGTGGCCGCGATCAGGGTCGGGCCGCCGCCCTCGAGCGCGCGCTCGCGGGCCTCGCGGGTGACCTCGAAGACGGCCTCGACGTCATTGCCGTCGACGGCGACGCCGGCCATCCCGTAGACGGCGGCGCGCTCGAGGGGGTCGACGACGAACTGGCGCGAGCTCGGCGTCGAATAGGCGTAGCCGTTGTGCTCGAGCACGAAGATCGCGGGTACGCGCTGTAGTCCGGCCAGGTTCATCGCCTCGTGCCAGTCGCCGACCGAGGTGGCGCCGTCGCCGAAGAAGGCGAGCGCGCAGCGCTGCTCGCCGCGCAGCTTGAAGGCCCACGCCATGCCCACCGCGACGGGCATCATGCCCGGCAGCATCGAGACCATGCCGACGACGCCGCGCTCTGAGTCGCCGAGGTGGACGTTGCCCTCACGCCCGTGTGAGACGCCCTGCGCACGACCGAGGTAGTGGCCGAGGATGGCCGCCGGCGACGTCCCCTTGACGATGTGGGCGCCGAGGTCGCGAATCAGCGGGCAGACCGGGTCGGCGGCGGCGAGCGCGAAGGTCGCCCCCACGGCGGTGGCCTCCTGACCGCGGCCGTCGTAGAACGATCCCGTCACGCGGCCCTGCTTGTAGAGGCTCAGGCCGCGCTCCTCGACGGCGCGGGTGAGGAGCATCAGCCGCAGCAGCTCGGTGCGATCGGCGAGGGTCAGGTACGAGGCACCGGGGTGCTCGGCATCCCCTTCGCGGGGCTCGGCGCTGCGGGTGTGAACGGTGCTCAGAGCGCTCTGACCAGGTCGCGAAACGGTTTGACGACGCTCATGATGCTAGTGGGTCGCCGTGCGGTGCTGCCGTGGCGGCAGCCGCCGCGATCAGGCTGCGGCGGGGCTGCTCGCGAGCTCGTAGCGGCGCAGGATCCGGTAGAGCGTGGAGCGCTCGGCGGCCGGGCGGCCGGCTCGGTGCGCGGCCGCGACCAGCTCCTCGGGGTCGAGCTTCACGCCGTGGTAGGAGCCGGCCATGCGACTGATCGACTCCTCCATCAGCGTGCCGCCGAGGTCGTTGACGCCCCAGCGCAGCGACTCGGTCGCGGCGTCGAGGCCCATCTTCACCCACGAGCTCTGGAGGTTGGGGATCGAGTGACCGAGCGCAAGGCGGAACACCGCGGTGTGCTTGAGCTTCTCCTCGGTCGAGATCTCCTCGACGCCGTGGGTGCGCCCCAGCAGCGTCTGGAAGGGGATGAAGGAGAGCGGCACGAACTCGGTGATCCCGCCGGTGCGCTCCTGCAGCTCGCGCACCACGCGCATGTGCTCGGCGAGCTCCCACGGCTCCTCGATGTGGCCGAACATCACCGTCGAGGTCGAGCGCAGCCCCGCCGCGTGGGAGGCCTCGATGATCTCGACCCAGCGCGCGACCGGGAGCTTGTTGGGTGAGATCCGCTCGCGGACGCCGTCGTGGAGCACCTCCGCCGCGGTCCCCGGGGTGGAGTCGAGCCCCGCCTCGCGCAGCCGTGCGAAGACCTCCGCGGGTGGCAGCCCCGAGATGTCGCACATGTGCGCGATCTCCATCGGGGAGTAGGCGTGGACGTGCAGCTGCGGCGCGGCCTCCTTGAGCACGCGTAGCCAGTGCTCGTAATCCTCGAGCGTCCAGTCCGGGTGGATGCCCGACTGCATGCAGATCTCGGTGGCGCCGTACTCGACGGCCTCGCGGACCTTGTCCTCGAGCGCGGCACGGTCGTACTGGTAGGCGTCGGGCGAGCGCTTGCTCTGACCGAAGCCGCAGAAGGCGCAGCCGACGATGCAGATGTTGGAGACGTTGATGTTGCGGCAGACGACGAAGGTGACGGTCTCCCCGACGAGCTCCGCGCGCAGCTCATCGGCAGCCTCGCGCATCTCCTCGATCGCCTCCGGCCGCGTCTCGGCGAAGAGCGCCGTCAGCTCGTCCTCGGACAGCGTCTGGCCGGCGCGACCCTTGGCGATCGCCGCGGGCACCAGGTCGCGGCGGATCAGGCGATCGTTGCGGCGGCCCGAACCGCGCCGCGGGATGAACGACCAGTAGCGCGAGGTGATCACGTCGAGCACGCCCTGGGCGACCCACTCGGCGTCGATGTAGCGGCTGTACACGCACAGCCGCTCGGTCAGCGCGATCCCGTCCTGCGCGAGGCGCCGGCGCACCTGGTGCGGCGAGGGGAACGGATGCTCCGGGGAGATGTGATCGCCGTTGGCCGAGAGTCCGCCGAGGTCGGTGGCACCGGCGGCGACGAGCTCCGGCCAGTGCTCGGAGAGGTTGGGCGGGACCTGGATGCCGACATCGGGCATCAGCTCGTGCGCGGCCTCGATGACCTCGCGCAGGTCGTCGATCGTCACCTCGCAGGCCCAGTCGGGCAGGGGCAGGCTGGGATGGCGGCCGAGGCCGGTGCGCCAGTACTCCTCCGCGGCGGCGCTGGCCACCTCGGCCGGCTCCTCACCGTAGTAGCGACGGTGGGGAACGAAGTTCTGGAGGATCACCTCCTGGATGTGGCCATACTCCGCGTGGACCTCAGCGAGCGCCCGCAGCGATGCGAGGCGCTCGTCCTCGGTCTCGCCGATGCCGACGAGGATTCCTGACGTGAACGGGATCTTCAGCTCGCCTGCGGCCCTGATCGTCTCCAGGCGCCGCTGCGGGTGCTTCGTCGGCGAGCCCGCGTGCACCGTCTGCATCAGGCGCGGCGAGATCGACTCGAGCATCAGGCCCTGGGAGGCGGTCACCTCGCGCAGCTTCGCGAGATCCTCGCGCGACAGCACGCCAAGATTCGTGTGCGGCAAGAGCCCCCGCTCCAACGCCCGTTCGCAGACCCAGACGACATAGGCGGTGAAGTCCTCATGCCCATGCTCGGCTAGACGCTGAGCGACCTCTGGGTTGACCTCGGGGTGCTCGCCGGTCAGCACGAGCAGCTCCTTCACGTTGCGCTTCGCCGCGCCGTCGAGGATGCCAAGCACCTCCTCAGGCTCATGCAGATGCGCCTTATGCGTCGCAAACGCGCAGTACTTGCAGTAGCACTGACACGTCCTCGAGAGCGAGAGCGTCAGGTTGCGCGAGTAGGTCACCCTCCGCCGCATGGCCCTGAGTGTAATCATGCCGCCGCATGCCCTCGGCCGTCTACCTCGCCCGCCATGGCCAGACGGCCTATAACCTCGAGCGCCGCTTCCAGGGCCAGATGCCCGTGCCGCTCGACCAGACAGGCATCGCCCAGGCGCACGACCTCGCTGAGCGCGCCGCCTCCCATGACTTCGCCGCGCTCTGGTCCAGCCCGCTGCTGCGAGCGCGCGAAACCGCGGAGATCGTCGCCGCGAAGATCGGCCTGCCGATCGCTGAGGACCCCCGCCTGATGGAGACTGACGCCGGCGACTGGACCGACAGGACCTTCGCGGAGATCGAGGCGGAGACGCCTGAGCTGTTCTCCGGCTTCGCGACCGGCGATCCTGACTTCGCCTTCCCTGGCGGCGAGTCCTTTACCGCCCAGGGACAGCGCATCGCTGCCGCCCTAGCCGAGATCGAGCAAGGCACGCTGCCGGCGCTCGTCGTCTGCCATGGCGTCGTGATCAGGATCGCGCTCTTCCTGCGCGCCGGTCACCGCGTCACGCTTGCAGAGCGCGTCCCGAACGCCGCGCTCGTGCCGCTCGACCCAGAGGAGATCGAGCACGCCGAGATCGGCGGCGGCGCCGCGCTGCCGCCGAGCTAGGAGCAGTCACAAACTGCGGGCCACGAGTCGATCTGTCTGATCGAACTGACAGCATCTTCGCAATGCTTGCGCCGATTCTCATCTTCGCACTCTGCTTCGTTGGCGGCACCGTCGCAGCTGCGCACTGGCTACCCGACCTGGAGCCTGGCCGGATCGGCGGACTCGCCTTCTTCACGGTCTGCGGCTTGCTTGGCATCGCGCTCAGCCTCTTTGGGCTGCACATCTATTCGACTGTGAAGGAGCTGGACGTAGTCCACTTTGGCAAGGGTTTGACCCTCGCGGGGGAGCTGGAGGTGCTGCTCAAGGAGGTGGGAGCCATCCTTGGGCTGGCGGGCATCCTCTACCTGCTTGCACCGAGACCGGCCGTAGGCACTGCTGGGCAAGTAGGCGCTGCATCGCCTGCAGGTCCTTCTACCCAGCCGGGTGCCAGGTAGGTCTCAGTCATCTGGCTCCTCGCGGGCCAGCCGCTGCACCAGCCCAGCCCCCTCGCGCGCCATGCGCGAGCGCGGGACGACGAGGTCGAAGCCTGCCTGCTCGGCGCGCTCGCGCACCTCCACGTCCACATGCGAATAGAAGCCCAGCGTCTTCACGCCGACCAGGGCGCCCGCTGAGGCAAGCCCTTCGAGAAGGCCTGCGCCGTCGAGCTCGCCTGTCAGGTCGACGATCAGCACGCCTGCGCCTTGCAGCTTCTCGCTCACGTCCGCCTCGCCCGCGAGCTCGACCTCGATGCCCGCGGCACGTAGGGCGCCAAGCACGTTCGAGCCGAACAGCAGGTCTGGGATCAGGGCGACCGCCCGCGCCATCGGCAGGCTCAGCAGGAGCGCTCGCGCAACGCGCCCGCAGATTCGCAGAGCAGCCGCTTGCTCACTGCGCCCGCAGCCGCGCGAACTCGTCGCGCACGGACTGCGGCCTGCCCCACATCTGGGTGATCTCGACGCGGCCGCTGCGCTGCTCGCGCACGATCATCTCCCCTGCGATGCCCGCTTCGTCGAGCAGGTGCAGCGCCGCATGGACGGCAGGCGCCGCGGCGGCGTGCCCAAAGCGGTGCGCGACGAGCAGGCGCCAGTGCCAATCGTGGTGCGAGTAGGGGCGCGCGTTGCAGGTCGCAAGGTAGACGGAGGCGTCGACATAGCGAGCCTCGTCCGCGATGCGCAGGTCGAGCTCGAGGTCTGTCCAGTCGTCTGGCAGCGAGTCGACGATCTGCTGGAAGGAGTCTGCAAGGCCCATCGGCAGGAAGCCTACCGCGGCTATGCTCGGAGAATGGCCGCGACCGCACCACAGGCGCCGCAGACAGACCCTCAGCTCGCCGCCGAGTATGAGTTGCTGCGCTCGAGCTGCGGCCTCGTAGACCGTGGGCACCGGGGCAGGCTTGCGCTCACGGGCTCTGGCGCCGCCGAGTTCCTTGGCGGCCAGGTGACCAACGACATCGAGGCGCTCACCCCTGGCAAGGGCTGCTATGCCGCCTTCCTCACGCACAAGGGCAAGATGCTCGGCGACCTCAGGGTGCTCGCCGTAGGCGACACGGACAGTCCAGAGGGCGAGGTCACAGAGCTGCTGCTCGAAACCGAACGGGTCGCGCTGCAGGGCCTCTTCGACATGATCAGACGCTTCAAGATCGGCTTCGACGTCGAGCTGCACAAGCGCACGCTCGAGTCGACGACGCTCTCGCTGATCGGACCGACCGCGAGGCAGGTGGCGGAATCGGCGCTGCAGCCCGCGAGATCGGCCTCGCAGCAGCCCGCAGGATCCGCCCCGCAGCAGCCCACGGAATCCGCCCCGCAGCAGCCCGCGAGATCGGCCTCGCAGGCCGACGAGCTCCTGCCCCCCGCAACTGAGCACGCCCACCTCGCCGCGACGATCGCTGGCATGCCGGTGCATCTCGTCGCAACCGCTGAGCCTGACGGCATCGACATCGTCTGCGATGCCCCCGATCGCGACGCCGTCGAGCAGGCGCTGCTCGCGGCGGGCGCCCAGCCTGCGAGCGAGGACGCCGCCGAGATCCTGCGCATCGAGCATGGCAGGCCGCGCTATGGGCTCGAGCTCGACGACGGCGTCATCCCCCAGGAGGCAAACCTCAATCAGCGGGCCGTCAGCTTCACGAAGGGCTGTTACGTCGGCCAGGAGACGGTCGCAAGGCTCTACTACAAGGGCAAACCGAACAGACACCTCAGGGGCCTGCTGCTCTCCGAGCCGCTGCCGATCGGCACAGAGCTGCGTCTTGGCGAGCGCGCCGTCGGGCAGCTGACCAGCTCGGTCGTCTCTCCCCGCCTTGGGCCAATCGGCCTTGCGCTGCTGCGCCGCGAGGCCGAGCCTGGTGCAACGCTCGCCGCAGGCCCTGACGGCGCGAGCGCGCAGCCTCTGGCGCTGCCGTTCGAGCATCGTCACGGGTAGGATTGCTTGCCTGCGCTCCTTCGCGCGATAGGCCAGCACCCGACCTGACAGCGAGGTTCCTCCCACCGTGGCAATCGATCTGCAACAAGTCTCCAGCGTCGACACCGAGCCTGGGCAGCTGCCCAAGACGATGGCCGCCTGGGTGATCAGGGAGGAGCGTCAGGGCGAACCGAAGGACGCCTTCCAGGTCGAGGAGATCGAGGTCCCTGAGCCTGGCGCCTTCGAGGTGATCGTCAGGGTGATGGCCGCAGGCGTCAACTACAACAACGTCTGGGCGGCCCTTGGCAAGCCAGTCTCCGTCATGAAGTACGGCGACCACCCCCAGTATGGCCACCACATCGGCGGCTCTGACGCCTCTGGCGTCGTCTGGAAGGTCGGCGCTGGGGTCACGCGCTGGAAGCCAGGGGACGAGGTCGTCGTGCACTGCAACCAGGCCTCCTACGAGGACCCTGAGGTCCATGGCCTCGACCCGATGGCGGCTCCCTCCCAGAAGATCTGGGGCTACGAGACGACCTGGGGCTCCTTTGCGCAGTTCACGAAGGTCCAGGCCCAGCAGCTGCTGCCAAAGCCGAAGGCGCTCAACTGGGAGGAGGCAGCCTCCTATGGCCTCGTCTACTTCACCGCCTACAGGATGCTCGTCACGCGCTGCAAAATCCAGGCGGGCGCAAGGGTCCTGATCTGGGGAGCCGCAGGCGGCCTTGGCGTCTTCGCCACTCAGCTCTGCAAGGTCGCTGGCGCGCACTGCGTAGGCGTCGTCTCCTCGGCGGAGAAGGGCGAGCTCGTCAAGCGCCTTGGCGCCCTCGACTACATCGACAGGGCGGAGTTCTCAGGCATGATGCGCAAGGGCGGCGAGAGCCCTGCAGAGGAGAAGCAGCGCTTCCTCGCTTCGCGCGAGTTCAGCAAGCGCGTGAAGGAGATCCTTGGCGACGCGCCTGACATCGTCTTCGAGCACGTCGGCCAGGCGACCTTCCCCACCTCGGTCTTCACCGTGAAGCCGTTTGGCAAGGTCGTGATCTGCGCTGGCACAACCGGCTTCAACCTCGACTTCGACGTGCGCTACCTCTGGATGAAGCAGAAGGAGATCCTTGGCTCGCACTTCGCCAATGCCTATGAGTGCATGAAGGCGAACGAGCTGATCGAGAGCGGCCAAGTTCGGCCGGTCATCTGGCGCACGATGGGCTTCGACGGCGTCGCGGAAGCCCATCAGCTCATGCTCGAAAACAAGCACCTTGGCAAGATCTCGATCCTCGTCGGCGCCGAGTCGCAAGGCCTTGGCAAGACCGCCGATGGCCCAGGTGCAATCCATGCGGAGGTTGGTGGCTGATATGTCAGAGACGATGTTGATCCCCTGGTATGCGACCGGCTTCAGGGCGGACCAGTTCGGCGAGGACCTGAACGAGATCGCCGCCGTCGCGATGCACTACGGCGCGAGCTCCTACGCGGTCTACCGCTCACGCGACGACCGCTACAAGTTCCAGCAGTACGTTACCTTCGAGGATCACCTCGACTGGGAGCGTTACTGGGAGGGCCCTGACATGGTGCAGTTCAGGGCGATCCACTCGAGCTGGTACCAGATTCCCGTGCTCTACGGCCCCTGGGAACAGACTGCGGTCGGCCAGCTCGGCCCAGGCGAGTCACCCGTCGCTCCCTCACCCGCAGCCGTCGCGGTCGAGGCAGAGCCAAACGGCGCCAGCGTAACCGCCGTCTAGCGAGCTCGAGCTGTTGATGGTCGCCGGCAGCGCATGCGCTGCCGGCCGGGCAGGCGCATGCGCTGCCCGCGGGTCGGCACATGTGCCGACCCGACAAAGATCAGATCGTGTGCAATTCGACCCTGTGACCAACCGCTGAGGCGATGCGCCGCAGGTCGTCTGGATCACTCGTTACGACCAGGTCGCCGCGTGCCGCCGCGGTGACGACCACCACCGCATCCACGAGGTCCTTCCCCTCGCTTGCGCCAAGCGCTTCGCCTGCGAGGCGCGCTTGCTGCTCGCTCAGCGGCTCGACACGACAGCCTCTGAGAAGCCTGGACAGCTGCACCTGTCGAGAGTCTCGCCAGACCTGGCCGAGCACAGCTGTCGGGACCGTCGGGCGCAGGCCGCGCTCAAGCAGACGCCGGTGCAGCGCCCACACCGCCGCAGAGCCTCGTTCGCCGGCGATCAGAGCGCCGGCGTCGTAGGTGACGCCCGTCACGCCGCGCGATCGACGGAGGCCGCGTCGAGCACTTCGTCAGCGCCGGCCAACGCCTCCGCCGAAAGCCGCCCATGGTCCGCCTCCCATTCCGCAACCGCAACAAGGCCATCCTCGATCGCGAGCGCGTTGCGCGACGCCTCGTTCAGCCAGGCGGACAGGCTGATCCCACGATTCGCCGCCGCCCTGCGCGCCGCAGCGACCACCGGCTCATCCAAAGCGATCGAGAGCTTCTGGACAGGCATTGCGTGAATGGTAGCACCCGCTTCCTACCTGTCTTGGGTAGCGCTTGGCTACCAGCAGATTCAAGGCAGCAGGTGCCTGCGCGAGCGGCGGGCCTGGCGGCCGAGGTGGCGCTCATGACGGGCCTGTAGGCGCGCTTCGACGGCGTCGAGGTTCGAGCCTGGGCCAAGCAGGCGCCAGCTATCGCGCAACAGCGGCAGCAGCGTGAAGACGATCACCCAGATCGGCCAGAACTGGCCATGGGCGCCAGCGGCGAACCAGATGCCGACGCAGATGCCAGAGGCAGTGAGCGAGCCGCCTGCCTCCTGGACGAGCCGGCCGCGCAGCTGCGCGCGGCGCTGAACGTAGGCTTTGCGGACCGCAAGCGCCGTCAGCGGCAGGTCGGCGCGTACAGCGTCGAGCTCGGCCCGCGTCTTCGCGGCGTAGACGACGCCGATGCGCTCCTCGAGCTCCTCAGGAGAGAGCCTGCCTGCGACTGTGTGCTCGCGCAGGTCCTCGATCAGTGCCTCGCGTTCGGCGTCCGATGCCCTGATGTGACCTGTGTCCGCCACGGTGAGACGCTCAGTCGCACTCCAGCGGCGCCATCGTGAGGCCCGCCCCCTTCAGCTGCTCCCAATAGTGCTCAGCGGGCTCCCTGTGACCCGTGAAGACGAGCGCCTGCCCAGCGTTGTGGATCACGTTCGCGAGCTGGTGGCCCTGCTCGAGCGTGACACCAGGGATGTAGCGGGCAAGTGTCCTTGCGACGTGGTCGAAGGTGTTGTGGTCGTCGTTGCGCACGATCACCTTCCAGGAGCCGCCCAACCCGCTCCCAGGACCCCCTTGGCGTGGCTTCTCGATCGTCTCGTGCATCAGAGACGCAGGATAGAGACGCCGCTATTCGCCTTGCAAGCCAAAACTCAAGGCTAGGCCGCAGCCGACTTCTCGATGTAGCGTCGCAGCCCCGCGTAGCTCTGCTCCGCCGGCATCGCCTGCTGGAAGGCGGTCGCCGCCGAGCCGCCCGCGGGCGCGGCGAACTCCTTCGCGAGCTCCGCGACGAACTGCTCCTGGTCGTGCGTGCGCGCAAGCCGCTCCATCGCGTCAAGGCTCCTGCGCATCTGGCGCAGGTGCTCTGCGACGTCCTCGTAGCGCCCGAAGTGGGTGGCGACGATCGCGTTGGGATTCCAGGCCTCGATGGTGTCGAGCGAGGCCCTCCAGGCGGGCGGGTCGATGTCCGGCGGCGGCGTCGGCGCGACGACGGGCGCCTCATCGACGATGCGCACGCCCGCGGTGTCCCCGCAGAACGCGGTGCCACTCTCGGTGTGCAGGTAGCTGACGTGATGGGAGGCGTGCCCAGGCGTGTAGGCGACCTGAAAGCCGTCGAGCTGCTCTCCCCCCTTCAGGATCCTCACGCGCTCCGCAGGGACGGGCAGCACCTCGCCCCAGAGCACCTTCATGTGCTCGCCATAGAGGCGCCCAGCGCTGTTCAGCAGCTTCGTCGGGTCGATCAGGTGCGGCGCGCCGCGCTCGTGGACCCAAACCTCGAGCTCGGGCATGCGGCGCAGCAGCGCGCCCGTGCCGCCGGCGTGGTCGAGATGGATGTGCGTGAGCGCGATCACCCGCGGCTGCACGCCTTCGAGTCCGGCGAGCAGCGTCTCGATGCAGCTCTCAGGGCCAGGGTCGATCAGCACGTCGCCGACCAGCCACGAGCCGATCACACGCTCGTTGCCAAGATGCTTCAGGTCGATCAGTCGCATCGCGGTCTCTCCCATCGCGCCTCTAACCCTACAATTGTGGGCATGAGCGAGCCCCCAAGCCCCCGCCTGCCGCAGCGCGACAGGCCCTGGATGATGCGCACCTACGCCGGCCACTCGACCGCGAAGGCGAGCAACGAGCTCTACCGGCGCAACCTGGAAAAGGGCCAGACAGGACTGTCCGTCGCCTTCGACTTGCCGACCCAGACGGGCTATGACGCCGACGACGAGCTCTCGAAGGGCGAGGTCGGCAAGGTTGGCGTGCCTGTCGCCCACATCGGCGACATGGAAGCTTTGATGGCGGGCATCCCGCTCGGCGAGATGAACACCTCGATGACGATCAACGCGACCGCGGCCTGGCTGCTCGCGCTCTACGTCGTCGCCGCCGAGCGCGAGGGCGTTGCCCAGGAGCAGCTGCAGGGCACGACTCAGAACGACATCGTGAAGGAGTTCCTCGCGCGCGGCACCTACGCCTTCCCGCCAGAGCCCTCGATGCGGCTGATCGCCGACATGATCGCCTACACCGTCGAGCACATCCCGAAGTGGAACCCAATCAACATCTGCTCCTACCACCTGCAGGAGGCAGGCGCGACCCCAGTCCAGGAGATCGCCTACGCGATGAGCAACGGGATCGCGGTCCTCGACGCCGTGAAGAGCCGCTTCGGCGAGCGCGCCGACGAGGTCATCGGCAAGGTCTTCGCGAGGATCTCCTTCTTCGTCAACGCGGGCGTGCGCTTCGTCGAAGAGCACGCGAAGCTGCGCGCGATGTCCGAGATCTGGCAGGAGATCGGACGCGAGCGCTACGGCGTGACCGACGAAAAGCTGCTGCGCTTCCGCTACGGCGTCCAGGTCAACTCGCTGGGGCTGACCGAGGCCCAGCCCGAGAACAACGTCCAGCGGATCGTGCTCGAGGCGCTCGCTGTCACGCTCGGCCGCAGCGCAAGGGCGCGGGCGATCCAGCTGCCCGCCTGGAACGAGGCGCTGGGGCTGCCAAGGCCCTTCGACCAGCAGTGGTCGCTGCGCATCCAGCAGGTGCTCGCCTACGAGACCGACCTGCTCGACTACCCAGACATCTTCGAGGGCTCGAAAGTGATGGACGGTCTCGTCGCCGAGCTGGTGAAGGGCGCGAAGGCGGAGATGGCGGTCGTCGCCGAGCATGGCGGTGCCGTCGAGGCGGTCTCCTACATGAAGGCGAGCCTCGTCGACTCCCACAGAGAGCGCGTGCGCCGCATCGAGTCCGGCGAGCAGATCGTCGTCGGCCAGAACAAGTTCACCGAGACGGAGAAGTCCCCCCTCACAGCCGATGCGGAGGGCGGGATCCTCGTCGTCGACCCCGCCGTCGAAGCGCAGCAGATCGCAGCCGTGAAGCAGTGGCGTAGTGCGACGCGCGACCAGGCCGCCGTCGACACAGCGCTCGCCGAGCTCGCGAGGGTCGCCAAGGGCGACGAGCGCGAGGGCAACCTGATGGAGCCGACGCTCGCGGCGGCGCGCGCAGGCGCGACGACCGGCGAGTGGTCGGCGACGCTGCGCGAGGTCTTCGGCTCCTACAGGGCGCCGACAGGCGTCGGCGAGGCGAGCGCCGCTGCCGCGGACGACGACCTCGAGACATTGCGCGAGCGCGTCGCAGGCCTGCAGGAGCTGCTTGGCAGGCGCCCGAAGATCCTCGTCGGCAAGCCAGGCCTCGATGGGCACTCGAACGGCGCCGAGCAGATCGCCGTGAGGGCAAGGGACGTCGGCATGGACGTCGTCTACGAAGGCATCAGGCTGACGCCCAGCCAAATCGCCGCATCCGCCCTGCAGGAGGGCGTCCACGTGATCGGCCTCTCGATCCTCTCAGGCTCCCACCGCGAGCTGATCCCCGCCGTGATCGACGCGTTGCGCAAGGCGGGCGTCGACGCGCCCGTGATCGTCGGCGGGATCATCCCGACCCAGGACTTCGCGCCGCTGAAGCAGGCGGGCGTCGCCGCGATCTACACGCCAAAGGACTTCGAGCTCTCGCAGATCATGCGCGACATCATCGATCTGCTGGAAGCGAGGAGCAGCGGAAACGGCAACGGAGCGACGGCCGAGGCCGTCGCTGGCTCCGCCTCCGCGTGAACGGCGCAGAGCTCGGCAGGCGCCTGCGCGAACGCGATCTGAGCGCCGCCCCAGCGGCGCTCAACCTGCTGGAGAGCACCTCACCAGATGACAGGGAGCAGGCCGCGGCGCTGCTCGCCGAGGTTGCTCCTGCGAAGCTCGGCGGCGAGGCGCCAGGGCACATCGTCGGCGTGACGGGACCCCCTGGTGCGGGCAAGTCGACGCTGCTCTCGGCCTTCATCATGCATCTCCGCGCACACGGCTATGCCTCGATCGCCTCGATCGCCGTGCTCGCAGTCGATCCGAGCTCGCGCCACTCAGGCGGCTCGCTCCTTGGCGACAGGACGCGCATAGCGTTCGATCCGGCAGACGAGCAGGTATTCATCCGCTCGACCGCCGCCGGCGAAAGGCTTGGCGGGCTCGCGGCTGGCACACGCACCGCCGCGCAGGCGCTTGCGGCGGCATTCGACGTCGTGCTGATCGAGACGGTCGGCGTCGGGCAGGCCGAGACGGATGTCGCAGATGTCGCAGACACGGTCGTCGTCGTCGTGCAGCCAGGCAGCGGCGACGTGCTGCAGTTCATCAAGTCCGGGATCATGGAGATCCCCGACATCCTCGTCGTCACGAAGTCGGATCTCGGCGAGATAGCGATGCGCACGCGCAGAGATCTCAGCGCCGCACTGCGCTCACTCAGCAAAAGATCGATCCCCGTGATCGCGGTGTCCTCGCTGCCGCCATATCTCGAATTCGACAGGCTCGCGCAGGAGCTCGAGCAGAGCCGGCGACACATGAAGGACCTCGCAACTCATAGGCAGCGTCTGCGCAGAGCTGGGGCGCTCAGGAGCTTTGCGACCGAGTACGGCGAGCACGGCATGCGTGCGCTCGGCGGCCGTCGTGCGGCGGAGCGCATGCTCGCCCAACTGCCTGCGAACCTCGGCGAGCCGGAAATCGGAGCGTGGCTCGCCGAGCAGATGCAGCAGCAGACGTCCGCCTGAACGCGATACCCCCTATGCTCGCCTCCATGGGGGTCGGCTGCTTCATCAGTCCTGGGCGCACGCTGCAGAGCGCGATCGAGCGCGTGCAGCTCGCAGAGTCGCTTGGCTACGAGGCGGCCTACACGACGCACATCGCCGGGCGCGAGTCGCTCACGGTGCTGACCGCCTACGCGCTCGCGAGCAAGACGATCAGGATCGGCACCGGCGTCGTGCCGATCTACACGCGCACGCCGGCGACGATGGCCCAGACTGCGGCGACTATCGACGAGCTCTCCGACGGCAGGCTGACGCTTGGGCTTGGCGTCTCACACCGGATCGTCGTCGAGCACTGGCACGGCCAGAGCATCGACAGGCCCGTCGCGGAGATGCGCGAGTACGTCACGCTCGTGAAGGCGATCCTCAGCGGCGAGGACCCGAACGCAGCCGTCGCGGCGAGCGGCAAGGCTGCCGGCAAGTGGCAGACGAGCTTCCGTCTCGCGGGCCTTGCGCCGCGCCCGCAGCTGCCGGTCTACGTCGCAGCGCTCTCCCCCGCGATGCTACGACTCGCCGGCGAGGTCGCAGACGGCGTGATGCTCTGGCTCTGCAACCCCGCCTACATCAGGGACGTCGTGATCCCCGAGGTGAGGGCGGGACGCGAGCGGGCAGGGCGCTCGCTCGACGGCTTCGACATCGTCGCCGCGGTGCCCGCCGCCCACACCGAGGACGTCGAGCAGGTGCGTGGCGCGCTGCGCCAGGAGCTGCTGCCCTACTTCAACCTGCCCTTCTACAGGGCGATGATCGAGCGCTCCGGCTTCGGCGGCGAGATCGAGGCCTTCGACGCCGCCAGCGGCGACGTCGAGGCGATGAAGGCGGCGATCTCCGACGACTTCCTCGCCGAGCTCGCGGCGATCGGCGGCCCTGACGAGGTCGCAGGCGGCATGCGGCGCTATCGGGACGCGGGCGCAAGCTCGCCCTGCGTGGGCCCGATCGGCAAGGCCGACGTCGAGGCGACGCTGCGCGCAGCGATCGTCTAGGCGAACCGTCGCAACTGTCGCCCGTCGCCCGCCTACAATGAGTTTCATGGAGGGACCGACTTCTGAGACGAGTGCGCGCAGCTGGCTGCGGTGCTACCGCTGCTGGTCGCAGAACCTCGAGGTCCAGGTCCACTACGAGGGGATCCACAAGATCGACCCTGACACGGGCGAGCGCTCCGAGATCGTCGACGAGCTCGAGGAGGCGGTCGTGCAATGCCTCGACTGCATGCACGATCAGCCGCACCTTGGCTTCAGCAACGGCAGGGTCGAGCCGATCGAGGACCGCTGGGAACGGATGATCGTCGGCACTCCCTGGGTCGCGTCCTGCACGGTGACGGTCGACGCCGAGGACGTCGAGACCTGCTCAGGACCCGACGCCGGCGACGCGCTCGCCTACGCGGCCTTCGGCGAGTACGGCGTGCGCGAGTTCTTCACGCACGTGCGCTTCCACAAGCACGAGGGCGATACGAGCATCGTCGTGCACCTGCTCGTCGAGCTCTACGCGCGCTCGCTGGAGGAGGCGACCGAGGTGCTCGAAGCCTCAGCCCGCGGCGCGCTGGCGATCACCTCGCTGGCCGAGGAGTCGCGCCCGCCCGCGGCGAGCGACGGCGACCACGGGCACGAATAGCCCGCGGCCGACCGACAGCTTTTCAGCCCAGCCTGTCCTCGAGCGCCTTCAACTGCTCGTGCAGCTCCTGCGGCAGGCGATCGAACTGGGAGAGGTGGGCGCGGAAGTGGGGCAGCTGCTCCTTCCACTGCTCAACGTCGACCTCGAGCAGCTTCGCCATGTCCGTTTCGGAGACCTGCAGGCCGCTCGTGTCGATGCCATGGGCATCGATCGGAGGCAGCACGCCGATCGGCGTCTCGACAGCGTCGCCGTGGCCGGCGCAGCGAGCGAAGACCCAGGAGAGCACGCGCGAGTTCTCGCCGTAGCCTGGCCAGAGGAATTTGCCAGCCTCGTCCTTGCGGAACCAGTTGACGTAGAAGATCTTCGGGAGCTTGCCCTCCTGCCCCTTGTTGCCGATCGCAAGCCAGTGCGCGAAGTAGTCGGCCATGTTGTAGCCGCAGAAGGGCAGCATCGCGAACGGGTCGAAACGCAGTTCGCCGAGGTTGCCGGCGGCGGCTGCGGTCTTCTCCGAGCTCATCGTCGCGCCAAGGAAGACGCCATGCTCCCAGCTCAGCGCTTCGGTCACGAGCGGCACGACCGTCGAGCGTCGGCCGCCGAAGAGGAACGCGTCGATCGGCACGCCGGCGGGGTCCTGCCACTCTGGCGCGATCGCGGGATCCTGGGCGGCGGGCGTCGTGAAGCGCGCGTTCGGGTGCGCAGCGGTCGTGTCTGAGTCTGGCGTCCAGTCTTTGCCGTGCCAGTCGATCAGGTGCGCGGGCGGCTCTGCCGTCAGGCCCTCCCACCAGACGTCACCGTCGTCGGTCAGCGCGCAGTTGGTGAAGATCGAGTTCGAGGCGATCGTCGCGATCGCGTTCGGGTTTGTCTCCTCGCCGGTGCCTGGCGCGACGCCGAAGAAGCCCGCCTCGGGGTTGATCGCGTAGAGCCTGCCGTCGTCGCCGAACTTCATCCAGGCGATGTCGTCGCCGATCGTCTGCACCTGCCAGCCTGGCAGCGTTGGGATCAGCATCGCGAGGTTCGTCTTGCCGCAGGCCGATGGGAACGCCGCGGCGATGTACTTCGTCTCGCCCTCAGGCGAGATCAGCTTCAGGATCAGCATGTGCTCCGCCATCCAGCCCTCGTCGCGCGCCATCACCGAGGCGATCCGCAGCGCGAGGCACTTCTTGCCGAGCAGCGCGTTGCCGCCGTAGCCGGAGCCGTATGACCAGATTTCGCGAGTCTCAGGGAAGTGGACGATGTACTTGTTCTCGGCGTTGCAGGGCCAGGGCACGTCGTCGATCTGCTCGCCCGCATCGTCCACGAGCGGCATCCCGACGGAGTGCAGGCAGGGCACGAACTCGCCGTCCTCGCCTAGCGCCTCGAGCGCGCCTGCGCCCATGCGGGCCATCAGCCGCATGCTCACCGCGACGTAGGCGGAGTCGGTGATCTCGACGCCGATCTGGCTCTTGTCGGAGCCAAGCGGACCCATCGAGAAGGGCACGACGTACATCGTCCTGCCGCGCATCGCGCCGCTGAAGAGCTCCTGCAGCGTCTCGCGCATCTCCTCAGGCTCGCGCCAGTTGTTCGTCGGGCCCGCGTCCTGCTCGTCCTCTGAGCAGATGAAGGTCCTGTCCTCGACGCGGGCGACGTCGCCTGGGTCGGAGACGGCGTAGTAGGAGCCTGGACGTGCCGCGTCTGAGAGCCGCTTGAAGGTGCCGGCGTCGATCAGCGTCTGCGCAAGCCTGTCGTACTCCTCCTGCGAGCCGTCGCACCAGTAGACATCACGTGGTTCGACGAGCGCCGCAACCTCATCGACCCATGCCAGCAGGCGCTTGTTATCGGTCGGGGCTTCGGCGGTGGTCTCCATGGCTCGCGAGGGGCTCCTATGTCTCGGGGAGTGGTGTCCGAAGCGGGGCGCCCTAGGGGCGCGCTGGCGCCAGTGCGGAACCCGGCAACGGAAAAGTCGCCCTCGGCGGGCGACCAGAAGAGGGTATCGCAGGCAGCGCCCTTGCGCCACCGGATACCCCGAAATCGGCTACTCGACGTTGCCCGCTGCGGGAATCGCGCCGGGCTCGCGCCTTGGCACGAGCACGAGCCGCTTGAACTCGGCGACGAGCACCCCATCCTGGTTGTAGACCCGTGTATGGACCTTCACGGTGCCGCGATCGGGCTTGCTGCGCGACTCTTTCTTCTCCAGGACCTCGGACTCGACGAAGAGCGTGTCGCCGTGGAAGACGGGCGCGGGGTGGCTGAGCTCCTCGGTCGCGAGGTTCGCGATCGCCTTGCCGCTCACGTCGGAGACGGACATGCCAAGTGCGAGCGAGTAGACGAGCGGCCCGACGACGACGTTGCGGCCCTGCTGGGAGCCCGCCGCGTAGATGTCGTTGATGTGCAGCGGGTGGTGGTTCATCGTGATCAGGCAGAAGAGGTGGTCGTCGGCCTCGGTCACGGTCTTCGCTGGCCAGTGCTTGTAGACGTCGCCGACCTCGAACTCCTCGAGGTAGCGGCCATAGGGGTGCGCGCCGCTGCTCTCGCGCGCGGCCTGCGAAGTCTCGACGGGTGGGCTCTCGACCTGGGTCTCGCTCATGTGTCTGTCTCAGTCTCCTTGACGTTTTCGCCATGCACTCTATACGTGGTGCACAGCTCTCCGCCAAGCGGAGGCGATACCGTTTCGGCAGACACCCGAGCACCACAGGACGACAGAGGAGCCCACTTGCGCAACCCCCGTGACTTCGAGAAGCCGCTCGCGATCGGCGCGCCGCAGCCTGCGCGCGAGATTCCCGTCAAGCCGTCGCGGATGATCCACTTCCTCGACTTCTCCAACGAGAAGATGGTCGCGAAGGTCCCTGACATCGCGCCAAGCGTCGACATCCTGCTTGGCAACCTCGAGGACGCGGTCCCCGTCGACCGCAAGGAGGCTGCGCGCGAGGGCCTGCTGAAGGTCGGACGCGAGATGGACCTCGGCGAGACCTCGCTCTGGACGCGCGTGAACGCGCTGGAATCGCCCTGGGTGCTCGACGACCTCACGCAGCTCGTGCTCGAGATCGGCGAGAAGCTCGAGGTGATCATGGTCCCGAAGGTCGAGGGCCCCTGGGACATCCACTACGTCGACCGCCTGCTCGCCCAGCTCGAGGCGAAGGCGGGCCTCAGCAAGCCGATCCTCGTGCACGCGATCCTCGAGACCTCGCTTGGGGTCGCAAACCTCGAGGGGATCGCCGCCGCCAGCCCGCGCATCCAGGGCATGAGCTTCGGCCCCGCCGATCTTGCAGCCTCCAGGCGCATGAAGACGACGCGCGTCGGCGGCGGGCACCCTGGCTATCGCACGATTGCCGATCCTGACGCTGAAAACCCGGACGCCCCGCGCGCCAGCTATCAGCAGGACCCCTGGCACTACTCGATCGCACGCATGGTCGACGCCTGCACGGCGGTCGGCGCGCTGCCCTTCTATGGACCCTACGGCGACATCCGCGACGCGGAGGGCTGCGAAACCCAGTTCAGGGCCGCGTTCCTGCTCGGCTGCGTCGGCGCCTGGTCGCTGCACCCTGGCCAGATCGCGATCGCCAAGCGCGTCTTCTCGCCCGACCCCGACGAGGTCGCCTTCGCGAAGAAGGTGATCGAGGCGATCCCCGACGGCAAAGGCGTGCACATGATCGACGGCAAGATGCAGGACGACGCGACCTGGAAGCAGTGCAAGGTGATGGTCAACCTCGCCGAGATGCTCGCGAGCAAGGACCCGGAGCTCGCCGAGCTGTACGGGTTCGCGCCCGCAGCGGCTTAGGAAAGGGATTTTTAAGGGCGGCCCTTCGGGCCGCTGGGCGGGGTTGCGTGTTGGGAGAACGACGCGCCAGCGCATCGACTGTGCCTCTGCGTGTAGGGTTCCGCGCTGTTGTTGACGATCCATAACGAGAACCCAACACAAGCCCAATGAGACTTTTCGAGTTCGAGGCGCGCGAGGTGGTCAAGCGCGCCGGCATCCCAGTCACCGACTTCGGTTTCGCGACCACGCCTGAGCAGGCGAAGGAGATCGCGCAGCGAATCGGCGGGCCAACCGTGATCAAGTCCCAGGTGCTCACCGGCGGACGTATGAAGGCCGGCGGCGTGAAGTTCGCCGACACGCCTGAGGAGGCCGAGGCGCACGCGCGTGACGTGCTCGTCCTCGAGATCAAAGGCCACATGCCGCGTGGCGTACTCGTCGACCCGAAGGCGGAGGTCGAGCAGGAGTACTACGCGGGCGTCGTCTGGGACGGTCTGCGCAAGCAGCCGGTGATGATCTTCTCGCCCGTCGGCGGGATCGACATCGAGCAGGTCGCCGAGGAGCAGCCTGACAAGGTCGGACGCCGGCACTTCTCCAACATCCTGCCCTTCGGCGACTACGAGGCGAAGGAGGTGATCGCCGCGACCGGCGTCACCGGCTCCGCGCTGAACAAGCTCACCCCGATCCTCACGCGCCTGGCGAAGCTGTTCGTCGAGAACGACATGACGCTCGCGGAGATCAACCCGCTTGGCCGCCTGGCGGACGGCAGCTTCATCGCGCTCGACGCGCACATGGACATGGAGAACGAGGCGCGCGGCCGGCACCGCAAGCTGCTCTCCGACCTCGGCGTCCGCGAGGAGGAGACGCGCCAGGCGCGCGAGGCGACGCCCTTCGAGCTCGCCGGCGAGGAGGTCGACTCCCAGGATCACAGGGGCGTCGCGGGCAACGTCACCGAGTTCGACGGCAACCTTGGCCTCGTGATCGGCGCCGGCGGCGGCTCGCTCACGCTCTTCGACGCGGTCAGGGCCCACGGCGGCAAGCCCGCCAACTACTGCGAGATCGGCGGCAACCCCTCGGTCTCCAAGACCTGCGGCCTGGCCAAGCTCGTGCTGAGCAAGCCAGGCGTCGACAAGATCGCCGTGATGATGTCGATCGTCTCCAACACGAGGGTCGACATCGTCGCCAGGGGCGTGATCAAGGCCTGCCTCGAGCTTGGCTTCGACCCCGCGGAGAAGATCGCGATCTTCCGCATCCCAGGCGCCTGGGAGGAGGAGGGCTTCAAGATCCTCTCCAAGTACGGCATCGACTACGCCGACCGCTCCGTCTCGCTGAACGAGGCCGCGCGCCGCGCGGTGGAGAAGATCCAAGGAGCCGCGGCATGAGCATCCTGATCGAGGGAGCCTCGGCATGAGCATCCTGATCGACGCAGAGACGACCTTCATCGTCCAGGGCATCACCGGCCGCGAGGCGGTCAACCTCACGCGCGAGTGCCTCGACTACGGCGCCGGCGCAAAGGTCGTCGGCGGCGTCACGCCAGGGCGCCTCGGCCGCGAGGTCCACGGCGTGCCCGTCTTCGACACCGTCGCCCAGGCGGTCGCCCATCACGGATCGCCGATCGACGGCTCGGTCGTCACGGTCCCGCCCGCGTTCACGAAGGACGCGGTCTTCGAGGCGATCGAGAACGGGATCAAGTTGATCGTGATCGTCACCGAGCGCATCCCGCGCCGTGACGTCGCGCAGATGGTCGAGCTCGCGAAGCTGCGCGGCGCGCGCATCATCGGCCCCAACTGCCTTGGGATCATCGTGCCCGACGTGATCAAGATGGGCGGCATCGGCGGCCCTGCGCGCAACGCGGCCCAGGCCTACACCCCCGGCCCGATCGGTGTGATCTCGCGCTCTGGCGGGATGACTACCGAGATGTCCTCGACCCTCTCCGCCGCAGGCCTCGGCCAGTCGACCGCCGTCTCGATCGGCGGCGACGCGATCATCGGCTCCAGCTACGCGGAGCTGATGCCGCTGTTCGAGGCCGACGAGCAGACGCAGGGGATCGTGATCTACACCGAGCCTGGCGGCCGCATGGAGGCCGAGCTCTCCGACTGGGTGGTCAAGAACTCCTCGCGGCTGCCGGTCGTCGCCTTCATGGCGGGACGCTTCATGGACGAGATGCCAGGCATGAGCTTCGGCCATGCGGGCACGATCGTCGAAGGCAAGGAGGACACCGCCGGCGAGAAGATCGCGCGCCTGGCCACGGCGGGCATCGCCGTCGCCGAGCGCATCGAGGACATCCCTGCGCTGATCTCCGAGAAGATCTCCGCAGGCAGGCCAAGGGAGGCGGTCTGATGAGGCAGGACGCAACCTTCATCGCCGTCGAGGTCGACGACGCAGTCGCCTCAGACCCGCAGATCGCGGCGAAGCTGACCGAAGCCTGCCCCGTCGACATCTACGCCCAGGACGAGAGCGGCGCCCTGACGATCGTCGAGCGCAACCTCGACGAGTGCGTGCTCTGCAAGCTCTGCATCGACGCCGCGGGTGGGCGGGGGCCGGATCTCAGCGTCAAGGTGCTGAAGCTCTACGACGGAGAAGCACAGCTCGCCTAGCCCTAGGGAGGCCGGGTCGCGCCCCAAACCAGGTATGAGACGCTCTACTAACGGCTCGATCGCACTTGCATCGGCCGTTGTCGCGGCCGTCTCGCTGGCGGCGTGCGGCGGCTCGGGAGGCAGTGGCGCAAGCGCCTCCGGGGCCGCTCCGAACTGTCTGCCGAAAACGCTCGTGACCAGCGCGACGCTGCCAGGAACGAGCGTCGACGTCACCCCCGCGCCCGGCTCGGTCAGCGCGAGCCCGAAGACGCAGATCAGCTTCCTCGGCGCCCCGGCGAGCGAGATCCACGACGTCGCTGTGAAGGGCTCGCAGACCGGCAGCCATCGGGGCCGCCTGGCGGCCTACTCCCAGGGCGACGGCGCGAGCTTCCTGCCGAGCAAGCCCTTTCTCGCCGGCGAGCATGTGAGCGTCAGCGCGTCGATCGGCTCCGGCCAGGGCAAGCCCGTCGCCTTCTCCTTCACGGTCGACACGCCCGACCCAGCCGCTGACGTGAAGCCGTTCGGCAACCCCGCCGCGCCGGCCGCGGACTCTCAAAGCTTCCTCACGATGCCAGGCATGCAGGCGCCGGTGCTCACCGTCACCCACGCCGACGAAGACCCGCAGGCGGGCGACGTCTTCACGAGCAACGGCCCCGGCCCCGGCAGGTACGGCGCGCTCATCTACAACCCGCAAGGTCGCCTGATCTGGTTCGACCAGATGAAGGGCGAAGAGGTCGCCGACGACGTCAACGTCCAGGAATACGAAGGCCACGAGGATCTGACGATGTGGCAGGGCCGCGTCCCGAACCTCGGCTTCGGCGAAGGCGAAGACCTGATCCTCGACAACCGCTACCAGGTGATCGCCCACGACAGGGGCGGCAACGGCCTGAAGCCCGACCTGCACGACTTCGAGCTCGCCGGCAACGACGTCGCCTACAACACCGCGTTCAACCCGATCCACTGCAACCTCACCTCAGCCGAAGGCGAAGGCGAAAGCGAAGGCGAGCTCCTCGACGCCGCGGTCCAGGAGGTCGACCTGAAGACGGGGCTCGTGCGCTGGGAATGGCACGCGCTCGACCACATCAGCGTGAACGAATCCGAGACGGCCGCCCCCGCGGGCAGGGCCTGGGACTGGTTCCACATCAACTCGATCGACCCGCAGCCAGACGGCAACGTCTTCATCTCCTCGCGCAACACCTGGGCCGGCTATCAGCTGGAAGGCGGCAGCGGCAGGATCCTCTGGCGCCTCGGCGGCCTGAAAAGCTCGTTCGAGATGGGCCCTGGCACGAAGACCGCCTGGCAGCACGACGGCCGTGTACTACCCAACGGCGAAGTCACCTTCTACGACGACGGCGCCAATCCCGTAGAGCACAGCCAGTCGCGTGCCGTGCGCATCGCGCTTGACATGCAGAGCAAAGAAGCGCGCCTGACATCCCAGATCACGCACCCCGGCACCCCCCTGCTCGCCGCAAGCCAGGGCAACGTCCAGACGCTGGGCAACGGCAACATCGTCGTCGGCTGGGGCGGGGTGCCCTACGTCAGCGAGCTCAGCGCAAGCGGCAAGCTGCTCTTCGACGCCCACTTCTCCCCGGAACTGATCTTCTACCGCGCCTACAGGCACTCCTGGAGCGCGCGACCTGCCACACCGCCGGCGCTGCTCGCCAACCTCAACAACACCGGCGAAGAGACGATCGTGCACATGAGCTGGAACGGCGCGACCGAAGTCGCCTCCTGGCGCGTGCTCGCGGGCAAGTCGGCCAGCGCTCTCTCAGAGCAGACGACAGTCCCCGTCAGCGGCTTCGAAACCACGACGATCCTTGCAAAGAAGGGCCTGGCCTACGTGCAAGCCCAGGCCCTGAACGCGGACGGCGAAACGATCGGCAGCTCTCACACCGTTCGCGCAGCGAGCTTCAAGAGCTCGCTGGCGAAGGCGGTGAAAGAAGAATGAGGACCGAGATCAGTATTCGCTTTTTTCTTCTACCTTCTTTTTCTGCAGGCCCGAGGAGTGCGTCGTTTCGGTTTTCGCCGTTTCGCCTTTTTCCGAGCCAGAGGACGATTTGCCGCCGCAACCGGCGATCGCGAAGGGGGATGTGGCGACAGCCAGGACTGTTAATATCGCGGTCAGCGGGCGCTTCCTCATGGGCCGATCTCCTTGGTCGGTGCAAGATTTCGGGGCATGCTACCAGGCGCCCAGGGAGCCCAAACGCCGTAGGCAAGCAGCCGCCGCAGGCGATCTGGAGGGATGAATGTCGGCGCAAGTGATCGAGGAGCAAGAGCAGCAGCCTGCGCCCGAGCGCCGCTTCGGCTCGCGCGAGGCATGGATCCTCGCGGTCTGCTGCATCGCGCAGTTCATGGTGATTCTCGACCTGAGCATCATCAACGTCGCGCTGCCCCACATCCAGTCGGCGCTCGGCTTCTCCTCGGTCAAGCTGCAATGGGTCGTCGACGCCTACTCGATCCTCTTCGCAAGCTTCCTGATGCTCGGCGGCCGCGCCGCCGACCGCTTCGGACAGCGCCGCATGTTCGTCGCCGGGATGGCCCTGTTCGCCGTCGCCTCGCTGATCGGCGGCGCCGCGAACAGCCAAACGATGCTCGTCGTCGCGCGCGGCCTGCAGGGCTTCGCGGGCGCCTTCATGGCCGCAGCCTCGCTGGCGATCGTGACGGCGTCCTTCCCGCCCGGCCCCAAGCTGCACAAGGCGATCGGCACCTGGGCGGCGATGAACGGCCTCGGCGGCGCCGCCGGCGTGCTGCTCGGCGGGATCATCACCGAAGAGCTGAGCTGGCGCTGGGTGCTGCTGATCAACCCGCCGATCGGGATCGCGACGGCGCTGATCGCCTACGCCGTCGTCAAGGACAGGCGCGGGCAGCGCAGCGAGCACAGCTTCGACCTCGCTGGCGCGATCACGCTGACCGTCGGCCAGATCATCCTCGTCTTCGGGGTCGTGGAAGCGGGCCTGCGCGGCTGGAGCGCCGCGCTCGCGCTGATCCCGATCGTCGCCGGCATCGTGCTGCTCGCCGCGTTCAGCTACATCGAGCGCAACGTCGCCAAGGAGCCGCTCGTGCCCGTCCACGAGCTGACCAAGCACCTGAAGGTCGCAAACTTGATCGTGCTGCTGTTCAGCGCCTCGCTCTTTGCGATGTGGTTCGTCGCCTCGCTCTACCTGCAACAGGTGCTCGGCCTCTCGCCGCTGCACACCGGCCTCATCTTCCTGCCGATGACGCTGATGATCGTCGTCTCCGCCTCGCAGGCGGGCCGGCTGGTCAGCCGCTTCGGCGTGCGCCCCGTGCTCGGCAGCGGCCTGATCCTGCTCGGCGGCGGCCTCGTGCTGCTCGCGCGCATCGGCTCCAGCGGCAGCGGCATCGTCTACGTGATGATCCCCGGCCTGCTTGCCGCCTCGGGGATCGGGATGTCGATCGTGCCCTCGACGATCGCGGCGACGCAAGGCGCGAAGCCGGGCCAGGCGGGTCTCGCCTCGGGCCTCGTCAACACCTCGCGCCAGGTCGGCGGCGGACTCGGGCTCGCGATCCTCGGCACGCTCGCCACGCAGCAGACCAGCCACCTGATCGGCCTCGGCCACAGCGTGCCAACCTCGCTGGCAGACGGCTTCAGGCTCGCCTTCCTGATCGGCGCCGGCTGCGTCGCGGCCGCGGCGATCCTGACCTTCACGCTGCTGCCGGGCGGCCGCGCCCAAGCGACCCCGGCGCCGAGCCCGGCGGGGCCCGGCCCAGCCGGGGCAGGCGAGGCGAAGGCGGAGGCCACGCCGGCGGCCACACCTGCGCACAAGGGCCTCTCCGCGCTGCCGGGCAGGGTGCTCGCCCCCGCCTTCGTCGTAATCGTCGTCGCCTTCCTCGCGCTCGACTTCGCGTTCGCGAGCTCGAAGGGGGCGCCGATCGGCGCCTACCTGAAGACGCACATCTACAACTTCGTCACCGAACCCTCGCTGCACCCACCGAAGCTGGAACTCGAAGACAAGCCGGTCAGCGGCAAGCTCGCTCCGGGCTACATCCTCACCGCGAACTTTCTCGACGTCAACAAGCCGCCGATGAAGGGCCAGAGCGGACCGCTGATCCTCGACAACGAGCTGCAGCCGGTCTGGTTCAGACCCCTGCCGGAAAAGGTCGTCGCCTCGAACCTCAGCCTTCAAACCTATGAAGGCAAGCCCGCGCTCTCCTGGTGGCAGGGCGTCGTCACGAACACTGGCGCGACAGAAAGCGGCGAAGACGTCATCGTCAACCAGCACTACCAGGAGGTCGCCCACATCAAAGGCGTGGACGGCTGGAAGCTGACGCTGCACGAGATGATCGTCAGCGGCGAGCACATCTGGGTGACCGCGAACAAGGACATCCCGAGGAACCTCTCCAAGTACGGCGGCGCCTACAACGGCGCCCTGATCGACTCCGCCGTACAGGAGTACAGCCTGAAGACGGGCAAGCTGCTCTACAACTGGGACGCGCTGAAGCACATCTCGCTCAGCCAGTCCCAAGCGACGCTGCCGACCAACGGCTTCCCCTGGGACGCCTACCACGTCAACGCGATCGACCTGCTCGGCAACGGCACCTTCCTCGTCTCGATGCGAGACACCTGGGCCGCCTATCTCGTGAACATCGAGAGCGGCAAGGTCCAGTGGACGCTCGGCGGCAGGAAATCGACCTACACGTTCGGCCCTGGCGCCGAATTCAGCTGGCAGCACGACGTGAAGATCCACCCTGGCGGGGTCGTCACGATGTTCGACGACCACTGCTGCCAGCTGACCGGCGGCGGCACCTACGTCAAGGCGCCGCAGTACTCGCGCGGCCTGATCCTGAAGCTCGACGAAGGCACCCACAGAGCGACCAAGCTCGCCGCCTACGGCGGCGGCTATGGGATCGAATCCGACTACATGGGCGCGGTCACGCAGCTGCCGAACGGCAACGTGCTCGTCGGCTGGGGCTCGGAACCGTACCTCGCAGAGTTCACGAAGTCGGGCGAACCGCTGCTCGAAGGCAAATTCCCGCGCCCTGACCTCAGCTATCGCACGACGTTCGGGCAGTGGGAAGGGCTGCCGCTCTACCCGCCGATCGGCGCGGCGCGGCAGCGTGGCGGCAAGACCGTCGTCTACGCAAGCTGGAACGGCGCGACGCAGGTCGCCTCCTGGCGCGTACTCGCCGGCTCCAGCCTGAAGGCGGGCGCGGGAGTGGCGAGCAACGCAAAGGGACCGGCGCTCGCCGCAGCGCCCAGGTCCGGTTTCGAGACGGCGATTCCCCTGTCCCAGCCCCTCAGCAGCTCGCAGACGCTGCAGGTGCAGGCACTCGACGCGAGCGGCAAGGTGATCGGAACTTCCAAGCCGTTCAAGAGTTGAGAGCGACAAGGTCCAACACCATGCTTGCCGCCGCCGCGACACTCTGTCTCGCCCTGTCCGCATGCGGATCGAGCGTCCACACGGGCGCGAAGATCGCCAGCGGGCCGGCCGCGACGTCCGCGGCCATCGCCAACGCGATCACCGTCTCCCCGATGCCAGGCACGCCCGACGCCTCGCCTGCGACGCAGATCAGCTTCCTAGGCGGGCCTGGCACGAAGGTCCTCTACGTGCACGCCGTCGGCTCGCTCAGCGGCTACCACTCGGGCAGGCTCGAGGCCTACTCGACGGGCACGGGCGAGAGCTTCCTGCCAACACGCGGCTTCACACCTGGCGAGACGGTCGCCGTCAACGCGCGCGTGCGCGTCGGCAAGCACGAAGAGAGCGTCGGCACGAACTTCAAGATCGCGCGCGAGGCGGTCGAGTCGACGGCGCCCTTCCCCGCGCACGAAAGCGACCCCGCAGAGATCCAGAGCTTCCACTCAGCGCCAAGCCTCAAACCGAGCAGCGTGCAGGTGCTCACCCCGGCACAGCCCGGCGCGGCGAGCGGCGACTTCTTCCTCGCGCCCTACCAGGGCACCGGCGCACCTGGACCGATGATCGTGAACGGCGAAGGCCAGCTGGTCTGGTTCCACCCGCTGCCGAAGGGCGAGGACTCGACCAACTTCCACGTCCAGACCTACGAGGGCCAGCAGGCGCTCACCTGGTGGCAGGGGCACGTGCTCAAACTCGGCTTCGGCCAGGGCGAAGACGTGATCGCGAACAGCTCCTATCAGAAGATCGCGACCGTGAAGGCGGGCAACGGCTACAAGGCCGACCTGCACGAATTCAGGATCACCCCTGAAGGCACCGCCTGGATCGACGCCTTCGACCCGATCCACATGAGCCTCTCCGCCGACGGAGGCTCCAGCAACGGCGTGCTGAGCGACTCCGTGATCGAGGAGGTCGACATCAAGACGGGGCTCGTGATGTGGGAGTGGCACGCGCTTGGGCACATCCCGCTCTCCAACTCCCACAGCAAGCCGTCGAAAAGCTCCTACCCGTGGGACGCCTACCACATCAACTCGATCGACCCCGGCAGCGAAGGCAACCTGCTGATCTCCTCGCGCAACACCTGGACGCTCTACGACCTGATGATCCACTCGGGCGCCTTCAAGTGGCGCTTCGGCAACGGCGCCGCGAGCAGCTTCAAACTCGGCGAAGGCGTCAAATTCTTCTGGCAGCACGACGCCGAATGGCAGCCAGGCGGGCTGATCTCGCTCTTCGACAACGGCGCGAGCCCCGCGATGGAAAAGGAATCCAGCGGCCTGCTGCTGCGGCCCGAAGAAAGCAAGCGCCAGGTCACGCTCGTGAAGCGCTTCGTCAACCCCAACCGCACGCTGCTCGCCGCCAGCCAGGGCAACGTGCTCAACCTCAAAGACGGCAACTGGCTGCTCGGCTACGGCGAACTGCCCGACTTCACCGAGTACAACGCCGCGGGCGTTGTCCTCTTCGAGGCGAGCCTCGGCGAGAATACCCAGGACTTCAGGACCTACTTCGGACCCTGGAGCGGACACCCGAAGCAAGCGCCCGCGATCGCCGTCGCAGCGGGGAGCTCCGGGCCGGTGCTCTACGCAAGCTGGAACGGCGCGACCGAAGTAGCCTCCTGGAAGGTGCTTTCGGGCAGCTCGACGAGCTCGCTGACGCCGATCGCAAGCGCGCCGCGCAGCGGCTTTGAGACGACGATTCCCGTCAGCGGGGCAAGCGGCTACGTCGAGGCCCAGGCGCTCAGCTCATCGGGCAAGGTGCTTGGCACCTCTGCCGCCGCACAGGTGCCTTAGACTGCCGAGGTAGAGATGAAGGACAACCTCTCCCTCATAGCGATGTGCCTCTGCCTGCTCGGCTCGCTGGCGTTCCTCGCCGAGCAGATCAGCGCCTACCACTGACGCCGCGACCCGGCCGTCAAGCGTCCGCACAGCGCGAGCTTGCCCCGCTCAGCTCCCGCTGGGCCGCAGGTGACGCAGGTTCTGGCGTTCCAGCTGCTTGTCGACGACCATCGCGATCAGCTTCAGGAAGCGCTCGGGGCCCGAGGCGTGGGCCTTGCCGTAGGTGAAGGCCTCGATCCAATCGGGGACCTTCGCGTCGACGGCCATGATGTTGAAGAACTCGCGCCGCATCTCGACGCGCACCGCGGCGTCATCGGCGGGCCCCTTCGTGACCTCGAAGTCGGGCATCTGCAGCCTGAACTGCTGCACGTCGCCCCTGCCGCGCAGCTGCAGCTCGAAGATCATCTTCAGCTGGCCGAGCGCGGGCACTTCCTCGACGAAGCGCCGCGCCGCCTGCTCGATCAGAACCCTTGCGTCCTCGGACATCGCGCTCCCAGCAAGCTCAGATCTTGTTTCTTTGCAGCAGCTTGCGGCCGATCACCATGCGCTGGATCTCGGAGGTGCCCTCGCCGATCAGCAGCAGCGGCGCGTCGCGGTAGAGCCGCTCGATCTCGTACTCCTTCGAGTAGCCGTAGCCGCCGTGGATGCGGAAGCTCTCCTCAACGCAGAAGCGGCCCGCCTCGGAGGCGAAGAGCTTCGCCATGCCCGCCTCCAGATCGGAGCGCTCGCCCGCGTCCTTCAGGCGCGCCGCGCGGACCGTCAGCAGCCTCGCCGCCTCGACCTGGGTCGCCATGTCGGCGAGCTTGAACTGGATCGCCTGGTGCTCGGCGATCGGCTTGCCGAAGGTCTTGCGCTCCTGGGAGTAGCGCAGCGCGAGCTCGAGCGCGCGCTGGGCGATCCCGACGCCGCGCGCGGCGACGTTGACCCTGCCGACCTCGAGCGCGTCCATCATCTGGGCGAAGCCGCGGTTGAGCCCCGCCTCCTCGCCGCCGAGCACGTTCTCCGCCGGGCAGCGGTAGCCGTCGAAGACGAGCTCGGTCGACTCGACGCCCTTGTAGCCGAGCTTTTTGATCTTCGGCGGCACGTTCAGGCCCTTGTAGGCGCCCGTGTTCTCGGAGGCGCCGCTCTCCTTCTCGGCGATGAAGCAGGTGAAGCTGCGGTGGCGCGGATCGGCCTCCGGGTCGGTCTTCGCGAGCACGAACACGAGCGAGGAGAGCAGGCCGTTGGTGACCCACATCTTCTGGCCGTTGATCTCGTAGTCGCCGTCCTCGGTCTTGCGCCCGCTCGTCTTGATCGCCTGCACGTCGGAGCCTAGCTCCGGCTCCGAGAGCGAGAACGCCGCCCTGATCTCGCCTGTCGCCATGCGCGGCAGATACTTCTGGCGCTGCTCCTCGCTACCGAACTTCATCAACAGGTAGGAGCCGATGAAGTGCGTGTTGATCACGCCTGAGATCGAGATCCAGCCGCGCGAGAGCTCCTCGACGATCATCGCGTAGGTCGTGAGGTCGAGCCCCATGCCGCCGTACTCCTCTGGAATCGTCACTCCGAAGAGGCCGAGCTCCTTCATCTGCTCGACGATCGGCTCTGGGAAGACGTCCTCGTGGTCGTAGTGCTCGGCGTTGGGGAGGATCTGCTCGTCGGCGAACTGGCGCACCATCTCGGTGATCGCGCGCTGCTCGTCGGTCTTATCGATGCTGGAAGGGGCGACTGCTGCCATCGTGGAAGGCGCTCCGAGGTCGAGGCTTGAACGGGCTTGCAGGATATCCATCCACGGCGGTGGGGACACCCCGACAGGACGGCGACACCCTGGGCATCCCCCATGCGTCCAGGTTCGCGCGGCAAGCGCGTCGATATCGGTGCCAATCCAATAGATTCATCTCGTGCAGCCTTCCGCCAGGAACCGCGCCGCAATTCGAGTCGCCGCGGTAGCGCTGATGGCGGCGCTGGCCTTCGTGGCCGCCGCACTCTCAGGCGCCGTTGCAAACGCGGGCGCGAAGCTCTCGTTCAAGCCCTGCCCCGAAAGCAACCAGCTCGCCTGCGGGCACCTCCTCGTGCCACTAGACCCGAGCGGACAGACCTCTGGCACGCTCGAGCTCGCGCTGCGGCGCGAGCGCGCTCCGGTCGGCTCCTCGAAGACCGCCGTGATCGCGCTCGCGGGCGGCCCTGGGCAGGCAGCGGTCCCGTTCACGGAAACCTTCAGGGAAGTCCTTGGGCCGATTCTCGCCACGCGCGACCTGGTCGTCTTCGACCAGCGCGGCACCGGTGCCTCGCACCCGCTGCGCTGCAGAGCGCTCGCGCGCTACTCCGGCGGCCCTGTCAGCCCCGCGGTGAAGCGTTGCGCCAAACAGCTCGGTCCCAGCCGCCGCTTCTACACGACCGCTGACTCCGTCGCCGACATCGAAGCGATCAGGATCGCCGGCGGCTACGAAAAGCTCGTGCTCTACGGGACCTCCTATGGGACGAAGGTCGCGCTCCAGTACGCCCAGCAGCATCCCGCCTACGTCGAAGCGCTCGTGCTCGACTCGGTCGTCGCGCCGAACGGTCCCGAACCGCTCGACCTGCCAACGTTCGCGGCGGTCCCGAGGGTGCTGCGCGACCTCTGCAACCTCCGCATGTGCGCGCACATCACGCGCAACCCCGTGCGCGACCTGCGGCGCCTCGTCAGCCACATCGGCGCCGGCGCGCTGCGCGGGCGCGCGATCGGCCCGCATGGGCACGCGCGCCAGATCCGCATCAACTCTGAGGACCTGCTCGAAATCCTGCTCGCGGGCGACCTCGACCCGATCCTCAGAGCCGAATTCCCAGCCGCCGTGAAGTCGGCGCTCGACGGCGACCCGGCGGCGCTTGCGCGCCTCGTCGCTCGCGCCGAAGCGGCCGAAGGCGGCGGCTCCGACGGGATCGACGTGCCGCTCTACTACGCGACGACGTGTGAAGAGCAGCTCTTCCCCTGGAGCCGCGCGGCGAGCGCGCATCAGCGCCTTGCGCAGGCGAAGGCGAAGATCGACGCGCTGTCCTCGCAGCGAATCGCGCCCTTTGGCAAGCGCAACGTGCTCGCCGCGAGCGACCTGCGCGAATGCGCGTCCTGGCCGTTCTCAACGCCGGCGCCGGCGCTCAGCGACAACCCGCTGCCAGCGGTGCCGACGCTGATCCTCTCGGGCGAAGACGACCTGCGCACGCCGACGGTCGGGGCGCGCAGCATCTCCGCGAAGATCCCGCACTCGCACGTGGTCGTCGTGCCGAACACGGGCCACTCGGTGCTCACGACCGAGCTTGGCGGCTGCGCCCTGAAAGCGCTGCGGGCGCTGTTCGCGAAGACCGCGATCCGTCAGTGCAGGCACGCCCCCCCGCCCGCCTTCCTGAGACCGACGCCGATTGCGCCACGGCGTCTTGCAGCGCTGCGCTCGCTGCACGGCTACACGGGCAGGCCGGGACGCACCCTGAAGGCGATCGAGCTGACGCTCGCGGACGCCAGCCGCCAGCTCTCGCTCGACGTCCTCGAAGGCGGTGGCTCAGAAGGCTCGCTTGGCCTGCTCTCGCTGCGGGTCGGGGGTCTGCGCAGCGGTTGGGCACAGATCGACGGCCAAAGGCTCGAGCTTCACGGCTACTCCTACGTGCCCGGCGTCACCCTCACTGGACGCATCGGCCAGGAAAACGCGACGCTGCGCATCGGCGGCGCGACGGCCGCACACGGCGTGCTGCACCTCGGGCGCCACCACAGCCTCGTCGGAGAGCTCGGATCGGCGCGCGTGAAGATACGCGCACACGAAGCCAAGGCCGGGCTCGCAACCAAGGGCGGGCTCGCAACCAAGGCCGGGCTCGCAACCAAGGCCGGGCTCGCGACCAAGGCCGGGCTCGCAACCAAGGGCGAGCTCGCAAGTGACACGCATGCCGACGCCGCGTTGCGCGAGATCCGCCGCCACGCGACTGCGCTTGGCGGGCAGCGCGCAGGCAGCGCCGTCGTCGAGCTCGGCGACACGCTCGCGGCCCTCAGCCGCCCCGCAGGCGTTCAGGCCTTCGAGGCGATCGCCTATGCGCTTGACCACATGAGCGGTCCGTCCGCCTAGACAGATGCTTGGCCGCACATCAAGAGTGCTCCCACGCGCCTGCGCGTTGTGCGGCGCGCTGCTGGCGATGGGTCTCGCGACGCTGAGCGCAGCCGCGCCCTCCTCCGCAGCGGCGCAGACACTCGACTTCTCGCCCTGTGCGCAGATCCAGAGCTTCTCCTGCGCGACGCTCGCGGTGCCGCTTGACCGCCAGAGCGGGCTGACAGGCACGATCTCGCTGCACCTCGCGCGCAAGCTCGCGGGCGCTGCGCCGAGCAAGACCGCGGTGATCGGACTCGCGGGCGGACCAGGGCAGGCCGCGCTGCCGCTCGCCTCCGCGATGGCGGGACTGATTGCCCCGGCGCTGAAGACGCGCGACATGATCGTCTTCGACCAGCGTGGCACAGGCGAATCGGGACCGCTGCGCTGCCAGGCGCAGCCCCACGAGTCAGTCGGCGAGTACGTGAAACGCTGCGCCCAGCAGATCGGCGCCGCGCGCAGCGGCTACAGCACCGCGGAATCGGTGCAGGACATCGAGGCGATCAGGGAAGCGGGCGGCTACGAAAAGCTCGTGCTCTACGGAACCTCATACGGCACGAAGGTCGCGCTCGACTATGCCGAGACCTACCCCAGCCACGTCGAAGCGCTCGTGCTCGACTCGGTCGTGCCACCGGCAGGCAGCGAACCGTTCGAGCGTCAGACCTTCCAGGCGATCAGGCGGGTGCTCGCCGAAATCTGCGCGCACCACGCCTGCCGCGGCATCGCCTCCAAGCCGCTCACCGAAATGGCGCACCTCGCCCGCCGGCTTGCAGGCAAACCGCTGTATGGACGCCTCTACGACGGCTCTGGCAAGCCGCACAAGGAGGCGGTCACGGACGACGACCTGCTCGGAGTGCTGATCGCCGGCGACCTCAACCCGGCGCTGCGCGCGATGCTGCCAGCCTCGGTCGCAGCGGCACTGCACGGAGATGCCGCGCCGCTGCTGCGCTTGACGGCGCTCGCCGTGGGCCGCGTGCCGGAACCGCCCAAGGGCCATCCCCCGCTCGCGCACCAGGACGTCGACGAAGGGCTGTTCCTCGACACGAGCTGCGAAGACGCCTCCTACCCCTGGCAGCGCGCGAGCTCGCCCACAAAGCGGCTCTCGGAAGCCTTCGCCGCGATCGTCGCGCTTCCGCCCTCTGCCTTCTACCCCTTCGACGCGCTCACAGCGGCGGGCGCAAGCACGCTCGTCGACTGCGCCTACTGGCCCTACTCGAGCACCGCGGCGGCGGCGCCGGGGCCGCTGCCGGATGTGCCAACGCTGATTCTCTCGGGCGCCCAAGACCTGCGCACGCCGACTGCGGGCGCGCGCAGCGTCGCCGCGACGATCCCAGATGCGCAGCTGCTCGTCGTCCCCTACACGGGCCACTCGGTACTTGGCAGCGAGCTCGGCGATTGCGCCGCAGACGCCGTCGGCGCCTTCTTCGCAGGCGCGACCGTGCAGCCCTGCAAGCCTGGCTCAGAGCCGTTCAAGCCGACGCCTGCAATCCCCGCGAGCCTTGCCATGCTGAGCGCGCCTCATGGACTTGCCGGCAGGCCCGGTCGCACCCTGCAGGCGACGCTCGACACGCTCGTCGACCTCGACGACGAGCTGCGTGGCGCGATCTTGCAGATCCGTGAGCAGCTGCCGGCGGGCACGCGCTTCGGCGGCCTGCATGGCGGCTACGCAAAGCTCCTTGCTGGCGCGTTGCGTCTGCACCGCGTCTCGCTCGTGCCAGGCGTGCAGGTCAGCGGCGTACTGCGACTCGACAAGGACTCCCTGCGCTCCGCGACGCTGAGCATCGGCGGCGCCGCGGCCGCGCATGGCGCGCTGCAGGTGGATCCAGGCGGGCGAGCGACTGGAACGCTTGGCGGCAGACCCTTCGCGCTCACGACGGCGCAGCTCGCTGATTTGCGCTGAGCAGATACCAACTACGCTGAGCCAGTGGCAAACGCGCTAGCCAGCGAGACCTCGCCTTACCTGCGCCAGCACGCATGCAACCCAGTCGACTGGCGCCCCTGGGGCGAGGACGCGTTGCGACTTGCGCACGAGCGCAGCTGCCCGCTGATCGTCTCGATCGGCTACTCCGCCTGCCACTGGTGCCACGTGATGGAGCGCGAGTCATTTGCCGACGAGCGCGTCGCGCAGTTCATGAACGAGCGCTTCGTGTGCGTGAAGGTCGACCGCGAGGAGCGCCCAGACGTCGACGCGATCTATATGGAGGCGGTGCAAGCGATGACGGGGCAGGGCGGCTGGCCGCTCAACGTCTTCCTCACGCCTGAGCAGCTGCCCTTCTACGGCGGCACGTACTTCCCGCCGCAGCCAGGGCGTGGGATGCCCTCATGGATGCAGGTGCTCGAGGCGATCGCAGAGGAATGGGACAAGCGCGCAGATGAGATCCGCGAGGCAGCCGAGCGCTTTCGCGGGCGACTCGCCGGCGGCGCGCAGCTGCAACCTTCGGCTTCCGAGCCTGACCCTCGCAGCCTCGATACCGCCGTCGCGGAGCTGCGGGATGCCTTCGACTGGCAACACGGCGGCTTCGGCGGCGCGCCGAAGTTCCCGCAGGCGCCCGTCATCGAGCTGCTGCTCGCCGAGGGCGCACTCGGCAACGCCCAGGCAGGCGAGATGGCGCTGCGCACACTCAACGCAATCGCCGCGGGTGGCATCCACGACCTCGTCGGCGGCGGCTTCCACCGTTACGCGGTCGACGCGACCTGGACGGTGCCGCACTTCGAGAAGATGCTCTATGACAACGCGCTGCTGGCGAGAGCGAGCCTGCGCGGGTACATGCTCGGAGGCGACCGAGGTCTTCTCGACGCCTGCCTGGACACGCTCGCGTGGACGCTGCGCGAGATGCAGGGCCCGGAGGGCGGCTTCTATGCGGCGCTCGACGCCGACTCGGAGGGCGTCGAGGGCGCCTTCTACGTGTGGACGGTCGCAGAGCTGCGCGAGACGCTCGACGAGGACGCCGAGGCCGCGATCGCGTGGACGGGCGCAAGCACCGAGGGCAACTTCGTCGACCACCACCACCCGCTGCCAGGACTCAACGTGCTGCGCGAAGCCGCAGACGCCAGCGCGCAGGCCGCCGGCCGCCCAGACGCACAGACCGCCGCCCGCATCAAGGCGGCGCTGCTCGCGCGGCGAGAAGGACGGGTGCGCCCTGCGCTCGACGACAAGCGCATCACCGCCTGGAACGCGCTGATGATCTCCGCGCTCGCGGAGACGGCCGGCTTCCTCGGCGTGACCGAGGTCGAGAACGTCGACCCCACCCTCGCCAACACCCTGCTTGATGCCGCACAACGCTGCGCGGAGCTCCTGCTGACGCGCATGCGCGACGCAGAGGGCAGGCTGCTGCGGACCTTTGACGGCGAGACGGCGAAGCTGCCCGCCTACCTCGAGGACCACGCATTCCTCATCGAAGCCCTGATCGCGCTCTACGAAGCGAGCTTCGAGGAGCGTTGGCTTCTTGCCGCGCGCGAGCTCGCAGAGGAGACGATTGCCCGCTTCGCCGACGAGCAGCATGGCGGCTTCTTCTCGACCGCCGCCGACTCGCAGCCACTGATCGCGAGGCGCAAGGACCTCGAGGACAGCCCGATCCCCGCCGGCGCGTCGAGCATCGCGCTCAGCCTGCTGAGGCTGCACGCCTTCACAGGGCAGGCGCGCTACGAGCGCCATGCAGCCGCGACGCTCAGCCTCCTGCAGGAGATCGCCCCCAACCACCCAAGCGCCTTCGGGCACCTGCTGCAGGCGCTGCGGCTGCTCGTCTCCCCTGGCTTCGAGGTCGCGATCGTCGGTCCCGCGGGGGCCGAGCGCGACGCATTGCTGCGCGTCGTGCGTGAGCGCCTGCGCCGGAACGTCGTGCTCGCCGCTAGCCCTGGCGATGGCACGCCCAGCGCAGTGCCGCTGCTTCAGGGCAGGACGCCGCTGAATGGCAGGCCCGCCGCCTACGTCTGCAGGCGCTTTTCCTGCCAGATGCCCGTCAGCGAGCCGCAGGAGCTGGCCGCACTGCTCGCTTAGAGCAACTGCCCGATCCCGTGGATCGCGGCGCTGCCCAGCACGATCTCGAGCGTCACGCCTGCGATGCCGATCGCAAGCGCCGCGAGCACGACGAGAAAGTCCTCCAGCAGCACCCCCAGCGCCAGCAACACGACCCCGAGCGCGGGCAGCGTGTCCAAGCCGGTGAAGGGCGGCGCGAGGAAGGCGCCGGCTGAGCCGCCGATCACGAGCAAGCCAAAGACGACGTTCGCCAGCCGGTTCTCGAAGAGCAAGCGCAGGCGTGGACGCGAGTGGCGCTCCAGCCAGCGGATCAGCCGCATCAACCCGGCGATGAAGCGCTGCTGGCGAGGTCCCGCGAGCGTCAGGTTGCGCCAGCGCCGCGGCAGCCAGATCTCGCTGCGGCCTGCGATCAGTTGCAGTGCGAGCAGCACCGCGAGGATCTCGAAGACGTGCGTCGCGCCACCTGTCGGCAGCGGCAACGCGGGCACGCCAAGCAGGATCACGAAGAGGATCGCAAAGCTCTTGCGCCCGAAGAGCTCGATCAAGCTGCCAGCGGTCTTCTCGCCCTCGCCGTCGAGCCAGCGCGTCAGCTCACCGCTGACCATGCCGGGCTGCGAGCTCTGCGCCATTGCCTGAGAGACGATAGACGGCGGCGATCAGCTCACAGCACCGCGAGGTAGCGGTCGAGCTCCCAGCGGGTCACCTGGACGCGGTAGTCGTCCCATTCCTGACGCTTGATCTCGACGTAGCGGTTGAACATGTGCTCGCCAAGCGTGCGCAGCACGAGCTCTGACTCCGCCGTCAGCTCGATCGCCTCGCCAAGCGTCTCTGGCAACTGCTCGATGCCAAGCCGGCGGCGCTCCTCGCTGCTCAGGTGGTAGAGGTTCTTCTCCATCGGCTCAGGCAGCTCATAGCCCTTCTCGATGCCCTCGAGGCCCGCCTGCAACAGTGCCGCAAAGGTGAGATAGGGGTTGCAGGCAGGGTCTGGGCAGCGCAGCTCCATGCGCGTCGCGCGCTCCTTGCCAGGGTGGTAGAGCGGCACGCGCACAAGCGCAGAGCGGTTGCGGCGCGACCAGGCGACGTAGACGGGCGCCTCGTAGCCAGGGACCAGGCGCTTGTAGGAGTTCACCCACTGCGCGAAGATCGAGCAGATCTCGCGCGCGTGCTTCAACTGGCCCGCGATGAACGCCTTGGCGACGTCAGAGAGGAAGTAGGGGTCCTCCGCGTCGAAGAAGGCGTTGCCTCCATCCCTGAAGAGCGACTGGTGGGTGTGCATCCCAGAGCCGTTCTCGCCGAACAGGGGCTTTGGCATGAAGGTCGCGTGCCAGCCGTACTTCATCGCGAACTCCTTCACGGTGATCCTGTAGGTCATGCAGTCGTCCGCCATCTTCAAAGCGTCCGCATAGCGCATGTCGACCTCGTGCTGGCTTGGGCCAACCTCGTGGTGGGAGTACTCGACGTGGACGCCAAGCTGCTCGAGCGCAAGCACCGTCTCGCGGCGCACGTCAGAGCCAGCGTCAAGCGTCGTCAGGTCGAAGTAGCCGCCCTCGTCGAGCACCTCGGTGCCGTTCTTGTCCTTGAAGAGGAAGTACTCGAGCTCAGGGCCGACGTTGAAGGTCGTGAAGCCCATGCGCTCCATGCGCGCAAGCGCCCTTTTCAGCACGTGCCTAGGGTCGCCCTCGTAAGGGGTTCGCTCTGGCGTCAACACGTCGCAGAACATGCGTCCCACACCCTGCTCCTCTGGGCGCCAGGGCAGAATCGCGAAGGTCGCGGGGTCTGGCAGCGCGATCATGTCTGACTCCTCGATCGCATTGAAGCCGGTGACGGAGGAGCCGTCAAAGCCCATGCCTCCCTCGAAGGCGTCGTCGAGTTCGGAAGCGTTGATCGAGAAGGACTTCAGTCGACCAAGGACATCTGTGAACCAGAGCCTGATGAAGCGGATCTGGCGCTCCTGGACGATCGCCTTGACGTCCTCTGCGGTCCTTGGCGGGTCAGCCATTGGCCCTGACCTTAGTCGAATCGAGACTCAGCTGTGGGCGCTGAGGATCGCAACGATCAGCAGCACGACGCCAAGCACTACCGCCCAGGCGGCGATCATGTCTGGGCGCGGTCCGATGCGTTCGATCACGCGCGGTCGCGGCCGTCGCAGCCTGACGGCAGCGACACCCTGAGACTCGCCCTTCGAAGGCACCTGGACGTGGGCGCTCACGAGCGGCGCGCGGGCGATGCCCCGCACTTCGCGCACGCCACGCCGCGCCTTCGCGGGCGCTGAGCGTCGCGACGCAACGGCCGCTTCACGTGCCTCGCGTCGAGATGAGGGCTCGCGTCGAGATGAGGGCTCGCGCCGAGATGAGGACGAGGACGCCTGCCGCGCCTCGTGCCGCCCTGAGGAATCGTGCCGCCTCGAGGAATCATGCTGCCCCGCGGGCTCATTCCGCCCTGAGGCTTCGCGCGCTCGGCGACGCTCGATCCGCTCCCGGAGCTCGTGCAGATCGGGATCCTCCCACCACCTCACAGCGTCAGCTTGCAGTGGCATCGGCCACGATGCTAGACGTGTCACCGGACGCTAGCGAGAGGTCAATGATGGCCCGCGACGGCCGCGACGAACGCGGCGATGTGTTCGGCTTCGGGGCCCTCGTAGAGTTTCGCGGGCATGTTGCCAAGGCCTTCGGCCTTGCCTGTCAGGATCGTTTTCAGAACGAGTTCCCTGCGCGCTTCGAACGTCGGCTCTTCGGGCACGCGCACGTCGAGGTTCGGGCCGATGTGGCCAACTGAGTTCGTCGCCTTCAGCGTGTGGCAGCCCTCGCAGGAGCGCGCGAAGAGTTCGCGGCCTTCGACCTCGCCTTTCGTCAGATGCACCCCGACCGCGGTGCTCGCATGGCTCTCGCCGTTGTCCTTCAGGATCAGGACAGGCACGATAAGCCCGAACGCGAAGGCGACAAGCACCGTCAGCAGGATCGCGCGGTTTGCCATGCGCGATTCGCCTGGCAACGGGCCGCGGCGGGACCCGCCGACAGCGACGAAGTAGACCGCTATCGCGACGACGGCGATGAGGATGAAGTAGGCGATCAGCATCTGCGGACCGGGAAGATATCGGAAGCGGACGACTGAGATACCGGTGGGCGCCATCGCGGTTCGACGCTAGCCTTCTCTGAAGGACCGGTCAGAGACCAAGCAAGCTATGAGCAACCACCTCCGCAGCCTGCCCCTTCGGCGCCTCCTGCTGCTCTGCGCAGCGACGCTGCTGCTTGGGATCGGGAGCACAACCCTTGCGCTCGCGCTAGACAGCGGGCCGACGCCGCCGAGCAAGCCGCTCGCGAACGCGATCCATGACGCGCTCTCAGCACCAGCCCCCAGCGGGCTCACAGCGCGGGTGCAGCTCGTCAACCACCTGCTTGAAGGCGCGGAACTGCAGACGCAGAGCGAAGGCGGCAGTCCCAATCCGCTACTGAGCGGCGGCAGCGGCAGGCTCTGGATCGCCGCAGACGGGGACATCAGGCTCGAACTGCAATCCGAAGCGGGGGCGACGCAGCTGCTCTACGACGGCAGCAAGATCACGCTCTATCAGGCGGGCAGCGGCAGGCTCTACGAATACACGCCGCCACAGGAAGGCGAAGGAGCCGCTGGCTCCAGCTCGCAGGGCGAAGCGAACGCTGGCTCCAGCTCGCAGAGCTCAGAAGCACGGCGCGTGCCATCGGTCGCGTCGATCGAACGCGAGCTCACGCGGCTGATGGGCAGGCTTGAGATCTCAGGCGCGACGCCGACAGACGTCGCGGGCGCGCCCGCCTACTCGACGAGCCTCTCCCCGCGCCGCAATGGCGGCCTGCTTGGCAACGTGCAACTGACGTGGGACTCTCAGCATGGCGTTCCGCTGCGCTTCGCCATCTACGCGAAGGGGAACCCTGCGCCCGCCGTCGAACTTCGCGTCACCGAAGTCTCCTTTGGCCCAGTGCCCAGCTCGATCTTCTCGTTGCAGCTGCCCAGCGGATTGAAGGTCACGAAGATCGACGCAGGCAGCCACAGCGCCAAGGGCGGAGGGGACCTCCAGTCCAAGCCTGAGAGCCTCGAAGAAGTGCAGGCGGCGCTTCCCTTCCAGTTGCAGGCCCCTGAAAGCCTCGCGGGTATGCAGCGCAGCGAGGTACGCCTGATCGAGGCGGAAGGCGGTCGCGCGGCATCGATCGGCTACGGCGAAGGCCTTGGCGGGATCGGAGTGATCGAGCGCGCGATCGAGACGGGCGAATCAGGCGAAGCTGGCTCCATGGGGATGAAGCTGCCCTCGATCTCGATCGATGGCAGCAAGGGCAGCGAGCTCGCGACTGAGCTTGGCACGCTGATCAGCTTCAGGCGGGAAGGTGTCGAATACCTGCTCGCAGGCTCCGTCACCGCCTCGACGCTCGAAGCCGCGGCTCAGGGCCTCTAAGCGGCCCGTAGGCACTTTGGATGGCCGCGGAGGGCACACCGACCGCGTCGCATGAGGCCCCACCTCAGACGGTCGCGGAGCAGACACCTACCTTGCCCCAGGAGGCGCCACCAATTCGCGCAAGGGGGCTCGTCAAGCGCTATGGCGAAGTGCTCGCGGTCGACGACATCGACCTCGACGTCGGCCCAGGCGACGTCTATGGCTTCCTTGGTCCAAACGGAGCAGGCAAGACGACGACGTTGCGCATGGCGCTTGGTCTCATCACGCCAAGCGAGGGCACTGTCGAGCTCTTTGGGCTCGACCCGATGAGGGTCGGCGCCGCCGCGCTTCATCGCGTCGCGGGCTTCGTCGAGGCGCCGCGCTTCTATCCCTACCTCACAGGCCGCAAGAACCTCGAACTGCTCGCTGGGCTCGACGGCGGCGAAGCGCCAACGCGCATCGACAGGGCGCTTGAGACAGTCGAGCTGTCCTCACGCGCAAAGCACAGGGTTGGCGGCTACTCGCATGGCATGCGCCAGCGCCTTGGCATCGCCGCGGCGCTGCTTCGAGACCCAAGGTTGTTGATCCTCGACGAGCCAGCGACGGGACTTGACCCCGCTGGCATGAGAGACATGCGTTTGCTGATCATGCGCCTCTCCAGTGAGGGCATCACGGTCCTGCTCTCCAGCCACCAGCTGCCTGAGGTCCAGGAGCTCTGCGACAGGGTTGCGATCGTCAACAGAGGCAGGATCGTCTACGAGGGCGCGCTCGATGCGCTGCGCAGGATGGCGGGCGCAAGCCACACCCTGAGGACGAGCGACGATGAGGCTGCGCGCCCAGTCGCGATGCAGACACGTGGGATCGAGTTGCTCGACGCTCCTCACGAGCACGCAGGACCTTCGCCACGTGGCCAGCTGCGAATACGCGGCTCAGAACAGGCGATCGGGGCGCTCTCGCTCGCGCTTGGGGCCGCCCAGATCGCGATCCTCCAGCTCACCCCAGAGCTTGCGACGCTTGAGGACCTCTTCTTCAGGCTCACTGAGGGAGGCGCAGAATGAGCGCCCAGGACGCGACGTTGCCCGCAGCCGCAGCGGAGCAGCAGGCCGGCCGGCGCCGTGAAGGCAACAGGCGCAGCAGGCGACCCTCGACGCTCACCGTCATTCGCTGGGAGCTGAGGAAGCTCGTCTCGCAGAAGCGCAGCTACCTTGGCCTTGGCATCGCAATCGTGATCCCGCTGCTCTTCGTGCTCGTCGAGAGTCTGCGAGGTGGCGCCCACCACGAAGGTGGCAACCCGTTTGCGCGCTACCTCACGCAGTCAGGGCTTGCGACCCCTGTGCTCATCCTCATCTGGACCTCCCCCTTCTTCCTCCCCCTGATCGCGTCACTCGTCGCAGGCGACATCGTCGCCGCGGAGGATGGCAATGGCACGCTGAAGACGATCCTCACGCGCTCGGTCGACAGGAGCCAGCTAATCATCGCGAAGGCCTTCACAGCGCTGCTCTATGCCCTACTTGGCGTCTTCACCGTCGCGCTGGTCGCGACCGTCGCAGGCGTCGCCTCCTGGGGCTTCCACAGCGTCATCACATTCTCTGGGACGATCGTGCCCGCAGGCAAGGGCCTCCTGCTGATCGCCGCCGCATATGGCGTCTACATGGTCCCATTGGGCACCATCGTCGCGATTGGGGTGCTGCTCTCCACTGTCACGAGAAACAGCGCCGCCGCGGTCGTTGGCACGCTCGCGGTCACGCTCATGCTCGCGATCGTCACGCTCATCCCAGGGCTCGAAGGCCTGAAGCCCTATCTGCTCACGACCCAGTATCAGGCGTGGCAGGGCCTGCTCGCGACGCCAACCGACTGGAGCCCAATCCTGCACTCGCTCTGGGTCTGCGCCCTCTATGGAGTGCCCTGCCTGATCGCCGCCTACCTCGTGTTCCTGCGCAGGGACGTGGCCGGCGGCTGAGCTCAGACCGCAGACCCTCAGCTCAGACCGGAGACCCTCAGCTCGGGCCGGAGATCCTCAGCTCGGGCCGGAGACTCACCCTCAGATCACGGAGTCCGCGAGCTCCACGCCGCCAACCTCGATCTCGCCCATCACCCTGCGCGCCTCGCGCGGGTCGATCAATGCGGCGCCAAGGCGCGCAGTCGACTCCGCCCCACAGGCAACGCCAAAGCGCAGGCACTGATCTGGGGCCCTGCCCTCGTAGCGAGCGGCGACATAGCCCGCGAGGAACGCATCCCCAGAGCCGCGCGTCGCGACGGGCTCGCGCGGCTCGATCCTTGCGCGTCGCAGGCAAGGCTTGCCGTCGAGCAGCAGCTGGGCGTAGCAGCCGTCAGCGACGGTCATGATCGCTTCGCGGGGGCCAAGTTCGACGATCTCCTGAACGGCTTCTGCACTCTCCTGCTCGTCGCCGAACTCGTGCCCAATCAGCTCCTCCGCCTCCTCGACGTTTGGCGAGACGACGTCTGGCTCCGCTCTCACCGCGTGCCGCAGAGGCTCGCCGTCAGTGTCGATCACGACGCTCACGCCCAGTCGCTTCAGGCCTGAGATCAGCTCCGCATAGAGGTCTGGCTCCACATTCGCTGGCAGCGAGCCTGCAAGCACGACGATCGCGGCGCCACGCGCGAGGTAGAAGAGCTTGTCCTTGAACAGTTCGACCTCATGCTCTGTCACGTTTGGCCCGCGTTCGTTGATCTCCGTCTGCCTGCCTGTCGTCGGGTCGAGCACAGAGGTGTTGATGCGCGACTCCTCCCTGATGCGAACGAAGTCGTTCAGGATCGCCTCCTCAGTCAGCTGCTCGACGATGTAGGTGCCTGTCGCGCCGCCTGCCATGCCCGTCGCGATCACAGGCTGACCAAGGGCCTTCAAGGTGCGCGCGACGTTGATGCCCTTGCCGCCCGCCATCGTGTGCTGTTCGACCGCCCTGTGGCGCCTGCCAACACGAAAGTTCGGCACTGACAGCGACTTGTCGATCGCCGCATTCAGCGTGACCGTGATGATCATTGCAATGTCACCATCAACCCTCGCCGGCCCAGACGTCGTGGACGACGTCAGGACCTACAAGAGCGTAGCGGACCTGATCGCCTTCGCGTGAGGGTAGCTGCCAAACCGCGATGCGGAGCAGGATCTCGCGTCGATGTGAAGCGAGATCCCACCGCCGACGCGAAGCTAGACCCTGCGCCGATGTGAAGCGAGATCCCACCGCCGACGCGAAGCTAGACCCTGCGCCGATGCCGAGCGAGATCCCGCCGCCGACGCTCAGCCTGACAGCCCCCACGCGAGCTCACGCAGCCGCTCAGCCTCTGCCCTCGCCGCGGCAGCAGGCTCGCTGTGCTGCTCGTTGTGGGCGCCGACGATGCTGCGCGACGCGGAGATCAGGCCGCAATGGCGGCCATTTGCGAACGCAGGCGCCAGTGCCTCGACGCGCCCGCCCTGGGCGCCAACGCCTGGCAGCAGGAAGACCGCATTTGGCATCAGCTCCCTTGCGCGCTGAAGGTGCGAAGGCGCCGTCGCGCCGACGACAGCCCCGACGTCGCCCAGTCCTGAGCCGTCGACAGCCTGCCCACCAAGCTCTGCAACGAGGCCTGCAAGCCGCTCCCAGACAGTCCTCGCCCCGCCTGATGCCCCATCGAGTACGAGATCCTCGACGTCGGCGGCGCCTGGGTTCGAGGTGCGCACGAGCACGAGCAGCGCTGAGCCCGCCTCACGCGCGACCTTCAGCATCGCGAGCAGAGTGTCGCGGCCCATCAGTGGGTTGACTGTCGCCATCTCGGCACAAAGGCCCTTCACCTCCCCATAGGGAGTCTCCAGGCCGCTGAACAGCGACTGGGCATATGCTCGGGCGGAGACGTCGATATCGCCGCGCTTGCCATCCGCGATCACGAGCAGCCCCGCCTCGTGGGCGTGCTCAACGGTCCCCGCGAGCGCCTTGACGCCTGCCCAACCCAGCCGCTCGAAGCAGGCAAGCTGGGGCTTCACCGCGGCGCAGGCTGGGCCTGCGGCGTCGATCAACGCCCTGCAGTGGCTGAGCACCGCATCAGCGGCACGCTCTGCCGCCGAGCCGCTGGGACCAGGCTCAGAGCCTGGCCACAGCGCCGCGGGGTCGGGGTCGATGCCAAGGACTATCTGCGATTCGCGCGCAGCGACCTGCGCGGCGAGCCTCTCGCCGTACGAAGGCGCTGCGGACGAACTCAGCTCTAGCGCCCCTTCACGGCGCTCTTCAAAGCACTGCCAGCGGTGAAGCGGGGCACCCGTGAGGCCGCGATCTGGATGCGCTCGCCTGTGCGCGGGTTGACGCCGCTGCGTGGGCCACGCTCGCTCACATGGAACTTCCCGAAGCCAGACAGCGTCACGTCGCTGCCGCGCTTCAATGCGTCCTCGACGGTTGCGACGATCGCGTCGATCGCACGCCCAGCATCCTGCTTCGACAGCTCTGCCCTGGCTGCGACTTGATCGACCAGCTCAGACTTAGTCACTTCGACGGTCCTCCTGTGTCTGCGAGTAAAGGCACTCCTCAGCCTGCTTCAGCTGAAGGCGACAGACCACGCTAACAGCAGCTGCGGACGGCCTGCTCTCTGACGCGAACATCGCGAGCGACCGCAGAAGGCGCGAGAATGCCAAGCCATGCCCCGCGCCGGCTGGCTCATCATCATCCTCATCGCAGCGATCGTTGCCGTTGTGCTGCTGTTCGAGAGCTACACGGGCTACGCGGTCCTCAGCATCGCAGTCGGCGCATCCGCGGCGATCAACCTCGCCTGAGATGGCTTTAGGTGGGGCTCGCACATGTGCGAGCCCCCCGGTCCGCACATGTGCGGACCGGCCGGCCGGCGCATGCGCCGGCCGGGATGAGCCGCATGCGGCTCATCCAGCCAAATTCAGCTCAAGTACGCAAGCAACTTGCGCAATGCGCGGCCACGGTGGCTGATCGCGTCCTTCTGCTCGTCGCTCAGCTGAGCCATCGTCGAGCGCGACTCCATAGCGCCTGACGGCTGCTCATCAGGCACGAACGCAGGGTCATAGCCAAAGCCGCGCTCGCCGCGCGTCTGACGGGTGAGCGTGCCGACGCAGTCGCCGATGAAGACCTGCTCCTCCCCCGTCCCTGGATCGACGAGCGCAAGCGCGCATACGTAGCGCAGGCCACTGCCCTCAGGCGCCTCCCTCAGCAGCTTCGCGAGGTTCTCCAGATCGCTTGCCTGCTCGCCTGCATAGCGCGCAGAGCGCACGCCTGGGGCGCCGCCAAGCGCCTTCGCCTCGATGCCAGAGTCGTCGGCGAAGGCGAGCGCGTCAAGCTCGCCTGCGAGCCCTGCCGCCGCCCGCGCCTTGCCAAGCGCGTTCTCCGCAAAGGTCTGCCCGTCCTCAGGGGGCAGCTCGAAGTCGTCTGGCAGCGCAATCACCTCGTGCCCTGGCAGCAGGCGCGCGAACTCGCGCCGCTTGTGCTCGTTGTGCGTCGACAGCAGCAGCTTCACAGCTGTGGCGCGGCCAGGCTGCCAGCGTCGATCGTCGCCTGCTGGGCGGTACGCAGCTCGCCAATGCCCTTCGCTGCAAGCGCAAGCAACTGATCGAGGTGCGCCCTCGAGAGCGGCGTGCGCTCCGCAGTCGCCTGGACCTCAACGAGCCCGTCCTCGCCTGTCATCACGACGTTCGCGTCGACCTCCGCGGTCGAGTCCTCCGAGTAGTCGAGGTCGAGCAGCGCCTCGCCCTCGACGAGCCCGCAGGAGACAGCGGCGACCGAGCAGGTGAGCGGCGATGCCTTCAGCAGCTCCTGGGAGCGCAGCCGCTCGCAGGCGAGCGCAAGCGCTACATAAGCGCCTGTGATCGAGGCGCAGCGTGTGCCGCCATCGGCCTGCAAGACGTCGCAGTCGAGGTAGATCGTGCGTTCGCCAAGCGCCTTGAGGTCGATCGCGACACGCAGCGAACGGCCGATGAGGCGCTGGATCTCGACGGTGCGCCCGTCTGGGCGGCCCTTCGAGACGTCGCGCTGCTTGCGATCGCCCGTGGAGGCGGGCAGCATTCCGTACTCGGCGGTGAGCCAGCCGTTGCCCCTTCCCGCCATCCAGCGGGGCACGCTCTCGACGGCGGAGGCGGTGCAGATCACACGCGTGCGGCCGACGCTGATGAGCGCAGAGCCAGTCGCAGTCTTCACGAAGTGCGGCTCGATCTCGATCGGACGCAATTGATCGGGCTGGCGGCCGTCGTTGCGGGCGCCGTCGCCGTCGTTGCGGGACCCGTGATCGCCGGCGCCGTTCACGCGAGCACCCCCGCGGCGTCGAGGCTGACTCGCTCGATCTCGCCAAGCGGCATCTGCAAGAACCTTGTGCCCATATCCCTGAAGCTATCGACATCGCCTGTGCAAAGGAACCTGTAGGCGCCCTCGCCGCCGCGGCCGCTGCGCAGCGAGCGGGCGCCCAGCGCGTGCTCGACCTGACGCGCAAGCGCGGCGCCAGAGGTGATGAGGCTCACGTCTGGGCCAAGCATGCGCTGGATCATCAGCCTGATCAGCGGATAGTGGGTGCAGCCGAGGATCACGGTGTCCACGCCTGAGGCGCGCAGCGGCGCACAGGCCTCCCTCACCGTCTGCACCGCGAGCTCGTCGAACTGCCTGCCCTCCTGGATGATCGAGGCGAGCGTCGGGCAGGCGACAGCGTGCAGCGTGACGTGGGGATCGACCGCGGCGACCGCCCGTTCATAGGCGCCGCTTGCAACCGTCGTCGGAGTCGCGAGCAGGCCGATCCTGCCGCTGCGCGTCGCGGCGACGGCCTGCAACGCCTCAGGGCGCACGACGCCAAGCACGTCGACGCCAAGCGTGGTCTCCATCATGCGCTTGCGCAGCGCCGGCAGCGCTGCGGAGGTCGCGGCGTTGCAGGCGACGACGAGCAGCTTCACGTGGCGCTTGAGCAACTCCTCCGCCATCTGCGCAGCGAAGCGCTCCAATTCCTGCGGCGAGCGTTGCCCATAGGGAAAGCGGGCCGTGTCGCCAAGGTAGACGTAGTCCTCCTCAGGCAGGCGCACAAGCAGCTCGTGCAGCACCGTGAGGCCACCAACACCTGAGTCGAACACGCCAATCGGCCGACTCGATGGCTCTGAGCTCATCTGCATGCAGCTCATCATTCCAAAGCCTTGAGACGGCGCAGCCCAGCGCACGCATCGAGCGTCGAGGCGGGCGGAGCGCTACGGTCAGCGCCGATGTCCTCGCCGCTGCGCGCGCTCGTCGTCTCAAACATGCGCCCCGATGCCTCCCACCCGGAGCGCGGGCAGTTCGTGCGCGACCAGGTCACGGCGCTGCACGGCCTACCAGACCTCGATGTGGAGCTTTACGAGCTGCCACCCGGCCCGCGCTCATTAGCCGCGGGCTTCGTCGATCTGCGACGTCGACGACAACGGCACTTCGATGTCGTACACGCACACTTCTCGCTGAGCGCGCTGCCTGCCTTCGGGGCCGCGGCACAGGTGCGCGGCGTCACGCTGCATGGCACCGACGTGCGTCATCCGCGCACGCGCAGAGCGACACATGCGCTGCTGCGACCGATGGACTTAGTCGTAGCGGTCTCCGCGGAGCTCGCGAGCGAGCTGCCAGGCGCGGCGGCAAGACACAGGGCGAAGGTGATCCCAGTCGGCGTCGCGCTCGACCGCTTCCAGCCGCTTCCACGCACGCAAGCGCGCGTGCAGCTTGGCCTGGATCCAGAGGGCCGCTACCTGCTCTTCCCCGCCGATCCGCTGCGCGCAGGCAAGCGCCACGACCTCGCGCTCGCGCTCGCGCAGGCTGCCGGCGCACAGCTCCTGAGCCTCGGCGGCGTGCCGCCCACGCGTGTGCCGCTGATGGTCAACGCCGCGAATGCGGTGCTCGTGCCCTCCGAGCAGGAGGGCTTCGGCCTCGCCGTGCTGGAGGCGCTCGCCTGCGACGTGCCAGTGCTCGCAACGCCAGTCGGGATCCATCCCGTTGCGTTGCGGGACATCGCGGGCACGCTCTGCGCCCCGTTTCAGCTGGAGCGCTGGCTGGAGGCATTGCGACCGCATCTCGCGATCGCGGACCCAAGAGTGAGCGGACGCGAGCGCGCGATGGGCTTCTCGGCACAGCGGATGGCGACGCAGTTGGCAGCGGCCTGGCGCGAGACGCTGGCCGCGAACGGCGGTCGTATCCACAAACACGCCCAGCGGAGCGGTTAGCATTCATCGATGGTGCGGATCTTCCGAGGAGAGCGGCCTGCCGCCAGCGAGGCGCAGCCCGCAAGCGAGCAGGAGACGAAGGTGAACGCCCCAGCGGTTGCCGAGACCTCTCAGGCGGGCTCGCCGCAGTCGCCATCGGCGCAACAGCAACCTGCACAGCAGCCGCCCACGCAACAGCAACCTGCAGGGCAGCAGTCGGGAGGGCAGCAGTCGGGCGCAGCCGCGCAACGGCCGAGCGGACCAGAGCAACAGCAGGGCGGGCAGCAGCAGGACGGACAGCAACAGGGCCGACCAGAACAGCAAGGTGGGCCAGAGCAGCAAGGTGGGCCAGAGCAGCAGACCGGGCCGCTGGCGCTACCGCCACAGCCCCCAGCGGAGCCTGGCTTCCTTGCGCGCGGGCACATCCGCCGCCGCGCCCGCTTCCTGCGCGCGGCGCGCGAGCTCGCCTACCGCGACCTTGGCGGGCTCGTCTTCGACCTGCACCGCTTTGGGCAGCGCAACGACGACGTCGTGCAGGCGAAGCTCGCGACGCTTGGCAGGATCGACACAGAGCTGCGCGCCCTCGAAGCGGCGCTGAGACAGCGCACGCCGCTGACGGTGCTGCGCGAGGCGGGCGTCTCCGCCTGCCCGCGCTGCGCGGCGATCCATGGCAGCTTCGACCGCTACTGCCCCGCATGTGGCCTACCCGTGCGCCAGGACGAGCGGCCGATCGCGGCGCCGGCGCCGATCGCCCCTGCACCAGGCGCGCCGATGCCAAGCGTTCCGATGCCAGTCGCCCCCGCGCCGGCTGCGCCCGCCCAGGCCGCCGCCGCGTCTCCGGCCTTCCCGGCTCCCGCCCCGAGCACCCAGGCTCACGCCCCGAGCACCCAGGCTCACGCCCTGAGCACCCCGGCTCCCGCCCCCGGAACCCCGGCTCACGCCCCCGGAACCCCGGCTCACGCCCCCGGAACCCAGGCTCACGCGGCAGGCAGCCAGGCTTCCGTGCCGACCCCCCCGACATCCGCCGCGACAACCAGAGCTCCAGCCGTGCCGCCGCCCGCTGCAGCACCAACTGCGCCGCCTGCCTCGGCGCAGCCGCTCTCGCGGCCTTCGAGCACGATGCAGCCAACCCAGGCGTTCTCGGCCGTGCCCACGCCGAAGCAGCCCGGCGAGGACGACAGCGACATCACGCAGATCGTCCGCCCAGACAGCGAGGAAGGCCGTTCGAGCGAGCTTGGGCGCCCCCCTGAGCGCAAGGACGACGCCAAGCGATGAGCACCGCGCCGGCCCAGGCGGGCATTCCGCTCTCCGAGCCAGCGCCCATCGTCGAGCGCTGTCCGCTGTGCGGCTCTGCGCTGAGCTCCTCACAGGACTGGTGCCTGACCTGTGGCGCAGCAGCGCGCACTCGTCTCGCCGCGACGCCGCGCTGGTGGCTGCCCGTCACGCTGCTCGCGGCGATCGTGATCGTCTCGTTGGGCGTCCTGATCGCCTCATTGGTGAAGCTCGCCGGATGAGCACCAGCCGGTGGCGGTTACGCCGCGCGCCAGAGCCGTCAGCCGCAGGCGTGTTCGACATCGCAGTGCTTGGCGCCGGCGCCGCAGGCCTCTACACGGCGATCTGCGCCGCGCGCGCAGGCGCTTCGGTGGCGCTCATCTCCGCGGCGCCGCTCGCCCACACTGCGAGCTACTGGGCCCAGGGCGGGCTCGCGGCGGCGCTCTCGCCAGAAGACTCGCTGGAGCGCCATCTCGCCGATACCGAGCGCGCAGGGCGTGGCGCCGTGAGGACCTCCGCCGCCGAGGTGCTCGTGCGTGAGGCGCCAGAGCGCTTCGAGGAACTGCTCGCGCTTGGCCTCAGCTTCGACGCCGACCGCTTCGGGCAGCTCGCGCTCGGCCTCGAGGGCGGGCACTCAGTGCGGCGCATCGTCCACGCAGGGGGCAGTGCGACGGGTAGGCGCATGCTCCGCCAGCTCTCCGCACTCGCCGCTGCCGATGCGCGCATCGCGGTGATCGAGGGCGATGGCGCACGCGTGACACAGCTCTTGATGCAGGAGGGCCGCTGCGTCGGCGTCGCCTGTGCCGATGGCAGGTCGCTGAGGGCACGTTCAGTCGCGATCTGCACAGGCGGGGCCGCAGCGCTCTGGGCACGCACGACCAACCCTCCAGGATCGGTGGGAACAGGGTTGCTGCTCGCGCAAGCCGCCGGCGCGAAGCTCGCCGACCTCGAGCTCGTGCAGTTCCATCCAACCGCGGTGATCGGCGTGCAGGGCCGCGAAGGCTTCCTCATCACCGAGGCGATCAGGGGCGAGGGTGCGACGCTGCACGACAGCAGCGGCGAGCGCTTCGTCGACGAGCTCGCGCCCCGCGACGAGGTCTCACGCGCGATCGCGACGCGCCTGGCCGAGACGGGAGCAAGCTCAGTCGGGCTCGACATGCGCGCGATCGACCAGACGCTCTTCCCGAACGTCGTCGCCGCGCTGCGCGACGCAGGCGTCGACCCCGCGCACGAGCTGATCCCCGTCTCCCCTGCGGCGCACTACATGATCGGCGGCATCGTCACCGACCTGCATGCGCGCACGACGGTGCGAGGGCTCTATGCAGTCGGCGAGGCGGCCTGCACAGGCCTACACGGCGCGAACAGGCTCGCGTCCAACTCGCTGAGCGAGTGCTTTGTCTTCGCCTACAGGGCCGTAAATGCCGCCCTCGACGACGAGGAGCCTGCGGGCACGCGTGGGGAGTCGCAACCCAACGAGCCGGCGGTGGCCGGGTCGGACGGCGCACCCGCCACCGAGCATCCGACCAACCAGCCACTTTCGAATGGCATGCCCGCGGTCGCGCACGCGACCAGGGAAGCGCTCTGGCGCAACGCAGGCATCGAGCGCGACGTCGAGGGCCTGGAGGCGCTCACGGGCGAGGCACACCCGCTCGTGCGGCTGATCGCGCGCTGCGCGCTCGCGCGACAGGAGAGCAGGGGCGTCCACAGCAGGACAGACCACCCGCAGCCAGAGGGCTCTTTCGAGCGCATGCACGCCGTGCTGGACGCCAAAGGTGCGCTCTCGTGGGAGAAGTGGCTGTAGACTGAGCCTGCGTTAAGCCAGATCTCGCGCTGCGTCCAGGAAAGTGGGCTTGTCAGCAGCGTTCATTTAACCGTGGCTTAACAGTTTCCTTAGCTTGCGCTTCATATCGGGCACGAAAGTGTCAGTTGCGCTCCGCAAGAGCGTGGCGTGACGAATTCGATCCTTCTGCCCGCATCCGGTGTTGGAGAGACGGGATGGTGCGAGGCGATTTCGATCTCTGCCGGAGGAGGGTGGCGCTTTCAGCAGCTTGGTCAGGAAATCCATGAAAGGCGAGGGGTCGCCATGTATCAGTTCAGTCGAGCCATCTACCGCGAGCTTGCCCCACACCTAGCCGAACCAGGGCCAGGCACAGGGCTGCTCGACAGCCATCAGCACGTCCTCAGCGCGTGCGAGACCACCGTCGAAAGGCTTGCAACCGACCGCTACTACTTCGCGAAGCCAGCTAGGACGCTGTTCGCGGACATCAGGATCTACTTCCCAATGAGCGCCCAGGAGCGCGTCTACGAGGTCGTCTGCCGCTACATCGACCTTGCCCAGCGCTACCTCACCGAGCACCCAGTCGCCGCCTACATGGCCGTGAGCGGCAAGCCGCTGCAGTGCAGGGCGACGACGCGCAAGGGCGAGGCCTGTCAGCGCGTGCCGCTGCCGCAAAACGGCTACTGCCCTTCGCACCAGCATCTCGCAGACACCGAGGACCGAGAGCTCGCCGTCGCATAGGGGCGCCTCCCCGCGAAGCGCGGAGGCGGGTGGAAGCGTGGAGGCAGGTGGAGCTTCCTGCCCAGGCGTACCCTCCCGTCGGTGCTGCTCGGCGTCGACGTAGGTGGGACGTTCACGGATGCGGTCCTCGTGCGGACCGATGGCTCCGTGCGCAGTGCGAAGGTGAGGAGCACGCCCAAGGACCAGTCCGTTGGCGTGCTCGCGGCCGTCGCGGCTGTGCTTGGCGATGCGACAGCGCCTGGCGATGCGACAGCGCCTAGCGATGCGACAGCGCCTGGCGATCAGGCGGCGCCCGGCGACGCAGACGCCGCCTCCTCGCTGCAGCGCTTCGCGCATGGCATGACCGTCGCGACCAATGCCCTGCTCGAGGGCAGGGCAGCGCGCACCGCGCTGCTCGCGACAGAGGGCTTCACCGACGTCATCGAGCTCGGCAGGCAGGCGCGCCCCGAGCTCTACAGGCTCTGCGCGGCACCGCCAAGACCCTTGGTCAAGCCAGAGCTGCGCTTCGCCGTGCCTGAGCGGATGACCCCGCAGGGACCGCTGCGCCCGCTGAGTAGACAGGTCGCCACCGAGCTGGTCGCACAGCTGCGCGAGGCGAAGCCCGAAGCGGTCGCGATCGCGCTGCTGCACTCCTACGCCCATCCTGAGCACGAGCTGCTGCTTGGCGAGCTGTTGACAGAGGCGCTGCCAGACGTGCACGTCACGCTCTCGCACGAGCTCGTCGGCACCTTTCGCGAGTACGAGCGCGCCGCCACGACCGAGATCGACGCGGCACTCTCGCCGCTGCTCGCCGGCTACCTGCGCCAGCTCAGCGACGGCGCGCAGGCCGCGGCGCTGCCCGCACCACAGATCATGCAGTCTTCCGGCGGCCTGATCGACGCCGAGACGGCCGCCTCACACGCCGCGCTGACTGTGCTCTCTGGCCCTGCGGGCGGAGTTGGAGGCGCGCTGCTGCTCGCGGATCTCGCGGGTGAGCGCAACCTGCTCTGCCTCGACATGGGCGGTACCTCCTGCGATGTGTGCCTGATCCTCGACGGCAGGATCGCCGAGACCGCGGGGCGCGAGATCGCGGGTAGGCCGCTGGCGTTGCCGTCGCTCGATATCCACACGGTGGGCGCCGGCGGCGGCTCGATCGCCTGGCGCGACGAGGGCGGCGCACTGCGCGTCGGACCGCGCTCCGCAGGCGCCGACCCAGGCCCCGCCTGCTACGGGCTCGGCGGCGAGCAGCCGACCGTCACCGACGCCAACCTGCTGCTAGGCAGGCTGCCTACGGAGCAACCGCTCGCGGGAGGCCTCGTGCTCGACCGCGACGCAGCGGAGCAAGCGGTGGCGGGTCTCGCGCAACAGCTCGGGCTCGATCTGCTCGCCTGCGCCGCGGGGATCGTGCGAATCGCGGAGCTCGAGATGCTTGGCGCGCTGCGCGTGATGAGCGTCGAGCGCGGCGTCGACCCACGCAGCCTCAGCCTGATGTGCTTCGGCGGTGCGGGCCCTCTGCACGCCGCCGCGCTCGCGACGGAGCTTGGCATCCCGCGCGTGCTCTGCCCCAGCGCCTCCGGCGTGCTCTGCGCGCTCGGCCTCGCCGCCGCCGCGCCGCGGCGCGATGTCGCAAGGACGGTGCTGCTGAGCGGCCGCGAGCTCGACGCGCAGCGGCTGGATGTAGAGCGGCGACCCCTGATCGAGCGCGCGATCTCGGAGTTGGGCGAGCAGGCCGCGGAGATCCGAATCCGCGCAGAGCTGCGCTACCTGGGGCAGTCCTTCGAGCTGCCGATCGAAGCCGGTCCAGATGCGAGCCCGGATTCGCTGCGAAGCGCCTTCGCGGAAGAGCACGAGCGGCGCTACGGCCATCGCGACGAGCACGCCGAGATCGAGCTCGTGACGCTGCGCGTCTCGGCGCTCGGCGCCGCCCCGCAGCTGCGCCTCGCCGCGCCGCCCGCGGACGAACAGAGTGCGATCGTCGGACCTGCGGTCTGTCCGCTGCCCGAGGCGACGTTGTTCGTGCCGCCTGGCTGGTCTGGCTCAATCGACGCCCATGGCACGATCGTGCTCGACGCAGAAGCAGGCGAGCGATGACGCTCGACCCAATCGAGCTGCAGGTGATGTCAGGAGCCCTCGCGGCAGCCTGCGAGGAGATGGGCGCAGTGCTGATCAGGTCGGCGCACTCGCCGAACATCAAGGAGCGCCGCGACTGCTCGACGGCGCTGTTCGACGCTGACGGCGAGATGACGATGCAGGCGGAGCACATTCCCGTGCACCTCGGCTCGATGCCCGACGCCGTTGCGGCAGTGCTTGGCGAGCGTCACGAGCGAGGCCTCTCCTGGATCCTCAACGACCCATTCGCGGGTGGCACGCACCTGCCTGACATCACGGTGATCACGCCTGTCTTCGCCACCGAGCAGGGATCCCGCGCAGGATCGCCGCTGGGATCCGGCCGACGGTCGCGCCCCAGCTCGCTGCTTGGCTTCGCGGCGAGCAGGGCCCATCACGCCGACGTCGGCGGCCGCACGCCTGGATCGATGCCGGCAGACAGCAGGACGCTGGCGGAGGAGGGCGTCGTGATCGCGCCGCAACCGCTGCTGCCAGGAACCGTGGAGCAGCTCGTCGCGCAGATGCGCGGACCCGACCAGCGCCGCGCGGACCTGCGCGCCCAGCTTGCCGCGAACGCGGTTGGCGTACGGCGCCTCGCCGAGCTTGCGGGACGGATGGGCGTGCAGCGCCTGCAGGAGGGGACCGCCGCTGTGCTCGCCTACGCCGAGCGGCGCATGCGCGCCTGCATCGAGGCGCTGCCAAACGGCGTGCGCCATGCCGAGGACGTGCTCGAGGCGCAGGACGGCGATCTGCGCCTGCGACTTACGGCGCGCGTCCTCGGCGACCGCCTGCGGCTCGACTTCAGTGGCAGCGCACCGCAGCACGAGGGCAATCTCAACTGCCCGCTCGCGGTCACGCGCTCTGCCTGCGCGTTCGCGGTGCGAGTGCTGACCGACCCTGAGCTGCCGCCCTCGACGGGGGCGCTGCGCCCGATCGAGATCGTCGCGCCCCGCGGCTGCCTGCTGAACGCCCTGCCTGGCGCAGCGGTCGCGGCGGGCAACGTCGAGACCTCCTCGCGCATCGCCGACCTCGTGCTCGCGGCCTTCGGGCATGCGCTTGGCCAGGGCACGATGAACAACCTCACGCTTGGCAACGAGCGCTTCGCCTACTACGAGACGATCGGCGGCGGCCAAGGCGCCTGCGTCGACGCGGACGGGCCAAGTGGCGTCCATGTGACGATGAGCAACACGCTGAACACGCCCGTCGAGGCCTTGGAGCGGGAGCTACCGCTGCGCGTGCGCAGCTATGCGCTGCGACGCGGCTCAGGCGGCTCAGGCGACTCAGGCGACTCAGGCGACTCAGGCGGCTCAGGCGGCTCAGGCGGCTCAGGCGGCTCAGGCGGCCGGGATAGCTCGAGCAGCCCCGATGACTCAGGCAGCTCCGGCCGCGGCGGTGGCCACCGCGGCGGCGACGGCGTGATCCGTGAGCTCGAAGCGCTGCAGGAGATGTCCTTCTCGCTGATCACCGAGCGGCGCCGTCACGCTCCGCCTGGCGCCGCAGGCGGCGAGAGCGGCGCGTGTGGCCGCAATCTCCTGATACCGGCGGCTTCGCCAGAGGGCCCTCAGACCCCGCCTCGGGAGCTTGCGCCGAAGGTGTCAGGCACGCTCAGACCCGGCGATGCGCTGCGCATCGAAACACCCGGAGGCGGCGGCATGGGCGCGACTTCGGACTGACCTTCGACCTTGCTTCTCCCTACCTCCGCCCTCGCCTGCCACCGGCCTGCACCCCATCCGTAGTTCGCCCAAAAAACCGCCCATTTGCAGGGGATTTGGGATTTTCGCTCGGATTTCGTATCTTTAAGGGGTCGGCCCGGGGTCCAGTCTCTGGGCAGAGCCTCCCAATCAGGTCTGCAACAACCTCACACCTCACCATGCCAGTAGCTCTAAAGGAATGGGCGGTCACCGTCCGTGCGCTCGCAGAAGGCGAGCAGTTGATCACCCTACGCAAGGGCGGTATTCACGAGCCCGAAAAGCACTTCGAGCTCGAGCACGAGCGCTTCTTCCTCTACCCAACCTTCGACCACCAGTGCAACGACCTCGTGCGCGAGTCGCACAGGCCAGAGCTGCGCAGGGCGCTCGAGGAAGGCGTGTGGAGCGACGGCGAGCCGTCAGTCGACGACTTCCGCCTGCCAAACGCAGTGCAGCAGCCAGACAGGGTGAGGATCAGGGCTTGGGCCGAAGTCGCCGGACACTTCACGGTCACCGACCCACGCTGCGTCGACGCGCTCGCGCCCTTCTACGTTTGGACGACCGATTACGCCGAGAAGCGCCTCTCCTGGAAGCGCCGCCACCCCCTGCACGTCCTGCTGCTGCGCACCTATCGCATCCCGCGCCCAGTGACGGTGAAGATCAAGGACGAGTACATCGGCTGCCGCTCCTGGCTGGAGCTGCAGCGGGACCTCCCCTTCGAGGGCACCCCCGTGCTCTCCGACGAAGAGTTCGAGCGCGCCGCCGAGGAGATCGAGGCGATTACCCGCTCAGCCGGCGCCCCCGCACTCGTCTAGCATTCCGCTGAGCGGCGTCATCACTGCAGGGCGAGCTCGAAGATGAGCGCCAGGAGCAGGAGCGCGCCCAGCAGCCAGGCGAGCAGCTTCCAGCTTGGCGGCCTCGCGCTGCGCGCGGCTGAGTTGGGGTCGAGCAGCTCACTCTGCAGCAGGACCTCGCGGGCCGCGGCCAGCCCGGATTCGGGCACGAGCACCTCACGTGGGCCAGCGGCGAGGAAGTCGGGCACGTCGAAGCCGCGAGCACGCCGCTGCATGCTGGGGATGCCCTCCTCCAGCAGCAGGTTCTGGATGAATTCCGCCTCGGTCTGGTTGCGGGCGCCGATCGCCTTCACGGGCTCGCCCTCGGCGTAGCGCGGATCGATCTTGCGGGCGATGCGTCGCTGCGCGCTCGTCGACGACGATGACTCCTCCCACGGCTCGGGGGCGCCGTCGTCGGGCAGGCCCGCGGCGGCGTGGGTCGCGTGCACGAGCGGCAGGCCGCAGGCATCGCAGAAGCGCTCCGTGGCGGGAAACGCTGCACCGCAGTGTGGGCAGACGAGCGCGCCGTCAGGCTCGCTGCTGCTCAGCTGGCGATCTCCTTCACCTCTGCCCCGTCGATCAGATATGAGCGGACCTCCGGTCGCTCGCGATCTGCGACGCCGATTATGACCCACTCTATCCCTGGCCAGCTTCTTGCGAAGTTGATGTCCGTCTGGGAGGGATAGGGCTTGCTGCGTGTGTGCGAGTGGTAGATCGCCCCAAGCTGGAGGCCTTCCTGCTCGAACTGCTCGATCGTGCGATAGGCCTGAAGGCCGTCGATTTCGAAGCGCAGCGGGCTGGCGACGACGTTCTCTGTGGCCTGCACCTTCGCGGCGCGCCTGACGCCGCCGTCCTCGGCAGCGGCGACCGCGACGAGACCGCAGCACTCGTTTGGCGCGTCCCTGAGCGCGTGCGCAACCATCTCTTCGACCAGCTCCTGTGGGATCTGCATGGTCTCAGCGATGCTAAGGAACTACCACCAGACGGTGGAGTCGAGGTTCTCGATCTCCTCGAGCGGGCGCGTGTAGATACCGCTGGAAAGGTACTTCCAGCCGTCGTCGGCGACGATGAAGACGACGTTGCCCTCGTCGAGCTCGTTCGCGATGCGGACCGCGACACGCGCGATCGCACCGCTGGAGACGCCGGCGAAGATGCCCTCCTCCTCGAGCAGCTTGCGCGTCCAGATGATCGCGTCGCTGTTGGTGACGAAGATCTTGCGGTCTAGCAGCGAGATGTCGATGATCGGCGGGATGAAGCCATCGTCGAGCGAGCGCAGCCCCTGGACGGGCTCGCCCTGCATCGGCTCCGCGGCGACGATCCGCACCGCGTCGCCAAAAGCCTCCTTCAGACGCCTGCCGTTGCCCATCAGGGTGCCGCCGGTGCCAAGGCCTGCGACGAACGCGGAGACCTCGTCGAGCTCCTCGAGGATCTCCAGCGCGGTGCCGTTGTAGTGGGCGTTGGGGTTCGCCTCGTTGCCGTATTGGTAGGGCATGTAGTAGGAGGAGTCCTCCTGGCTCATCTGCAGCGCAAGCTCGACAGCGCCATTGGAGCCCTTCGAGCCCTCGGAGTAGACGATCTCAGCGCCATACATCTGCAGCAGCTGCGTGCGCTCAGGCGTGACGTTCTCAGGCATCACGACCTTGAGCGGGTAGCCCTTGCGCGAGCAGATCATCGCTAGCGAGATGCCAGTGTTGCCAGAGGTCGGCTCGAGGATCGTCTGACCCTCGCGCAGCGCGCCCTTCTCCTCCGCGTCTTCGATCAACGCCCTGGCGACCCGGTCCTTCACCGAGCCCGTCGGGTTGCGCGACTCGAGCTTCGCCCAGATCTTCACGCCAGGCTTGGGCGAGAGCCGTTTCAGCTCGACGAGCGGCGTGTTGCCGATCGACTGCACGATGTCCGCGCAGCGGCCCCCTGACGGCCTGTGCTTTAGACCCTCGATAGCCATTACTTCACGAAATATAGCGTGGTGGCGGCGAGCCGGCGGAGCCGCGTCGAAGCAGGTTGGCAGCGGCAAGAATCAGGCCCAGCGGCGTACGGGAGCGAAGACGGCGAGGGCGCCCACGCAGGGGCGCCCTCGATCCGTCCTCATCCTCGCCCTGCGCGATCAGCCGATGCTGATCGCCTTGTGCTGGGCGATGAGCTGGCCGCTCTGGTCGAGCGCCGCGCTGTCGAACGCGAGGCGCAGCGTGTAGTGGCCCTTCTTCAGCGTCTTCGCCGGATGCACGACGACGCTTGCTTTGCCGTCGTTCATGTTGACCTGCTGGTTGGCGTAGAGCTTGCCACCGCGCTGGAGGCGCAGCCGCAGCGAGGAGCGCTCGCCCTTCGTGCCCGTCGAGCTACAGCCGACGACGAGCTGCTTGCCCCTGTGACCGACGTGGCAGCTCAGCGAGACGTGGCTTTTGCCTTTGCCGCCCCATGGGCCTTCATTGCCCTGCCCACCTTTGTTGCCGTTGCCGCCTTTGTTGCCATTGCCGCCTTTGTTGCCCTGGCCGCCTTCATTGCCCTGGCCGCCTTCTTCAGCGGCTTCTTCTTCCCAGCTTTCTTCGTTTTCGCCGGCTTCTTCGGGGTAGCCCCCAGCTGGCACGTTGGTCATCGGCAGCTGCCCTGGCTTAGCGTCGGCTTCGGGCTCGCCGGTGACTTCGTTGAGGTCGAGCTTCGCAGCCCGTTTGCTGCCGTTGAATTCGAACATGTTGTCGAGCGTGCCCGCTTCAGCGTCGGCGGAGCCGTCGCCAAGCGCGCCAAGGCTCCAGTTTTCCTCGACGAACCTGATGATCGAGGTCTGGTCGGTGACCGTGTCGTCGACGTAGTTCTGCTTCGCGTAGGGGGAGATCACGAGCAGCGGCAGCCGCGGGCCAAGGCCGCAGCGGTCGTTCTGGAATTCTTCTTCTTCTGCCGCCGCATGGGCGATTTCTTCCTTCGCATGGCTGCCGCAGACGCCCTTGCCGTTGAGCGCATCGCTCGCCGATTCCGAGGAACGCTCGATCGGCGGCATCACATGGTCATACCAGCCGTCTGAGTCGTCATAGGCAATGACGATCGCGGTCGAGGACCAATACTTCGATTCCTGGATCTCGTTGATCGTTTCCACGAGCCAGCGCTGTTCATCGAGTGGGTCTGAGTAGCCTGCGTGGCCGTCCTCGTACTTCGGCGGCTTCAGGAACGACACGTCAGGCATCACGCCTGCTTCCAGCGCCGCCTTGAAGTCGGAGATGTCGTACTGGTGGTTGGCCTGTTCTGTAGTACCGATCTGATTCGTCGCGCTTGGCGGCAGGTGTTCGGGGTTGGAGGTTGCCGCGTAGTACTGGAACGGCTCGTGATGGGCGCTGTAGTCTTCGACTTCGACGTTCGCGACGTTCGTGTGCTTCGAGCCGCAGACTGGCTTGCCTTCCTTGTGACTGCTCGGCGCGAAGCCGCCCTGGAACCAGCCCCAGGTAACGCCCTTGCCGTTCATCAGCGTGCCGATGTTCGGGCCTTCCATCTTGATCCTGCTGGTGCTGCTGCAGTCGTCGTAGAAGGGGTCTTTGTCGCCGATGTCGGTGCCGTTTTCAACCTCACCGGTGATTTCGGGCGAGGCGCCATGCGTCTGGCCTGAGATCAGGTTGAGCGCGCCCGTCGTCGAGGGGCCAAACGTCGTCCCGAAGGACTCGTCGTTGAGGGCGTAGTGCTGGGCGTAGTTCCATAGCGCCGTAACGCTGTTACCGTCGTAGTAGTCCATCACGACCGGCTTCGGGCAGGGTTCTGTGACCGTGCTGAATTCACCCGCAGTGTCCTGGACGAACTTGTCCATCAGGCCGCCGTCGAAGGCTTCCTGCTCTGGCGTGTAATCGTGGTTGTTGTCACAGGTGATCGGCTGCGAGCGGTCGAGGCGCTCTGGGTTCAGTTCGTTCGGATTGTCGGTCAGCAATGCTCCGCCAAGCCCACCGTCAGTCAGGCCGTTGACGCTCGGGGTGCCAGGCGCCGCGACGAACTTCGGCTCGCCCTGGGGGTTGGCCGCGTAGGGGTAGGTGCCGAAGTAGTGGTCGAACGAGATGTTCTCGTCGAAGATCACGACGACGTGTTTGATCGGCGTCTTCGTCGGGGCTTCAGGGGTTTCTGCTCCGGCCATGCCGAGGCTCACGGCAGCGGCTGCGGCGGCGATGACGCCGCCGAGCCCTCCCATGAGGATCTTGCGATTTCGCAAAGCGCCTCCTAGACAGCGAGCGGCGTGTCGATGGGCGCCGCCTGCCGCTCTTCACGACGGCGCGCAAGGATGCTCGCTCGCGCTCGTGATGCGCATGGTTGCCAATCCGTGACAAGCTCGTTACCGATCGGTGAACGCAGGAGCGCGACGCCACACGCCCGAGAGATCTGCAAGAGCGCCCCAATCTCTGCGGCAACCCCACCCATCTCTATAAAAATTTAACCTGGCAATGACCATGGCTTCACATCGTCTTTCACCGAGAGATAACAGCTTGATGAGAGCAGCGGTCTAGCTTGCGCGAAGCATGTCACTGCAGATCCCGGCATTCACCCGGCGCGGCATCGTCGTGCTCGCGGCCGCCGCACTCGCGGCGCTGCTCGCCTTCGTGGCGCTCACCGCGATCGGAGTTGGCGGCGGCGAAGACCACAGTCAACGTTTACATGTCACATCGTTCGCCGAAGAGGAGCACATCTCGAGCAAGGCGAAGCGCTACTCACAGCGGATCGCGCAGCAGGAAGGCAACGTCGCCGCGGGCTCGCCGCCGAACCCCGAAGACCAGCCGATCTCGCCACAGAAATTCAGAGGGCCGATCGATGCCTACCGCGCCTACGCCGAGCGTCAACTCACAGTGCTTACAAGGCAACTACAGACGCTCGGGGCCGACCTGCGAACGGGCGATCGCGCCGCATCGAAGCAGGCGTGGCTCGCAGCCTTCACGCGCTACCTGCGACTCGGTGCGGTCTACGGCCTGTTTCCGACGCTCGACGGCGAGATCGACGGGACCGCGTCCACGCTGCCACGCGGCGTGCGCGACCCCCACTTCACTGGCCTGCACAAGCTCGAATACGGGCTCTGGCGCGGCGCTGCGCCGGCCTCGCTGTTGCCAAGCTTGCGGCTGCTCGAAACCGACGTGCAGCGCTTGCGCGGCGTCGTTGAGACGGTGCGCATCACGCCGAAAGAATATGCCCGCAGAGCGCATGAGATCCTCGAGGACGCGCAGCGCGACTTCCTCAGCGGCGACGCCGTTCCCTACAGCGGCGACGGGGTTGCCGCGACCGCCGCGGCCGTCGTTGCGACCGAAACGGTGCTGGCGACGATGCGCCGCCTGCTGCACGGGCAGAGCGCCGTCGGACCGGTGGGCTACTACCTCGCGCAGCTGAAACGCGTGCTGCGCAGGCTGCGCGCGAGGCATCACGGCAGCTGGCCGACCGTCTCCCAGCTCACGCAGTACGAGAACGAGCAGCTCGACGGCACGCTGAGCGCGACGTTGCAGGCGCTGAGCGCGATACCAGAGCAGCTCGCGGTGCACCTGCCCGAGCCGATTCCGACGCTGCGCGAACAGCAGCGCGAGCAACGACAGGGACAGCAGGGATGAGCCAGCTCGACCGCAGGCAGTTCGTCGGACGTGCGCTGGGGACGCTCGGCGGAGTCGGGCTCGGCGCGCTTGGCGGTGTCTCGCTGGAGCGCTCAGGCGTCGCGGAGGCACAGCCAGATCAGGAAACGATCGAGCGGCAGGCCAACTACGACGCGCTGCACAGTGTCGTGCCCTTCGACGGGCTGCACCAGGCGGGGATCGTGAACGAGGCGCCCGCCCAGGCGACCTTTGCGGCGCTAGACGCGATCGCGCCAAGCCGCCTCACCCTGCAGGAGGCGCTGCAGGCGCTCTCTCTACGCGCGCGGGAGCTCTGTCATGGCGGCGCCTATCCGACGCGCACGACCGACGAAGCCGCTTTCGACTCGGGTGTGCTTGGACCCGTCAACGACCCAGACAACCTGACGGTGACGATCGCGTTCGGATCGAGTCTGTTCGACGGCCGCTACGGCCTTGCGAAGGGCCTGCCGCACGGGTTGAAGCCGATGCGGCCGTTCTCGATCGACGATCTCGACGAGTCGCAGTGTGGCGGCGACGTGCTGCTGCAGATCTGCTCAGGACAGCGGGACACCGCTGCGCACACGCTGCGCGAGCTGCTGCGCAGCGTGAACGGCAACCTGCAGCTGCGTTGGACGATGGACGGCTTCAAGGGCGCAAAGCGCGGCCCGACGCCGCGCTCGACGCCACGCAACCTGTTCGCCTTCCGCGACGGCACCGCGAACCCTGACCCAAGCGACGAAGCGTTGATGAAGCGCCTCGTCTGGGTGCCTGAGTCGAGCGGGGCGACGAATGGCGGGGCGAGGAACGCCGCGACGGCCTGGACCGCGGGCGGCAGCTTCCAGGTCGTGCGCCTGATTGCGATGCACATCGAATTCTGGGACAGGGTCGGGCTTGCGGAGCAGCAGCGGATGATCGGCCGCTACCGCGACTCAGGGGCGCCGCTCGGCGGAACGAGCGAGTTCGAGGACCCCGACCTCGCAAGCGACCCGCATGGCAAGCGAATCCCGCTCAACGCCCACATGCGCCTCGCCAATCCCCGCACGGAGACGAGCTTCGACCAGCGCATCCTGCGCCGCCCCTACAACTACCAGCGTGGCTTCAGCTCGGCCGGGCAGCTCGACCAGGGGCTGATCTTCGTCGCCTTCAACCAGGACATCGCACGCCAATTCGAAACTGTCCAGAAGCGGCTCCTGGAAGAGCCGATGATCGACTACATCACGCCCTTCGGCGGCGGCTACTACTTCGCGCCGCCTGGGTCACGCCACTCAGGCGACTGGGTCGGCTCAGGGCTGTTCGCGGCGACGGCCTGAGCAGGCACCGCGGAGCCGCAGGCCACTAAGCTCTGAGTGACTGTCGCGCCTGGCGCCGCCGGCGCACTACCGAGGAGCAGGCATGGGCTCAGAGCGTCAATTCGACTTCGACTGGATCGTCATCGGCTCCGGCTTTGGCGGCAGCGTCTCGGCGCTGCGGCTCTCCGAGAAGGGCTACAGGGTGAGCGTGCTCGAGTGCGGCAGGCGCTTCGCCGACCATGACTTCCCAAAGTCGACGGGCGACTTCAGGCGCTACTTCTGGCGGCCCTTCCTGGGGATGAAGGGCATCTTCAGGATCAGCAACTTCAAGGACGTCGCGGTCGTCTCAGGCTGTGGCGTCGGCGGCGGCAGCCTTGGCTACGCGAACACGCTCTACGTGCCGCCAAAGGCGTTCTTCGAGGATCGCCAGTGGGCGAGCATCGAGGACTGGGAGAGCTCGCTGAGCCCGCACTACGTCGAAGCGCAACGGATGCTTGGCGTGACGATGAACGAGCACGACGACCCCGCCGACCAGCTGCTGCGCGAGCTCGGCGAGGAGCTCGGCGTCGGCGACACCTACAAAAAGACGCCTGTAGGCGTCTACTTCGGCGAGCCAGGCAAGACCGCCCCAGACCCGTTCTTCGACGGCGAGGGCCCTGACCGCACAGGCTGCAAGCTCTGCGGGCGCTGCATGGTCGGCTGCCCCCATGGCGCGAAGAACACGCTCGTGAAGAACTACCTCTACCTCGCGGAGAAGCGCGGCGCCCTGATCAGCCCCGAACGCACCGTGATCGACGTGAGGCCGCTTGGCAAGGGCGACGGCAGCGATGGCTACGAGATCGAAAGCGTGCGCTCAGGCGCCTGGCTGCGCAAGGAACGACGCGTGCAGTATGCGCGCGGCGTAGTCGTCTCCGCTGGCCCGCTTGGCACGAACAAGCTGTTGCAGCGCTGCAGGATCAAAGGCTCGCTGCCGCGGCTCTCGCAGCGGCTGGGGGAGCTCGTGCGCACGAACAGCGAGGCGATCCTCGCCGTCACCGTCCCTGAGGACTACCGCGACGACCTGATCAAGCGCGTCGCGATCACCTCGAGCATCTACCCAGACGCGCATACCCACATCGAGACCGTCACCTACGGCGACGATGGCAATTCGATGCGGCGCCTCTACACGCTCTTGACAGGAGACGGCACGCGCCTCACGCGCCCGCTGAAGCTCCTCAGCCAGATCGCCCTGCACCCAGGCCGCTTCTGGAAGCTGCTGCGCACGAGCGACTGGTCGAAGCGCACGATCATCGTGCTCGTGATGCAGACGCTCGACAACGCGATGGCCCTGCGCCCGCGGACGGGACCCTTCAAAGCCTTCTGGCTGCAGACCGAACAGGACCCTGAGCGTCCGAACCCGACGTTCATCCCCGTTGCCAACGAGGCCGCGGAGTGGTTCGCGAAGCGCACTGGCGGTGTCGCCCAGAGCTCGGTGACCGAGGCGCTCTTCAACATCCCAACGACCGCCCACATCCTTGGCGGCGCGGTGATCGGCGCCGACGCGACCGAGGGCGTCGTCGACGCCCATCAGCACGCCTTCGGCTACGAGAACCTGCTCGTCTGCGACGGCTCAGTGATCCCTGCGAACGTCGGCGTGAACCCGAGCCTCACGATCACCGCCCTGGCAGAGCATGCGATGAGCTTCGTGCCGGCGGCGGGCGACACGACGGCCGCGCCCGAGGCCGCCGCGGCGGCCTCGTCCAGCTAGCCGATCAGCGTCCGCCGGCCATCGCCGGCAGGATCACGAGCGTGTCGGACTCCCCGACGCTCGTCTCCAGACCCTGGAGCACGCGCACGTCCTCGTCGTTCAGATAGACATTCACGTAGCGGTTCAGTTGGCCGTCCTCGGAGAAGAGCTGCGTCTTCGTCGTCGGGTAGCTCTCGACGAGGTCCTGGAGCACCTCGCCGACGTTGCCTCCGGATGCGGAGACCTCCTTCTCGCCGCCGACCGAAGCGCGCAGCACTGGGGGGATCTTGATCTTTGCCATGTTTCCTTAGGAGGGGTTCGTTGGTGAGGTTGATGCCGCCGCGACAGGCTACCCAGCGGCGGCGCAGAACGCCTCGTAGTCTGGGAAGACGCCCATCTCCTCGTCGGTGATCTCGGAGGGGTCGCGCGAGCAGATCGGGCACTCAGGGTCGCGGTGGACCTTCACCTCGGTCAGCGTCGCCCCCAGGGCGTCGTAGAGCAGCAGTCTGCCGATCGCGGGCTCGCCGATGCCAAGGATCAGCTTCACGACCTCGGTCGCCTGCAGTAGGCCCATCGTGCCTGGCAGCACGCCAAGCACGCCGTTCGCGCCGCAGGAGGGCGCCATCTCCGCCGGCGGCGGCTCCCTGAAGAGGCAGCGGTAGCAGGGCCCATCGTATGGCTTGAAGACGGAGAGCTGGCCGTCGAAGCCGAGGATCGAGGCAGAGACTACGGGGATCTTCAGGCGCACCGTCGCGTCGTTCAGCAGGTAGCGCGTCGGGAAGTTGTCGACGCCATCGACGATCACGTCATAGCCCTCGATGATCTCCATGATGTTCTCTGAGCCAATCCGCACGGGGTGCTTCACGACCTTCACGTCAGGGTTCAGGGCCCTGATCGCCTCAGCTGCGGAGTCGACCTTCGGCATGCCGATGCGCTCGCCGTTGTGGATCACCTGGCGCTGCAGGTTGGAGAGGTCGACGACGTCGTCGTCGACGATCCCAAGCGTGCCAACGCCCGCGGCCGCGAGGTAGAGCGCGGTCGGTGAGCCAAGGCCGCCGGCGCCAAGCAGCAGGACCTTCGCGTCGAGCAGCTTCTGCTGGCCCTCGTTGCCGATCTCGGGGATCAAGAGGTGCCGCGAATAGCGCTCGCGCTGTTCAGGCGTGAGGGCCTTTGGCACCTCGACCTCGTAGCCCCTGTCCTTCCAGAGCGTGATCCCACCCGTCATCGAGCGCACGTGCCGATAGCCAAGGTCCTGTATGAGCGTGCGGGTCGCATATGCGGAGCGCACACCAGAGGCGCAGTAGAGGACGATGTTGGTCTCGCGGTCGGGCACGACGCCCTCGATGCGCGACTCCAGATAGGCGCGCGGCACGTGCTTGGCCCCTGGCAGGTGCCCAGCGGCGAGCTCCTCGATCTCGCGCACGTCGACCACGACGACGCCCTCGTCGATCAGCTCGTGGACCTCTGTCGGGTCCACCTCTTCTATTTCGCTCTTGACATCGCGCAGCAGATCCGCGCTCGAGGTGCTCATCTCGAATCTCCTAAACGGCTGTCGGGATTCATGTACTTCACAAAGTATAGCCACGATCCCAGCCCGTCCGCGAGAACCATCCCAAGCGCGGGCTAGCTTCCTCGGCTGCGTCAATGACCGCCTGGACACGAGGACTGCAGATGCCAATCAGGCACTTCATCTGGACGAGCCACGCCAAGGATCGGTGTACCCAAAAGTTGATCGACCGCTCGATGGTGGAGCGGGCGATCCAGGATCATCACGCCAACCGCAAGATCAACCGTGGTCGCGCGGACTGGCGACTCGATGGGCTGCTCGTCGACGGACGCCGCTTCGAAGTCGTTTATGACCATCCGTCCAGAGCCGGCAACGCCTCGGCGCGGATAGTCAGCGTATGGGACCGCTGAGTCCCACCCGATACCCTGGAGGCTCACATGGAAGCGCACCTGCACTATGACCCTGAGGTGGATATCGCGCTCATCTCCTTGGAGAAGGGGCGCTCGACCAGCCAGGAGTTCTCGTGGGGGCTGATCGATCGAGATCCGGAGGATGGCCATCTCATGGGATTCGAGATCTGGGACGCCTCGACCATCCTGCCGGCTGAGATGATCGCCGCGCTGCCGAGGTCGGGCGAGCCTCGCGGCGTCGCCGCCTGAGCTAGCGAGCACCTGCTATACCCTAGCTCCCAGGTAGGGATTCTGACGATGATGTTCTCCACCAAGGCCGAGTACGGCGTACGCGTGATGGTCGAGCTGGCCCGCAGGGCGAGCGATCAGGCCGACGGCGGTGGAATGGGCGCAGATCCAGTGATTCCGCTCGCGGAGATCGCAGAGCACGACGGCATGCCGCTCGCCTACCTCGAGCACCTCGTCGCGCGGCTGCGCAAGGCCGGCCTGCTCGATAGCAAGAGGGGCTCGCGCGGGGGCTACATGCTCTCCAGGCCCGCAGATCAGATCACGATGGCCGAAGTCGTCGAGGCGCTCGAGGGCTCGATCGCGCCGATCGAGTGCATCTCGCAGGACGCCGACGGGACGATCACCTGCTCACGCGAGTCCGATGCGAGCCACATCTGCCCGACGAAGCTGCTCTGGACGAAGGTCCGCCTCTCGATCGTCCGCACACTGCTTGAGACCACGCTCGCCGACCTCCTGATCGCACCTGCGACAGCGAAGTCCGCTTCGCGAGCAGCCACGCCATCCCGCGCCGCGAAGCAAACGGCTGCGGAGCGGCGCCGCATACCCACAACCGTCTGAGACACGAAGGAGACCATGGCCGAGCTCACCATCACGAACCTGCACGTGCGCATCGAGGAGCGCGAGATCCTCAAGGGCGTCGACCTCTCGATCGGCAAGGGCGAGGTCCACACGCTGATGGGCCCGAACGGCTCTGGCAAGTCGACGCTCGCGAACACGCTGCTGGGCCACCCCTCCTACGAAGTGACTGAGGGCCAGATCGTCTTCAAGGGCAAGGACATCACCGACGCCGAGCCGCACGAGCGCGCCCAGGCGGGGCTCTTCCTCGCCTTCCAGTACCCCGTCGCGATCCCTGGCGTCTCCGTCGCGAACTTCCTGCGCATGGCGCTGAACGCGAAGCGCGAGGAGCCGATCTCGGTGAAGGAGTTCAGGACCCAGCTCCAGCACGCGATCGAGCTGCTCGAGGTCGACCGCTCGTTCACCTCGAGGCACCTGAACGACGGCTTCTCCGGCGGCGAGAAGAAGCGCGCTGAGATCCTGCAGATGGCGATGCTGCAGCCTGACATCGCGATCCTCGACGAGACCGACTCAGGCCTCGACATCGACGCGCTGAAGACCGTCGCCGAAGGCGTGCAGCGCCTGCACGAGGAGCAGGGCCTTGGCGCGTTGATCATCACCCACTACCAGCGCATCCTGCACTACATAAAGCCGCAGTTCGTGCACATCATGCTCGAGGGCAAGATCGTGCTCGAGGGTGGCGTCGAGCTCGTCGAACGTCTCGAGCGCGAGGGCTACGACGAAATTCGTCGTGAGTTCGGCGAGCAGCCTGTCGCTGCGGGCCAGGCGAGCGGTGATGCAAATGGCTGAGGAGGATAGGGAGAGTGGGGTGGTCGCGGTGAAGCCTGGCCGTCACCGCGAGGCAACGCTCTATGAGGCTCTGGCCGGCAAAGGCGCTGGGGACGGACGCACGCTTGGACAGCTGCGCGAGGCGGCGCTCCAGGCGTTCGAGTCCGCCTCGCTGCCAGTCTGGCGGCGCTCTGGCTTCTGGACGACGAGCCTCGAGGACCTTGACTTCGACGCGCTCGAAGTGCGCCTCCACTCACAGCAGGACGACGACGGCGGCTCACTGCCAGAGGTGGTCGAGCAGACACTGCCTCAGCGCAAGCGCGCCGGACGGATCGTGCAGCTCGACGGCTCCGTCGTGCACGTCGAGCTCGATCCAGAGCTTGCGGAGCGTGGCGTCGTGCTCTGCTCGCTCGAGCAGGCCGCCGAGCGGCATCCTGACCTCTTCAACCCTTGGTACAGCAAGCGGCTGACGCTCGACAGGCACAAGCTCGAGGCCGCGAATGCCGCATTCTGGACCGGCGGCGCCTTCCTGCATGTGCCAGCGGGCCTGAGGATCGAGGACCCCTTCGAGATCGTCTATGCGATCGAGGGCCCAGGCGTCGCGCAGTACGGGCGCACGCTCGTCGTCGGCGCGCCTCACAGCGACTTCAAGCTGCACGAGTACGACCTCGCAGGCGACTTCGAGGGCCAGGCGCTGCACGCTGGCGCATTCGAGCTCTACCTGCAGGATGGCGCCCGCTGCCGCCTTGCGCAGTTCCAAGATTGGGGCTCAGGCGACGTGCACGACGTCTCGACGCGTACGGTCACGGTCGGCCGCGACGCCTACTGCCACTGGCTGCCCTCGCTGCTCGGCGGCAAGCTCGTGCGCCAGCACCTCGAGCTCGCCGTCACCGAGCCTGGCGGAGATATGGCCTTCAGGGGCACCTTCTTCACCCAGGCCTCCGAGCACCTCGACGCGTTCGCGGTCGACCTGCACGAGACGGGCCCCTCAGGCGGCGACGTGCACTGGCGCGGCGCGGCGACCGGTTCGAGCAGGGCGAGCTTCGAGGGGTTGATCAGGATCGACCCAGGCGCCCAGCAGACCCACACCTACCTGCAGATCCACACGATGATGCTCTCGCCGAAGGCGAGGGTCGACGCGATCCCCTCGGTGCTCGTCTCCGCCGACGACGTCTCCGCCTCGCATGGGGGCACCGTCGGCGAGCTCGACGAGGAGTCGATCTTCTACATGCAGAGCAGGGGCCTCGACCGCCCCGCGGCGGTGCGCGTGATCGTCGAGGGCTTCTTCGAGCCGATCCTCGGCGAGCTCGAGGACGAGCCGCTCGAAGATCTGATCAGGAGCAGAATCGCCGCGAAGCTCGCCGCCGCGCGGCAGGACATCGAGACCTATGCGGCCAGCCGCTAGCAGCACCGCGGAGACGCTGGGGATCAGGGGCGACTTCCCGATCCTTCAGCGCAGCTTCGACGGGAAGCCGCTCGCCTACCTCGACTCCGCTGCGACCTCGCAGAAGCCGGCAGTCGTGATCGAGGCGGTCGCGGAGCACCTGCGCGCCCACAACGCGAACGTGCACCGCGGCGTCTATGCGCTCGCCCAGGAGGCGGATGCCGCCTACGAGGGCGCGCGCGCGAAGGTCGCGGCATTCGTCGGCTGGGAGCGGCAAACGACGATCTTCACGAAGAACGTCACAGAGGCGCTCAACCTGATCGCCTACGCCTGGGGCGCCGAGCACGTCGGCCCAGGCGACGCGGTGCTGATCACCGAGATGGAGCACCACGCGAACATCGTGCCCTGGCAGATGCTCTGCAAGCGCAACGGCGCGGAGCTGCGCTATCTGAAGATCGACGCAAACGGCGAGCTCTCGCTTGCAGAGCTCGAGCGAGAGCTTGCACGCGGCGACGTGAAGCTCGCCTCCTTCGCGCATATCTCCAACGTGCTTGGCACCGTCAACCCAGTCGCGGAGATGGTCGCCGCCGTCCATGCCGCAGGCGCAGTCGCGGTGCTCGACGGCGCCCAGGCGGTCCCGCACATGCCTGTCGACCTCGCCGCGATCGACGCCGACTTCTATGCGTGGACGGGACACAAGGCGCTTGGGCCTACGGGCGTCGGCGTGCTGCATGGGCGCCGCGAGATCCTCGAGCAGATGCAGCCGTTCCTCACCGGCGGCGACATGATCGCCTCGGTCGAGCTGCAGGGCGCGACCTGGAACGAGCTGCCCTGGAAGTTCGAGGCGGGCACGCCGCCGGTCGCCGAGGCCGTCGGCCTTGGCGCCGCCGTCGACTATCTCGCAGGCCTTGGCATGGAGCGCGTGAGAGCGCACGAGCGCGAGCTGACCGGCGTGATGCTCGAGCGCCTCGCCGAGGTCCCTGGGCTGACCGTGCTTGGCCCGCCACAGCCTGAGCGTCGCGGCGGCATCGCCTCGTTCACGATCGAGGGCATGCACCCACACGACGTCGCCGAGCTCGCAAACAGGGGCGGCGTCTGCATCAGGGCGGGCCACCACTGTGCCCAGCCGCTGATGCGCTGCCTTGGCGTCGGCGCGACCGCGAGGGCAAGCGTCGGCGTCTACAGCGAGCCGTGGGAGATCGATGCGCTCGTGCAGGCCCTGCAGGCGGGACGGGAGATCTTCGGGCTGTGAGCGACGACCTCTACAGGGAACACATCCTCGAGCACTACAAGCGGCCGCACAACTTCGGCGAGCTTCACCCCCACGACTTCGAGTCCCTCGAGCACAACCCGCTCTGCGGCGACGAGCTTGGCGTCCAGATCCAGGCCCAGGAAGGCAGGATCGCCGAGCTGCGCTTCAACGGCCATGGCTGCGCGATCTCCCAGGCTGCGGCCTCGATCGCCTCCGAGGAGCTGAAGGGCATGCCCCTGCAAGAGGCGGGCAACCTCAGCGCCGACTGGATGTTCGACCTGCTTGGCATCCCGATCTCCGCGACCCGCCGCAAGTGCGCATTGCTTGGCCTGAAGGCCCTGCGTAGCGCGATAACCGGAGACAGCGGCTGGCCGACGGGCTCGGAGTAGCCGCCAAGGCCCGATACAATTCCTACTTCAGAGCACAGGATTCTCAAAAGCGAGCATGAGAGAGAGTCATACATGGCGACAATCGACCGCACGAAGATCACGAAGCCAAGCCCCGTCGTAGAGGACGAGCAGGGTCAACTGCGTGCTAGGCAAGGCATCTCGCGCGAGGTCGTCGCAGAGCTCTCGAAGATCAAGGGCGAGCCGACCTGGATGGCGGAGAAGCGGATCAAGGCGCTGGAGATCTTCGAGCGCAAGCCGATTCCGCGCTGGGGCGTCGACCTCTCAGGCCTCGATCTCGACGACCTCGTGCTCTACTCGCCCCCGACCGCAGGGCGCTTCAAAAGCTGGGACGACGTCCCCGCCGAGATGAAGCAGACCTACGAGGACCTTGGCATCCCCCAGGCCGAGCGCGAGCACCTCGCGGGCGTCGTCGGCGTCTGGCGCCAGGAGCCCATCTATGAGGGCCTGAAGGAGGAGTACCGCAAGCAGGGGATCCTCTTCTGCTCGATGGACACCGCCGTCACCGAGTACCCGGAGCTCGTGCAGAAGTACTTCATGAACAAGTGCGTGCCACCCCAGGACAACAAGTTCTCGGCGCTGCACGGCGCCGTCTGGTCAGGCGGGTCGTTCGTCTACGTCCCGAAGGGCGTGAAGGTCGACCTGCCGCTGCAGGCCTACTTCAGGATGGAGGGCGCCGGTGAGGGCACCTTCGAGCACACCCTGATCATCGCCGACGAGGGCTCTGAGCTCAACTACATCGAGGGCTGCACCGCCCAGACCTACTCGATGAACTCGATGCACTCCGCGGTCGTCGAGATCTTCGTGCACGAGGGCGCGAAGGCGCGTTACACGACGGTCCAGAACTGGAGCAAGGACGTCTACAACCTCAACACGAAGAGGGCGACAGTCGACGCAGAAGGCACCGTCGAGTGGGTCGGAGGCTCGATGGGCGCGAAGTACGTGATGCTCTACCCAGGCTCCTACCTGATGGGCGAGCACGCGAGGGCTGACCACCTCAACGTCGGCGTCGCCTCTGGCGAGGTCCACAAGGACACTGGCGCAAAGGTCGTGCACCTCGCGCCGAACACGACCTCGAACATCCTCGCGAAGTCGATCTCGAAGGACGGCGGCGTGATGGGCTACAGGGGCCTCGTGAAGATGGGCCCCCACTCCCAGGGCAGCAAGGCGAGGGTCCAGTGCGACGGCCTGATGATGGACGGCCGCTCTCGCTCTGACACCTGGCCTGACATCCAGATCCAGAACCCGAACGTCACCGTCGCCCACGAGGCGACCGTCGGCAGGATCTCCGACGCCCAGCTCTTCTACATGGGCTCGAGGGGCTTCACCGAGGACGAGGCGGCGGCGATGATCGTCAACGGCTTCATCGAGCCCGTGACGAAGGAGCTGCCGATGGAGTACGCCGTCGAGCTCAACCGTCTGATCCAGTTGGAGATGGTCGGCTCCATCGGCTGAGCGGCGCGATTCGCTGCGCCTGACTGCATCCTCGCGGTGAAGCTGACATCCAACAAGGCCTGCGAGCTCGCAGACTTTCGCGATCCAGAGCTGCGGCGGTGGATCACGGAGATCTTCGCGCACGAGATCGAGCGGTTTGGGCCGTCCTTCCCTGACGGGGTCGAGTACCGCAAGCACTGGGAGGTCGCGATGACCGCAATGGCGCTCTCCCGCGCCGGGCTGCTGAACGACCACGCGGAGGTCCTTGGCATCGGCGCAGGCAACGAGCCCACGCTCTTCTGGCTGACGAACCACGTGGGCCGCGTGTTCGCGACCGACATCTATCTCGACGCCGGCAACTGGAAGCAGTCTGCACACACCTCGATGCTCGCCTCGCCGGAGAGCCACTGGCCGTTTGCCTGGCGCCCGCGTCGCCTTGTCGTCCAGCACATGGACGCGCTCGACCTACGCTACGAGCCTGCCAGCTTCGACGCGATCTTCTCCTCCAGCTCGCTCGAGCACTTCGGCGACCGCGACGCGATCGTCAGAGCGATCGCCGAGATGCACCGCGTTCTGAAGCCAGGCGGAGTGCTCTGCCTCTCCACCGAGCTGCGCCTCAGAGGCCCAGGACCTGGCCTTCCGGGCATCCTCATGTTCAGCGAGGAGGACATCGCAGAGCTGATCATCGGCGACGGCCTATGGGAGCCGCTTGATCCCCCAGACCTCTCGGTGTCCGCCGAGACGCTCGAGCAGGCACACGACTTCTCCCGCTACGCGACTGACATCAAGCGGCACGTCAAGCGCGAGAAGCATCTCGTGTTCCATCGCCTCGATTGGAGCAAGTACCCCCACATCGTCCTGCGCGAGGGCGATCGCTGGTGGACGAGCGTTCACCTCGCGCTACGACGTATCTGACCTGTTCTGCCACCTTGCGCGCACCAGTCGACACGATCGAAGCACCCCAGTTCCTGCCGCAGCTGCGGTGGGTCAACGTCAAGCGCCTGCGCGTCGAGAAGCTGCGCGGGCGACCTGTGCTGATCGAGTTCTGGGACTTCTGCAGGCCCAACTCGATCAGGACGCTGCCCTACATGAAGGCCTGGCACGAGCGCTACGGTGCGCCGCCGGAGGACCCAGAGGCGACGGGGCTGCAGGTCGTCGGCATCCACTCTCCAGGCTTTGCGCCAGGCAAGCAGCGCAAGGCCGTGATCGAGGCCGTCGCGCGGCTTGGCGTCGAGTATCCCGTGATGATCGACAGCGAGCTCGAGATGTGGCGCGAGTACGAGAACATCGGCTGGCCCGCCCGCTATCTCTTCAACGCGGACGGCATGCTCTTCGACTACCACTTCGGCGAGGGCGCCTACGAGCAGACGGAGCTTGCGATCCAGGAGCTGCTGGGCCTCTCATCGCCGCCACCGCTGCAACCGGTGCGCCCCGAGGACGCTCCTGACGCAGTCCTCTCACCGCAGACCGAGGACCAGGAGGGCGCCTACCAGGGCCGCTACGAGGCGGGCGCTGTCTGGGGCGTCTTCGACGGCGCCGGCACTGTGCAGGTCAACGGCGGCGCGGTCGCCGGCGGCAGGACGCTCACGATCGAGCACCCAGGCGCCTACTCGCTCGTCGAGCATGAGCGTCACACGAAAGGCAAGCTACAGCTCGATCTCGGCGAGGGCGTGCAGTGCCTCGCGACGTGCTTCACGCCAGGATTGGCCTGACGCTCAGGACGCGACGAGGTCTGCCTGCGAGAAGGAGGCGAGCAGCCGCCGCACCTCAGGTGGGGCGGGCGGGACTCCATCCTCGACGACGACGCAGGAGCCTGGCCAGTAGGGGCCGCCGCCAGGATCTGAGGTGACGAACCCTGGCGTGTGGACCCACGATCCGCAGTTGAAGAGGCGCATGCCGCCGCTTGGACGCCACTCAGACTCGCTGTCCCCAGGCAGCGGCCCCGTCCTGTGGGTATGGCCGAACACGAGATGCTCGGCGCGCAGGTCGAGCCGCTCTGCCACCTCGCCCATCGCCAGCAGCGCTGCCCTGCGCAACTCGGGGCCTGACACGTTCGGCTTCACAGGGCCGATGCCAGCGCGATTGAGCGCCGCGACCGCGAGTGGAAAGCCGCGCCTGACCGCCTGGCGAGCCAACCTGCGGCGGGCGCCCACAGCCCAAGCGCGCGCCGGGGAGCCGTTGGTCGCCGAGCCCGGTGTCGCAAGCTTCGCGGCTGCCGCAGTCGCGGCGGTGCCGGCGCGCGCAGAGCCGGCTGACGCCCCCTCGCTATCCAGCACCCGCCACATGCGCATCGTCGTCTTGCCGTTCAGGGCGGAGCCCGCGGACCCGCCGGAGCCTGCCGCCGCGACGGCGTCGATCCAGGCGTAGACAGGCCCGATCACGGCCTCATAGTCCTCCACGCTCGCGAACTCGCTCGCCGGCCTGCCAAGCACCTTGCTCATCGTCGCGATCGCGAGACGCTCGATCGTCGGGACCGTCATGTGACAGTCGAGGTAGTTGCCATGGATCGCGTAGACGTCCTCCCTCACCCAGAACCCTGGATAGGCGATGCTCACCTCCGCAGGCGCAAGCCACTGCGCGAGCGTCCTCGCAAGCGGCGAGGCGTCGTTGGGAGCGAGCAGCTGCTGCGGGCCAAGCGGCGTCTGCTCGTCGGTCTCCGCCCTGTGCTCCAGCCAGCCCTCGATCAAGGCATGGTCGTGGTTGCCCGCGAGCAGCACGATCTGCTTGCCCGCCATCGCGGCGCCAAGCTCCTGGAGCACGGGACCTGCGGCCCGCAGCGCCGAGGCGCGCGGACCGTGGCGCAGCTCGATCACGTCGCCAAGCAGCACGAGCCTGTCGACGTCGCGCAGCGCATCGATCAGCGCCGCCCTCACGTGCGCAAGCCGCAGCACGTCGGAGCGCGACTTGCTGCCAAGGTGCAGGTCAGAGACGATCAGCGTCCGCATCGCATGAGCCTCGGGCACATCTCAGGGACGATCAGCGTCCGCATCGCATGATCCTCGAGCACATCTCAGAGGCGAGCGATGCCCGCAACGCGCGAACTCGGCTGCGCCTTGGTCACGATTGTCTACAGGGACCCGGTCGCGGCGGCTTCGCGGATCTGCTTTGGCAGCATGAAGCGGACGTCCTCACTGACGACGTCGACCTCAGCAATATCGCTCACGCCGCGCTCGCGGAAGAGCTCGACGAGCTCTTGGACGAGGTGCTCTGGCGCGCTCGCGCCAGAGGAGATCCCGATCACGCGCCTGTCTGCCAGCCACTCCTCCTTCACCTCGGCGGCGCTGTCGACGAGATAGGCCTCTGTGCCACAGTCGCGCGCAACCTCGACGAGCCGCACCGAGTTGGAGGAGTTGCGCGAGCCGACGACGAGCACGAGGTCGCATTCGCCCGCCATCTGCCTCACAGCCGCCTGCCTGTTCGTCGTCGCGTAGCAGATGTCATCTGTGCGCGGCCCGACTATCTCTGGGAAGCGCTCCTTCAAAGCGGTGACGATCGACGCGGTTTCCCCGACAGAGAGGGTCGTCTGGGTGATGTAGGCAACCTTGCTCGGGTCCTTGAGCTCCAGGTTCTCGACGTCCTGCTCGTTCTCGACGAGGACGATCTGCTCGGGGGCCTCCCCCATCGTCCCTTCGACCTCCTCGTGGCCGTCGTGGCCGACGAGCACGATCGTGTAGCCCCTCTCCGCGAAGCGCCGCGCCTCGACGTGGACCTTCGTCACGAGCGGACAGGTCGCGTCGATCGTCTGCAGGCTGCGGGCTACCGCGTTCTCGCGCACGCTTGGCGCGACGCCATGCGCAGAGAAGACCGCAAGCTCGCCCTCGGGGATCTCCGTCTCCTGGTCGACGAAGATCGCGCCCTTCTTGCGCAGCTCGGCGACGACGTTCTTGTTGTGGACGATCTCCTTGCGGACGTAGACCGGCGGGCCGTGCATCTGCAGGGCGCGTTCGACCGTCTGCACAGCGCGATCCACGCCGGCGCAATAGCCGCGTGGCGCGGCGAGCAGGACCCTCTCGACTGTCTGCGACTCAGGCATGTGAGCTTCCATTGTAAGAGCTGTGACCGGCCCCTGGGGACTTCGGTCCGGGCTTCAGGCAAACGAGCGGCAATCGTAGGCATCCAACGGCAAGCGTCCAGATCCAGATGATGGGTACGCTAAGCACCATGGCGCAACGGCATCTGGACAGGCTCACCGCGATCGACGCGTCCTTTTTGCACCAGGAGTCCTCCGATTCGCACATGCACGTCGGTGGCCTCACGATCATCGAGGGCCCGCCGCCGCCGATCAAGGACCTGCTCGAGCAGATCAGGCGCCGTCTGCACCTCGTGCCGCGCTACCGCCACAAGCTCGCCCACACGGCGCTCGACAGCGGACGGCCCGTCTGGGTCGACGACCCCAGCTTCAACCTCGAGTACCACGTCAGGCACGCGGCGCTGCCAAGCCCTGGCGACTGGGGCCAGCTCTGCGAGCTCACCGCCCAGATCTTCTCGCAGTCACTCGATCGCTCGAAGCCGCTCTGGGAGATGTGGCTGATCGAGGGGCTCGACGACGAGCGCTTCGCGCTGATCTCGAAGAACCACCACGCCCTCATCGACGGCGTCTCTGGCATCGACCTCGCGACCGTCCTCTTCGACCTCTCCCCTGACCCGCCGCCGATCAAAGCGAGCGGCAAGGCCTGGCAGCCGCATGCTGAGCCAAGCACGCTGGAGCTGCTGGGGATAGCGGCGAAGGGCGCTGTCAGGGCGTTTGGCGAGCTTGCAAGCGGCGCGCTCGATGCGCTCTCCCACCCGGAACGCGCGTTGCAGAGCATGCGCGACACGGCTGAGGGCGTCGGCGAGATCGTCTGGGCAGGGCTGAACCCTGCGCCATCGACACCCTTCAACGTCGAAATCGGCCCGCACAGGCGGTTCGTTGGCGTCACGAACAGGCTCGAGGACTTCAAGCTCGTGAAGAACGCCTTTGGCGGCACCGTCAACGACGTCGTGCTCGCAGTCGTGAGCGGCGCCCTGCGCTCGTTTCTGATCTCACGTGGGGTGCGCACCGAGGGCCTCGAACTGCGCGCGCTTGTGCCCGTCTCTGTCAGAGGCGCCGATCAGCACCACCAGCTTGGCAACCGGATCGCGGTGATGCGCGGCCCGCTGCCGATCTACATCGCCGATCCCTTGCACAGGCTGCGCTTCGTCAAAGATGCGATGGAAGGCCTGAAGGAGAGCAAGCAGGCGTTGGGCGCGGAGATGCTCACGAACGTCCAGAACTTCGCCCCGCCAACGGTGCTCGCTCAGGCCTCGCGCCTGAACTTCTCGACGCGCCTGTTCAACCTGCTCGTGACGAACGTCCCTGGCCCCCAGTTCCCACTCTATGTGCTTGGGCGCAAGATGCTGCACGCCTACCCAGTCGCCTTCCTGCCTGAGCACCACGCGCTCGCGGTCGCGATCATGTCCTACAACGGCGAGATGAACTACGGCCTGCTCGGCGACTTCGACGCCCTGCCTGACATCGAGGCGATCGGCGAATTCATCGAAACCGAACTCGCGACGCTCGTCGCCCTCGCGAGCGAGGCCAGCCTCGCCGCGGCGGCGGGCTGATCTCCCAGGCCAGTCCACGCAATCGCAATAGTGCGAACTGGGTGATAGATTTCTCGGCGGTCACGATGTAACCGGGGGGTGTCCGATGCAAATCAAGAGGGTCCTGTCGCTTGTCGTTGCGACGCTGGCCGTAACCGCATGCGGCAGCAGCGCCAAGACACAGAGCGAGAGCAATGTCGATGCGCATCACGTGACGACGCATCACGAACTACCCGTCGCGCTACATCTCACGACGGGTAGCTACATGACCACCGCCAAGGACGCGATCGTCAGCGGCAATACGACGCCTGGCGCGAAGGTCACGGTGAACGGCCAGCCTGCCGCGGTTTCGCCTGCCGGACGCTGGCACCGCAGACTATCCCTGCTGCTTGGGCCCAACGACGTCGAAATCCATGCATCCCTCACGGCCCATAAGTCCGCAGAAGCGCGAATCACGATCACACGGCACCGTACGGCCGCCGAACGAGCGACAATCCTCCAGAAGCAGCGAGAACGCCGCGAAGCTCACGAACGACACTTGGCCGAAGCCCGCGAACGCCGCGAAGAGGCACGTCGCATCCAGGTCGAAGAACGAGAGGCCGAAGAAGCCGCAGACACCGACGAAGTCGGCTCAGCGAGCCATGCGGGCGATGCTCGGTTCTGCGAGGAACACGAATGCATCGGTGAATTCACGACCGAGCCTGGGGTTGTCGCCGAATGCGCCGACGGAACCTACACCCACTCAGGAGGCATTCAGGGAGCCTGCTCCGATCATGGAGGAGTGGTTCGAGAATGAGCTTTCTCAAAGGGTCTTACACAGGCTGCGAACGCAGCCCTCGAGTAGAAGACGACCTGGCTCCTGCGACGCTCGTCTAGGAAGCGTCGTCGGCATCAGGCAGGTACGGCCACCCCGGCTGGCACATAGTGCTCAACCGTCAAATCCTCGCGCTCTAGGGCGAAACGCACACCCTCCTCGGCGAGACGATGAGCCTCCACATAGGTGTCCGCGACCACGGTCCACCTGGGTATATCGGGCGAGGTCGCAACCCATGTGTCCTCGTCCTGGTGGTAGAGCACTCGCACAGTCACCAACGTCAGACGCCTCGTCTTCGGCAAGTCCGGCCTGATTGCAAAGCACGTCCTTGACAGTCCCAGGACGAATTGTCTGGCTGTCATGGAATGCGAAGATCGGCGAAGGGCGACCAGGTGCTCCGAGCTTGCGATGCGATCCCTTTTGACGCAGGATCCGGTAGCTGAGCGGCTCAGCTTGCAGCATCTTCAAGAGTTGCTTGGCCTTCAAAGAGGGGAACTGAGACATGAGACAGAACGCTACACTCTCCCTCGTCGAGCCCCATCACATTCATTGCTTTCCAGACTCCAAAAGCGTAGGCGCAGAAGGCGCAGCCGCTCAGTACCCGAGCGCGAACTTGGCGTCCTCGCTCATGCGCTCAGGCGACCAGGGCGGCGTGAAGACCATCTGGCTCTCGACGCTTTCGACGCCTTCGAGCTCGCCGACGAACTCTTCGATCTGTTCGCTGACGTGCGGGCCGATCGGGCAGGCGGGCGTCGTGAGCGTGAACGTGACGCCAACGTTGCCGCCGTCGACCTCGACGTTGTAGATCAGGCCGAGCTCGACGAAGTCGAGCCCCAGCTCAGGGTCGATCACGTTGGAGAGGGCGTCCATCACGTCGTCGACGGTGATGTTCGCCTCGGGCAGGCCCGACCCTCCTGCAGGCTCCTGCGGAGTGGCCGTATCTGTCTCTGCCTCGGTCATCTCTTTCATTCTATCTCCCCCGCCAGCTCCTGAGGGTGTCGATGGGCAAGCGAGGCGCGGACGCAGGGAGCGCCGCGTGCTACGCACGCAAGCGAACGAGGACAAAGCCTCGCGCCGCCCAGCGGCGCCCTCAGTTGTCTGAGCCTAGGCGGTCCCACATGTACAGCTGGATGCACTCCCCCGCGAGCTCGACGAGCTTGCTGCGGGAGAGGTGGGGCAGGACCGTGTCTAGGGCCTGCTCCTCGGCGATGCCAGCCTCCCAGGCCTCCTCGCCGTTGAAGCCAGCGGCGATCTTCAGCGCCTCGCGGCGGTTGTCGCCAAGGCTGGGAAAGACGCCGACGAGGAAATCGGTGTTTGGTACGGGGTGGCCAACCTCGAGCGAGGCGTGCCAGGCGGCGAGCAGGTTGAGATCCTCCTCGCCAAGGTTCGCGACCGCCTTTGCATAGTGCCGCGAGAGCTCCTGCTCAGGGATGTCATCCACCCAGGCGCGCACCACCTCGCCAAGCAGCTGCCTGCGCGCCTCGCGTCCGATCGACTCGGCGATCACCCTCACAGCGTTCTGGGGCTCGATGAAGCAGAGCGGCATGCTGACTCCGTTGACGGTTGGAACGGACCGCTTGCAGGCCCGCTTGCACCATGGACTGTAGGCGGCGGGGTGGACGGATTTTTCTCGGCGAGCGCCTAGAGCCCCAGCGCCGCCAGCGCCTCGCTCTGCACCTGCTCGTCGTTGAGATCCGCAGCCATGCCAAGCGTCGCGCGCTCAGCCGCACCCCAGTTGAAGAGCGCTAGCTCGAGCGCCTCGATCGGCGTGCCACAGGCCTGCACGAGCGTCGCCGCCCTGCGTTCGATGTTGAGCGCGTCGCCGATGCCGAATACGCGCTTTGCGGCGGCCAGCACCGGTTCGGAGAGGAGTACTAATGCGGCTCCTCCTGGGGCCGGCGTCACTCCGGCAGCAAGATGCAGCGAGTCGGCGCTCACCTGGTAGAGCTCGAGCCTGCCGAGCAGGACGAGCAGCTCGAAGCGTGCCGCCCTGCTCAGCCCTGGCAGCGCAAGCCGTTCGAAGACGCGCTCGAAGCGGCGCTGAGGGCTCCAGGACGGATCTCCGGAGAATGCGCTCTGCTGCGAGCCTCCGTTGCGCTGCACCCAGGCTCCGTAGGCATCAAACGTGGCGCTGCCAGCTCCCTGGAGGTGCGACGTCCTCGGACCAAGCGGCAGCGAATCGAGGTCCAGCCCGCTCGCTCCACCAATCTCATCGGCCTGGGCAAATGCCTGAGCGATGCCCGCAAACGGCGCCTCCCCCTCCGCTGGCGAGAGGTAGGCGATCAGGAAGCAGAGCCAGCTTGCGCGCTCGAGCTCGCGCTGCTGACCAAGCTCATGCGCTTCGCGATACGGACCTGGAGGCGAGGTTGCGAGCTCCCAGAGCCTCGCGCTCGCGAAAGCGAGCTCGTCCGCGAGCCGCCGTGCATCCTGAGAGGCGCGCAGCCCTGGCACGAGCTCGCAGCTGTAGCCGTCGTCCTGCTGGCGCTGCGAGCCGTCCGCATAGACGCGCAGGCCATCGCGGCGACCGCGCGCGGTCGATCCGCGCCTTGCGCCGCTGCGCTGCCCTGGAGCCTTCGCGCCCGATGCGCTTCTGCGAGCGCCTGGGCCAGGCTTGCTCACGCCAGGCAGATCAGGCAGGTCCCTGCTGCAGATTGGACAGCGCTCGACGAAACGGTTGTGCCGACAGAACTCAGGCATCGATTCTCGCCTCTTGCTTGGCTGCACGCATCGACCGACAAGCGTAGAGGACGGTGCGAGCAAGCCCGCGCGGCGAGGCCAGCAAAGCGATCTGGAGAGGCTTCGCAGGCCATCTGGCGAGGCCTATAGGGTGTGCATCGCGCAGCGCCACCGCAACATGTGGCGCTGGACGCTGTTGAAGATGCTCGATGGCCACAACCACCTTGCGCCGGCTTAGCGCCGGCTTCGGTGTCTTGGCCGCGCTGGTGGGGAGTGGGGTTTCGCCCGTCGTCTCGACCGCCGCCGCGGCCCAGGCCCCAGATTGCGCGAACCCGAACCGAAACGGCTCGATGCTGCTCGCTGGCGCGCTGACGGTCTCGCCACAGCCTGGGACCGACGATGCGATGCCGAAGACCCAGATCAGCCTGCTTGGCGCGCCTGTCGAAGACCTCTCTGACGTCGTCGTCACAGGAGCTCACAACAGCGTCCACGGCGGCAAGCTGGAGCCATACTCCGAGGGCGATGGCGCAAGCTACGTGCTCGCAAAGCCCTTCGCCGAAGGCGAAGAGGTGAGCGTCCACCTGACGCTGCATGAGGGCAAGCGCACACACGTCGTCGGCTGGCGCTTCTCGGTCGGCTACAAGGCGGGCCTTGGCACCGAGTACCACAAGCCCGCCGAGGCGGTCAGCTCACGCGTCGCGGGCGCACCCGCATCGCGACATGTCGCGGGCGCGCCAACGAAGCCCGCCGCACAGCCAAAGGCGCCAGGACCGTCGCAGAGCTTCCACTCCCAGCCGAACCTGCACCCGCCAGACGTCTACGTGACGACCAACAAAGACGAAGGCCAGCCTGGCTACCTCTTCCTCTCGCCCTTCTTCGCAGGTCAGGCGGGCCCGATGATCCTCAACGATGAAGGCGGGCTCGTCTGGTTCGACCCTGTGAACACCGGCTCGCTCGCTGCCTCGAAGGCGACCAATCTTCAGGTGCAGAGCTACGAGGGCGAGCCTGTGCTCACCTGGTGGCAGGACCCAGTCGATCCGAGCCAGCCAAGCAAACGCGAACCAGAGGACGTGCTCTTCAACGAGGAGTACAAGCAGATCGCGACCGTGAGGGCAGGCAACGGCCTCGTTGACGACGTCCACGAGTTCCAGATCACCCCTGAAGGCACAGCGCTGCTTGCGATCAAACACGACATCAGCTGCAATCTCAGCGGCATCGGCGGCAGCAGCGACGGCTCTGTCTGGGACGACGTGATCCAGGAAGTCGACATCGCGACAGGGCTCGTGCGCTGGGAATGGAACAGCCTTGACCACGCAAGCCTTGCCGAAGCCTATGACTCGGTCCACTACGCGACCTCCAGCTACCCCTTCGACTTCTTCCATCTCAACTCGATCCAGACGCTCGAAGGCGACGCATTGCTCGTCTCCTCGCGCAACACCTGGACGATCTACGACGTCAACCGCCGCACAGGGGTCATCGGCTGGCGCCTTGGCGGCAAGCACAGCAACTTCGCGATGGGTCCTGGCACCGCGACCGCCTGGCAGCACGACGCGCGCCAGGTGAGCTCGACGCCGAGCAAGCACGAAATGCTGATCAGCGTCTTCGACAACGGCGCGACCCCAAAGGAGCATCCGCAGTCGCGCGCAGTCATCGAGCTCGTCAACACCGCGAAGCGCACGGCGACGCTGCAGCGCGAAATCAGGCACTCGCCGCTGCTGCTCTCGGGAAGCCAGGGCAGCGTTCAGATGCTGGGCGATGGCAACACCGTCGTCGGCTGGGGACAGAAACCGTGGTTCAGCGAATACTCCGCCTCCGGCGAAGTCCTCTTCGACGCCCATCTTGCCCCGATCGAGCAGTCCTACAGGGCGCTGCGCTACGAATGGAGCGGCAAACCGGCGACGCCGCCGAAGATCGCCGTCGAACGCGAAAAGTCAGGCAAGCTCGCGGTCTACGTGAGCTGGAACGGCGCGACAGAAGTCGCGAGCTGGAGCATCCTCGAGGGCGCCTCGACGAGCACCCTGAAGCCCGTCGCGACGCATCCTCTCAGCGGCTTCGAGACGAAGATCGAAGTCCCCGCGCACGGGCCGTTCGTCGAGGCTCAGGCGCTGAACGCCGCCGGTGAAGCGATCGGGACCTCGGCCGCCGAGCGCGCCTCCAGCTAGAGCCGCTCAGGCCGAAATGCCAGGCCCGACGTGCTGCGGCGGGCCCTCGGGGCCTTCGTCGGCGTCGGCGTGACCCGCGAGGCCGCCGTCCTGGGGGCCGCCTTCGGCGCCGCCGTCGAGGCCGCCGAGGTAGCGCTCGACGATGCGCGCGCACTGGCGACCCTCGTTGATCGCCCAGACGATCAGCGACTGGCCGCGGCGGGCGTCGCCGGCGGCGAAGACGCCGTCGATCGAGGTCGTGTAAGGCCTCACAGCCTTCACGTTGCTGCGCTGGTCGCGTTCGACGCCAAGCTGCTCGAGCAGCGCTTGCTCAGGGCCAAGGAAGCCCATCGCGAGCAGCACGAGCTGGGCGGGGAGCTGACGCTCGGTGCCAGGGATGGGTTTGAAGGGGGGGGTGGCTTCCGCTTGGGCGATCGAGAGCGCGCAGACGCTGCCAGGGCTGGCAGGGTCGGCGATGAAGCGCGCCGTGCTTGCGGAGTAGTCCTGCTCGCCGATGCCAGCCTTGAGGGCCTCCGCGATCGCGTAGCTCTGCCTGTACTTCAGCGGCCAGAGCGGCCAGGGGGTGAGCGCATCGGGGCGGTGCTGCGGCGGCTCTGGCAGCAGCTCGAGCTGGACGATCGAGGCTGCGCCCTCGCGCAGGGCGTTGCCGACGCAGTCCGCGCCAGTGTCGCCGCCGCCGATCACGACGACGTGCTTGCCGGCAGCGGTGACTGCGCCCTGCGCCTGGGAAGCCACCCAGCGGTTGCGCTCATAGAGGTAGTCCATCGCGAAGTGCACGCCATCCAGCTGGCGGCCCTCGACAGGCAGGTCCCTCGGCACGCGCGAGCCAGTCGCGAGCACGATCGCGTCGAAGCGCTGACGCAGCTCCTCTACGTCGAGGTCGACGCCAACGTCGACGCCAAGCTTCAGCTCGATGCCCTCGTCGATCAGCTGCTGTACGCGGCGCTGCACGACGCGCTTCTCGATCTTGAAGTCAGGCACGCCAAAGCGCACGAGCCCGCCAGCGGCCTCGTCGCGCTCGAACAGCGTGACGGCGTGGCCAGCGCGACGCAGCTGCTGCGCGGCTGCCATGCCCGCAGGGCCAGAGCCGATCACGGCGACCGACCTGCCCGTCTCGCGGCGCGGCGGCTGCGGCTTGACCCAGCCTTCCTGGAAGGCCCTGTCGATGATCGCGTGCTCGATCTGCTTGATCGTGACCGCTTCGCCCTCCCTGATCTCGAGCACGCACGCCGCCTCGCAGGGCGCAGGGCAGAGCCTGCCCGTGAAGTCAGGGAAGTTGTTGGTCGCGTGCAGCTGCTCGATCGCCTCCTGCCAGCGGTCGCGAAAGACGAGGTCATTCCAGTCGGGGATGAGGTTCCCAAGCGGGCAGCCGTTGTGGCAGAAGGGCACGCCACATTCCATGCAACGCGCTCCCTGCTCACGCAGCTCAGCGTCCGCACGCGGAACGACGAACTCGCTGTAGTCGCGCGCGCGCTCGGCGGGATCGCGGTACTCGATCCCGTGACGCTCTATCTGCAGGAAGCCGCCAAGCTTGCCCATCAGGCGCGCTCCTCCTCCGGCTGGGGCACGCTCCGTGGAGCGACGCCGCCAACGGGCGCAGGCGCCCCGCCGTTGGAGCTCGCCTGCGCAGCGCCATGCTCGAGCGAGCGGCGCTCTTCCTCGGCGAGCTCCGCAAGCACGCGCTTGTAGTCGTGCGGCATCACCTTCACGAACGCGCCGACGTCGAGCAGGCCGTCCCATTCGGCGAGCACCCTGCGCGCGACCGGCGAGCTGGTGCGCTGCGCATGCTCCTCGATCATCGTGCGCAGCTCGATCGCGTCCGCAGGCGCAAGCCCTTCGAAGCCGACCATGCCCATGTTGCAGCGCTGCTCGAAGCTGCCGTCCCTGTCAAGCACGTAGGCGACGCCGCCACTCATGCCCGCGGCGAAGTTGCGACCCGTCGGGCCAAGCACTACGACCCTGCCGCCAGTCATGTACTCACAGCAGTGGTCGCCGACGCCCTCGACGACTGCCCAGGCGCCAGAGTTGCGCACCGCGAAGCGCTCGCCCGCGAGGCCTCTGAAGAAGGCTCTACCCCCAGTCGCCCCGTAAAGCACGGTGTTACCGACGATCACGTTGTCCTCGGCGATGAAGCCGCTGCTCATGCCGCTGCGTGGCCGCACGACGAGCACGCCGCCCGAGAGGCCCTTGCCTGCGTAGTCGTTGGCGTCGCCGTCGAGCGTGAAGGTGACGCCTGGGGCCAGCCAGCCGCCGAAGCTCTGGCCTGCGGAGCCTTCCATCGTGACGGTGATCGAGTCCGCAGGCAGACCTTCCGCACCGTGCCTGCGCGCGATCTGGCTGGAGAGGATCCCGCCGACGCAGCGGTTGACGTTGCGGATCGCAGTTTTGATGTGCACCGACTTGCCATGCTCGATCGCGTCGTGCGCCTGGCGCACGAGCTCCCAGTCGAGCGCGTCCTCGAGCACCGCCGGCGGCGAGGTGACGCGATGCCGCGGTGCGCCGTCAGGCAAATCGATGTGGGTGAGGATGTGGGTGAGGTCGACGCCTGCCGCCTTCCAGTGCTCGATCGCATCCGCCCTCTGCAGCAGGTCGACGCGGCCGATCGCCTCGTCGAGGCTGCGCAGCCCAAGCGAGGCGAGGATCTCGCGCACTTCCTCGGCGACGAAGAAGAAGAAGTTGACGACGTGCTCGGGGGTGCCCGTGAAGCGCTTGCGCAGCTCCGGGTCCTGGGTGGCGATCCCAACCGGGCAGGTGTTGAGGTGGCAGGCGCGCATCATGATGCAGCCCGTCGCGATCAGCGGAGCTGTCGAGAAGCCCATCTCATCGGCGCCAAGCATCGCCGCGATCACGACGTCCCTGCCCGTCTTCAGCTGGCCGTCTGTCTGCACGACGATGCGCGAGCGCAGGTCGTTGAGCAGCAGCGTCTGCTGGGTCTCGGCGAGGCCGATCTCCCAGGGCACGCCCGCGGACTGGATCGAGGACAGTGGCGAGGCGCCCGTGCCGCCGTCATAGCCAGCGATCAGGACCCTGTCGGCGTTCGCCTTGGAGACGCCCGCGGCGACCGTGCCGACACCGACCTCAGAGACGAGCTTGACCGAAACCTCGGCGTCAGGGTTGCCACAGCGCAGGTCATAGATCAGCTGCTTGAGATCCTCGATCGAGTAGATGTCGTGGTGCGGCGGCGGCGAGATCAGGCCGACCCCAGGCGTCGTATGCCTGATCGAGCCGATGTACCTGTCGACCTTGTGACCAGGCAGCTGGCCACCCTCGCCAGGCTTCGCGCCCTGGGCCATCTTGATCTGCAGCTCGTCGGCGTTGACGAGATAGTGGATCGTGACGCCAAACCTGCCAGAGGCGACCTGCTTGATCGACGAGCGACGGCGATCGCCGTTGGCGTCGGGCGTGAAGCGCGAGGGATCCTCGCCGCCCTCACCAGTGTTCGAGCGACCGCCAAGCCTGTTCATCGCGATCGCAAGCGTCTCGTGAGCCTCCCTGGAGATCGAGCCAAGGCTCATCGCGCCGGTGCAGAAGCGCCGCACGATCTCCCGCGCAGGCTCGACCTCGTCCAGCGAGATCGCGCCCTGTCCCTCAGCGCCGTTACCCCCACCCTCAAAATAAAACCGAAGCAGGCCACGTAGCGTCGCCTTGCGCGCCGCATCCTCGTTCACGGCCTGGGCGTACTCCTTGTACTTCTCGAAGGCAGCGCTGCTGCGAACCGTCTCCAGCGCCGCCCTGTCGCCGTCGAGCGCGGCTGGAACGTCGCCACTGTCGGCCCGCACGGCATGCTGGACGAGCGGAATCGTCTCCGGGTTCCACATGTGGTGCTCACCGTCGCGCCGCCAGGCGTAGACCCCGCCGACCGGGAGCAGCTGCTCGCGCCTCGCGCGCATGCCCGAGGGCGCCTGCACGTAGGCGCGCGCGTGACGCTCGAGCGCCTCCTGGGCGAGCACGGGCAGGCCGACGCCGCCGATGCGCGAGGCGGTGCCCGAGAAGTGCCTGTCGATCACGTCGCGCTCGAGCCCGACCGCCTCGAAGATCTGCGCGCCGCAGTAGGACTGGATCGTGGAGATGCCCATCTTCGAGATCGTCTTCAGCAGGCCCTTGCCGATCGCCTTGACGACGTTCTTGGCGGCCTGCTCGGTGGACAGCGATGTGCCGTCGCCCTTGCTGACCTTGCCTTCGAAGACGAGCCCATCGAGCGTCTCGAGCATCAGGTAGGGGTTGATCGCGCTCGCCCCGTAGCCGATCAGCGTCGCGAAGTGGTGCACCTCGCGCGGCTCTCCCGACTCGAGGATGATCCCCGCGCGCAGGCGCGTGCCCTCGCGCACGAGGTGGTGGTGCACAGCGGCGACGGCGAGCAGCGAGGGCAGCGGCACGCGGTGCGGCCCGACAAGCCGATCGGAGAGCACGATGATGTTGACGCCCTGGACGATCGCCTCGTGGGCTTCGGCGCAGATGCGATCGAGCGCGGCTTCCATGCCACGCACGTCGTGGCCACCTTCGACCGACGTGTCCCAGGTGATCTCGATCGTGCGCGCAGAGAAGACGTCATGGGAGACGTGGCGCAGCGTCTCGAGCTCGCGGTTGAGCAGGATCGGCTGGTCGAGGATCAGCTGATGGGCGTGCTCAGGCGTCTCAGCGAAGAGGTTGCGCTCAGTGCCAAGCGTCGTCGCAAGGCTCATCACGATTTCCTCGCGGATCGGGTCGATCGGCGGGTTGGTCACCTGCGCGAAGAGCTGCTTGAAGTAGGAGAACAGCGGCGGCGCCTGGTCAGAGAGCACCGCGAGTGACTGGTCGTTGCCCATCGAGCCGATCGGCTCCTGGGCCTCAGCCGCCATCGGCGCGAGCAGCACCCTGAGATCCTCCTGGCTGTAGCCGAAGGCGCGCTGACGCAGCGTGAGCGACTGATCTGAGATCGTGACCTGGTCGGATGGCGGCAGCTCCGCGAACGGCACAGAGCAGCGCTCGAACCACTCGCGATATGGCTTCTGCGTCGCGATCTGATGCTTGACCTCGGAGTCCTCGACGATCATTCCGCGCTCGAGATCGACGAGGAAGAGCTTGCCAGGCTGCAGCCTGCCGAAGCGCACGATCTCCTCAGGCGCAGGATCGAGCAGGCCCGCCTCAGAGCCAAGCACGACATGGCCGTCCCGCGTGAGCACCCAGCGCCCAGGGCGCAGGCCATTGCGGTCGAGCGTCGCGCCGATCACCCTGCCATCCGTGAACGCGACCGCGGCGGGCCCGTCCCAGGGCTCCATCAGACAGGAGTGGTAGGCGTAGAAGCCCTTCAGCTCCTCCGGCAGGTCGTCGCGGCCCTTGTAGGCCTCAGGGATCATCATCATCACCGCATGCGACAATGACCTGCCCGCGAGCAGCAGCAGCTCGAGCACGTTGTCGAAGGTCGCAGAGTCAGAGTTGCCTGGCCTGACGACAGGCAGGATCTTCTTCAGGTCCTCGCCGAAGAGCTCGCTCTGCAACTCGCTCTCGCGCGCCCTCATCCAGTTGATATTGCCCATCAGCGTGTTGATCTCGCCGTTGTGGCAGATGACCCTGTAGGGGTGCGCAAGCGGCCAGCTGGGGAAGGTGTTGGTCGAGAAGCGCGAGTGCACAAGCGCGACCGCGCTCTTGCAGCGCTCGTCGCCAAGGTCCGGATAGAAGCTCGCGAGCTGCCAGCTGATCAGCATGCCCTTGTAGTTGATCGTCCTGGAGGAGCTCGAGGCGATGTAGAGGCCATCGTCCTCAGGGCCAGAGAGCTCGCAGATGCGCCTGATCACGTAGAGCTTGCGCTCGAAGGCATCCTGGTCGAAGCCCTCGCCCTGCGAGCCGGCGCCCTGCGAGCCGGCGCCGACGAACAGCTGGCGGATCTCCGGCCGCGAGCCGTTTGCGACCTCGCCCGCGTGCTCAGGGCGCACAGGCACATCGCGCCAGCCAAGCACCTGCTGGCCCTCAGCGAGCACGGTCTGCTCGAGCAGCGCCTGCAGCCGCTCGCGCTGCGCCTGCTCACGCGGCAGGAAGCACATGAAGACGCCATAGCGGCCCGGCTTGGGCAGCTCGAAGCCGACCTCGCCGCGCAGCAGCTCGTCAGGCATCTGCATGAGGATTCCAGCGCCATCTCCAGTCCTCGGATCGGCGCCAGAGGCGCCGCGATGCTCAAGGTTCTCGAGCGCAAGGATCGCCTTTGCGACGACCTCGTGGGTCGGCGTCCCGTCGAGGCGCGCAACCATGCCAACCCCGCAAGCATCATGCTCGTTGCGGGGGTCGTAAAGTCCGACTGCCGATGGCGGCTTCTTTAGGTACGAAGTCATAGAAGTGCTCCTTGGGCAGCGTATCCGGCTCGGGCCCACGACCGGTGCCCTCGACGACGCCACCGTGCGCGAGCACGAGAGGTCGCGCGTCCAGGCGGAGCCTGAAAGCGTAGCAGCGCGCAGACGATGCGACCACCATCGCGTGGACGCCCTGCCGGTCGCTGCGCAGTCGCGCCACCAGTCGCCATGCGGTTGCCCTGCCAGTCTCCGCGCCGTCGCCCTGCCAGTCCCCGCGCCGTTGCCCTGCCAGTCGCCGTGCCGCCGCCCCACCGGTCGCCGCGCGCCCGACATGCCGCCTGCGGCTGGCGTATGCTCCGCCTCGGAGCACGGCGCAGGCAGTCGCGCTCCAGATGGCGCAGCGAAAAGGGTTTCGGAGCGCGCATTTAGATGTGTGAAATCCTCCTCTGGCGGGGAGATGATCTCCGAGAGACAACGCCTTATATCCGTTCGAGTGCAGACAGACAGCGATATGACTGCAGAGCTTGAGCTCGAGCTGCCCGCGCGGGCAGAGAACATTGCGATCGTGCGCCACGCCTTCGGGGCCCTCGGAGACGTATACGACGTGGGCGAGCAGACCCTGTCTGACATCCGCCTCGCCGTGACGGAGGCATGCACGAACGTCGTCGTCCATGCCTACCCCGACTCCGAGGAGGGACCGCTCGAGGTGCACGCGAAGCTCTCTGGCAGGAACCTGACCGTGATCGTCCGCGACCACGGCAAGGGCATCACGCCGCGAGCGGACAGCCCAGGCCTCGGCCTCGGCCTGCCCCTGATCGCCTCGCTTGCAGACACCGTCCGACTCGGCCACAATGAGCAGGGTCATACGGAGGTGCAGATGGGCTTCTCACTGGACGACCGTCTCAATGGGCGCGCTGGAGCAACGCTTTGAACGGCGAGTCATCGCCTGAGCAAGCCGAAGCGAACAGGGCGGTGCTGCGCGTCGACGCAGGCCCGCTCGCCGCGCCATTGCTCGGGCGCGTCGTCGCGATGATGCTCGCGCGCGCCGACTGCCCAGTGGACCGGCTCGACGACGCAATGCTGCTCTGCGATGCGATCGCCGCCCACGCCCCCGATCACGCCTCCGACGGGCGCATGCAGTTCGTCGTGAGCACCGATGCAGAGGGCTTGGAGCTGCGCGTGGGAGCGCTCGCCGCGCAGGGAGCGCGCCAGCTCGTCGAGGCAGCGGTCCTGCCAGGCGTCGGCAACGTGCTCGAGCCGATCGCAGATGAGCTGCGCATCGAGTCCGACGCAAACGGCGAGGAAGAGTTGGTGTTGGAGCTCAGCTTCGGCCGCGCCGGCGATCAGAGCGACGCCCAGCCCGCCTAGCGGGCGACTGACTCAGGCCTCGACCGGGACCTCGTCGGCGCGGCCGTTGCCGTTGCTGGCCGCGTCGGGCCGGCGGCGCGCGTCCTCGAGGCTCGCCTGCAGCGCCGTGATCAGGTCAGGGGCGTCGAACGTCGGCCGCTTGCGCGGCGGTTCGATCACGACCTCCTCGCCGCTTGCCTTGCGATCGATCAGGTCAAGCACCGCTTCGCGGAAGTTGTCCCTGTAGCGGTCGATGTCGAAGTCTTCGGCGATCGATTCGACGAGCCTGCAGGCGACTCCAAGCTCGCGCTCGACCGCAGGGGTGCGGGCGATGCCGTCTAGCTCGCGCATGCGATTGGTCGGCTGCAGCTCGTCGCCATAGTGCATGCTCCGCATCAGCAGGACGTTCTCGCGCGGGCAGATCGTCACGAGCCGCTCGCGCGAGCGCAGCACGACACGCGCGATCGCGACCTTGCCCGTCCTCTGCATCGCTTCGAGCAGGATCCTGTAGGAGCGGGCACCACCGGTGCCTGGCACTAGGTAGTAGGGATGGTCGAGGTAGATAGGGTCGATCTGGTCAGGCTCGACGAAGTCCTCGATGTCGATCGAGCGCGTGAACGCGGGCTCAAGCGCGGCGAGCTCCTCCGTGGAGACGATCACGTAGCGTTCCGGGGCGATTTCGTAGCCCTTCACGATCTCCGAGAAGGCGACGTCCTCGCCGTCGGCCTCGCAGACGTGTCTGTTACGGATGCGGCCATGGTCGCCAGCGTGGAGCTGGTGGAAGCGCACCGTCTTGGAGGTGACGGCGTTGTACATCTTGACGGGGACGCTGACCAGTCCGAAACTGAGCGTGCCCGTCCACATCGAACGTGGCATGTCAGAAAGTGTGACGGGTATGCGCAAGTTGTCAAGTGTCAGGGTCGGATGATCCCGCGACGGGCCTGACGCGACTCCCGCTGCGGCCCAATCGTGCGGGCGGGGCCAAGTCGTGCTCGCCGTGCCCGCCGCACCCAATCGCGTCCACTGGGCGAGCCCCTCCACCTTCCGGCCGCCCCGAGCGTGTGAGCATCTCGATTCAACAACCCACAACCATTTGGTTGTGAGTTTGAAAAACGAGATGCTCGCCTAAAACGAGATGCTCGCCTAGCTGTGCGGTTCCTCGTCGAGCCCTGCGCGCAAGCGCGTCAACGACTGGCGGATCAGGCGCGAGACCTGCATCTGCGAGACGCCGATACGTTCGCCGATCTCCGCCTGGGTCATTCCCTCGGCGAAGCGCAGGCGCAGGACGGTGCGCTCGCGTGCACTCACGCGTGAGAGCAACGGCTCCAACGTCGCGCGCTGCTCTGCCTGCTCGAAGCCCGCCTCGGTCGCGCCGATCGCGTCCGCGACCGTTTCGCCTGGCTCCTCGCCCTGGCCGCCAAGCCGCGGCGCGTCGAGCGAGCCAGCCCTGTAGGCGCTCGCGGCGCTGAGCGCCTCGAGCACGCGCTCTTCGTCGAGCTCTAGGGCCGCCGCGATCTCGCTCACCGAGGGGGAGCGGCCGCTGCGCGAGGAGAGCGCCGTCACGGTCTGGTCGACGCGCAGCACGAGCTCCTGCAGGTCGCGGGGGACGCGCACCGACCAGGTGCGGTCGCGGAAGTGGCGCTTGAGCTCGCCAAGGATCGTCGGCACCGCGTAGCTGGAGAAGACGACCTCACGCGAGGCGTCGAACCTGTCGACCGCCTTGATCAGGCCAAGCGAGGCGACCTGCACGAGGTCGTCCATCGGCTCGTCGGTGCGCTGATAACGGCGCGCGAGCCGGCGCGCGAGCGGCAGATAGCGCTCGACCAGCTGATCGCGCGCCTGGCGGTCGTCATCGCGCCGCAAGCGCTCGAACAACTCGGCGTCGTCTGGTCGATTCTCTGTCACTCTGATGCTGTCCATTCCTCGCAGCTCGCTCGATACGTTCCGAAGCTCTCGTGGCGAGATGCGCCTCCCACGACATGAGCCTAGCTCTGCCGGCAGTCGGGTGATCCGCGCCCGAAGGAAATCGCCGAGGAAGACCCCTGGAATCGCCCAGAAGACATCCCTCGCACTCGTCCAGAGAAACCCCCTCGAAATTCGCTCGGGAGGACCTCGGAATCGTTCAGGCTAGCTCCCGCAGCGTCTCCTGCTCGCTCCAGGAGCAGAGCCCTGTCGTGCGCCCAGGGCAGGTGAGGCAGAGACCCCTGTGCGGCCGCTCGCTGACCGCGAAGCCGCGGACGCGGGCCTGCAGCACGTGCTCGCGCAGTTGCGCTTCGAGCGCACTGTGCTCTGTCGCGAGGAAGCTTGCGTGGACGGGGGCATCCGGGCGTTGCAGATACCAATGCACGACCTCGACGCGCTGAGCGCCGTCGCAGAGCGCCGCGAGCGCGTAGATCAGGCGCTGCACGCCGAACTCGCGCTGCGTGAGGGCCTCGAGGTCCTCCTCTGGCGCGACGGCGCCGCTCTTGTAGTCGACGACGAGGCGCGTGCCGTCGCGCTCGTTCGCGATCGCATCGAGGACGCCCGTGACGAGCGGCTCGCCGTCGCCAAGCGAGAAGGCGAAGGCCTGCTCCCTGCCCAGCCGCGACGCTGCGGCGAGCCTCGCTGCGAGCGGCGTCGCGCGCAGACCCGCGAGCAGCTCGACGATCTCGCTCTGCGCCTGCGCCTCGATTGTGATGCCAAGCTCCGCCGCGGCGCGCTCGACCTCCGCGGCCGAGAGACCCAATGGGCGCGCGAAGTCGATGCCCTCCAGCAGGCGGTGCGCGACCTCGCCGGCTGCGCGCGCGTCGCCGATGTGGCCTGCCGAGGCGCGATGGCCTGTCGAGACGTGGGCTGTCGAGACGTGGCCTGTCGAAACGTTGCCTGTCGAGACGCGGGCTGCGTGCCCCGTGCGGGGAACGCCAGGCGCCGCCTCTGGCAGACGCAGAATGCGTTCGAGGTAGTACCTGTAGCCGCAACGCTCGAGCTCGACGAGCGTCGTGTAGCTGAGCGAGCCGCCTGGGCTCAGCGGCCCTGGGATCGGCTGATGCTCCCTCGGCGGCGCCCCTTCGGGCTCCGAGGACTCGTGCCCCTTTGAATCATGACCTCTTGAGTCGTGGCTCCTAGGGTCGTGGCTCCCTGAGTTATGGCCCCTTGAGTCGTGGCTCCTTGGGTCGTGGCTCCTTGACTGCGCCTGGGCAGCCGTCTCATGCGCGAGCGCCGGCAACGGCTCCGGCAGCGGTGCCCGCAGCGCTCCCGCAGCCTCGCCGAGCACCGTGCTCAGCACGCAGCGCGGCTCTCCGGGGGCAGGCGCGGGGGCAGGCGCGGGCGCGGGGGCACCGGCGAGCGCCACGGCAAGCCTGCCGGGTAGATCCTCCAGCAGGGCGGGCGCCAGCCACGCGATCGGCGGGCAGCTGCGCGACGGCTGGGGCCAGCGCGCGAAGCTCGCGGCGCCGCTCAACAGCAGCAGCTCGCGTGCGCGCGTCATCGCGACATAGAGGATCCTGTCCTCCTCCTCGCTCGCGGCACGCTCGCGCTCAGCGGCGAGCTCCTCGAAGTGAAGCGTCGGCTCAGAGGTCCCGCTGCTGAGGCTCGCGAGGCGCAGGCCGACGCGCTCGCCGTCGATCAGCAGGTCAGGCGTGTCGCTGCGGTTTGGCTGGCGTCCAAGGTCGGCGACGCAGACGACGGGGAACTCGAGGCCCTTCGCCGCGTGGATGCTCATCAAGCGCACCGCCTCCGCCTCGCCGGAGTCAGAGGGCGCGTCGGGCTCAGAGACGGCTGCGTCCTCGCTCAGGTGGCTCACATGGTCAAGGAAGCCGCGCAGGTCGCGGCCCTCGCTGCGCTCGAACTCCGCGGCGAGCCGCACGAGCTTGCGCACGTTGGCGAGCCCCTGGCGCCCGCTCGCAGGGCCGCTGCCATAGCGCAGCAAGTGCGTCTCGTAGCCGGTCACGGCGATCACCTCTCGCAGCAGCGCCGCGATGCTCATCTCTTGTATGCGCCTGCGCTCGGCGGGGAAGCGCCGCTGGAAGACCGCCAGCCGCGCCGCATCGTCCTCCGCGAGCTGGCCCAGCGCGAGGCCCTCGCGGATCACCTCCCAGAGCCGCCGGCGCTGCTCGCCGTCGCGGCGCGCGCGGGAGAGCAGCGCAAGCGCGTCGCCAGAGAGGCCGATCAGCGGGCTCGCCAGCGCGCCATAGAGAGCAAGCTCGTCAAGTGGGTTCGCGAGCACGCGCAGATAGGCGAGCAGGTCGCCTACCTCCTGGGCGTCCCAGAAGCCGCCGACGGTCGCGAGCGTTGGCAGGCCACGCTCAGCAAGCGCGCGCTCGTAGACGGGGAGGTCTTTGGTCGCGCGCAGCAGCACCGCGATTTCGCCTGGCATGCGTCCGGCGGCGACGAGCTCGCAGATGCGCAGCGCGAGCATGCGCGCCTCCGCCTGGCGCCAGAGCGCGGCCTCTGGCAGGCCGGCGGCGACCGCCTGGGCAAGCTCAGGGTCCTGGGCCCAGCCCTTCGTGTCCGTGATTAGCAACTCGACGGTGGGCTCCGCGGCACCTGCCGGATCCGTGGCGGTGGCGCCTGCCGGCTCCCTGACGCCTGCGGGCTCCCTGGCGCCTGCCAGCTCCCTGACGCCTGTGGGCTCCTTGGTCCCTGCCAGCTCCCTGGCGCCTGCGGGCTCACGCGCGGCGCGCAACGGCGTGTAGCCCTCGCCGAAACGCTCCGTGAAGACGGCATTGACGGCGTCGATCACGGCAGGGCGGCTGCGAAAATTGCTCGTCAACGCGAGGCTTGCGCCGACCGTCTGCAGCCTCGCTCTGCGCTCGCGGAAGATGCTGACGTCGGCGTGGCGGAAGCCGTAGATCGACTGCCACTCGTCGCCGACGGTGAAGAGGTTGTCACGCTCGATCGCGGCAAGCAGCGCGAGCTGGCGCCTGTTCGTGTCCTGCAGCTCGTCGACCATCAGCAGGTCGAGTCGCTCAGACCACTGCCTGCGCAGATCCTCACGCTCCTGCAGGAGCGTGAGCGCGAGCAGCTCGAGGTCATCGAAGTCGACTGCCCTGCGATCGCGCTTGCGACGCTCATATGCGGCGTCGAGCGCCTCCAGCAGCCGTCCGATCAACACAAGCGCAGCGCGCGCCTCCCCGTCGCGCTCACCCTCCCACCGCTCTTGCTCGCCCTCCCGCCGCTCCTGCTCGCCCTCCCGCCGCGCGTCTGTTGGCGCTGGCGAGCGCACCTCCGCTACCGCTGGCAACCGCGGGTGCAGCTGACCGCGACTGCGCAGCTCGCCATGGACCGCGAGGACCATGCGCCGCAGGCGGTCGACGTTGTAGGCGGCCGCGAGATCGACCGCGGCGGCGCCCTGCTGCTCGATCAGCCCGCTCAAGGCCTCCGCGAACGCGGCGATGCGCATGCGATCGGCAAGGCTCTGCTCGAGAATCGAGAAGCCTGGGTCGAGGCCTGCCGCAAGCGGGTCGGCGCGCAGCACGCGGGCACAGAAGCCATGGAAGGTGCCAATCGCGGCCGCCTCGACGTCGCGCGCGAGGTCGCGACGGTCGAGCTCGCGCAGCCGCGTTCGCAGGCGCTCGCGCAGCTCCCAGGCGGCGCGCTCGGTGAAGGTGATCGCGAGGATCCTGCCAGGCGCGATCTCGTCCTCGAGCAGAGCGCGCACGTAGCGCTCGACGAGCACCGAGGTCTTGCCGCTGCCTGCGCCCGCGGCGAGCAGCAGCGACCCGCTGCGCCGCGCAACCGCCTGCTCCTGCTCGTCGGTCAGCGGCGGCCTGGACACTGGTCCGCTCCCGCCCTGCAGATCGTCGGGTACATGCAGCCACCGCGGCGTGTGCATGTCGCAGGGCGCGGCTGCAGACGCCCAGAGCGGGCCTGCTCGGCGGTCGCAAGGGCCGCCGCGCAGACGTCCTCGACAAGCTCCTCCAACTGCTCGCGCTCGCAGCCGTCGGTGCGTACGCAGGGCAGCTGAATGCTCGCATCGCTCGCGAGCGCGCCGCGCGCGCGCAGGTCTGGGCCGGCGAGCGGCTGATAGAGGCCGCCAACCGTCTCCAGCCCCAGCAGCCGCTGCGCGACGCGCATGTAGAGCGCCATCTGGAAGTAGCGACTCTCAAGCCACTTGCTGCCAGAGCGGTCGCTGCCGACGCGCCCGCTCTTGTAGTCGTAGACGACCGCCTCGCCCCGCTCGCCGAGATCGACCCTGTCGATCCGTCCACGCAGCGCGACGCCCTCGCCCAACTCGAGCTCTGGCAGGCTCTCTGGCAGCTCAGGGAAGCCAAATGGCAGCTCGAGATGGGTCGGCTCCAGCGGGCTCTCCTGCTCAGCGGCGTGCTCGAGATAACGCTCGATGTCCGCCTCCAGGCGTCGGCGCGCCGCCTGCGCGCGCTCGCTCGCAGGCGAGAGGGGAAACTCGTCGCCGTGGCGCGCAAGCGCCTGCCGCATCAGCTCCTTCGCAAGACGCAGCTTTGCCGGCAAAATCCGGGCCGAGCCGCTTCGCTCCCGCAGCCCTGCGTAGACGTCGTTCAGGACCGCGTGCGCAAGGCTCCCGCGCAGCAGGGGCTCAGGATCGGGTTCCAAGCCTTCGGCGTTCAGCAGCCGCTCGACGAACCAGCTCACAGGACATGCTGCCCAGCGCTCCAGCGAGGAGGCCGACCACAGGCGCCGCTGCCGCAACTCGTCCAGCAGCCGTGGGTCCTGCAGCGTTGGCGAGCGATCGCGGCGTGCGATCCCAACGCCCCCAGCAACCGCCGGCAGCGAGTCGACCTCGCCGAGGCCGCGCCTTTCCCGCTCCTGCCAGAGGCGCTGCTCGCAGAGATCGCGTACGTCGTCGATGAACAGCGAGGGCGGCGTCGAGGAGCCGTCGTCGTCGCAGGCATGCCAGCTCAGGAACAGCCGTTCCTCAGGTCGCGAGAGCGTCGCGTAGAGCAGATAGCGCTCGACCGCAAGCGTCTGCTCATGCCCGCTTGGGCGCGCCCGTACAAGGCCCGCCGTCTCGCGCAGGCGCTCCGCCGCGAGCAGCTGCTCTGGCCCTGCAAGCGCGGGAAAGACGCCCTCTTGCAGGCCGCAGAGGAACAGCGCCCGCACGCGCCTTGCGCGCAGCGCGAACGGGTCGAGCACTGCGACGGCGTGCTCAGGGGTCTCTCGGCGTGGCAGCGAGAGCGCGGAGAGGGTCTCGATCAGCCCTTCCGCTCCGCCCAGCAAGCGCTCGTCGCAGAGCGCGAGCTCGCGCAGCTCCGCAAGCGCAGCAAGACCCGCCTGCAGCGAGAGCGCCTGCTCCGCCTCGTCCTCGTCGAGCACCGCAGCGAGGCCGTTGCGCGGCGCCGAGAACAGCCAGAGCAGGTCGCGCTGTGCTCGCTCGACCAGCATTAGCGGCCCGCGACCTGCCGCCTCGGCGATCCTGTCGATCCGCTCCAGCGGCCAGTTCTCCTGCTCCCACAGCGCCCTCGCCTGCACCGCGGACTGCGCCCCGGTGCGCAGCGCACGCTCCTCGAGGCGGTCGGCGAGCTCGGGGCGCTCGAGCACCCCAGGGGCGCGCAGCCAGGCGAGCAGGTCGCCAAGCCTCGCCTCGGCTGAACAGCCGCATCTCAACAGCCCGACCAACGCCCTGCCAAGCGAGGTATGCGCAAATGGCTCGCGCTGGGCGACCGCATGCGGCACGCCCGCGGCGTCGAGAGCCTCTGCGAGGGTCTCGGCGATGCTCGCCGGCGCTCGGTGCACAATCGCGATCTCCTCTGGCCTCATACCGCCCGCGATCAGGGCGTTCGCGCGTGCGGCGACGAGCTCGAGCTCCGCTCGCTCGGAGCCGCCCTCGAGCAGCTGCACGACATCCGTCGGGTCGAGCGGCTGCGCGTCGGCTCCCTGCGGATCCGCCTCGGGGGCGAGCTCGAATAGGCGCAGCTCTCGCTCCTGCGACTCGTCCTCCTGCTTCTCATCGAGCTCGAACAGGCGCATCCTCTCCGGATCGCGCCCACCGCTGTTCTCGAAGATCCGCCGCTCCAGCCCGTGCAGCATCGACCGCGCCTGGGGCGCGTAGTAGGCGGCGTTCGCGGCGAGCTCGATGTGCTCCTTGGCGTGCGGGTGCAGCTCCTGGAACGCCCATGCCCTGCCTGCGAACGCGACGCGCCCTCGCTCGTAGGCGAGCGAGACGGTCACAGGCGCATCGAGCACCCTGCTCAGCGTCTCGATCGCGTCGAGCTGCAGCGCGGTCAGGTCGTCGAAGCCGTAGAGCAGCACAGGCGAGCCTGGCCAGAGCCCTGGACGGCGCCGCAGCAGGTCGAGTGCTGCGCGCGCGCGCAGCTCAGGGTCGAGCCTCCCCAGCCTGCGCAGACGCTTGCGGTAGGCGTCGTAGACCTCGCCGAGGCGCTCGCCCACGCCAACCCTTTCGGTGGATGAGGCGGACGAGGAAGAGATGCTCTGTAGCTGCCTTGGCGTCACGTCGGCGAGCTCGAGCTCGGCGATCGCCGCCGCGAGCGCTTGCGCGAGCCCGATGCGGGGGCCGCCCAGCTGCGGCGCCACCTCCGCGATCAGCGTGCAGAGCATGCGCTCGCGCGCGAGCTGTCCTAACGGCTGCTGCGCAAGCATCGGCTCGGCGGTCGCGGCGCAGCGCACGATCCGCTCGATCAGGCCGGAGAAGAGCATCGTCCGCACGCCGACCACAGCACCGCCGCGCCCTGCGAGCTCGCGCCTGAAGCGGGTGACGTCCGCAGCGGTCGGCAGCACGAGCAGCGGCTGCGCCCCCTGGGCGCGGTGGCGCCCCAGCACGTCGAGCACGGCGCGCGCCTTGCCCGCGTTCGCAGGCCCGGTGATCAGTGTGAGCGGCATAGCCGCCCATCCTTGCGCACGGCCCTGACGCCGAACGGGGGGCTCAGAGCTCCGAACCGCAGGCTCAGGGCGCCCGTAGGGACCTCCGCGTCTACGCTCGAAGCTGTCTCAGGAGGCCTTTCGGCGCTCGAAGCCGTCTCAGGCGGCCTTGCGCGTCGTGCGGCGGGCCGCAGTCTTCTTCTTCGCCGCAGTCTTCTTCGCGGGGGCCTTCTTCCCGGCGGTCGCGGTCTCCTGGCCCTCCACCGCCTCGCCAGCCTCGCCCTCGGTCTCAGGCGGCTTCACGCCTTCGCGCGCCCACTGCTCGTTGAACTCGAGCCGCCACTTGCCTTCAGAGGACTGCTGCAGCGCAAGGTGAGCCCTGAAGCCGCGCCCACTGCGCCCGCGGAAGCCAGAGACGGCGCGCGAGGTGTAGCCGGTCTTGATCAGTTCCTTCGCGATCGCGATTGGCAGCTGCTTGCCCGCCTTGTCCTTCCAGATCACAAAGCCACAGCCGGGGTCTTCCCTGCTCCAGCAGGAGTAGCCCTTGCGGTTCTCGACGATATCGTGCCCGCAGACGGGGCAGGGTCCAAGGCGCGCGCGGGGGATGCGAACGTCTTTCAGCTTCGCGTCGAGCTCGTTCACCGTCTCCTTCGCGAAGCTCGCGATGTCCTGCATGAAGCTTTCGCGCGAGTCTGCGCCACTCTCGATCTTGCCAAGGCGGTGCTCCCAGCTGCCGGTGAGCTCAGGCGAGGTCAGCGCATGCGAGTCGAGCAGGCGCACGACGCTGCAGCCCTTCTCGGTCGCGACAAGCGCGCGCCCCTCGCGCTCGATGTAGCCGACCTGGATCAGCCGCTCGATGATCGCCGCGCGCGTCGCAGGGGTGCCAATCCCCGATTCCTTCATCGCCTCGCGCAGCTCCTCGTCCTCGACGAGCTTGCCTGCCGTCTCCATCGCCGCGAGCAGCGAGGCGTCGCTGTAGCGCCGTGGCGGCTTGGTTTCCTTGCGCTCGCCCTCGATCTCGCGCACGTCGACCTGCTCATCCGCGGAGAGCCTTGGCAGCTGCTGGTCTGTGCCCTCGTCCTCGTCCTTGTCCCCGTCGCGTGGGGCACCCTTGCTCTGCGAGGCGTCGGTGACACCCTCGCCGTAGACGCCGCGCCAGCCTGGCTCGAGCAGCAGCTTGCCGCGCGTCCTGAAGACGTGATCGGCGCCATCGGCGCTCACCGTCGTCTCCACGCGCGTGTTCTCGAACACCGCCTCAGGGTGGAAGACCGCGAGGAAGCGACGCGCGACCATGTCATAGATGCGTTTGTCGTCCTCGTTCATGCGCTCGAGACGGTGCTCGTCGCGGGTCGGGATGATCGCGTGGTGGTCTGTCACCTTCGCGTCGTCGATCACCCTTGCGAGCGGCAGCAGGTCGAGGCTGGTCACATAGGCGGCTGCCGTCGCGTACTCGGGCCTGCCCCCGACGAGCTCAGCGATCGGCTTCAGCTCGGGGATCATGTCTTTGGTCAGCCAGCGCGAGCTCGTACGCGGATATGTGAGGGCCTTGTGCTCCTCGTAGAGCCGCTGCGCCGCCGCGAGCGTCCTGCGCGCAGAGAAGCCGAAGCGCGTGTTCGCCTCACGCTGCAGCGAGGTGAGGTCGTAGAGCAATGGCACGCGCTCGCGCTGTTCCTTGCGCTCGAGCTTCGTGATCGTGCCCGTCTTGCCCCTGCAGGCCTCGACGACCGCGTTGGCAGTCTGCTCGTCGGCGATCCTTGGCTTGCCCGCCGCGTGGTAGCGGCCTGCGTAGATGCGCTCGCCAGGCGAATCCTGGGCCGCGGGCGCGGCGAAGGTCGCGTCGACAAGCCAGTAGGGCTCGGGCACGAAAGCCTTGATCTCTTCCTCGCGTCGCGCGACGATCGCGAGCGTCGGCGTCTGCACGCGCCCCAGCGAGACGGCGCCGTCGAAGGATGATTTCAGCCTGATCGTCGCCGCTCTCGTCGCGTTCATGCCGACGATCCAGTCGGCCTCCGAGCGCGAGCGCGCCGCCTGCTCGAGTCGCTCGAGCTCCGCTGCTGGCCGCAGCGATGCAAACGCCTCCTTCATCGCGGCGGTCGTCATCGAGTTCAGCCAGAGCCGCTGCACGGGCTTATCTGAGCCTGCCATCTGGAAGATGTAGGCGAAGATCAGCTCGCCCTCGCGGCCGGCGTCGCAGGCGTTGATCACGAGCTCGATGTCCTTGCGGCCAAGCAGCTTGGAGAGCACGCTCATCTGCTTCTGGGAGCGCTCGTCGCGCACCTCGAGCTTGAAGACCTCAGGCACGATCGGCAGGTCCGCCATGCGCCAGCGCTTGTACTTGTTGTCGTAGCCGTCAGGCTCGGCAAGCTGCACGAGGTGGCCGACCGCCCAGGCGATCACCCAATCCTCCGCCTCGAGCCAGCCATCCTCCTGGTCGAAGCGTCCAGGCAGCACGCGCGCAAGGTCGCGCCCCACCGACGGCTTCTCCGCGATCACGAGGTTCTTCGACATGAGCCGCCCAGCCTAGCGGTTGGCACCGGACGGGATACTCACGCTCGCTCAGTCGCTTGCGCAGTGCCCAGTGCCGACACGCCCGTGCGCACCTGCGAGCACTTCTGCAACGGTCGCGTTCGCGACCCCGTAGCCGCCGTGGGGCCCGCTGCCTGTCGTGCTCGCGAAGACGGTCGTCAGCACCCTGCCCGAACGGGTCACGACGGGCCCGCCGGAGTTGCCTGGGCGCACGAGCCCGCGCAGTGGCGTCAGGAGGCGCACGATCGGACCTTCGCCGTAGGCGTTGTCGGAGATCACCCGCTGCGTGCGCCCGATCCTGCCTGGCTGCACGTCGAAGGGCCCGTCTTCGGGGTAGCCGAGGATCGCGCCGCCGACGCCTTCCTGCGGTTCGGAGACGAGTCGCAGCGGCCGCTCATTCAGTTCGGGCACCCTCAAGACCGCGATGTCGTCGGTCGGGTTGAAGGCGATCGGCACCGCGGGCAGGCTCAGCGAGCCGCCGCCTGGCTGCACGGTCGTGTCCTGCTCACCTGCGACCACATGGGCATTGGTCACCACCTCGCCTGGGGCGGCAACCCAGCCTGAGCCCTCGATCGCCAGCCCGCAGGCGGTGCCGAGAATCCGCACAACGCTGTGCGAGGCCGCTTGCACGCCTGGCTGCCGCGCGATCGCGCTCTTCGGCGGCGCGGCAACGTCTGGCGCGGGCCCTGCGAGCGCGGGCAGCGGGTCCAGGCGCGAGAGCGCGTTCAGGATCGGCCCTGAGGGCGGCAGCGCGTCGTTGAGCGCGCCGAGGATCGCCGAGCGCTGGATCGCGCCCCGCAGCGAGGCCTCGCCTGGCACCTGGGCGGCGACTGCGGCCATGATCCAGACGATGCCAAGCGCGATCGCCGCGCTCAGCAATGCCCCCAGCGCACCGTCGAGCAGCCACAGCCCAGGCAGCTTCAACACTCGCCGCAGGCGCAGCCCTACGCCCTCGAGGCCGCTTGCGAGAACCGCGCCGGCGAGCAGCGCGCCCAGCAGGCCGAAGGCGGGCGCGTAGGGCGAGGAGGAGCCGTCAGGCAGCAGCAGCGGGCCGATGCGAGTGCCGATGAAGGCGCCCAGAGCAAAACCCGCGAACGAGAGCACGCCGACGATGAAGCCCTGCCTGTAACCGACCCAGGCGAGCAGCACTGCGAAGGCGACGATCGCCCAGTCGAGCCCTGTCATCGATCATGTTCTACCGTTCCGCGTTGTGTCTCACGCTGTGAACCCTCGAGGCCGACGCCGCAGACGGCGCCAGCTGCGAGCGGTCCCGGTGCTCGCGCTTGCCGTCATCGCCTTCGCGATCGGCGCAGTCGTCGGCTCTGGCCATGGGCGTTCCACGGAAAAGACGCTTGCCGACGAATTCACCGCCGCCTGGGTCAAGCATGACTATGGCGCGATGTACAGAGACATCGATCGCTCAGCGCGCCACGCGATCCAGCCAAGCCAGTTCGCCGCGCTCTACCAGCGGGCGCTCAGGACCGCGACCGCGACGCAGCTCACGGTCGCAGGCAAGGCCCGCGAAGCGGGCGGCGAAGTCATCTATGTGCCTGTCACGGTCCACACGAGGCTCTTCGGCACGCTGCACGAGCGCTTCCAGCTGCACTTCCGTGAAAGCGCCGATGGAGCGCCGCCGCGCATCGTCTGGACGCGCTCACTCGAGTTCCCTGGCCTGCGCAAAGGCGAGCTGCTCAGCAGACGCACATCGCTGCCACCGCGGGCGGCGCTGCTCAGCCGCGATGGCAGCACACTCGCGAGCGGCACCGCGACGGCCGCTGGCGAACGGGCTTCGCCGCTTGGTGCGGCGGCGAGCGCGGTCGTTGGCAGCGTCGGCCCGATCCCCAGCGAAGAGCTGCAGCAGCTCGAAGCCGAAGGGGTGCCGCCTGACGCGATCGTCGGCGTCGACGGCCTCGAGCGGACCTTCGACGCGCAGCTGCGTGGCACCCCTGGCGGCACGCTGCTCGCTGGCACGCGGGTGATCGCAAGCGCGAAGGCCCGCCCTGGCAGGCCCGTGCGCACGACGATCTCCGCGAGCCTCCAGGAAGCGGCGGTGATCGCGCTTGGCGACCACTATGGCGGCGTCGTCGTGCTGCAGCCTGGCACCCAGCAGATCCTCGCGGTTGCTGGCATCGGCCTCGACGGCCTGCAGCCGCCTGGCTCGACGTTCAAGATGGTCACGCTCACAGGCGTGCTCCAGTACAAAGTCGCGACGCCGACGACGAGCTTCCCCTACAAAACCTACGCCCTGCTTGACGGCGTCAAGCTCGAAGACTCCGAATCGGAGTCCTGTGGGGGCTCGCTTGCGCTCTCCTTCGCGGTCTCCTGCAACTCAGTCTTCGCGCCGCTTGGCGTCAAGCTTGGCGCGCCGCACCTCGTCTCGACCGCGGAGCGCTATGGCTTCAACCACTCCCCTGCGATCCCTGGCGCCGAAGAGAGCACGATCCCGCCTGGCGATGACATCCAGGGCGAACTCGAACTTGGCTCGACAGCGATTGGGCAGGGCCGCGTCCAGGCCACGCCGCTGCAGATGGCAAGCGTCGCCGCGACGATCGGGGCTGGCGGCGTGCGCCACAGGCCGACCTTCGAGCTTGGGCCGCGCACGCAAGGGCAGCGCGTCACCTCCCCAGCGCTTGCGCATCAGATCAGGTCGATGATGATCGACGTCGTCACCGAGGGCACAGGCGGCTCCGCTGCGGTCCCTGGCGTCGTCGTCGCCGGCAAGACGGGCACCGCCGAAATCGGCGAACCAAGCGCCAGCTGCTCGATCGAAACGGAATCGCCCGAAGTCTCCGAAGGCGGCGAAGCGCCGGAATCGGGCGGTTGCGGCGAATCTGGCTCCTCCAACAACCCCGAAGACACCGATGCTTGGTTCGCCGCCTTCGCGCCCGCGACCAAGCCGAAGCTCGCGGTCTGCGTGATGCTCGTCAAGGACGGCTTCGGCGGCGACACCGCCGCCCCCGTCGCGAAAGAGATCCTCGAAGCCGGGTTGACAGGCTAGCCCCCCCTACTCCTAGGACTAGGGGGTCGATGGGCAAGCCAGGCAAGGACGCAGCGAGCGAAGTGTGCTTCCTGCACACGAGCGAGCGAGGACGCCGCATGGCGCCGCTCAGCGGCCCCCTAGTCAGACGTCGAGTTCGGCTGTCGCCGCTTCGGCCGGATCCGTCGGCGAGACGATCTTGATCGTCAGCGGCCGGTCTTCCAGGGCTTCCAGCGGAATCTTGTAGTACAGCAGGGCGCCGCCGGTTGGCCCATAGGAGGCCGTCGTATCTGGCGCGGGAATCTGGCCTTTGCCGGCGACCTTGCCGGGCCGGTAGGCGTAGAGATTCGTGCTGTTTGGCACGATCGGGTGGTAGACCTGGCCTTCGGTGTCGTAGATCGTGATGTCGCTTGCGTCCACATGGGTCGCGTTGTGTTCGTTGAAGACCATCATGAAGACCCCGAACCACTCTTCGCCGGGCTTCAGTTCGCGCTCGGCCTTTGGCATGCCCGCCAGGTACTGAGAGTCTTCGGTTTCGTAGGGGTTCAACGAGCGCGAGATCTGGACCTGGTAGACGAGTGGGCCGACGTTCAAGTAGGGCGCGGACGCGCCATCCTCGCCTGCGTAGGTGCCTGACGTCGTACGATTGTCTGCCGCGCCGCAGGCGCTCAGCGAGATCGCAGCGAGCGCCGCGGCCGCGACCGTCAGGCCTCGCTTGCCGCTCATGCGGCCGCGAATCGCCTGCAGACGAAGCTTTTCAGTCGAGTTCTTGCCAGCTGCTGTGCTCATTGGCGCGGGGAGTCTATCTCGCGGCGACCGTGACGCGCTGCCCACGGCCCTTGCCTACCTCGAGGATCGTGCGCAGACGCCTCATTGCACGGGAATTCTGACGCTTGATCCAGAGGCGTGCGCCGAGGCTCTCCATCAGCTTGTCTGAGAGCGTCACCGGCTCTGTCTGCAGCGTGAAGCTCACGCGGGTGCTCCCACCGGAGGCTGGCGCAAGCTCGTAGACCCCCACTGTGCGGATGCGATTGCCCTTGCCGCTGCGCCCCACCTCGACGATCCTGTGGGGCCGCTGCACCTCGGCGAAGCTCATCCCTGCCCAGCCGAAGCGGTTGCCTGGCGCCTTCACGCGGAAGCGAGCGCCGGCGCCAACTCCGACCGAATCCTCGCGTGTCAGGTGCCAGTCGACGAGGTAGTGGTCGGTGAACTCAGCGTGGTTCGCGATGTCTTCGAGGTAGTCGAAGACGCGCTCGCGCGGGGCTTCGACGACTATCGATGCCGTCACTGGGTCCATTGCGGGCGGGAGTCTATTCGGTCGTGCTTATAGACATGCGCCTCCGGGGTATAGACCTCAGCGAAGCCCTCGAAGCACCTGGGACTCGGCGGACCTCCGCCTATCGCCCTCGTCACACGAAATTAGCTTGTGGTTATGAAGATCGGAGTATCATCGCCTGAAGGCTCCAGCCTCGAAGCACGGGATCCGAAGGCATCGCCAAGCGAAGGGAGATGCGAGATGGACGTAGGAAAGATGGAGTCGCTCACGTCAGGCACTATGGCTGGAGCGGGGTCCTTCCGCTGCCAGCGTTGCGGGTATGTCCTCAACCTTGCGGCCTCTGATGCCCTCACGGACTGCTCTCGCTGTGGCGCCTCGGACTTCGTCCGAGCCTCGCTCTTCACAGCTGGGGCGCCGCGACAGGACGACGACTCTTACACGCCTGCCCATGACGCCGATCGTGGCGAGTGGCTGACGAAGGCGCGAACCCAGGTCGAGGGCGAGGGCGAGCACCTCGTCTACGAGCAGGATGGCGAGCTCATCTCCGTATCGCTCACGCGCGAGTGGACGAGGATTGGCCGCAGCCTCACCGCTGATGTGCGCTTCGACGACCCCACCGTCTCACGCAGGCACGCCCTCATCGTGCGCCACCCTGATGGCGTCAGGGTGCTTGACGACCGCAGCCTCAATGGCGTCTTCGTCAACGGCGAGCGCGTCGAGTGGCGGGCGCTGCGGGATGGCGACGAGATCGTCGTTGGCCGCTACAGGCTCAGCTTCATCGATGCGGGCGCGATCCCCCAGGCCGCGTCCAGCAAGAGCACGCTTCGCGCTGGCGGCTGAGTAGCGGAGCCGGCCTCCCAGCTGGCACCGCGAGATGCCAAGGCGAGCATGCGGGGTTCCATCGCGTGGTTCGACCGCCTGAGCCGCGGGGGCGCCTCCAGGGTCTTCGCCGGTTCCATCGCGTGGTTCGACCGCCTGAGCCGCGGGGGCGCCTCCAGGGTCTTCGCCGCGTAGTATCGCGCCGATGACGAGGACGATCGCAGTGCTCTCCCAGAAGGGCGGCACAGGCAAGACCACGACGGTGCGGACGCTCTGCGATGCGCTGAGCAGGGTCGGCGTCGCCACGCTCGCCGTCGACCTCGACCCGCAGGGCAACCTCTCTGACTACTTCGACGTGCCCCCTGAGTCGGAGCCGACGATTGGCGACGTGCTCTCTGGCAGGGCGAAGCTGCATGAGGCGATCGTCGATCACGTCGTGCCCGCGAGCCTCAACCTCGCCGAGACGGAGCTGATGCTTGGCGGCAAGATCGGCCGCGAGATGACGCTGCGCAGGGCGCTCGAGGACGCCCCCTCCCACTATCAGCTCATCCTGGTCGACTGTCCGCCCTCGCTTGGCCTGCTCACCGTCAACGCGCTCGTCGCCGCCGATCGGGCCCTCATCACAGCAGAGGCTCAATATTTCGCCCTCCAAGGCGTCGAGCAGGCGATCGAGGTCGTCGAGCTCGCGAGGGACTCGCTCAACCCGAAGCTCTCGCTGCTTGGCATCCTGCTCAATCTCGCGGACATGCGGACGGTCCACTCCAGGGAGGCGCTGACCTCGCTGAAGGAGCGCTTTGGCGAGCAGGTCTTCGAGACCGTGATCAGATCCTCGATCGCCTACGCCGAGTCCGCAGAGCGCGCGAAGTCGATCATCGATCACCGCCCTGACCTTGGCGCCGACTACATATCGCTCGCCGCAGAAGCCCTGACGCGCATCGACGGCTTCGCAGCTCAGGCAAAGCAGCTGCAGGGCATGATCGATTGAGCAGGTGATGGCAGACCTCGCCGCATGCGGCGAGGTCCCGGTCCGCGCATGCGCGGACCGGCTGGCTGGCGCATGCGCCAGCCAGAACATCAAACAGTCTCTATCGCGCTATCCCCGGCGTCGGTTCGCCCCGCTGAATGCGGCGCAGCTCAGTCGCCGCGACCATCTCGAACTCGCGCACACAGGAGCCACGGGCAAGGGTGCCTGGGGTGAATGTGCGCGTCGCGCGCAGCGACCTGAAGATCGCCTGGGCCAGCGTCGCTTCCGTGGAACTGTGGCGCAGGCCGTAGAGCTCGCGCACGCGGACAGGCAGCGAGTTGAGCATGAGCAGGTTGTGCAGGCGCTTCGCAGGAGCCCTGCCTGGGGGCATCGGTATGTCGAAGGCGGTCCCCCAGCCAAGCTCACGCGCCTCTGCGGTGAGGTGAAGATCGTCGCCAGCGAGCTGCTGTTGGTACCAGGCCCTGAACTCGCGATGGGTGGGCGGCGCGATCGCACGGGGCATCTCGAAGAGCTCGCCGAAGTAGACATATTCCTGCCAGAGCGCTTCGCGCTCGGCAGCATTGAGCGGGCGCACGAGGCGCTCATAGAAGCATTCGGCGGAGTCCATCATCACCGCAACCGTCCAGAGCATCAGCTCAGGGTCGAAGGCGGAGTAGGGCGTGCCTGCGGGGTAGCGGCTGCCAGCGTCCTCTGGCAGCGTGCCATTGACGCCCAGGTGCATGCGGTGCACGATTTGCAGCACGCGATCGGCTTCCTCACGGCTGCCAAAGAAGATCGTCTCGAACATCGTGCCCGTGTGCGCAAGGCGCCTGAAGGGACGCTCAGGGTTGCGGGTGTGCTGCAGTGTGCCAACGAAGTTGAGCGGCTTCACAGCGCCAATGCAGAGCGCCCGCTGGCCATAGAGCAGGCCGACCGCCTTCTCTTCCTGGACGCTGCGCAGGATCGAGTGCGAACGTGGGAAGTAGCCCTCTGCGTCCTGGCTTTGCATCTCAGATCTCCTCGACGTAGACGCCCTGAGACTCGAACGGCGCCCTGACGACGCTCGCCCAGCCGTCGACCTCCTGCTGCAGCGCCTGCAGCACTGCGCCCGTCTGCTCATAGAAGCACCAGACAAGGACGGTTGGGCCCGCGCCTGAGATCGTTGCGCCAAGCGCGCCAAGCTCTTTTGCACGCTGAACGAGGGCGTAGGAGCGCGGGAAGAGGTGCGCCCTGCGCGGCTGGTGGATCTGGTCCTGCAGGCCCTTTGCAAGTAGATCCCAGTCGCCGCGCGCGAGGCCAAGCATGAGCAGCGCGGCGTGCGAGACGTTGAAGGTCGCCTCGGCAAGCGGCACCTCAGCTGGCAGGGCAGCCCGCGCCTCCGCAGTCCTCACAGGCTCGGTTGGCAGTACCGCGAGCGCCTCGAGGCCAGTTGGGGCGTCGAACCTGATCGCCTCGCCGTCGGCGCAGACGAGGAAGCCGCCGTTGATCGCGGCGGCGACGTTGTCAGGGTGGCCCTCGAGCGCCGTCGCCTCGGCGAGCAGGTCTGCGTCGAGCTCGAACATGTGGTCAGCGGCGGTGAGGCCCGCGACGATCGCCGCAGCACTCGAGCCAAGGCCGCCGACGAGCGGGATCTGCGAGCGGATCTTGAAGGTGATGCCATCCGCAGGGTGCAGCCGCTCGAAGGCCCTGACACAGAGGTTCTCGCGGTCTGTCCGCACCGGCAGGTCTGTCTGTACCTCAAAGCTGCCCGTCTCCTGGACTTCTAGCTCGAGGTGCATGCCAATCGCCGCGGCGAAGGCATCGAAACCAGGGCCAAGGTTCGCCGAGGAGGCCGGCGCCCTGACGAGCCGGCGACGAGTCATCGGCGTTCCGTCACGCGAGGTGGCGTCCAGCTGGGCTCAGCGCAGTCGGACCAGCTTCGCGCCTGCCCACGGGAGCGCGCAGATGTCAACCGAGCACCGCCTGCACGAGCGCGTCCATCTCTGGTTCGCAGGGGATGATGATGCCGCCGTGGTGTTCCATCGCTGTCTGCTGATCCTTGATGCCACGGCCCGTCATCACGCAGACGACCTTGCTCGCGCCGTCATGGCCGTACTTGATGAGGCCTGCGACGGCTGCCGAGGAGGCGGGCTCGCAGAACATGCCTTCGTTCAGCGCGATGAACCTGTAGGCCTCCATGATCTCCTCGTCGCTGACGGCCCTGATCGCGCCGCTCGACTCGGCGACAGCGGCGCGTGCATCCTCGCCGCGCGCTGGGTTGCCGATCCTGATCGCAGAGGCGACCGTCTCCGGGTGCTCGACTGGGTGCCCAAGCACAAGCGGCGCCGCGCCCTCCGCCTGGAAGCCGAACATCCGCGGCGAGGTGCCAAGCTCCTTGAAGCCGCGCCAGTAGGCGGTGATGTTGCCAGCGTTGCCGACTGGGATGCAGAGCACGTCAGGCGCGCCGCCAAGGTCCTCGACGACCTCGAAGGCCGCCGTCTTCTGGCCTTCGATCCGAAATTCGTTGACGGAGTTGACGAGCGCGATCGGCTGGGTTTCGGTGAGCTTGCGCACCATCTGCAGCGCGACGTCGAAGTTGCCCTGCAAAGCGACGACGCGCCCGCCATGCATGAGCGTCTGCGCAAGCTTGCCCATCGCGATCTTGCCGTCAGGGACGATCACCGCGCAGCGCATGCCCGCCCTTGCCGCGTAGGCGGCGGTGCTCGCCGCGGTGTTGCCCGTCGAGGCGCAGATGACCGCCTCCGCGCCCTCGCGCAGCGCCGCAGAGACCGCGCAGGTCATGCCCCTGTCCTTGAAGGAGCCAGTTGGGTTCGCTCCCTCGAGCTTGAGATAGACCTCCGCCCCCACGAGCTCGGAGAGCCGCGGAGCTTCGATCAGCGGCGTCGCGCCCTCGAGCAGGCTGACGATCCTGTCCTGCGGCTCGAACGGCAGGTGCTCCCTGAAACGCTCGATCAGGCCTTGCCTCGTACGCACTCCTCCTGTGGCAGCGCTGTCTGGGGTCATTAGGTGAACTCCTCTTCTATTACACGGATTGCTCTCGGGGGCGAGCGGACGAATTCGAGCTCTGCGATCTCAGCGACGGCGGCGCGCAGCCGCGATTCAGCGATTGGGTGGGTGACCATCACGAGCCGCGCGTTCTCGCCAAGCCCGCGCTGCAGCACAGACTTGATCGAGGCTTGCGAGTGGTCGAGGACCGTCGCAATCGCTACGAGCACACCAGGGCGGTCCGCGACCTCGATATGCAGGTAGAAGGCGCTCGCCGTGTCCTGGAGCAGCGGCAGCGGCGTCGGCGGCAAGACCGGGCAGAGCGTCGTCGGGCGCTGCGAGATCGCGCTGATGAGGTCGCCAAGCACCGCGCTTGCGGTCTGCAGGCCGCCCGCGCCAGGGCCTGACATCGTGATCTCAGTGATCGACTCAGCCTCGACGGTGACGGCGTTGTAGGAGCCCGTCACCGACGCGAGCGGGTGCCCCGCGTAGAGGAACGCCGGGTGCACCCAGACCGAGAGGCCGTCGTCGAGACGCTCGGCGGCACCGATCAGCTTCAGGCCAAGGCCAAGCTCGCGCGCGTACTGGATGTCGTCGAGGCTGAGCTGCTCGATGCCCTCGTAGCGGACGTCTGAGAGCCGCACAGGCGTGCCAAATGCGAGCCGCGCAAGGATCGCCATCTTCGCCGCGGCGTCGCGCCCAGTGACGTCTTCGGAGGGGTCCGCCTCGGCGAAGCCACGCGCCTGAGCCTCGGCGAGCGCCTGCTCATAGCTGGCGCCGCGCTCCATCTCGGAGAGGATGAAATTCGTCGTGCCGTTGACGATCCCATGGATCCGCTGGACCTCGATACCTGGCAGCGACTCGCTCAGGACCCTGATCACAGGCACGACGCCCGCGACCGCTGCCTCGAAGCGGAGATTGACGCGATGCTCCTGCGCGGCCTCGAAGAGCTCCTCGCCGTGCTCGCAGAGCAGCTGCTTGTTTGCGGTGACGAGATGCTTGCCCGCGCGCATCGCTTCGAGGGCGTACGTCCTTGCGGGCTCCAGGCCGCCGATCAGCTCGACGATCACATCCGAGGAGCTGAGGATCTCCTCGAAGCTGCCGCTGCTGCGCGTGAGCACACCCCCAACCGCCGGCAGCCTGCCCGTCATCTCCGCGATTGCGGAGGCGCGCTGCGCGAGCAGTTGCTCGAAGGCGGAGCCGACCGTCCCACGGCCAAGCAGGCCAACCGTCAGCGGCGTGACGCCTGGCGCCTGGGCGGCAAGCGCCTGAGGGGCCTCGACGGCCCGCGGCGCTTCTGCGGCCTGGGATGCCTCAGCGGACATCGCGCGAGCTGAGCTCGTCGAGGGTCTCACGGCGTACGACAGCGCGCGCGGCGCCGTCCTTGCAGAAGATCACGGGCGCGCGCAGGACGCCGTTGTAGTTGCTGCCCATCGCATAGCCATACGCGCCAGTCGAGGGCGTGACGATCACGTCGCCCTCGCGGGGATCGTCAAGCAGCGCCTCGCGCACGATCACGTCGCCCGACTCGCAGTGCTTGCCCGCGAGCACGCAGGGCATCGAGCCGCGAAGGTGGTCAGCGACGTGGGCTTCGTAGCGCGCGCCATAGAGCATCGGGCGCAGGTTGTCCGACATGCCGCCGTCGACGGCGACCCAGGTCGAGACGTTGCGCTTCACGCTCTCGACGGTGTAGAGCGTGACGCAGCCGTTCGCGGTCAGCGACCTGCCAGGCTCGATCAGCAGGCGCCCTGAAAGCCCCGCTTCGCGCGTAGCCTCGATCACGCTCGTGACGTACTCCTCGATCTCCGGCGGCGACTCGCTGCCCTCGACGTAGCGCACGCCAAGCCCGCCGCCGACATCGATCACGCTCGCGTCTGTCAGCAGCGGCGTGAGCTTCGCGATCTCAGCGACCGCCCTGCGGAACGGATCGAGCTCGAGCAGCTGCGAGCCAACGTGGGCATGCAGGCCGCGCAGCTTCAGGCCCTCGACCGCTTCGACCTGGCGCACCGCCTCTGGCACGTCCGCGATCGAGAAGCCGAACTTCGAGTTCGCCTGCCCCGTCGAGATCTTCTCGTGCGTCTCGCCCCTCACGTCAGGCGTGACGCGCAGCAGCACGTCCTGGCTGCGGCCGTCGAGCAGGCGCGCCAGGCGTCCGATCTCGTCGATGTTGTCGATCACGATCAGGCCGACGCCCGCCTGCAGCGAAAGCTCCAGCTCCGAATTCGACTTCGCGTTGCCATGCACGACGATCCGCTCGCCAGGAAAGCCGGCGCCAAGCGCCAGGTGCAGCTCGCCTTCGGAGGCGACATCGCACCAGAGACCCTCCTCGGCGAACAGGGCCATCACAGCGGTGCAGGGAAACGCCTTCGAGGCGAAGAGCACTGCGAAGTCCTCGTGTCCCGCGTCGCGGCCCGCCTGGACGAACGCGCGCGCACGTGTGCGCAGGTCGTCCTCGGCGACGACATAGGCGGGCGTGCCGAACTGCCTCGCAAGCTCGATCGTGTCGCAGCCGCCCACCTCGAGGCGACCGAGATCGTTGATCCTGCTGCCAAGCGGAAAGACGCGCGATAGGGAGCTGCCAACGGCCATGCTCCGATTATCGCGGCAGATTGGGATGGCTGTCGCCCGCCGCGCCAGATGCCCGTTGCGCGTTGCGCAGCGCACACGCCCGGGATGCCGCGGCACACACGCGCCCGGGATCCATTCGCGCTCACGCGGGGCGGCGGCTCCGGCCCATGCTTCTGCCACAATCCTCTCATGGTCAGATCCCGCTCCAAGTTCGGCAAAGACAACGCGTTGCAGGCCCGCATGGTGATGACGATGTTCCTGCTCGGGCTCGTCTACGTGATCCTCGTTGGCGCGCTGTTCCTCGCCGGCGCAGCCGCCGCGACGATCGTGATCGTCGCGGTCGCGCTGCTGCTGCTACAGCTCTTCACCTCCGACAAGATCGCGCTCGCGACGCTCGGTGCAAGAGAGGTCTCCGCCGACCAGGAGCCTGAGCTGCATGGCATCGTCGAACGGCTCTGCGTCCAGGCGGACCTGCCGAAGCCGAGGATCTGCGTGATGCAGACCTCGATGCCAAACGCGTTCGCGATGGGCCGCTCGCAGAAGGCGGCAACCGTCTGCGCGACCACCGGGATCCTGCAGATGCTCGACAGTCACGAGCTCGAAGGCGTGATGGCCCATGAGCTCACGCACGTGATCAACCGCGACGTGATGGTGATGACGGTCGCGAGCTTCTTTGCGACGCTCGCCGCGATGATCGCCCAGTTCGCGATGTTCTTTGGCGGCGGCTTCGGCGGCTATGGCCGCAACCGTCAAGAGGAGGAGGACATCCTGCTCGTGATGCTCGTCTCGATCCTCGTCTACGCGATCTCCTTCCTGCTGCTGCGCGCCCTCTCCCGCTACCGCGAGTTCGCCGCGGACCGTGGCTCGGCGATGCTGACCGGCAGGCCCTCCGCGCTCGCCTCCGCGCTCGTGAAGATCAGCGGCGCGGTCGAAAGAACGCCCGCGAAGGACCTGCGCGCCGCCGAAGGCATGAGCGCCTTCTTCATCGTCCCTGCGCGCACGAAGCGCTCACTGATGAACCTCTTCTCAGACCACCCGCCGCTCGAGAAGCGGCTCGAGGCGCTGAGCAAGCTCGAGTCCCAGTTGCAGGGCACAGCGGCCTAAGTGGGCATCTTCGACGTCATCCTTGGCCGCCGCGAGGTGAAGGGCCCCGCGCCCGACCGCCTCTTCGCGATCTCGACCGCCTACGTCACGCTTCAGGCCGAGCATGGGATCGAGCCCGCTGGCACGGCCGCGATCGTCTTTCAGGCGCTTGAGACGAGCGAGTTCGAAGCGACGCTGAAGGACATGGAGGAAGTCGTGAAGGCGACAGGCACCGAAAGCGGCACAAAGGTCAGCACCGAGGACGACTCCTATGGCTACCGCTGGATGGTGCTCCGCAACGCTCCAGACACGCCAAGCGTCGAAGACCTCGCCGTCGGCATCAACGCCGTCTCAGGCTCGATCGAGACCGCAGGCCACGGCGAGCGGCTGCTCTGCGCAGTCTTCGCCTTCAAAGACGGCCAAGGCCACCCGATCTACTTCATCTACAACTACAAGCGCGGGCACTGGTACCCGTTCGTGCCAAGGGGCAGTGAGAAGGAGCGCTCCACCGAAAGGGAGCTGCAACTGAAGGCCCAGCTCGGCTCAGAACTGCCGATCGAGCCCGAGATGGAACGCTGGTTTCCGCTCTGGGGAATACCGATCTAGAGATCCCCGATCCCCAACGGCCGCGCCGGTCAATCTGCGGCCGCGTGAGTCAGTCCGGGATCAGGCCCTCGCCCGTGAATTCCCTACCGGCCTCTGCGAGGCTCAGGTCGGGGGGAGGCAGGATCAGATCGGATGGCTCGAGCTCGTCGTCACCGACCCGCTCACCATTGCTGCGCACGTAGTCAAGCATCGCGGTATAGGCCGTCGCGAAGCCCTGCTCGTCGTTGCCCTCGACGGTCGCGACGACGGCGTTGTCGAGCTCCGCGAGCTTCGCGTCCCCATTGGCGAGGCGGTACTGATCCTCGCCCGATATGCGAACGATCATGCCTGCTGCCCGGCCGAGGTGCCGCCATCGGAGGTCGTGCTCTCAGCCGCGTCGCCAGCCCCGCCGGCGGTCCCAGCACCGATCTGGCCAGCGGCCGCATCGCCACCACCGAGTTCGCTCTTCATCTTCGCGAGATCGTCGTCGACGGCCGATTTGCTCGACAGTTCTTTCAGCTGCTTGTCGATGTCGTCTTCGGCAGGACCGCCAAGCTGGGTGATGTCTTCGAAAGCGCCAGCCGCTTCCAGCTCGCTCACGGCATCGGCGCGGGCACGCATGTTTTCGGTCTTGTCGACGGCGCGCTGCATCGCGAGCCCCACGTCCGCCATCTGCTCGCCGACACCCGTCGCCGCCTCGGAGATCCTGACCTGGGCCTCAGCAGCGGAGTACTGGGCCTTGATCACCTCCTTCTTCGTGCGGAAGGCTTCGATCTTCGCGCGCAGCTTCTGCTCGGATTCGGTCAGCTTCTCCTGCTGGGATTCCAGTTCGGAGACCTGCTGGTCGAGCGACTGCAACTCGGTCTGGGCGACGTTCTTGCGTTCCAGCGCCGTCTTTGCGAGATCTTCATGGCCAGAGGAGAGCGCCTGGCGCGCCTGCGTGTCGAGCTTCACCAGCTGCTGCTGAAGGCCCTGCTCCTGCATCTGCAGGCGCTTCTTCGCGGTCACGACATCCGCGATGCCCTTCTTCACGTTCTGCAGCTGTTCGACCTGCTTCTGGTAGCTGTAGTCAAGCGTCTCGGCAGGGTCTTCGGCTTTGTCCAGAAGCTTGGACACCTTTGCCTTCACGACGGTTGACATGCGCCCGGTCAAGCCGGCCATCCGGTCCTCCTAGATCATCGCTCGCGGGAGCCTCAAGGGTAGCCGACTAGCCCACCTCGGCGGCGAGCCCGTCGATCCAATATCGATGCTGGGGAGTCGCTGGACGCCGCATGGCGCCGCCCAGCAGCTTCCTTAGAGTTCTTCGGGGTGGCGCTTCACGAAGCCAGCGTTCTCGGAGCGCAGCGGGCGCCACTCAGGGCCTTCGAGGCCGACTGGGTCTTCGACGGGGCTCGTGTCGAGGCGCAGCCCAGCGATCGTCATGTAGGCGTGCCCTGGGTTCGCGAAGATCGTCACCCACCTGCCGACGCCGCCTTCGCCCCAACCCTCCATTTCCGAGGAGTCCATCGGCGTCTGAATCAGGCTCGCCCCGTGCAGAGCGTAGGAGACGGTCCCAGAGCAGTCATAGCCGGCGGACTTGAAGGAGGCGTGACCACCGCCATAGATGTAGGGCTTGCCGACGATTTCGTTCGCTGCCCAAATCATCTGCTTCACGGCCTTCGGCGCGGCCTCTGGCGCAGCCGCCTGGCCTTCGATCATCTCCGCGGTGGAGCCAGGCACGAGCAACTCTGGTTTCGTGTCGGCAGCCGTCCCGACGGGGTCGCCGCCAGTCGCGCCCAGGATCGTGTTCACCGGCTGCGGCGGCGTGTAGGGCACAACCGTGCCAGTCGGCCCCACCTCGAAGATGCGGCCTTTGTATTCAAGCTTCTGCGTCTGGATCTTGCCCGTGATCGGCGCGTGCGGGCCAACCACCGTCAGAGCCGCCTTGCCAGCCTTCCTCGTCGCACCGGATCCGCCGGTGCCCTTGCCTGAAGTGGACCCTGATGTTGGCGCCGCAGTCGTGCCGCCTGTCGCGGCAGACGTCGCGGTCGTGCTCACGCTTGCCGCGCTCGCAAGCGCCGGAGCGCTGGCGACGAGCGCAACCGTCGAAAGCGTTGTCCATAGGGTACGAGCCTTCACAGCTACCTCTTTCGTCGGCCTGCGGGGTTAGCTGACGGGCTGGCGCTGAAAGAGCCTGCGCCTTCTACGGCATCACCGCGGAATTAGCCCCAACAACCTGGGTCCCCCGTTCTCAGACATCTGGTCTGAGATTCGGCGTTCGGGGCGGGACCCTACCAAAGTGCAATGACGGTTGCAGAGGTAGACGCCCGATCACCTGGGCCGATCACCGGATCTTGCGCGTTGGTGCGAGGTCCTCTCCGCACATGTGGCCAGGCCTCCCAAGCCGTGCCCTCCCCCCATCCTCATCCCCATCGCCAGATCCTCTCCGACCCACGGTCTAAGCTCCGCCGCGATGAGTTCGGGCCTTCGCCGAGGGTGGGTCGTGCTCGCCCTTGCGGCGGTCCTCGCTGGCTGCGGCAAGACCAACATGCAGCGCCCCGAGGTCCACGGCGAACCATCGCCCGCCACCCCGCCACAGCACACGATCCTGCCTGGCAGCAGCGAATCGAGTGGCATCGCGACGGGCAACACGATCCGCGTCGGCGGCGAAGGGCCAATCCAGGACGCCGCCGCGGTCGCGACAGCCATCTACCCAGGGCTCACGCCCGCGACCAGGCCGCAGGCAGTCGTGATCGTCGGCAGCACGGAATGGCCCGCCGCGCTTGCGGCGTCGGCACTTGCTGGCGCTCCGCTGAGGGCGCCGATCCTCTACGGCAGCTCGAGCGGCCTGCCAGCGGCGACGAGCGCTGCGCTCGCGGCGCTGAAGCCGACCGGCGCGCAGGCGCTTGGCGGCGCACAGGTCATCCTCGTCGGACCGGTCGCAAAGCCCAGCGGCTACAGCACGATGACGGTGCAGGCGACCGACCCCTACGCGCTTGCCGGGAAGCTCGCGACGATCGTGCAAAGGCTCGATGGCAACCACGTAGGCGCCGCGATCGTCGCTGGCACGGGGCAGCCCGATGCGCTTGCAATGCCAGCCGCGGGGCTCGCGGCGGAGAGCGGTGCGCCAATCCTGCTCGTCGAACCAAATGCGGTGCCTGCGAGCACGACCGCCGCATTGGAAGCCCTTGGCAACCCCCCTATCTACGCGATCGGACCAGCCGCCAGCATCAGCGAAGCGGACATCGCGACACTCGAAAGCAGCGGCCGCACGACCAGGGTCGGAGGCGGAGACCTCGTGCAGAACGCGATCAAAGTCGCGGCCTTCACCAATGGGACGTTCGGCTGGGGCATCCAGGAACCGGGACACGGTCTCGCCTTTGCGCGGGCGTCGAGCCCGTTCGACGCGCCTGCGGCGGCGCCCCTGTCGGCAAACGCCGACTATGCGCCGTTGCTGTTGCTGCCCTCAGGCGAAGCGGTGCCGCTGCCATTGAAGCGCTACCTGAAGGACATACAGCCCGGCTACACCAGCGCGCCTGAATCGCAGCCTGTGCGAGGGGTCTACAACAGAGGCTGGGTGATCGGCGATACCACGGCGGTCTCGCTTGGCGTCCAGGTCGAGCTCGATGCGCTGCTGCGCAGCGTTCCCCGCCAGAGCGCATATCCTTCGCCGAGCGTCGCGCCCTGAGGAGTCGGCGCGAAGCAGGCCTGAACCGTCGAGGCAGGACTGAACCGTCGAAGCAGGACTGAACCGTCGAAGCAGACTGACCCGTCGAAGCAGGACTGATCTAGGATCGAGCAGGACAGGAACGAAGATGAGCCAAGCCGAAGACAAGCGCAGAGCCCAGGCGGCGGAGGTCACACTCGAGGACATCCACCAGCTGATGGGTGCCTCCACCCCTCACTTTGCACTGCAGATCCGTCGCAGGATCTCGACCCTTATCGCCGATCTGCCCACTGGGCATCCTGCGCGCGTCGCGGGCGAGCGTGAGATCGCGCGTCTCGAGAAGCTCAGCCGCAACGGCCAATCCGTCGGCGAGGCGGGCCACACCGGCGAGCAGCGCATGCCGTCGCTCAGCGCCGGCTAAGCAACGCGCAGCTCACACCCGGCTCGAGGCCTTCATCCTCGCGGTCAGGAAGTTCGATCGCATCAGGCGGAAGAGCAGCGCGAAGATCAGCAGGTCTACGGCGAACAGCCCAACGTTCACCAGACGTGGCGCGGTCGTGAAGATCGAGATCACGAGAATCGTGACCGAGTGGAAGATCAGGACGGGCAGCGCCGCCAGCATGATCGTGTGCGAGCGAAAGCCGCTGCGATGCTCCCTGATCGTCACCTCCAGGGTCCCCAGCGCGACCGCCGCGACGCCGACCAGCAGCGGCCCGGCGAAGTTGTGGCTCACCCCGCGCTTCAAGCCGATCACCACAGCAACCGCACCCGCGAGGATCAAGAGCTCGGAGAGCGGCAGCGGATGCCAGGGCGGATGTGGGCGCTCCCCGTGTATGCGCGTCACCGCGATCGGTCCGGTCGCGGTCGCGCCTGCACGCCTCGCCTGCCGCGCGCGCCGTTCGGCGGCGCGCTTGCCGCCGCCCCCGCCTACAGCCGTCCCGCCAGCCGCCGCATTGCCGGCACTGGCGTCACCAGCCGCTCGCCGCCGTCGCCGGCCTCGCGAGCCTGCCGCGTCCTGATCGTCGGAGCCTGCCGATGCCTCGTCACTCTCTGCCAGGGCAGTCGAAGACCCGCCGTGCCTGTCGGCGACTGGACGCCGCTTACGCGAGCGCGTGCGCTTGCTGCGATTCGCCAACGCTTAGGCGCCGTTCGAGACGTCCGTCAGTGGACCGGAGGGGAGCATCGAAATCGATCGTACCGACCCCAGTCGTCCCTATCCTCAACTGGGATGGCTGTGACGAAGAACGTCGAGCGCGCTATCGCTTCCCAACTGGGGGGCGTCGCTGCGCAAACGTCGATGGAGATCGGGGTTTCCGCGGAGCCTGACAGCCCCGCTGGCATCCCTGGCAGCTCGCTGCCAGGCCCGTTTCCCGTAGGCGAGTACGCCGCCGCGCTGCAGCGCCGCCTGCGCGAGTTCGTCAAGGTCCAGCTGATCGGCGAGCTCGTCAACCTCCGCGTCACGCGCGCGAAGGCCTATTTCGAGCTGCGCGACCCCAGTGGATCGATTCCCTGCGCCGCCTGGCGCACGGACTGGGAGCGGATGCAGCAGCAGACGGGCGCGCTGTCCGATGGCATCGAGGTCGTCGTGCAGGGTGGCTGCGACTACTACCCAGGCAGCGCAACGTCCTCCCCGTCCTTCTGCTTCTCGGTCTCGGAGATGCGCGTCGCAGGCGAGGGCGATCTGCTCGCCCAGATCGACCGTCTACGCAAGGCGCTTCACGCCGAGGGCCTGCTCGATCGCCAGCGCCAGCTCACATTGCCGCAGCTGCCGCACACGATCGGGGTCGTCTGCAGCGAGACTGGCAAGGCGCGCGACGACGTGCTCGCTGGGCTGCACAGGCGCGGCTGGGCAGGCCGCGTCATTTGGGCGTTCGCCCCAGTTCAGGATCGGCACGCCGCGCCTGCGATCGGAGCCGCATTGCGCGATCTCGCTGGCCACCAGCAGGTGGACATCGCGATCGTCGCACGTGGCGGGGGCTCGCTCGCTGACCTGCTCTGCTTCTGCGACGAGACGCTCTGCCGCACCGTCGCGCTGCTTTCGATTCCTGTCATTGCCTCGGTTGGCCACCACACTGACAGGACGCTGCTCGACGACGTCGCCGCCGTCAGCTGCTCAACTCCCACGCACGCCGCCGAGGCAGCGGTCGCGCTTGACTGCATGCGCGCGCGCAGCGACCTTCACGCCGCAGCGCTGCATCTGCAACGTGACGGCAGGCGCGCGGTGCTGCAGCGCGCCAGAGGCCTCGCCTCGCTCTGCAGGGCGCCGACCGAGCAGGTCGCACGGCAGCGCGTGCGGCTGCATCAACAGCTGCGCGAAGCAAGGGCGGGCGCGCGCAGACGCATCGCCCAGGAGCAGGAGCTCACGCTCAGGCGCCTTGACAGCCTGCGAGGCAAGGCGGAGGGCGCAGCCAATGCCTGCCGCCGTTCGCGCAAGGCGGAGCTCGAGCGCCTTGCGCTCACGCTCGCGGCGCACGACCCTCAGAGCACGCTCAGGCGTGGGTACGCGCTGGTCGAGAGCCGCTCAGGCGAGACGCTCGCGAGCGCCGCCGAGGCCAGGCAGGCCCGCGAGCTCACCCTCCGGTTCGCAGATGGCCTCGTCCAGGCAGAGGTCGAGGATCCCCCAGTCGAGGATCCCAAGGTCGAGGATCCCCGCTAGGGTCAGCCATCGGTGACTGAGACGACGATGACTGTGGATGAGCATCAGGACACGAACGAACCGGCTGACGCCCAGCAGCTCACCTATGAGCAGGCGGCGGCCAGGGTCGAGTCGATCATCAAGCGCCTTGACTCAGGCGAGGCGAGCCTTGGCGAGACGCTCCAGCTAGTCACCGAGGGCAAGGCCCTGATCGAGCGCTGCGCCGCCGAGCTCGAGTCCGTCTCAGGCGCACTCGAGGAGTTGCGCCTAGAGGATCTCGTCGCGCGCCTCGAGGCGGAGGCGAAGCGATGAGCGCCGTCGAGCCTTCCAGCGGCGGTGCCGAATCCCGCAGCGACGACGCCGAGCCTTCCAGTAGCGACGCCGAACCCCGTAGCGACAACGCCGAGCCTGACAGCCGCGACGCAGAGCTCCGCAGCGACGACGTCGAGCGGACAGCCGCGGCAGCCAGGGCCTGGGATCTGCTCTCTTGGCTGCCGCTCAGGATCGAGCGCTGCGAGCTCGAGCCGCTCAGCGTCCAGTTCTCCCCCGAGTTCGAGCGCAAGACGACGGTCGTCCACCTCATCGGCGCAGGCCGCGAGAGCGCTGGCCAGGGCGTTCGCGAAGGCGTTGGCGAGGACGTCGTCTATGACGCCATCGACCACGAGATCCGCCAGCAGGCGGGCCCACCTCCGCTTGCCGGCGATTTCACGCTCGCCTCCTTCTCGGAGCACCTTGCCTCGATCGACCTCTTTCCAGAGCCGCCGCAGCGCGAGGTCTCGGTCCGCTACAGGACCTGGGCCTTCGAGTCCGCCGCGCTCGACCTCGCCCTCAGCCAGGCGGAGACCACATTGCATCAGGCGCTCGGAGTCGAGCTTGCGCCGCTGCGCTTCGTCGTCTCGCTACGACTTGGCGAGCCCCCCTCGCTCGAGCCGCTGCTCGAGCGACTGAGGATCGCGCCCCAGATGCGCTTCAAGCTTGACCCCACCCCTGGCTGGGATGAGGATCTCATCGCCCAGCTCGTCGAGCTCCAGGCGGTCGACTCCGTCGACCTCAAGGGCTGCTACGAGGGCACGATCGTCGACAACCCCGCTGACCCTCACCTCTACAAGCGCGTCGCAGAGGCCTTCCCTCACGCGTGGATCGAGGATCCCAGGCTCAATCCGGAGACCGAAGCCGCGCTCGAGGGGCACCTCCAGCGCGTCACCTGGGACGCACCGATCCATGAGGTCGCGGACATCGAGGCGCTTGCGCGTAGACCGCTCTGCATCAACGTCAAGCCGTCGCGCATCGGCAGGCTCCAGGACCTGCTTCAGGTCTACGCCTACTGTGGCGAGCAGCGCATCGCCTGCTATGGAGGTGGGCAGTCTGAGCTTGGCCCGGGTCGCGGGCAGATCGAGTACCTCGCCAGCCTCTTCCACCCCAACGGGCCCAACGACGTCGCCCCCTCTGGCTGGAACCTGCCTCAGCCTCCAGCCGACCTGCCTGGCAGCCCGCTGCCGACAAAAGCGGCTGCGACTGGCTTTCGCTGGTCAGACTGACGACTTAGGCGAATCGAGAAGCGACACGAACCCGACGAGTGGACGAGCCGCCGGGTGGGCGAGCCGCCGGGTGGGCGAGCCGCCGAGTGGACGAGCCGCCGAGTGGACGAGCCGCCGAGTGGGCTCGCCTCGAAGGCGGGTCTAGCCTTGCAAGCCGCCATTCGCATCCAGCCAGGATTCCCCTGCTCCCCGCAACTTCCCCTGCGCCGCTCTGTTTTGGCCCGCATAGCCGCTACGGTCCGCTCTCAGCCGTCGAGCCCGCAGTCTGGCGGCTTCAGCGCAGGATCACCAGTGGCCATCTATACCCACAAGCGCTCTTGCACGCTCGCCGCCGCAGTGGTTGCAGCCTCGCTGCTGCCACTCGCCCTCTTCGCCCCCGCCTCCTTCGCGGTCAGCGGCGCCGGCGGGACCGTAGCCCCGCAACACGCTGGGTCCTCGCCTGCCGTCAAATCTCCTGCCGCCAAAAAAGCATCGCCACCCGCCAAGGCGGTTGCCCAGATCGCCAGCGTCAACTGCGTGCCGGAGGGCAGCTGCAGCGCCAAAATCCATGAAGTCTCGCTGCAGGGAGGCCAGCTCCTAGTCAAAGGCCAGGGCATTGGCACTGGCATGGGCGTCGCCTTCGCCAGCAGGCGCTCAGGCAAGGCGTTTGGCCCCAATGTTCCCACCGCCCCAAGGGCGCACCTTCGCAAGACGAAGCTTGGCCTCGTCGTGCCTGTCCCCAAGCTCGCGAGGACAGGCAGGATCACCGTCTACCTCGCTGGCAAGCGCCACACCAATCTCTATGGGCCGATCTACATCACCTCGAAGAAGCTGTATCCACCGATCAAACGGACATCGACCACTGTTGACCCTTCACCCTCAGGCACCGCGTTCGACGGCCAGGGCATGTGGATCTGGTACGTCAGCCAGTCTGATGGCGGCAACGTCGCGAAGATCATCGAACAGGCCAAGGCAGATGGCATGCAGACGCTCTACGTCAAGAGCTCTGATGGCACGAACTGGTGGTCGCAGTTCTCGCCTGGATTGATCGAAGAGGTCCACGCGGCGGGCCTCAAGATCTGCGCTTGGCAGTACGTCTATGGCTCCAGCCCCGTCGTCGAGGCGGAACTTGGGGCGAAGGCCGCCTCGCTTGGCGCAGACTGCCTCGTCATCGACGCTGAGGCCGAATACGAAGGGCTCTACGCCTCTGCGCAGCGCTACATCCAGACGCTGCGCGCCGCTGTTGGCGCCAGCTATCCAGTTGGGCTCGCCTCCTTCCCCTACGTCAACTACCACGAGTCGTTCCCCTACTCCGTCTTCCTTGGCCCTGAAGGCGCCCAGTTCAACGCACCCCAGATGTACTGGAAAGACATTGGCGTCAGCGTCGAATCGGTCTTCTCTGCCACCTACGAACAGAACCTCATCTATGGCAGGGAGATCGAGCCGCTTGGGCAGACCTTCGAAAATCCTGCGCCAGCCGAAATCGTCGCCTTCAGGACGCTTGCGCATGACTATGGCGCCAGCGGGCTCTCCTTCTGGGACTGGCAGGAAACGACCTCGAGGGGTTGGACCTCGATGATCGAACCGCTCAACGAAGCGCTCACGCTCCCCTCTCCGGAGATCACGGCGCCGCTGCTCAAGCAGGGATCCAAAGGAGACCAGGTGCTCTGGCTGCAGGAGCATCTCGCCAGCGTGTACCCAAGTCAGCAGGTCACTGGCGTCTTCGCGACTGAAACCGCCGCGAACCTAGAGGCTTTCCAGGCCTCGAAGGGCCTGCCCCAGACTGGCGAAACGGATGCGACTACGTGGGGAGACCTGCTTGCGCTGCCACCGATCGCCGTCAGCTGGACTGGCGGCAGCGCGAAAGCCTAGCCAGGTCATCCGAAGCGAGCATCTCGATTTGAAAACCTACAACCAAATGGTTGTGATTTTCAAAAACGAGATACGTCACACCACACGCCAGGGTCTCCTGGCCCACGGCTCAAGGCCCCGCTGAGTCAGAGCTCAAGGCCCGCTGAGTCAGAGCTCAAACTCTCCAGGCCAGAGCGCTCCAGGCCAGCGCTCAAACTCGCTAGGCCAGGACTCAGACCCGCTGGATCAAAGTGCCTGTGCCCAGGCCGCCGCCGCAGCACATCGTCACGAAGCCGATCTCCTTGTCGGAGCGCTCCAGCTCATGCAGCAGGGTCGTGATCAGGCGCGCGCCTGTCGAGCCCAGCGGATGACCCAACGCCATCGCGCCGCCGTTCACGTTCACGCGGTCCATGTCGGGCTGCAGCTCGCGCCGCCAGGCGGCGACAACCGGGGCGAACGCCTCGTTGATCTCGATCAGGTCGATGTCGTCGATCTTCATCCCGTTGCGCTCCAGGATCTTCCTCGTCGCGGGGATTGGGCCCTCCAGCATCTTCACTGGGTCGCAGCCCACCGTCGTCATGTCGACGATCCTTGCGCGGGGGCGCAGGCCAAGGGCCTTCGCCTTCTCAGCAGACATCAGGAGCACCGCGGAGGCGCCGTCGGAGATCTGCGACGAGTTGCCTGCCGTGATCTTGCCGTCGGGCTTGAACGCTGGCTTCAGCTGGGAGAGCACCTCGAGAGTCGTGCCAGGGCGGATGCCCTGATCGGTCACCAAGGTCTCGCCGTTCACCGTCATTGGGATGATCTCGCGCTCGAAGCGGCCTTCCTCTGTCGCCTCGTGGGCGAGCCTGTGCGAGCGGACGGCGAGCTCGTCGAGCTCTGAGCGAGGGATCTCCCACTCGTCCGCGATCATCTCGGCGCCAAGGCCTTGACCGACGATTTTGTGCTTCTCCATCAGCTCAGGCGTGAACGCGAAGCCGTATTCCTCCTGGGTTTTCATCCCGTCCGCGAACGAGATGTGGCCCATGTGCTCGACGCCAGAGCCGACCACGACGTCGTGGATCCCCGCGGCGATCAGAGCTGCGCCGAAGTTCACAGCCTGCTGGGCGGAGCCGCACTGCCTGTCGATCGTCGTTCCTGGCGCCTCGATTGGCAGGCCCTGCTCCAGCCACGCATTGCGGGCGATGTTGAAGCCCTGCTCGCCAAACTGCTGGACGCAGCCTGCGATCACGTCCTCGACCTCGGAGGCGTCGATGCCTGCGCGCGAGATCACCTCGGTGTAGCACTTGCCAAGAAGAGCGTTTGGATGCGTGTCCTTGTAGTAGCCCTTCTCCTTGTGGCCGCGTCCAATTGGCGTACGCACCGCCTCGACGATCACGACCTCTTTGCCATCTGGCTGCCTCATCGCGTTGGTCCTCTCTGTCTTGGCAAACTCTCGGGTTGAAAGGCGTCGTTCGGGTCGAAACGTGGTCTCAGCGCCTTCGAAGCGGCGCCCTTCGCTTCGATCCCTTTACTCTACCGCCTCTACCACTATAGATTGACTGGTCAGTCAACCAAAGTCCCAGGCAAGCCCTTTCAGCCCCTGAGGAGGGAGTCCAGCAGTGAATGAACGACTCGCGATAGTAGGCAGCGGCGCGATCGCCTGCGGCCTTGCGTCAACTGCCGCCCACCATGGCCCTGTGCTGCTGCTCGCCAGGTCGGACGAGTCCGCAAAGCGGGCGGCGGCGACCGTCGAGAAGACGCTTGCCAAGCTTGGCGCAGAGGTCGACCCCCAGCACGTCCAGGTCGTCACTGACGCCGCTCAGATCGCCCACGTCGACTTCGTCGTCGAGGCGATCATTGAGCACCATGAGACGAAGTCCTCGCTGCTCAAAGACCTTTCCCAGCTCGTCAGCGAGCAGACGATCATCGCGACGACGACCTCGTCGCTCTCGATTGAGCGCCTTGCAAGCGAGAGCGGCAGGGAGGACCGCTTCGTTGGGCTGCACGTCTTCAACCCTGTCACGAAGATGCAGCTCGTCGAGCTCGTCTTCCCGAAGGCCGCCAGCGAGGAGACGAGGACGAGGGCAGGCGCGCTCTGCGCCACGCTCGAGAAGACGGCCGTCGTCGTCCCTGACGTCCCTGGCTTCGTCGTCAACAGGCTGCTCTTCCCCTACCTCTTCTCAGCCGTCAAGCTGCAGGAAGAGACGGGCCTCGCCTCGGCGGACATCGACACCTGCATGAAGCTTGGCGCAGGCCACCCTATGGGCCCGCTTGCGCTGCTTGACCTCGTTGGCCTTGACGTCTCTGAGGCGATTGGCAAAGAGATTGGCGAGCAGATCCCGCCGCGCGTCAATGAGCTGATCGCCGAGGGCGCGCTTGGACGCAAGAGCGGCAGGGGGTTCCTCAGCTACGAGAAGAGATAGGGAGGGGGGGGGTTACGAGTCGTGAGCACGACGCGGCGCACGCGTTCGTGACGCGACTTGGCGGAAGTCTTTAACTCCTGTAAGCCAGGTTTTAGGTGAGCTTCATCGAAGCGGGGATACTGGTATTGCGACACAGTTCGCAACGCACACCCGCCTCCTCCCAGTGCACACTGTCCGGCCCGCTCCCCCCGCGGGCCGGACGTGTATTCAGGCCCGCTCGCTAGCTCGAAGACTCCCTTGGGCGCAGCGCTTGGCGCTCGCGGATGCGGACCGCCTCGATCCTGTTGTCCCTCACTGACTCCACCCTGATCGAGTAGCCGTTCGCGCTCACCGTGTCCCCGCGTCTTGGCAGCCTGCCCAGCTCCGCGAAGACGTAGCCGCCCACTGAGTTGTAGGCGTCTTTGTCGACGGGCAGGTGCAGCCCATAGTCGACAAGGTCAGTCACCGCGACGTGGCCACGCACGAACCAGTCGCCGTCGGCGAGACGTCGGACCTCTGCACCGGTTGGATCGGTCTCGTCGGAGATCTCGCCCACGACCTCCTCGATGATGTCCTCGAAGGTCACGATCCCCACCACGCGTCCGTACTCGTCGACGACCACTGCAAGCTGGGTGCGGCTGCGCTGCAGGTCGGCGAGCAGGTCGTCCAAGGGCTTTGTCTCAGGCACGATCGGAGCGTCGTGGACGATCGGCTCCAACGCCGAGCTTGGGCCCTGCTCCATGTAGAGGCGGGCGAGCGAGTTCGCGTGGACGACGCCCCTCACGCGGTCGCGATCGCCATGCTCAGTCACGACGAGGCGTGTGTGCCCCGTCGAGATGCAGCGCTTCAGGGCTGTCTCCACGTCCTCTGCGACGTCGACGGTCACGACTGCAGGAATCGCCGTCATCACCTGACGGGCCTCCTGTTCATGCAGGTGAAAGACGCCCGTCAGCATGCCCGCCTCGCCAGGGTCGATCTGGCCGCCTGCGTAGGACTCCGCGATCAACCGCTTCAGCTCATCAGGCGAGCCGCCTGCAGGTTCCCTCACCATGTCGACGCCAAGCAGCTTCAGGATCCTGCTTGAGACCGCAGTCAACGCGACGATCACTGGGCGGAAGAAGATGGTGAAGGCGCGCAGGACAGGCGCAATGCGTCTCGCAAGCGTCTCGGCGCGATCGATCGCGTAGAACTTTGGCACCATCTCGCCCCCGATCAGCTGAGCGATCGTCACGATCGTGAAGGCGAGGATCACGGAGATCACGACTGCGACGCCGTGACTCAGCGGCCCGCCTAAGGCGCCCTTCAAGATGTCTGCCAACGCAGGCTCGCCAAGGGCGCCAATGCCGATCGAGGTCATCGTCACGCCCAGCTGGACGGCGGAGATGTACTCGTTGATGTTTTCCAGCTGCGTCAGCGCCAGGGCAGCGCCACGTTCGCCTGCGTCCTTCATCCCTTCCAGGCGCGCACGGCGAGAGCGCACGAGCGCGTACTCCGCGATCACGAAGAACGCGTTGATCGCGACCAGGATGGCCGTCAGTATGAGCTTCAGCCCGTTCACGCCCGGGGGGCTGAAGACTCGGTGCTACTTCGGGGAGGCTTGCCTTCGTCGTTCATCAGATCGCGACTACCAGACACCGTAGCAGTGGCAGGGGATGGCCGTCAGGCTTCGCCGCCTGACCGCCGCAGCCCGCCTGCCCGCTCATCGCATCAACCTGCCCGCTCATTGCGGCTTCTCGCCACTCATCGCGGCCTCTCGCACTCATTGGCGGCCCCTCGCCACTCATTGGCGGCCCCTCGCCACTCATCGCGGCCCGTCGCCACTCATCGCGGCCCGTCGCCACTATCGCGGCCTGCCGCTCGCTCACGCCAGCCCGTCGATCCGCTTCGCGAGCTCGAAGTCAGAGCTCGTCAAGCCGCCCTCAGAGTGCGTGCTCAGCGTCAGCCTCACGTTGTTCCAGCCATGCAGGAGGATGTCAGGGTGGTGGTTTGCCTGCTCGGCAAGGCCTGCGACCTCGTTCACGAACGTAATCGCCGCGGCGAAGTCGGCGAATGCAAAATCCTGGACGATCGCCTCGTCCTCCCTTCGCCACTCCGTGTCGGAGAGACGCTGCTGCAGCTCCTTCTCGCTCAGCCTGCTCATCGAACCACAGTACCGTGCGTTGGGGACGCACGGCGATAGAGTCAGTCGTAGTGCCTCAACAGCCAAAGAACGGACACAGCTTCACCGCCAGCGAGATCGAGGGCGCTTCTGCAGGTGGCCGCTATCAGATGCGGATCGCAAGCCTTGTCCCGCACGCGACTGAGCTGCTGTACGCGCTTCGTCTTGGCCCCCAGGTCGTCGCCGTCACGCACGAGTGCGACTACCCGCCACAGGCACAGGAGCTTCTCAAGCTCACGAGAGACGTGCTGCCCCCGCACCTCAGTACCGCAGAGATTGACGCCGCCGTGCGTGAGCGCACGCTTGAGGGCGAGGCGATCTACGAACTCGACGAGCTTGCGCTCGCGGAGAGCAGGCCCAACCTCATCGTCACCCAGGCGCTCTGCCCTGTGTGTGCGGTCTCCTACGAGGAGGTCTCAGAGGTCGCGCAGCGCCTCTCCTCCAAACCTGAGGTCATCTCGCTTGACCCCCACACGCTTGGCGAGACCCTTAGCGACATCAGGACGATCGCGGAGGCGACGGGCCGCAGAGACGAGGGCGTCGACCTCATCCAACAGATCGCGGACAGGATCGACAAGGTCAAGCTTGCCGTCAGGGGCCTACCCAGGCCGAGGGTGCTTGCACTTGAGTGGCTTGACCCTGTCTTCGTCGCTGGCCACTGGACCCCGCAGATGATCGAATTCGCCGGTGGCGAGGACGTGCTTGGCATGCCTGGCGAGAGCTCCCAGGAGCTTTCCTGGGAGCTCATCGCTGCGACGAAGCCTGAGGTCGTCGTCGTCATGCCCTGTGGCTATGACGCAAAGCGCTCCCACCAGGAGGCGCTTGATCACTCAGAGAAGCTCGCATCGCTTCACGCAGAGCGCATCGTCGCCGTCGACGCCTCCGCCTGCTTCTCCCGCCCTGGCCCTCGCCTCATCGACGGCCTCGAGCTGCTCGCCCACATCCTGCATCCGCAGCAGGCGCCGAGCCCCGCCTATCCACCGATCGAGGTCGATCTGCAAACGCTGGAGAGTCGCGCCGGCGAGAGGTAGGCGATCCTAGGCAGCGCGGGAAGCCAGAGCCGCCCCGCGAAGCCGAAGCCAGTCACCTAGGCGAAGCCGGTGCCGGAGGCGCTTGCGAGCGCGATCGAGCCTGCGACCGCGGCTGCGCTCAACAGCAGGCACGCCGCGTATCCGAGTGCAGGCGCACGTCGATCGTCGGCGGCTTTCATCGCCAGCCCTGCAAGGCCCCCGCCGATCAGGCCGCCGACGTGAGCCCCGATCGAGATGTCGGGAAGGATGAAGCTCAAAGCGAGGTTGAACACGATCAGGGTGCCAATGCCCGTCTCCATCACGCGATGCCCACGGGCGCGCAGTTCGATCGCGGCATAGCCCATCAAGCCGAAGATCGCGCCTGAGGCTCCAAGCGTTGCTGTGGAGGTCGAGAGGATCACACCGAAGGACCCTGCAAGGAGGCTCGTGAAGTAGACCACGGCGAACTTCGTCGATCCGACAGTTGGCTCCAGCATCAGGCCCAGCAAATAGAGCAGATACATGTTGAAGCCGATGTGGAGGAGGTCCTCGTGCAGGAAGCCGCTCGTCACCAGCCGCCAGTACTGGTGGCCGACCGCGATCGTCGCGCGGTTCAGGACGCCTTCGTTGAAGACGGTCCCACCGGCGCTGCCTGAGAGCGTGAACTGGTTGCGCTCTGCGAGGAAGGCGATCACGTTGATCGCGATCAGGGCATAGGTCACGTAGGGCGTCTTGCTCATCTCCCGCAGACGCACGACCTTCGTACGCTGCTTCGAGCACTCGGGACAACGCATGCCGACGTTCGTTGTCGTCATGCAATCTGGGCAGATTGGACGCCCACATGAGGAGCAGGAGACGCCCGTCTCCCGATTTGGATGCCGATAGCAGGTGGCCAACTCGACGCAGCAGCCTACAGCGGCGCGGGCAGGAGCCATGCCAGCCCCGCCCCGCTGCCTCAGACGAGCGCCTCGTCGCCGACCATCGCAGCGCGCTCCAGCTCGTGCCCCGACGCTGAACTCGCCTCAGACGAGCGCCTCGTCGCCGACCATCGCGGCACGCAACTTCTCGATCCCCAGGCGCATCCTGCCCTTCACGGTGCCAAGCGGGGTGCTCAGCATCGAGGCGATCTCGACGAGGCTGTAGCCGCCAAAGTAGGCGAGCTCGATCACGGAGCTCTGCTCGCCTGGCAGCGCGTCGAGCGCGGAGCGCAGCTCCTTTTCGCGCTCCTTCTTGCCGGTCTCCAGCTCAGCCTCGTCAGGGACCTGGAGCAGCTGCTCGATCTGCTCGTCGCTCTCCATCCCGCCTGCGCCCTTCATGCCCCGGCGCAGGACGTCGATCGCGGCGTTATGGACGATCGCCAGCATCCAGCTGCGCAGATGACCGCGACACGGGTCGTAGAGATGGGCTCGACGCCAAAGCGCGATGAAGGCCTCTTGGACCGCGTCTTCGGCAAGCGAACGCTCATGGCAGATCCGCAACGAGACCGCAAGCGCAGCGCTGTGGTGCCGCTGATAGAGGACGCCAAAGGCCACTTCGTCGCCCGTGCGAATCAAGCCCATTAGCTCGTTGTCCGTCGCACGTGTGAGCGACAGCGATCCCGAAGCGCTGGTGCTCTGTTGAAAAACCATTTCTGTTCTCTCTAAGCCCGCTCACCCTATTGGTGCATCCCAAAGGTTCTGTTGATTGAACCTTCGAGCTATCCACCCGAACACTTGAGCCGTCGTGACAACTACTGTCGAGCTGTACGAACTTAGACCTGCCTTTTGTCATCTTCGTCCGTTGCAGATCGAACGTGAGGCCGATTTGTCGGACCCGGTGTAGACGGGATGCAACAGATCCTGCGTAGGGTTTATCCATTGTGTATGGAGGTAATAGGGATCGCCTGCGGCTCAGGCCGTGATGGCCTGCCGCCCTTTCGCACTCTCCAGCAGGCCCCCAACAGTCAGCGCCTCCGATCCGAGAGCGAGCGCCTCGGATCCCACAGCGAGCGCCTCAGATCCAACAGCAAGCGCCTCAGACCCAACAGCAAGAATGACTGCGTCCCAGCCCCGCCTCGACTGGGTCAATGCATACGGCTGGACCGAATGTCTCTTACGCCGCTAGCGTCGGCTCAGCAGGCGCCGAGTCTGTAGCTCGACGTCGCGCAGGGCATGGCTTGCCGCCACGCCAGCGCCACGGAGACCTGTGGGCTGAGGACTGCGACGGCGAGCACGCAGCAACACGAGGCCAACACCGGCGCCAGTACCGAGGACAAGCGCAGCTGCAGGCCTGCCCCAGTTGCGTGGATCCTTCATCGCGGAGAGCTCCCACGCCTCCAGCTCCTCTGCTGCCATCTCCGTGATGCTCTGGAAGGCCTGCTCCAGCTGCTCAGCGAGGTGCTCTGGCGGTTCGACGGGTGACAGCGCCTCCCGCAACAGCCCTTCGAATCCTGGACCCTCGATCATCAAATCTCACCAATCCTCATCAGACTACTTCGACCAGCTCGCCTAGTCTCCTCGTCGCTCATCGTGGATTGCCGCCTTCGCGCAACACGTCCTCCAGCTGCCTTATCGCCCTGTGGATCAATACCTTTGTCGCGCCCTCTGAGCGTCCAAGAGCCCTTGCGATCTCGCGGTTGTCCATGTCGAGCGCGAAGCGCATGATCAATGCCTCGCGCCTGTCGTCTGGGAGCTTTGAGACGCCGTCGAGGACGTGGGCGAGCTCCTCCCTGCCTTCTACGATCTCCTCGGTCGTGCGGGGAGTGCTGATCGTCGTGTCGTCGATCGGCGAGGAGGGCTTGCGCGAGCGGTCCCTGTAGAGATTCGCGGCGAGGTTGTGGGCGATCCTGATCAACCAGGGCCGCAGCGGCCGTCCCCGCGATTCGCGCTGTGCCCGCTCGAAGTGCCTGTAGGCCTGGAGGAATGTCTGCTCGGTCAGATCCTCGGCGTCGTGGTGATCTCCCACGCGATAGTAGGCGTAGCTGTAGACGTCTCGCAGGTGGGTCCTGTACAGCTCGGAGAACTCCGCGTCCAGCTTTGCCTTCGACTTCCCCGTCTTGCTCCCAGCGGCTTGATCCTGCTGCGCAGTCAGATCGACGCCCTGCGTCGCGCTGTCCACGCTCGCATCCCCCTCGCCTGAGCTCGACGACTCGTCTGACCCACTGGCGGGATCCTCCTCGCTTGCGTATGCCACTCACAGCAGCCTATCTCCGGATGCTGTGAATACCTGGCGCAGATCGCTGCTCATCGCCCTGTTGAGGACGGCGTCCTTGTACGAGAAGCTCGGTCTGCGGCGGCGTCACGCCACCCAGCCAGTCCCACTGCAGGGCGATGCACGCCCAGATGCGAGCTGTCGCCCCAGCTGCGAGCGCGGGCAGGACGCTGCTCTCTGAGCAGCCAAACGACAGAGGCCTCCCGAAGCGGACGCGGACCTTGTGGGGTCGCACCCTCCAGCCCCTCCGCACCGCCTCTGTCCCGATGATCGCGGTCGGCACGACAATCGCACCGGTTTCAAGGGCGAGCCGGCCGACGCCTCTGCGGGGCGCGCCAAGCGGCCCAGGGCGCACCCTTGTGCCCTCAGGGAAGATCAACACGCAGTCGCCGCGCCGCAGAATCGTCTTCGCCGTCGCCATCGCATCCTCGTCGCCGGTGCCCCTGTCGATCGGGAAGGCGCCAAGCGCCCCAAGGATCCAGGCCTGCCAGCGGCGCTCGAAGAGCTCCCGCTTCGCGACGTAGTAGACGGGCCGCTTCACGAGGGCGCCGATCACAAACGGATCGAGGAAGCTGCGATGGTTGGACGCGAGCAGGACGGGGCCAGAGCGTGGCACCCTCACCGCGCCAGTGCCCTCGAGACGGAAGTAGACCTTGAAGAAGGGCACGAGCAGAAGCCTCGCAAGCAGGTACACAGGCGGCACGACGCCGCGGCTCAGCGTCAGCTCACGCAGCTTGCCAAGCTCAGGCGGCTCGTTGCCCACCGGCTGGCGTCGCGTTGATCGTTGGAACCCCATCTGCGCTTCCTACCCCAGCACAGGGCTGATCGTTACAGCGGGCGCCAGCTTCGTTCGCGAGGCGCTACCCTCGGCCCCACGGTCCGCCGACGTCGCGACCCACATCGCCGGAATAGCTCAGCTGGTAGAGCGCCTGTCTTGTAAACAGGGGGTCAGGGGTTCGAGTCCCCTTTCCGGCTCTTTGGCAAAGCCATCGCAGGATCGGCTGCCTCGTCCACTGCAGGTGCTCACCTGGAACCTCTTCCATGGGCGCTCCGTCCCGCCAGCAGGCCGCCCGCTGCTTCATCCGTTCAGGCGCCTGATCGCCCACTGGGACTGGGATGTCGCGCTGCTGCAGGAGGTGCCGCCCTGGTGGCCACCGCTGCTTGCGGAGGCGGCCGCTGCGCAGTGGCGCCTTGCGCTTACCTCCCGCAACGCCTGCATGCCCTTGCGCAGGGCGCTTGCCAGCCGCTCGCCAGACCTCATCAAGTCCAATGGCGGCGGCTGCAATGCGGTCCTTGCCAGGCGCGGGATCCTCGAGCAGACCCAGGTCAGGCTGCGCGTCTTGCCGGAGCGGCGAGTCGCCCAGCTGCTGCGCCTCGAGGGTGGGCTGTGTGTCGTCAACTACCACGCGAGTACGAAACCTGCGCTTGCGCAAAAGGAGCTGACGAGGCTTGCCCAGATCGCGACTGAGTGGGCGGCCGGCGAGGCGCTGCTGTTTGGTGGGGACCTCAACCTGCGCCATCCAAGCCTGCCATTCGAGGCCGTCGCGCACAGCACAGTCGACTTCCTCTTCGCAGAGGGGCTCGCCGTCGTGGGGCAGCAGTCCTTCCCAGACCGCACTCTCGACCTCGATGGCTCGCACCTGAAGCTCTCTGACCACCGCCCGCTGACGGTGAGGCTTGCGCCGAAGCGCGAGGGATCCGTCGCGAACGACGGCTGAGGCCCAGCGGAGCTGCGTCGTCGGCGATCGGCAGGGTGCGGCCGAGCGGAACTGCCTCATCGACGATCGGCAGGGTGCGGCCGAGCGGAACTGCCTCATCGGCGATCGGCGCAGTGCAGCCGAGCAGAACTGCCTCATCGACGATCGGCGCAGTACAGCCGAGCGCAGCTGCCTCATCGGCGATCGGCACGGTGCGGTACCCTCGCGCAAGACCCAATCTCGCCGAATATCGCCGGCACCAGCGGACCTGGAGGATCGATGCTAATCAGGCTCATCAGGCTTACAACAGCCGTCTTGGCAAGCACCGCGATCGCGGCTGGCCTCACAGCCGCAGCGAAAGCGCTGCCCGCAGGCGCAGCGACGGGTCACAGCGCCAAGGCCTCTCAGGGCGCGGCGGCGAAGCAGAAGGTCTATGTCGCCGCAGAAGGCTGTAGCGGCCACTTCTACAAGCCCAGCAAGGTGATCCTTGCCTGTGCAGACGCGAACCTCTACATCACAGGGCTGAAGTACAGCGCCTATGGCACAAGCAGCGCGCGCGCCGCAGGCACGATCCACCTCAACGCCTGCACCCCTGACTGCGCAGGCGGCCACTTCCACACCTACCCAGGAAGCATCCGCTTCTTCGATGTCGTCAAGTGCTCAGATGGACGCCGCTACTTCAGCCGCGCGAAGTATCGCTTCTCTGGGCCCAATGGCTCTGGCACTGAGGACGTCGGACCGCTCAGGCTGCGCTGCAAAGCAGCCTAGATAGAGCCTGAGCAAAAGCGGGCCTCCCGCTCGAGGCAGGCCCGCAAAAACCACCGTATCCCTCAGGCCGCGACGGCGCGCGATTGCAGGTGGGCGCCAACCTTGCGCTTCACCCGCTGCAGCGCGTTGTCGACCGTCTTCGTGTCGCACTCCAAGCGCTCGCCGACCTCCTCGTAGGAGCAGCCGTCAAGGTAAAGTGAGAGCACGCGGCTCTCCAGCTCGGACAGGCTCGTCGAGAGGCAGCCGACAAGCGAACGCAGCTCCTCGGAGGAGATCACCTGGTTGACGGGGTCGTGGACGCTTGGGCCTGGCAGCAGCTGATCGAGCGTTGGCACGTCTTCGCCTGCGGCGGCTGGCGCTGAGGAGAACGAGACGTACTGGTTCAGCGGGCTGTGCTTGTTGCGAGTTGCGGTCTTCACCGCGGTGATGATCTGGCGCGTGATGCAAAGCTCCGCGAAGCTCCTGAAGCTCGACTCTCTGTCTGAGCGATAGTCCCTGATCGCCTTGTAGAGGCCGACTAGGCCCTCCTGAATCAGGTCGTCTGGGTCGCCGCCGGCGAGGAAGTAGGAGGAGGCCTTCAGCCGCACGAAGCCGTGATAGCGGCGCACAAGGCGGTCATATGCGCGTGGATCGCCCTGCTTGGCAAGCGCGAGAAGAAAGCCGTCATCAACCTTGACATCAGCTTGAGGGTTATAGGAGATACGGGCCACGAGCGATCCTTTCTGAGCTGCGATCGCAGCCCAAATTGCTCAGTGGCGCACTCCTCCCCCGGCGCCATCCGACTATTCCCAATGAAGATGCCAGATGCCTCGGACAGACTCGCGACATTTGGCACATGATGCCCTCGTTCCGCGCTCCACCCTCTACATTGGCTCAACCTTAGGTTCAGCGTTATGTAGCGGTGCAGGCTACACCCTTTTGGAGGCTTGTCAAGCTCTCCTAGCCCGATCCTGCAAGATTCCGTACAAAATCGCAGCTGTAGCGGCGCTCACGCCAAGCGACTGGACCCTGCCATGCATTGGCAGCGAGATCAGCTGATCGCAGGCGCTTGCGACCCGCGGCCGCAGCCCGTCTCCCTCGCTGCCAAGCACGAGCAAGACACCGCCACTGTAATCAAGCTCCGTATATGGGATTGGCCCTGTCCTGCCGCCCTCTCGGTCTGGGGCGACAGCGCCGTAGGACCAGCAGCTTGCGCGCTTCGCCTCGCCAAGGAAGTCAGCGATGTTGCGAACCTGTGCGAGCCTCAGGTGCTCGACCGCGCCCGCGGAGGCCTTGCAGACCGCAGGCGTCACCGATGCTGAGCGCCGCTCATGGATCACGACCCCGCTCACGCCGGCACACTCCGCCGTACGACAGATCGCACCAAGGTTCTGGGGGTCTTCGACATGATCGAGCACGACGATCAGCGGATCGCGCTCGCCAAGCAGCTCCGCCGCATCCGCATAGGGGTACTCGCCCACGGATGCGCAGATCCCTTGGTGCGCGCTCGAACCGCAGCGCTCTGAGACCTCGGCTGCCGTCGCGATCCTCACCTGCCTGCCGGCAAGCCACCGCTCCCTTGCTATGCGCTCACTCGCCCAGATCTCGCTCACCGTCTCTGCTCGGCGCCCTCGCAGCGCCTCGTAGACGGCATTGCGCCCATAGATCGCGTCGTTCATGGATTGGATTGCGTGAGCGGGATCAGCTCGGGGCCGTCGGAGCCATCGCGCACCTCCCAGCCCCGCTGCCGCAACTGCTCGCGCAGCTCGTCGGCGAGCGCGAAGTCCCTGTCCTTACGGGCCTGCTCGCGCTGCTGCGCAAGCTTTGCCGCCTCCGGGTCAAGCGTCGCCGCGTCGGCGTGATCGATGGGCTGCATGTCGTCAAGTCCCAGCACGCCAAGCATCTCGCGCAGGTCGGCATCGCCGGCCGCCTCATCGCGGCGATTTGCCTCCCTCACCCACTCGAACAGGCTCGCCAATGCCCTTGGCGTGTTGAAGTCGTCGGCGAGCGCGGCGAAGAACGCCTCCTTGTGGTGCCCCATCTCGGGCGGGCTCGCACCTTGCTGCAAGCGGTTCAAGGCACCGCGGATGCGCAGCACACGCTGCTCAGCACCTGCGAGCTCCGTCGCGGAGAACGCGAGCGGCTGACGGTAGTGGCCACCGATCAGGTACATGATCGCCGTCGCGCGGGCATGCCCAGGCCAGTCGCGCTGCCCCCTGTCGTATTCCTCGATCACCTCATGCAGCAGCCTGATGTTGCCGACCGACTTCGCCATCTTCTCGCCAGTCGACTGGATCATGCCATTGTGCATCCAGATTTTCGCAAGCTCCCCTGAGCGCGCCGCGCGCGTCTGGGCAGCCTCGTTCTCGTGGTGGGGAAAAACGAGGTCGGAGCCGCCGCCGTGGATGTCGAAGCCAACGCCAAGGATGCTCTCCGCCATCGCTGAGCACTCGATGTGCCAGCCAGGGCGGCCGTTACCCCAGGGCGAGTCCCAGAACGTGTCCTCCTCGGACTTGTGGGCCTTCCACAGGGCGAAGTCGAGTGGGTCCTGCTTGTGGTCAAGGCTTGGATGGGAGCCCTGCCCATCTTCGCCCTGGTCCATGTCCTCCAGCCGCCGGTGCGAGAGCGAGCCGTAGCCTGGATCTGAGCGGACCCTGAAGAAGACGTCACCACCGCTCTCATAGGCATGGCCACGCTCGACGAGGGCCTCGATGTAGACGATTATCTCCGCCATCGTCTGCGTCGCGAGCGGCTCGTGGTCTGGCCTGCCAAGGCCAAGCGCGTCGGTGTCCTTCACGTAGCTTGCGATCATCTCCGTCGCAAGCCCAGCGCTGTCGCCGCCCTGATCGCGCGCCGCGATGTAAATCTTGTCGTTCACATCGGTGAGGTTGATCACGAGCGTCACCTCGTAGCCCTCATGCGCAAGGAAGCGCTTCAGCAGGCTGAAGACGACGAAGGGGCGCGCGTTGCCGATGTGAATCCTGCTGTAGACGGTCGGCCCGCAGGCGTAGATGCCGACTCTGCCGCTGTCGCGTGGCTGCAGCGTTTGCAACTCCCCGCTCATCGTGTCGTGAAGCCTGATCTCACGCATCGAGGCAACCCTAGAGCCCCTCGCCGCGTTTTGTCGTCGCCCAGGCCTTTGATATCATTTATGATGTCATGACACCAGATGAACTGGTACGTGAGACCCGTCAGCGCCTTGGCCTCAGCCAGCGTCAACTTGCACTGCGCGCTGGCACGACTCAAGCAGCGGTGAGCCGTATCGAGCGTGGGATCGTCTCTCCAATGTTCACGACGCTGCGAGAGTTGATGCTCGCGATGGGAGAGGAACCAGTGCTTGGCGCGCAGCGCCTTCCCACCGACTGGGATCCAGCCCACATGAAGAGCACCCTCGCGCGCACAGCCGAGGAGCGCCTTGCTCTTGCGATCTCCTGGAACAGGATGGCAGGGCGTATCGCTGCCGCAGGACGAAGTGCCGCCGGCGCGCGATGACCGAGACGCGACCGCTTGACGCCGAGCGGATCTTCGCCGTGCTCGACACGCATCACGTCGAATACGTGGTGGTCGGCGGCATCGCCGTCCAAGCGCATGGCCATGTACGCATGACCAATGACATCGATTTGATCCCATCTCCCAGCCCAGGAAACCTCGACCGGCTCGCCGCTGCACTCATAGAGCTTCACGCACGAGTGTTGAACCCAGGCAGCGAGCACCTTGCGATCGACGCTTTGATGCTGCCAAGGGCAACGCTGTGGCAGTTCTCGACACAGCATGGCGATATCGACGTGCTGCACGACGCGCCAGGCGCCGCCCCGTTCCCTCAGCTGCGCGAACGGGCCCTCGTGATCGCACTTGACAGGCGTGCGATCCCCATTGCGAGCCGCGACGATCTGATTGCGATGAAGCGCGCCGCCGCGAGACCGGTCGACCTCGCCGACATAGCCGCGCTCACAGAGCTGGAACACAGCGCAGCAGATCCAAGGAGTGGTTGACCCAGTTCAGCCGCGCTCGCGCAGGCTCACGATCGCAAGCGCAGCGGCGCCCTCGCCGCGGCCAACGAAGCCGATCCCCTCGCCTGTGCTGCCCTTCACGTTCACCCGCTCAGGCGGCAGGCCAAGCGCGGCGGCGAGCGAGCTCCTGATCTCGTCCCGGTATGGACTGATCTTCGGGCGCTCCATCACGACCGTGCAGTCGAGGTTCACCGGCTCGAGCCCAAGCTCCCTCACGAAGGCGAGCGCAACCGTGAGCAGGGCCATCGAGTCAGCATCCTTGTAGCGCTCGTCGGTGTCAGGGAAGTGCATCCCGATGTCACCAAGCCCCGCCGCCCCAAGCAGGGCGTCGGTGGCTGCGTGGGCGAGCACGTCCGCGTCGGAGTGCCCTTCGAGGCCAAGCTCGCCAGGGATCTCGACGCCGCCAAGCAGCAGCCTGCGCCCTTGTATAAGGCGATGCGAGTCGTAGCCGATGCCGACGAGGCTCATGCAGCCGCCCCCATCACGCGTAGGCAGGGCATCGGCCTGGCCGCCACGAGCAGCAACTCACCCTCGCGCAGACTCATGCGACCTGCACCCCGATCGGCTGCAGACTGCGCTGCCGCCGGCTGAACACGCACAGCTCACTCACGCCTGCGGCCTCCAGCAGCTCGAGTGCCTGGGAGTAGTCCGCGCCGATGTGCTCAGGCACGTGTGCGTCGCTGGAGAGCGCGATTGGCGCGCCAACTTCCATGCACATCGCAAGGAACGCGGGGGCTGGATAGATCTCTTCGACGTGCTTGCGTAGGCCCGCTGTCGAGACCTCGACGGCGATGCCAGACTCCGCGATCGCCTCGATCGCGGGCTCGTAGTAGCGGCGCAGGTCGCCATCAGGCTGGGGCCTGCCACGGCCCCAGACCTTCACGAGGTCAGCGTGGGCGAGGATGTCGAAGAGCCCACTGCGGGCGGCGATTGCAAGCAGCTCGAAGTAGCGCGTCCAGATCTCCTCGACGCTGTGGGAGCCGTCCCAGATCGTGAACTCGTCCATGTCGACGGCGCGATCGCCGACGAAGTGCACCGAGCCGACGACGTAGTCGAAGTCCCTCGCTAGGAGCAGCTCCTGCATCCGATCTTCGGCGCCAAGCACGAAGTCCGCCTCGATGCCTAGCTTCAAGTCCGTCTGCTGCCGCACGTAGGCGGCGTACTCGTCGAGGTCGTCGGCGGAGTTCTGGACCCAGAAGGGGTGGCTCCAGACCGTGAGCGCCTGCGTGAAGCGGTAGATGTGCTCAGAGACGCCAAGCTCCTCGATGCCGCGCTCGCTCGCCGCCTCGCGGTAGCGCTTCGCGTTCTCCGCGGTGAAGTAGCGCTCCACGGTAGTGCCAGGCTCATCTGGGCGCAGATGCACGTGGTAGTCGGTCAGCATGGCCGCGATTCAATCAGGCTTGCGCCTGAAAGGACTCGCCAGCAAGCAGGTTCTTCACCTACTGCCCCCAAGCAGCAGCATCGCGAGCTCGAGGTCGAGCGGCGTCGTGATCTTCAGGTTCTCATGGCTCGCCACGACGAGCACGACGCTGCCGCCTTGGCGCTCGACGAGCCAGGCGTCGTCAGTCGCTTCAGCAAGCACCTCCGCAGGCACGTCAAGCGCGCGCTCCAGCGCGTCGCGGCGAAACGCCTGCGGCGTCTGCACCGCCCAGAGCCCATCCCGCCTCAGCGTCTCGTGCACGAGTGGCAGCTCCCGCTCGGGCTCGACAAGCGCGGGGGCCTGTCCCAACCCGACAGACGACTCTCGCGGCAGCGCGTGCGGCGCCGGCCAGCTCCCAACCCGCTTGATCGTGTCGGTCACCGGGATCGCAGCGATCGCGGCGTCGACGCCAGGAGCCTTCACGGCCGCGACCGTGCGCTCCACGAGCTCTGGCTTCAGCAACGGGCGCGCGGCGTCGTGCACGAGCACGATCTTCGCGTCGCCTGCAACGGCGAGCGCGTTGCGCACCGACTCTGAGCGCACGCTGCCACCGCGGACGCCGATCGTGCCCTCAGGCGCGTCCTCGACGCCAGCTGGCAGTGCGACGATGATCTTGGTCACGGAACTCGCGGCGGCAAGCGCCTCGACGCTCCATTGCAGCAGCGTCTTGCCCGCGAGCTCGACGAGCGCCTTTGGGCGATCCGCTCCGAGCCGCTGGCCGCTGCCCGCCGCGACGACCAGGGCTGTGGCCGTCGCCGCAGGAGTGAGCTCAGAGTCCACCCGACCAATGCTCCGGATGAACTCTCGCCGATCGGTCAGTCGCCCACCGCTTCGAGCTTGCTCGCCGCTTCGAGCTTGCTCGCCGCCTCGAGCTTGCTCGCAGCTGAGCTCGCGAGCAGTTCGTCGAGGTAGCCTTCCGCCTCGTCCTCGTCCTTGTCGAGCGCGTACATCAGCTCTGAGGCGAGGATCTTCTTTGCGCGCGTGAACATCTGCTTCTCGCCGGTCGAGAGGCCCTTCTCGCTCTCGCGCAGAGCGAGGTTGCGGACGACCTCGGCGAGCTCGTAGATGTCACCTGTCTTGATCTTGTCCCTGTTGTGCTTGAAGCGCCTGTTCCAGTTCTTTGGCATCTCCGAGACGTCGTCGCGCAGGACGTCGAGCACCTTCTTCACCGTGTCCTCGTCGATCACGCGCCGCAGGCCTGCGATAGCTGCGTTTTCGGTCGGGACCTTCACGGTCATGTCGTTGTGCAGGATCTTGATGGTGAGGTACTCGCGAGTTTCGCCGAACACCTCCATCTCTTCCTTGAACAGGACCTTGCCTGCTCCATGGTGGGGGTAGACGACATGGTCTCCGAGCTCGAAGTCGATGTGCTCGACCACCACCACTTCTTCTTCGTCGGTGATCTCGAACTCCTCGTCCAACTCGTCTGCGGTTGTTGCTTGCGGAATGATGTCCTCCTTCGTAGTAGCCAGTCGATTGGCCAACCTTGGCCGCCTAGGTCTGCAGGTAACGATCGACGAGATTGATCTCCTGCAGCCGTCGCAGTCCCTCTCGGATCTCCTTGGCCCTTATCTCCCCTACTCCCTCCACCATCTCAAGCTCTGCGTCAGTTGCCGCGAGCAGCTCGTCGAGACCGCCAAAGTGCTTCACGATCTGCGTCACGACAAGCTTTGGCAAGCGCGGAATGCGCCCAAGAATCCTGTAGCCACGCGGCATCACTGGATAGTCGAGCGTGTTCAGCTTGCGGTCGTAGCCGAGCAGCTCCGCGAGGCGCCCGAAGTCGAGCAGATCCTGATGAACGAGGCGCGAGACCTGGTCCATCGACTCCGCGAAGGCCTCCTCAGAGTGATGCGCGAGGTAGTCATGCACGAGCGATGCCTTTTCGGCGGCAGTGCCGACCATCGTCTCCTCGAGCTGCATCTCGATCAGGCGCCCCTCGCTGCCGAGCTCGACGATGTAGCGCTCGATCTCGACCGCCATCCTGCTCGCGAGCTCTGCGCGCTGGAGCACGGTGAGCACGTCATGCAGGGTGACGCCGCCCTCGAACTCCAGAGCGGTGAGGCGCGTCGCCACCTGGTCAAGACGCGTCCTGTACTTGTCGAGCGTCGCAAGCGCCTGGTTTGCCTTCGCAAGCACCACGGGGATGTGCTCGAGGATGTACTTCAGCCCGCCGACGTAGAGCGAGACGACCTCGCGCCGCTGCGAGACGGCGATCACGATCGCGTCGGTCTGCTTGGAGACGCGCTCTGCGGTGCGGTGCCTCGTACCCGTCTCGTAGGAGAGGATCGTCGGATCAGGCATCAGCTGCACATTCGCCATCGAGATCTTCGTCGCGTTCGTGCTGAGCACGATCGCTCCGTCCATCTTCGCCACCTGGTAGAGGAACGCAGGCGTGTAGTCGATGTCGAGCTTGATCCCGCCAGAGAAAAGGAAGCTCAGCTCCTCAGGGTCGCCGATCACGATCAGACCACCAGTGCGGGCATTGAGGATGTTCTCGATTCCCTCGCGCAGCGCCGTTCCCGGGGCAACCATCTCGAGCGCCCGCATCAATCCTGGCTCAGGGCGTGCGTCTAGATCTGAGTCTTGCCCTGAGCGAGGTGCCACAAATATTGATTTTAGGCGATTTAGGCCGTGTTAACCCCAGTCGCGACCGGCCGCAGCCCATTGCGAGCGCCGCCGCGCCTGGGCGGCAGTGCCGCCGCCAGCGCCGTCTTCAAGCTTGGCACCTCGAGCGCGCCCTCGCCGCTGCCCTGAGGCGCGATCGCATCCTCGCAGCCATGCCTGCCCGCCTCTGCGAGCCTGCGCTCCGGATGGCCCACCCAACGCAGCTCGCCCGTCAGCCCAAGCTCGCCGAAACAGGCCCTTGGCGCGCCGACGATCGGCACGCCTCTACTCGCCGATGCAACCGCGAGCGCGAGCGCGAGGTCGACCCCTGGCTCGTCGATCCGCACGCCCCCGACGACGTTGACGAAGACGTCGGCGCCGCCCATACCGATCCCCCCGTGGCGCGCGAGGATCGCGAGCACGAGCGCCAGCCGATTGCGGTCGAGGCCCGAGACGACCCTGCGCGGCTGCTCGAGCTCAGACGGGGCGACGAGCGCCTGGACCTCGACGAGCAGCGGTCGCGAGCCCTCCATCGCAGCTAGCAGCACGCTTCCCGGAGCCCTCGTCGCCTCCGCGACGAAGCGCGCCGAGGCGTCGAGCACCTCGACGAGCCCGCCCTGACGCATCTCGAAGAGGCCCGCCTCGTTTGTCGAGCCGAAGCGGTTCTTCAGCGCGCGCAGCTCTCTGTAGGGCCGCTCGCGCTCGCCCTCGAACTGAAGCACGCAGTCGACGAGGTGCTCGAGCACGCGCGGGCCCGCGAGCGAGCCCTCCTTCGTCACGTGGCCGACGAGCAGGATCGCGATGCCCCGCGCCTTCGCGAGGTCCATGAGCCGCAGCGCGACCTCGCGCACCTGGCCAACGGTGCCAGGGGCGCCAGAGATCTCCGCTGAGCGCAACGTCTGGACCGAGTCGACGACGCATACCTGGGGGCTGTGCTGCTCGAGCGTCGCGAGCACGACGTCGAGGTCGGTCTCCGCGAGCACTGGAACGTCGAGCGCGGCCTCGACAGCAAGCCGCTCCGCGCGCAGCCGCACCTGCTCGACCGACTCCTCCCCGCTGATGTAGAGCGTCTGGGCACCCGCCTGCTGGAGGTGGCCCAGCACCATGTTCGTGAGCGTCGACTTGCCGATGCCAGGCGAGCCGCCAAGCAGTAGGAGCTCGCCAGGGACGAGCCCGCCACCAAGCACGCGGTCGAGCTCGCCGATGCCAGTCGAAAGTCGCTGCGCGCTCGACGCCTTGACCTCGGAGAGCAGTCGCGGCACCGCCGCTGGCGTCGACGACGATGCGCCTGCGCGGGCACGGCCCCCAGCCCCGCGCGCCCCGCCAGCTTGACCGCCCGCGCCACGCGCAGGAGCGCGCTCCTCCTCGAGCGTGTTCCAAGCGTCGCAGCCAGGACATTGGCCATGCCACTTCGCAGTCACATGGCCGCACTCCGAGCAGACATGGATCGTTTCTGGGCGCGCCATCTCGACGCCAACCCTACGCACCGGTGGGGACGGTTCAGGGGAGCTTTGCTGACACCCGATTGAAGAACCTACAACCAATTGGTTGTGAATTTCAAAAACGAGATACTCGCAACCGCCGAGCTGACGCCGCCGGGCAATCCGGCGCGAAGCCTGAAGCCGCCGGGCAATCCGGCGCGAAGCCTGAAGCCGCCGGGCGATTCAGCGAAATCAGGCGCTGCCGGCGATCCGGCGAAATCTGGCACCGCCAGGCAATCCGGCGAATCTGGCACCGCCGGACGATTCAGCGCAATCTGGCGCTGCCGGGCAATCCGGCGAAGCGATCGCTCACTTGGCGCCGACAGTCTCGCTGCGCCGCTCGTAGAGCAGCACGTCGCGCCAGGCTCCGTCTGGCATCTGGCCGACACGCTGACGCACTCCGACAAGGCGAAAGCCGCAGCCCTCGTGCAACGCGACGCTTGCGAGGTTCTCCGGGAAGATACCCGCCTCGAGCGTCCAAATGCCCGCCTGCTCGGAAGCCGCAATCAGAGCGCTCAGCAGCGTCCGTGCGACCCCCTCACGGCGGCGCCCAGGATCTACATAGATGCTGATCGAGGCGACGCCGCGATAGACAAAGCGCGTCGAGAAGGGGGTCAGCGCCGCCCAACCGACAACCTCGCCTGCCGCCCCGTCCTTTGCGACCAGGCAGGGCAGCTGCCCGCGCGCGGCCGACCAGCGCTCCCGTGAGGGCACCTCGCTCTCGAAGGTCGCACGCCCCTCGGCGATCCCAGCTTCATAGATGCGAGCCACCGAGGGCCAGTCCTCGGCGGCCATCGGCATCACCGTCAGGGCTGTCGATGGCGCGGTGCTCAGCTTGCGGCCTGCAAGGGTCGGGGGCCGGAGCGCCTAGCTTCCGTCAGCCGAGGGCTCGCCCGTCTCGGGCGCGCTCTCGCCGTCGGAGCCCGTCTCGTCGTCTACCTCGTCCTCGCCGCTGGGGAGGCTGCTCCCCTCGCCGCTTGGCAGGTCGTCCGAGCCGCCCTCCGCGCCGACGCCGACGGGGGTCTTCTGCTTCGCCTTCACGATCCGCAGCTTCACCTCGCCCTCCTCGCCCTCTGCGGCGGGATCGACGACGACTGTCGCTCCAGGCGTCAGCTCCGAGCGCAGCACGAAGTCCGCGAGGGGGTCCTCGATGTAGCGCTGGATCGCGCGGCGCAATGGGCGCGCGCCCATCGCCGGGTCCCAGCCCTTCTCGACGAGCAGATCCTTCGCCGGTTCGGTCAGCTCGAGCTGTAGCTCGCGCTCGGCCATCGACTCCCTGATGCGCAGCAGCAAGAGCTCGACGATCTGCTTGATCTCGTCCTTCGCCAGCTTGTGGAAGACGATCACGTCGTCGATGCGGTTGAGGAACTCCGGCCTGAAGACCTTCTTCAGCTCGCCCATGATCCTGTTCTTCATCTCGTCGTAGGTGATCCCCGTCTCGTCGTCTGAGACAGCGAAGCCAAGCGGCGTGTTGCGCGCTATCTCCTGGGCGCCGATGTTCGAGGTCATGATCACGATCGCGTGCCTGAAGTCGACGGTCCTGCCCTGGGCGTCGGTGAGACGTCCGTCGTCGAGGATCTGCAGCAGGATGTTGAAGACGTCCGGGTGCGCCTTCTCGATCTCGTCGAGCAGCAGCACGCAGTAGGGCTTGCGCCGCACAGCCTCCGTCAGCTGGCCACCCTCGTCATAGCCGATGTAGCCCGGGGGCGAGCCGACCAGACGCGAGACGGCGTGCTTCTCCATGTACTCGGACATGTCGATCCTGACCATCGAGTCCTCGTCGCCGAACAGGAACTCGGCGAGCGTGCGCGCCAGCTCGGTCTTGCCGACCCCAGAGGGGCCGAGGAAGATGAACGAGCCGGTCGGGCGCTTGGGATCCTTCAGGCCGGCGCGCGAGCGCCTGATCGCCTTGCTGATCACCTCGATCGCCGGGTGCTGGCCGATCACGCGCTTGTGCAGCTCGTCCTCCATGCGCATCAGCTTCTGGGTCTCAGCCTCGGTCAGCTTGAAGACGGGGATGCCTGTCCACATCGAGACGATGTCAGCGATCTCTTCCTCGCCGATCGAGGGGCGCTCGCCAGCCTCGCCGGACTCCCACTCTTCCTCCAGCTCGCGCTTCTTGTGGGTGAGCTTGCGCTCCTTGTCCCGCAGCGCAGCGGCCTTCTCGAACTCCTGGGCCTCGATCGCCGCCTCCTTGTCGCGACGCGTCTGCTCGATTTCGTCCTCGAGCTCGCGGTTCGCGGGCGGCGCGGTCATCGACTTGATGCGCATGCGCGAGGCGGCCTCGTCGATCACGTCGATCGCCTTGTCGGGCAGGAAGCGGTCGGAGATGTAGCGGTAGGAGAGCTCGCCGGCAGCCTGCAGCGCCTCGTCGGTGATCTTCACCTTGTGGTGCTGCTCATAGCGCTCGCGCAGGCCCTTGAGGATCTCGACGCTCTGGTCGATCGTCGGCTCTTCGACCCTGATCTGCTGGAAGCGCCGCTCCAAAGCGGAGTCGCGCTCGAGGTACTTGCGGTACTCGTCGAGCGTCGTCGCGCCGATCGTCTGCAGCTCGCCGCGCGCGAGCGCGGGCTTCAGGATCGAGGCGGCGTCGATCGCGCCCTCGGCGGCGCCAGCCCCGACGAGGTTGTGGAGCTCGTCGATGAAGAGGGTGATGTCGCCGCGCTGGGTGATCTCCTTCATCACCTTCTTCAGACGCTCCTCGAACTCGCCCCTGTACTTCGAGCCAGCGACGAGCGCCGCAAGGTCAAGCGTGTAGATCTGCTTGTTGCGCAGCAGCTCAGGGACTTCGCCGTTGGTGATGCGCTGCGCGAGGCCCTCGACGACGGCCGTCTTGCCGACGCCAGGCTCGCCGACGAGCACGGGGTTGTTCTTCGTGCGGCGCGAGAGGATCTGCATGATCCGCTCGATCTCGGTCTCGCGGCCGACGACGGGGTCGAGCTTGCCGTCGGAGGCGAGCTTCGTCAGATTGCGACCGAACTGGTCGAGCAGCTTCGAGGACTTCTTCCCCTCGCCGCTGCCGGAGCCGGAGGAGCTGCTGCCGGGACCCTGGCGACGCCCGCCGGGACCGGAGAGCATGCGGATCACCTCGTTGCGGATCTTCTCGGAGTCGGCGTCGAAGTCGAGCAGGATGCGAGCGGCGACACCCTCGTTCTCGCGCACGAGCCCGAGCAGGATGTGCTCGGTGCCTATGTAGTTGTGGCCAAGGCTGAGCGCCTCGCGCAGCGCGAGCTCGAGCACCTTCTTCGCGCGCGGAGTAAAGGGGATCTGGCCTGAGGTGACCTCCTCGCCGGAGCCAACGATGCGCACGACCTGCGCACGGACGCGCTCGACGGTGATGTCGAGGCTCTCCAGCACGCGCGCGGCAAGGCCCTCCTCCTCGCGCAGCAGCCCAAGAAGGATGTGCTCGGTGCCTATGTAGTTGTGCTTGAGCGTTCGCGCCTCCTCCTGCGCGAGAACGACCACCTGCCTGGCCCGTTCTGTAAATCGCTCGAACATGCTCCTGCTTCCTTCCTGCGACGGCCGGGCCGCGCCCTTGTGATGCGCCTTCTGGACCGGTCAATGGGCCTGTCGGCGCCTGCTCCGCAGTCTACCAACAGCCCCCCTGGCCACTGCCTGCAAGCCCTGGAGGCAGGCTGCGTTTCACGCTCTGCCTTGAATGGTATCTACCTCCATATATACGGCAGGCACGCCGCAAAATTAAATCCTTCATCAGTCCGTTCAACCGCGCATCGCGGGAAACAGGATCACCTCGCGAATCGAGTCGCGACCGGTCAGCGCCATCACGAGGCGGTCGATCCCGAGCCCGACGCCGCCGGTTGGCGGCATCCCCTGCTCTAGGGCCTCGACGAAGAGCTCGTCGTAGGGCTGGGTCTCCTCGTCGCCCTCGGCGGCGAGGAGACCCTGGGCCTCGAAGCGGCGCCGCTGCTCATCGGGGTCGCTCAGCTCGCTGAAGGCGTTCGCGACCTCCATGCCTGCGACAAATGCCTCCCAGCGCTCTGACAGCCGCGGCTGCTCGCGGTGCTTGCGCGCGAATGGCGAGAGCTCGAGCGGATAGTCGAGCACGAAGGTCGGCTGCGTCAGCGTCGGCTCCACGAACTTCGAGAGCAGCTCGTCGGCGAGCTGCGGCCAGCTGAGACCGTCGGTCTGCATCGCAAGGCCCTTGGCGCGCACCGCAGCGGCGAGCGCCTCAGCCTCCGCGTGGGCGAGGATGTCGATCCCAGTCGCCTGCTCGACGGCCTCGACGAACTTGATCCGCCGCCAGGGGCGTGAGAAGTCGATCGCGGCAGGCGCCTCGGCATCGCTCGCAGAGCCGCGAACGTCGCCCAACGCCTCAGCGACGGCCGTAAGCATCTCTTCGAGACGCACGGCAGCGCCCATGTAATCCGTGTAGGCCTCGTACCACTCGATCATCGTGAACTCGGGGTTGTGCTTCGTCGAGATCCCCTCGTTGCGGAAGTCCTTGCCCAGCTCGTAGACGCGCTCGAGGCCGCCGACGATCAGCCGCTTCAGATAGAGCTCGGGTGCGATCCGCAGGTAGAGCTCGCGGTCGAGAGCATTGTGATGAGTGGTGAAGGGCCGGGCCAGGGCGCCACCGTAGAGCGGCTGCAGGATCGGCGTCTCAACCTCGATGAAGCCCTGATCGTCGAGGTAGCCGCGCACCGCGGCGATCACCTTCGCACGCGCGATGAAGACGCTGCGCACCTCCGCGCTCGCGATCAGGTCGAGCTCGCGCTTGCGGTAGCGCGTCTCGACGTCGCTGAGGCCCGCATGCTTGTCCGGCGGCGGACGCAACGCCTTGCCAAGGACCTGCAGGCGCTGCACGCGCAGCGTCGGCTCGCCCGCCTTGCGCGCGCGCATCGCCGCGCCGTCGACACCGACCAGGTCGCCAAGGTCGAGCGCGTCGAGGCGCTCGAAGTCCTCGCCGAGCACATCCCTGCGCGCGTGCAACTGGATCTTGCCGCTGCGATCGACGAGGTCGAGGAACATCGCCCCGCCTGCGCCGCGGCGCGCGCTCAGCCTGCCGGCGACGCGGTGCAGCTCATCGGTCTCCTGCCCCGCCTCCAGCCGCTCGCATGCGGAGCGCACGGCCGCGATCGGCTCCGCATCCGGGTAGCTGTAGGGGCAGATCTCCTGCCCGCCGGCGCGCAGCAGCTCCGCTTTCGCACGCCGCTCGGCGATCAGCTGCGCAAGGCCGTGGCGGTCGCCCTCGTCGGTCCCGCTCATCGGCGGAGCCCCTACTTGAGCCCGACGTCGATCTTCGTGATCTTCAGCTTGCGCGCAGGGCCGCGCGGAACCTGCACGGCGACGGTCTCGTTGCGCTTGCGCCCAAGCAGCGCCCTGCCCACGGGCGACTCGTTGGAGAGCTTGTTCTCCAACGGCTTCGCCTCGGCGGAGCCGACGATCGTGTACTTGACCGACTTGCCTGTCTTTTCGTCCTTCACGTGCACGACAGAGCCGATCTGGACGATGTCGGTCGAGAGGTCTTTCGCCTCGATCACCGTCGCCATGCGCAGCTTCTCCTCGAGAAGCGCGATGCGGCTCTCGAGCATCGCCTGCTCGTTCTTTGCATCGTCGTACTCAGAGTTCTCGGAGATGTCTCCGAACTCCCTCGCCTCCTTGATCCGTTCAGCCACCTCGCGGCGACGCGCGGTCGAGAGCTCCTCGAGCTCACCCTTCAGCTTCTCGAGGCCTTCTGGGGTGAGGATGACGTCCTTCGGCATGTGACCCTCGGTCCGGGGTTTTAGTCAAGTGGAAACGACAAGATGAGCGGACACAGCAATCCCCGCCGGAGCGGGGACGGTCCACCTTCAGGCTGTAGCGAGCGCAGGAGTATAGCGGGGCGATTCCCCGCCAATGCAGTGGGCATCATCACCGGATGCATTGCCACTGGACGTCGTCGCGCGCTCGAGCAGCTCGTCGGCCTCGGCGAGCGTCGCAGCGCGCTGCAGCGACTCCTGCAGCGCCTTTGCAGCAGGCTTCGGCAGGCGCAGGCGCGCGATGTACCAGGGATATGCCTTGCGCATCCAGCGTGTAGCGCGCTCGCGACCAAGGTGCTCACAGGCACGCGCGACCATCCAGCGCAGCTCGGCCTTCACCTCGTCGACGCTTGGCTCGGCAGCGTCTGGCTCAGCAGAACCTGGCTCGCCGTTGCCGCCGAGCAGCTGCGTGAACAGCCATGGGTTGCCCAGCGCGCCGCGCGCGAGCATCACAGCGCTCGCGCCGCTCGTCGCGAACGCCGCGAGGATGCCATCACGGTCGCGTAGGCCGCCGCTGAGGATCAGCGGCGCGCCAAGCCTCCCAGCGAGCTCGCCGGCGAGCTCGTAGTCGGGGCTGCCGCTGTGGCGCACCGCCGCTGAGCGGGGATGCAGGGCGATCGCTGCGACGCCGGCATCCTCGACAAGGCGCCGGGCGAGATCTATGCCGGAGCGTTCGCCAGGGCGCTGGCCGCTGCGCAGCTTCACCGTCACAGGCAGGCCGCTGCCCTGGATTGCGGCGCGCGCGACCGCAAGCGCCCGCTCGTGGTCGTCGAGCAGCGCTGCCCCTGCACCCGTCTTGCAGACCTTCGGCACGGGGCAGCCCATGTTCAGATCGATCGCGTCGGCGCCGGCCTCGGCGGCGCGCGCGGCGGCGGAGCGCATCACGCGTGCGTCGGCGCCGAACAGCTGGATCGAGACGATCCCGCCCGCGCCGCTCGCCCCTGCCTCGCGCTCGCGTGGATCGATTCGCAAGAGCTCCTCGCAGGTGCGCGCGTTGCGATGGTGGATCGCGTGGCTCGAAACCATCTCGGAGACCGCCATGCCAGCGCCATAACGCTTCGCCTGCAGGCGCACGAACCAGTTGCCGATCCCTGCAAGCGGCGCGAGCATCACGCGGTTGGGCACGCGCAGCGAGCCAAGCGTCCATTCGTCTGTGAGCAGCGGAGCCATCGCCCCAGGATGACAGCCTCAGCTGTTGCGTTCGTGCAGCAGGCGCAGCCCAGTCAAGGTGAGCAGGTCGTCGACCTGCTCGATCTCCTCGGTGTAGGGCACGACGAGCTTCGCCAGGCCGCCGGTCGCGACCACTGGCGCGCGACACTCGAGCTCGATGAACAGCCGGCGCAGGATCGCATCGACGGCGCCTGCGTAACCGAACACCACGCCTGAGCGGATCGCGTCGATCGTGTTCTTCGCGAGCACCCCGCGCGGCGGCGCCAGCTCGACCTTCGGCAGTCGTGCACCACGGTCGGAGAGGGCGTCGAGGGATATCTCGATGCCAGTCATCATCGAGCCACCGATGTAGTCGCCCTCCTCGGAGAGCACGTCGAAGGTCGTCGCGGTGCCAAAGTCGACGCAGACTGCGGGCCCGCCGAAGCGCTCGCGCAGCGCGACCGCGTTGACGAGCCGGTCAGCGCCAACCTCGCGCGGGTTGTCGTAGCGGATCGCGAGGCCTGTGCGCAGTCCTGGGCCGACCGCGATCATCTCGTGACCCAGGTAGCGCTGCGCCATCGCCGTCCACTCTGGCTCCAGCTGCGGCACCGTCGAGGAGACGATCGAGGCCTCCACATCGTCGAAGCCGTAGCCGCGCAGGTCGAGCAGGTTGCGCAAAGCCGCCCCCAACTGGTCGGCGGTCGACTGGCGCACTGTCGCAAAGCGCCAGTGGTCGAGCAGATCCTCGCCCGCGAACAATCCGAAGTGCGTTTGTGTGTTGCCAACGTCGACGACGAGCAGCATCGACGGGCATTATGCTCATCCGATGGGTCCCGGGTCCACCGCCCACCGCCAGGCCGAGGTATGCCTGTGAGCGTCAAGCTCTACGCGCTGCCAGGCTCGCACCCCTGCGCGGCGGTCGAAGTCGCGCTGCAGCTGAAGGGCATCGAGCACCAGCGCGTCGACATGCTGCCACTGCAGCAGCTGCTCGCCGGTCCGCTGCTCTACCGCGGGATCACTGTCCCGGGAATGCGCATCGACGGCGAGCGCATCGTCGGCTCGCGCACGATCATGCGCAGGCTCGACGAGCTCGCGGCAGAGCCGGCGATGCTGCCCACCGATGTGGCGCAGCGGGCAAGGGTCCTCGAGCTCGAGCTCTGGGGAGACGAGGTGCTGCAGCCGATTCCTCGACACGTCATGTACGCCTCCTTCTTGCGGCGACCGAGGACGATGGAGAGCTATGCCGAGCAGGCGCGACTGCCGTTGCCACTGTGGGCGATGCGACCGATGATGTGGCCGACGTCGCGGCTGCTCGCGCTCAGGGGCCGCATCCACGATCGCGTGATCGCCGCCGACCTCGCGGCGCTGCCTGGGCACATCGAGCGGATCGATGCCTGGATCGGCGAGGGCATCATTGGCGGCGAGACGCCAAACGCGGCCGATCTGCAGATTGGCTCCTCGATCAGACTGCTGAACACGGTCGCCGACCTGCAGCCGCTGATCGCGGACAGGCCCGCAGCGACCCTGATGCGCTACTTCCCGCCCCAGACTGGCAGCGTGCCGGCTGGGACGCTGCCGGCGGAGTTGCTGCCACACTGAGACCGTGCGGTCGCTTGATCCCCAGTCGCTCACCAAGCATGTAGATCGCCTCTATCGCGCCGCCTGGGCGCTTTGCGGCTCGCGCGAGGACGCCGAGGACCTCGTCCAGGAGACCTTTGCGCGCGTGCTCTCCAAGCCGCGCTACCTGCATGGCGGCGAGGACGAAGAGATCCACTATCTGATGCGGGCGCTGCGCAACATGTTCTTCAGCACGCGCCGCAGCGCAGCGCGCAGGCCGCTTGTCGTCGCCGAGGTGGACGAGCTCACGGTAAGCGATCCACGCGCCTCTGACAGGCCTGGCGAGGCACTCCAGATGCGCGAGCTCTATGCGGCGATCGCCGCGCTACCGGAGGACTTCCGCCTTGCGCTCGTCGCCGTCGACATCGTCGGCCTCTCCTACAAGGAGGCCTCCGAGCTGCTTGACGTGCGCGAGGCGACGATCACCACGCGGCTCTTTCGAGCGCGCAAGAGCCTCGTCCGTGCCTTCGCCGACGATGAGACGCATGAGCAGCCATCGCGCAACGGGCAGCCTGAGCTAGACCAAGGGCCCCGGCAGCGCAAGCACGATCGTCAGGCTCGGGAAGGCAAGGCCGCTGCTGGGCGTCTAATCGAAGAGAGACAGAGATGAGCGAGATGCCAAGAGACGACATCGAGTCCGAGCTCGCGGGCCTCGCCGACGGCTCGCTGACGCCTGAGCGCCGTGCACAGGCGTTGCTGCGCGTCGAGAATGACCCCGAGCTGGCGAGCGAGCTCGCTGAGCAGCGGCATGCGCTTGTGATGCTCCAATCCGCACAGACGGTGCAGGCGCCCGCCTCGCTGCACGTCGCTGTCGAGCGTCTTGTCAGCGAACACAGCCCCGCCAACGAACGCGGCCCCACAGCCGAGCGTGCCAGGCGCAGACGCCCGGCGCGGCGCTGGAGGCTGGAGCGACGGCCGCTCGGGCTTGCAGGCGTCGCCGCCGGGATCGCGGCGGTCATCGCACTCGCACTCGCGCTCGCACCCTCCAGCGGCGGGGGCCCGACGCTCGCCGCCGCAGTCACCCTGACGCAGCGGCCCGCCGCGCTCGCCGCGCCGACTGAGAGCACGAGCGGCACCGACAGGCTCACGGCCTCCGTCGACGGCGTCTCCTTCCCCTACTGGGAGCAGCGCTTTGGCTGGCGCGCAAGCGGCGAGCGCACCGCCGCGGTCGGTGGACGCTCCGCCAGAGCCGTCTACTACACCAACGCCCACGGAGCGCGCGTCGGCTATGCGATCGTCGCGGGCGGGGCGCTGCCTGCGCATGGCGGCAGGATCGTGTGGAGGCGGGATGTCGCCTACCGGCTGCTCTCGGTCGATGGAGTGTCGACCGTCACGTGGCTGCGAGGTGGCCACACCTGCGTGCTCGCGGGCCGTGGCGTGAGGCCGGCAACGCTTGTGAGGCTGGCGAGTTGGAGCGAGGCCTGATGGAGCGAGTCCTCACGGAGAGAGGCCTCACGGAGATAGACCTCAGCCGAGAAGAAACCGCCTGAGCTAGGCGATCGCTGGCGGCAGCTGTGCCCAGCGCACACCCTCGGTCAGCGGCAGCTCTGCGAGGGCATCGGCAAGCGCGACGCCGCCAGGGGTGCGCAGCGAGCGGTCGAGCTCCAGCGCGGGGATCAGCACGAAACGGCGGCTCAGCACCTCGCGGTGGGGCAGTATCATGCGCTCGTGCTCCAGCTCGAGCTCGCCCAGAAGCAGGATGTCGATGTCGATTGGCCGCGGACCGTGGCGCAGGCCTTCGGCGGCGCGACCGAGCTCGCGCTCGATGCGCTTGGCCTCATCGAGCAGCTCTAGTGGCGCGAGCGAGGTTTCGATCAGCAGACAGCCGTTGAGAAAGCTTGGCTGGTCGAGCACCTCGCCAACGGGGTCGGTGTCGTAGAGCGAGGAGGCGGCGTGAACGACGATGCCCGCTGCGCGCAGCGCGTCGACGGCCGCCTGCAGGTTCGCACGGCGATCGCCCACGTTCGAGCCGATGCCGATCAGACCCTTGCGCACGTCTCTCTTGGCCGCCGAGGCCTCAGCCACCGGTGCCCCATCTGCCGCTTCTGACGCCGACGCAGCCATGCGCCTGACTACTCGCCTGGTTCGCGCCAGACCTCGACGGACACCTCGTCGACGGGCAGCGGAATCGGGGGCTCGGGCTTCGCGGCCTTCACCCAGACGCCGTCAAGCGCGTAGTCGGCGAGCAGTCGGTCGGCGATCGTGCTGCAAAGCCGCTCCAGCGTCCGGTGCGAACGCTGCTGCGCGACGAGCGTCACCAGCTGGCAGACCTCCGCGTAGTCGACGGTGTCCTCGATCCTGTCAGTCACGGTCGCACCCGCTTCGCCGAGCTCGAGCCGCAGATCGAGCACGAGCCGCTGGCCAACCTCACGCTCGGCGTCGCTCACGCCGTGGTGGGTGTAGAGCGAGAGGCCGGAGATCTCGACCGTTACCGATTCGAGCGTCTCCTCCTCTTCCTCTTCCTCATCCTCGCCTACGCCCTCGTCCTCCACGTCTTCGGCAGCGGAGTCCTCGGCCTCTCCTGCGTCACCGCCGCCCGCGGCCGCACCGTTTCCGTTGCCATTCGGGCCGGTGAGGCCGTGAGACTCCTCCTCGCCGGTCAGCTCCTCGTCTGCGTTGCCTTCGTGCTCGCTCATCGCAGGCCCAACGTAGCAGCCGCGAGCGCAAGCGCGTCGTAGGTCGGCGCAACATCGTGGACCCTGAACACCGATGCCCCACGCGCGAGCGCAAGCACATTTGTCGCGAGCGTCCCTGGCAGACGCTGCGGCGCCGGAGGTGGCTCGGGTAGCCCGCGCCGTTCCGCAATCAACGCGCCGATGAAACTCTTGCGCGAGGTGCCGATCACGACTGGACGTCCAAGCGCGACGATCTCGTCGAGACGGCGCAGCAGCTCGAGGTTGTGCGCCACGCTCTTGCCAAAGCCGATGCCAGGATCGAGCAGCAGCAGCCGCTCGTCGATCCCCTCGGCGACCGCGAAGCTCATGCGCTCTTCCAGAAACGCCTTCACCTCGCCGACAACGTCGTCGTAGCGCGGTTCCCGCTGCATCGTGCGTGGCTCGCCGAGCATGTGCATCAGGCAGCACGAGGCGCCGCTGCCTGCGATCACCCCTGCGAGCTGTGGGTCGAAGCGCAAGGCGCTCACGTCGTTGACGAACGTCGCCCCCGCCTCGAGCGCCGCGGCGGCAACGACGCTCTTTGAGGTGTCGATCGAGATCTCCGCGCCCGAGGCCGCAGCGCTCAGCGCTTCGATCACCGGCAGCACCCTGCGCAGCTCCTCCTCGGCGTCGACCGGCTGCGCCCCAGGGCGCGTTGACTCACCGCCGACGTCGACGATCGCCGCTCCTTCGGCGACGAGCTCGAGCCCATGCGCTACCGCCGCCGAGGCTTCGAGGTAGCGCCCGCCGTCGGAGAACGAGTCGGGCGTGACGTTGAGGACTCCCATCAGGCGCCAGTTGGCGCTGGCTGCCTGGCCAGGCGCCGCCAGAGCGCTTCGTTGTTGCGACCCGCTAGGCGCCAGAGCGTGTCGCTGTTGCCGCTCGCTAGGCGTCAGAGCGCATCTCGGCGGTCCCGCCGGCGAGCCCAGGCCGCGGCAGCGGGCGTGGGACCTCGCGGCCAGGACGACCGGCGGACGACGCCGGTGGCGCCGGCAGCTGCGGCGCCGGCTCCTCCTCGGCGCCGAAGACCTCTTCCTCGCTCTTACCGTCGAGCAGAGCCTCGAACTCGGCCTTCTCGATCGTCTCGCGCTTCACGAGGATCTCGGAGATCGTGCCAAGCACGTCGCGATGCTCGGTGAGGATGTCCCGCGCGCGCTGGTGCGCCGACTCGACGATGCGCAGCACCTCGTCATCGATCTCGCGCGCAATCTCATCGGAGTAGTCAGGCTCGGTCGAGAACTCGCGGCCGAGGAACGGCTGCCCATGCTCGTGACCGAAGACGCGCGGGCCAAGCTTCTCGCTCATGCCGAAGCGCATCACCATCTGCTTCGCCGTCGCCGTCACCTTCTCGAGGTCGTTGGAGGCGCCTGTCGTGATCTCGCTGAAGACGATCTCCTCGGCCGCCCTGCCCCCGAGCGTCATCGCCATCGTGTCGTTCAGCTCCGCGCGCGTGGTGAGGAAGCGGTCCTCCTGGGGCAGCGAGATCGTGTAGCCGAGCGCCTGCCCACGGGAGATGACCGAGATCTTGTGCACAGGGTCGGAGAACTCGAGGTAGTGCCCGACGATCGCGTGGCCCATCTCGTGAAAGGCGGTGATGAGACGCTCCTTCTCGCTCATCACGCGCGTCTTCTTCTCGGGGCCGGCGATCACGCGCATGATCCCCTCCTCGAGCTCCTCCTGGCCGATCTCGCGCTTGCCCGTCCTTGCGGAGAGCAGCGCCGCCTCGTTGATGAGGTTGGAGAGGTCGGCGCCGGTGAAGCCTGGGGTCTGGCCCGCGAGCGCGTCGACGTCGATGTCCTTCGCAAGCGGCTTGCCGCGCGTGTGGACCTCGAGGATCTTCGCCCTGCCCTTGCGATCGGGGCGGTCGACGGCGATCTGGCGGTCGAAGCGACCGGGGCGCAGCAACGCTGGATCGAGGATGTCGGGCCGGTTCGTCGCCGCGATCATGATGATGTTGTCCTTCGCCTCGAAGCCGTCCATCTCGACGAGCAACTGGTTGAGCGTCTGCTCGCGCTCGTCGTGGCCTCCGCCGAGGCCCGCGCCGCGGTGCCGACCGACGGCGTCGATCTCGTCCATGAAGATGATGCAGGGCGAGTTCTGCTTCGCCTGCTCGAAGAGGTCACGCACGCGCGAAGCGCCGACGCCGACGAACATCTCGACGAAGTCGGAGCCCGAGATCGAGAAGAAGGGCACGCCCGCCTCGCCGGCGACGGCGCGCGCAAGCAGCGTCTTGCCTGTGCCAGGCGGGCCGTAGAGCAAGACCCCGGTCGGGATCCTTGCGCCAAGCGCCTGGAACTTCTTCGGGTTCTCGAGGAACTCCTTGATCTCGTGCAACTCCTCGACCGCCTCGTCGACGCCAGCGACGTCTCTGAAGGTGATCTTTGGCGAGTCGGCCGAGAGGCGCTTTGCGCGCGACTTGCCGAACGACATCACGCGCGACCCGCCCCCCTGGACCTGGTTCATGATGAACAGCCAGAAGCCAAGGAACAGCGCAAAGGGGATGATGTAGGTCAGCAGCGAGAGCCAAACGTTGCTTTTGTCGGTTTCGACGTTGAACTTGACTTTCGCGCTTTCCAGCTTCGAGATCAGCTGCGGCGCGGCGTTCGGGACGAAGCCGACTTCGTATTTTTCCTTGTTCTTCAGCGTTACCGCGACCGCGCTGCCTTTCTGCTTCAGTTCCGCCGACCTCACTTCGTGGTTCGGCAGGTTCTTCGTGACAAGCGTCTGATAGGTGTGTTCGGGTTCGTTCGTCCTGCTGGAGGTCAGCAGCTTCGAAGCGAAGAAGGCGAGCACGACCACGATCAGGATCGGGAATGCGGCGCTCTTGAAGAAACGGCTCATTGTAGGTTTCGGTCCACTGGTCTCAGGCCCATCGCGATGCGCTTTTTCGCGACTTTGCGGGCGTCTCCTGGCAATTCAGCGTACCACGGGCTGGCTGGCGCACCCCATGGTCAGCCGCCCCCCTCCAGGGCGGCCACGAACGGCAGGTTGCGATAGCGCTCCGCATAGTCGAGCCCGTAGCCGACGACGAAGCGGTCAGGTATCTCGAATCCCACATAGCGCGTCGGCAGCTGCACCTTGCGCCGCTCGGGCTTCGTCAGCAGAGCGCAGACCTCGAGCGAGCGTGGTCCACGCGAGCCGAGGTTGCGCATCAGATACTGCAAGGTCAGCCCAGAGTCGACGATGTCCTCGACGATCAACACATCCTTGTCTTCGATCGCGACGTCGAGATCCTTGAGGATCCGCACGACGCCGGACGAGTCCGTCGCCGAGCCGTAGGAGGCTACCGCCATGAAATCGACCTCGACGGGGCCATCGATCGCGCGCATCAGGTCGGAGAGAAAGAAGACGGCGCCCTTCAACACGCCAACAAGCAGCGGCGTGCGGCCCACGTAGTCGCGCGAGATCTCCTCGCCAAGCTCTGCGACTCTGCGTTGCAGTTGCTCCTCGGCGACCAGCACCTCGCCGAGACCGTGCGCCATAGGGCTCTGCTGCGTGGCCACGCCTCGCAGTCTATTCATCGTCTGCCTGACGCCGCTGCGCGCGCGGCGGCAGCTTCACCATCGAGAGCCTCCCCTGCCGCAGCATCGCGCCGACACTGCCGCCGATGTGCAGCTCCGCACTGCCACCGCGGGCGCCAAGCTGGAGGATCTCCGCGACCCTGTCGCCCGCCTGCGGCACGAGGCCGTCGCCCGCCCGCTCGGCGAGGCGCACGACGACGAGGCGCGCGAGCGCTTGCGGCAGCTCCGCGAGGCGCTGCAGCGCGATCCCATCCCCCCCCTCCAACTCAGCATCGACAAGGCTCTCGAGCAGCTCCGTCTCCGCGCGCAGCAGCTCGGCGGTGCGCAGGACGTTGCTCTCCGCCGCAGGATGCACCGCGCGCAGCTGCGGCAGCAGGCCATGGCGGACGCGGTTGCGCGCGTAGCGGTCGCTGAGGTTGCTCTCGTCTTCGCGCCAGGAAAGGCCGCGGGCGCGGCAGTAGGCGGCGGTCTGCTCGCGGCTGCAGCCAAGCAGTGGCCTGATCAAGCGTCCCTCGGCGGCCGCCATGCCAAGCAGCGCGCGGCGACCTGGCGAGGCGGCAAGCCTGTAGAGGATCGTCTCGACCTGGTCAGAGGCGGTGTGACCAGCCGCGATCAGCGTGCCAAGCTGCTTAGGCGCATCGAGATGCTCAGATACGTCGAGCCGCTCAGGCGCGTCGAGGCGCTCGGGCGCATCGAGGCGCTCGGACACGTCGAGCCGCTCAGGCGTGTCGAAGTGCTTGGGCGCGTCGAGGTGCTTCGCAAGCTCGATCGCCGCCTCGTAGCGGGCATCGCGCGCCCACGCCTGCAGGTTGCCCGCCCCCTCCTGCGGACGCTTCGCCTGCACCACGTTCAGCTGCACGCCAAGCGCCTCGCAGAGCGCGGCGCAGTGCCGTTCGTCGTCGTCCGCCGCCTCGCGCAGGCCGTAGTTGACGTGCAGCGCGTGGACCGTGCGATTGCCGCAGAGGCGCACTGCGACATCGAGCAGGCAGACCGAGTCGCGCCCGCCGGAGAGCAGCGCGACGACCGGGCGATCGGAGGGCAGCAGCCGCGTCTCGCGCACGCGTTCGAGGAGCGCCTCGGCTTCGTGCGCCTCGGCCGCGTCGCTCATCCGCCTGAGGCGCTGAACAGCTCCGTCGGCTCCGAGAAGCCCTTCAGGCTGACCTCGCCGATCCGCTCGAAGGCGAGGCCATCGACGGCTCCGACCGCGTCGACGACCGCGCGCGTCACGAGCACCTCGCCCGCGCTCGCGCGCGCGACGACCCGTGCTGCCTGGTTGACCTCGCGCCCGTAGTAGTCACCATCCCGGTAGAGGGCGTCGCCGTGGTGCACGCCAATGCGCGGCGGCGTCTCAATCGGCTCGCCGGCGATCGCGCCGCTCGCGAAGCCGACGGCCCAGTCGGTGAGCGCGACGGGGTCCGCGGCGACGATCATCGCCTCGTCGCCGAGCGTCTTGATCACGCGCGCGTCGATTGGCAACGTCCGCGCAACCGCATCGACGAAGCGTTCGACCGCCTCGACCGCCTCTTCGTCGCCATATTCCTCGGTGAGACGCGTGTAGCCAGCGAGGTCGGCGAATGCAATCGCAACCCTCAGACGCCCCTGCTGGCCGGCATCGCTGTCGAGGTCGGCCTCGAGATGGCCGATCACGTCCTGCTCGACGAAGTAGGACAGCGAGCGGCCATGCAGGTAGGTCATCAGCGGCGCGACGAACGGCAACAGCTCGCGCGTGAGCGCCTCCATCTCCTGGACCATCTCGACGCCTGGCACCCCAGCACGCATCAGCGGCTCGTGCACATAGAGGTGAAAGAGCCTCACCTCGGCGTCAGCGATCTGGGAGATCGCGTGCCCGTAGACACGCGCAAGCTGCATGATCGCCGGCAGCGGCAGCCCCGCGGCGAGGATGTCAGCCATGTACTTCAGCATCTCGACGTCCTGCTCGGAGAGCGAGTCGAGCGAGAGCGTGCTGATGCCCATCGCCGTGAAGACGCGTTCGATCAGCTCTGGGCGCAGGCGAGTGAGCTTCACCGCTTCCGCGAGCGTGTGCCTACCGTCAGAGCTTGGCAGCAGTTCGTCGATGTAGCCGAACGCGAGCCTGCCACTCTGGCTCGCCTCCCTGATCTCTTCGAGCGAGTGTCCTCGCTGGCGCAGGCGCGCGACAAGGCGCACATGCGAGGCGGCCGCAGGCGACCAGTGACCGTCGTATTGGGGTACGAGCCCATCGTTGACCCAGCGCCTCACGGTGCCGACGGAGACGCCTGCGCGCCTCGCCACATGCTCGACGGTCATCGGCGCTTGCGAGCTCACCGAAGGCGAGGACCGCCGCGCTGTGCGGCTGGAGCGTTGACCTCGGGCGCAGGCATGACCATTGCCCGCAGTCTAGAGTCGCCGGCCGATGGCGGCGATCCACCTCCGACCGACCGCAGCGCTCGCCCCACGTGTGCTGCTGCCTGGCGACCCAGGCAGGGCGCTCGCGCTCGCCCAGGAGCTGCTCGAGGGACCGAAGATGTTCAACCACAATCGCGGTCTCTGGGGGTACACAGGACCCGCGAAGGCGGATGGGGAGCCGCTCAGCATCCAAAGCACGGGCATGGGCGGCCCCTCCGCCGCGATCGTGCTGGAGGAGCTGGCGAGCCTGGGCGTGCGCGAAGCGATCAGGGTCGGCACCTGCGGCGCGCTGGACCCCTCACTCTCGCTGGGCGATCTCGTGCTGGCGAGGGAGACGATCGCGGCCGACGGCGTCGGTGCGGCGCTCGCTCGCGCCGCGGAGTCACGAGTCGCGGACACGGGGAAGCCACGAATCGCGGGTGCAGCGGAGCAAAGACTCGCAGCCGACGAGCGCTTGACCGCAGCCCTGCAGCGGGCAGCCACACCCGAGGCGTCCGGCACGATCGTCACGACCGACCTCTTCTACGAGCCGCCTGACGCAGGCAGGGAGGCGCGCTGGGCGCAGGCGGGCGCGCTTGCGATCGAGATGGAGGCGGCCGCGCTGTTCGCGGTCGGCGGCAGGCGCGGCGTCGCCGTCGCCTGCCTGCTGACGGTTTCAGATGTCTTCGCGGGCGCGGGCTTCGCGGGCGCGGGCGAGCGCGAGCGGATCGACGACGAGCCGCTGCTCGCGGCCTCGCTGCGGATGGGCGCTGCGGCCGTCGCGGCGCTAGCACCAGAGGTCGACTGAGTCAGCAAGCCTTCTAGCCAATCGAACCTTCATCCACAAGCCGCCTTGGCTGACGTCTTCGTCTTCAAGGCTTGACGTGGGTGCTCTGCCCGTGGGCATCGGCGCTTTGCCGCTAGCCGTGCCCGCAGAGGCGAACTTCCACGAGCCGGGCATACCGTCCGATCATCGTCTCTTGACGGTTCATTAAAACTTTGGTAGCTTTATGGTAAGTCGTCGAGCGCACTGTGCGACGGCGAGCAGGGGTCCGCCTGCCCGGTGTTTAACCGCGCTCAGTTCGGCGACTGCAGAGCACGCTCGCCGCTACGACCTGGGGTCGTGGCTGATGGTCGGAGCACTGTCGTTAAGCACTATCGGCAGGAGTCGCGATGACCGATCAGCGCCCCGACGAGTCGGGCGAAACCACACCCCAACCATCTGCGGACCCCGAGCAGCAACAAGATGCGGTAGGACGGCCACCGGAGGGCGCAAAGAGCCCACCCGAAGCTGATCGACCACTGGGGCTCGGCACACCGGTGGACGCGGGCACAGGAGGCGGTGCCGCTCCTAACTCTGAGTCGATAGCCCCCGCAACACGTGGCACCACTTATGGCCCGGAGGCGACGACCCATGCAACAGGCGGCGGCGCTTCGGACCCTGAGCCAAGAACCCCTGAGGACCAGCTATCGGGACCGGTTCATCGCGGATTGACTCGGAGCGTTGTCCTTGCTCTCTCGTTCGCCCTCGCCGCAGCCGCTGCGCTCTTAGTGCTTCTCCTTGGCAACGGATCTCCCAGAGCCACAAACCCGAAAAAGACAACCTCGCAATCCATCGACGCACTGCTTGCCGGGATCCCCCAGCATGGCGATCTACTTGGCAATCCAAGCGCACCGGTGACGATCCAGTTCTACGGAGATCTGGAGTGCTCGACGACGCGCGGATTCACATTGCAGGCACTGCCATCGATCATCCAGCAATGGGTGCGCACGGGACAGGTGCGAATCGAATATCGCTCGCTCCGCACCGTCAGCGAACCAGAAGTCTTTAGCACCCAACAGGTCGCAGCGCTCGCCGCAGGCATGCAGAACAAGCTCTGGTACTACCTCGAGGCCTTCTACCACGAGCAAGGCACCGAGCACACCGACTACGTCACCGAACACTACCTACAACACCTCGCACACCAGGTCCCCAACCTCAACCAGCAACTATGGGCCAACGACCGCCACGACCCGCTCCT
>DASXDO010000015.1:0-51842 GCA_036490555.1 Solirubrobacteraceae bacterium | reverse complement strand
AACCCCCCCCCCCCCCCCCCCCCCCCCCCGATCCGGTCCCGCTAGGCTCCGTAACGGTGAGCGTCTCAGATGCCGCTCCGGAGGAGGCACGATCCTGGGTTCGCCGTCATCGACGGTCGCTGCGCGTCGGCGCCACCGTGCTCGTGGTCGTGCTCGTCGTACTGGCGGTGACCGCCTTCGCCAGCTGGCAGTTCTCCTCTGAGGTCGTCGTCCCGAACTACTCGCCGCTGTCCACGGACGTCACCGTCGAGCACGACGCCTCCTCCAACCAGGTGGAGCTCTCGCGCTCGCAGTCCACGCTCCGGCCAGGCGCCTACGGCCTGCTCTGGCCTGGGGGACACGCGATCATCGGCAAGGTGCTGCACAGCGACTCGAAGTCGGTGACGAGGAGCCTCAGCGCAGTACATGGACATCTGCAAGCCGGCACGGAGGTCGCGATCAACTCCGAGGTCTACGTCGGCAACCCGACGCAGGCGCTTGGCCTGCCGTTCACCACAGTGTCGGTGCCTGACGAACTGGGGCCGATGCCAGACTGGCTGATTCCCGGGCACGGCAGCACCTGGGCGATCGTCGTCCACGGCATCAACGACACGCGCGAGTATGGCCTGAAGATCACGCCTGCCCTATACGCATCCGGGCTGCCGACGCTCTTGATCAGCTATCGCAACGACCCTGGCGCACCGAAGAGCCGCGATGGCCTGCACCACATGGGCCTCACCGAGTGGCGCGACCTGCAGGCCGCCGCCCGCTACGCGCTCGCCCACGGCGCCACCCACCTCGTGCTCATCGGCGCCTCGATGGGCGGCGCGATCGTCACCCAGTTCATGCAGCGCTCGGCGCTCGCGCGCGACGTGCTCGGCCTGATCCTCGACGCGCCCGCGCTCGACTGGAAGGCGATCCTCTCCTTCAATGCAAAAGAGATGGGCCTGCCATCGTTCGCCGCGACGCCAGTCGAGTGGATGATCGGTGCGCGCATCGACGCCAACTGGAACCTGCTCGACGCGTTGCGCCACCCAGACGCCTTCCACCTGCCGATCCTGCTCTTCCACGGCACCGAAGACGAAACCGTCCCGATCGCGACCAGCAACGCCTTCGCAAGGGAGCTGAAAGGCTGGGTCACCTACTACAGGGTGGCCCATGCAGGGCATGTCGAGTCTTGGAACGTCGACCCAAAGCTCTACGAACGGCGCGTCGCAGAGTTCCTCTACCGGATCGGCGCGACGAGGACCCTCGGCGCGAGGGCAACCGGGGGCGCGTCCGGGGCTCTGCCTGCGCAGACCATCTCTTCCAGCTGCGGCAGCACCTTCATGAAGACCTCGACGAGCCGCGGATCGAAGTGCGTGCCGCTTTCCCGCGATATCTCATCGACAATCCGCTCCAGCGGCCACGGCTCCTTGTAGGGACGGGCGGTCGAGAGCGCATCGAAGACGTCGGCGATCGCGCAGATGCGCCCGACGAGCGGGATCTGCTCGCCGGCGAGCCCGACTGGGTAACCGGAGCCGTCGAAGCGCTCGTGATGCGTGCGAGCGACGTCCTGCGCAATCTGCAACAGCGGCGAGCGCGCATCGGCGAGCAGCGAGGCGCCCGTCGTCGTGTGCGCCTTCATCAGTTCCCACTCCTCCGCGTCGAGCTTGCCCGCCTTCAGCAGCACCCGGTCGGGCACGCCGATCTTGCCGACGTCGTGCAGGATGCTCGCGACGCGCAGGCGCTCGGCCTGCTCGCGCGTCATCCCCGCACCAAGCGCAAGCACCTCGCAGATCCTGCCGACACGCTCGACGTGCATGCCCGTCTGCTCGTCGCGAAGCTCGCCCGCGCGCGCGAGACGCTGGATCACCTCGAGCTGCGTGTCTTGCAGTTCGGCGGTGCGCTCGCTCACCGTCTGCTCGAGCAGGGCGCCATAGCGCTCCGCGAGCTGGCGATCCCAGGCCTCGTGCAGATAGCTCGCAAGCAGCATGCCGAGCGCGCCAAGCACGAGCGTCGCGAGCGGATAGACGATCGGCAGCAGATGGCCCGCGTCGAATGCGAGCTGTGCCGCGACCAGGTAGAGCCCGCCAAGCAGCAGGCTGAGCAGGAAGGCGCGTCCTGGGCGCAGCAAGCGCCAGCAGAGCGGCGCCACAGCCGCTCCGAACAGGATCGCGAGGATCGCCAGCCAGGCAGGCGCACTGCGCAGCGGATTGCCGTGCAGCGCCGTCCAGATCGCACTCGCCTGGACTTCGGGACCGGACATGCCTGCGTGCGCGCCCGTCGAGGTCTCGTGGATGTCCTGGAGCACAGGGGCGGTCGCACCGATCACGACGATCTTGCCCGCGACCTCCGAGGGTGGCACCTTGCCGGCGATCAGCTGTGAGAAGGAGACGTGGGGCAGCGTCCCAGGCGGACCGCGGAAGTCGATCCACGCCTGCCCCGCTTCGAAGTCCCCGCGCGATAGCGGGGCGGCGCCAAACGCTTCTGCGGTCACGACCGCCATCGTCTTCAGCCCGCCTACGGCATAGGGGTACTTCTGGATCACGCCGCTCGAGTTGGCGTAGAAGTTCGCCGCCGCCGGGCGGGCATGTGCGCGCGCGAGGTTCGCGTTGCCGCCGAGCACTTCGGTTTCGCCGTGGGCCCCGATTTCGGTCGTGGCGAGCACGACGTTGCGTGCACGGGCGACCGCGTCGTAGAGCGCCAGATCCTGCTTTTTCACGGTTGGCTGGGTGAACTGGACGTCGTAGGCGATCGTGCGCGCACCGTCGGCGCGCAGCACGTCGATCGCGCGCGCATCGAGCGAGCGCGGGAAGGGCCAGTGCATGCCAGGCGACCTCAGCGTCCTTTCGTCGATGCCGACGACGAGGACCTGCTTCGTGGGAGACGCCGGCCGTAGCGCGAAGCGCAGGTCCACCGTCGAGTTTTCAACGCTCCGCAGCGCGCCGGCGAAGTACGTCGCCAAGCCCGCGCCGGCGACCGCGAGCGCTACGCCGAGCAGCAGCCGGCGACGGCCGCCGATGCGCAGGCGCCAGTGGCCGGCGGGGTGCATGTGCAGGCGCTCGCCAAGATGCAGTCGCTCGCCAATGTGCAGACGCCGATGCGCCGGGGTCCCCTCGTTGTCGGAGCCGCGCATGCGCCCACACTCCGCTCAGCGGCGGGCGAGATAGTGATGTCCCGCACTCACGACGACGGCCCTGTGCGTATGCAGGTTGCGTACGCTCACCCTGCCGTGCAGCACGCTCGTCACCGTCCCTGCACAGGTTTCGATCGTCCCCCACGTCGTGCCAAGCACGGTCGCGACGCTGTTGGCGCCGTGAGTGCTGTACTTGCCGTCTTTGTCGTGAGCCCAGAGCTCGTCGCGCTTGCGCGTCTTGCGCTTCGCGGCGCTTGCGATCGCACTGACTGCGACGGCGCCGTCCTCGAGCTTCGGCGGCGCATCGGCATGCGCCGCGTGTCCACAGCGCGGCGCCTTGCCCGCGAGCGTGAAGGAGGTCATGCCGCTGCCGGAGGCACTCTGGTGCACGACGAACACGCCACCCCAGACCTTCGCCGCCTGGACCTTGCCGTCGCCGAGCGCGGTCACGATTTCGAGCGTGCCATGGCTCGCGTCGATCGCCGTGCCGATCGGCACGCTGCCTTCGGTACCGAGCGGGACGAACCTGCCCGCCGAGTTACGCACGCCAACTGTTCCCGACTCGGTCTGCACCGTTGCGCGCACGCCGATCTGCGGCGCCGGCGGCGGCGACGAGAACAGGGTGCCCGTCGGCGGGTCTTCGAGTTCCAACGGCGATTCGCCGAGCGTCTGCAGCGGGTCGAGCGACGCTTCGCTGGAAGTCTGAGGTTCGCTGAGCTGTTCGCTTGGCGGTTCGACGGGCTGCTGCGCTGTGGTGAACGTCGCATCGGTGCTGTAGGCGGTCCCGGCTTCGCAGCCGCCACAGTCGCTTGCGATCACGCGATAGTGGTAGGTCGTCCCAGGTTCCAGTTCTGAGAGCTGCGCCGAGACGATCTCGTCGCCCGCTTCGGGGCCGGCGCTCTGACTTGGCACACTGCTGCCGTAGGTCGCATTCGGACCCCATTCGAACTCATAGGTGGTCGGCAGCCCGCCGGGATTCACGGCGCCGTTCAACGTCGCGTCGGTGGATGTGAGCGAGCTTGCCTGGGTCGCGGTAGCCGTTGGCGGCGACGCCGTTTCGAAGCTCATGTCTGAGCTTTCGCTCGTGCCGCTCGAGTTGCTCGCGACGACTCGGTAGTGATAGATCGTGCCCGGCTGCAGGCCTGTCAGCTGCAGCGTCACCGACTGGCTGCCTGCTCCTGCACCGATCGTTTCTTCAGGGCTTGGAGCGCTGCTGCCATAGGCTTCGTTGGGACCCCATTCGAAGTGGTAGGTGGTCGTGAGCTCCTCGGAGTCCACCGTCCCGCCGATCGTCGCCGCATTCAGCCCAACCGCTTCCGCGGCGGTCGCTTCCACCGCCGGCGCGCGCGTCGTCGTGAAGGTTTCGTCAGCGCTGTAGACGGTGCCCGCCAAGCAGCCGCCGCAGTCGGTTGCGACGAGTCGGTAGTGATAGTTCGTGCCGGCCTGCAGGCCGCTCAGCGCGGTCGAGACGTTCACGCTGCTGCTGCCCGCTCCCGCGCTCTGCTGCGGGTCGGGAGCCGTTTCGCCATATTCGGCAGTCAATCCGTATTCGAAGTAGTCAGCGGTTGGCAGGCCCTCCGGATTCACGGCGCCGTGCAGGGTCGCGCCCGTAGCCGACAGGGCACTCGCGGCAGCGACGCTCGCGGTCGGTTCGAGGGCGGTCGTGAACGTCAGGTCCAAGCCATCTGTCGCCCCGCTCGCGTTGCTCGCAACCACGCGATAGTGATAGGCGGTACCTGGCTGCAGCCCGGAGATCGTCTGCGAGACGTTGCCTGGGCTCGCGGCCGCAGCATCTGAGGTTTGCGTCGAGGAGCTTTCATACGAGCTCGTCAGGCCGTACTGGAAGAAGTATTCGCTGCTCTGGGCGTTCGTGCCAACGCTCGCGCCCAGGCGCTCGGCGACCGGGCTCACCGCTTCCGCAGAGAGAGTCGTTGCGCTTGGCGGCACGGTCAGCCGACCGACCTTCGAGCTTGCGCGCTCGACGAACCAGACGTTGCCTTCGGGGCCGGAGGCGATGCCCGCAGGCTCGCTTTTCGAGGTGAGGCCTGTGGTGTACTCAGTGATCGCGCCGGCGGGGGTGATGCTCGCGATCGCGCCGTTCGAGTTGCTCTCGGTGAAGTAGAGGTTGCCGTCGCTCGCGGTCACGATGTCTTCTGGGGTCCCCTGTTTCAGGCCGCTCGAGAACTCCGTGATCGTGCCGCTTGGGGTGATGCGGCCGATCCTGCCTGAGTTGACCGCCTCGGTGAACCAGAGATCGCCTTCGGGGCCAAGCGCGATCCCGCGTGGATTGCTACCCGAGGTCAGCCCAGAGGTGAACGTCGTGAATGCTTTGGTGACTGGGTCGAAGCGGCCGATCGCAGAGGGCTGACTCTCCGTGAACCAGAGATCGCCTTCGTCCCCCGCGACGATCTCCTGCGGCTCGCCGCTGCCCCCTGGCAGCGAGAATTCGCTGAGCGCGCCGCTCGCCGGCACGATCCGGCCGAGCTTCTTCGATCCCGTCTCGGCGACCCAGATGTCTCCTTCGTGGCCGGTGGCCACACCCTCGGGTTCGCTTTCACCTGGTAGTTCGTGGAGTTTCAGCGTGCCATTCGCGGGATTGAAGCTGTCGACGCTCGACTCCAGCTCCAGCGTCAGCAGCCCAAGCAGCGCCACCGAGCCATATTCGGTGAACCAGAGGTCGCCTTCAGGCCCAGCGGCGATCTGCAGAGGGTTGAACGTCGCGCCCGTCGCGTGACTGGCGATCGCGCCAGTCGAGCCGATCGAGTCGATCGCGGGCGTGCCTTCGCTCTGCGTGAACCAGAGGCTGCCGCCGACGGGCGCGCTGATGCCAAGCGGCGCTGCATTGCCCGCGAGCCCCGTCGAGTACTCGGTGATCGTCGGCGCCGCCGTCGCCGTGCCCGCCGAGAGAGCGATCGCCAGCAGCAGGGCGCCCGCAAGCAGGCAGATGCGCGCAGCGATCACGATGCGGCCCTCCATGGCTCGGCGTGTCATGGCCGCCCTATCGGGCGCTCAGACAGGGCGCTTTAGCAAAGGGCGTCCATTTCGGCCGCTTCTTTGATCCAGCAGGTTAAACGATCGTTTGTGTGATACGATCGTTTGAATGACTTCCTCCTTGTCGTCTTCCGCATCCTCCGCCGCCTCCCCTACGTCCAGCGCCAGGGGCAAGGACACAAAGGCCGCTCTGCTTGCGGCAGCGAAGCGACTCATCGGCGAGCGTGGCTACGGCGGCACCAGCGTGCGGGAGCTGGCCGCCGCGGCAGGAGCGAACATCGCAGCGATCAACTACCACTTCGGATCGCGCGACAAACTGCTGAACGAGGCGGTCCTTCAAGCTTTTCTGCAGTGGGCTGAGCGCGTCGGCGCGCACGGCCCGACCGACCCTGAGGCCGAGCCGCTACAGCAGCTTGCAGCGCGTGCGCGCCCAGCTGTGCAGGACATCCCCAGCATGCAGTCGGCGTTCGTCGTGGCGCTCGAGGCGATCCTGCAATCGCGGCGCTCCCCAGAGCTGCACGAGCAGCTCGCCGAGCACTACGCGAAGCTGAGGCAGCTCGCGGTCGAGGAGATGGCGGCCTCAGGGCGCGGCAGCCACCAGTCCCGCCGTTCGCTGGAAGTCGCCGCCTCCTACATGATCGCCGTCGTCGACGGCCTGCAGCTGCAAGCGCTCATCGACCCAAGCGCGATACCGACCGGCGACGAGCTCGCCGCGCTCTACGAAGGGCTCGCTGCCGCCGCGCGCGCAAGCGGCTCCTCCTCGTCAACGGAAAGCCCAAGGGAGCGTGCCCGATGACGGCGACGCCTGGTCGCGCGCGCTCATCGAGCGTCGGCGAGCGCGGACGGGCGCATGGCCGCGTCGCATGCTCTGCCCTGGCGGCCGTGCTCGCCGGCTTCGCGTGCGACACGGCACCGGCGCTCGCCGCCACCACACCCTCATCCGACACACCAGGGACCTCGGCCCGCCTTGCGGCGTCGCTGCATCCAGACCGGCTCGGCGCGCACGCGAGGCTCACGCTCACGGTCGACTATGCAGGAGGCGCAGGCGTGCCGCTCGCGGTGCGCCGCTCGGTCATAAGCATGCCTGCTGGGATGAGCCTCGACGTGCCGAGCCTTCGCAGTTGCTCGGGGACACGCCTGCTGGAGCATGGCGCAGGCGCCTGTCCGCCCCAGTCGCGCCTTGGCCGCGGACATGCGCTACTCGCAACGGAGCTGGAAGACGAAATAGTCACCGAGCGCGCCAGCCTCTCGATCGCGATCGGTCCGCCCCAGAACCTGCACCCAACCTTCGAGATCCTCGCCCGCGGCTCGACGCCCGTCGCAGAACAGCGCGTCCTCACCGGAATGGTGGTCCCAGCGAGCCCTCCCTACGGGGAAGCGCTCGCAATGAGCATCCCGCCGATCCCGACGCTCGCGACGGCGCCTTACGCCTCCGTGCTCAACCTCTCGCTTGCAATCGGCACCCCCGTCGCACAGGGGCACCGACGCGTCAACTCGGTCGTCATCCCTTCCAGCTGTCCCCGCGGTGGATTCCCGTTCGCCGCTGAATTCGTCTACGCCAATGGTGCGAGCGAGAGCTCGCGAGCCACGGTGCCGTGCCCCCGATGAGGCGTCTGATCCGTCTTGGCGGCCTCACGGCATGCGCGCTCGGCCTGGTTGCGCCACCCAGCACGTCGGCCCGCGCCACGCACACGACGACGCTCAGCGAGGTCGGGCATCTGCACCTCCTCAGCAGGCACAACTTCACGCTCACCGAGCAGGGCTCAGCGGCGGGCACGATCGCTGGCACGCTCTACGTGCGCATGGTCGCCGTCTCGAGCAGCCGCGTGACAGCCGAGGTACAGATCGGCACGCGCAGGGGCACGATCGCCGCAAGTGGCTCCGGCAGCTACCGTCGCACCGACGGAACCGCGTCCTTCTCAGGCTCGCTGTCGATCGACAGCGGCAGCGGCGACTATGCCGACGTCCACGGCTCGGGGCTCCATTTCAGCGGCACGATCGACGAAGCCCACCACGATGCGATCACCGTGCGTGTAAGCGGCACGGTCTCCGACTGAGACGGCCAGGCGAAGCTGGCATGCTCGAGCTCCGAGACCTCGTCAAGCACTATCCCCTCGCCGGCGAGCACGAGCCCGTGCGCGCGATCGACGGGGTCTCGCTGACGGTGCAACCCGGCGAGACGATCGCGCTCTATGGGCCAAGCGGGTCTGGCAAGTCGACCCTGCTGCTGCTCGTCGCGATGCTGCTCGCCCCCACCTCGGGCACGATCCTGATCGGCGGACGGGACGCCTCCTCGCTGTCCCAGCGGGAGGCGGCGCGGTTCCGCTTGAGCGAGCTCGGATTCATCCGCCAGAGCTTCGACCTGATGCCAGGCGTCAGTGCGATCGACAACGCGGTGCTGAAGCTGCTCGACTCGATGCGCTGGCGCGAGGCGCGCCGCACGGTCACGCCGCTGCTGGAGCGCCTTGGCCTTGGTGAACGACTACACCACCGCGCCGAGACGCTCTCGATGGGCGAGCGCCAGCGGGTGATAATCGCCCGCGCGCTCTCCGCCCAGCCGAGCCTGCTGCTCGCAGACGAGCCGACTGGCAGTCTCGACTCGCGCCGCGGCGGCGAAGTGCTCGAGCTGCTGTGCAGCCTCACGCGTGAGCGCAACATCGCGAGCGTGATCGTCAGCCACGACCCGATGGCGGCCGACTACGCCGATCGTGTGCTCGCGCTGCGCGACGGACGTCTCTGCGAGCACACCCCCGAGCACGCGCTCGCGCGATGAGACCAGCGAACATCCTGCGCCTGTACCGCGTTCGCCTGCGGGCGCGATGGCTGCAGGAGCTGTTCGCCGTGCTTGGCATCGCCGCAGGCGTGGCGCTGCTGCTTGCAGCCCAGGTCTCCAGCACGAGCCTCTCGAGCTCGGTGACTGAGCTGTCGCGCGGAATCGCTGGGCGCGCAAGCCTGCAGCTGCACGCTCGCGGTCAGCAGGGCCTGCCGCAAAGCGTGCTTGCGACGGTGCGTCGCCTCCCCGGCGTGCACGCCGCCGCGCCGCTGCTCGAAGCCGACGCGAACGCGATCGGCCCGCACGGCCGCGAGTCGGTGCAGCTGATCGGCGCCGACCCAAGCCTGCCAACACTTGGCGGAACGCTCGTACCCCGCTACGGGATGCACCCGTTCGGCGGCTTCGGCGCCGTCGTGCTCGCAGGCGCGGTTGCGCACGCGATCGGCGTCGACGTCTTCGGCCAGGAAGTCCACCTCCAGATCGCCGGCAGGACCGTCGAGGCGCCGCTGTACATCCAGTCGGGGCAGCGCCAGTCGCAGCTGCTGCGCGCCAGCCCGGTCGCGCTCGCGCCGCTCAGGTTCGCGCAGAGGCTCGCGAGCATGCCTCGCCGCGTCAGCCGCATCCTCGTGCAGCCGGACGCAGGCGCCACCGTCGAGGTCGAACGCTCGCTGCAGCGACTGTCGGCCAACCGCTGGAACGTCGAGCCGATCGACTACGAACAGCGGCTCTTCGCGGCGGCCGCGACCGCGAACAACCAGTCGACCTCGCTGTTCGCCGCCGTCAGTGCGCTCATCGGATTCCTCTTCGCGTGGGGAGCGATGCTCTTCACCGTCCCTGAGCGCCGGCGCCTGATCCTCGACGTGCGCCGCGAGGGATATGGCCTCGCGACGGTGATTGCCCTGCTCGGCTTCGACGTCTTCGCGCTGGCCACGATCGCCTGCGCCCTCGGCCTCGCGCTCGGCGACGAGCTCTCGATCCACCTCCTGCACTCCAATCCTGCGTTCCTTTCGCTCGCGTTCACACTCGGCTCGCAACGCACCGTCGGCTGGCAGGCGGTCCTGCTCGCGACAGGCGGCGGGATGCTCGCAGCGCTCATGGCGGTGCTCGTGCCTCTGCGGCACGCGATCCTCGGGCGCGACCCGACGCAGACCCAATTTGCTCGTAGCGTAGACGCGCGCGGCAACTCGCGCGGCGGCGATCTCCTCGACTCAGCACGCCGCCTCAGAGCGGCTCACATGCCTCACGACTCGCCCACCGCGCTTGCACTCGTCGGCCTCGCCTGCCTGCTCGCGGCAACGCTGATCCTGCTCGTCGCACCTGACGCGGCGATCCCAGGCATGGCGCTCCTCGTCGCGTCGCTCGTGCTCATGCTGCCTGGCGCGCTGCATCTCGCCCTCTGGTGCGTGCAGGCAAGCGCGAGCATGCTCGTCACCACCGTGCCCCACCTCGCCGCGATGCAGCTGCGTGGCGCGCGCACACGCGCCGTCGCGATCGCCTCGACGGGAGCGCTCGCCGTGTTCGGCGCCGTCGCGATCCAGGGGGCCCACGGCGACCTGCTCTCAGGCCTGAATCGCGCCGCCGAGAACATGAACCCGCCAGGCGAGCTATGGGTCGCGCCCGCTGGCTCCTACAACCTGCTCCACACAGCTGCGTTCATGCCGACCAGCGCGCACGCGCTCGAACGTCTGCCGGGTGTACGCGACGTCGGGCGGTATCGAGGAGGCCTGCTCGACTATGGGGACAGATGCACGCTCGTGATCGCCCCGCCCGCGAGCGCGAGCTCGTCGCTGCTGGCTGGGCAGCTCGTGCATGGCAGCCTCAGCCAGGCCGTCGCTTTGCTGAAGGCTGGGAATGGGCTCGTGATCTCCAAGCCGCTCGCCGCCGAACACGATCTGCACGTCGGCGAGTGGCTGACGCTGCCAACGCCTGTGCCAACGCGCATGCGCATCGTCGCGCTCTCGAGCAATCTCGGCTGGGTCCCTGGCACGATCGTGACGAGCGCGAGCGCCTATGCGCGCGCCTGGGGCAGCACAGCCGTGAGCGCTTACGCCGTCACGCTTGCTCGCGGCGCCGAGCCGAAGCAGGTTGCAGGCGCGATCCGTCGCGTGCTTCCCCGAGACTCAGGCCTCGCGGTGCAGAGCGCGAGCGAGCACGCTGCGCTGCAGCGTGCGCTCAGCGCCCAGGCGCTCGCACGCCTGAACCAGATCGCGACGGTGATCCTGCTCGCCTCGATGCTTGCGATGGCGGCGACGATCGCCGCGATGATCTGGCAGCGGCGCCCCCGCCTCGCGGCGCTCAAGCTCGACGGTGTCGCCCGCATGCGGCTGTGGCGCACGATCCTGCTCGAAAGCCTGCTGTTGCTTGGCGTCGGCTGCATCACGGGCGCGGTGTTCGGCATCTACGGCCAGCAGCTCGCCGATCGAGCGCTCGCCCAGACGATCGGCTTTCCCGTCGTCTACTCGATCGTCGCACCCACCGCCCTCGCCAGCATCGCGCTCGTGCTCGCCGCAGCGCTTGCGATCCTCGCACTCCCTGGCTATCTCGCAGCCGACGTGCCCGCAACGCTCGCGCTGGCGGAATGACCTCGCGAGGGCGAGCAGCACCGACCTACGCATCTATTGCGTAGTGGGGTGCTTGCGCCGATTCGAAACATCAGCCTTGCTTGGGTAATCTCTGGCATGTTCGAGCTTCAGCAAGAGCGTCTGTCCGGGGAGGACCGCGATGCGCCGCACAACCATGCTGACGATGTTCGCTGCCTTGGCAGCGCTGCTTGCGCCAACCGCGGCGTTTGCGGGCAATGAGGGTGCGCCATGGAGCGCGCCCATCTACCTGAGCGAAGGCGCGCCCGCCGCTGCGGCAGAGGGTCCGTCTCTGGGGATGCTCGCGGACGGATCGCTAGTCGCTACCTGGAACCAGCGCATAGACCTCGAATGGTTCCCGGAGATGGCCTCTGAGCCATTCGCAGGCGCCTGGTCAGAACCCTCAGAGCTCTCTTCGAAAGCCATCGCGCCGCCGACCAGCAGTATCGGCGGGGTGCGCACAGCAGTCGACGGTGACGGGAGGTTCGTCTCGGCGTGGCTGGGCTTCAACGCGGAAACACCCAATCAGTACGACGTCGATGGCGCCTACGGCAGCGTCACGCCTGGGGACGCTCCTGCATCCAGCCCATATACATTCGCGGAATACAGCCCCAAGAGCGGCAACCTCTATGGCGGCCGCAGCGAAGGCTCCCGGTCTCCACAGGTCGTGATGTCCAGTGACGGCAACGGGACCATCGAGTACGGGATCGGCAACTTGGTCGCAAGCGCGGGCACCTACACAGGTTTGACGGGCATCGCCGGTGGCGTTCCCACCGGAGCGGAGGGCACGCCGCAGGCGGCCTTCGAGTACAACCCGGGGGCAATCAGCGGCGACATCAGCCCCCTCATCCCGTCACTCGCCACGTCTGGGCTGAACTCTTCATGGGACGCCTCGTTGAGCGACGAGGAGGTGCTGGAGGCGGCTGCCCCCAATGGCGGGTTGAAGGCGAAGATCTATACGACCAGTGACCCTGCGGATTGGTCGGGAGTCGAACCGATTGAACCGGGGATCAGCGGCTATGGAGCCACGGCGGCGGTACTCGCCAACGGCAACATCCTCGTCGCAAATGAGAACAACTCCCTCAACGTATGGGAGAGCGGGCAGGAAACACCCACTTTGGCGGATAGTGGCGACACCCTCGGGGCCCCGGCGATCGCGACCTACTTCGATGGCTCGGCGACCATCGCCTACCAGGGCTATGAAGACGCCACCAACATGCGGGATGTCAAGGAGGTCACTGTCGCCGCAGACGGCACCGTCAGCGAACCGGTGACACTCTCAGCGCAAAGCACCGAAATACCAAACCTCACCGTTGCCTACGGCCCTGACGGCACCACCTATGTCGTGTGGTCGGTGAACGACTCGGCCGAACCCGCCGACGACGGGATCTACGCCTCGGTGCGCCTGCCTGAAGGGCAATTCCCGACGATCCCTGACACCGTGATCGCGGGCCCTGCCCTCGCGCCCAAGATCGAGGTCGACCAGACCGGCTTCGCGACGATCGTCGCAGAGGTCTCCGAGCCGGGCGAGGGCTACCGGATAGCGGCGTTCACCCACTCCAATCCGAGACCACCGATTCTCCTGAGCGCGCCGACGGTCAGCCCGGCTGGGACGCCCACGGTTGGCACCACCCTCACGTGCTCGAACGGCAAGTGGACGAACCAGCCGACGACGTTCACCTACGAATGGCTCCGTGCCGGCAGCCCGATAGGCGGCGCGCAGTCTCAGACATACACCCTCGTAAGCGCCGACGCGGGTCAGCAGATCAGCTGCCGCGTCACAGCCACCAACTCCTATGGCAGCGGGATCGGGACGAGCGCCGCGATCACCGTGAGCAGCGCCCAGAGCTCCACGAAATCAAGCTCGAGCGAAGAAGAGAACGCGCAAGCCGGCAAGGTCAAAAGCAAGGACGGCAAGGTGTCGGTCTCCGTCAGCTGCCCGGCGACATCGACCCAAGGATGCGCTCCTACGACGCTCACCCTCACGGTGGTCGAGGAACTCGAAGGCAAGAAGATCACGGCGATACTCGCAAAGCACGCCAAGAAGCACAAGCGCACCCGGCGTACGGTGGTAATCGCACGCGCCACCGTGACACTAAAGGCCGGTCAGAGCAAGACCGTCACACTGACCCCCAACGCCAAGGGCCGCTCCCTGCTGAAATCACATCCGCACCTGAAGACCAAGCTGAGCATCACCTCAGGCAAAACGACCATCAAGACGACGAAGATAGCTCTCAGCGCCAAGCCGGCGAAGAAACACAAGCCCAAGCACCACTGAACGCTGTTGGCATCATGGAATCCGTGTCGCGTCATCGTGCGAGCTTCCGGGCGCTACATGCGCGCGGTTGCTTCGTCATACCGAACCCATGGGACGTAGGTAGCGCCAAGGCGCTCGCCCAGCTCGGATTCCCTGCTCTGGCGACCACGAGCGCAGGCTTTGCCTTCTCACGGGGCCTCCCTGATGCCCCGAACGCACTCGAGGTCGACGACGTCCTCGACCACATCGCAGAGATCGTCGCCGCCGTCGATCTCCCGGTCAGCGCGGATTTCCAGTCTGGCTACGCGGGCGATGCCGAAGCCGTGGAGACCAATGTGCGCCGTTGCATCGATACCGGAGTCGCAGGGCTTTCGCTCGAGGACGTCCGTCAAGCACCACAGGGCGAGCTGTTTGAGGTTTCGGAGGCCGTCGAGCGCGTGCGTGCCGCCCGCGCGGCGATCGACTCGTCCGGTGAGCAGGTTCTCTTGACGGCGCGGGCCGAGTGCTTCCTGGTCGGGCACCCCGATCCGCTTGCCGAGTCCATTCGCAGGCTGCAAGCGTATGCGGAGGCAGGCGCAGACGTGCTGTTCGCCCCTGGCGTTCGACAGCGGGATCACATCCAGGCAATCGTCGATGCCGTCAGTCCCACGCCGGTCAACGTCCTGATGAGCGCCAACGCTGGTCTCAGTGTCTCCGACCTCGCCGAGCTTGGCGTCCGGCGCATCAGCGTTGGCTCCGCCCTCGCCAGGGTCGCCTGGGGACACTTCCTCGACGCCGCCAAGACGCTAGCCCAGGATGGACAGTTCACTGGCCTCGATGGCGCGGCCGAGTTCGAACAGCTCAACGTGCTCTTCAGTCAGCCGTCCGCCTGATAGGACGCAGCTCAGGCGACTTCCAGGTACTGACGTAGGGCCTTGCGGATCACCGCTGAGGTCGTCTCGTGATCGTGGCTCGCTCTACTGGCCAGCGCTTCCCGCAACTCCGGGTCGAGTCGCACAGACTCGACGCTCGCTGCGGCCGAGCCGATCGCGGGCCGCCCACCACGTCGACGTAGCGTCTCATCGACGTCGTAACCGACCTCTGCCTCGGCACTCAGCCTCTCGACGAGCTTGTCGGTGATCGCCACGCCGCTCTTCGTCCTTCCATGCGTCTTCTTTGCCATCGTCATTCTCCGGGCAGCAGTCGCCGATACTTCGGCCTCATCTGCATCGCGTGGATCGCAAGCTCTGAGCCGTCGTCACGGACGATCGTGACAACCTCCAAGAGCGCCGCGCTGCGAGCAGGACTGAGATAGAAGCGGTGTCCTCGTCGTGATCCTCGATCGCCATTGCATTCGCCATCACGTGCTCGATGTCCTCATCGGCAACGCCGTGCTTCCGCGCTGCAGAGTGGATCTCCACGGACAAATTGCAATACGAAACCTAGCCCTGCCGGCAACTACACCCACAAAGGCTGACGGGGAGTGAGGGACAAAGCTCGAACTCTGATCTCGCCTGGCGGCAGATCAGGGAGCTGCACGCGGGTCGCTTCGGTTGAGCAACTCAGCGTGGTCCCGCTGGCGGTGTCACCTGGAGCTGGCGGCAAATCTTGCGCGCCAGACCATAGTCGATCTCGCGGTGGCGCGGCACGACCGAGCGCTCGCCTTGTGGCCCGGCCTACCGCGCATGATTTCCGCCCTCATCGACCTGTCGGCACCCGTGAGCACGCAGATGGCGCTCAAGATCGCGGCGCTTCATGCAGCGATCGTCAGATGCAGCGCTTCACGCTCCCGCGGATCGCCCGCCTCGCTGGGCTCGGGCGAGAGCATCAGACGCAACGCGTCGATCACGTTCGCTCGCGCCTCCTCGCGCGTCAGTCCTTGGCTGAAGACGCCAGCGACCTCGGGAATCGATGCAATGATCCAGCCGTCCTCACCAGACTCATAGACGATCGTCAAGTCAAGCTGCTCAGCCACTCGACACACGATACCGGCCGACCGACAGCACAGCCAGCGGGATCGCGAGAAAGATCCTTGGCGAGAAAGATCCTTGGAATCTCCATGGCCCTGATCCGTCATCAACCCCATGATGGGGAGTGTCCGATTAACGGTGGATCTGGCTTGGTTGGGTTAGTTGATTTTTCCTTGGAAGGTTATTGCGAATGCGTTGAGGGTCGGCTTCCATCTTTGTGGCCCAGCGGGCCCGGCCTCGTCCCGTGGGGTCGAGTGAGCGGGTTACGAGGTAGGGGCACTTCAGGGCGGCGGTGTCGTTGGGGAAGTGGCCGCGGGCTCGGACGGCGCGTCGGTAGCGGGCGTTGAGCGACTCGATCGCGTTTGTTGAGCAGATCACGCGGCGGATCTCGACGTCGTAGTCCAGGAACGGGATGAACTCGCTCCACGCGTTCTCCCAGAGCTTGCTGATCGCCGGGTACTGCTTGCCCCACTTGGCATCGAACTCCGCGAAGCGCTCTTTTGCAGCGGTCTCTGAGGGCGCCGTGTAGACGGGCCGCAGGTCTCGGCTCATCTCGTCCCAGTACTTGCGGGAGACAAACCGGAACGTGTTGCGGATCAGATGGATCACGCACGCTTGAACGGTCGCGAGCTCCCAGGTCGTCGTGATCGCCTCCGGCAAGCCCTTCAAGCCGTCGCAGACAGCGATGCAGACGTCTTGGACGCCGCGGTTCTTGATCTCCGTGAAGACACCCAGCCAGAATTTCGCTCCCTCGCCACCATCACCGGCCCAGAGGCCGAGAATGTCGCGTTCGCCGTTCACAGTCACGCCGATCACGACATAGACAGGCTTGTTGACCACCTGCCCGTCACGGACCTTGACCATGAGCGCGTCGATGAAGATCACGGGGTAGACCGCATCCAGTGGCCTGGCAAGCCACTCGGTCATCTCGCCGACGACCTTCTCGGTGATCCTGCTGACCGTGTCCTTGGAGACCCTTGCGCCATAGACCTCATGGAAGTGCGCAGCGATCTCCCCAGTCGTCAAGCCACGCGCCGTCCAGCGACAGCACGATCTCATCCACGCCGGTCAGCCGCCGCTGGTGCTTCTTGACGATCTGCGGCTCAAACGTCGACTCGGTGTCCCGCGGGACCTCGATCTCGACCGGGCCGATCTCCGTGAGCACCGTCTTGGCGCGCATCCCGTTGCGCGAGTTCCCGCTGTTACGCCCAGCAGGATCATGCATCTCATAGCCGAGATGCTCGGCCATCTCCGCGTCCAGCGCCGTCTCGAGCACATTCTTGCGGTCGACTCGACAAGCTCGCTCATGGTCATCCCCTTCGGTCAGACCAAGCACATCCACCGAAAATCAGACAGTCCCCATCTACGATGTCCCGCAACACCCGTCCAGGATGTCCCGAGACACAACACCTACGGAGAGGCAGGGACGAAGCTCGAACTCGTACCGCGCTTGGGAGCGCATCAGGGAGTTGCACGCACAGCGCTTCGGGCGAACCGTTTAGGACTCGTCGTCTTGACCATCTTCGGGCGGAAATCCGACCGCCATCCGCTCGCTCGAAACGAACCGGATCACGCCGACCTGACCATCAGGCACCTCGTCGAGATCCGGAATCACGACTGGCCATGTTGGGGCTGCCGTACCTGCCCGTACTCAGAACAGAACACCCGCGCGTTGGTAAGTCGGACGACAGCATGGAAGGGCTCATCCACGCGAGGCCCTGCCGGCCGTCGAGCGGTAGCTCGAATGTCCGCTGATCCCGTGGCCGAACCTCGATCGTGCCCTCCGCACTGCCAGATCAACCTGTCCGCCAAACCGGGGCCACTCCAAGTCGTAACATTGGCTCGTGGCGAAGAGCAAGGCCCAACTCGCGCGAGAGCATTTGGAGCGTGCCCTGCCAGCAGTTGCGGCTGGCGACTACACAGAGGTGGTGGCCTGGTTGTTCGTGGCGCTGGAGGCTGCGATCGCCGCTGTCGCGGCGCGGCATGGGCTGGAGGTGGAGCCCAAGCACTGGCAAAAGCTTGACGTCGCCGAGCAATTGCAGGCTGAAGGGAGACTCGGGGTCGATGTCGCCGCGACCTTGCGCACACTCAACGAGGCGCGCAAGCAAGCGCTCTATGAGGGCGAGGAGCCAGATCTCGACGGGAAGTCGCTTGAGGATCTGGCCGCGGCGGTGGAGTCTGCCGTCGAGCAGGCCGAAGGGGCGGGCGATGGCTGATACCAAGGACATGCAGGGTGCCAGCGGGCGCTCGACGGCACAGCTCGAAGTCGCCGGGCTTCAAGCGCTCGCCGTCATCCCGGTGTCGCTGCGTGCGCTCCATGAGACGGTCGTTGGCCGCGCACTGGCCGCGGAGGCGCAGGCTCTGATCTTGACTGGGTCCACAGCGCGAGAAGCACGAACGCCGGTGAGTGACCTCGACTATCACCTCATAGGAACGCCGATCGAGACGGACGACCTGCCGGGCGAGCTTGACGTGCATGTGCTCTCCCCCGCGAACCTGCGCGCTCGCTTGCGCGAAGGCGACGACTTCGTCCACTGGTCTTTGCGGCTTGGCCGCGTGGTCTTCGACCAGGGCATCGTGAGAGAGACCACACGCCTCATACGTGAGCAGCGGTTGTGGCCCGACGCCACACGCAAGCTGACCCAAGCGCGCAAGTCGGTCTCGCTCGCTCATGCGATGGTTGCCAGCGAAGACGAGGATGCCGCGCTAGAGCAAGCATGCACAGCGCTGACGCTGACCGCACGCTGGCAACTGCTGGAGCAGCGTGTCTTCCCACTGTCCAGGGCCGAGCTTCCCGCTCAGCTGCGCGAGTCGGGGCACACGCTCCTCGCCACGGGCCTGGATGCCACGATCCGCCGAGCAGCCTCCCTCCAAGACCTCACTGGCTACCTCAACGCCGCCGAGGCGCTCACCGAGTCCACTCAGGAGCCACGACACCTCAGCAATTCCCGCGCCGCTTGATCTGCCGCCGCCAAGCAGCGACTTGCGCAGATCGATCAGCTACGGAAGGGGAGGGATTCGAACCCTCGTCGGAGGTTTAGACCCCCGAAACGGTTTTCGAGACCGTCTCAATTTGGCTTTCTAGAGCCAAAAACTGACTGCTCGCGCCACAACTCGCGCCAGTCCCCCGAAAACGAGATTGACCGGTGAGCCGAGAGCCGTTGCCGGCACCGGCTGAGCGGAGGGGGGGAGATTCGAACTCCCGGTACGCCAATCAGACGCACAACGCTTTTCGAGAGCGCCGCATTCAACCACTCTGCCACCCCTCCGTGGGATCGCCGGTTTAAGGCTAGACCATCGCGGGCTGCCGGCGCTGCTGCCTGCGGGCCGCTTCCTGGCGGCGCCGGGCGTGGTACTCATCGAGCAGGCGGCAGCCTCCTCCTCGTCGCCGGCAGCAGGTGGCCGTAGCGGTCGATCGTGACGGTGATCGAGCTATGCCCGATGAACTTGCTGACCTTGTCGATGGAGATGTTCGCGTCGAGCATGTGCGAGACGGCTGTGTGCCGACACTCGTGCAGGCCGATCCGGCGGATGCGTTCGGGCTCGGGGATGACGTCCTCTTCGTCCTCGATTTCGCGGGCGCGCGTCCATGCCTTGCGGGCGTGGTTGTAGGCGGTGTTCGGGTTGAAGGGCGAGTCGGCGCGGCGCCCAAACACGAGGTCACGGCCACCGCGACCGTGCCGAAGACGTCCGTGATCGCCTACTTCGCCGGGCGAGGCGAGCAGGAGATCGTGCTCAACCCCGACGAGCTACCCGAGCCGCAGATCACCACGTGTCACGGGCGGCCCTCTCCTGTGAGCGCGTGAAGGCTTGGGCGCAAGGTTCTACCGAGATACGGGGACTTATAACGACATGGCTTATAACTCGGTTCCTCCAGGCTTGAGGGGTCGTGCCGAACCTCTACAGCCCATCTCTAACCGAATCTAAAGACTCTAAAACTCTCTAAAGGAACCGGGGTATGATGGTCGGCGTGAGCAACCCATTCCACGCGAGCTTCGGCGTCAGCCCGCCGCTGCTGGTCGGCCGCGACGACCTGCTCGATGACTTCGCCGAGGCACTGGAGGATGGCCCGGGATCGGCGGGCCGCGCGACCCTCTACACGGGCGCTCTCGGTGCGGGCAAGACGGTCCTGCTCAATGCTGTCGAGGATCGCGCACGCCAGCGCGGCTGGCTCATCGTTAGCGAGACCGCCACCCCCGGCTTCGTCTCGCGGATAACCCAGCAGCACCTGCCACGGCTGCTGCGAGACTTCGACCCCAAGGCGGTGCAGCGCCGCATGAGCGGCGTCGGCGCTCCGCTGAATCTCGGCTCTCTCAGTTGGAGCACGATCGAGGCGCATGTCGTCCAAGCAGGTCTGCGTAACCAGCTCGACATGCTCACCGACCTCCTGGGCGAGCAGAGCACCGGCGTCCTGATCACGCTTGACGAGATCCACCACAACCAAATCGAAGAGCTACGCGAGCTAGCCACCGTCGTGCAGCACGCCTTCCGCGAGAATCGCGAGCTGGCGTTCGCCGGTGCTGGCCTGGCCGCCAGCGTCAGCGATGTCGTCAACGACGACGTTCTCACCTTCCTGCGCCGCGCAGAACGGCACACCCTGGGCTCAGTAGCGCGCGGCGACGTTGAACGCGCCCTCCGAGAACCGATCCAAACAGCCGGCCGTAGCATCGGCGAGCAGGCCCTGCAGATCATGGTCGACGGAGCCCGCGGCTACCCCTTCCTGCTGCAGCTAGTCGGCGCTCAAGTGTGGCGGTTGAATCCCGACGCAACGGAGATCACGACCGAGGACGCCACCCAAGGGGTCGCCCGAGCGCGGCGCCGACTTGGTGCGCTCATCCACGAGCCGGCGCTGAGCGCCGCGTCAGACATCGACAAGTCGTTCCTGCTCGCGATGGCCCAGGATGACGGCCCGTCCAGGATGGCCGACATCCAGCAGCGCCTCGGTGCCGACGTGAACTACGCCAGCCAGTATCGCCTGCGGCTGATCGCAGCCGAGTTGATCCACCCCACCCGCCGCGGTTACGTCGACTTCGCCTTGCCCTACCTGCGCGAGTACCTTCGCCAGCATTCAGCCATCGACGCATGATCGGAGCCGGGACACCGGCATCCTCCAGCCTCCTGTTTGTCGTGATCGCGTAACCCCGTAAAACTCCGTACAACTCGGTATGGCCGAGGCTTGCCTGGGCTCTACCCGAGCTGGCCGAGCGCTTTCCCCGCCTAGCGCCGTGGCTTACCGCGTGCTTGTACCCGCTGAGCCCAGCGACGCGATCCCGCGCGGCTCAGCCGTGCTGGAGCACCGCCGCGCCCCTCGGGCTCAGGGGCGGGTGTACTCAGGCCGCGTCGGCGAGCTGTGCGCCCAGGCGGCCCTACACGGGCGCGTGATGGCGCTCCCAGACGGCTGCACCGAGGTGGGCTACTACGAGGCGGTCGACGGCGAGCTGCGAGCCCACCGCCAGGGGCTCGTGGTGTTGGAGCGCTGGCTCGGCCGCCGGGTACACCGGGGCGATCTAGAGGCGCGCGATAACTGATCGGCCAGGCGCTCGCGAGCCCGCCGGCTGACGTTCGAAGGCCGCTTCGCCGAGGCCGCAAAACTCGACCGCCGTTTGGGCTTCTAGCCTGCTCGCAATGATCTACGTCAACTGCGATGCGTCTTATCGGGGCGGCTGGGCCGGACTCGCCTACGTGGGCGAGGATAGAAGAGAGTGACCGGCGGCGCCTGGCGCTTCTCCGACAAAACGACCGCGAGCACAGGCTCCGAGCGCTCGACGCGATCCGGGGAGCCGAAGCTCTCTATGAGTTCGCCGATAGCCTGCGGGCGCCCGCACCGCTTGCGTTGTGCGCGCCAGGTGGCCAGCGGCGCGTGACGTTCGGTGAGCTGGTCGCGCTGACGACCGCGAGAACGCGCGGCTTTGCGCTACCGGATAGCTGGGGGGCCGGAACGCTCTGGGCGATGATGGCGAGTGACCGGACGATGGCGGGGCCGTGGCGTTATGGTTTCAGGGGGTGCGATCGGCGCTGACGGTGCTGTTCACGGATGCCGTCGCATCGACGGAGGCGTTGTCACGGCTTGGCGATGAGCGGTTTGTGGAGGTTCAGGGCGGGCACCTGGGGTTGTTGCGGAGCGCTGTGCGGGAGTGCGGTGGCAGGGAGGTGAAGTGTCTCGGCAACGGGTTGATGGTTGCCTTCGGCGCCGCCGCGGACGCGCTGCAGTGCGCGGTCGCGATGCAACAGGCGGTCGACGCATCGGCGCGCCAGGGCGAGGAGGGCCTTGCGCTGCGCGTGGGGATCTCCTGCGGTGACGTGACCGTCGAAGACGATGGGGATCTGCACGGGACGGCGGTCGTCGAGGCCGCACGCCTGTGCGCGGCGGCGGAGGCAGGTCAGGTGCTCGGGACCGAGTTGGTCAGGGTGCTCGCGGGCTCGCGTGGCGGTCACTGCTTCACGTCGCTCGGTCCGGTTGAGCTGAAGGGGCTCGCCGAGCCCGTCGCTGCGGTCGAGGTCGGATGGGTTGCGCTGGTGCTCGACGATGGCCCGGTTCGGTCGGCGCCGGCGAGCACGCCGCTGTTTGAGCGTGACGGTGAGGTGGCGACGCTCGAGGGTTTGCTGGAAGCGGTTGTAGCGGGTGATGGCCGCGTGGCGATGGTTGTCGGCGTACCAGGCATCGGGAAGTCGGCGTTGCTCGCCGAATTGCGCGAGCAGGCTACGGAGCGCGGCGCGCAGGTGTTGACGGCGCGCGCTTCCGAGCTTGATCGTGCGTTCGCGTTCGGGGTCGTGCGGCAGCTGTTCGAGCGGCGGTTGCATGGCGCTCCGCCGCAAGAGCGGGAGCTGTTGCTGAAGGGCGCGGCGCGGCATTGCCTGGGGGTGCTCGGCGATGAGGTCGACGAGGAGCCGCAGGGCGAGCCTGCGGCTCGCGCGCTGCATGGCCTGTATTGGCTGGCCGCGAACGTCGCGGCGCACGCTCCGCTGGTCGTGTGCGTTGATGATCTGCATTGGGCCGATCGCGCGTCGCTGCGGTGGCTGGTGCATTGCGCGCGCCGGTTGGAGGCGCTGCGCGTGTTGATCGTTGTGAGCGCGCGTCCGGCGGAGCCGGGCGCCGATCAGGATCTGCTTGACACGCTCGCGGCTGAGGCGGATGCGGTAATCGAGCCCGCAGTCCTTTCAGCGCTCGGCGTCGAGGCGGTGATCGCGGCGGAGCTCGGTTCAGAGCCGGATGAGGTGTTCGTGGACGCGTGTCTGCGCGCGTCGCGCGGGAACCCGCTGTTGATGCGGGAGCTTTCGCGCCAGTTGCACCGTGAGGCCGTGGCGCCAACCGCGGTCGCGGCTGGGCGGGTGGAGTCGATCGGAGGGCAGAGTGTGTCACGCGCGGTCCGCGCTCGGGTCGGCCGGCTGGGCCCCGCGGCGGGGGAGGTCGCGCGCGCGGTTGCGGTCCTCGGCGACGGGACGACGGTGCCGCTGGTCGCGCGGCTGGCGGGGCTTGCGGAGGATCGGGTGCGGGTCGCCGCGGTCGACCTGGCCGCTGTCGACGTGCTGACGCCATCCCGGGAGCTCGGGTTCGTGCATCCCCTGGTTCGCTCCGCGGTGTACCTCGGGATCCCGCCGGTCGACCGCGCGCGGCTGCATCGCGACGCGGTCACGGTCCTCACCGCGGGCGGCGCCGATCCGGAGCGTCTCGCTCGGCATCTGCTGCTCGTCGAGCCGCGTGGCGAGCGGCAAGTCGCTGAGACGCTACTCGCGGCTGGGAGGACCGCAGCGCGCCGCGCCGCGCCCGATGTCGCGGTCACGTACCTGGAGCGTGCGCTGGCAGAGCCGCCGGGCGAGGGGGAGTTGGTCGATGTGCTCGTCGAGCTCGGGACGGCCGGCGCGCTGGCCCGGGACCCAGGTTACGAGCGGCACCTGGAGGCGGCAATCGCTGAGGCCCCGGATGCTGAGCGGGCCGCGGAGATCGCGATGCTGCTGGCCAACAGCCAGGTCAGCGCCGGGTTCCTGGCGGAGCCGTTGGTGGTCCTCGAGCGCGCCTACGAGCGCCTGGATCCTGAATCGCGGATGGCGGGCGTGCTCGAGGGCATGATCCTCGGCTTGCACGAGGGTGCCCCATATTTGTCGAGCGCTCGCTGGGACGCGCTGACCGAGCGACGGGTGGCGGAGGTGGAGGCGGGCGAGTCGCTGCCTGCGGAGCTGCTCTGCTCTGTCGTCGCCCACATGGGGCGGTGCTGCCCGCCACTGTCGCGTTCAGCATCGGCAGTTGACGCAGCCGTTGCGAGCCTCGACTTGCTGATCGCGGATGGCCGGGTCCCAGGCTACTCAATCATGGCGGCGGCCTTTGGCTTGGCGGACCACGGTCGTCTCGCCGACGGGGGAGCGATCTTTGACGCGGTCATCGCCCGCACTCGGGAGGCGGGCGCGACACTCGCCCTCTGCTGGATGCTGGGCATGCGTGCCGAGATCTCGTACCGGCAGGGGCGTCTGCTCGACGCCGAGGGCGAGATCCGCGGGATGCTCGATCTGATGGCCGATAACGATGTCGACATCGGTTCGCCGGGAGGGATCGCTTTTTTGGTCGGAACCGCAGCGCTGATCCTGACCGAGCGTGGCGAGCTCGACGCAGCAACCGAGATCGCCAGGCGCACCCCGCCGCTGAAATGGGACGACGGCTGGGTGCTCGTCAGCGTGTCACGGATCGGGCGCGCGGCTGTCCAACACGCTCGCGGAGAGCTTGACGCGGCAATCGGCGAGATCAGCGAGATCGGGGGGGTCGCAGCCGAGCATTACCGCAACCCGATCATGATCCGGTGGCGGGCGCCGTTGGCGCTGATGCTCGCGGCACGCGGCGACCGTGACCGGGCGCTCGGGCTCGCGCGGGAGGACCTTCGGCTCGCCGAGTTGTTCGAGGCGCCGATCGCGATCGGCATCGCCAAGGTCGCATGCGGTGTCGCGACCGGCGGGGGGGACGGCGTCGCGCTGTTGCGCGACGCGGTGTCCGAGCTTGCGGGCACAGAGGCGCGCCTGGAGGAGGCCCGTGCATTGGTGGAGCTCGGCGCGTTGTTGCGGCGCTCAGGTGCGCGTGCTAGGGCGCGCGAGCCGCTGGCGGGGGGGCTTGATCTGGCGACGCGCTGTGGCGCGGTCCGGACCGCTGCGCGTGCACGCGATGAGCTCGTGGCCAGCGGTGCCCGACCCCGGCGCGGCCGCGCCGTCTTGAGCGGCCCGGAGGCGCTGACCGCCGGTGAGCGGCGCGTCGCAAAGCTCGCCGCGGGCGGGTTGACGAACCGCGAGATCGCCGAACGGCTGTACGTGACGCAGTCGGCCGTGCAATGGCACCTGCGTAACAGCTTCCGCAAGCTCGAGATCACCAGCCGCGGCGACCTCTCCACGGCACTGGAGCCAAGTCCTGTCACAAAAGACTATGGGGTAGCGGTTAGTGACCCGCAACCTGGCAGGGCGTAGCTTTGCCGACATGCGAATCACCTTCTCCACACTCGGCACCCGCGGCGACCACTGGCTCTCAATCGCGCTCGCCGCGCACCTCATCGACCGCGACCATGAGGTTACGGTCGCCGCCAGCGCCGGCTGTGAGCGGCTCGGCGCCGCCAGCGGCGCCCGCGCCGCGGTGTTGCCATCAAACGCGACGGCGTTCTACGCAACGAAGGACGGCAAGCGGGCCCTGAACGCAGGTGGGATCAAGGCCGTGACGGAGACCGACCGCTACTACGCCCGGTTTCGCGACGAGCTGGACACGGCGATGCTCGCCGCCTGCGAAGGCGCGGAGGCGCTCGTCGCGACGCACCTCACGTACACGCGGATGGTCGCGATCGCCGACCTGCTGCGCGTCCCGGTCACGATCCTGTGGCCGCTGCCACTACTTCCCACCCGAGCATATTCAACCCCGGCGCTCGATCTCCCAGTTCGCACCTCGTCGCTGAGGCTATTGACCCACAAGGCCGTTGCCTGGGAGTGGGAGCGCAAGACGGCGAAGGACATCGCCGCGTTTCGCCGTACGATCGGCGCGCCGGCCGATACCCGCTCGGCGCTTGGTCGGATCTGCGATGCGCGAGCCGTGCAGCTGCTGCCGTTCAGTCCGAGCGTCCTCCCCAGAGCGTTTGATTGGGGTCCTGAGAAGCTGATGACCGGCTGGTGGCGGCTTCCCGACCACGTCCGTGCCGACGCCGGCGAGACGATCTCGGCGGACACCTCGGCGTGGATCGACGCCGGAGCACCACCGTTCTATCTCGGGCTGGGCTCGATGCCCGTGATCGAGCCCAAGCCGCTCCTTGACGACGTGATCGCCGTCACCGCCGAGCTCGGGATCCGCGCACTCGTCGATGCCAAGATCGCCGGCGACGGCACCGGCCTGCCGACCCATCTCCATTCCGTTGGCGCCACCAACCACGACACGCTGTTCCCGCGCTGCGCGGGCGTGATGCACCACGGCGGTGCCGGCTCGACCGCCGCGAGCACCCGCGCCGGCGTTCCTACGATGGTCTGCTCAGTCGCATTCGATCAGCACTTCTGGGGAAAGCGCCTGCGCGACCTCGGCGCCGGGTCGCACTGTTACTTCAAGAAGCTGGACCGCGAGCAACTCCGGACCGGCCTCGCTCGCCTGAGAGACCCGGCCGTCATCGAGGGCGCGGCGCGGCTGGGCGCTGCGATCGAGGCCGAGGGCGACGGCACCGCGATCGCGGCGCATGCGCTCGAGGACTGGCTCGTCACCGCCGAACCGCTGCCGACCGCCGCGACCCGTGGCCGCTCTGCGCGGCTTGCCACCGCGGTCTGAGGACGGGGTTCTTGATGAAAGGCGCGAGCGGGTGCGCAATGCGCGCGCAAAAGCCCTCGCCGCCGGAATCGTGGGGTGTCCTGAAAAGCCCGCCACGCCCGCGCCAAACTCGCGCCAGTCCATGCGCGGAACGTGCGGTTTCAGGCGGTTAACGACCCGCGCGCGCTCCAGCGTTGGCACGCGCCGAATCTAGCTCAACGGTGCGGAAAACGGCTCAACTAAGCCAAAAAACGGCGCCCCGCGAAAGGCGCCGAAAACCCCAGGTAGGGATTTCGAGAGCGCCGCATTCAACCGCTCTGCCACCCCTCCGGGGCGCTGCGAGCGCTTAGGGCTAGCGGTCGGCGCTAACTCGCCGGCGCCAGCTCTCCAAGCAGCCCAGGAAGCTGCCCCCCTTGACTCGATGTCAAGCTTGTCGTAGCAGTGGGTGAGGTGGGTCTCGACGGTCCTCAGGCTGACGAACAGGGCCTTGGCGATCTCGCGGTTCGTGAGACCCTCGACGGCGAGCTCCGCGACCCTGCGCTCCGCAGGAGTGAGCGCCTCGACGCCGCTCAACGGCCTGCGGCGGGGGGCGAGGCCGATCGCCCTCAGCTCGTTGCGAGCTCGCTGGCAGAGCGCGAGGGCGCCATACCTCGAAGCGGCTTCGAGGCCCTCGTTCAGCAGCCCCTCCGCGAGCTTGCGCTGACGATGGCGGCGCTGGTCGGCGCCAAGCAGGACGAGGCAGCGTGCATGCTCGAGCATGAGGCGGTGGCGCTGAGCGAGCGAGAGCGCCTCCTCGAGGAGCCCGCCAGAGCGCTCTGGCGCGGCGATCGACAGCGCCTGCAACGCGACGACCTCGCCCCAGCCTGACTGGGTCTCCTGCGCGAAAGGCAAGCTCCTGCTCGGCGAGCTCCCTCGCCTCCTTGCGACGGTCAAGCGCATGAAGGCCGACCGTCGCCCGCGAGCGCCAGGGGCACATCGCAGGCCCAAGCTCGGAGTCGCCCATCGCGGCGCCGACGGCGAGCAGCTCCTCGACGCCCGCTTGAAGCTCGCCGCCTGCGATCTTCGCCCTGCCGCGCGCGATTGCCAGCAGGTTGTAGGGGAGTAGCGGCGCCTCGATCGAGATCTCATGCCGTCTGGGCGCCAAGCTCGGCGAGCTGAAGCAGCGCGACCGCGGTGGCAAGCCCTGACGCCGCTCCCTGCAGCAGCGAGAGCCGCAGCAGGACGCTGCGCTTCACGCTCTCTGGCGTGATCCGCTGCACCTCGCCTGCGCTCTGCGCGCTTGGCGCGACATCCTCTGAGGCGAGCTCGAGCAGCAGCTCCCGCAGGATGAAGGGGTTGCCGCCCGTCGCCTCGTGGCAGGCGGCGCAGAGCTCCTCAGCGGCCCCCTCGCCAAGCGCTCTGCGTGCGAGCGTCGCCGTCGCCGTCGGCTGAGCTCCTGCAGGACGATCCGGTTCGCTGACCCAAGGACGCCAAGCGCGCGCAGATGCGCGTCCTGGGGCTCGCCTGAGCGGACGGCGACGAGCAGCAGCAGCGGCAGGTCGACGATCCGCTGGGCAATGTAGGCGAGGAAGCGCAGCGAAGGCAGATCGCCCCAGTGGGCATCGTCGAGGACGATCAGCAGCGGCCGCTCCGCCGCAAGCGCCTCCGTCAGCCAGTAGAGGCCATGCAGAACGCCTGACTCGCCAGCGGCAGCCTCGCCACCACCAAGGCCAAGCGCAGGGCGCGCGAGCGCGCTTGCGCCGACGAGGCGCGCCGGAGACGATGCGGGCGCAGGCGCCGACGACGGGGCAGGCGCCGACGACGGGGCAGGCGCCGACGACGGTGCAGACGCCAGCGACGACGCCTGTCCCTGCTCAGCGGCGATCACGCCGGCGAACAGCTGGCGCACGACGTTCCAGGACAGGTCGCGCTCCAGCATGCCTGAGCGCGCTTCGAGCACGTCGATGCCCGCCTCGCCTGCAAGGCCGCGAGCCGCCTGCAGCAAGCTCGTCTTGCCGATGCCAGCAGGGCCCTCGATCAGCGCAACCGAGCCCTCGCCGTTGCGCGCCGCGGTCAGCAGCGTCTGCAGCCGCCTCAGGTCCCTGGCGCGCTCCAGCAGCGGCGCTTCAAGCTCGCCCATGCACGCCCACCATCCACGCTGAGGCTAACAGGGCCCAGATCGGCGCGGCAGCTCAGCGCCGCGAGGCGAAGAACTCCGTCAGCAGCATCGCGCCCTCCTCCTCGAGCAGCCCGCCTGCGACCTCTGGGCGGTGGTTCAGCCGCGGCTCGCTGAGCACGTCGAGGACGCTGCCTGCCGCACCCGCCTTCGGGTCGCTCGCCGCATAGACCACCCTTGGCACCCTTGCAAGAACGATTGCACCTGCGCACATCGCGCATGGCTCGAGCGTCACGTAGAGGGCGCAATCGAGCAGCCGCCAGCTGCCAAGCTTGCCTGCCGCATCCCGCAGCGCAATGATCTCAGCGTGCGCCGTCGGGTCCTGACGCAGCTCCCGCTCGTTGTGGCCCGCCGCGATCAGCTCACCGCCAGACACGAGGACCGCGCCGATTGGGACGTCGTCGTGTTCGAGGGCAAGCCTCGCCTCGCGCAGGGCAAGCCTCATGAAGTACTCGTCGCGTGGAAAGAACCTGCTCGCTGACATGCTCACCACCGATCCTATGCGGCGCCCTCCCCACGCAGCCGACGCACCGCCGCTGCCCCACGCATCATCATTAGCTGCGATGACCCGCCTTCGCCGCAGTCACTGCGCCGCGATCGCTGCGCTGGCTGCCGCGGCGGCGCTTGCGCTGCTCACCCCGACGCTCAGCTTTGGGGCGCCCCGCTACGCGGCGGGCAAGATCGTCGTCGGCTATGGCAGGCGCCCCCGCGCCGCCGCCGCGAATGCCGCGAGCACAGGCCAAGCACCACATACGAAGGTGCTCACGCTGCGTCACGGCGAAAGCGTGCAGAGCGCTCTCACCCGCCTGCGCCGCCGTCCTCACGTCCGCTTCGCCGTCCCTGACTATGTCGCCCATACGACGAGCACAGGCTTCATCCCCGACGACCCAGGCAGGGGCGAAACCCCAGAGGGCTGGAAGGACCTGCAGTGGAACTTCGACAGCGAATATGGCGTCGAAGCGCCTGAAGCTTGGGAACACCTGATCGCCGATGGCGCCCCTGGCGGCGAAGGCGTCGTTGTCGCGGTGCTCGACACAGGCGTCGCCTACGAGAGCAGGGGCCGCTTCCTACGCTCGCCGGACTTCGAAGCCAACCAGTTCGTCAAAGGCTATGACTTCGTCGCGAAAAACACCCACCCAGACGACCGCAACGGCCATGGCACCTTCGTCGCGGGCACGATCGCGGAGGCGACGAACAATGGCATCGCGCTCACAGGGCTTGCCTATGGCGTGAAGATCATGCCTGTCAGGGTGCTTGACGCGCGTGGCGAAGGCGACGCGACGACGATCTCCCAAGGGGTGCGCTTCGCGGTCAACCATGGCGCCCAGGTGATCAACCTCAGCCTCGAGTTCTCTGGCTCTGTCACCGCCTCTGAGGTGCCTGAGCTCACCTCTGCGCTCGCCTACGCCCACAGCCATGGCGTCGTCGTCGTCGCGGCGGCGGGCAACGAGTCCTCGACTGACATCCCCTACCCCGCGCGGGACCCGTTCGCGATCGCGGTCGGCGCTACGACCGAAGATGGCTGCCTCGCCGAATACTCCAACTATGGCCCCCACATCAACATCGTCGCACCAGGCGGGGGCTCTGACGCGAGACTGCGGGGCGACTCCGACTGCAAGCCCTATGGCCCCGCTGGCAGGGACATCTACCAGGAGACCTTCCTTGGCTCCTCGCCGAAGATCTTTGGGCTGCCTGGAGGCTATGAAGGCACCTCGATGGCAAGCCCTGACGTCGCGGCGACGGCAGCGCTCGTGATCGCAAGCGGCCTGCTTGGCCCGAAACCGACGCCCGCCGCGGTGCGCTACCGCATCGAGGCGACCGCGCGACCGCTTGGCGGCCCAAAGGACGCGATCGACTACGGGCATGGCCTCGTCGACGCCGCGACGGCAACCGCCCCTGGCGGCCCTGGCGCCGTCAGCACGACAAGCGCAAGCACGCAGCAAAACGGCGCCTCCGGCTGAGCACTACACCTAGGCGCCTCCCGCTGAGCGCTAGCCGTCGTCCTCGCCGAGCCTTGGCGGCGGGCGCGTGTAGGCGACGGGCGTCTCTGAGAGGCCGATCGGCGACCGCACGCTTCGCACGGTCGAGCCGTCCTGCCGCGTCAGCTCGACGACTGGCTCAAGGCCCAGCCCCTCCGCGAGCGCGAACGCGCCTTCGAGGTCGTTGACGACGCCGCTTGGCACCCCCGCCGCAAGCAGCAGGCTCACCCACTCCTCAGCCCGCCTGCCCGCAAGCGCACGCTGAAGCAGCTCCCGCAGTTGGTCCCGGTTTGCGACCCGCTGCGGGTTGGTGGCAAAGCGGCTGTCGCTCGCGAGTTCCCCTAGCCCAAGCACACCGCAGAGCGCACCGAACTGCCTGTCATTGCCAACCGCGAGCACGAGCTCGCCGTCGGCCGCTTCGAGCGTTTCGTAGGGCGCGATGCTCGGGTGTGCGCTGCCGACGCGGCCTGGCGTCACACCACCGGCGACATGCGCCGAGGACTGGTTGACAAGCCCCGCGAGCAGGCTCGTCAAGAGCTCGACGTCGACGCGCTGACCCCTGCCTGTACGCTGCCTCGCCTGCAGCGCCGCGAGAATCCCGACGGTCGCGTAGAGACCTGCGATCACGTCGACGAGCGCGACGCCTACCTTCGTCGGCGGCCCGTCAGGCTCGCCGGTCACGCTCATCAGCCCGCCGACCGCCTGCAGCAGCAGGTCATAGCCAGGCAGCGCCGCGCCAGGGCCGCGCCCGAAGCCCGAGATCGAGCAGTAGATCAGCCGCTCGTTGCCTTCGCGCAACTGCTCGTAGCCGAGCCCAAGGCGCTCCATCGTCTGCGGCCTGAAGTTCTCGACGACGACGTCTGCGCCCGCTGCGAGCTGCCTCGCCTGCGCGAGTCCCTCCTTGCTTGCGAGGTCGATCACGAGGCTGCGCTTGTTGCGGTTGACGGAGAGGAAGTAGGTGCTCTGACCGTCGCGCCAGGGCGGCCCCCAGGCGCGCGTGTCGTCGCCCTGGGAAGGACGCTCGACCTTCAGCACCTCGGCGCCAAGGTCGCCAAGCGTCATGCTCGCAAGCGGCCCCGCAAGCACCCTGGAGAAATCGAGCACGACGACGCCCACGAGCGGACCAAGAGTCATATCTCGCTGATTATGGAAGGTCATGCTGCATGCAGCATGACCTGGGAGCGCGCATGCGCGCTCCCACGGGTCTGCGCATGCGCAGACCCGCCGACTGGCGTATACGCCAGTCGGAACCGAAAGAGAGCTTTCAGGTAGTCCTGATGATCAGGACCGAGCAGGGCGCGTGGTGGGAGACCTTGTTTGGCACCGAGCCAAGCAGGAAGCGCTTTGCGCCGCTCATACCCTTGTTGCCGACGACGATCAGGTCCGCCTCGATCTCCTCGGCGACGTCGAGGATCGCGTCCGCGGGATCTCCCTGGCGCGGGTAGTCACGCACCTCGACGCCAGCCTCGCGCGCAGGCGCCGCCGCGCGCTCGAGCATCGCGTCGACCTCACCGCGCGCGGTGATCGCCCACTGCACGTCCTCTGGCGCCTCGCGCCGTTCCTCGCTCAACCGCTGCCTTGGGATCGGCTCGTATGCGCTGACGATCTCAAGGCTCGCGCCAACCGCCCCCGCGAGCTGGATCGCCTCGAGCACCGCCTCGGCGGCGGTCTCGGAACCGTCGGTGCCAACCACGATCGACTTGAACATCAACCCCTCCTCGGATGCGTTGCCCTGCGCCCTCACCGGCGCCGTTGCCCCTGGGGCAGAGCGATGATAGCTGGCCTGTCAGCGCGCAGCGCGCTACATGTCCAACGCGTCCGCCGCAGACGCGATCACCTCGACCATTTCCTGCCTGAAGCGCTGACGGGAGAACCTCGATGCATTCTCGCGTGCCTGCGCCGGATCGAGGCTGAGGCTCTCGAAGCGCTCGACCGCGCCGGCGAGCGCGTCAGGCGCCTGCTGCTCGAAGAGAACGCCCGTGCGTCCGTCGAGCACCGACTCGGAGGCGCCGCCAACGCTGTAGGCAATGACCGGCGTGCCAGCGGCCTGAGCCTCGACGGGGACGATGCCAAAGTCCTCTTCGCCTGGGAACAGCAGCGCCTTCGCCCGCGAGAGCAGCCGATCGCGCTCGGCATCGGAGACCCTGCCAAGGAACTCGATGCCAGCGGCGCCATTGGTCTCGGCGCGCAGCGTCTGCAGCGCGCGGCCGTCGCCGGCGATCTTCAGCCGGCGCCCAAGGCGCCTGCATGCCTCGATCGCGAGATCGACCCGCTTGTAGGGGACGACGCGCCCAAAGACGAGATAGAAGTCGTCAGGATCGCGCTGCAGGCGCAGCAGCGGCTCGATGTTCACAGGCGGGTGCACTACGTCGGCCTCGCGGCCGTAGTAGCGGTCGATGCGCGACGCGACGTGCTCGGAGTTGGCGATGAAGGCGTCCGGCAGCGCCGCGCCCTTCAGGTCCTGGCGGCGCAGGTGCCCCATCAGCAGCGGCAGGCCAAGGCGCACGAGCGCCGGCATCTCCTCTTCGGCGAGGAAGTCCTCGTCCCAGGCGTAGCGCATCGGCGTGTGGCAGTAGCAGACGTGCAGCGTCGAGGGCGGGGTGTGGATGTTCTTCGCGCTCGCGTGGCTGCTGGAGAGCACGAGGTCGAAGCGGGAGAAGTCGAAGGACCTGTAGGCCCAGCTCATCAGCGGCAGCAGGCGGCGGTAGTAGCGCGGGGCTTTCGGCAGCTTGTTGAGCATCGAGGCATGGACGCGCCGCCCAGTGATCTGGTCAGGCCATGGCTCAGGGTCATAGACGGAGGTGAACAGCTCCGCGTCAGGAAACATTTCCAGCAGCTCGATGACGACCTGCTCAGAGCCGCCTGGAATCGTGAGCCAGTCGTGCACGACCGCGACGCGTGGGAAGCGCTTGCGCAGATCCTCGATCCCTGGGCGCGCCCTGATGCCGTCCAGCGTCACCTCGCCAGCCCCCATGCCGCAGGGTCGCCTGCGCACAGACGGCAGCAGAGCTGCCTCCGAGTGGTCAGACAGGGGCACAACGTCCTCATCGGCAGACTTGGCCCCTAGCAATAGGCCCAGCTTGCACTTCTCTCTCCTGTGGAGCCGACGCTTCGAGGGTAGCGGGCGAGATCGGGCTCCCCTGCACCTGGGATCATGGCGGCGATGGCCGCCACCCAACGCCTGACAGGACGGAAGATCGTCTGCGTCGGAGTCGCAGACTGGGACACCGAGCTGTGGACCAACCAGCATCACCTGATGCACCGCCTCGCGGCCGAGAACGAAGTCCTCTTCGTCGAGTCGCTCGGCCTGCGCCAGCCAAAGCTGGCGGCGCGCGACCTCTCGCGGATCTGGCGCCGCCTGCGACGCGGACTGAAAGGGCCACGGTCAGTCGACGGGCTGCACGTGCTCTCGCCGCTGGTGATCCCCGCCCATGGGCACCGTTCCGTGCGCGCCGTGAACGCGCGCCTGCTGCCGCTGCTCGTGAAGCGCTCGGCGAGCCAGCTGGACATGGGCAAACCGATCCTCTGGAGCTACGTGCCGCAGGCCGAGGTCCTGATCGACGCGCTGCAGCCAGAGCTGATCGTCTACCACTGCGTCGACGACATCGCCGCGCATCCAGGCATCGACACGGCGAGCTTCCGCGCCGCCGAGGAGCGCTTCGCCGCGCGCGCCGACCTCGTCCTTGCAAGCGCGCCGCCGCTGGCGCAGCGGCTTGGCAGGATCAGCAGCCGCCTGCTCTATGCGCCAAACGTCGCCGACACCGAGCTGTTCGCGACGGCGCTGCAGCAGGGCCCAGTCGACCCTGCGCTGCAGGCCCTGCCCGCCCCGCGCGTCGTCTTCACCGGCGCGGTCGTGCGCACGAAGCTCGACTTCGAGCTGATCCTCGCGCTCGCGCAGGCAAGGCCTCAGTGGTCCTTCGCGCTGGTCGGCCCAGTGGGGCTTGGAGACCCAGGCACAGACGTGACGGCACTGGCGGCCGAGCCGAACATCCACCTGCTGGGGCACCGCCCCCATCGCAAGCTGCCCGAGGTGCTGCGCGGAGCCGAGCTTGGCCTGATCCCCTACGCGCTCAACGCCCTGACGAGGAGCATCTTCCCGATGAAGGTATACGAGTACCTCGCCGCAGGCCTGCCAGTGCTCTCGACGCCGCTGCCCGCGATCGCGGACGTCGAGCACGTCGCCGCCGCCGTGAGCGCGCAGCAGCTCGCGCAGCTCGGGGACGCGCTGCTGGCCGAGGACTCTCCCGCACGGCGAGCAGAGTGCTCGCGCTATGCCGCTTCGCACTCGTGGGAGTCGAGGCTCGCCGAGATCGCACAGGCGATCGCGGAGATCGAGGGCGCTAGCGGCGATAGAGGATGACCGTGAGACTCTCATTGCCTGCTGCGCCGCACAGCCGCGAGGAAGTCGCGCCAGTGGACGACGTGGCCAGCGATCAGCGCGACGAGGCGCTCGAGCGCGCGCCACTGATCGCGCGCCTCCCACTCCCAATGCAACACGATCGGAACCCAGAGGCCTGTCTGCCGCTCGATCGCGTCGCGCACTGCGGGCAGGACCTCTGCCGCGGTGCCATAGAAGGGCGGATATGAGGGCAGGTAGACGGCCTGGTCCCGCCACTGTGGGGTGCTGTGCAAGCCGAGCAGCCCAATCGACTCAGGGCCGCCACAGACGACCTCGAAGCGCTCTTCGAGCAGCGGCAGCTGCGCCGCGTCGAAGCGATTGTAAGGCGGCACGAAGACATCGCGAGCGTCGATGCCACGCTGCGCCAGCTCTGCGAGCCCGCCGTCGATCAGCGCCTCGGTAGCGGTGGCATCAAGGCCGCAGAGCTCTGAGTGGCGCCGCGGCGAGGCGAAGCGCGTGCGGTGGTCACGCCCATGCAGGCCAAAGCTCACACCCGCCTGCGGCAGGGACCCAAGCAGCGCGACCTCGCCGTCGCTGAGCGCACGCGACTCGCGCCCCTGCGGGTCGAGGGGGTCGAGGCTCACGCGTGGCAGCACCGCGATCAGATAGGGGACGCCAGCCAGCGCTTCGTGAAAGCGCTCGTATGCCGCGGTGCCGAAGCTGCCCGCCTCCTCCCACGCGTGAACGTTGGGGAACTCGTCGACCCTGATGAGGAAGCGCGGCGGCGCTGGCGCGTCGTCGCCAAGCAGCGCTCTGCGCGCAGCGAGCAGCGGACGCTCGACCGCTCCTGTGTAGTCGAGCGAGGTGAGCCTGAAGCGCGCCCGCTGCAGCATGCGCACAGGGCGCGGCGGCACCCCGCCGACGCGCAGCGCCGCGTACGCCTCGGGCGAGCGCAGCGCCTGCGCGTCGAGCCTGCCAGCGGCAAGCTCCCTGTCGAAGAGCAGCCGCGCGTTGCTCAGCTCAGCGTCGCTCAGCTCAGCGTCGCTCAGCTCTGATCGCGTCGAGGCTGCCATGCGCCGTGCGACGCGCTTCACTCGGCGTCGGCGCGCTTCTGAGCGCCAAAGCGATCCGTCGCGCCCTCGAGCACTTTCGCCGGCACGCCGCCGACGACGACGCCAGGGGGCACATCGCGCACGACGACCGCGCCGGCGCCGACGACCGCGTCGTCGCCGATCGTGATCGGACCGAGCACGACGGCGTTCGCGCCGATCCGCACGCGATCGCCAAGCGTCGGCGGACCGCCGCGATCGTCGTATCCCAAGGTCACCTGCTGGGCAACCTGGCAGTCGATCCCGATCCTCGTCGCGCCGATCAGCGAGGCGATGCCATGCATCAGCATGAACCCAGGGCCGATGTCCTCGCATCTGATGATGAGCGCAGGCTCTCCCCAGTAGAACAGCGCAAGCAGCTTCGCGACGAGCCGCCGCGCCCTGCCCTGGCCTCGCAGGCGGTGGTAGAAGATGCTGCGAAACGGCCGGTGGCCGAGCACGTCGTCCAGCTGCTTGGAGGTGTAGGTCTCAGGCAGCGGCAGATCAAGTCGCGGCTGCAGCTGGCGACGGATGTCGCGCTGCGTCGCCGCACCGCCAAGCGGCAGCGCGAGCCGCAACGGCAGGTAGGCGACAAACCAGCGCGCCTGCGCGATGCGCCCCATCTCAAGCGTCCTCCTGCGCTCTGGCGAACGGCCCCGATGCCTGCACGCGCCGCAGATTACCCCAACTCACGCGCCTGCCCTACAGGCAGCTCTGGGATCATGGCGTTGATGTCGAAGGCGACGCAAGGGGGAGCGATGCGGGACGAGATTAGGGATCTGCTCGTCACGCCGCACACGCCAGTCCTGCGCGCAGGTCATACCGTCCGCACCTATGGGGTGGCGCGCGCGCTTGCGGCAAGGCGTGGCCTCGACCTGCTCTACGTGCTCTTCGACGCTCCCGGGCCAGATGCCTCGTTCTGCTCGATCCCAGGCATCGCGCTGCACGAGGCCGTGCCATCGCGGGGGCCGTTGCGCGCGCTCGCCTACGGTCGCGCGCGCATGCGGGGCGTGCCGCCAGGCATCGCGCGCGGCGCATCCTGGGAGCTCACGGCAGCCGCGAGACGGCTCGCCGCAGAGCCACGGCGCGGCAGGGTGATCGCCGACGGGCCGATCGCAGCGGCGGCGCTACTCGGGCTCGCTCGCAGGCGGCCCGTGATCTACAACGCCCACAACCTCGAGTCAGGCTTCCGCCAGGAGCTCGCAGACGAGCGTCCCAAGGACCGCAGGCGACTCGAGGGCTTCGAGCGGCGGCTGCTCGAGCTGTTCGCGGAGACCTGGATGGTGAGCGAGCCAGACATCGCCGGCGCGCGCAGACTCTGCCCAGGCGCAAGGCTGCGCTATGCGCCAAACGTCGTCGATGTCGCGGCGATCGTCCCGACGGTGCCAGCGCTTGCGCAATGCCGCATCCTCTTCGTCGCGAGCTTCTTCTATGAGCCGAACCGCATCGGGCTGCGCTTCCTGCTCGACGAGGTGATGCCAGCGGTGTGGGCGCAGCGACCCGAGGCGAAGCTGACGCTTGTCGGCCCAGGCCTCGACGAGCCGCCAAGCGAGGACCCGCGCGTCGAGGCGCTTGGCTTCGTCGAGGACCTCGACGCCGTCTATGCGCGCAGCACCTGCGCGGCGGTGCCGCTGCTCGTCGGAGGCGGCACGCCGCTGAAGCTGATCGAGGCGCTCGCCCATGGCCTGCCCGCGATCGCGACCCCGCGCGCAAGCGCCGGCCTGCAGCTGCGCGACGGCGAGCACTGCCTGATCGCCGAGGGTCCCGAAGCGTTCGCAGAGGCGCTGCTGCGCGCCCTCGCCGACGGCATGCCGGAGATGGCGTCGCATGGACGCGAGCTGGCACAGGCGCGCTACTCGATCGAGACGCTCTCAGAGCTGCTCGCGCCCTAGACGGCGCGCCTGGCAGTCACTCGGTAGCCGCGCCTCGCGCGCGGCTCTGACCCAGCATCGCGCTGGACGCGCGGCGGTCGCGCGGATCGACGTCCAGAATCGCTGGACATCCGTCCAAGCCGCTTCGGCGGGCTCAGCGCGACGCCTCCTCGCCACCGAAGGAGACCAGGATGAATCCTTCGAGCGCACAGCCCAGGACGACGCCGCGCAAGCTCGCGATCGCGCTGCTGCTGGGCATCTGCATCGCCTTCGTCACAGCGGCGCTTGCACCCGCCAGCCAGGCTGCGACGCAGAGCGGCGTTCCGCAGGCGACGACCAGCGCCGTCGCCGCCTCACACGACCTGCGTGACGCCCGCGATCGGCGCCATGCAGACCGGCGCGCACTCGCAAGCTGCATCCGCAGGCGTCAACCCCACTGCACAGCCAGTCGCCGCCGCTCGCTCAGGCATGCCGACAGTCGCGTGAAGCAGGCGCGCCAGCTGATCGCGCGCATCGCGCTGCGCGATCGCAGCGGCGCGACGCCAGGCAGGCGTCCAGCCGGGCGGCGCGGCACGCCCACGCACGCGTCCACGCCCAGGCCCACGAAGCCGTCGAAGTCCAGGAGCAACGAAGCGGTGCGCCTCCCTGACAGCGGCGTCGAAGCGGCCTCGACCGACTTCGCGACCGAACCGGGAGCGCCGATCGAACTGGGCCTCGTCCCCGCCTCGATGTCCAGCTCCGAACCGGAAGCGATCGGCCAGCTTGGCGCGCGCACGGTGCGCATGGAATTCGAAATCGACGAACCCGCCTACAAGCTTGCGCCCGTCGTCGAAGAATATGCGAAGCAGGGCATCAGGATCATGCCGCTCGCGGGCTTCGAAGGCACGCTCCCGACCGTCGCCGAAGCCCAGAACCTCGCAAGCTGGGCGACCACCTTCGGCCCAGGCGGCTCCTTCTGGCAGGGCAAGTCCTACTCGCCAAGCGTCGCGATCACGAACATCGAGTTTGGCAATGAGACGAGCTTCTACTACCAGTACAAATCCAACTCGGACGCCGCGATGGCAGAGCGTGCTCAGACCTATGCGCTGCGCTTCCAGAGCGCCTACGAAGCGATCCATGAGGTCAATCCTGGCGTGAGCCTGCTCGCCCAAGGCGACGAAGGCAACGCGGGACCTGCCTGGGTCGAAAACATGTTCAAGGCCGTGCCCGACCTCGGGCAGATCGTCGGCGGCTGGACGATTCATCCATATGGGCCTACCTGGCAGCCCCGGATCGAAGAGCTGATCGCCCAAACGCAGGCGGCAGGGGCGCCTAGCAGCGTGCCGATCTACCTGACGGAGTGGGGTATCGCCAGCGACAACGGCCGCTGCCTCGCCGAAAACTACGGCTGGAACCCCTGCATGACCTACTCCGAAGCGGCGAGCGCGCTCACCTCCTCGATCGCGAGCATGAGGACGGTGTTCGGCGGCAGGGTGCGCGGGCTCTACCTCTACCAGGCGCATGACCTCGCACCTTCGGAAGGCTCCGAAAACTTCTCCTACTACTTCGGAGCGCGCCAGTACGACGGCGCGCCGAAGGGCGCCTACACCACCGCCGTCGAAGACCTGTTTGCCGAAGGCGCCTGACCCACAGCCAGGGTCGCGCGCCTGTCGAGCAGGGCGAGCAGTCCCATGTGGACCGCGATCAGCGCTGTGAAGCGCGGATCGACGCCAGTGAAGCTCGCGGTCGTCTCGATTGCGATCAAGCCGACGAAGGCGCACAGCGACGCCAGCCCAAAGGCACGGACGAGCGGCTCGGGGCTGCGCCGCCAGACCCGAAAGCCCAGCGCGATCGCGCCAAGGATGAGCGCGATGTAGGCGACGAGGCCAAGGATGCCAAGCTTCATCCAGAACCACAAAGCCGCGAAGTGCACGTAGACCCTGCCTTCTTCGTGTTCCTCCGAGAGCGGCCTCACCGTCGCCGTCCAGGGCACGTTCAGCCCAAGGCCGGTGATCGGATGCCGCTCGATCGAATGCAGCACGTTCGCGCGCTCGTCGAGGCGATAGCTGTCCTGGACATTGCTTTCCACCTTCGTGGGCGAGAGCGACTGCACGCGCTTGACGATCGGCGACTGCAACTGCGTCGTCGAGATCGAGCCCATCATCCAGATCGCGACGCCAAGCAGCACCGCGGTCGGCAGCAACACCCTACGTCCGCCCCTCGACACGCCCAGCAGCAGGATGAGGACGATGCCAAGGACCAACGCGATCCAGAAGGAGCGGCGGTATGAGAGCACGAGGCTCGTGAGCAGCAGCGGGCCGCCAAGCAGCATCCAGCGCGGCATGCGAACCTTCGCGGCGAGCGCGGCGCAGACGCTCATGAAGCCGATCATCACGAGCCAGTTCGCAGTTGGTTCGTAGTAGGTGAGGGTCGAGCTGCCTTCGATCGGCGATCCGTATCCGCCCGCGACCTCGATCAGCCCGAAGACGGCCTTCAGCACCGCAAGCGCCATCAGGCCGCCAAGCAGGAACACGACCTTGCGGCGGTCGAGATCCATGTTGGCGACGATCGTCGGCAGAAAGAGAAGGTAGGCGAGGACGTGCTGGGTCAAGACGACGTCGCGCAGGCCTTCGCCGACTGCGTATCCGTAGACGACGGCGACGAGCATCGCGCACAGCAGGACGCCAGTGGCAGGCAGCAGCGGCCCAGGCAGGGAGATCCTGCGACGCCCGCTCGCGATGTCGATGCCAACCGCGGCGATCGCGACGGCGACAAGCATGTCGAGCGGGGTGAGGCCCTTGTAGACCTGGTCGTAGAGATGCGAGGTGATGCCAAGGAAGCCAAAGGTCGGCCCCTCGCAGAGGATCGTGAGCGCGACGAGCAGCGTTATCGCCGCAAGCGGCCGCATGAGCAGCAGTGCGGCCAGCGCGACGGCGACGGGGGCGAGCATCCCCACCGCCCCGAACTTGTGCATCCCCGCATAGGAGATCGCCGCCGCCGCGGCCGCCGCCGCGATCGCCTTCAGCGTCTCGTTGCCCCACCCTGGCAGAGGCCCTCGGCGCGAGGGCAGCGCGCGCCTCCCTGCGGAGAGGACGTTGCTGGCGGACATCAGCCGTAGATCGCTACAGGCCGGCCAAGCGCAGAGCTGTCGATCCCGAATCCGGGCCGATCCAGCCCAGAGTCGCTCCAATCGGGCCGCCGGATCTCAGGCTCGTCGTACGCGGGCTCCTCATACGCAGGCTCCTCGTATGCGGGCTCTTCGGCTGGCGATTCGTCGGACACGGGCTGCTCGGGCAGGGGCTCTTCGTATACGACGGGCTCTTCGTGCACGGGCTCCTGCTCCGGCTCGTCGCATACGGGCTCAGGCGCTTCGTAGACAGGTTCTTCGGGCATCGGCTGCTCCGGCACGGGCTCGTCGGACACGGGCTGCTCTGCCACAGGCTGCTCAGGCGCAGGCTCCTCCACCACAGGCTGCTCAGGCGCGGGCTCCTCAGCCACGGGCTGCTCGGGCCCGGGCTCGACCAGGGCCGCGCGATCGAACGCCGCCTCGTCTGCAGCCGGCTGCTTCGACGGCGAGTATCCGTAGTCGTTGCCGTAGGAGCCGCCACGCAACCCCGTCACGACCAGGCCGACGGGCTGGACGGGATGACGGTCGAGGATCGCACGCGTCCTGCGTACCTCGTCGCGAGTCGTGCGATCGACCCTCGCGACCACGACCACGCCGTGCACTGCGCCGTTGTTCAACAGAACCTGGGCGTCTGCGACCGGAATCAGGGGCGGCGCGTCGACGATCACCATGTCGGCCTGCTCAGAGAGCCTGCCGAGCAGCTCGGTCACGCGCGGAGAGCCGAGCAGCTCCGCGGGGTTGTGTGGCAGACGGCCGGCGGGCAGCACCCTCAGGGTCGGCAGATCCGGTATCGGGGCCACCAGCAGCTCGTCGAGATCGCCGCCCTGCAGGGCGGCGAAGAACCCATCCTGCACGGACAGGCCGAAGTGCTCGGCGAAGGTCGGACGCCGCAGATCCATCTCGACGAGCACGGTCCTGCGGCCCGTGAGCGCGATCGCGTGGCTCAGGTCGATCGCCACCGTCGTCTTGCCCTCGCCGGAGATCGCGCTCGTCACCATCAGGGTGTCCAGCGTGCGCGCCACTGCGGTGAACTCGAGCGCGCTGCGCAGGATCCGGTACGGCTCCAGGGCTTCGCCGCGGGCGGTCGCGCGCCGCTCGCGGAAGGAGGACTGCGGCACGACCGTGAGCGACGGCAGCCGGTACTCCCGCTCGAAGTCGTCGAGCGACCTGATGCGCCGGTCCAGCGACTCGAGCAGCAGCACGACGAGGAAGGCCACAGCCATCCCCACCAGCAGGCCGACGATCGCGAACGTCGTCACGCTCGTGCCAGAGGGACTCGAGGGAGCCGTCGCTTCGCCGATCACGTTCGCGCCGCCCCCGGACACTGCGCGCAGCTCGTTGAGGCGCTGCTTGGCGTCTTCCAGCGATTCTCGCTGCGAGGAGCCGACGGGCAGCGCTTCGATCTGGTTCTGCAACCCTTCTTCGGAGCGGGTGATGCCGGCAAGCTCGCTGTTCGCCCTGAACGCTATGTACTGTTCTGCAAACGCGTTTGCGAGTCGCGCTGAGTAGCCTGGGTCGTCGGTCGAGGCCGTGATGTTCAGAACATCTGCGGTGGGCGCTACTTCCACTTCGACTTCTTCAAGCAGTTCACCTGGCGAGATGTCGAGGTGCAACGCCGTCTCGACCCCCTTTGCGACCGCGAGCGAGTGTGCGATCAGCAGTTCGGTGTTCGCTTCGCGCTGAGGTTCGGTGCTACCGCCACTCGGCAGCTGCAGAGCCGATTCGGTGAGCGTGCCGCTCTGGAAGGCGACGTTCGCGGTCGCCTCATAGGTCTTTGGGCTGCGCTTCGCGTGCAGCACGGAGACCGCGACGCAGGCGATGACGATCGCGAGGGCCATCGGCCAGCGTCGTCGCAGGATGCCAAAAGCGCTGCTGGCACCGCCGCGATCCTGGGCTTCGTCGAGACGGTTTGGGGTGCTCAAGCGGGTAGCGATCGTTGGGGTGGCGTGACGATGGGCGAGGGGGAGGCCCTCGCGACTAGAGACCTATCGTCCGTGCCAGACCGCGGCTTGAGCGGCGCAACTCCAGGCGCAGCCTGCGATTTCGATGATAGCCTCAGCGTCGCTCCGGGCGCCCCGCATCGCGCGCTCGACGCCATTGACGATCCGCGTCCCCTCACGGCAGATTTCCATGGGCTCGCCACTCAAGACAGGCATCACCACGATCAAGCGAACTGCGCTGTCCGCAGCGACCCGGCTCGGCAGGGAGGAGCAGGCTCAGGAGCTCTTGGCGCGGATCCGCGAGGCGCGCGCCACGCTCGATCCGGTCGCCAGGCAGCACATGCGCTCCGGGCACGCGATGCGCGTCGTGCTCGCATCGGTACTGCGCAGCGACTCGAACTGCATCGACATCGGCGCGAACGACGGCGCTGTGCTCCAGCAATTCCTCGACCTCGCGCCAGCAGGCCACCACATCGCCTACGAGCCGCTGCCTCACCTGCACAGCCGGCTGCGTGAACGCTTCCCCTCCGTCGAAGTGCACCAGATCGCCCTCTCGAGCACCGATGGCAGCGCCGAGTTCACGCATGTGATCGACGCCCCTGCGTTCAGCGGCCTGCGCCTGCGCGCGGACCTGCCAAGCTCGATCGAACGCACTGAGCGGCTGCAGGTGACGACGAGACGCCTCGATGACACGCTGCCTGACGACTATGTGCCGACGCTGATCAAGATCGACGTCGAGGGGGCCGAGCTGCAGGTCATGCAAGGAGCGTTGCAGACCCTGAGCGAGCATCGGCCCTTCGTGATCTTCGAGCACGGTGTCGGCGGAGCAGACCTGTACGGCGCCACTCCAGGGGCGGTGTTCGACCTGCTGAGCGATGCGGGCATGCGCATCTTCGACATCGAGGGCGAAGGCCCCTACAGCCGGATGCGCTTCGAGGCGACGTTCACCGAGCCGATCTGGGACTTCCTCGCAGCGCCCGCTTGACGGGGCTTCGGTCTTCCCCTGCCACGAGCTTCGGGTCCTGTCAGCGACCTTCGGAGGCCTGTCGGCGAGCCCCGTTGGTCCCGTCAACCCTGGGAAGCCCCGTCAACCCTGGGTCCCGTCAACCCTGGGTCCCGTCAACCCCCGGGAAGCCCCGCGGCGCGCTCGAGCTCATCCACCGCACGCCGCTCGTAGCGAGCGGCGCTGTGCTCGGCGGCCGTCCGCAGCCCCCCACTGCGCAGCTGCTCGCGCAGGCGCGGCTCTGCAGCCAGGCGCCGCACAGCCGCGGCCAGCGCGTCTGAATCGCCGGGTGGCACGATCAAGGCGTTGCGCTCGTGGCGCAGGTACGTCGCCGCACCACCCATCGCAGTCGCGATCACAGGACGACCGACGGCCATCGCCTCGAGCGGCACGAGGCCCCATGGCTCCTCCCAGCGAACGGGGAACAGCACCGCATCGGCGGACGCATAGGCCTCTGGCAGCGAATCGGCGTCGAGCGCCCCCGCGAGCTCGACGCGTCCCTGCAGCTCGAGCGCCTCGACCGCCTGCCGCAGCTCAGCCTCATAGGCAGCGGGGCCACTGCCCACCACCTTCAAGCTCGCCTCGCCCGACAGCTGCGCCATGGCAGGCATGATGAGGTCGACGCCCTTCAGCGGATCGACCCGCCCGACGTAGAGCAGCCTGCCCTCCCAGGCCTGCGACGAAGGCGCAGGCCTGTAGCGCGAGCTCACGCCAGGGGTCAGCACCGCCCCGTCGAGCGGCCGCAGACCGCTCGCTTCGACGGCATCGCGCGTGTATTGCGAATTGAACAGATACCGCCCCGCGGCGGCGAGGTCGATGCGCATCGGCACACCTCCAAGCAATGGCTCGAGCAGGGGCGCGAGCCGCTTCAGCCGCAACCTACTCACGATCGAGGTCCAGCCATACGAGCGCACCGCATACACGGGCCAGGTGTCATGCACCATCAGCAACGCTGGGATCCCTGAGCGTCGCACGCGCTCGATCAACGCGATCGACATACCTGCCATCGCCCACCAGCTGACGACGTCAGGCGCGAACTCCCGCAGGTGGCGGCGCAGCACGATCGCGTTGTGACGCTCCAACGCGAGCCGCTCGGCCACGGTGAGCGGAGCAGGCTGGCGCGCGGAGGCGTCGAAGTAGGAGCGCAACTCGCGGTGGACGCCGTGCTCCTCGCGATCGGCGATCCCAGGTAGGCGGTGATCGGAGGCGAGCACCCGCACGTCGTGGCCACGTGTGCGCGCCGCCGCAGTCACACCGGCGCTGACGACCTCGTAGCCGCCGATCTGGTGTGGCGGATAGAGCAATCCGATCGATAGCACCCTCACGACGCAGGCACCAAACTTTCAGGCGAGCATGCGTTCGTAGAGGCGCACGACCGGCTCGGCCGCGGCACGGGGCGTGTGGTTCTCCATGAAGTTGGCTCTTGCCGCTGCACCCGCGGCGCGGCGGCTGTGCAGGTCGGTGAGCAGCTCGACGACGACGGCGGCGATACGGCCGTCATCCGTATCGACCTCCACCCCGGCACGGCTGCGCAGGCCCTCGGCGCCATCCGGCGTGGTGACGACCGGCACCCCGAGCGCAAGCGACTCGAGCACCTTCACCTTCGTGCCGCTGCCAGACGCCAGCGGATAGAGCAGCACGCCGAGCTCGCGCAGGAAGCAGCTCGCCGAGGGCACCGCTCCGCGCCATTGGACCCCCGGCACGTCGGGAAGCTCCGGAAACCTCGCGCGCTCCATCTGCCTGCCGGCGAGCAGCAGCCGAGCTTCGGGCATGCGCTCTCGCACGAGCGGCCAGACGTGCGTGAGCAGGCGCCTCACCGCATTCGCCGTCGGAGCCCACGTGGCGGAGCCGATCAGTCCCGCGACCGGCTGCTCGAGCGCCGCCGGCTCGCCGTAGTGAGAGGGGTCGAGCCCAAGCGGCGCAAGCGTGACGTCGGCGTGCGGCGCAAGCTTGGCCAGCGGCTCTGCGACCTCCGCCGAATTGGCGAGCAGCCAGCTCGCACGCTTCACGGCCCGACGCTCGAGGCGCAGCAGCTCGAGCGCGCTGCGGCCCGCTTTGCTCAGCGGCCAGACGCTGTCCTGGTCGCGGGTCGTCCAGTAATGCAGCTGCACCGCCGTCGGACGCTCCACGAGCCGCACAGCCGATGCGGCTGACGTGTCAAAGAGGTGCACGACGTCGACCTCGGCCGCGATCGCATGCAGACGTTCCGCGAGCGGCGCGCGCGTGAACGCCGCTCCAGGGCTCAAGAGCCGGTCTGCGCGTGCTCGCATGCGAGAGCTCTCTGGCATCTGCACGATCTCGACCGAGAGATCGCGCGGCACCTCGGCCGACCGCGCCGACTGCGCCCCGACGAGCGCCTCGCAGTCAACGCCGTGCGCCTGCAGCCCCTGCAGCAGCCCCACCGCACACCGCGCAGCAGCACCGCCCTCGAGCTCTGGGGCATAGCTCATGACAACGAGTGCGCGCACCGATGCGAGAGTATGCCCGACGTGCGACTCGCCAGGAAAGGCTGCGCTGCCACCAAAGCTGCGCTGCCACCGCAACAGCCTGCCTGGCGGCGCCTGCTTCACGGCGGCGCCAGCGGCGACGCGGCGACCGCGGGCGGCCGTGCGATCGCCTCGAACATCGCGGCCCAGATGCTCGCACGCGCGATCTCGATGGCGACTGGACTCGTCACGGTCGCGCTCACGGCGCGCACGCTCGGCAGCAGCGGCTTCGGGGTGCTGACTGGCATGGCAGCCTACGTGAGCCTCTACACGGTGCTCACCGAACTTGGCCTGACGAACATCGCGATCCAGCGCATGACCGCCGACCCGGAGCGCGAGGCTGAGTGGCTGGGCGCGCTGGTCGGCCTGCGCATGATCCTCTCGCTCATCGCGACAGCAGTCTGCGCGGTCAGCATTCCGTTGCTGCTCACCAATGCGCACGACGGTCACGCGGTCGGCCTGATCACAGCGATCATGATCCTGCTGACAGGACCACAGGCGCTCGCAATCGTCTTCCAGGCGCGTCTGCGCGCAGGGCTGACGATGATCTTCAGCCTCACCCAAAGCCTGGTCTGGCTGGGTCTCGTGACTGCGCTTGCGATCGTGCACGGGTCCGTGGTCGCCTTCGCGGCCGCAAACGTCGTCGCGGTGGCGGCGCAGACCCTCCTGCAGGTGCAGGCGACGAGGCGCTTCGCTCACGTCGCCTGGCGCCGCGGGCGGGCGTTGTGGAAGCCGTTGATGGCCGTGGCGCTGCCGCTTGGCCTTGCGCTCGTGCTGATCACCGTCTACTACCAGATCGACTCGGTGCTGCTGCTGCAGATCGCCGGACCTCGTGAAACCGGGATCTACAACGCCGCCTACAAGTTCCTCAACCCGCTGATCGCGATCCCCGGGTTGACGATGATCTCGTTCTTCCCCGTGATGTCGGCTGTGAAGGCTCACGATCCCGAGCGCGTCGCGCGTCTCGTGCAGATCTGCTTCGACCTGATGGCCGTCGTTTCACTGCCCTTCCTCGCGGTCACGATCGCGCTCGCGCACCCGATCATCCACCTCGTCTATGGACCTCGTTACCACGGCGCGGCCAGCCTGCTGCCAATCCTGATGATCGCGTTCGTCGCGATCTGTTATGGCAATGTCTCCGGCTTCCTCGCTCCGCTGATGCAGTTGCAGTGGCGGCTCGCGCTGTACTCGGCGATCGGGATGGCCGCCAACGTAGTGCTCAATCTGCTGCTCATCCCAAGCCATGGCGCCCACGGATCTGCCTGGGCGACGGCCGTCACCGAGACCCTCACGATGCTGTTGATGATGGGCACGAGCCTGCGTGTTCTGAAAATCAGGATCGCCGTCGGCAAGGTGCTGCGCACGCTGCTGCTCGCGGCGGCGATGACCGGCTTGATGGCGCTTGCCGCGCCGCTGGGGCTCGTGCCAGCGGGCGTCCTCGGGCTGATCCTCTACGCGGTCGGCCTTTTCGCGCTGAGGATCGTGCGGGTGGACGATCTGGGGTCGCTGCGCAAGGGGCGTGCAATCAATGTCTGAAGGCAACCGCAAGGTGACCCTGCAAATCAACGTTGCGCCGACGGACCTGCCACATGCGCTCGCGACCCTGCCCCACCAGCTGCGCGTCTGGGCCGAGCAGGCAGACGAGGTGATCTTCAGCTTCGACCTGCATCGCACCGCCCGCGGCGGCCAGTTCGGCGAAGGCTTCCAGGAGCGGCGCGAGCCGATGGAAGCGCTCCTGGCTCAGCTGTGCATGGAGCACCGGCACGCCCGCGTCGTGCCCGTCGACTATGGAGCGCAGAGCGCCGCAGAAGTCGCAGACGCGTTCACCGCCGGCGTGCCGATCCCGGCCAAGGACACGAAGGGCGCGCCGATCTATCCGTACTTCCACGGCCTGCACTCCGCCGCCGGGGAGCTCGTGCTGCACCTCGATTCGGACATGATGTTCGGCGGCGGCAGCACGACATGGCTGGCCGAGGCGCAGGGGCTGCTGACCGCGCATCCCGACGTGCTCGCCTGCAGCCCGCTGCCGGGGCCGCCGCGCGCGGATGGCGAGCTCAGCACCCAGACGACCGAGCGCTTCCCGCCCTACTACCCCGCCTTCCGCTTCGACTCGCTCGGCACGCGCCTGTTCTTGATCGACCGCGAGCGCCTGCGCGAACGCCTGCTGCCACTGACGCTGAGCAAGCCGATCCGTCTCGTGAGCCGCGCGAAGGCGAGGCTGCACGGCAATCCGCCGTACGGCGCAGCCGAGCACGCGATCAGCGAGGCGATGCGCAGCACGGGCATGAGCCGCGTCGACTTCCTCGGCGCCGCCCCTGGCATGTGGTCGCTGCACCCGCCACTGCGCTCACGGGCCTTCTACGACGCGCTGCCGCAGCTGATCGCGCGCATCGAGCGCGGCGACGTGCCACAGGCGCAGCACGGCGACTATGAACTCAACGACAGCATGTTTCCCTGGGGGGCTGCACGCCTGCGCGCAAGGCTGAAGCGGCTTTGGGCGTGAGCCGTCCTCGCAGGAACCATCCAGCGGCCCTGCCAGCGCCTGCCCGTACACTTCTCGCGTGTCGAATCTGATCGACGAGATCAATGCGCTGGAAGCGGGCTGGCACGGACGTGGCAGCGTCTCTGCACCGGTGATCGCGGCGCTCGAGCGACATGCTCGCGGTTGCGGCGAGATCGCCCGCAGCATGGAGACGGGCACGGGGCGCACGACGCTGCTGCTCTCTCATCTCAGCCAAGACCATCTCGTCTTCACGATCGACGACACCGGCGACGGCAACAGCCTCGCACGCGTTCGCGAGTCCCCGCTGCTGAACACCGCCACGACCCGCTTCGTGGTCGGACCAAGCCAGAGAACGCTCCTGTCACACGACTTCCAGGGGCCACTCGACCTCGCCTACCTCGACGGTCCGCACGCCTACCCGTTTCCCGAGCTCGAGTACTGGGCGGTCTATCCCCATCTCAGACCCGGCGCGCTGCTTGTCGTCGACGACGTTCAGATTCCGTCGATCGCAAATATGCACGACGTCCTGTGTGCGGATGCGATGTACGAGCCGCTTGGCGTCGTCGACAACTGCGCGTTCCTGCGGCGGACCTCGGCGCCGGCGCTCGATCCCTTTGGGGAGGGGTGGTGGGAGCAGGCCTACAACGACAGGGTCAGCACCTCGCACCTGACGCTGCTCGAGCGTGCCGTGCGACGCGCGAAGCTCGCCACACCGGAGCCGTTGAGGGAGCTCCTGAAGGGTCGTATCCGGCGAGCGCGATAGCCGCGCTCGCGCAGACCCCGTCTCAAGCCGCCCTTCGCCCCTGCCGATAGCGCGGTTAGATTGGACGCAGCGCGAAGAAAGGGATCATCAGGTGGAGAAGACGACGTTGGTGACCGGCGGCAGCGGCTACATCGGTGCGCTCCTCGTAGAGGAGCTGCTCGAGGCAGGACATCAGGTTCGCGTGCTCGACTCGCTCTTGCACGGCCAGGAGGACATCGCCGCCGAGCAGGAGCAGGCAGGCGTCACGGTCGTGCGCGGCGACGTGCGCGATGCGCAGGCGCGCGCGAAGGCCCTCGAGGGAGCTGACGCGGTCGTGCACCTCGCGGCGATCGTCGGCGATCCCGCCTGCGGACGCGATCCGGAGCTCTCCGACGAGGTCAACGTGCAGGCGACGCGCGCGCTCGTCGCCGACGCGGATGCCGCCGCCGTGCAGCGGCTCGTCTTCGCCTCGACCTGCTCCAACTACGGGCGCATGGCGGATCCGACGGTGCCGATCACCGAGGAGGGCGAGCTGCGGCCCGTCTCGCTCTATGCGGAGCAGAAGGTCGGCATGGAGCAGGCGATCCTCGCCGGCGCGGGAGGCGATGGCGCACAGCCCACGTGCCTGCGCTTCGCGACCGTCTACGGCGTCGGACGACGCATGCGCTTCGATCTCACCGTCAACGAGTTCACGCGCGAACTCTGGGCCGATCGCGAGCTCGAAGTCTTCGGCGAGCAGTTCTGGCGGCCCTATATCCACGTACGCGACGCGGCGCGCGCGGTGCGTACAGTGCTCGATGCGCCGCTGGAGAAGGTCGGCGGCAAGGTCTTCAACGCGGGCCGCTCAGGCGAGAACTACCGCAAGCTCGACCTCGTCGAGGAGATCGGCAAGCAGGTCGATCGCGGCAAGGTCAGCTACGTGCATCGCGACGAGGACCCGCGCGACTACAAGGTCAGCTTCGACAAGATCCGCGCCGAGCTCGGCTTCGAGACGAGGATGACCGTCCCCGACGGCATCGCCGAGGTGGTCGCGGCGCTCGACGCGAGCAGCTTCGGCGACCCATTCGATGGCCGCTACCGGAACACGCCCTGAGTCCCTCAGGACATCCGCCGCGAGGGATACCCAAGCACGATGGCTGTGAACGGCGCACCCCCTGAGCTGCCGCTCTTCGACCTGCGCCTGGAGGAGCAGGACTTCGAGGCGGTCGCACAGACGCTGCGCTCCGGCTGGCTGACGCTCGGCCCGCGCACCGCCGCGTTCGAGGAGGCCTTCGCGGCACAGCTGGGAGCACGCCACGCCGTCGCTGTCTCCAGCTGCACCGCCGCCCTGCACCTCGCGTACCTCGCGGCCGGCGTCGGCCCCGGCGATGAGGTGATCGTGCCCTCGTTCACGTTCGCGGCGACCGCGAACGCCGCGATCTACTGCGGCGCGACCCCGGTGTTCGCCGAGATCGTCTCGCGAGAGCGCCCGAGCCTCGACCCCGCGGACGTCACGGAGCGGATCACGCCGCGCACGAAGGCCGTCTGCGTCGTGCACTACGCGGGCTACGCAGCCGATGTGCAGCGCCTGAAGGAGCTTTGCGACACGCACGGGATCGCCCTGATCGAGGACGTCGCGCACGCGCCCAGCGCGAGCTGCGGCGGGCGCAAGCTGGGCACCTGGGGCCTGGCGGGCGCCTTCAGCTTCTTCTCCAACAAGGTGCTCTCCGTCGGTGAGGGAGGTCTGCTCTGCACCGACGACGACGAGGTCGCGGCGTTCGCGCGCTCGCGGCGCTCGCACGCGATGACGAGCGGTACCTGGGACCGCCACAACGGCCGCACGGACACCTACGACGTGCTTGATCTCGGCTTCAACTACCGCCTCGACGAGCCGCGCTCGGCGCTGCTGCTCTCGCGCATGGGCCGCCTCGAGCAGGAAATCGAGCGCCGGCGCGAGCTGACGCTGCGCTACCGCTCGCTGCTCTCCCAGGTCGATGGCATCGTGCTCCCCTTCACCGATGAGGAGGTCCACACCTCCTCCGCCTACGTGATCCCGATCATGCTCGAGGAGGACGGCACCCAGGGCGAGGTCTCGAGCCGCCTGCGCGAGCGCGGCATCCAGACGAGCATCTTCTACCCCTCGATCCACCGCTTCACGGCCTATCGCGAGCGCTACCCCGGCGTCTCGCTCCCGATCACCGAGCTGGCGTCGCGGACCGAGCTGACCCTCCCCTTCTACCCCCACATGAGCGACGACG
>DASXDO010000014.1:0-4242 GCA_036490555.1 Solirubrobacteraceae bacterium | reverse complement strand
AAACACGCACCGCGAGCCAGCGAAACACGCACCGCGAGCCAGCGAAACACGCACCGCGAGCCAGCGAAACACGCACCGCGAGCCAGCGAAACACGCACCGCGAGCCAGCGAAACACGCACCGCGAGCCAGAGAGCCGGGCGCCGCTTGGCGCCCGGCTCTGCCCGGTCTGGCTCAGCGACTCATTTCAAGGTCATGTTCGGCTCGCCTGAGCCGTTCAGGCCAGACCCTGAGATCGTGCAGGTGCCACCCTTTGGCGTGCCTGCGTTGTACGCCTGTGAGATGCAGTTGCGCAACGCCATCTGCGCCCAGTAGTTCGGGTGCAGGTCTTCCTGGATCTCATATTCGCCAAACAGCGCCGAGACTGTGCGCACCTGGTTGATCCACTCGGTCTTGTTCACCGCTTCGGCCTGTTTCCAGGAGGTCAGACCCTCTTCCTCCAGCAGCCCAACACCCGTCTCGCAGAGCCTATGGCCGTTGAAGGCTGAGGAGATCTGCATCTGCTTCAGGTTCGGGAGGCCAGCTTCTTCGGCGCCTTTGAAGACGGAGCTGTCGATCGTCGGCAGCATCGTCGAGTTGGCGTAGTTGGCGTCTTCGTTCCAGAACCCGCAGCCGCCCACTTCCTGGCGCGTATAGCCTTTCTGGGAGTAGCGGAAGCCAGACCCGTTCGGGATCGGCGAGGGATAGTCCTGTGCGAGGACCGTGTACTGCGTCGTCGTGTAGCCCGCTTCTTTCATCGCCTTCGCGACGTTTTCGAAGGCGCCCTTGATCGCCGTCGTCTGCGTTTTCACGTTGCTTGACGTGAAGTTTTTGGTGACAGACGATTCTTCGCTGCAGTAGTCAGGCCACCATTCTGGTGAGATCAGGAAGTCCTCGATGCAGGACTGGATGATCGACGCGAAGTTGTAGTTGTTGCCGCCGATCCCGAGCACGACAAGCTTCACGTTGTGCGTAGCGGCGAAGTGCTGCAGCATCAACGCCTGCCCTTCGTGGCCACCAGAGTTGTAGAAGTCGATCCCTGGCTTGAATTCTTCTTCTTCGTTTGTGAAGCTCGACGTCTTCGCCCCTGAGCAGGCGAGGTTCTCGCCGTCCACGCCGCCGCCGATGTAGACCTCGGCGGACTCAGAGCGGTGACAGCCTTCGATCAGTTCCGCGGTTTTGCCGGAGTTGTCGTCGTACGCTTTCGACCCGAGCGCGTCGATCTCTGAGGATTCTTCGCCGGTGTTGCCTGCCCAGCGGCCCGCCTCGCCTGAGATGTACGAGTCGCCAAGCGTGACGACCCAGGGCGTGCCTTGCCCGGGGCCTTCCGCGTGCGCCGCCGGCGCGAGCGCGCCCATCGCAGTGACAAGTGCGAACGTCGACAGCGTGATCGCCGCCAGCGCCAGGACGGCGCTGCGAGAGACCCAAGTGCAGCGCGCGGCAAGACCGCCGCGAGCCGCGATGGTAATGGGTTCCATCTGGTACTCCTCCTCGATTCGCGCGCCGCGCCCTGTTGCGCGGCGCAGTCACCAAAGACTAGCTCGCCAGTCAGTCCGATGAATCGAACATCAGTCCAGTGTGGAATGGTCCAGGATCAGGGCATTACTGATCCGGCGCGACGCCCAGGCTCAACAGGCCGCTCCGGCCGGGCGCGACACCCAGGCTCAACACGCCGCTCCGGCCGCCCAGGCTCAGGACGCGGCTCTGACCGGCGCCTCGCCCCAGAGCTGCTCGAGGCGGTAGAAGTCGCGCGTCTGCGGCGTGAAGATGTGCACGACGACGTCTAAATAGTCCATCAGCACCCAGTTGGCCTGCTCAACGCCGTCGACGCGGCGTGGCGCGAGGCCATGCTTGTGCTTGCAGCCCTCGAGGATCGCGTCGTGGATCGCCTTCACCTGGCGGTCGCTGCCGCCGGAGCAGATCACGAACCAGTCGGTGTAGCCGGCGAGGGAGCGCATGTCGATCTCGACCACGTCGCGCGCCTTGCGGTCGGTCGCGAGCTCGACGATCTCGTTGCGCAGAGCCTCAGAGCTCATCCCGGATGGGCTCGCCGCCATTACCGCTTCCTCCCTTTGTAGAGCCGATGTTCCTCGATGTAATCTGCGACCGCCTGCGGCACGAGCCCGTCGATCGGCAGCCCCGCGGCGGCGCGCTCGCGCACGAGCGAGGATGAGACCTCGATCGGCGGCATCTCGAGGATGCTCATTCTTGCGCCGTCCCGCGCGAGACCCTCGACCAGCCTGGCAAGCTCCTCCCCGCCGCTCTCTGACCCTTCGCGCCGCGCGACCGCGATGTGCGCCAGCTCGAGCAACGAGCCTGGCCGCCGCCAGCTTGGCAGCGTCAGCGCGACGTCGGCGCCCATGATCAAGGTCAAGTCAGCATCCGGTCTGGCATCGTGGACTTCGCTCAGGGTATCGACCGTGTAAGACGCTCCCCCTCTGAGCACCTCCAGAGCACAGGCGCTGACGCCGTCGAGGTCCGCCACCGCCAGCTCGCACATCGCCAGCCGCTGCTCAGGGGTCGCGGAGTCGGCCTGAACCGGCTTGTGCGGCGGGGTGTGCGACGGGACGAGCAGCACGTGGTCGAGCTTCAGCTCGCCGAGCGCGTGCCTTGCGAGGCGGAGGTGACCGTCGTGCGGCGGATTGAAGGTGCCGCCGAGGATGCCGATGCTCGCGGCCTGCAGCTGCACGGGGTCCATGGGGGTGCTCATCTGGGCGGTCGAGGATCCGGCCTGTGCCGCCCGCTCACGCGCGGACGTGGCCGTCGCCTTCGATCAGGTACTTCTCTGCACAGAGCTCGCGCAGCCCGATCGGACCGCGCGCGTGCAGCTTCTGCGTTGAGTTGCCGATCTCGGCGCCCATGCCGAGCTCGCCGCCGTCTGTGAAGCGGGTCGAGGCGTTCACGTAGACGCAGGCGGCGTCAACGCCGGCCTGGAAGGCCCTCGCTGCGGCGAGGTCGCCGGTCACGATCGCCTCGGAGTGCCCTGAGCCGTAGCGCGAGATGTGCTCGATCGCCTCCTGCAGGCTGTCGACGACCTTCACCGCCAGCGTCAGCGCAAGGTACTCGGTCTCCCAATCCGCCTCGGTCGCCTGCTGAATCCGCTCAGAATCGCTGCGCGTAACCCCGCCCAGCACGCCCGCAAGGGCGTGCCCTTTCTCATCCATCCTCAGCTCCACGCCTGCAGCGAGCAGGTCCTGCACAATCGGCGGCAGCGCGCGCTCAGCGATCGCCGCGTGGACGAGCAGCGTCTCGGCAGCGTTGCAGACGCCAGGACGCTGGACCTTCGCGTTGAGGGCGATCCTGCGCGCCATCTCCGGATCCGCGGCGGCATCGACGTAGACATGGCAGTTGCCCGAGGCGGCGTAGATCACGGGCACGGTCGCGACATCGCTGAGCGCCTGCTTGAGCCCCTCGCCGCCGCGCGGGATGATGAGATCGACCGTCTCAGCCTGGGTCGCAAGCTCGGAGAGCTCCTCCCTGCCGCCGCCGGCGACGAGGCTCACGCAGCCAGGCGGCAGCCCCTCCCGCTCAGCCGCCTCGGCAGCGATCGCCGCGAGCACGGCGTTTGAGTGCGAAGCGGTCGAAGAGCCACGCAACACGATCGCGTTGCCTGACTTCAGGCAGAGCGCAGTCGCATCGATCGTCACGTTCGGGCGTGCCTCGTAGACGACCGCGACGACCCCAAGCGGCACCCTCTGCTTGCGCAGCCTCAGGCCGTTCGGCAGCGTCCTGCCCTCGACGACCTCGCCGACGGGATCGGGCAGCTGCGCGACCTCGCGCACCGCCTCAGCGATCGCGGCAATGCGCCGCGCATCGAGCGCGAGCCTGTCGAGCAGCGCATCCCCGATCTCGGCTTCGCGCCCAGCCTGCATGTCGCGCGCGTTGGCCTCGAGAATCTCCGCTTCGCGCTGACGCAGAGCCCCGGCGATCGCCTCGAGCGCGGCGTTCTTGACCCCCGCATCAAGCGTCCCCAGCACGCGCGCCGCGCGCTTGGCCTGAGCGCAGGTCTCCGCCACAGATGGAAGCGTGATCGCCATCGCCCAAGGATAGGCACTTCAGACCCAGCTCACTCTCCAGCCAGACCTGGCTCACGTTCCAACTAAACCCAGCCCGTTCCACCAGACTGGAGTGGACCCGCTTTTGCGGACAGTCGCGGGCTTTGGTGGCTAGTTGGTTGTCGTGGTTGTGATTGTCCTGCTCTCGAACTCTTCGGGGGTGAGGTAGCCGAGGGTGGAGTGTCGTCGTTGGCGGTTGTAGAACGCCTC
>DASXDO010000013.1:0-55341 GCA_036490555.1 Solirubrobacteraceae bacterium | reverse complement strand
CGGGTTCGAGTCCCGTCGCTCCCGCTGCAGATACCTCGTGATCTGCCGCTCCTTTCGCAGCCGATCGCGTCTGGCGCTTGCCGGATCCGGCGCGCTTCTCGCTGATCGCCGTGAAGTAGGCAGCGAAGGCGGGGCGGGGTTTGACCGCGACGATCCTGCCGCCGTCCTGCCAGACGTTGTCGAAGAGGCTGTTGATCAGCTTCCTCCGCTCGACCGCGTCGGTCTCCGCCTTCCAGAAGCTCGCGAAGTCGCCAAGGACCTGCTCGGCGCGCTCGAGATCTGGGCTTATCGGCGGGTCGATCCGCTGCAGCTCCTCCTCGATTGCCTGGCGGCGCATCGTGTAGCGGCCCTTTGAGACGTCGCCGATCACGTACAGCTCCTGAAGCCGGTCCAGCTGCCCATGAAGGTCTTTGCGGCGCTCAGGGTCGTTGCCGCTCTGCTGGGCAGTCGCCTGCTTGATCGCCCCCAAGACCAGCTTGCGCAGCTTCGCGTCTGGGTTGAAGCCAGAGAGCCAGTCGATCAACTGCGCCTCCAACGGCTCGGCCTTGGTCAGCGGCTGGTCGCAGTTGCCGTGGTAGCGGCGCGTCGAGCACTGGTAGCGGCGGACATAGCCGGTCGAGCCGCGACCCCCATGCATCCGCGCGCCGCAGCGCTCGCACAGCAGCATTTTGCGCAGCAGGAACTCTTCGGAAGGCCGACCAGGGTGCAGGACCCTCGCACGCCAGGAGCGGACTTCCTGAACCCTGTCGTACAGCTCCTCCGGCACGATCGCCTCGTGCAGCCCCTTGATCTCCTTGCTCTTGTCCCTCAACCCCGCCACATAACCGGCATAGGCGGCGTTCACCAGCATGTCGCGCACGGTGTCCTTGCCAAACGGGCCGCCCTTCACCGAGCGCGCGCCCCTCGCATTCAGCCATGACGCGATGCCCCGATCGGACTCCTCGCCGGTCGCGTAGCGCTCGAACATCTCCTTCACCAACGGCGCGCGCTCAGGATCGGGCACCGCGATCTTGCTCTCCTGATCGCGGACATACCCCCAAGGCAGATTGCCGATCAAGTGCCCCTGTCTGGCCTTCTCCCGCAGCCCGCTCTTCGTCCAGAACGACAGCGACACCGAGTAGTACTCGTCGAACATCTCGTGGATCGACTCCGCCAGGAACGCGGACGGGTCGGTGTGATCCCCACCCATCGGCTGCGTCACCGAGACCACCCGGATCCCCAGTCGCTCACGCAACAGCTGCTTGTAGCGTCGCGCCTCCACCTGGCTGCGCGCAAAGCGGCTCGTATGGAAGACCAGTACACAGTCGAAGGCCCCTGCGGCTGCGTCGGACATCAGCGCCTGGAACTGCGGCCGCGACTCCGACTTGCGCGAGCCGGAATGAAAATCGCAGTACTCCCTAACCAGCGTCAGCTCGTTCTCCTCCGCGAACTTTCTGATCGCCTCCCGCTGCGCGCTTGGCGAAAACCCTTGGCCCTGCTCCTCCGTCGACTCGCGGATGTAGGCAACCGCCCGCCTGCGCGGCTCCTCCTCGTCCAGCTCAGCTTGCGGTGAGCTGCTGCCCTCGCCGCAACCACCAGTCAGCGAACCATCTCGCGAACTGCTCCCGTTCGACCTCTGGATCGCAGGTCGGTCTGTCATATCGAGCGCCTCCGTTCATCGTCGTCCTCTCATCACTCGCCGGACACAGATCTCGCGCTGGCCGCTCCTGTCTCGCCGACAGCACCGGCGGACTCCCGCGCCGTCGCCGACCCTGCGCCTGGCAATCCTCGGGCGCTCCAGGCGGGCGCCCATCGCAACTGCTCACTCGCTCTCCTCCTTGCGGTCGTCGTGGCGGGCAGGCGATCAGAGCAGACCCGACGCGAGATCTCAACAAGCAATCCGTCCACCTCCAAATCCGCTGCGACGAGAGTCGCCGCCACGGCGCGCGGCCAGCACCGCCAGACGACGAGCCACGACGACACGACCCGTGCCTACTGGAAGAACAAGACACGCCACGATCACTCGGCCGCCAAACAGAAGAGTGTCCGTATAGAGATGTCGCCGCCAGCAACCCGGCGAAAACCGCATCGCAATGCCGAAAGCGAACGGTCGCGCGAAATCGAGGGTGAACCGCAAGGTGAACCGTAGAGAGAACCACAGGAGGAACCACAGACGGAAGTGCCCTTTAAGTTCGGACAGCGGCCCGTCTAAAGCGTCCCGACCTCCATCTCCGCCGCACGCCGAGCGGTACGCGTCGGATACACGAAAGCGTCAACGCGATGTACCAAGCCCGCCGCGGCGAGCCTCGCGACGGCATCGACAGCGCGGATCGGATCATCAAGCTCGCGCCCGAGCTCCTCGACCGTCCAAGCACACCCATCGTCGAGCATCAAGCTCAGGACGAGTTTGTCCTGGCGCGCCTCCCGCTCCGCCGGACCCTCTTCGTCGCTGATGTAGCGCGTCGTGTCCATCGCAAGCTCCTCTCAGTCACGCACCGAAGACAGGCGCAGCGAGCACGAGCCAACCACAGCGAGCTACGGTAGGCCGCGGGCATCGAAGGCACAAGCTTCGGTGCTCAAGGCCGGGCGGGTCGCGACCAACGGCCCGCTCGGCCGCTTATGTCTAGGTCGCTGGCGATCAGAGCAGAACTCGCAGCAGAACGCAAGGCCAAACCGGGCGAAGGCGGTGGCTGGCAACCCTGCGCTTGAACGCCTTGGCTTACCGCATCCCTCATGGCGGGCGGGCAGCTCCGATGAAACGACGGCGGGCGCCGCCGGCTACTCAGCGAGGTCGCTCTCGGCTGGCGCGTCGAGCAACTCCGCAAGGCGCGTGAGCCGAGGACGCAGCTCAGGCAGCTCGCGGCTGACGACGTCCCAGACCAAGGCGAGGTCCACCCCAAAGTATTCGTGGATCAGCTTGTCGCGCATGCCCGCGATCTGCCGCCACGGCACGTCCGGCTCACGCGCACGAGTCTGCTCGGAGATTCCCTTCGCCGCCTGTCCGATGATCTCGATGTTGCGAATCACGGCATCCTGGGTCTTCGCGTCGGCAAAGAAGGCTTTCTCGCCGTCCTCGGTGTAGCGAACGATCGCGTCGATCGCCGCGACGGCATGCTGGAGGTAGGCGCGCTCGTCCTTCACAAAGCGATCGCGTCGGCGTAGATCCGATCGCGCAAGTGCGGGCTGACGCCGCCCTCGCTGAGCACATCGACATGCGTGCCAAGCAGGTCCTCGAGATCCTGCCAGAGCCCTACGAGATCGAGCAAGCTCCGCCCCGGCTCCATCTCCACCAACAAATCGATGTCGCTATCCGCCTGCGCATCTCCTCTGGCAACGGAGCCGAACACGCGAACGTTCCGAGCGCCATGCTCTGACGCGCACCGCAGGATCTCTGCACGTCGCTCACGTAGGGGCCTCATGTTGCCGCTGCTTGGTATCGGGCTCATCTTACGTCTCACGTTACTGCTTTAGCCTTGACGGCTCGATGATGGCGCATAACTACGGATGGCAACAACACGTAGAGCAGCCCGAAAAATGGGCGGTCGAACATTGTTGGCTGCTTGAAGAGATCTACGCTGCGTTTGAGCGTCTCGGGGACTGGCCCGAGATTAGTGCCATCGAGCGCTCGCTCTCCAAGCGCGACAGCATGCGAGCGATCGAAGCTGCGCAGCTCGTGCACGACATGCCATCGGAGCTCGGCGGACGCGACGTGCAGACCGTCGCGCTGAACGCACGGGCACTCCGCCAACTGCGACGAGGCGCGCCCACTGCTCGATGCGTTCGTCAGCACGATCCGACTCGCCGCCGATGTCTACCGCTCTGCCGAAGACGGTAAGCCCGCGGAGCTCTCGGGTTTCCGTGTCAAGGAGCAGCTTGGCCTGGACGACCAACGTTACGTTTGTCTCTCGCGACTGCTTCAACGCGAGTCTTGGATATTCGGAGGCGGACGCGGAGACGTCGATGAGGACTGGGCACGCGGAGTGCTCGTTCTTTCGCTCGCCTTCGCGAAGATTGAGACGATCGAGGACTATCTCGACGTGCTTTCCCGCCATCGGTTCGGTCCTCCGGATCAAGGCCAGCAGCCCGCCGACGACGCCACCGCTGTCGCCGAGCTTGGAAGTGACAGGGAGTCAACGACAGGTACTAGGCTACCCAGCGGCATGGTCACAATTCTGGTTTCTAAGGCCCGCGCCGAAGACCTTCTCGGCAAACAGATAGAGAGCGGGAGGGGCCTCGGAGATCGCCTAGCCCGGCAGGTCAACTCTGAGGCCGCCTATACCGGATGGATGCACGACAGGGAACGTTGGAAGCGGCTGAGCCTAGACGTCGTCGGAGTCATTTATGGCGAGGACTCGAAAGAGCACAAGGAACTAGGCTCGTCTGATCGGATCTTGATCGCAGCGATGGGCACGCCGTGGCATATGGAAGCCCGGGGAGCTTTAGAACGTCACGCTTCGTCCCTGAACGTGCTGCAATCACTTGTAGAACGGTTGGGGCTTGCCGAAGAGACGCGCCCAGACGGCTACCCTCCCGCTCCATTGAGTGAGGCGAATGTAAAGCAGACAGAAGGCCAATCTCACGGCGAGAAGCACGTTGATCGCGTATTCATCGTCCATGGACGAGACGAAGCAACCCGCGAAGCTACTGCTAGAACGCTCGAACGGTCGGGATACAAGACCGTGATCTTGCACGAGGAGGCCAACAAGGGCCGTACGCTCATCGAGAAGTTCGAGCAGCACGCAGCCGAGGCGGGATACGCCGTGATTCTGCTAACTGCGGACGACGTTGGCGGGCCTTCCCCGACTGAGTTGCAGCCGAGGGCACGCCAGAACGTTGTTTTCGAGATGGGGTTCTTCTATGGGCTTCTCGGACGGGACCGTGTTGCCGTCCTCTACGACTCCAGCGTTGAGAAGCCGTCCGATATTCAGGGGATCGTGTACATCGAACTAGATCCTGCGGGAGCGTGGAAGACGGAGCTCGTTCGAGAGCTGAGCAGCTGATCGGGACGCCGCCAAGCGTCACGCTCCAAGGATTCGTCCAGAGGCGGCGAGCGGCAGTTCTCGCTCGCAGACTGCCTCAGCGGCGTAGCGCATGGCCTCGCGAATGTCCTCAGCATCGAGGTCCGGGAAGGCGCCCAGAATCTCGCCGGTGCTGATGCCGTCTGCGAGCATGCCCACAACCGTAGCGACAGGGATCCGCAAGCCACGCACGCAAGGCGCGCCACCCATCTGATCGGTACGCACGGAGATCCTCGTAAAGCTCATCGAAGCCAGCTTACCGCCGCCATAAGTGGCGCACAGGCAGGGTCTGGCAACGGCATCCCGCCTTCGCCCATAGCGAGCCGTCGCCGACGCACTCGCCTACGCCGCCGCTTTTCCATAAGGCGGCGGCGCGCTAGGGATAGCCGGTCGGTGGTGTCCATCAAAGGCGCACCTCAATCACCCAGGTACCTACTCCGCGTCCGATCCCCGTCGCTCCCGTACTTTCAACCCCCGCTTGCGGAGCGCCAGGCTGAGCGTCCGCTCCTCGGGTTGACGGTCACGCTCGACTACGGGTGCGCCGTGAAGACATGGGCGGCGGCTCCGCGGCTGAAGGCGGTGGTACTCACGGGCTCGATCGTCAACGGTGCGGTGAAGAGTCGCTCGCCCGCGCTCAGGACGACAGGATGCACGACAAGCCGGTACTCGTCGATCAAGCCCGTCTCGACCAGCGACCGCGCGAACCGCACGCCGCCCTGGGCGAGCAGGTATCCGCCAGAGCGCTCCTGCTTGAGCCGCGTGACGGCTTTGGCGAGGTCGCCGGTGGCAATCGTCGTCTCAGGCCAGTCCGCTGACGTGAGTGAGTTCGAGAACACGACCTTCGGGATCTCGTTCATCGGCTTGGCGAACGGCCCGGAGGCGCTGGGCCAGAATGTGGCCCATTGGGCGTAGGTCGCGGCGCCGATTAGGTGCGTGTCCGCGTTGCTCACGGTCTCGAGCGTCCAGGCGGCGCCGTCCTCGGAGCGTCCCGCAGTGACCCAGTCGCTGCTTCCGTCTGTTGGCGCGACGTAACCGTCGAGCGAGACGGACATCTTCAGAACCAGCGAGGCCATGCACAGCTTCCTTTCCGGGATGGATGACATGCCAGTATGGACGCTGCTGACTTGGAAACTCATCGTGGCGAGCGCACCGGCAGACGTGTCTGTAGACACGCGCCGCAGTACGCTGCGGCGAAGCGCCGACCCCGGAGGGCGCGGCTCCATCGGGCGGGACCGCGCTTCTAATGGCCCTCCTCTGCGTGAGCGGTAGCCTGGCTAGTCATGACCACGTGGAGGCCGGCGCCGATCTTGATGGCCATGCGGGCCAGTTGGGAAGGGGAGTGTCAATGACCAGTTTGCCCCAGGACGGTGCGATGCAGGCCCTCGCGCCATTGATCGGCGAGTGGCGCATGGAGGCGGTGTTCCCGAGCAGCTCACCGGCGGCCGGCATGGAGGCAGACGGCGTTGCCCAGGCAGTGTTTGAATATCTTCCGGGCGGACAGTTCGTCATCCAGCGCTGGGAAGTGCCGCATCCGGATGCACCCGACGGGATTGCGATCATCGGCTGGGACGGCGGTAGACGCAGCCTCGTTCAGCATTACTTCGACTCACGCGGCATAGCGCGCCTGTATGAGATGAGCTTTGGCGACGGCGTGTGGAGGCTTTCGCGGACCGCGGCCGATTTCTCACCGCTTGACTTTGCGCAGCGCTACACAGGCGTGGTCAGCGACGACGCTCGCATGATCCAAGGCGCCTGGGAGCTCTCAACTGACGGCACACAGTGGGAGCACGACTTCGAACTGAACTACAGCAAGCGACGACGCTCGAAGAAGGGCAGAACGAGGGCTTCGCCTCGACCGCGCATCCACCTCAAGGCGGATACAGATCATCCCGTAGCCCAATTCACATAGCGACCAGACGCGTCTAGCGTCCCAGTTGCAATGGCAGTCGCACAACGCCCGAAGCCGGCTGGCGCGGCAACTCGTTCGCGCGGACCGCTCGGCAACGAGCGCCTCACCGCGCTGACAGGTGCGACGTTGATCGTCGGGCTCGCGATTGTCGGCATCGCGATCCTGCGCTTCCACACGCTGTTCAGCTTGCATATGTTCGTCGGCGCAATGCTCGTCGGGCCGCTGTGCCTGAAGCTGGGGAGCACCTGCTACCGGCTTGGCAGCTACTACGGCGGACGCGCGACCTACCGCAAGGCCGGGCCGCCGCACATTGGCTTCCGCTTGCTCGCGCCGCTCGTCGTCGTCAGCACTCTCGGCCTCTTTGGCAGCGGCGGGCTGATGCTGCTGCTTGGCCCGAGCTCGAGGCAGACGCTCGTGCCAATCCACAAAGTGCTGTTCTTCGTTTGGATCGCGTTGATGGCGTTGCACGTGCTCGCGCACCTGCCAGACCTCTGGCGCGTGCTGAGGCAGGAGCGCCGCGGTGTGATTGCCGGCCGCCTGCGCGGCGTGCGCCTCGCCCGCTTCGCGGCGATCGGCGCCGCTGTTGCGGTGGGTCTGTTGATCGCGCTGCTGCTGAAGCCGGACATGTCGAAGATCTCGCAGAGCCGTTCGGCAGAAGTCCGAAGCGTGCCGTTGAGTGCTGTGAGCGGCGTGCGCAAGTAAACGCTCGGTCCTCAGCGGGCGTGATTTGCGATGTGGCTTCTGCGCGTGCTCGCCCTTACTAGCCTGTCGCTCGTGCTCGTGCTGCTTCCACCTTCCCGGGGCAAGGCATCGCCTGACCGTGGCCGCCGCGCTGGCCTCTCGACGCTGGTCTACTCGAGGCTGCGTGAGCCGCGGGAGCGGCTGATCGACGCGGTCGACCCAGGCCTGCGGGCTGCCCCGGCGATCCCTGCGGCTGAGCTCTACACGGGCGTGCTGTTCGCGGCTCTTGGCCTCGCGGACCTGCAATGGGACGGTGTATTGATCGCGAGCGCGCTGTGGGGCGTTGTCCGGCCTGGCGACCGGATCCCTGCATACCGGCTCGACATGAGTTCTAAGCCGCCTGGCGTCGGGGCGATGGCCGCCTACTGGCGCGAGCCGCTGCGCGCGGCGTTGCCTGACCGCGGGATGGTGCTCGACCTGCGCTCTGGCTCCTACGCGGCAGCGTGGCAGCCGCGCCGCGCGACCCATCTCGCCGTCCGCGGGTTTACGGAGGCGCCCGACGGCAGGCGGACCGTGATCACGCACATGGCAAAGCGCGTCCGTGGCGAGGTCGCACGCCTGGTCCTTCAGGCCGGAGGCGTAGAGCGCCCTGAGGAGGTCGCGGAGATCGCGACCGCAAGCGGCCTGCGCGTCGAGCTCTCAGACGGCCTGCTCGACGTGATCGAGCCCACGACTCTGGCTGATGTGACGGTATCGTCTCGAGGATCTCCGGAAGCCGTGCTTTGAACAGGAGCGTGTGAGATGAGCTGTCGTGATCTGAGCGACCGCGTTGGTTGGCGGCGGGCATTGCTTGGTGCTATGCGTGGGAAGTTGACCAGCGCCTTGCCTTTAGGCGCCAGCATGCTGGCGCTCTTGCTGGCCCCGGTCGCATCCGCCTCGACGCTGAACGACGTGGTGCACGAGCCTGGCACGATCGCAGGACAGCCATACCGCTACTGGATGACGCGCACGTGGGAGCTCTACTTCTCTTCGCTGGCCCCTGGGGCGCAAGCTTGCAAGACCGTCACGGTCAACGGCACAGCGGTGACTCTCGTCGGCAACTTCAGCGGCCGCAGGAGCACCTGCAATGTGCCAGCGGGCAGCGCCGTTTACGTCAACGAGTACACCACCCACTGCTCGACGCTCCCAGATGAACACGAAGGCTTTGGCACGAGCGACGCAGAACTTCAAAAATGCTCCTTGGGCGTCAATCGCTCCACCGTCAAAGCATTGATAAACGTGTGGCTGGACGGTCGCTCTGTGCCGAAGTTCGGGAAATACTTCTGGATGGGCACACAGGCCTTCCCAGTAAACGTCAAAGAACAGGAAGTTGAGGCTGCCGCCTGGGGCTGGTCCCTGCTGATGCGGCCGTTGCCAAAGGGAACCCACACCGTGCGCTGCGAAGTCCTGGACCCGAACAGGAAGCCCAAGACCGAATCCATCGTCACGCTGCACGTCGCCTGAATCGGCGCCGGCGAGCCGGTAGGGCGAGCCCCAATCCAACTCGGCCGGCTAGCCGGCCAGCCTTACCTTGGGCGTGATCGTCTTCGTGCTCCTAGCATGCCCTTGCTCACTCGCGACGATCCGCAGCTGCACGCCATGGCCATGATGTGAGCGTAGATAGGCAAGCCCCTTGGCTGGGAGCTTCAGGTGGATCACGGTCTTCTCGCCGGAGGCCAACTTTGCCATGATCTTCACTCGGGCGATCGTCTTCGCTTTGCCCTTCGCACCTTTGCCTGTCGCGACGATCGTGAGGGTTGTCTGCACGTGCAGGCGGCTCGATCCACCAAGCTTCGGCGCCGTCAGCGCGAGGGTCGCACGCCCAGAGGCAGAAACAACAAGCGGTCCGACCTTCGGGATCGGGGCATGGCTCGAGGTGGCCTGCCCAGCCTTGTCGGTGGCTCCGCCGCCGGTCTGACTGCCCCCTGTGTCGCCACTGCCCCCGCTGTTCTGGTTGCCTGGCCCGCCGTTTTTGCCGACCGTCCCCCCATAAGGCTTGCCAGAGCCCGTGAAATAGGCGTATTCAGTTCCCTCAGAGACACGAAGCGCCCCTGTCACGGCTGCGTTGCCGTCGTCGTCGATCGCGGCGCTGTTGATGAAGAGCTCTCCGCCATCGCCGTGGAGTAGTTCGTATTCGCTGGAGCCCAGCTCCATTTCATTCGTCGTGAATTCGTCCCCGTCCAGCGGTTCTGGAGCGCCCACGAGGACTGCGCGGGCGTCGTCGCGCTCGGTCTGATCGTCTGGGATCGGTGAGTATTCGCAGAGGTTGTCCCCCTCGCCGGCTGTCACCGCGAGGTCGTCCATGCCGACCAGGGCCTGTCCGTGGCCTGCTCCCAGCGCGGTGATCCGTGAGGTGTCATCTGCGTTGCTGTAGCCAAGCAACGGAAGCGATCCGAGGGGCTTGCCAGGCGGTGCGACGAGCGCTCCATAGGTCTCCACCGCTGCTTCAGGGGTGATCGTCTGGCAGGTTTCCGTCCGGTAGGCAAGCGCGAGGGTCCCGTCAGCGCCTGCCGCGACCAGCATTTTGGCGAGGGCAACCCCAGATTCCGGGGACTGCGGAGCGACGACTTGGCTTGGGCTCGAGAAGGACCCTTCCGGTTCGCGCACCGACGCGTAAACGTGACTTGAATCAGATCTAAGCGATGAGTTGATCGCTGTCGGCTCACTCGTCTTGAAGGCAAGGAGCGCGCGACCGCCGGGCGCGACGGCGACCTGAAGTTCGTTTGCCTCTGCTTCGTAAGGGAGCCCTGCCGCGAGGTTTCCTTCGCCTCCCCAGGGATCCCCAGGGCCGGCGCGGTGAAAGTCGAGGACGTCGTTGTGGGCGAACAGGTCCCCGCCTGAGGTCCTGCCTTCGTTTTCAGTCAGCGCAGTCACATCCGCGGATCCGTCAGGACCCATCGCGACTGCAACTGTCTTGAAATCGTCGACGTAGATATCTTCGGCCGACATTTCGTAGAGCACCTGGGCAGAGCCCGATTCGGTGAGTGTCCCGCCACCTCCGATCGCAAGCGTTGAGACCTCGATCAACGGCTTGCTTTTCGATCCAATCCGTTCCCGGACTGCCAGCACTTCGCCTTCGCGTGCCGCGAACGCCACGATCGGTTCGTCGAGGCTGCCTTCGAAACGGTTCCCATAGGCGCCGCCAGGCGAGCGGACCGTGAGCGAACGAGGCTTGCCAGGTTCCTCTACGAACGAGATCACCGCGGAGCCGTCTGGCAGAAAGGCGACCGGGCCATTGTCGCCTTCAGGCTCCGAACCAGTCACTCGCTGCGGCATCCCGAGGGCGCCGTCCTGTTCGAAGAACGCGATCTCAGGAATCTCTTCCTCGAGCGCATAGCGCATGATTGGGCCACTGGTCGTGCTCAGCAGAAGGTCTCCGTTTGGAGAGTCGCCGGCTGGCACCGAGCCGGCCGGTAGAGCTGCAGGGGCGCTCCATGTGTTTGTTTCAGCTGCGCTTGCCAGCGTTGGCAGTGTGGCGCCCGCGAGGCCCATGCCGCAGCTGAGGAGCAGTGCGGTGGCCATGCGCGCGCAGACCTGCAGAGGTGGGCGACGCTGAGGCACGGGCAGCAGTATGCAGCCTGCTCGACGGACGATCCAGCCACTCTCCAGCGCATGTACGTAGAGGCTGCGTATCGGGTCATCGGCAGGCTTGGGCTGCAGGCGGCCCAAACCACTTCGTCAGCGCCTCCATCAACCCAGGATCGCTTTGCTCTCCCACCCAGGCGACATAGCCATCGGGACGGACCAGCACCGCAGTGGGTGAGCTGACGACGCCAAGCACAGGAAGCTCCCACTGCCCCGCGTAGCTCGCGTCGATCAGTTGCACTCTGTCCGCCCATCGGGCGATCTCGAAGTCGCCTGGCTGCCCAAGGTTCAGCAGCAGCGGCTTCGCGTCGTGCAATAGCTCAAAGACCTCGAGCGGCCCGTTCGCGGTCGTGAGGTCGAGGTCAGGCATGCGGCGCCCAAGCAGAGGATGTCCCTCGCCGAGGTCGTAGTGAATATCGAGCCCAGAGATGAGCCCGGCGAGTCGCTTGCGGGGCTCGTCCATGCTCGCGAGCTCTGAGACGACGTCGACGAGCGCCTCGATGCGCTCGTCTCGGCGCTGGAGGACGGACTGCGCCATCGTGTGCTGGAGCGCCCGGGCAGCGACTGGGTGGCGCTCGGCGTAGTAAGTGTCAAGCAGGGCCTCTGGAGTGGTCCCGTTGACCACCTGGGCGAGCTTCCACCCGAGATTCACTGCGTCTTGCACGCCAAGGCTGAGACCCTGTCCACCGGCGGGGTAGTGCACATGGGCAGCGTCGCCTGCAAGCAGCAGGCGCCTATCGCGGTAGGCAGCGGCCTGTCTCGTCATGTCGGTGAATCTCGAGATCCAGGTGGGGTTGTGGATCCCGAAGTCCGTGCCAAAGACGGCGACGAGCGCTTCGCTCAGATCGCTGAGGGTGGGCTCGCTGCTTGGGCCAAGCTGCTGCTCGGTCACGATCACCCTGAACGTCTTCCCATCCTCCATTCTGTGCAGGCCATGGACGCCTGCGGAGTCGCGGTGGATGCCCCGTGGCGGATCGTCAGTCACCTCGACTTCGGCGATGAGGTTGCTCTTCGTCGGATCCCACCCTGGGAACTCGATGCCTGCCGCCCTGCGGATGAGGCTGCGCCCTCCGTCGCAGCCGACGAGGTACTGCGCCTTTAGTGGCTCTCTTTCGGACAGCAGGACCTCGACGCTCGCGTCGTGCTGCTCGAAGCCTGTGACCTCTGATCCGTAGTAGATGTGCACCGGCAGCTCTGCGACCCAGGCGGCCATAATCCGCTCGATCTGGTTCTGCCAGATCCCAAGCGAGTAGGGATGACGCGTCGGGAAGTCGCTCATGTCGAGCACCGTCGTGCCAAGCATCGCTGCCTGGACCGCTTTGCCCTCCGCGAGGAACCGGTCGGCGACCCCACGCTGATCGAGGACCTCGATCGTGCGCGAGTGAAGGCCGCCAGCCCTCGAGCCGACCAGCACGTGGTCAGGGCGCCGCTCGACGATCGCGACATCGACCTTTGCCAATGCAAGCTCAGCCGCGAGCATCATTCCCGTTGGGCCGCCACCGGCGATTACCACCTCATGCTCTACGTTGCCCATCTTGCTCTCCTTCCCGTTGGCTCCGGTCTGCGACGGGCGATTATGCGGCACGTGGCAAGCCCTCATGAGGGCCTTCAATGAGGTATAAGTTTGGAGGTGGGGATGGTAGGTGAGCGATAGGCCAGTTCGCTCTGCTGGCGCCGTCTCTGCAAGACCTTTGACGTTCGGGGGCGCTGGGCGCTACGCGCCCAGTCCAAGCGGCCCTTTGCACCTCGGCAACCTCCGCACCGCATTGATCGCATGGCTCGCCGCCCGCTCGCGTGGCGCGCCGTTCCTCTTGCGAATCGAGGATCTCGACCGCGAGCGTTCTCGCCCTGAGCACGAGCGCTCGCAGCTCGCCGACCTTGCGAGGATTGGCCTCGACTGGGACGGGCCGGCGATGCGCCAGTCTGAGCGCTTGGCTGAGCATCGCGAGGCATTCGAGCGGTTGAACGCCGCTGGGCGGGTCTACCCCTGCTGGTGCACCCGCGCCGATGTTCGTGAGGCCGCCTCTGCGCCCCACATCGCCTCTGCGCCCCACATCGCCTCCGCGCAGTCCCACTATCCCGGCACGTGTCGCGACCTCACGGAATCGTGAGCCTGGGCTCTAACTGGATGACGATGCCTGTTTGCGCAGCAGCGCCCGCAGCGTCGAGCCATGGCGGTAGCCGACCTGCGGCGCGATCTGGTCGAAGCTGAGGTTGGTGGTCCTGCGCAGGTGGCGTGCGCGCTCTGTCCGCACGCGCTTGATGAGGTCATGTGGGGAGATGCCTGTGCGCGCTCGGCAGCGCCGCTCGAGGGTGCGGCGGGTGGTCCCAAGCTCGCAGGCGGCATCGCCGACGGTGAGATCCTGGTCGAGGTTCGCGCGGACCCAGTCCTCGAACTCGCTGACGAGCACGTCCGCGTTCGCGAGGTGCGTGCTGGCGGCCTCGACGCCAAGCGCGGGGCGCTCGTCGATCAGCAGGAAGCGGGCGACGGCGTCTGCGAGCGTGGGACTGGCGGTCGCGACGAGGCTGACGCCAAGGTCGATGTGCGCAAAGGCAGCGCCAGCGGTGGTGACCGGGCCGGCATGGACGACCATGCGGGTCATGTCGAGTTGCACCTCTGGGTAGAGACGACGGAACTCGCCTGCAAGCCACCAGCAGGTCGTAGCAGGCCTCGCATCGAGCACGCCTGTCTCCGCGAGCACGAAGGTGCCCGTACAGGCGGCCGCGAGATGTGGGCCGCCGTCTGCCGCTGCGAGCCAGTGGCGCAGACGGCGAACGGGAGGCGAAGCGAGCATCTCGCGCAACGCCGCCGGCGTCGCGGTGCCAAGGCCTGGCACGACGAAGACGTCGAGCTGCGCGAGCAGCCCGTCCTCGCCGATCTGCCAGTCCGGTGTGAGTGAGAGGCCGGCGCCAGTCGCGATGCGCTGTCCGCTGCCAACGGTCGTTACGGCGATCGGGTCGATCGCAGGGTCGACCGTCGCTCGCAGTTGCTCTGCGGCGCGCAGGACGTCGATCAGCGTGGCCAGACCAGAGTCGAAGCATCCAGGCAGCGCTGCAAGGCCGACTCGCATGTCGCAGACGATAGCGAGGCAGTCGCATTTCGTATCCAGCCTCGGTCTAGTGTCCCAGGCATGAAGGTGACGATGCTCGATGGCGGCCACTTCACCTCCGCCGCCGGCATCTGGCGGCGTGGCGAGGATCTCGAGCGACAGGTTCGCTTTCCGATTCCGGTCTACCTGATCGAGACCGAGAAGGAGAGGATCCTTCTCGACACCGGCTTGCACCCAGCTGCCGCCGCCGATGCCAAGCGCCACTACGACGGGGCGGAGTCGTTGCGGGCCTTCGAGCTGGAGATGGAGGCGGGCATCGACCTGCAGGTCGAGCTCGCGACCCTGACGAAGGTGGTCTTGACCCATCTGCACTTCGACCACGCCGGTGGGCTGGCATTGCTGCCGCCGAAGCTGCCTGTCTTCGTCCAGCGCCGCGAGTGGGAGGCGGCGATGGACCCTGGCGCGATCGCGAGGAACTTCTACCTGCCACGCGACTATGAGAGCGTCGCCGAGCAGGTGGTCCTCGTCGACGGCGACTGCGACCTGCTTGGCGACGGCTCGGTCGAGCTGCTGTCGACGCCAGGCCACACCCCCGGGCACCAGTCGGTCCGCGTGGGCGAGGGCCTGATCGTCGGCGGCGACGTGACCCACTTCGCCTCCGGGCTCGACGATCACCGCTTCCCGATCTTCGGCGACGATCTCGACGCTCAGCGCGTCTCAGCCGAACGCCTGCGCGCCTTGCGCGACGCCGGCGCAAACGTCCGTCCAGGGCACGACCCAGCCGTCCTGGCACCTGGCTCTATTCCGCTCCACGAGCCCCAGCGCAACAGCAGGTAGGCGACCTACGGTCAGCGGCGGGCTCTGGCGGACACCGTGGCGCGCAACTCCCGCAGCCTGTCGAGAGGGCGGCTCAGCCAGACGGCGAAGCGCCAGCGCCTCGTCGCCACAAGCTCGGTGAGCGTGTTGGCAAGCTCCTCGCTGCGAGCCTGCTCTGCTCTGGCGCGTGCCTCCGCTTGATCGGCGAGCGTCTGCGCAGCGTCAGCGCGCGACTGCTCTGCCTCAGCACGCGACTGCTCCGCCGCGGCGCGCGTCGCAGTCTCGGCGGCGGCCTCGCGCGCCGCTTGGAGCTCACGGGCAAGGCGGTTGCCCTCAGCCCGCGCGGTGATGAGGCTGATCTGCCGCTGCCATTCGACCCGTACGAGGCGCGCGAGCTCGAGCTCGACTCCGCCGCTGCGCACCGGCTCAGGCTCCAGCTCGCGCGCGATCCGAATCAGCTCGCCGACGTGATCGCGGACGTCGTGGTGGCGTGCGACGAGATCGCGACTGCTGATGCCAAGCTCCGGAGTGAAGCGCAAGAGCTCCTGTGTGAGCTCTGCTGCGTCGAGCACGCGGTCGGTCGCGCGGCCCGTGAAGCCATCGGCCTCGAGCGTGGCGTAGCTCTCCGGTGTCACCCAGCCATCGCCGCCCAGGGTGCCAAGCACGATCGCGGGGCGGCAGGAGGCCATCGCGTCGAGCACGGAGCGCCCAAGTCCTATCGCGATGTTCGCGGCTGCGAGCTCCAGCTCCGGCGTCGGTGTCGCGCTGCCATGCTGAGATCCGATCCAGCGCAACTCGACGCCTGCATCTCTGCATGCCTCCTCGAGCGCCGCGGTCCGTGTGCCAAATGCGTAGTTGCTGAGCACGACTGCTCGCAGCGGGCCGGACCGATGCGCCGCGCTGACCCGAAAGCGGTCGAGGTCCACTGGCTGACGCAGCCGCTCGAGCCTCACAGGCTGGGCAAGCGCGTCTGCCCAGCGCAGCGTGCGGTCGTTGAGCGCAACCACTGCCTGGCAGGCGCCCGCGATCTGCGGCGGGCACTGCAGGCCGGCAAACACAGAGTGCGCGACGAAGATGCGCGCCGCGCTCTCGTACCGGGGTGCGAGCTCGAGGCACGTCGGCGCGTCCTGGAACAACACGAGCTCGCAGGCTGCTGGCAGCTCGTCTGCCCCAAGCACGCGCACTCCCCGGTCACGTACGAGCTGGGCCATCGGCCCAAGCTCGGCGGCGTGGACGAGCGTCTCGTGTCCCATGCGTTGCAGCTGCTCTGCGACGGTGAGCATGTACGTCTCAGTGCCGCCAAAGCCGACGAGGCTGCTATGTGCAAGTAGGACACGCATCAGCGGGCGCCTGGCTCTGCTCGCGATGCTTCGAGCTGGGAGCGCCCAAGCAGCCAACGCTCGACGAGCGTTGAGCCTTGCGAGGTCACTCGCTCGCGCTGTCCCTCCCGAATCGCGCCAAGGCCGATGCAGACTCGACGCGAAGCCTCGTTGTCAGGGAGGAACTCGAGGCGGATGCGCCGCAGGCCGAGCACGCTCAGGCCCCAGCGCGAGAGGAGCCTCGTGGCCTCCAACCCAAAGCCGTCGTGTCGATGGGCTGCGAGCAGCCAGCAGCCGATGCGCGCGCTCGGCGATGTATCGAAATCGAACAGCCAGGTAGCGCCGATCGGATCTTCCTGCCAGCGTGGGACGATCGCGAACACGTTTGCGGTGCCATCGGCAACGCGCTGTGCCTGGCGCTCGATCCACGCCGCGGCAGCCTCCTGCGAATAGCGGCGCGGCACCGTGGTGAAGGCACATATCTCAGGGTCGCCGCATGCCGTGGCGAGCGCGCCTGCGTCGCGCGGATGCCAGGCGCGCAGGAGCAGGAGCTCAGATTCGAGCGCCGTCTCCGCTGTGCGATTCACACACTTCTCCCTGCGCTGCGCGCCGGCTTGCCTCGCGGAGGGGTCTTGCCGCGACAGGTCTGTGCAGGGATCTGCCATCGCGACCGTGGAGCGTAGTCGAAGCGTCGCGGCTGGCCTACCGCAATTGTTACGTATAACTGCAGCCCGCACGGGACGGATCGGGCGGGCCAGCTCGCCGGCGCATCTATGGAGAGCTGTTCCTCGGTGGAGTGCTCGGTGTCGCGTTGCTGCTTGGCTTCGCGCTCACCGCACTCGCTGTTGAGCGCCCGCGTCCAGCAGCGCCGCCGGCCGCTTGAGCAGCGACTCGAGCTCGTCTGCCGGCTTCGGCTTGGCGAACAGATAGCCCTGGCCAATGTCGCAGCCGAGCTCGCTGAGCACGGTGAGCTGTTCGGTGGTCTCGATCCCCTCGGCGATCGCGGTGAGCCCGAGCGCGTGTGCGAGCTCGATCATCGCGGTGACGATCGCAAGCGTGCGCCTGTCGTGCAGCGTGGAGATGAACGAGCGGTCGATCTTGACCGCCGTCGCAGGGAAGCGGCGCAGGTAGGAGAGCGAGGCGTAGCCAGTGCCGAAGTCGTCGATCGCGATGTCGGCGCCAAGCTGCTTGAGCTGAGCGAGGATCGTCAGCCCGGCGTCGACGTCGTCGAGGATCACGCTCTCAGTCACCTCGAGCAGCAGCGAGGCAGGGTCGGCGCCGTGCTGGGTGAGCACGTCCGCGACGCGCTGCGTGAGATCTGGATCGGCAAGCTGCCGCACGGAGAGGTTGACCGAGATCCAGGGGTTTTCGACGATCTCGGGGTCCCTGCGCCACGCTTGTGATTGGCGGACCGCCTCGTTGAGCACCCAGGCGCCGATCGGGACGATCAGGCCGGTCTCCTCGGCGAGCGGGATGAACTCTGCGGGCATCACGAGCGCATCGTCGCGCTGCCAGCGCAGCAGCGCCTCGAGCCCAAGGATCTTGCCGCTGCTGAGGTCGACCTCGGGCTGGTAGTGCAGGCGCAGCTCGTCGCGCTCGGTCGCCTTGCGCAGCGCCCGTTCGAGTCCGCCACGTCGGCGAATCTGGGCGCCAAGCTGCTCGGAGTAGACCTCGCAGCGGCCGCGGCCGCTGCGCTTGGCGCGGTACATCGCCGCGTCCGCCTCGGCAATCAGCTCCTCGGGGTCCTTCTCCGGCTTGGCGACCGTGACGCCGATGCTCGCGGTGATCTGGAAGAGCTCATCGCCGATCTCGAACGGCGCGCTGAGCGCGTCCTGGACGCGGTCGGCGATCGCGGCGATCGCGTGCGTCTCGTCGAGGTCTTCACAGACCACGATGAACTCGTCGCCGCTGAGGCGGCCAAGCGTGTCATGGGGGCGCATCACTGCCCGCAAGCGCGCCGCGACCTCGCAGAGGATCACGTCGCCAACGGGGTGGCCCATCGTGTCGTTGATTGCCTTGAAGCCGTCGAGGTCGATGAAGAAGACGCCGACGTGGGCGCCGGGGTCGCGACGCAGACGCGCGACCGCCCTGCCCAGCCCATCGTTGATGTGGACGCGATTCGGAAGGCCTGTCAGCGCGTCGTGGGTCGCCTGGTGCACGAGTCGCTGCGCAGCCTGCTCGCGCTCGACCACACGGCCAAGCTCAGTGCCAACCTGGGCCATCAACGCGAGCAGCTCCGCGTCTGGCTCGAGCAGATGCTCTGTGAGGAACTCGAGCACGCCGACGACGTCGCTGCCGACGAGCACCGGAAATCCGATTGCGGTGCGCAGGCCCGCCGCCGATGCGGCGCCGGCGCGCGGCAGCGACAGCACCTGCGAGAAGTCGCGCACCCAAACCGCCTCGCCGCGAGCCAGCACACGGCCAGGCAGGCCAACGCCGTTTGCGAGGCGCAGCCCCTGCGTCGCGTCGTGAAAGTCGGTGAATCGCTCGACGTCGCCGCTCCACGTGTCGCCGGAATCGAAGAGACCGTCCTCGGTGAGCCACCAGGCATGCCCAAGCCGCCAGTCACAGTGTTCGCAGATCGCCCGCAGTGTCGTCCCGGTCGCGCTCCCGACGCTGCTTGCCTCGTTGGCCGCGTTGGCGACGGTGCGCGCGAGCAGCAGGCGCTGCTGGCGGTCGTAGAGCTCGCGCGTGCTGCGCTCGGAGATCCTCTCTGCTTCGCGACGCGCCTTGCGCTCGCGCTCCGCGCGCCGGCGCAGTCTCGCGATCTCGTCGGTGGCCTGCTCTAGCTCGAGAAGGCGATCTGGATCAGACAGCGCTGGTCTCCTCTGTTCATGCACTCCGGTTGCTCGATTTCGATGCTCTGGCCGTAGTGGTCGGCTGCGCCGTAGAGCAGGCCTTCGGCGAGCGCGCAGAGCTGCCGCTTCGAGCGGTACTCCATCGTCAGGTGCTGGGGCTGGGATGCGTCGAATGTGAAGTCCGGCGTGTCGGCGCCGGGATACAGCTTGCGTACCTCCGGGTGGATGATCTCGTTCAGCGTCAGCACGAAGGAGCGTGCATCCGTATGTGGCTCGAAGAAGCCTGGGTAGCGGTCCGCGAGCAGCGGCATCGCGTTGCGCCCATACCAGCGCACGACGTCCGGCACCGGGATCTCGAACATCTCTGTGGCGACGGCGACGAGCTTCATCAACTCCGAGTCGGGATAGTTGCCAAGGGAGGTGTAGACGCCCTCGACGCCGGCGCGCTCGAGCAGCTGGTCCCAGGTCCGATCGCCGTGCTCGCGCGCGACGATCTCCTCGAGCAGATCGAAGACGATGCCCTTCATGCTCTCTGGTTATCGGCAAGGTGGGCTGCCCGGTTGAAGCGGGCACTTAATTGCCGATGTCAAGCTCGGAGCGTTCGGCGAGAATGTCGGAGCCTGGGCGCGCCTGCTCGTCACGGCGCTTGACCAAAAGCCACTGCGGCTTGGCCCCAGCCCGCGTGCGCTGTAGTGCAAAGCCGCCACGCAGCTTCTCGCCGTGCAGCACGAACACAGCGTGGCCTCGCTCGATCGCCTGTGGCCAGGGCACGCGCCCGCCCTGCTCATAAGCGCCGCGGTCCCAGATCGCAGCCGCGGCGGCTGCCGCCGTTGCTCCCGCGTCCGATCCAGCGGGCGCTGCCTGCTCCAGCTCGACCGCGAAGCGCTTGACCGCGGGGTCGAGCGAAGGTCCCTTCGGCAGCGTCCAGCTGCGCATGCTGCCGTCGACTTCGAGGCGCAGCGTGAAGCGCGTTCCCTCGTGCTGCTCGACGACGAAGCTGCCCGCGCTGAGCCCCCGGATCGCAAACTGCTCGTGGCCCTCGACCTTCACCTCCTCGACAGCGACCTCGCTGACCTCGGCAAGCGGAGGTCCGTCCTGCAGGAAGGACAGCAGCGCCGCGACCGCTTCGGCAGCGCCCTCTGCGTGGACGAGAACGGTCCCATCTGGCGCGTTGCGCACCCAGCCCATCACCCTCAGCTCATGCGCGCGCCCGCGTGTCGCGTGCCGAAACCCCACACCCTGAACACTGCCGCTGACAGCGGCGCGAACCGCCTTCTCCGAGCTCGAGCTCATGTCCTCAGCCATTTTGGGCTGCCCGCTGCTGCCAGGCATCGACCATCGCGATGCGCTGCACGATCGTCGGGTGATCGTCGTAGAGCAGGAACGACCAGGTTGGCGGATCGGGGTCGGCGAGGCTCGTGCGCGCCAGTTTCACGAACAGCGAGCGAGCGGCCGACGGATCGTGGGTGGCGCGCAGCGCCGACCAGTCGGCCTCAGCCTCCTCGCGGCGGTAGACCTCGTTCATCAGCGGCGAGGCGAGGAACTGCAGGAGCACGAAGACGAGCAGCGCGATCGGCACTGCCTCCGGCCGGCCGAGGCCGCCTCGCCGGCGCGTGAAGACGGCGACGATGCCCGCGGCGGGCAGTAGGAACAGCAGCAGCCAGCCGACACGCTTGAGGGGATGGTTATGAGCAAGGTGGCCGAGCTCGTGCCCGATCACGACTTCCACTTCGTGGCTGTCGAAGCGCCCATCGAGCAGCGTGTTCCAGAGGATCACCCTGCGCGTCGCGCCAAAGCCGACCGACTCGGCATTCGGCGCGGTCGTGAAGCGCGAGACGTTCTGCACGACAGCGTGTATGTGATGCAGCCCCTCACGGCTTGCAAGCGTGCGCAGCTCCGCGCGCGTCTGTGGATCGCGCAGCGGCTGCGTGTTCGGCACGAGGTAGATGCTGAGGTAGGTGGAGAGCAGCGCAAGGCCGGCGAACAGCGGCGCCGCGACGATCCACCACCAGCGGCGCAGCAGGCCTGCGAGGCCCATCGCGACAAGCAGCGCAAAGCAGATGAAGACGAAGCGCCCGCCAAGCCCGACGAAGCCTTCGACGACGGAGGCGATGTAGCCCTGGTGCGAGACGCCATGGCGCCGCTCCCACCAGACGGCCGCGAGCCCGAAGGGAATCTGGGCGATCCAGACGATCGCGAAACCGAGCATTCCCAGCAGCATTCCCGTGCCGATGCGTCCCGCCGCGGACTCGCGCATCAGGCGATGCCCGCGTATCGCATAGACCGCCAGAACCGCGAGCAACGTGAGCTGGCCGAGCAGCTGGTCGATGTCGAGGAACTCTTCGTAGGAGGCGCTGCGGCGCAGATAGGAGGCGCCGAAGAGCGTGCTCGGGTCGATCCTCGGCGCAGGCAGGCTCGTCGGTACGGTCGAGCGCCAGAGTGCGTGGGCGGCCCAGGCCCAGGCGAGCGCGAGCACCGCGACGGCAGCGAGACGCGCCCACCGCGCAGGGCCGGCCGCGGCGGCCCAGCGGCCGCTCATGCCGGTTGGCGGCTCATACCGGCCGGTCGCTCTCGCAAGGCCCGCTGTAGGGGTAGGCGTCGGTGAGCAGGAGCAGATAGCCGTGCGTCTGGGCGCTGTAGCGCAGCGCAAGAGCGCCAGCGTTGCGCAGCCCGCCCGGAATCCTGCCGAGGATGAGTGCGGCGCACCATCCTAGGATCGCAAGCAGCAGGTTGAGGCTGGAATAGGCGCTGTAGATCGCGAGCGCCGGCAGAGCGAGCAGGAGCCGCAGGAGCACCGTCCAGCGTCGCTGCTGGCGTCGCTCTGCGATGACTGTGTCGAGTGGGTAGCCGCCCGCTTTGCCAGCGAACCCTGGGAAGGGATTCGCCACTATGTAGAGGTAGGCGTAGACGCTGATCTTGTAGCGAACGTAGGCCGCGAGGAAGCGGTGCAGCCAGGAAGGCGAGCGCCCCAGGATGAGGCTCACGATCCAGCTGAGGATCGCGGCGAGCAGCGCGAGGATCCCCCACAGTGTCAGCCAGATCAGGTGTGGGACGCTGAGCGGCAGCCTGAAGAGGACTGTGAGCCTGCTGCGGCGCAGGTCATCGGCTCCACGCAGGTGGATGGGAGCGTCCTCGTCGGGCAGGTCTTGCAGCGCCGCGAGCGGATCGCTGTCTGGATAGCTCTCGGTGAGCAGCAGCAGGTAGGCCCACAGCTGTGCGTTATAGGAGAGCGAGTACGCGCCCGTGTCGCGCAGCCCCCTCGGCATGCGTCCGCGGATCAGGCATGCAAACCACGCGAGGAAGGCGGCGATCGAGAGCAGGCTCCCGGGCGCGAGGCTCTGTTTCCTTCTGAAACCCCAGCTGTTGCCGAAGAGGGTCTCTCCGATCAATATCGCCGGCAGCGCGAGCGGCAGGCGTAGCAGCACGCGCCAGCGCCGCTGACGCGATGGCGGGGCGATCGTGACGTCGATCGGATAGCCGGCCTGTCCGTCGAAAGCCGGATAAGCGTCGGCGATGAGATAGAGATAGGCGCTGAGCTGGGTGACGTATTTGACGTATGCCGCGAGGAAGCGGTGCAGGAACGTCGGCGAGCGACCGAGGACGAGCGTCGCGAGCCAGTTCATGACCGCGGCGAGGAAGGCGACGATCGTCCAGAGCGCCGCCCAGATGTAGTGAGGGATCGCGAGCAGCAGCCTGAAGAAGACGGTCAGGCGCCGCCGCTGCAGATCGTCGCCGACGACCAGGCGAATCGGATGCTCGCTCACTGTCTCCTCTGCTATATCCGGACGGTGCCGGCAAACGGGCGCGGCACACGCGACTCTCGCCGGCAGTTCTACTCGACCCGGCGGACCGCACAACACACGACCGAGCAGGGGAGATGGCGCGCATGGACTATCGCGGACTTGGCGGAACCGGCATGCAGGTGAGCCCTCTCTGTCTCGGGGCGATGATGTTCGGCGCCTGGGGAGAGCCGGACCACGACGCGAGCATCAGGATCATCCACCGCGCGCTCGACGCGGGCCTCAACTTCATCGACACGGCCGACGTCTACTCGAAAGGCGAGTCGGAGACGATCGTCGGCAAGGCGCTCGCGAACGGGCGGCGCGAGGACGTGATCCTCGCGACGAAGTTCCACGGGCCGATGGACGTCGGCTTCGGCGAGCCTGGCGGCGACCCGAACAAGCGCGGCAACTCGCGACGCTGGGTGACGCTCGAGGTGGAGAACAGCCTGCGCCGCCTGCAGACCGACTGGATCGATCTCTATCAGGTACACCGTCCCGAACCAGGCACAGACATCGAGGAGACGCTCTCCGCGCTCACTGATCTGCGTACCCAGGGCAAGATCAGGGCGTTTGGCTGTTCGACCTTCCCCGCCCACGAGATCGTCGAGGCGCATTGGAGGGCTGAGCGTCGCGGCCTCGGCTGCTTCGCAACCGAACAGCCGCCCTATTCGATGCTCGCGCGCGGCATCGAGGCCGACTCGCTGCCAGTCGCGGCGCGCTACGGGATGGGCGTGCTGCCATGGAGCCCGCTTGCGGGCGGCTGGCTGACGGGTCGCTATCGCAAGGGCAAGGAGACGCCGCAGAGCACTCGCGCGCAGCGCATGCCAAGACGCTATGACCTTGCGTTGCCGGAGAACCAGAGCAAGCTCGACGCGGTCGAGCAGCTTGCGCAGCTCGCCGAGGAGGCGGGCATCACGCTGATCCACATGGCGATCGCGTTCACGCTCAGCCATCCCACAGTCACCTCGCCGATCATCGGGCCGCGCACGATGGAGCAGCTGGATAGCCAGCTTGGCGCGCTCGACGTGACGCTCAGCGCAGACGTGCTCGACAAGATCGACGAGATCGTTCCCCCAGGCACGACCTTTGCCGCGGCCGACGCGGGCTATGTGCCGCCGGAGCTCCAGGACGCGGCGCTGCGGCGGCGCTAGAGCAGCCGCGGAGCTTCAGAGCGCGCCGCTCGCAGGACACTGCCAAGCGCTGCGGCTGGCACGCCGAATCGGTGCTGTCGCTAAATGGAGCCAGCCGGGGAGGCGGCCGGCTCACCGGACACGGGCGGCTCTGGCTGCGCCTCGCCCACAGGCTGCTCTGCGCGCCCGCTTGGCATCGTCCTGACCGCGACCAGGAACGCCACCGCCATCACCGCCGCCATCGCGTAGATCACCGTCCTCGTCGAGAGCGCGAAGTCGAGGCGCACGGCCTGTTCGACGGCGTGCGAGGCGTGTGAATTCGAGGCGGCGCTAGAGCCGCCGGAGATCGAGCCTGCGATCGAGTGCGCGATCTGCTGCGCCTTCGCGGTCGGCACCCCCGTCTTCGTCAGCGTTTTCGTCACGCGCGAGGTGTTCTGCGTGATCAGGATCGAGCCAAGTATCGCGAGGCCGAGGCTGCCGCCGAAGTTGCGCACGGTCTGCGTCGCGCCGGTGACCGCTCCGTAGGTGGTGCGCGAGGCCCGGTTCAAGGCGTCGGTACTGACGGGCCCGAGCACGAGCCCGATGCCGGCGCCCGCGATCGCGACATAGATCCACTGCGACCCGAACGAGAGCACTTCCAGCTTCGAGGCCCAGAGGTAGAAGCCGACCGCTGCGATCGCACAGCCGAGCACGACGGTTGGGCGCGCGCCGCGCTGGTCGAGGATGCGTCCGCCGCGCTGCGCCGCGATCGTAAAGCCGCCAAAGAAGACGAGCAGGTAGAGCCCAGCGTTGCCGGCGCTCTCGCCAAGGCCGATCTGGGCGTAGAGCGAAGCGAAGAAGAAGAGCGGCACGAAACAGATCGAGAGCAGGAACAGCACAGCGTTGTCAGCGGCAAAGCCGCGGTTGGCGAACAGGCGCATCGGCACGAGCGGCTCCTCCGTGTTCAGCTCGACGCGCACGAAGGCCGCGAGCAGCAGCAGCCCGACGACGAGGCAGGCCCAGGTCGCGACGCTGCTCCAGCCCCAGACGCTCGCCTGCTGCAGGCCAAGCACGGCAAGGCCCATGCCTGCGCACACGAGCGCCGCGCCGCGCGTGTCGACGCGCCCAGGCTGGCGGTCCTCGCGGGGCAGCTTCGCGCTCAGCGTGAGCACGATCGCGATGATCGCGACGGGCACGTTGACCCAGAAGATCGAGCGCCAGGTCCACTGCGTCAGGTAGCCGCCCGCGATCGGCCCGACAGCGGTCAGCCCGCCAGAGATCGAGAAGAAGATCGCGAGCGCCTTGCCGCGCTCCTGCACCGGATATGCCGCGACGACGATCGCAAGCGCCGCCGGGAACAGGAACGCTGCGCTCGCACCCTGCAGCACCCGGAAGACGATCATCCAGACCTCGCCGATCGAGCCGTCAGGCGTCGCGCCGCAGAGCGCTGAGCTGAGCGCGAACAGCGAGACGCCGATCAGCACGACGCGCCGGTGTCCGAAGATGTCGGCGATCCTGCCGCCAAGCGCGAACAGCGCGGAGAGCGCGAGCAGGTAAGCGTTGACGATCCACTGCGCCGCGGTCGCGGAGAGTTTCAGGTCGTGCTGCAGGCTCGGGATCGCGAGCGCGACGATCGTCTGGTCGATGAACAGCATCGCGACCGCGAAGATCATCGCGATGAGAACGAGGTTCTTCCTATCGAAGCTCATATGATCCCCACCTCTGATGTCGAACGCCGATGAGATGCTACTCGCGGCCGCTGCGGTCGCCAAATCGCTCGCCGTGCCAGATATGGACTCGCGCCCGCGCCGCAAGGTGGCGGTGCTCACCTGCATGGACACGCGCATCGATCCGTTGCCGCTGCTTGGGTTGCAGCGCGGCGATGCGCACGTCGTGCGCAACGCGGGCGGCCTCGTCACAGACGACGCGATCCGCTCGCTGAGCGTCTCGCAACGCCTGCTTGGCACCAAGGAGCTGGTCGTGATGATGCACGAGCGCTGTGGGCTCTGCGGCGCCTCCGACGAGGAGTTTGCGCAGGCGCTCGCGGCGGACGGCGCGCACCCGGCCTGGCGGCTCGGCGGCTTCACCGAGCTCGAGCAGGCGCTGCGCGCTGGCCTCGACCAGCTGCGCAGCAGCCCCGAGCTGTCGGCGCGCGACTGCATTCGCGGTCTGATCTTCGACCCGTTCAGCGGCCGGCTGCGCGAGGTTCGCTGAGCAGTCCGCTTCGCGGCTGAGCAGTCCGCTTCGCGAGGTGTCCGAGCGCGGGGACCAGCGGCTCGGCTCAGGCGGGCAAGCATCTCCGCTCAGACAGCAAGCATCTCCGCTCAGACAGCGAGCAGCTCCGCTCAGGCGGGCAGCCGCGCGATGTCCGCGAGCGTCTGGTTTGCGAGGTGCGCAGCGGCGGCGCGGGTCTTCACGCCGAGGCGGCGATAGACGTCTTCGAGGTGGTGGCGGACAGTGTGCGCGCTGATGCAGAGCCCCACAGCGATCTCTGCGTTCGTCGCGCCTTCCTGAACCATCTGCAGCACCTCCGCCTGGCGATGCGTCAGCCCCAGCGCGCAGAGTGCATATGGCGAGCCGATCGCGAGGCAGCGGACGACTACGGCGTCGACCGCCCCAGGCCTGCAGTGCAGGTAGCGTGCCTCGAGCTCCTCGGCGCCGCACTCGATCCTCAACGGCGCGCTGCTGCTCAGCCGTGCGCGGCGCTGCTCGTGCGCCCAGGCGTGGAGGGCGTCGAGCGTCGCGTGCTCGCTCGCGATCCTGCGCAATAGCCGCTCGGCCCGCTCGTGAGCAGGTACAAGCAGGCCGTGCGCCTCGACCGTGAGGACCGCGAGCGGCGACTGCGTCTCGCGTGGTTCGGCGTCGAGCGCCGAGGTGACGGCCTCGAGTCGGGCGCGGTCGTGGAGGTTGCGATAGGTGAGTATCACCATCTGTCTGACACGGTCGAGCAGCGCGATCTCCGCGTCGTCGAAGTCCTGGGCCTGCCTGTTGAAGGTGATTCCGATCAGCTGCTCGTCACTGGGCAGCGTGAACGCGAGCTGGTACTCGGTGCCGACCTGCTTGTAGACGACGTCATAGAGCTCGAGCGCGTGCAGCTTGTCGCGTGCCATGAAATCGGAAAGGCGCAGGGTGCGCGAGTCACCGGTGCGGAGGTAGTGCGCGGCCAGCGGGTTTTGGAGCACGAGCGTGGAGAACTCACGCATCTGCTCGGGGTTGATGCTTGTGTCGATAGGGTCGGTGAGGACGAACGCCTCGCCGACCGCAGGTGCGATCTCGTTGTAGGAGGTGTGATCGCAGTCGACGAGACGGCGCAGTTGCGAAAGCAAGCCCGCTCTGAAGGAGGGCAGGTCGTCCAGATCCAGCAGCCCTTGCGCAACCTGGGCAAGCAGATCCTCCGCTGGCCGAAGCGTGGACATCCCTTGCAAAAGATAGGCAAAACGTTCAATGCGCGCACTCCGGATTGCACCTATTTTTGTCGGCCTTCCGCTGCCGTTGCCGTGACCAGCCTGTTTGCCGCTCGTTCGACCGATCTGGAGCCGGCCTAGTGACTGGACGGACTGGTGGTCGGCCCGGCCGGGTAGCGGTAGGCTGGCCTGCATGCGACCGATTCCAACGGCTCCCGTCGCGGCCGCCTCGCTGATCGCGGGCTACGGCGTCGTCGAAGTCAGCGGCTCGCGGCCGCTGGGCGGCGTCGTGCTCGCCGCCGGCGGGATCTGGTGCATCTCGGCCTGGTCGCGCCGCCATGGCAGGCGCACCGCGGCGACGCTTGGCGGCGCCGGGCTTGGCGCATTTGTCGTCTCGCATCTGCTCGCCCTGGCGATCGGCCCCTGGCCGTCGGTGCTGACCGTCGCCGCGGGGATGGCTGCACTCGCCTGGACGCAGGCGGATGCCCAGGAGCCTAAGTCCCTCACCGCGGCCTAGTCCCCGGCGCCGATGAGGTTTGCGCGAGGCTCCGTCTGCTCGGTTCCCGGCACCGATGAGGTTTGCGCGAGACTTCGTCTGCTCGGTTCCCGGCGCCGATGAGGTTTGCGTCGAGGCTCCGTCTAGGCATGCAAGTCACCAGCGCGCCAGAGCAGATGCGGACTGCACGGTCCGATCGGACTGCTCAGTCCGCTTGCTGCTAAGGTAACCGGACTGCAAGGTCCGCTCTCCTGGCAGCGATCGAAAGGAGCCCCAGTGCCAGCCCTCACCCAGGATAGAAAGAGTCCGTCCACATCCCAGCCGTCCACCTCGGATGCCGTCATTCCAGATGCCGCCGCCATGCCACGCTCGGACTCGCCCTCCGTCAACCGTTGGCTTGTGCTCGTCGTCGTCTGCTTCGCACAGTTCATGGTCGTGCTCGATGCGACGATCGTCAACGTCGCGTTGCCCTCGATCCAGCATGGCCTGCACTTCTCCGAGGGCAACCTGCAGTGGGTGATCAACGCCTACACGCTCGTGTTCGGCGGCTTCCTCATGCTTGGCGGGCGCGCGTCTGACCTGATTGGGCGCAAGCGGCTGTTCCTCGCGGGCATTGTCCTGTTCTCCGCCGCCTCGCTCTTCAATGGCCTCTCCAGCTCCTCAGGCATGCTGATCGCAGGTCGTGCGGTGCAGGGCCTCGGAGCGGCGCTCGTCTCCCCCGCGGCCCTCTCGATCGTCACCACCGCCTTCACCGACAGTCGCGAGCGCGCGAAGGCGCTTGGCGTCTGGACCGCGATCGCGATCAGCGGCAGCGCCTTCGGGCTGCTGCTCGGCGGCGTGCTCACCGACGCGCTCTCCTGGCAGTGGATCTTCTTCGTCAACGTCCCGATCGGCGCGCTCACGCTGCTGGCGACGCTGCGCTTTGTCCCAGAGTCGAAGCTCCAGATGCAGGAGCACTCGTTCGACATCGCTGGCGCGCTCTCTGTGACTGCGGGTCTTGTCGTGCTCGTCTACACGGTCGTCGGCGCGCAGTCCCACGGCTGGGGCTCCACCTGGACGCTTGGCCTCGGCGCGCTTGGCATCGCGCTGCTCGTTGCCTTCGTCGCGATCGAGAGCCGCGCGAAGTTCCCGCTGATGCGCCTCACGATCTTCAAGATCAAGTCGCTTGCGATCGCCGACGCGACGCTGCTGCTCGTCTCCTCGGGGATGTTCTCGATGTTCTTCTTCGCCTCGCTCTACGTCCAGGACATCCTTCACTACAGCCCGCTGAAGGCGGGAATCTCCTTCCTGCCGGTGACCCTCGGGATCATGGTGGGCGCGGGACTCTCCCAGCAGCTGATGCGCAGGATCGGCTTGCGCGGCACTGCGGCCATCGGCCTGCTGCTCACGACTGCGGGCATGGCGTGGCTGATCAGGCTGCCCGTCGACGGCGCCTACCTGTCCGATCTGCTCTCAGGGCTGCTGCCATTGGCGCTTGGCATGGGCCTCGTGTTCGTGCCAGTCACGCTGCTTGCGACCTCGGGCGTGGAGGCGGATGACGCAGGGCTCGCCTCTGGTCTGTTCAACACCGCTCAGCAGGTGGGCGGCGCGCTCGGGCTTGCGATCCTCTCCACGCTCGCGGCGGATCGCACCTCGAACATGCTGCACGGTGCAGGCCACAGCGCTGCCGCGGCGCTTGGCAACCAGGCGGAGGTCGACGGCTTCCACGTCGCCTTCATCGGCGGCACCGTCCTGATGGCGCTCGCCGGTGTCCTGATCACCGTCGTCCTGCGCCGCAGGCATGTAGCGCACGTCGACGTGAGCGCGCCTGTGCCCGTCGCCGCGTGAGCTGGACGGGCACTCGAGGCGGCACTGAGCCTGCGACCGAGATGGGACGTGATCGTGAGATGATTGACATCGAGATGGAGCAGCTGGAGGAGGAGGGCGTCTCGACACGGCCCCTGCGGGTTGACGCAGAGCGCAACCTGCGCCGCCTGCTCGACGTCGCGCGCGCCGCGTTCGCGGAGCAGGGTCTTGGCGTCTCGATCGACGAGATCGCGAAGCGCGCAGGCATCGGCAAGGGCACTGTGTTTCGCAGGTTCGAGACGAAGGAGCAGCTGATCGCCGCTGTGCTGCGCGACCGGCTCGAGGAGGCGATCGCGCTCGCGACGGGGCTGCTAGCCCAGCCTGACGCCGGCGCGGCGCTGCTCGAGTTCATGCGGCTGGGCTCGCGCCTGCAGGCGGAGGATCGCGGCTTCTTCGAAAGGGTCGCCTCCTCGGCGCTTGCGGAGGAGCAGCTGCACGCAGCCAAACAGCGGCTGCTTGACGTGACGGCGGCGCTTCTGCACCGCGCTCAAGAGCAGGGAATGGTGCGCTCTGACGTCACGGCAGAGGACGTGCTGATGCTGCAGTGCGCATGTGTTCAGGCGGCGGCCCCGTTCCACGACGCGGCCCCGGAGCTGTGGCGCCGTTACGTCGACATCGCGTTCGATGGGCTGCGCGCTGAGGGCGCGAGCCCGCTCTCGCACCCGGCGCCGGAGCAGAGCGAGAAGCATCACGCCGCCCACGCTTGATCGCGGCCGATCGCTTGCGGTCAAGGATCGAGGATCGCTCGCGCCTCGATCGCCCGCGCCTGTACGGCGAACCCACCTGTGCGTCAACGAGCCCGCTCGTGCGCGAGCAGTGCGCGCTTGCGCTCGATCCCTCCGGCGTAGCCAGTGAGGCTGCCGCTTGCGCCGACGACGCGATGGCAGGGTACGACGATCGCGATCGGATTGCGCCCGCAGGCCATGCCCGCCGCGCGCGCCGAGCCGTCGTGTCCGATCTCGCGCGCAAGCTCACCGTAGGTTGCAGTCTGGCCGTAGGGAATCTCGCGCAGAGCCGTCCAGATGCGCTCCTGGAAGGGCGAGCCCACAGTCGCGAGGTCGAGATCGAAGCAGTCGAGCTCGCCGGCGAAGTAGGCATCCAGCTGCTCGAAGAGCGCGGCGAACGGCTTACGCTCGCGCCTTGGCGGCTGTGGCCGATCCTCGAGGTCGCGTGGCGCCCCTGTCGCGTCGGTGAAGTAGAGCCCGGTGAGGCCGCCCTGCGCATCGGCGAGCGCAAGCAATGGGCCGAGCGGAGACTTGTGGATCGCGAAGCTCTGCGAGCGCTCGAGTGCTGCGCGGGCTGTGGAATATGGGGGATGTGGATCGCTTTGCATGCCCGCAGCATGGCGCACTAACGAGCCGATACCTAGCGGAAATCGGACGGCAATGATGGGGCCGGCGTCCCCGTCCGAAAACCGCTAGTGGGGCTGGGCATACTGGTCGACATGGACGCCGAGTTCGAGGCCCGCTACCGGGCGATAAGCAGCCGCGACCGCCGCTTCGACGGGCATTTCGTCGTTGCGGTCACCTCGACAGGGATCTACTGCCGCCCGAGCTGCCCTGCGATCACTCCGCGGCGCAGCAACGTGCGTTTCTACCCGACCGCAGCCGCCGCTCAGGACGCAGGCTTCAGGTCCTGCCTGCGCTGTCACCCGCACGCCGCCCCTGGCTCGCCGCAGTGGCGCTTCGCAACTGACCTCGCCGCGAGGGCGATCGCCCTGATCGCGGACGGCGTCGTCGATCGCGAGGGAGTGACAGGGCTTGCACAACGCCTCGCTTACAGCGAGCGCCACCTGCACAGGCAGCTCGTCGCCGAGCTGGGCGCCGGCCCACTCTCGCTCGCCCGCGCCCAGCGCAGCCAGACAGCGAGGATGCTGATCGAGACGAGCGAGCTGCCGATGATCGAGGTCGCCCACGCCGCGGGCTTTGCGAGCGTGCGTCAGTTCAACGACACGATCAAGGCGCTCTACGGTCGCACGCCGACGGAGCTGCGTCGCAGGGCCAATGGGCAGCGGCGCAACGGCGCGAAGCATGGGCAGGCGGTCGGCGAGCAGGCCGCCGCGGGCAAGCATGAGCAGGCCGCCAGCGAGCAGGCCGACATCGTCAAGCACGAGCAGGCCGCCGCGGCCAAGCAAGAGCAGGCTGTCACGGTCAAGCTCCACTACAGGGAGCCCTTTGACTGGGATCGCCTGCTTGGCTTCCTCGCCCTGCGTGCGGTCCCTGGCATCGAGGAGGTGCAGGACCGCACCTACAGGCGCACGCTGCGCCTGCCCCACGGCGATGGCGTGGCCGAGATTGGGCCTGGGGATGGGGGCGGGCACCTGCGCTGCCGTCTGCACCTCGCCGACCTTCGCGACCTGACGGCGGCCGTGCAGCGCTGCCGCCGGCTGCTTGACCTCGACGCGGACCCCGCCGCCGTTGACGCCCAGCTCGCAAGCGATCCGCTGCTTGCGCCGCTCATCGCGGCGCGCCCTGGGTTGCGCCTGCCTGGCACGGTCGACGGGCACGAGCTTGCGATCAGGGCGGTGCTTGGCCAGCAGGTCTCAGTCGCTGCGGCGCGCACAACCGCTGGGCGCCTGACGCTGCTGCTCGGCGAGTCCCTGCCAGCGCCTGTCGGCAGCCTCACGCACCTGTTCCCGACAGCCGCAGCGATCGCGACCGTGAAAATCGAGGACCTGCATGGGCCGATGCGTCGGCGCCGCACGCTGCAGGCGCTTGCCGCGGCGCTGCAGGACGGCGAGCCTCCAATCGCCGATGTCTTGCGGGGCGACAGCGAGCTGACGCTCGACCCAGGCAGCGATCGCGCCGCCGCGCGCGCACGCCTGCTCGCCCTGCCTGGCATCGGTGCGTGGACGACTGAGTACATCGCGATGCGGGCGCTGGGTGACCCTGACGCGTTTCCCGTCGAGGACCTCGGCGTGATGCGCTCGCTGGAGTCCTTGGGCGGGCCGACCGGCAAGGCCGCGATCCTCGCCCACGCCGAGCGCTGGCGGCCCTGGCGCGCCTATGCGGTGCAGCACCTGTGGGCGGCGCACTAGGCCGATCGTGCCGCGCATCTCAAAGCTCGCGGCACGTCGAAGCTCGCGATGCGCTCGCAGGCGCGCGCTCCTCAACCCTCGTTGCGCTGCCTCACGCTCAACTCGTCGACCTGCAGCCTGCCGACCTTCAGGTCCTTCACTTCGAGCGAGTCGATCGCGCCATGCTTGATCGCGAGCTTGCCGATCGCAAGCGCGCCAATCGCGCCGGCGCCAGCGGAGATCGCGCCGATCGCAACGGCGCCCGCTGAGCCGGCGAAGAGCGCCCTTGGGCCGGCAAGCCGCGACCCGCGCGATCCACGCGAGCCGTGCGAACCATGGAGGCCGTGTAAACCGTGGCAGCCATGCAAGCCATGCAAGCCATGCAAGCCATGGCGGCCATGCAAGCCATGCAAGCCGTGGCGGCCATGCGAGCCGTGGCAGCCACGCGAGGCCTTCGACAGCACGGCGAAGCGCAGCAGCGACCTGAGGGCTGCGCGCGCAAGCGCCCTCTGCGCGCGCCGCTTCGCGGCCTGCTTCGGGTTCAGCTTCGAGCTGGATTTGCGCAGTGATCGAGCCATTGGAAGCTCCTTTGCGTGTTCGTGGCTGGGTAAGTGTGTCTTAACAAGTCACCGATGTGTGTCACAGACATGCTTTACCGCAGGCAGGGTGCGGGGATATGCTGATTGGCACTGTGTCACTTGGGCGTTACGCAACTGTCGGCGGCTTCACGACGGCCGCATGGCGTTACTGGACTGGGGTCTTCCCCTGCGTCTGTGGCGAGCTGGCGGCCTGGAGCAGGCGCGCGGCGGCGATGCCTGACCCCGTGCTGCGCAGCCTCGCGCTCGAGGCCCATGGCAAGCGCGGCAACATGGAGGGCGCTGCGGCGTTCGCGGCGTTCGCGCCGAAGAAGGGGCGCAAGACCGCCGCGCGTGCCGCGGTCGCGTTCCAGGCCGCCTACAACTACCTCGACATCCTCGCGGAGCAGCCAAGCGAGGATCCGATCGCGAATGGGCGGGCCCTGCATGAGGCGCTGCTCGTCTGTCTGCAGCCTGATGGGCCTCAGGCGAGCTACTACGAGCACGCCGACCGTGAAGAGGACGCTGACTACCTGAAGGCGATGGTCGAGTGCTGCAGGACGGCGCTGCGGCGGCTGCCCTCAGGGAGCCTCGCTGCGCAGGCCGCGATCGCAGGCGCAAAGCGGGTGATCGCATTCCAGAGCTTCAATCTTGGCGAGCTGAGTGGCGACCATGAGAGGCTCGCGAGCTGGGGCGAGGCGGAGACGCCGGTGGGCAGTGGCCTGTACTGGTGGGAGACAGCCGCCGCGGGTGGCTCCTCGCTTGGGGTCCACGTGCTGATCGCCGCTGCGACGGAGCCTGATCTCTCAGCAGCGGACGCGACGGCGCTGGAGCAGGCCTACTTCCCCTGGATCGGCGCCCTGCACTCGCTGCTTGACAATGTGATCGACGTGAGCGAGGACGCTCGCACAGGCCAGCGCAGCCTCGTCTCCTACTACGCCTCCAGCGAAGAGGCGGCAAGCCGCATGCGGATGCTCGCGGAGCGCTCGAAGGCGCTTGCCGCAGAGCTGCCGAACGGTGGCGGCCACGTGCTCGTGCTCGCGGGTATGACAGGCCTCTACCTCTCTGCGCCTGAGGCGAGCGTGCCTGAGATGCAGACGGTGAGACGCGAGGTGCTCGCCGCCGTGGGTGAGCTTGCAAGGCCGACTCTGTTAGTGTTCGCGGTGCGGCGCTGTTTCGGTGTCGTCAACACTTGGGTTCGCAGGAGAGGGCGTGGCGCGGGTGAGATTCGGATCGGGTCGCTTAGTCGCGCCCGGCGGAGGAGCAGGTCGGTTCTTGAGTCGCTGTCACAGACGGTCGACGCGACGACGCCTGCCGGGCAGGCGCTCGATGCAGCGGCGCCAGAGCCGGAGCTTCCAGGGCAGGCGAATGAGCCCCCTGAGCAGTCGGGGCTCCATGGACAGTCGGAGCCCACTGGGCAGCCGCAGTCCCCTGGTCAACTGGTAGGAGCTTGAGTCAGAGGGCAAGCGAGGCGGAGGAGGCTTCTGAGGGTGTCGTTTCGAGGTGAGGGGTTGAGTTTGGATGCTTGAGCTGCGCGATCTGGTGAAGCACTACCCGGCGATCGGGGGTGAGCCTGTGCGCGCCGTCGACGGCGTCTCACTGAAGGTGGAACCAGGCGAAATGGTCGTGCTCTACGGGCCAAGCGGCTCTGGCAAGACGACCTTGCTGCTGATGGTCGCCGCTCTGCTCGAGCCGACGAGCGGCACCGTGCTCGTCGGCGGCCGCGACGTCTCCTCGCTCTCGGAGAAGGAGGCCTCCGAATACAGGCTCTCCGAACTTGGCTTCGTGCGCCAGAACTTCGACCTGCTGCCTGGCGTGAGCGCGATCGACAACGCGATCCTGAAGCTCCTGAAGACGACCCGCTGGCGCGAGGCCCACGACAAGGTGCGGCCCCTGATGGAGCGCCTTGGGCTTGGCCAGCGTCTGCAGCACAGGGCGGAGCTGCTCTCGATGGGCGAGCGCCAGCGCGTGATGATCGCAAGGGCGCTCTCGACGCAACCGAGCCTGCTGCTTGCGGACGAGCCGACAGGCAGCCTCGACACGCATAGGAGCCGTGAGGTCCTCGAGTTGCTGCGCGAGCTCTGCCACGAGCGCGACGTCGCGATCGTGCTCGTCAGCCACGATCCCCAGGCTGCCGCCTACGCGGACAGGGTGCACTCGCTGCGTGACGGCAAGCTGATCGAGCATCAACCTGACCCTGATTACGTCGGAACCTCAGCTCCTTGAGGCCAGGTAACGTCCTTCACCTCTACAGGGTGCGCCTGCGTGCGCGCCTTTTGCAGGAGTGCTTCGCGGTCGTTGGCATCGCCGCGGGCGTCGCGCTGCTGTTCGCCTCGCAGATCGCCTCGACGAGCCTCTCCAGCTCCGTAGGGAAGCTGAACGCGGGGATCGTCGGCGGCGCGAAGCTGCAGCTGACGGCGCGCTCTGCGGAAGGCATGCCAGAGAAGCTGCTCTCGCAGGTGCGGGGCATCGAAGGCGTGAAGGTCGCGGCGCCACTGCTGGAAGTCGAGGCGAAGGCGAGCGGCCCGCAGGGCAGCGAATCGGTCGAGCTCGTCGGCGCCGACCCCAGTCTCGTAAAGCTGAAAGGGTCGCTCGTCAAGCAGACGAAGCTCAACCCCTTTGGTGGCTTCCTCGCCGTCGTGCTGCCAAGCCCTGTTGCAAAAAAGATCGGCGTGACTAAGTTCGGCAAGGAAGTCCATTTCAAGGTCGCTGGCCACAGCTCTGAAGCCTCGCTCTATGGGCAGCTGAAGGCGAAGCAGATCGGGCCCCTGATCACGAGCCCGATCGCGGTCACGACGCTCAGCGCAGCCCAGGAAATGGCGGGCTACGGCAAGACGATCAGCCGCATCCTGATCGAGCCTGAGCCGGGCAGGACGGCGTCCGTGAGGGCGGCGCTCAAAAAGCTTGCGGCGGGCAGGCTTGGCATCAACCCCGCCAACTACGACGAAGAGCTCTTCTCCGTCGCCGCCGAAGCGACCAACCAGTCGACGCAGCTGTTCGCGGTGATCAGCGCGCTTGTCGGCTTCCTCTTTGCATTCAACGCGATGCTGCTCACGGTGCCGCAACGCAGGCGCCTGATCGCGGACCTGCGCAGGGACGGCTACACGCCGCAGGCGGTGATCGCGGTCCTGCTGCTTGACGCGGTGATCCTTGGCATCTTCGCCTGCGCAGTCGGCCTCGTGCTTGGCGACGAGCTCTCGATCCACCTGCTGCACTCGACGCCTGGCTATCTCACCTCTGCGTTCGCGATCGGCTCCTCGCGGATCGTCAGTTGGCAGAGCATCGCGATCGCCGCGGGTGGCGGCATGCTCGCCGCCTGCGTCGCGGTGCTCAGCCCCTTCAAGGACATCGTCTCCAAAGACCCGCTCGCCGCGATCGCGACGAAGGAGGGTGGCGGCCTGCGTCGCATGGGCGCGATCGCGCTTGGCGGCCTGCTCATGCTTGGCGCCTCGATCGCGATCCTGCTCGCCGCGCCCCAGGAGGCGGTGCTTGGCATGGTCCTGCTCACCGTCTCGATGCTGATGCTCCTGCCTGTGCCGCTTGGCCTTGCACTCGCGGGCGTGAAGAAGCTTGCGCCGAGCATCGTCAGCGCCGTGCCCCACGTCGCCGTGATGGAGCTGAGGGCAGGCTACGCGCGGGCACTCGCGATCACCGCGACTGGCGCGATTGCCGTCTTCGGCAGCGTCGCGATCCAGGCGGCGCATGGCGACCTGCTGCATGGCCTCGACAACGCTGCGCGCGAAACGAACGCGGCGACAGACCTCTGGGTCGCGCCCGCAGGCTCCTACAACAGGCTCTTCACCGCGCCCTTCAAGCCGTCGAAGCTTCAGCAGTTGCGCGAAGTCGAAGGCGTGAAGGCGGTGCGGCTCTACAGGGGCGGCCTGCTCAACATTGGCAATCGCCGCATCTGGGTGATCGCCCCGCCGGTCGCGGCGAAACCGCTCGTGCCAAAGACGCAGCTGCTGCAGGGCAACGCCGCGGAAGTTGCAAGGCGCCTGCGCGAAGGTGGCTGGGCGGTCCTCTCCAAGGCGATCGCCGATCAGCTGCATCTCAGCGTCGGCCAGTCCTTCACGCTGCCAAGCCCGCAGCCGACGCGCTTCAAGGTCGCGGGCATCAGCACGAACATCGGCTGGGCGCCTGGCGCAGTGATCCTCAACGCCACTGACTACCAGCAGGCGTGGGGCAACGAAAACATCAGCGCCTACAACGTGTTGCTCGACAAGGGCGCGTCGATCAAGACGGTGACCGACGGGATCCAGGTCGCACTTGGGCATGGGACTGGCCTTGCGGTGCAGAGCGCGAAGAAGCGCGCAAGCGAACTGCGCTCGGTCAGCAGGCAGGGCCTCGAACGGCTCGCGGAGATCGCGACGCTGATCCTCGTCGCCGCGGTACTTGCGATGGCGGCGGCGATGGGCGCGATGATCTGGCAGCGGCGCCCGCGCCTTGCGAAGCTGAAGCTCGAGGGCTTCTCGCCTGCGGAGCTGTGGCGCACCGTCGTCGTCGAGAGCCTCATCCTGCTTGGCGCAGGCTGCATCTCAGGCGCGCTCTTCGGCCTGCTGGGCCAGCAGCTGCTCGACAGGGCGCTCGCAAACGTCATCAACTACCCCGTCGTCTACTCCGTCGACGCGCTCACCGCGCTCGTCAGCCTCGCGCTCGTCACCGCGGCCGCGGTCGCGATCATCTCGGCGCCAGGCTGGTTTGCCGCGCGCGTCCCGGCGGGGCTTGCCCTACAGGATTGAAAAGGATTGCGTCTTGATACCGAGACTCAAACGTAACGTTCGTGTTGTAACGGTTGTTGCATGTATTGGCCTGCTAAAAGGAGGATGGTCTTGATGGAAGCTCGTAACTGCGACTACGCCGTTGAGGGGCGACAGCGGAAGGCCCGCTCCCGCGTAGGCCTGCGCCGTGCTGGCGCGCTCACCGCGGCGCTCGGCTGCGCGCTCACGCTTGGGACCACGAGTGCGCTCGCCTCCTCGACGATGAGCATCAAAGAGACTGGCAGCCTCAGCAAGGTCGGCAAACCAAAAGGCCTCAATCTCAGTGAGAAAGGCAGCGTAAAAGGCTCGATCAACGGCGGGATCACGCTGCAGCTGCACGTCACCTCAGAGAACAAAGTGAGCGCAAGCGTCACGGTCTCGCCGAAAGGTGGCTCGCTCAGCGGCAGTGGCTCTGCCACATACTCTGTGCGTGGCGGCTACGCGAACTTCTCGGGCACGCTCTCGATCACAAAAGGCAGCGGCAGCTACGCAGGCGCGCACGGCAGCGGCCTCAAATTCAGCGGCAAGATCCAGCGCAGCACAGATGCTGTGACCGTCTATCTGAGCGGCACTCTCACCAAGTAGCCGAGCGAGGAGAACCAGGGTGCTTTCGATCGGGTCAACAGGAGGGCCAGGGGAACAAGAGGGCGGCGGAGGCGTGGTGCCACGCCTCCTGGGGATGATGGTTGCGCTGCTGGCGTGCTGCGGAATGTTCGCGGCACTTGCCACCAGCGCAGCCTCCGCCCAGGAAGAGACCGCGACGCTGCACACCTCGTTCACCCCAGACAAGCTTGGTGCGAGCACGACGATTGGCTTCGACTTCGAAGTGCGCACAGTCGATGGCCTTGCGCCGCCGCCGCTGACGGGGATGGACCTGCACATGCCCGCGGGCATGGGCTACATCAACACGACGCTTGGGCTTGCGCTCTGCAGCAGGAGCACGCTCGAAGCGAAGGGCGGCGGCGCCTGCCCGACCAACTCGGTGCTTGGCACTGGCTCTGCGTTCGTCGAAGTGCCGTTCGGCAAGGGCGCAGGTCACGAGCTACCGACGATCACCGCGTACATGGGGCCGCCAAACAAAGGCAACATGGTGATCCTCTTCTACGTGAACGGTAGGACGCCCGTCTATGGGCAGTTCATCTTCAACGGCGAAGTCCTGCCCCAGGCGGGGATCTTCGGCTCGCAGCTGAACGCCGCGGTCCCGCTCGTGAAAAGCGTGCCAAACGGCCCTGACGTCTCGATCGTGCGTGGCGAAACGAACATTGGTCCCGAACACCTCGTCTACTACCGCAAGAACAAAGGTAGGCGCGAAAAGTTCAAGCCAAGGGGCATCGCCGTGCCAGAAAAGTGCCCGGCGGGCGGCTTTCCCTTCGTCGCGGAATTCTCCTTCCAGGACGGCTCTACGGCGGAAGCGGAAGACATCGTCCCCTGCCCGAAGCCGACGCCGAAGAAGAAATCGAAGAAATAGATTCAGAAGGACCTGCTGCATGCAGCAGGTCCCAGTTCAGCGCATGCGCTGAACTGCCAGTCAGCGCATGCGCTGACTGGAACAACATCTAGAGAGCAAGAACGGCCTCGTGCAGCGGGGCCGTTTTCGCTTGCCCTCCACAGGCAATTGGATCCTTACGTTATCGTCAAGTTGCTAGGGTTTGGGGGTGGCCCAGACCGTCACCTCCAGCTCAGCCCCGACGCCGCTCGCACCCGAACGGCAGCAGGGCGGTGGCGGCGACGACAGCTACAAGTGGATCGCGCTCTCGAACACGACGCTTGGGGTGCTGCTTGCAACGCTTGACGCGTCGATCACGCTGATCGCGATGCCAGCGATCTTCAGGGGCATCAAGCTCGACCCGCTGCAGCCAGGCAACAGCTTCTACCTGCTCTGGATGATCCTTGGCTTCCTCGTCGTCTCGAGCGTGCTCGTCGTCTCGCTTGGCCGTCTTGGCGACATGTTCGGCAGGGTGAAGATGTACAACCTTGGCTTCGTGATCTACACGGTCGCGTCGCTGATCCTCACCGTCGACTGGATGACGGGCAGGGCGGGCGCGACCTTCCTGATCGTCTTCAGGGTCGTGCAGGGCATTGGCGCCGCCTTCCTGCTCGCGAACGCCGCCGCGATCATCACCGACGCCTTCCCCGCCCACCAGCGCGGCATGGCGCTTGGCATCAACAACATCGTCGGCGTCTCCGGGATGTTCATCGGCCTCGTGCTCGGCGGCATCCTCGCGCCGATCGACTGGCGCCTCGTGTTCCTGATCTCGGTGCCCGTCGGCCTCTTCGGGACCGTCTGGGCCTACCTGAAGCTCGAGGAGCGCAGTCAGCCCAAACGCGCAAAGATCGACTGGCCAGGCAACATCCTCTTCGCCGCAGGCCTGATCCTGCTGATGGTCGCCGTTACCTACGGCATCAGGCCCTATGGCGGCGCCGCGACAGGCTGGGGCAACCCGCTGACGATCACGCTGCTCGCCTGCGGTCTCGCAAGCCTGATCGGCTTCTGCGTCGTCGAGCTCAGGGTTTCCCAGCCGATGTTCCACCTGCCGCTCTTCAGGATCAGGGCTTTCACGTTCGGCACGCTCTCGACGTTCCTCTCCGCCGTCGCAAGGGGCGGGCTGATGTTCATGCTGATCATCTGGCTGCAGGGCATCTGGCTGCCCCTGCATGGCTACAACTTCAAGGACACGCCGCTCTGGGCGGGCATCTACATCCTTCCCCTCACGTTCGGGATGCTGCTCGCAGGGCCAACCTCCGGCTACCTCTCCGACCGCTTTGGGGCGCGTCCCTTTGCGACCGGCGGCATGATCGGCGCGGCGCTCAGCTTTGGCCTGATGATGCTGCTGCCAATCGACTTCTCCTACCCCGTCTTCGCTGTCATCCTCGCCTTCAACGGCATTTCGATGGGACTCTTCGCCTCGCCGAACAGGGCGGCGGTGATGAACAGCCTGCCGCCAGGCGACAGAGGTGCGGGTGGGGGCATGAACCAGACCTTCCAGAACTCAGCCCAGGTGCTCTCCGTCGGGATCTTCTTCACGTTGATGATCCTTGGGCTCTCGAGCGACCTGCCCCACGCGCTCTCGAGCGGCCTGCAGGCCCATGGCGTGAGCAGTTCCGGGGCCCATGAGGTTGCGAGCCTGCCGCCGATCTCGATCCTGTTCGCGGCCTTCCTCGGCTACAACCCAATCCAGCATCTCGCGAGCAAGAAGGTCCTCGCAGGGCTCTCTGCGCACAGCAAGGCGGTCGTAACAGGGCACTCCTTCCTGCCAAAGCTGATCTCAGGCCCCTTCCAGTCGGGGCTGCACGAGGCCTTCACGTTCGCGATCGCCGCCTGCATCATCGCTGCGCTCGCCTCGCTGATGCGCGGCGGGCGCTATCACCACGAGTCCTGACCACCCGTCACACAACCCGAGGAGCAGTCAACAGCATGAAGATCAGGTGGTATGGCCAGTCGGCCTTTGCCCTGAATGGCGCTGAGAAGTCCGTGTTCATCGACCCTTTCGGCGACATGTCGCCAATGGCAGGCAGGGGCGTCCAGTTCGACTACCCCGCGATCGAGGGCGTGAGCGCTGACCTGCTGCTCGTCACCCATGAGCACCTCGACCACAACGGCGTCGAGGCGATCGTCGGCGAGCCCGTCACGATCCGCTCGACCGCGGGCAGGCTCGAGTCCCCTGTCGGCGAGGTGGTCGCGATCGCCTCAGAGCACGACGAGGCCGCAGGCACGCAACGTGGGCCAAACACGATCTTCAGCTTCGAGCTCGACGGTCTGAGGGTGAGCCATTTCGGCGACTTTGGGCAGAGCGCCCTGCGCCCAGAGCAGGCGGCTGCGATCGGCAAGCCCGACATCCTGATCCTGCCCGTCGGCGGCGGCCCGACGATCGGCGCCGATGGCGCAAAGGCGATCATCGATCAGCTGCAGCCAAAGTGGGTCCTGCCAATGCACTACAGGACCGAGAAGATCGGCTTCCTCGAGCCAATCGACGCATTCCTCGAGGTCTCAGCCGAGGTCCTGAAGCTCGACGGTCCCGAGCTCGACACGGTGAGCCTGCCCGCTCCATCATCGGGGGCGCTGACGGTCGTGCCAGGGACCCCCTGAGGCTGAGCTGTGCCAGGGACCCCTCGAGGCTGAGCTGGCAACCCAACTCGGTGACGTATCTCGTTTTCGAAACTCACAACCAATTGGTTGTGAATTTTGAAATTGACATGTTGCCGATGATCTGACTAGAGCTGCTGTGGCATGAGCGCTGGGGGACGGCGCTCGTGCCAGCGCTCGACCTGCTCCAGCTGGGCGGCGAGCGAGATCAGCAGCGGCTCTGAGCAGGCTGGCCCAAGCAGCTGGGCACCAAGCGGCAGGCCGTCATGGGTAAGGCCTGCAGGCACGTTGATGCCAGGCCAGCCAAGCACGTTCCACGGCCAGGCGTAAGGGCAGGCGCTGACCATCACTTTGTCGGTGTCCCAGTTGCCAAGCCCGTCGATCGCGCCAATCCGCTCTGGCGGCTTCGCGGTCGTCGGCGTGAGCACGACGTCGACGTCTTTGAAGATGCGACCGACGAAGTGTTTCAGCGGCGGCTCGAGGGCGTGCGCAAGCGCGAGCCCTGGGCGCCCAAAGCGTGAGCCAAGACGTGCGTTGTGTAGCGTCCTTGGGTCAAGCAGCGTCGGGTCAGGCACGCGTTGTACCCATTCTCGCAAGCCCATCGTCGAGCGCGGCAAGAACGAGAAGCCGACGATCCCATAGGGCGGGTCCGCCTCGACCACCTCGTGGCCAAGCGTTGCAAGCGCCTCTGCGAGGCGCAGCACTGCGGCCTTCACCTGCGGCTGCAGGTGGGCAGGCGCAAGGCTGAAGGGGATCTTCAGCGAGAGCGCGATCTTCAGCCGCCTTGGCGGGGCAATCGCGGCGGCAGCGAAGGGCTGAGAGGGTGGCGGTGGCTTGTGCCGGTCCTCAGGGTGGTTGCCAGAGAGCACGTCAAGCATCAGCGCAGCGTCGCCAACGGTCCGTGCAAGCGGGCCAATGCAGGTGAGGCCATTGAAGGCCTTTGGGTCCGGCCAGGTCGAGATCCTGCCGCGCTGGGGCTTGATGCCGACGAGCCCTGTCCAGGCGGCAGGGATCCGCACCGAGCCAGCGCCGTCGGCGCCAGTCGCGCCGGCGATCAGGCCAGCCGCGACGGCTGCGGCCGTTCCGCCAGAGGAGCCGCCTGGCGTGTGACCAAGGCTCCAGGGGTTGCGAGAGGCGCCAAACGCGGGGCCCTCCGTGAACGGCCACTGGCCAAGCTCAGGCGTGTTCGTCTTGCCGACGACGATCGCCCCCGCCTCGCGCAGGCGGCGCACAGACTCGCAGTCGCTGCGCTTTACCTCGAAGCTCCCAGGGCAGCCAAAGCGCGTCTCCTGCCCTGCGATGTCGAACTCGTCCTTGATCGCGACAGGCACGCCAAGCAACGGCGAGCGCTCGCCGGCTGCGAGCCTCCTGTCTGCCTCCTCCGCCTCTACCTGCGCCTCGTCTCTGAGGCACCTGAAGGCGCCAAGCTGCCCGTCGATGGCAGCGATGCGGTCTTGGTAGAGCTTCAGCAGCTGCTGCGAGGAGACCTCGCCGTCCGCGAGCAGTTGCGCCTGCCTCGCAACGCCCGCGAACGCGAGATCCTCCTCTGTGGTTGGACTGTCCTCGGTGGTGGCGAGCTTCATCGGTCACGAACCCCTTCGTCGGTCGTTCGAACGAACGATGACATATCCTGTACGCTCGCACAACCACCAAGCGTCGATCAGGGCGCTGCGAGGACTGGGCCAGGCCAATGGCGAGCACGATCGCGACACCGACCGCGACACTGAACTCAGGCGGGACGACGAACTCAGGGGGGACGAGAGAGCGGATCCTGCGCTCAACGCTGCTCCTGATCGGCGAGCATGGCATCGGCGCGGTGAGCAACAGGCGGATCGCCGCTGAGAGCGATGTCGCGCTTGGCTCGCTCACCTACCACTTCCCCAATCAGACGCAACTGCTGCGCGAGGCTCTGCTGCTCTACGTCCACGACGAGGTCCAACGCCTCGAGGCGATCGCTGCCGAGTTGCGGACCTCGCGGCCAGACGCCGCCGAAGTTGCAACTGAGGTCGAGCGGATCGTCGCGCGCTCCGCGAGCAGGCTGGAGGAAATCGCGGAGCTGGAGTTGCACCTGCAGGCTTCGCGCGACCCAGCGTTGCAGGAGGCCTCGCAGCGCTGCTTCGCCGCCTATGAGGTGCTGGCCGCCGCGGCGCTCGATGCGCTTGGCGTGCCTGAGCCCCAGCGCCATGCCCGTACCGTCGTCGCTGTGATGTGCGGGCTGGGGGTGCGCCGGCTTGGCTCTGGGCGCCACGACGCGGCAGGCACCGCGGACGCGCTGCTGACTGTGGTCGCAGGCGCGCGCGCCCTGCGCTCCCAGGGCTAGGATTGGGCTGGTGAGCTTCGCAAGGAGGGCAGCTTCGGCGCTTGGCGCCTGCATCGTCCTGGCGTCTGCGGTCATGGCGATGGCCGCCGCCGTGTCGATGCCCGCGGTCGCGGCGGCGAAGGCGCCGGCGAGCCGTCTCCCAGACACCTCGATCCCGGCTTCAGAGCGCGTCGCCGAAGAAAACGCTGCAAAGTCGGCGAAAGGTGGGACATCTGCTGCGACGACATCCACGTCTACGACGACATCTCTGACGACGTCCACGACGTCAACCCTGGCGTCGACTTCCTCTGGTGCGACGCCAGGGGGCAGCACGCCCTCTTCGACCACCGGCGGGACGGCGCCAGGCTCGACGACGACTGGCGGGACGGCGCCAGGCTCCGCGACGACTGGCGGGACGGCGCCAGGCTCGACGACGCCGGGCTCTACGACCACTGGCACCACGCCCCCAGGCTCTACGACCACTGGCACCACGCCCCCAGGCTCTACGACTACCGGCACCACGCCCCCAGGCTCCACGACCACTGGCACCGCGCCAGCGGCAACGCAAGGCTCCTCTGGCTTCAAACCGTCAGGGCTCGCGATCGCGATCATCGCGCTCGCTGCGCTGCTCGTGCTCGCCTGTCTTGCATGGGCGCTTGCAAGGCTGACGGTCTTCGAACCACCCTGGACGCGCTCGCTGCACCACTCCTTTGCGGAGGCTGGCTTTCGTGCTTCCGCAACGTGGGCGGAATTGTTGGATTGGCTCCGGTTGGGGCGCTGAGCGGCTCTAAAATAGAAGGTGCTCCCCCTGGGCTGGACGCCCGCCGCCGGGGCATTTTTCCGTCCGACCGGCGCGCAACGATTCCCGGCCCGACTAGAGCTTGAACGGCGTCGCCGACGGCGCTTGCGAGAGGAGCAGGCCACGATGAACCCGATCACGCATCCCGCCACCACAGAGCAGACCTCCAAAGGCGAGGCGGTGCGCATCCAGCGCCGGTTCACCTCGCCTGAAGCACACCCCTTTGAGACCGTCGAGTGGGAGCAGCGGGACGCTGTCATCGGCCATGGCGAGCGCATCGCCTTCGAGCAGCGCGGGGTCGAGTTCCCGAAGTCCTGGTCCCAGAATGCGACGAACATCGTCGCCCAGAAGTACTTCAGGGGCCAGATCGGGCGCCCTGAGCGCGAGAGCTCGGTGCGGCAGATGATCTCGCGCGTCGCGGGCACGATCGCGACCTGGGGCAGGGAGCGCGGCTACTTCGCAAGCGATGAGGACGGCGACGCCTTCGAGGCGGAGCTCACCTACCTGCTGCTGCACCAGATGGCGGCCTTCAACTCGCCCGTCTGGTTCAACGTCGGCTTCGAGGAGAGCCCGCAGTGCTCCGCCTGCTTCATCCTCTCCGTCGAGGACACGATCGAGTCGATCCTCGACTGGAACACGAAGGAGGGGATGATCTTCAGGGGCGGCTCTGGCTCAGGGATCAACCTCTCGAAGATCAGGGGCTCGATGGAGCCGCTCGCGAAGGGTGGCACCGCCTCAGGGCCCGTCTCCTTCATGCGTGGCGCCGACGCCTGGGCGGGCACGATCAAGTCTGGCGGCAAGACGCGCCGCGCCGCGAAGATGGTCGTGCTCGACGTTGACCACCCAGACATCAGGGAGTTCGTCTGGTGCAAGGCGAAGGAGGAGGACAAGGCTCAAGCGCTGCGCGACTCGGGCTTCGACATGTCGATCGACGGCGAGGGCTTCACCTCGATCCAGTACCAGAACGCGAACAACTCGGTGAGGGTGACCGACGAGTTCATGCAGGCCGTCGAGCAGGACGGCAGCTGGCGCCTGCTGGCGCGCAAGACGGGCCAGGCCGTCGGCGAGGAGATCTCGGCGCGCGAGCTGATGAAAGAGATCGCAGAAGCCGCCTGGCGCTGCGCTGATCCTGGCATCCAGTACGACACGACGATCAACCAGTGGCACACCTGCCCCAACTCCGGGCGCATCAACGCCTCCAACCCCTGCAGCGAGTACATGCACGTCGACGACTCCGCCTGCAACCTCGCCTCGATCAACCTTATGAAGTTCCGCCGGCAGGACGGCAGCTTCGACGTCGAGTCCTTCGAGCACACGGTCGATGTGATGCTGCTCGCCCAGGAGATCGTCGTCGGCCCCTCCAGCTACCCAACCGAGCAGATCGGCGCGAACGCTAGAGCCTTCAGGCAGCTTGGCCTTGGCTACGCGAACCTTGGCGCCTACCTGATGGCGGGCGGCATGCCCTACGACTCAGAGGACGGCAGGGGCACCGCCGCCGCGATCACTGCCCTGATGACCGGTAGGGCCTACCGCCGCTCGGCCGAGGTCGCGGGCGCGCTTGGTCCCTATGAGCGCTATGAGGAGAACAGGGACGCCCACAACGCTGTGATGCGGATGCACCGTGACGCCGCCGCCGCGATCGACGAGACGACCTGCGCCGACGCAGAGCTGCTCGCCGCGGCGAGGCGCTCCTGGGAGGAGGCGGTCGAGCTTGGCGAGAGCCTTGGCTACCGCAACGCCCAGGCGACGGTGCTCGCGCCGACAGGCACGATCTCCTTCTTGATGGACTGCGACACGACCGGCGTCGAGCCTGACTTCTCGCTCGTGAAGTTCAAGGAGCTCGTCGGTGGCGGCCAGATGACGATCGTGAACAGGACGGTGCCGCTCGCGCTGAGGACGCTTGGCTACGCCCCAGAGCAGATCGCCCAGATCGAGGCCCACCTCGCCGAGCATGGCAGCATCATCGGCGCTCCTGGCCTCGCCGAGGAGCACCTGCCAGTCTTCGACGTCGCCGTTGGCGCGAGGGCGATCAGCCACATGGGCCACATCAAGATGATGGGTGCTGTGCAGCCCTTCATCTCAGGCGCGATCTCAAAGACCGTCAACCTGCCGCAGAGCGCCTCCGTCGAGGACATCGCCGACGCCTACACCCAGGCCTGGCACCTTGGCATCAAGGCGCTCGCGATCTACCGCGACGGCTCGAAGACCGCTCAGGCGCTGCGGACAGACGCCCAGCAGAGCAAGGAGGCGCCCGCCGACGTCGATCAGCTGATCGACGAGGCCGTGAGCAAGGCGCTGTCTGAGGCTGGCCCGAAGCGCAAGCGCATGCCCCAGGAACGCCAGTCGATCACCCACAAGTTCTCGATTGGCGGCCATGAGGGCTACATCACCGCAGGCAAGTATGAGGATGGGATGGTCGGCGAGATCTTCCTCACCGACATCGGCAAGGAGGGCTCGACCCTCAGAGGCATGATGAACTCGTTCGCGACTGCGATCTCGATCTCCCTCCAGTATGGGGTGCCGCTTGAGACGCTTGTGCGCAAGTTCAGCTACATGCGCTTCGAGCCAGAGGGCATCACGAACAACCCAGAGATCCCCTTCGCGAAGTCGATGCCTGACTACATCATGCGCTGGCTCGCCTCGCGCTTCCTCTCCGCTGACGTCCAGGAGGACCTTGGCATCCTCACCCCAGAGGTGAGGGCCCGTAAGTCCGCCGAAGAGGCAGGCCAGGCGCTTGTCTCCTCCGACACCGCCGGTCCCTCCGCCCCCCAGGCGGCCGCCGCCGGCGACGGCCCAGGCGCCCCCGCCGCGAGCGCGATGACTGACACGCCCCCAGTCGTGCCCGCAAAGCTCCAGGGCCTCGACCTTGGCCCGGCCTGCGGGCAGTGCGGCGGGATGATGCAGCGGACGGGGTCTTGCTACACCTGCAGCAGTTGCGGCAACAATACGGGGTGTGGTTGACGCTCAGTCCGTCGGTGAGCCGGTGACGGCGAGGGGCGAAGCGTCTGGGTAGAGGGTTGCGATGAGATCGCCGAGGGCTTCGAAGTCTCGGCGATTCTCGGTTGCGATCTCGCGTCCCTGGGTCCAGGCGCAGGCGGCGATCTGGATGTCCAGCACCCAGCCGGCGCGCTGCTCAGGCTTCGTGCCTTTGCGGCGCTCGCCGGTCGGCGGAGAGGGGTGCAGGGCGCGTAGGCGGCCGGCGACGATCGCCGCAGTGCGATCGAGTGGGAGGATCTCGACGAGGTTGCTCGCGATGAGAGTCGTGAACCACCGCAATGCAGTGGCCATTGCAGGCTTCTCAGCCGATGCTTCTTGGAGGCCGCGCACAGTCTCCATCACGGTAGGCGCCGTGATCGCGACGGGATCGTCTTCGATCGCGCGCTGGAGCAGATGCTGCTCCAGCAGCCCGCCTGGATAGATGCGAGAGACGAGCGTGGTGTCCCACGCGGTCGTCAAAGATCGCGTCTACCTGCAAGCATCGCTTCGTGGAGCTCCTCTGGCAGAGGAAAAGACAGTGCATCGCTGAGGCTTGCACGCTCCACCGCAGCACGGCGCTCAGATGCCAAGGTAGCTATCTGCTCGCGGCGTTCGCGCGCTGAGGCGCCATCCTGTGCGAGACGCACGATCGCGTCGTTGACCGTCGTGCCCAGCTCCTCGGCGAGCTGCCCTGCCTTAGCAACGATCGTCTCGGGCACGGTTAACGTGGTGCGGTGCCCGGTCCTGTGCGGTGCCCGTCTACGTGCCTCCATCTAGCGCATCATAGCGCATCAAAGTGCGTCGCAGGGGGTTGCAGGTGACGTATGCCCTGGGCGCGACGGTGGTGGGCGCCTAGGCTTTGCGAGCTGCTCTGTGGGCGCCCCGCTTCCGGCGCTTTGCGCGCGAACAGTGCGCTGAGATTCGCTTCCCGCCATGCTTCGCCTTTGGGCGCCGATAGCAGCTGGTGACGGCGCTTGGGCTGCTCGCGGAGGACGCGGTGGCGCCCGATGGGTTGACGCTGCCGAATGCGTTGATGCTCTCCGTGAACCAGAGTTCGCCGTTGGGGGCGAGCGCGATTTTCAGCGGCAGGGGAGTAGGCGTGGGCGGTGTGGTCTTCGCTGGGGCTGGTAGCGGGTACTCGCTCACTTCGCCGTTCGCGTTGACCTCGCCGATCGAGGCATCGCCTGGGTCTGTGAACCAGACTGCGCCTTCTTTGCCGACGGCGAGGTCAAGTGGCTGCGGCGCGCCTGCGACACCGACAACCAGGTGCTTAGGGTTCGGGATCGGGTACTCGCTGATCTGGCCGCTGGGGGTGATGCGGCCGATCGCCTGCGAGGTCCACTGGGTGAACCACGCGTTGCCTGAGGCGTCGACGGCGATCGAGCGCAGACCGGAGAGGCCCTGCGCGAACTGGGTGGGCGGGATCACGAATTCCTGGATTTCGCCGGAGCTCGTTACGTGCCCTACAGCGCCACGGGTGTCGATGTACCAGAGGCCGCCTTCAGGCGCGGCGGCCAACTCGGTTGGGGTTGCAGGGAACGGCAGCTTGATCGATTCGAAGCCAGAGGCGCCAGGAAGGAAGCGTTCGATCGCCATGCTTGGCGTGGCCGCGAGCCACACGGCGCCGGTCGTGTCAACGATGATCGACATCGGCCCACCGGTATAGGTGCTCGGGAATGTGTACTTCGCGTTCGCTGCCAGCGGGCTCGCAGTCAGGCTCGATTCGTAGAGGACTGTTTCCTTCGCTGTCTTCTTGACGAGGAACCATGCAGTTCCAGTCGGACCGACGCCAATGATCTCCGCTTCGGGGCCAGACGGTCCCGCTGTCAGCTTGTAAGGGGACGTCGACAGTACGCCGAAGCTCGCACCAGGACTCGAGCCGGTCGCGACCAGACCGCCTGACCACGCGACGAGTTCCTGGGCGGGTGGCCCAGTCACGGTGTGCTGCGTGATGGCGACTCCATACGCGGACGACGCAAGCGTCGCCCAACATGTCCCCACCGTCACAGCTGCGGCAAGCGCGCGCCAGACCCTCATCCGGCCCAAGAAGCTATCACGCGAGGACGCCATATGGCGCCGACTATCGCAAGCCTCAGTGTTCAGCAGCTGCGCGTTCTGCAAGCGTCTGCTGAGCCTCCGAGCGGCTCAGCATGCTGAGGAAGACGACCGCGAAGGCGATGCCGAAGACGAGGAACTCGATGAAGCACATTCCCGCTCCAGCAAGGCGCTGGTCGGAGACCGCGGAGAGGCCAAAGGAGCGTGGGGCGTTCGCGTAGAGCGAGTACTCCGAGGTCGTGATCCAGGTCAGGGGTACGCAGACACAGGCTGAGGCAAGCCGCGTGAAGCCGAGCAGGGCAAGGCGCTGGCCGTTCGGCCGTAGGCGCGCTCGGGGCAGCGGGTCGATGATCAGCCACCAGAGGCAGAGGCCAGTGTAGAAGAGGGTCGCGTGCTCGAAGTCGTGGACTAACGGGTGTTCTGCGGCGAAGTCGAAGACGTGCGGGATCGCCCAGACCCAGGTCGCGATCGCCCACAGCGGCACAGCGATAAAGGGGGAGGTGATCACGTTCAGAACGCGGCCGAACCTGCTGCCGCGCGGGGCGACGGCGGCGAGCGCGCGCTTTGGCAGGCCAAGCGGCAGCAGCGGCGAGCGCAGGCCAAGGATCAGCAGGGCGGGAGCGACGTCGGTGAGCAGCACGTGCTGGAGCATGTGCATCGACAGCAGCCAGCTGTCGCCGATGTCGTCGATCGGCGAGAAGATCGCGAGCACGATCGCGAGGATGCCCGCCGCATAGAAGACCCAATGACCGGCTCCAACCGCGTCGGAGCGGCGGCTTGCGCGGCGGTAGACGTTGATGTAGGCGCAGGAGAACGCGACGAGGACCGCGAGCACGACCAGTTCGGACCAGCCTGACACGCTCCAAGAGCCCCAGCCTGGGGGCGTTCCATATGCGCTGCCAGCTCCGCCGGAGGCATGCTGGGCGATTGCGATTGCTGCTTGATGGGCGACTGGCATCAACGGCTCCTCGGTCTTGCGGCTTTGGTCGAGGGCATCCGACCCCGCAGAGGGCGAATCCGAATCCTTGTAGGGCCAGAATCCTATCCCTAACGGACGTCTCAGGGGCGTGCCACGCCTAACGGACGTCTCAGGGCGTGCCACGGCCGTTGCACGGGCCCGCCGCGGTGTTATCCGCGGCGGCAGATGCCTATTCGTAGGAGACGGGTGGACGCGGGTCGTGCTTCGTCGCTGCGATCAAGGCGATCAGTTCGCTGCCGCTCGTGCCGCCAAGCACGCGCAGCCGCGGCAGTCGGTATGGATCGCTGCTCCTGCTCGCCCAGCCTGGCACGACCGTCGTCGAGCCCTTGTATCCCGCTGCCTGCACCGCGGCGACCACCATCGGGTTGTAGTGGCCAGAGGGGTAGCAGAACCAGTTGACTGGCACTTCGTAGCGTCTTGCGAGCCGTCGTCTTGCGGCGGCGACCTGATAGCGCAGTTCGGCGGCGTTGAGGGCGGGCAGTTCAGCGTGGCTGATGCCTTGGGTGTCCAGTTCCCAGCCGGCGGCGAGTAGGCCCATGACTTCGGCGTGAGACAGGCCTCCCTGGGAAGGAGGCAGGCCCGTCAGCTGGATGTTCTCGACCCCCTTCCAGCCGAGCCTGCGCAGCACGGGCAGGGCGTTCCTGTACTGGGACTCATAGCCGTTGTCGAAGCTGATCACGACTGGCTTGCCTTTCGGCAGTCGCGTGCCCTTGCGCCAGTGGCTCGAGAGCTGTTCGAGCGTGACGGCGTCATAGCCTGCCCTCGCGAGTGCGTGCAGCTGTTCGGCGAGCTCCGCCTTCGGTACATAGAGCCCTGGGAAGGGAGCGCCAGGGGGCGGCGGGTTGATCACGTGGTACATCAGGATCGGGGCTGATACGGATCGGCCTGGTCTCGGTAGGCGGCTTGCGGCGGTGACGGCTGGCGGTCCTCGATGCCTCGGCCCTCGAGGCAGTGATCCCTGGCGCCGTGGCCCTCGCTGCTGTGACCCCTGGCGCCGTGCTCCCGCAGGCGATTTGCGAGGTTGGCCGCCGCCTGACCGGCTTGCACCCTGGCGCACCGTCGGCGTGTCGTTGTTGGCGCTCACGACAAACGCGATCGCAATGGCGCCTGTGATCGCGAGCAAGCTCGCTGCTACGGCGATGCGCCTGCGGCGGCGGGCAAGCTTCATGCGCTGCAGCTCGCGACGCCGCCTTCTCCAGTCGGCCTCTTCGTCGGACTGTTGCGGCCCTGAGCGCCGCTGCCGATCGCCGCGCATCTTGCAAGGCCCCTGCTGGCGCCGCTAGCGCGGCGTGAGCACCGCCTCAGGCTTGGATGAGGATGGTCGCTCCGCCTGGCTGACCGTCTCGGCGGCTGGCTGCAGGCGTCCGGCGGCAAAGCAGCAGAGGATCGAGACGATCCAGATCCCGCAGGCAAGCCAGACGTGGACCCAGACGAGCCCTGCGGGCAGTTTCGTCTCGTACTGGATGAGGCCGACCATGCCCTGGGCGCCCATTGCGACGCACATCACTGTCGACCAGATGCGCAGGACTCTGTCCTGAGAGCGCTTGCCTGCAAGCCACCAGAGGAAGATCGCAAGGAAGCCAAGCGCCGCGCCGATCTCTGCGTGGCGGTGGATCACGAAGTCCATCGTGCCCCTGCCATCGAAGTGCAGGCGGTTGATTTGCTGCCCAGGCGAGCCGCCTGCGTCTGGTGCCGCCGCGGTCGCCGCGGTGCCGGCGAAGACGACGACCGCGCTGAGCGCGAACATCCAACGCGCTGTGCGCACGACCGCCCTGTCGGCGCTGCGTGGGCGCTGCCCTCGCTCGTACAGCGCGCGCCAGAGCAGCCCAGTCGTCGCGAGGATCACGAGCATCGACAGGCAGAAGTGGGCCATCACCCAGCCATAGTCGAGTTTCCCCAGCACCGTGAAGCCGCCAAGCACCGCCTGGGCGACGACGCCGAGCGGCAGCAGCAGGCTGAGCTTCATCAGGTCGCGCCTGTAGGGACGCAGTCGCAGCGCAGCGACCCAGGCGCCGATCGCGATGATCGTGACGGGCACGGTGACCACGCGGTTGGAGAACTCGATGATCGCGTGGCTGCGCGCCGGCGGATAGACGTGCCCGTAGCAGCGAGGCCAGGTGGGGCAGCCAAGCCCAGAGCCTGTGAGGCGCACGAGCTCGCCTGTGAGCACGATCAGCGTCATCGCGCCAAGCGCGACGGCGGCGATGATCACGTACTGGCGAGGCGTGACCGTGAAGCCGTTCGTGCGCGTTCGCAGGCGCTGGAGGATTGAGGTGTTGCCGCTCATCGGCCCTTAAGGATGCCAACAGCGGCGCGAGGACGCTGCGGCTCGCGCTGAGGATGCTGGCAGCGGTCGCAGGCGCAACGCTCATGCCCTTGCGGGCTGATGACCTACTCGCTGCTCTTGTGCTGCAACCAGACGAGCGCCTGGACGGCGGCGCGTCGCGGCGAGACGGGGTAGAAGGCGGCGATGATCTTTTCGTCGCGGAAGATCATCGTGAGGCGGCGGTAGCGGCGCAGGCCGAAGTCGTCGAAGGTTGGCAGCTCGAGCGCGTCCGCGAGCTTGCAGTCGCCGTCGCTGAGGAGCATGAACGGCAGCTGCTCAGAGCTCACGATCGAGCTCTGGAGCTCATGTGGCTCAGAGCTGACGCCAAGGATCCTCACGCCAAGCGCGGCGAAGTCGAGCGCGTACTTGCGCAGGCTCGCGCGCTGGACGGCACAGCTGCTGGGCGGCGCGCCATCGCCAGGGGGCTCGTTGTCGCCTGGGAAGAGGCAGAGCAGCAGTGGGCTTGCTGCGAGATGCGGCAGGTCGACGTCAAAGCCGCTGCTGGAGCGCAGTCGCAGGCTTGGTGCCTGGACGCCGAGCAGACGTTCCATCGTTGTCCCCTGACAATTCGAAGCTCCCTAACTCTTTTACAAGTGTCTACATAAGCGTAGCGAAATGGCGGTCTATCTGCGCCTAAGTCGAAACAGTTCAAATAGAAGCGCAGTTTGGGCGAGGGCGCTCCTCGTCGGGAGCACCATCGGAGCACCCCATCCAGCTCACCACCCCGGGCTCACGATGCCGGCGTCGCTGCTGCGACCAGACGCTGTGTCTCAGTGGATGGCCGGTCGTCGAGATCTCGGGCGGCTATGTTCTCCCGATGGGCTCGACCGACGCCGTCGACGTCTGGGTCGTCAACCTCGATCAAGTTCCGACTGCGCTGCGAGAGGTGCTCAGCGAGCAGGAGCGCGATCGTGCCGCGGCGATCCGCGACGTTCAGGGTCAGGCGCGCTGGAGCGCTTGCCGGACAGTCCTGCGGGTGCTCCTAGGCGAGCGTCTCGACGCCGACCCAAGGGCGCTTGCCTTCGAGCTTGGACCCAATGGCAAGCCGCGTCTGCCCGCAGACCTCCACTTCAACCTCTCCCACTCAGGGCCGACGGCCCTCTACGCGCTCGCGTCAGACAGAGAGGTGGGAGTCGATGTCGAGCGTGCCGATCGCCGCCGCCCGTCAGATGAGCTTGCGGTTGCGAAGCGCATGCTTGGCAGCGCAAGCGAGCAGCGACTTGCCTCACTGCCGGCTGAGGAGCGCTTCGTCGCCTTTCTGCGGGAGTGGACGGCCCTGGAGGCACGCGCGAAGTGCCTTGGCATCGGCCTTGGCGAGGCCAAGGATGACGCTGCAGGCGAGGAGCTTGGAAGGCTTTGGGTCTGTGATCTCGATGTCAGCGGGCTCGTCGCCGGCGAGCGGCTCTTCGCGGCGCTCGCCGTCGAGGGCGGGCCGGCGCAGATATGCATGCGTGCGTGGGAAGAGGCCTGACGACGCCCCTCAAGGCCAGTCGACCTGCTGCGCGAGCTGTGCTGGGCCGAGGTCGATGAGGGTGCTGCACTCGACTGCTTGATACTCGCCGTTCGCGAGCGCGAGCCAGTGAACCTTGCGCGTGTCTGGGTCGACGATGAGGATCTCGTCGACGTCGTGGGCGGCGTAGAAGGG
>DASXDO010000012.1:0-311800 GCA_036490555.1 Solirubrobacteraceae bacterium | reverse complement strand
CGGGCGTATGGCACGTCTGGCAGTTCCTGGGACTCGGTGAACTTCGGATCGCCGGACATTGCGCGCTGCTCCCAGGTCACCTGGTTGAGGTCACGGTTGTTGAGCACGAGCACGATCAGTCGCTGGTCAGACCAGCGCTCGCGGTACTTCGCGATCGTGATCAGCTCGGCGAGGCCGTTCATCTGCATCGCACCGTCGCCGACGAGCGCGATCACGGGCCGATCGGGGTGCGCGAACTTTGCGGCGATCGCATATGGCACGCCTGGGCCCATCGTCGCGAGCGTCCCTGAGAGCGTGGCCATCATCCCTGCGCGCAGACGCACGTCGCGGGCGTACCAGTTGGCGGCCGAGCCGGAGTCGGAGGTGAGGATCGCCCCATCTGGCAGGCGCTTGGAGAGCTCGTGGAAGATCAGCTGCGGGTTGATCGGCTCGGCCGGCTGGTTGGCGCGCTGCTCGATCAGCTGCCACCACTTGCCGACGTTGCCTTCGATCTTCTCGCGCCAGCCACGGTCGTCCTTGCGCTGCAGCAGCGGCATCAGCGCCTTCAGGCTGAGCGCGCTGTCGCCGACGAGGTTGACCTCCATCGGGTAGCGGATGCCAAGCATCCTGCCGTCGAGGTCGATCTGGACGCCGCGGGCCTTGCCCTCCTCTGGCAGGAACTCCGAGTAGGGGAAGCTCGAACCGACCATCAGGAGTGTGTCGCAGTCCTGCATCAGGTCCCAGCTGGGGCGGGTGCCAAGCAGGCCGATCGAGCCGGTCACGAACGGCAGATCGTCGGGGACCGCGGCCTTGCCGAGCAGCGCCTTCGCGACACCTGCGCCAAGCATGTCGGCGACCTCGATCACCTCCTGCGTGGCGTGCAGCGCCCCAGCGCCGACGAGCATCGCCACGCGCTTGCCCTCGTTCAGCACATCGGCCGCGTGCCGCAGCTGATCCTCGGCGGGCGTGACGCGTGGCGCCGCGTAGCCAGGGCCCGAGTGCACGGTGCCATGGGCGTGGGGCGGGGTGGGCAGCGCCGGTTCCATCTGCAGGTCGTTTGGGATGATCAGGCAGGTGACGGTGCGCTCTGAGAGCGCGATTCGCATCGCGCGGTCGATCAGGTGACGAATCTGGCCAGGCTCGGTCGCCATCTGCACGTACTCGTGTGCGACATCCTTGAAGAGGTTGGTGAGATCGACCTCCTGCTGGTAGTTGCCGCCAAGCCCAAGCCGTGCCTGCTGGCCGACGATCGCCATGACGGGCTGATGATCGAGCTTCGCGTCGTAGAGACCATTGAGCAGATGGATCGCGCCAGGGCCCGAGGTCGCAAGGCAGACGCCGACTTCACCTGTGAACTTGGCGTGCGCGCACGCCATGAAGGCCGCCATCTCCTCGTGGCGGACTTGGATGAACTCCGGACAGTCATCTGCGCGTCCGAACGCGCCCATGATGCCGTTGATCCCGTCGCCGGGATAGCCGAAGATTCGCTTTACCGACCACTCGTTGGCGAGTCGGTCGAGTAGATGGTCGGCGACGGTCTCGCTCATCGTGTTCCCTTCCTGTAGCGGCGATCGCACATGCATCTTGCTGCTACCCCCGTGCCTCCTATCCAAACGAAAGCCGTCAAGCGCGGCGATTCGAGCGCTTTCGCGTTGGGTAGGCAGGTGAGATCGAACGCCAGCCTGTCGTCGAGCAACTAACGGTGAGAGCCTTCACCGTCCCGACCGATGCGCCGGAGGCGGACGGCACTTTCAGCTGGGATGCGACGAGCGTCGTCGTCGTCGAAGCCCATGCGGGAGGGCAGATCGGCCTTGGCTACAGCTACGCCGCCGAGGCTGCGGGCCGGCTGGTCGACGAGCTGCTTGCCGAAGCGGTCGTCGGAGCGGATGCGCTTTCGCCGCCGGCTGCTTGGACGCTGATGCGGGGCGCGGTTCGCAACGTCGGCTATCCAGGCATCGCCGCGAGCGCGATCTCGGCGGTGGACGTCGCCCTCTGGGATCTGAAGGCGCGCCTGCTCGGGGTCGCGCTCAGCACGCTGCTTGGGCGTGTGCGCGAGCGAGTGCCTGTGTATGGCAGCGGCGGATTTACCTCCTACAGCCGTGAGCAGATGCAACGCCAGCTGACCGCTTGGGTCGAGCAGGGAATCGGAGCGGTGAAGATCAAGGTGGGCTCCGAGCCGGAGAAGGACCCCGATCGGGTCCGTCACGCGCGCCGGGCGATCGGCGAGCGAGCAGATCTGTTCGTCGACGCGAACGGCGCCTACTCCCGCAAGCAGGCGCTGCGGTTCGCCGAGCTGTTCTCTGGGCAGGCAAACGTGTCGTGGTTCGAGGAGCCCGTCTCCTCTGACGACCTGGAGGGATTGAGACTGCTGCGCGACCGCTGCCCTGCGGGCATGCGCATCGCCGCGGGGGAGTACGGCTACGACCTCTTCTACTTCCGCAGGATGCTCGATGCCGGCGCCGTCGACGTGCTGCAAGCCGACGTCACCCGCTGTGGCGGGATCACCCAGCTGTTGCAGGTCGGCGCGCTGTGCGCCGCTCACGGGCTGCGACTCTCAGCGCATACGAGCCCTGCGATCCATGCGCACGTCTGCGCGGCGATCGAGCCGCTCGAGCACGTCGAGTACTTCCACGACCATGTGCGCATCGAGCAGCTGCTGTTCGACGGCGCGCCTGCGCTGCGCGACGGGGCGCTGTGTCCCGACCCAGGGACGCCAGGCATGGGGCTGACCCTGCGCGGCCAGGCCGTCGAGCGCTACGAGCGCTGACGTGGCGTCAAGCTAGGGGCGCACGCGGGGGCGTGGGGGCACAAGCGGGGCGCCCGCGGCCGAAGGTGGAGGTTGTGGCTAGCGCTTCTTGTGCTCGACGGCGCGCTGCAACTGTGCCTTGTTCATGCTCGAGCGGCCTTCGACGCCGAGGTGGCGGGCCTCCTGGTAGAGCTGCTCGCGCGTGCGCCCGCGTGGCCCAGGCTTGCCGGAGCGCAGCCCGCCGCGGCGACCGGAGGAGATGTCGCTCGTCGAGGTGCGAGAGCTGGACTTCGACTCGCCGCTGCGCGCGCGCTCCTTGTTGACCGTGCGTGCGGCGATCTCCTCCGCGCGCGATAGCGACGCGCCGCTTTCGCGCTCGCTCTTCTTGATGTGCTCGTATTGGCGCTCGCGCTTGCTTGCCTTCTTCACTCCGCGGGGCGGCATCTCACTTACCTCCATCTCGTGTTGATCAGTCTGCTACCCGAGCTGATGAGGATCAATCCGTCGCGCGACGGTCCGTTTCACGCCCTGCGTCCTGGGTAGTCGAAGAGGCAAGGATGAGCAAAGACGTCACCCCTCACAACGCGAAGTCCTCCGACCAGATGCCTGAGGAGGCACCTGCGGAGCAGGTGCCTGATGACGTGCCAGGCGCGGATGAAGGCGCTGCCCGCGAGACCGCGCGCAGACATGCAAAGAGCGTTAGTGAGCGCAAGGGCAGGCAATCGGATCACTCTGGCAAGCGGTCGCCAAGCGAAGGTATCGGGCGTGGTGAGAAGCGATGAGCGACGAATCCGCGAGCGAGCGCGACGAAGCCGAGCTGGCCGCAAGCGAAGCGGCTCACATCGGTGGAGGCAGCGGTCACCCACCTGCGGATCCGGCACGGGCGCCGGTGGAAGAGGCTGGCGGCGGTGAGGCCGAGGGCTTCGAGCAGGCCGAGGAGCTTCTGGTCGAGCACGCTTCTCACGGCGACCAGCAGTCAGCTCACGCAATCCTGCACGATGAGGCGCCTGAAGAGCAGGACGTCGAGCGCACGGACGGCGAGGCTGACCACGAGCGCAGCAGCGAGACGGCGGACGAGCCTTCCTGAGCAATCGAGCTACCGTTGACCGGTATGCCGGACTCGCGGGGCGTGAACGGTGAGACTCACAACGAGAGCTCTCGTCATGAGACCTCTCTGGAGCGCCTCGACCGCAACCTCGACGAGCTCACGGGGGAGCTGCGTGTCGTCGTCACTGGCGTGCAGGTGCTCTTCGCTTTCCTGCTGGTCGTGCCGTTCGACACCGGCTTTGCGCACGTCGGGAGCTTCGAGCGCACCGTCTACTTCGTAACGCTCGTGCTCGCCGCGCTTGCCGCGGTCTGCACGATCGCGCCATCGGCTGAGCATCGTTTCCTCTTTCGCCACGACGACAAGCACTATCTCGTGTTCAACTCGAACAAGGTCGTGATCGCCGGCCTTGCATGTCTCGCTTTGGCGATGTGCGGCAGCCTGCTGCTCGTCACGACGAAGCTGTTCGGCGTCACCGCTGGGGCGCTGACCGCGAGCATCGGGTCGCTCCCATTCCTCGCCCTGTGGTTTGCGATACCGATCAGGAGGCTGAGGATGCTGGAAGCGCGCAGGCGCAACTCGACCTCGGAGTCCTAGCGCGCAACCCACCCCCTCCCAATCCTTAGAATGAAGCGTTGCGTTGCGTTTGCGCCTCACGGGTTGCTGGGTACCACTGAGAACATGGTGATACTGCTCATGGCATTCGCGGTGGCTGGCGTAGCGTTCTGCACAGGGGTGCTCGCGTCGTCCTCTGCGTCCGCGGCCTCCAGCAAAGCGCCTGGGCAGGCAGGTCGCGGCCCGTCGTCTGCATATCGCCCCGTCGAGGTGAACATCTCTCGCCAGTTGCTGGACGACAGGGTGGAGATGGCCTACGCGCGGTGGGGACGCAAGCTGCGACTCACGGCTGACATCGAAGAAGTCGTCGGATGCGAAGGCGAGCCCGTCGAGTCACTGCGGACCACGTTCGCGATGCCGCTGTCCCAGGTCGGTGGCCAGGTCGGTGGGGACGTGATCGAGGGCAGCTGCGCCGAGATGCCGTTGCCCGGCGGGCATGCCGCCGTCAGTCTGCTCGTCTAGCCCAGCTCGCAACTGGCTCAGTTTGTGAGGGAGGCGCGAGCATCGAGGGCTGCGGCGAGGCGCTGATGGATAGCTTGAACCTGCTCAGCCGTGAGCGTCTGTACATGTCGCTCCAGGTAGCCGGCAAGCATGCGCGCTGGCAGCACCATCACTCCTCGCACGCGACAGGGCGTCCGGTCGACGTAGGCTTGGCTGAAGACAAGTAACGACTCTGCCTTCATGCCGGTGATCGTCTCGATCCACTTGCGCTGAGCGTATGCCTGGTTGAGCCAGGCCCTGTCGATGCTCGCGACACGGACTCTGCGCGTGCGGCTCTTGGTCTCGACCGTGAACAGGCCACCGGGGCCTATGACGAGGTGATCGATGTTTCCGCGGCCAGTGTCGATGTCGTGCAATGTCAGCCAGTTCTCGCTTGCCATCCCGTCGAGGATCGCGCCCACCTGGCGCTCGCCCTCGTTCCCCCGCATGCGATAGCCGATGGTGCGGCTGACGGGATCGTTGAGCAGGAACATGGCTGCTATCGAGACGACCTCGAGGGTCAAGATCACGACTGCGCTTACGTCGAACGCGAGCCACAGCAGGCTGGGTAGGAAGGCGAGCAGGAAGAGCCCCGTGAGGGCATAGGCGACCTGGCGCCGTACGATCATGCTTCCGTACTGGGCCGGCTTGCGTTCGGCCGCGCCGCTGTGATGCCTGTCTGACGCCATCGCCTGCACGAGGGATCGGCAGGCTAAGGGAAATTCTTGAGAGACGAAGACGACGCGCTGATCGGCTTCGCGTGTGAAGGTTCGACGCGCGCGGGCTGGCGCCGTCTCAATCGCCGGAGAGCGCGCGCTTTGCCTGGCGCTCGTCGGAGAAGATCTGGATCGAGCAGACGAGCCTGTCCTTGAACTTGAAGATCCAGGTGGCTGGCTCGGCCTGCAGCGCGCCCGCGCCGCCGACGCCGCTGACCTGGCCAAGTGCGACGACGGCACCACCGGCGGAACGTATCTGGACGGGGTTGACCTGCAGCTCATGCCAGTGCTTTTGGACGTCGGCGAAGTACTGCCGCATGCCGGCGTGTCCGCGGTAGGGCTTGCCATCGTTGACGACTGTGCCCGAAACCGTCTCGAAGACGATCTCAGGGTGCAGCAGCGACAACCCTGCCTCGACGTCGCGACTGTTGAACGCGGCGAACAGGTAGCTGACGGCACGCTCCTCGGAGAAGGAGTCCTCTTGACCCGGCGTGGACATCACCGCAAGATTGTTACGCTGGGCGGGATTCTCCTTCTTGCTCGAAGACTCCTGAGGCCTGAGGTGAAGCTCTGCGCTGGCCATCAGGGCCTTACGAAGGTGTCAGGGTCAGGGCCAGTGCGCCTGCCTTCATCCAGTTCGTGGATGCGCTGCATGTCGGCGTCTGTCAGCTCGAAGTCGAAGACGTCGAAGTTCTCGACTATGCGCTTCGGCGTGACCGACTTCGGAATCACGACGTTGCCAAGCTGCAGATGCCAGCGGATCACGACCTGCGCAGGCGTCCTGTCGTGGGCTCGAGCTATCCCCTGGATGGCATTGGCTTCGAGCGCAAGGCCCTGTCCAAGCGGGCTCCACGCCTCGGTGAGGATGTCGAGCTCCGCGTGCTTGGTGCGTAGCCGCTCCTGAGCGAGGTTCGGATGCAGCTCGATCTGGTTGATCGCAGGGACCTCGCCCGTCTCGGAGATCAGCCTGTCGAGATGCTGAGGTTGGAAGTTGGAGACGCCGATCGCGCGCACAAGCCCTTCGGAGCGCAGGTCGATGAACGCCCTCCACGTGTCGAGGTAGCGATCGTGGGAGGGAACGGGCCAATGGATGAGATATAGATCGACGTAGTCGCTGCGAAGGCGCTGAAGGCTCTTCGCGAAGGCCTGCTTGGCCTCGGCATAGCCCTGGTCGTCGTTGAAGCACTTCGTCGTGATGAAGACCTGCTCGCGCTCGAGCCCTGCCTGCGCGATCGCGTCTGCGACCTGCGCCTCGTTTTTGTAGGCGGCCGCGGTGTCGATGTGGCGGTAGCCAGCGGCGAGCGCTCTGCCGACAGCCTCGACGGTCTCCGCTGGCGGGATCTGGAAGACGCCGAACCCGAGCTGCGGGATTTGGACGTCCTCGGCGAGTGGGATGTTCGGAACCTGGCTTGTATCTGTGTCCATGCGAGGATTGTGCCCAGAGATTCGTCGCCTAAACGCAAGGAGCAGAGATGGCTGGTCGGCTTGATGGAACCGTCGCGCTCGTCACAGGCGCAAGCAGCGGCATCGGCGAGGCGAGCGCTAAGACGCTCTCCTCGCTAGGTGCTTCAGTCGCGCTGGTCGCGCGGCGCGGTGAGCGCCTGAACGCGCTTGCAAAGGAGATTGAGGAGGGAGGGGGTAGGGCGCTTGCGATCGAGGCTGATGTGACCGACCAGCAGCAGGCGAAGGCATCGGTGCAGCGCACGGTCGCGGAGCTGGGGCGCCTTGACACGGTCGTGAACAATGCCGGCGTGATGCTGCTCGGCCCGGTGCTCGATGCGCCGACCGAGGAATGGGATCGCATGATCGCGCTCAACCTGAACGGGCTGCTCTACATCGCCCATGAGGCGTTGCCGCATCTGCTGCAGGCCGCAGAGTCGCAGCCTAGGCAGGTCGCGGACCTGATCAACATCAGCTCCGTCGCCGGGCGCATCGCGCGTCTTGGCTCAGGCGTCTACAACCTGACGAAGCACGGTGTCGGCGCCTTCAGCGAGTCCGCCCGCCAAGAGTTCGCGTCTCGCCACCTGCGCGTCTCGCTCGTCGAGCCTGGCGCGGTCGAGACTGAGCTGCCAACGCATGTGCGCGAGGACGTCCGCGAGATGATGATGCAGCGCTTTGCTGGGATCGAGCGTCTGCAGTCAGAGGACATCGCCGACGCGATCGCATACATCGTGACGCGTCCGCGCCACGTCGCGGTCAACGAGCTGTTGATCAGGCCAACCGAGCAGACAGGCTGAGCGCGTCAGGTCGCCCTGGCGGCGGGGTTGGGCGCCTGGGGGCTGACCGCGAGCAGCAGCCGTGCTGCTGCGATGAGGTCAGGGGCGACCTCAGGCGCTGAGGCGAGGTCTCGCCTGCGGGTGCGCTCGTTGGGGACGAGCATGCCTCTCGCTCCCGCTGCCGCAGCCGCTTGCATGTCGACGTCAAGGTCGCCAAGCATCGCGCAGGCCGCAGGATGCGTGCCAAGCAGTTCGGCTGCGCGTACGATCAGCCCTGGCGCCGGCTTGCGGCAGCCGCAGCCGTCGTCTGGGCCATGTGGGCAGTAGAGCCAGAGGTCGATCGGGCCAAGCAGCTCTTCGACCCGGTCGTTGACGGCCTGCACCTGTTCCTCAGCGACGAGACCCTCAGCGATCCCGTTCTGGTTGAAGACGACAGCGATCGGCAGGCCAGCGGAGCGCAGCGCAAGCAGCGCCTCGCGGGCCCCTGCCATCGGCGCGACGTGTGCAGGGTCGCCAAGGTAGGGCACCTCCTCGATGAGGGTGCCGTCACGGTCGAACAGCACCGCTGCCAGCGGTGTTCTCGACGGCTCGTCCGGCCAAACCACGTGCCCGTGAGCCGTGGTCGACGGAGCAAGGTGAGGCGGGATCGCATCCGGCGGAAGCGCAGAAAACGATCTATAGGGCATCAGTGCGGCTACTGATACCCATGCAAGATTTAGATCAAACTGTCGAAGTTTCGATCAAGCTGGCGGAACTTTGTCGGCGGGTGTACATCGCAGGCGCGCCCGTTGACTCGGGCGATGGCGAGGGTCGGAGTTCTGTCGGCGCGTACCCGTTGATTCGGGGGCGACAGCCTCGGCGGTCGGTGCCTTGTCGGCGGTCGGTGCCTTGTCGGCGTGCGCTGCTCAGCTGCGCCAGTCAAGCTCCTGCAGCCGCTGTGCGATCGCCGCCCTTGCGTGGGAGAGCGCGTCCTTCGAGAGCAGGCGCGAGCAGGCGTTTGCCCCAAGCACGAGCGAATAGATCTCGAAGGAGAGCGCCGCTGGGTTCTCGACGCCGGCGATCGCCGCCTGGCGTTCGAGCTCGCCTGTCCAGGCAAGGACCCCCGCGCGCACGGCGTCGCGCACCGGGCCAGGCCGGTCGTCAAACTCCGCTGAGGTCGCGGCCCAGAAGCAGCCGCCTGCGAATACCCCAGCCTCGAGATAGTCGAGATAGCGCTCGCAGTAGGCGCGAAGGCGCGGTGCGCCCTCCGGAAATGCCTGGGCAGGCACGACCACCTCGGCGGCGAAGCGGGCGGCGGCTGCCTCGATCGTTGCGAGCTGCAGCTCTTGCTTGGAGCCGAAGTGCGCGAAGAGGCCGCTCTTGCTCATGTGCAGGTCGTTTGCGAGCTTGCCAATCGTGAGGCCCTCAAGGCCTTCGCTGGAGGCGAGGTCCACAGAGCGCTCAAGGATCGTCTCCCGCGTCGTTGCCGCCTTGCCCATGAGCCCACTTTATCGGCCATCGATACAGCGTACGAACGATCGTGCTAAAAATCCCGATTCAATTGAGGTTCGCCTGAGGTGGGCGACTGCGAGGTCGCGACTCTGAGGCGATCGACGGCGGGGTCGTGATTCTGAGGCGAGCGACTGCGAGGTCGCGGACTGAAGTCGGAGCCTCAAATTGTCACTCAGGTCCAAATGAGTCCATATACCCGATGGAGGCACAGCAGATGTCAGATTTCACGATCAGTCGCATCGACGACATGGAGGCTGTCGTGTTTGGCTCCTTCAAGCGCGCCCGCGCCCAGCTTGGAGTGGAGTCGTTCGGCATGCAGGTGATCGACATGCCGCCGAACGCGACGCAGTATCCCGAGCACGACCATGCAAAGGACGGCCAGGAGGAGGTCTTCATCGTGCTGCGCGGCTCCGGCGAGATCGAGATCGACGGCGAGCGCCACGCGATCGATCCAGAGACGATGGTGAGAGTTGCCGCAGAGCCACGTCGCAAGATCTGGCCAGGGGCCGACGGCATGCGGCTGCTCGCGCTTGGTGGCTGCCCAGGCAAGGCCTACGAGGCGCCAGAAGTCTCGAAGCTCGGGGCGCCCGATCCGGGGCTGGCGGCTGCTCCGCCGAGCTGAGGCACGCAGGGCCAGCGACGCCAGAGACGTCGATTGGGCGATCGTCAGCCATCCGGAGTCATGCCTACTGTTGGGTCCATTGCTGACGCTCGAGCAGATCACATATGAAGCTGGCCAGGCTGCCTTGGCCGATCAAGAGTCTGTCGTGTCCGGGGTTCGTCAACGCACTGGAACACAGCTTGCGGCGCACGCTCTGGTGGCCTCGTTTCTAGGGGCCACCACCGTGCGCGCTCATGGCCTGCATGTTTGGGGCTGGGTTGCGTTGGCGGTCCTCGTCGCCGGTTTGGCTGTGTCGGCGCTCCTGCTCGCGCCCTGGAAACTCAAGTTCGCCGTCAATGCGGGCGACCTTACACGGAGCTCTACGAGCAGGCGGCCGGAGAAGCGGATGCCGACACGCTCGGCTGGCTCGCGGCTGCTGGCTTTGGCTATCAGAGGCTTCGCGCGGAGAATGCCAAGAAGGTCCGGCGAATGTCACTGCTCTCAGGTGCTTTGGGAGTTTTGATGATTGCTCAGACGCTCGCTTGGCTTGCTGCGCTGGCGATACACTGAAAAGTCATGGCACCAAGACCGCTCCCGCCTCAAGAGATCAAGCCGCCTTCGACGTCAATCGGCATCGAAGAGGGGCGCGGGGGCTCTGCACCACGCCCGACTCCTCGGCCGACTACCGGCAACTGACTCTCAGGAGCGTCGCGACGCGGCTGGCTTGCGCGCGCCTGAGCCTGAGCTCTTCTGCATCTGCGCGCCTGAGCCCTTCTTCGCGCTGCGCGACGCGCTCTTCTTGCTCGACGCCCCCTCGCCCCTGATCTTCGCGAGGCTCTCTTCAAGCGCGCCCATCAGGTCGGGCGCGACCGTTGGCGGCTGCTCGACCGGAGGCTCTGGCTCGGCGACGATGCGCTTGCCCTTCTGCTTGCTCTCGATCACACGCTGCAGATGAGCCCTGTGCTCGTCGTGGTACTGCTGAGGCTCAAAGGGAACGCTCAGCTCCTCGATCACCGCGACGGCCCGCTCGACCTCCTTGCGGCTCGGCTTGCTCGCCTGCATCTCGGCAACGATCTCATCGGCTGAGCGCACCTCGTCGTGGAAGCGCATCGTGCTGAGCGCGAGCGAATCACCCTGGCTGCGGATCACGACGAGGCGCTCGCGTGCGCGCAGCACGACTCGCCCAAGCGCGACCTTGCGAGCGTCGCCCATCGTCTCGCTGAGCAGGCGATAGGCCCTCGTCGCGCTCTCCTCGCGTGGCGTGAGCAGGTAGGAGCGCTCGTAGTAGACAGGGTCGACTTCTGCCTCCTCGACGAAGCGTTCGATGTCGATCGTCTTGCTCTTGCGTGGCGCCGCCGCTTCGAGCTCCTCGTCGGTGAGCAGCACCCAGCTGCCATCCTCGAGCTCATAGCCCTTGACGATCTCCGAGAATGGGACTTCCTCGCTCTCCTCCGAGCAGACCCGGCGGGTCTGAATGGGGGAGTGGTCAGGCTCGTGCAGGAGGCTGAAGCGGATCGACTTGTCACGCACAGCGCTGTGCAGGCTGACAGGCACGTTGACGAGCCCGAAGCTGAGCGACCCAGACCAGATTGGCCGTGGCATCAGCAGGCTCTCCTTGGGATCAGGCGTGGCATCAACGGGCACTCCTGGACTTCGACCCATTGGAGCTGGCGGCTGTGCGCTTGCGCGCCGTCTTGCCTGTGCCTGACTTCCCCTTGCCGCCGTGCATTCGGACGCTCTCCTCGAGTGCGGCAAGCAGATCGCCCTCGTCGGTCTCCTGCTCCTCCTGCGGGATCTCGATCGTCTCGCCGCTCGCCTTGCGGGCGATCAGATCAAGGACGGCGTCGCGATAGGTGTCCTTGTAGCGGTGCGGCTGGAACCTGCTTTCGAGCTGTTCGACGAGCGTGCCTGCGACCTGGGTCTCGCGCTTGCTCGGCTGCTGCCCGCCGTCCTCGTCGTCGGGAGAATGCGGCGGCACGATCTCATCGGCGAAGTGCATCGTATGCAGCGCGATCACCTCGCCAAGCGCGCGCATCGCGACGAGCTGGGCCTTGTTGTGGAAGACGAAGCGCCCGATGCCAACCCGGTCAGAGCGCTTCATCGCGCCATGCAGCAGGCGGTAGCCATCCTCGCCGTGGGCTCCAGGCCCAAGGTAGTAGACGTGCGCGTAGTAGACAGGGTCGATCTCCTCGCGGCGCACGAAGTGCTCGACCTCGATCGTACGTGCCGCAGGACCGTCGGCGGCGGCGATCTCCTCCTTCGTGAGCACGACGTACCTGCCAGCGCTCGTCTCGACGCCCTTGACGAGCTCCTTGTAGGGGACCTCCTTGTCCTCCTCGATGCAGACCCTGCGGTGTTCGATCGCGGCGCCGTCGCTGACATGGCGTTCGCGGAAGCGGACCGTCTTGCTCTCGGTCGCCGCGTAGAGCTTCACGGGCACGCGTACAGTCGCGAAGGCGACGGTGCCGTTCCAAAGCGAGTGAGGCATGGTCTCTTGTGCTGGTGCCCTGTCGTAGGTGCCGCCAAACTTAGGCGGCCTTGCGGAGCGTCAAGCGTAGGGCTGGCTGAATGCGAGGTCAAGCCTCGACAGCGGACGCCCGCACAGGCAGCGACGCCGCATGCAGAAGCAACTCGACGCAGTCCTCATAGGAGAGCGCCGTCGCGTCGAGCACGATGTCGTAGAGCGAGCAGTCATACAGATCGGCGCCATAGAAGTGACCGACGTAGGCTGCGTGTGCCTTGTCTGTCTGGTGCAGGCGCTGCTCCGCGGTGCGCTCGTCGATGTCTTCGAGCGCCATCGCCCGCTGCACCCTTGCCTGCAGTGGCCCGTCGAGGCGTACACGCAACACGTTTGGTTGATTGCGCAGCACGATCATCGCCGCCCGGCCAAGGATCACGCCCTTGCCGCTTGCAGCCTGCTCGAGCAGGATCTTCTCGGCAGTCCGGTTGAAGTCGACCGAGGTGATCGTCTCGCCGGCAAGCCACGTCTGGGCTCCCGCTTCAGGGGCGATGAAGCTGCGCAACATGCGCTCAGGCCAGCTCGTTGGCACTCGCTCGTCGTACTGGGTCGCCTCTTCGAGCGGCACCGCAAGCTCCTCCGCAACCCGCGCAGGGATCGCACGGTCGAGGAAGGGGACATGAAGGCGCTCCGCGAGCTCGCGTCCGATGTGGCTGCCGCCTGCGCCATATGCGCCTGAGATGGTGATGAGGCTCGTCATGGGGTGAGCGTACGCCCTGGGGAAGCGGGACGTTGCGAGACGGAGATTGCTGGCAGTGAGATTACCGCTCGCCTCGACAGGGAAGATGCGAATCGATGATCGAGGAGATCCTGCCTGGCGTCTTGCATTGGACGGCCCACCACGAGGGCATCGACAGCACCGTCCACAGCAGCTTCGTCGTCGGCTCAGGCACGTTGATCGATCCGATGCTGCCAGAGGAGGGCATCGATGAGATCGAGGCCTTCGCGCGGCCGCGACAGATCGTGCTGAGCAACCGCCACCACTACAGGCAGAGCGCCCACTTTGCGCGCCGCTTCCGCTGTCCTGTGCTTTGCCACGAGGCTGGCCTGCACGAGTTCGTGCCAAGCCAGCAGGTGGAGGGCTTTGCCTTCGGGGAGCAGCTTGCCGAGGACGTGCAGGCGTTGGAGCTGGCTTCGATCTGCCCAGAGGAGACGACGCTGCTGCTCGAGCTCCCCGACGGTGGAGCGCTCTCCTTCGCCGATGGGCTGACGCGCGGCAGAGACGGGTCGCTCGCGTTCATGCCAGATTGGCTGCTGGGCGAGGACCCAGAGACAGTACGAGCCGGCCTGCGCGAGCACCTGCGTCCGATGCTGCAGCTCGACTTCGATGCGCTGCTGTTCGCGCACGCCGCGCCAGTGAGGAGCGCGGGCAAGGCGATGCTGAGCGAGCTGCTCGCCGAGTAACGCTTACCGGGCGCCCTGTCTGTCCGACGAGGCGCCTGTCCGGTCGGCTACTTGCTCGACCAGCGACCGGTGCGTTCGAAGCGCTCTCGCGCCTCGGCCTCGCGGTCACGGTCTTGCTGGCTGCTCATCGTGAGCCTGATGAGGACATTGGCGAGCCAGGCGATCGCCGCGAGTGCGATCAGGCCGAGGCCGATACGCCACGTGCCTGGTACCGCGAGCAGGACAAGGCCAGTGATCAGGAAGCCAAGCGGCAGCAGCACGCGAACGAAGAGCAGCATCGATTCGACGGTATCAGCCAGGCCTCTGCTGCACGGTCCAGGCGTCAGATGCGCCATCTCCAGCGGGAATGCGGGCAAGTCGGCGATTGGGCGCTGCCGGCAGCGGGAAAGATGATCAATGACGCGACAAGAGAGGTGATCTCATGCGACTCGCACGTTCCACCGGCGCCGGAGGCGGCCTGCTGATCGTGGTGCTTGGCCTCTGGGCAATTTTCATTCCGCTCCTCGGCCCCTACTTCCACTACGGGTTCAGCCCGGACGCAAGCTGGCACTTCACGACCAACCGCCTCTGGCTGGACATCCTGCCTGGAGCCGCAGCGGTGCTCGGCGGCGTCGGGTTGATCGCGGCATCGCGACGCCTCAGTGGCGTAGCCGGCGGCTGGCTTGCGCTCGCAGGCGGCGTCTGGCTGCTGATCGGGCCCTCGCTCAGCCTGCTCTGGGGGCACGCCGGCGCGGGCACTCTGCAATCTGGCATCGGCTTGCCGTTGGGTGGCAGCGACCGCGCGGCGATCGAGATGGTCGGCTTCTTCTATGGCCCAGGCGCGTTGATCACGGCGCTCGCAGCGTTCGCGGTCGGTCGCTTCGCCTCGCGGCCAGGCATCGTCAGCGAGCCGGGATACAGCGAGCCTGAACGGCTTGTGGAGCCAGTCGGCGATGAACCTGTCGTCAGGCGCGGCGGCTCACGCGAACGTCTCGGCCGCCGCGGTGAATCGGCGGGACGCGCACCCGTGGCTGGAGAAGCCGCGCCACGGGAACCGGCGCAGCGCGTCTGACCCGACCGGAGAGAGACCGAGCCGCCCTGGGACAGCAGTCCTGGGGCGGCTCGTCTTTGTTAGAGGGGCGGCTCGTCTTTGTTAGGCGCTGACGCCTGGCAACGTCGCGTCGTCGGCAAGCTCGCGCAGCCTGCCGATCGAGCGTCGCAGCAGCCGTGAGACCTGCATCTGTGAGACGCCGACGACGTCGGCGATCTCGTTCTGGGTCATATCCTCGACAAAGCGCAGGTGCAGGATCCTGCGCTCGCGCTGCGGCAGGTGGTGAACCGCGGCGGCAAGCGTGACGTCGGCATCGATCAGCTCGAAGCGCTCGTCCTCGCGCCCAAGCGTCGCACCGACGGTCGCGAGGTCGTCCTCCTCGCCGCCACCTGAGCTGCGCGGTGCGTCGAGCGAGAGCGTGTCGTAGGCCCTGCCTGCCTGCAGGCCGTCGAGAACCTGTTCGACGCTGAGATGCATGTGGTCGGCGATCTGCTGTGCGTTGGGAGCTCTGCCGTCGCGGCTGGTCAAGTGCACGTTCGTCTCCTCGACCGCAAGTGCCCGCTCCTGGGCGCCGCGGGGCACGTGCACCGACCAGGCGGCGTCGCGGAAGTAGCGCTTCAGCTCGCCGCTGATCGTCGGGATCGCGAATGAGGAAAAGCCAGTGCCCCGGTCGGGATCGAAGCGGTCGATCGCCTTCAAAAGCCCAAGGCTTGCGACCTGGGAGAGGTCGTCGTAGGGCTCTGAGGAGCGCATGTAGCGGCGCGCGAGCTTGTGCGCGAGCGGCAGGAAGCGTTCGACGAGGGCGGCGTGCACAGCGGCGTGCGTAGCCTTGTCCTCGCTACTCCGCAGCCGCTTGAACAGCAGCGCGGGGGAGGCACTCCTCAGCTCCGTCGCGGTCAGTGTGCCGGCGCCGGTCGGTGGGTTGGTCGCACGAGGGTTGGATGCACCAGCGGCGGTCGCTGTGTGAGGGCTGGCCCTGCGCGGTCGTGCGCTGCGTCCCTTGCGCCGCCTTGCGCTTGCGGCGGCGAACTGCTTGACCAGCGTCGTGCAGAACGCTGGCAGGTCTTCGAGCTTGCGCGCAGAGACGAGCCCGCGGTCGATCACGACCGCTTCATCGAGCCATGTGCCGCCTGCGTTGCGGATCTTTGTTCGCATCGAGGGCGGAGACGTCAGCCTGCGGCCGCGCACGAGGTCCGCCTCGATCAGCGTCCTCGGACCGTGGCAGATCGTCCCGACAGGCTTGCCGGCGGAGAAGATGCGCCTCACGAAGCCAAGCGCGCGCACATCCGTCTCCAGCAGCTCGGAGTGGGCAGGTCCACCTGGGAGCACAAGCGCGTCGTACTGCTCGGGCTGCGCCTCGTCGAGGGCCGCATCGACGTGAAATCTCGCGCCGCGCCGCCTGCGCTTGAAGGCCTGCACCTCGCCTCGCTCAGGCGCGAGCAGCAGAGGGATCGCACCCGCCTGCTGCAGCGCCTGCCAGGGATCGGCAAGCTGCGCCTCCTCGACGCCCTCTTGGGCGACGAGGAACGCAACCTTCTGACCCTGCAGCGGTGGCGTTGCTACTGCCATTTGCACTGCCTCCTTCGCTTGTGGCAGGTGCTCTAGAGATAGGTGTACCCAGCGAGCCCTGAGCGGACTCGCGAAGTCACCAGCGCCCGTACCAGCGCCGCCTGCCGCCTGTCGAGGCGCCGCCTACGACGAAGCCGAGTAGCCAGAGGACCACAGCGGCGATCAGGATCCACCACAGTAGGTGGGCCGCAAATCCGACCCCGCCGAGAATCACGATCAGCAGCAGCAGCACGATCAACGCAACCATGTTGCACCTCCTTTAGTTGGTGCTTGCCTGTCCGTCGCTTCTTACCCACTGAAGCAGCGCCTGACGCGCAGCGATCTGTCACTTCGTTGGATGCAAACACGGTTCTCTCGTGTTAGGCATTTGATGCTGCTATGCGTGGGGTCGCTGATGGAGCAGCGCCGTCATGTCGGTGTGCTCGGCCAGCCATTGCCCGCAGGCTGGGTCGATGGCGCTCGCCACGTCGATCATCTCTGCGAGTCGGCGCTCCAGATCCTGACCCAGCAGCGAGTCGTGATGGGCGATGCGGTTGCGCCATAGGTGTAGGGCGGTGAGTGGTTCAAGGATCTCGCGTCGCAGGCCGACGCCCGGAAAGGCGTGGCGAAGGCGTGTCCGCCACAGGTGCTCGTAGCGGCGCGCGAAGAGACCCTTCCAGAAGGAGAAGGGTAGCGCTGCGATGACCCTTGAACGCTCGCGTGGATGCCCCTCGTGCTCCAGGCGGGCGAGTACAGCGTGCACCTTTGCGATCCCGTGGTCGCTGAGCGTCTCGGGATCGAGCAGCCAGCTCTGCTCGATCGGCATCCGGGGCCGGCCAGTCGCCAGTTGGCGGTCGATTGCATTGCGCAGCGCGACCTCGAAATGGTGAAGCGTCGTCAGGCTGGCGCCGGACATGCGAGCGTGCCAGAGGTAGAGGTCGAAGGCCAGCGCTGGGTCACCGGTGGCACGCTCCAAGAACGGCGCAAAGCGCTCTGTGGATATCCACGCTTGGGTTTTATCCCCGTCCATGGATGCTGCTAGCCTGCGAGATGAACGCCCCAGTACGCCTCTCTCCCTCGGGATGACGCGGCTGGGGCTCTTTTTCGTCGACCGCACGGCTCACTGGCTCGTCACCGAGGTCGGTGCACGGGCGGACCCTGGGGTAGCTTGAGGGGTCATCACTGGCGCGCCGGCCGATCACGATGTCCCGGCCGCGATCGATTGGTGCTTCTCATCCTCGATCCTCCAGCCACGGATCTGGAAGCCACCCCAAGTTGCCCAAGGCATCTTGAACGTGCGCGGAAACAACACCCTCGTTGCCAGAGCAGTAATAGTCGAGATAGCAGCCTCCCTTGCAGGCGAGATGGGAGACGACGCCGCCCGCGTAGCGCCAACTCATCGAGACGGGCTGTGCGTCAGCGTCTCGGCGGCGCCAACGCATGTTGCAAAGAGCGCTGTACAGCTCGTGTGCGAAGGCATCATCCGTGCGCGCGCGCTCGGACAGCGTTCGAAGTGCAATTTCGAACGCCTCGAACTCATCTTTTGGCACCGTGTCAGTGGCCGGGTCGCTGTCGTTCTGGTGTGTAGGCATCGAAACGGAGTGTAGCGCCTTGTCTGCATCTGGTCGGGGGCTTGGTTGCCGACCCGATTGGTTGGGTAGAGCCAATGCGCGACCTATCGGAGAGTTGACGATGCAGGAGTGACGCATGAGCGAAGGCGTTGAGACAGGGACGGTCGAGACGCGGATTCCAGAGCGCCTCGACCGGTTGCCATGGTCGCGCTTCCACTGGATCGTGATCGCAGGCCTTGGCACCGCCTGGGTGCTTGACGGGCTCGAGGTCAACGTCGTCGGCTCGATCTCCAGTCGGCTCGCCGAACCTGGCGCAGGCGCAGGACTGACGGCGGGCGACATCTCTGGTTGGGCGGCCTCGCTGTACATCGCGGGCGCCTGCTTCGGGGCGCTGCTGTTCGGCCAGCTGACCGACCGCTTCGGTCGCAAGCGTCTGTTCATGTTGACGCTTGGCATCTATCTGATCGGCACGGTGCTTACCGCGCTCTCGTTCTCTCCTGCGATGTTCTTCGCGTTCAGGTTCCTGACTGGGATGGGGATCGGCGGTGAGTACAGCGCGATCAACTCCGCGATCGACGAGCTGATTCCCGCAAAGCACCGCGGCCGCGTCGACGTCTCGATCAACGGCAGCTACTGGCTCGGCGGGATCGGCGGCTCGCTGCTCGCGGTCGTGATGCTGAACACCGCGATCTTCCCAGTGGACCTCGGCTGGCGCCTGTCCTTCGTGCTTGGCGCGATCATCGGGCTCGCGGTGCTGCTCGTGCGGCGCAACGTGCCAGAGAGCCCGCGCTGGCTGTTCATCCACGGTCGCGAGCGGGAGGCGGAGCAGATCGTCGAGGAGATCGAGGCGAAGGTGCAGGAGTCGACCGGGAGGCAGCTGCCAAAGCCGCACGAAGAGCCGCTCACCGTGCGCCAGCGCAGGACGATCCCGCTCTCGCTCGTGATCAGGTCGGTGGTGACGATGTACCCGCGGCGCACGATCCTCGGCCTGGGGCTGTTCATCGGCCAGGCGTTCCTCTACAACTCGATCCTGTTCGGCTTCGGCAACCTGCTGAGCCTCTACTTCCACACGCCTTCTGGCAACACGCCCTACTACCTAGCGGTCTTCGCGGCGGGCAACTTCGCCGGCGCGCTGCTGCTCAGCCCCCTCTTCGACATCGTCGGCCGCAAGCCGATGATCGCCGGCACCTACATCCTCTCCGGTGTATTGCTGATCGTGACTGGCCTGCTGTTCAAGGGCCATCACCTCGATGCGACGAGCTTCACGGCGTGTTGCTGCGTCGTCTTCTTCTTCGCCTCCGCAGGCGCGAGCGCCGCCTATCTGACCGTCTCCGAGGTCTTCCCGATGGAGACGCGGGCGCTCTGCATCGCCGTCTTCTACGCGATCGGCACTGGCATCGGCGGCGTGATCGGCCCGCAGGTCTTCAGCCGCATGATCAACACCGAAAGCTACGAGCAGGTGTTCCTCGCGCTTGGCCTCGGCGCGCTCGTGATGATCCTCGGCGGCGTCGCCGAGCTGTTCTTCGGCGTCAAAGCGGAGCATGAGAGCCTCGAGCGGATCGCGAAGCCGTTGACCGTTGAGGATGGGCGCCAGAGCGCGCCCGCCGCCGGCTGACTCGCGGATGGCACCGCTGCGTTTTGTGGGTATGGGCGCAGGGTAAGTAGGCGCACAGAGAGGCGCATGAGGATGAACCTTGAATCCCGCTTCGAACGTGAAGAAGCCATCAATGCCGCAAGCGAAGCGGCGATGATCGGGGGCGGTCCGATCGATCCCGAGGCGGACCCGGCGCAGTGGCCCGTGACGGAGGCGGGGGGCGGCGAGTCGGAGGGCTTCGAGGAGGCAGAGCGCATGCTGATCGAACACGCCTCACACGCCGACCAGCAGTCGGCGCACGCGATCCTCCACGATCAGGGCGCAGTCGAGGAGGAGAACTTGCGCCACGCGGATGCGGAGGCGGACGCCGAGCGCAGCAGCGAGCTCAACGGCGACGGCGCTTGAGCTGTCCGTGCCGACCGGCTTTGCGATGCTTGACCCTGCTCGCCTTTGGCGGCCTGCCAGGCGAGTGCCCGCTTGCCTTCAGGCTCGCCTTCGCGGCGGGGCCGGGGAGCATGTTCTTGCCCGCCTCAGCGCTCACCTGCGCCCTGTAGGAATACCAGGGGAACGCTTCGCCGAGCTTGACTGAGCGCTGTCCACGGCGCGGGAAGCGCGTGATCAGGCGCCCGTCGCTGCCCTCCACGGTGACCTTGTAGCCCTGCGCGCCAGGCGTCGTGCGCCAGCTCAGAAGCGCCGTCGAGCCATGGCGCACCAAGCGCAGGCCGCGCACGCGCCCGCCGCGCTGTGCGGCCGGCGCCCGGAAGTGGCCGACGAGCATCGGCCGCTTCGCGCTGCCCGTCGCGCCGAAGATGTCGGCGTAGAGCCGGCGCGGGCGCGAGAGGCCTTCCTGGGGGCTGAAGGCGAACGTGCCATTTGGCTTGCTCGCCGTGCCGATCACCTGCGTGCTGTCGCGTCCGCGTTCGACGAACTGCACCTTCATGCCCTGCACGAAGTTCGCGATCCGGTAGCTGAGCGCAAGGCCGTGCCCATGGCGATGGCGGACGCGGGCGTGGATCGACGCCGGCGGCACGTCGGTCGCGCCCTGCACCTTCGCGATCGCTGGCCCGCCTGCGGTGGGCTCGATCTGCCAGCGGCCGCCTTCGGGGTGCTCGAGCAGCACGATCACCTGGTGGGGGTTGGGGGCGACCGCGGCGATGAACTGGCCGTCGAGGCCGTCCGCTGTGCTTGGCGTCGTCGGGGTAGTGAAGCTGTGCTTGCCGTTCGGCGAGGTGAGTGTGACGATCGGGGTGCCCGACCTGGCTTCGATCAGCAGCTCGTCGCCGTACTGCCCGGATGGCACGGAGATGGTTTCTGCGCCAGTCGCCGAGGCGTGTGCCCATGGGCTTGCAGTGAGGCGATGGGCTCCCAGCGGGCCTGGCTGCAGGGCTTCGAATTTGACGAAGCCGCCGCTGTGTTTTTCGACCTGGACTTCCTTGTACTGCTTGAGTTCGTCGCTACAGTCTTTGGCGATGAAGGCGCCGCCTTTGATTTCGCCGTTGGCGAAGGCGTAGCTGCCCTGCAGTCCGCCGCCGAACGCGCTCAGGCAGCCGGCGGCCTTTTCGTTGTTGACCAGTCCCGCGACTTCGGCGTTGATGATCCACAGTTTCATGTGGACGTTGCCGTCGGCTTCCCAGTGTCCGTACTTGGGTTCGTCCCAGAAGCCGATTTCGCCGCCAACCTCGATCGCGGGTTCTTTGGAGTCGAAGGGGAAGTGCAGGTCGAGCTTCAGCTGCGCGTCGGTGTAGCCGTCGGAGTAGACATCCGCGGCGAGCGTGGCGATTTCGTCGTTCTTGAAGGACAGCTTGCCCTGCCCTCCGAAGAAGCCGAGTTCTTCGCCTTCGGCTTCGCGGTAGAGGAAGGAGAGGCTTAGCTCGAGCTGGGTGGCGATGCTTGCGCCGATCGTGCCGCCGAACTTCAGCGGTTCGACGCCGATCGTGCCGCCAAGCTGGTTGACCAGGACGCCGGGGTAGATCGGCACGCCTGTGCCCGTCGGCGCGGTGAAGAGCATCGACGCTTCATGGAACTGGCCTTTCTTGAAGGCGAGCGAGCCTTCCATCTTCGGTTCGCCAAGCGGACCGAAGACGATCGTCGCCTTCGCCTGCCAGGTGTCCTGCTTGGAGGTTTCCGGATCGTCGGGGAAGTAGTAGGTGAACGAGGCTTTTTCGATCTTGAAGACTTCCGCGAGCCCCGCTTCGGGGATCGTGAACTGCAGCGAGTCGAGGTTGATGCCCGTGTTCACGTCAGCGCTGATTTCCAGCGCGCCGGTCGCCTGCAGGTTGACCGCGGAGAGATCGAGCGCGACCTGGACGGTGAGCAGGATTTCGCCCTTGTTGCCGACGTAGGCGTTGACCTGGCCGCCGATCGGAAAGCCCCCTGGCAGCGTCTCGCAGGAGGTGTTCTGCCGTTTCGGGCAGCAGGTGGCGGCTTTCTGGGTGGCCGAGCATTCCGTGCCGACGGCGAAGCTGAGGATCAGCGACTTCTTGGATTCGTTGGCGGCGGTGCGTGCCGGCGCCTGGGCGAGCGCAAGCTGGACCTTCGGCGGCACGAAGACATGGACGCCAAGCTGGATCGGTTCGGTTTCGAGGTCGCGGCCGCCGAGCACGACGTTGCCGATCGGCGTGTTGAGCAGCTCGAAGCTGACGTTTGAGCCTGACAGCAGGGTGTAGGTGCCGACCCCGAGACGCTGCACCGTCTGGATCTTGAAGATCCCCTTGCCGCCGCCTTCGGGCACGAGCATCATGCCGTTGAGGTCCAGCTGGCGCGTGCTGATCACATAGCCGCCGCCTGGCAGCGTCTGGATGCATTCGGCGAGGATTTCGATCTGTTCGTGTTCGTAGCTGGGCTCGCAGGGGCCTTCGCCGCCGTCGGGCAACTGCAGCGTCGAGGGGGCCGGAATCATCACGCCGAGCTTCGAGGTCGCCTTTTCGCCGTTCGAGTTGGTGACGGTCAGCGCGACCGTATGCTGGCCCGGCGGCAGCGCGAGCTGCGCGACGGGGTTCGTGCCCGTGCTCGTGTCGATGCGCCCGTCGTCGTTGAAATCCCAGTCGTAGGAGATGATGCTGCCGTCGCCTGGGCTCGAGCCGGCGCCCGTGAAGCTCGTCAGCCCGCCGGCAACGGCTGTGCCGCTCAGCGCGAGCGCCGCGGTTGGCGGCTTCGGGGCGGTGGAGCCTTCCTGGCTGCCGCTCGAGCCGCCACCTGCTCCTGCGCCGGGTCCTTCGCCGCCTGAGCCGCCGGGTCCGCCCGGTTCTTCGCCTTGGCCGACGAAGCTCAGGTCATCGATTGCGATCGGCGACTCGCCGACGCCTGCGGTGCGGATCGATATGTAGCTGATCTGGGCGTTTTCGCCGCCGATCGAGATCGGCTGCCACGCGCCCGCGCCCGCCTCGCCGTGTCCGCTGGCTACTTCGGCGCCGCTCGCGTCGTAGCCGACGAGCAGCACTTCGCTTGGCGCCGGGGCTGCAAGGCTTGCACGCACCTGCACCGCAACCGAGCTGGCGGGGTGCGAGAACGCGCCATAGGTGCCGCTGAAGAACGGACCCGCTGAGGGACAGGCGGGCAGCAGGGCATAGTTGGGCGCGGAGACCGCCGGCGTCGCCGCCGATTCCACTTCGACGCTCGGCGAGCCGCAGTCGCCGTCGGCGGGCGGGGTCTGGCCGAAGCTCGACGCGCTGCCCAGTTGCAAGCCCTGCATCGCATACTGGTCGCTGACGAGCGTCCCGGCGGAGAGGTCGTCGAAGCCGATGCTCGCTTCGCTTCCGAGCGCGGCGCCCGCGCAGGCGCCATAGAGCAGCGCCGTGCAGACGCATGAGAGGGCGAGCACGAGCCGGCATCGTCGCAGTGCCACCGCCGCCGCTGACATGCGTCCAGCATCCCAGCCGCCCGCGGTCCTGTCACCCTACCCTGGGTAGGGTCTTTTCCAGCGCCGACCAACTGGACGCCAGCCGAATGTCACCCGATCAGACGCCCGCGCGCGCGGCGCCGGGGCGCGTAGCTGCGCAAGCCCCGCAGCAGGTCCCGCTGGCGCAGGACCCGGAGTACGCAGGAAGCCTCGGCGGCGGCCTGCTCGAGCGCGATGCGCAACTCGAGCGCCTTGCCGCGCTGCTCGACGCGACGGCCGCCGGTCGCGGCTCGCTCGTGAGCGTGCTCGGCGGCCCGGGCGAGGGCAAGACGGTGCTGCTGCGTCGTGCCTGTGAGCTGGCCGAGACGGCTGGCTTGGCCGTCTTGAGTGCTTGCGGCAGCCATCTCGAGCGAGAGTTCGCGCTCGGCGCCGTGCGCCAGCTGCTGGAGCCGCCCGTGCAGGCACTGTCTACACAGGCGCGCGAGCGCCTGCTATGGGGTGCGGCGGCGCTCGGCGCCGGAGCCCTGGAGCTGGGGCAGGCTCGGCAGCCGCCGAGCTCCTTCGCTGCGCTGCACGGCCTCTACTGGCTGCTCGCCGGCCTTGCCGAGCAGGGGCCAGTGCTGCTCGCGATCGACGACGCGCACTGGCTTGACCTCGCCTCGCTGGAATGGCTCGCCTATCTGCGGGCGCGCATCGAGAACCTTCCCGTGCTCGTCGTCGTCGCGACGCGGCAGCTCGCGGGCGAGGCTGAGCGTGGGGCTGAGACCGAGCACAGCCTGCTTGGCACGTTCGTCAGCGACGCTCGCATCAGCGTGCTGCACGTCGAGGCTCTGAGTGCGCCGGCCGTGGCGAGGCTGGCTGAGAGCATGCTTGGCGCAGCGCCGCACGCGAGCTTCGCGGCAGCCTGTCACCGCATCACCGCCGGCAACCCGCTCGCGGCGCGCGAGCTGTTGGCCGAGCTCGCGCGGCGTGGAGTGAGCCCCAACGCCGAGGCCGCCGCCGGCCTCGGTGACACCGCTCCGCACGGGCTCACACGCAACGTGCAGCTGCGGCTTGCACGTCTGGCGCCTGCGGCCGCGGAGCTGGCGTGTGCGCTGGCCGTGCTCGACGGCAGCGCGATGGTGCGCCAGGCCGCCGCGCTTGCGGGGCTGGATCTCGAGCAGGCCACCGCGGCAGCGAGCGCCCTCGGCCGCGAGGGGCTGATACTCGAGCAGCAGCCCGGCTCGCTCTTGACCCTCGCCCATCCACTCGTGACGGCGGCCGTCTACGAGACGCTGCTGCCGCGCCGCCGAGCGCGCCTGCACACGACCGCGGCCACGCTGCTGCGCGACGAGCACGCCGAGGCGGAGACGGTCGCGGCACACCTATTGCAGGCCGATGCCGAGGGCGAGCCCCGCAACGTCGAGACGCTGCGAGCGGCGGCCGCGACCGCGACACGCCGGGGGGCGCCTGCGACGGCGGCGACCTACCTGCGCCGCGCACTGCTGGAGCCACCGCCGGCGGCAGTGCGCGCCGCGACGCTCGCCGAGCTCGCCGACGCAGAGCTGCTGCTGCGCAGCCCCGAGGCGGGTGCTCACCTCGAGGCCGCGATCGACCTCGCAGAGGATCCGGCGCTGCGCGCGGGCCTGCGCTGGCGACTTGCCGACGCGCTGCTCTTCCAGGGTGAGTGGGACCCCGCCCTCGAGCTGCTGGAAGCGGCGACCGCGGACGCGCGCGCGGCCGGCGCCGAGGATCTCGCGCTGCGCATCGACGGCCGCCTGCTCGCGCTGCGCACGCTCGACATGCGTGGCGGCGGCGCCGACGAGGCAGAGCGCGAGCGGCTGCTTGCGATCGGCGCGCAGAGCGATCTTGCTGGCGCGCGCCCGCTGCGCCTCAACCTCGCGCTGATGCTCGCGCTGCGCGGAGCGGCGCCCGAGCGCGTGCAGCAGCTCGTGCTGCATGGCCTCGACGGCGGACGCTTCCTCGCCGCCGAGTCATGCGCCGCGATCGAGGCGGTGCACGCCGCCTTCGCGCTGATCCTCGCCGAACGGTTGGACGAGGCGCTGCGCTTCACGGCTGGGATGCTCGCGGACGCCGCGGCCCGCGGCTCGGTGCTGGGCTCCCTCGCCGGCTCGACCTTCAGGGCGCTCGCGCACCTGCGCGCCGGCGCGCTCGCCGAGGCGGAGGCCGACCTCGCCGGCACGCTCGAGCTCGCCCAGGAGCAGGGCCTGCACTTCACGATCCCCTTCACCGCGAGCTACCTTGCGCTGATCCTGCAGGAGCTCGGTCGCGTGCAGGAGGCGGCGGCGCTGCTTGCGCAGGTGCCACTGCCAGGGCCGCTCGCGGGCACGCCGGCGGGCGTGACGCTGCTCGAAGCGCGCGGTCGTCTGCACCTCGCGACTGGCGAGCTTGCTGCCGCAATCGCGGATCTGCGCGCATGCGGTGAGGTCTGCGCCGCAATGGGAGTGACCAGCCCGAACGTGGTCGGCTGGCGCGCGGAGCTTGCGCTGGCGCTTGCGGCGCAGGCCGAAGCCACGCGGGCTCCCGCAGCGAACGGCTCTGCGGCGAAGGGCTCTTGCGCAGGCGGTGCTGCCGCGCAGGGCTGCGCCGAGGCGTTTGCGCTGGCCCGTGAGCAGCTTGCGCTCGCGCAGGAGGCGTGCACGCCGCGCGCGGCCGGTATCGCGCTGCGCGTGCTCGGCAGGGTCGCGCCGCCCGGCGAGCGCGAGGCTGCGCTGGAGCAGGCGGTCCTCACGCTCGAGGATGCCGGTGCGCCGCTCGAGCTTGCGCACGCGCTCGTCGATCTTGGGGCGCACCTGCGGCGCGACGGTCGCCGCGCGCAGGCGCGCGTGCCACTCAAGCGCGGCCTCGAGCTCGCGCACCGCGCCGGCGCAGCGCCGCTTGCCCAGCGCGCCTGCGAGGAGCTGCTGGCCAGCGGTGCGCGCCCACGCCGACCCTGGATGAGTGGCGTGCAGGCGCTGACCGCGAGCGAGCTGCGCGTCGCCCGGATGGCGGCTTCCGGTGCGAGCAACAGGGAGATCGCCCAGCATCTCTTCGTCACGACTCAGACGGTGAAGGGGCACCTCTCCAGCGTCTACCGCAAGCTCGGAATCGGCTCTCGCGACGCACTCGCCGACAAGCTTTCCAAGCACGACTGAGCAGCTGCTGCCCGCACTTCACCGGCGATTGCGGTGGATGCCTCATGCCGCGGGTTGAGCCAGCCGCCGCGGGCAATAGGCTCAAAACGATGGAGTCGCGCCTTGCAGTGGTCGATCTCGGGTCCAACTCGTTCCGGCTCGTCGTGTTTACGACGGCCAGCGATGGCTGGTGGCAGCGCACCGACGAGATCTACGAGCCGGTGCGCATCGGCGAGGGCCTCGCGGCGAGCGGCAGGCTCGCAGCCAAGCCGATCGCGCGAGCGCTCGCAACGCTCGACGTGTTCGCGCACTTCTGCCGCGCAAGCGGCCTGCAGGGGCAGGAGATCGACGCGGTCGCGACGAGCGCGATCAGGGACGCCGAGAACTCGACTGAGCTGCTCGACACCGCCACCGAGCGCAGCGGCCTGTCGATCAGGGTCCTCAGCCGCGAGCAGGAGGCCCGCTACGGCTACCTCGCCGCCGTCAACTCGACGACGCTTGCCGACGGCTGCGTGATGGACCTTGGCGGCGGCTCACTGCAGCTCGTGCGCGTGCGCGAGCGCAGGGCGAAGAAGATGGGCTCCTGGCCGCTTGGCGCGGTGCGCATGAGCGAGCGCTTCGCGCTCGACCCGGACCCCGCCAGACCCGCCGATCCCGAGCGCATGCAGGCGCTGCGCGAGTACGTCGCCGAGCAGCTTGCCGAGGTGGACTGGCTGCGCGGCACCGACCGCATCGTCGGCCTTGGCGGCGCCGCGCGCAACCTCGCGGTCGCCGCCCAGCGCGCAGCGGGGCTGCCGAGCACAGGCGTGCAGGGCTTCCTGCTCACGCGCAAGGCGCTCGGCGAGCTGATCGAGCGCCTCGCGGCAATGCCTGCCGCCGAGCGCGCGAAGGTGCCGGGGATCAAGCCGGCACGCGCCGACCTGATCCTCGCCGGCGCGCTCGCGATCGAGGGCGTGCTGCTCGCGGGCGGGCTCGACGGCCTCGAGGTGACCGAAGCGGGGCTGCGCGAGGGCGTCTTCTTCGAGCGCCATCTCGCCGATCCAGCCCACCCTGATCAGGAGCCGCTGTTCGACGACGTGCGCCGTGAAGGCGTGATGAACCTCGCGCGCAGGTACGCGATGGACGCGCCCCACAGCCGGCACGTCGCCGAGCTCGCGCTGCACATGTTCGACGAGCTCGCCGAGCTCGGCCTGCACCCGGGCGAGCAGGTCGAGCGCGAGCTGCTGTGGGCGGCGTGCATGCTGCACGACATCGGCATGTCCGTCGACTACGACGACCACCACAAGCATTCGCGCTACCTGATCCTCAACGCTGGCCTGCCAGGCTTCGCGCCCGTGGAGGTCGCGGTGATCGCCCAGGCGGCGCGCTATCACCGCAAGGGCATGCCCGACCCCGGCTCGCTCGCGCCGCTCTTCGGCAAGCGCGACCGCGAACGGCTCGCGCGCTGCGCGACGCTGCTGCGCCTCGCCGAGGACCTCGAGCGCTCGCGCGACCAGCTCGTCACGCAGACGAGCTTCGCGGCGAAGAACGGCACGGTGCGCCTACAGCTGAGCGCCGACGGCGACACCGCGGTGCCGCGCTGGGCGGCAAGGCGCGAGGGCGAGCTGTTCGAGCGCGCCTTCGGCCGCGACCTCGAGGTCTGCGCCTGAGCGCGAAGGAGCAGGTCCGCGAAGCAGCAGGTCCGTGCACTGGCGCATCCGGGGGTTGCAGGCGCGCGGGCGCAAGAGGCCCTCGATGCTTGCCTGGTGGCCGCCGGCCATAGACTCGCAGCGATGGCGGGCGGTGAGGCGACCAACGGCGCGGGCCGATTGCTGGAGCGTGAGGCGGCGCTCGCAGCGGTTGGCGGCCTGGTCGCGCGGGCGCGGTCGGGGTCTGGCGGGCTGGTGGTCGTGGAGGGCGCCGCAGGGCTCGGCAAGTCGCGCCTGCTGGCGGAGGCCGTCCTGCGCGCGGAAGGAGATGGCGTAGGTGTGCTGCGGGCGCGGGGCGAGGAGCTCGACCGCGCGGTTCCCTGGGGGCTGGTTCGGCGACTGCTGGGAGGCGCAGTTGCGCAGGCGCAGGCGGCGGGCGTCCCGCTGCTGGCCGGTGCAGCGGCCGCTGCGACGCCGATCTTCGATCGCTCGGCGCCCGTGCTCGCCGGCCCGCCGGGGGACGCGGTGCTGTCGGTGGCGCACGCGCTGTTGTGGGTGGTCGCGAGCCTCGCGGAGACTGGTCCGCTCGCGCTGTGCGTCGACGATGCGCACTGGGTGGACGCAGGGTCGCTGCAGATGCTGGGGTACCTGCTTGGAAGGCTCGAGGATCTGCCGGTCGCCGTGGTGCTGGCGCGCCGTCCGCGCGAGCCGGGAAGCGACCTCAACACGCTCGAGGTGATCGCCGCCGACGCGCGCGTCGAGCACGTCACGCTGGAGCCGCTGTCGGGTGAGGCGATCGAGGTGCTGGTCGCAGACGCGCTGGGCGCGCAGGTCGCCGGCGGACTGTCAGATGCCTGCGCGACGATGACGCGCGGGAACCCGTTCTACCTGCACGAGCTGCTGCTCGAGCTCGCAAAGCTGCCGCCGCAGTCGCTGGCCGCGGAGACCGTCTCGCGGTTGGCGCCTGAGTCCGTCTCGCGTGCGGTCTTCGTACGGCTGGGTCGCCTGTCCGGCGATTGCATGGCGTTCGCGCGGGCGGTGGCGGTGCTCGGCGACGACGCCTTGCTCTCGCATGCGGCCGAGCTCGCCGGGCTGGATCTGGAGACCTCGGCGCGGGCGTTCGACGCGCTTGCCAAGGAGGAGATCCTGGATGGGCGCGAGCCGCTCGGGTTCGTGCATCCGCTTGTCGCACAGGCGATCCACTCCGACATCGGCGCCGGCGAGCGCGGCGATCTGCACCGCGCTGCGGCGGGCCTGCTGGATCGCGACGGCGCCGAGCCAGAGGCGGTCGCCGTCCACCTCGTGCAGGCGGGCTGCCGGGGCGATCGCTGGGTCGTCTCGGCGCTGCGGGCAGCAGCCGCGCGCGCGCTGGCACAGGGGGCAAGAGAGGCCGCGGCGGACTGGCTTGCGCGTGCGCTGGCAGAGCCCGTCCCGGCGGAGCAGCGATCCGCGCTGCTGGCCGAGCTGGGACGCGCCGAGGCGGCCCTCGGGCGTCCCGAGGCCGTCGAGCGCCTGCAGACGGCGGCGGAGCTCGTGGGCGGCGGCGAGGCTCAGGCGCGGATCTGCGCCGACCTCGGCCGGGCGCTGGCGCTGCAGGGACAGCTGGATGCCGCGGTCGCCGCCTTCGAACGGGGACTCGAGTGCCTGCAGGAGCCTGTCTCGGAGCTTCGCAAGGAGCTGCGCGCGGCGTGGTGGTCAGCGGCGAGCCTGCTCGCCTCGATGCGCGCCGAGGCGATGCGCGCTCCGGTGCCGACGCTGCCGCCGGCGGGCGAGCAGCCGACGCCAGGCGAGCGCGAGCTGCTCGCTCAGCTGGCGATGCAACGCGCCTTCGAAGGCCGCGAGCGCGCCGAGGTGGTCGCGCTCGCCGAGCGCGCATGGGACGGCGGGCAGCTGCTCGAGACGGCATCGGGTGACGGCATGACGTGGTCGTTGGTGACGGGCGCGCTGATGGTCGCCGACGAGTCCGAGCGCGGGATCGAGGTGTGCGACGCCGCGCTCGCGGACGCGCGAGACCGCGGGTCGCCGATGGCGTTCGCGAACGCCTGCTACTGCCGCGCGTGGCCGCTGTTCACGCAGGGCAGGATCAACGACTCGTTGGCTGACGCGCAGACGGCGCTCGACGCGCGCCACGACGGCTGGTCGGCGTTTCTTGGCACAGGCGCCGCGATACTCGTCCTCGGCCTGATCGAGCGTGGCGACCCAGAGGCGGCGCGCGAGGCGCTCGCGATCGTCGAGGAGGACACCGTGCTGCGCGCCTCGACGCAGTACCCGATGATCCTCGTCGCGCGCGGCCGGCTGCTGGTGGCCGAAGGTCGCCCAGCCGAAGCGCTGACAGTGCTGCTGAGCGCCGGCGAGATGCTCACCGCCGCCGGGATGGACTGCCCAAGCGCGGTTCCATGGCACGCCGACGCCGCGCTTGCCGCCGGCCTCGCCGGCGAGCGTGAGCAGGCACGGCAGCTCGCAGATGGCGCGCTTGCGGCCGCGCGCCGCGGTGGCGCGCCGACGGCGATCGCGCGGGCGCTGCGGGCCGCCGCGCGCGCCGAGCGCGGGGAGCGTGCGATCGAGCTGCACCGCGAGGCGCTCGCGACGCTCGATGGGCTGCCTCCGCGACTGGAGCGCGCCCACGTCCTCGTCGACCTCGGCGCCGCGCTGCGCCGCAGCCGCCGCCGTGCCGCCGCGCGGGAGCTGCTGCGCCGCGGGCTGGCACAGGCAAGCGACGGCGGCGCGCTGGCACTTGCGCAGACCGCCCGCATAGAGCTTGCCGCCGCGGGCGCGCACGCAAGCGGCGAGCCTCGCGATGGCCTCGCCTCGCTCACCCCCAGCGAGCGGCGCGTCGCCGAGATGGCCGCGAGCGGGATGAGCAACCGCGCGATCGCCCAGGCGCTGTTCGTGACCGTGAAGGCAGTCGAGTACCACCTCGCGAACACCTATCGCAAGCTCGACGTGAGCGGTCGCGGAGAGCTCGAGCCGTTGCTCGCCTCCGTCGAGGACGGGCAGCGGGCGCGCTCTACCGCTGCCACCGAGATGCTTCGCAAGCCGGGCTGAAGAACCCTGGGGTTGACCCTAGGGCAAACGGCGCCCACGGCTGCGACGCTGCCAGGATGGGCGTTGGGTCGCAACACATCACACTGCGGGTGGAGATCGAGCAGCCCAATCCGATCGTGGGGTGGATCGAGGGCGCCGACTGCGCGCGCACGCGTTTCGAGGGCTGGCTCGAGCTGATCTCCGAGCTGCAGCGGGTGATCGCGACAGCATGCCCAGAGCCTGACCAGGAGTCGGCGAGCCGATGATGCGCTGGCCTCCTGTTCGCACTCTCGCGCGCGAGGACGATGAGCCTGCGATGAGGGGCACGCCTCACGGAGCGTCTCGACGACGTGCTCGCCGGCTGCCGGCCTGCGCGGTCGCGCTGGGCGCTCTTGCCTTCGCGCCGACCGCGCTCGCGGCGACCTTCGAAGTCGACACGACCAGCGCAGGCAGCGTGCTGGGCAAGACGACGCTGACCGAAGCGGTCGACCTGGCGAACGACAAGCCGAGCGCGAACACGATCGAGTTCGCGCCCGGACTGGGAGCCGTGCAGCTTCCGGCGGCCGGGCTGCCCGCGATCACCGATCCGCACCTGACGATCGACGGCTGCGCGAAAACTCTCAACGGCGCCGGCCACGGCGGCTGCCAGCAGATCTCGGCGGCCGCCGTCACCGACGGCGCCAGCGGCGACGGGGTGATCGAGGTCGAAGCGCCAAGCGTCACGATCACGGGGCTGAAGCTCGACGACTCGACCGGCGGCTCGAACGACGAGACCACCCCGCTCGTCTACGGCGAGAGCGCCGCGACGAGCCTGACGCTCACCGACGACACGCTCTCCCAGAGCCCCGAGACCACCGTCCCCGCTGTCGAGACCGCAGGCGACGATCTGCTCGTGGGCGGGCTCGACTCGTTCACACACAAGCCCGTGGACGGCGTCACGATCGACGCCGAGCGCTGGGCGATCTACGTCGACGCCGGCGAAGGCGACTTGATCGAGGGCAACACCCTGAACGTCGAAGACCAGGGGGGAGCCGGCGGGGGCGTCTACCTCGACGGCGACGACGCGAAGCTGATCGCCAACAGCCTCGCCGTTCCCCTGGCGGACGGCGGCTATGGGGTCGAGGTCGGCCACGACGCGCTTGGCGTGCAGGTCGGCGACCCGGCGCTCCAGGCTCCGCCGAACACGTTCGTCGGGTTCACCTACGGAGTGGTCGTGCAGTCCGATGGCGCCGCGAGCTTCTACGACAACACCGGCGCTGTCGCTGGCAGCCGCTTCTACATCCGCGAATACGGCGGCCCTGCCCCGCCGGTGATCGAAAGCAGCGGTGGCGATGCCGGCGGCGTGATCTCAGGAATGGCGCCGGCGGGCTCGACCGTGGAGCTGATCGGCTCTGAAAGCTCCGGTCCTCCAGGGGAGGTCGCCGAGCTCGACGGCGTGCTCGCGACGGTCACCGCCGACGACTCCGGCGACTGGAGCTGGACGCCGCCTGCATATGGCGAGCTGCCGCAATACCTCACGGCGATCGCGACGACTGCCGACCACGGCTCCTCAGAGGAGACCGTCTCATACGCCGGGCCGGTCGCGCGCGAGGTGACCGAGGCCGGGGCCCACAATCCGGTGAGCGTCTCCAGCGCCACCGCCGGCGCCTACTGCGAATCCGTCTCGACCTGCTGGGTCCCCTACATGGGCACCGTGACGTTCACCTACCACTCCGACAACGACAACGGATGGGGGCTGCGCGAATGGGGCAGTCACTGCGGCGAGGGCTTCTACGAAGAGATACAGGCCGCCGACCCGACCTGCACGGTCCAGGTGGGCCAGCCGTTCGATGACACCGTCTCCGAATGGCTGCAGGTGGCGCTCGCGCTCGGCAGCGAGACGGGCGACTGGGGAGGCTCGAGCGTATCTGCCCAGACCGACGCGCCGGAAGGCCGCTGCCTCACCTCCGACGGCGTCGCGTGCTTTCTGCCGCCCGGGGCGGACCTCACGCTCAACGCCTACCCCGGCATCGGATACCAGCTGGAGTCCTGGGGAAACATCCCGGGATGCCCTCCCGCGTCGCTGGTCTCCTTGACCTGCTCGCTCACCGACCTGCAGAGCCCGATCTTCGGGCAGACCGTCGACTTCGACAAGCTTGCCTCTTTCACGGTGTCCGGCGCTGGCGTTGCGCCCGGCAGCGGCCGGCCCGCCAACGGCTTCGTCAGCGCCTCCAGCTCGAGCCCGGGCGCGAGGTGTGACGCCGGTGAATGCACGGTGTTCGCCGGCGGCTCGGTCACCTTGACCGCGCATCCAGCGGCGGGCTACACCGACGGGCCATGGTCTGGCGCGTGCTGGAACGTGGTCGCCCCCACCTGCACCGTCAATGACGTGCAAGCCAACATATCCGCCAGCGAGTACTTCCGCTCACAGCAGCCGCAGTACACGGTCACGGGCAAGGTCAATCCTGGGTATGCGGGAACCATCACGGCAAGCAGCGCCGCGAACGGGCTCGGCGCGACGTGCAGCGGTGGCGCCTGCACGGTGGAACGAGGCGACGAGGTGACGCTCAAGGCCGTCGCGAAGCAGACCGCGCTCGGCGTGTACGTGTTCAGCTCCTGGTCAGGCTGCGCTTCGGGCGATGAAGCCAGCTCTTCGGTGGCCAGCGACCAGAAGTCCGCGACATGCACGTTCTCCAGCGTCGAAGCCGACCATACCGTGATCGCGAGCTTCAGCGACGTCGTGCCAATCGGCACGATCCTGCACCTGAACGCAAGCGGCGGCCTCGCGACGGTGCTCTGCGGCGGGCCTGGCAGCGGCCACTGCACCGGCACCGTCATCCTCGCGATCCAGCAGACCGGCGCCGGCGCCGCCATCGCCAGGGCGAAGCCCAAGAAGGCGAAGAAGAAGACGAAGACGGTCGTGATCGCCAGCGGGCGCTTCTCGATCGCCAAGGGAAAGAAGGGATCCGTCAAGCTCAGGGCCAGCAAAGCCGGGCGCAAGTACGAGAACGCGCACAGGCACAAGCTCGTGCACGCGGTCGAGACGATCCGTGCCCACGACCCGAGCGGCCATGAGCAGCGGATCAGCCGCCCGATCAAGGTAAAGCTCGCCTGAGAGCGCCGCGAAGGCTCCTGCCGGAGCGGGCGAGAGCTGCACTGACCCTGACCAGGGCGTCGAGGCGTTGCGGGCGTCGAGGCGTCGCGCGAGCGCTCGACCGGCGACAGGCGGCGAAGGACGCATAGCCCAGCGCAAATCCTGGGGTTGACCCTAGTGCAAACGCTGTGCCCGACGGTTACGGTCGGCTGCGTGAACGTGGTGTTCGGAGCCAGGGTTCGGCCGCGCGGTCGGCGGGTGCGGCGCGCGCAGGAGCGCGAACGATGATGGCCTCGGTGCTGCTTGCGAGTCGGCTGATGCTCGCGCTCGTGTTCGTTGTCGCGGGCGTGGCGAAGTTGTTTGATCTTGCTGGCTCGCGCAGGGCGGTCGCGGACTTCGGGGTGCCAGATCGGCTCGCGGGTGGCTTTGGCCTGCTCGTGCCGCTGTGCGAGCTGCTGATCGCTGGGATGTTGCTGGGACGCGGATCCGCGCGCTGGGCGGCGCTCGCTGCGGCCCTCATGCTGCTCGTGTTTGCGTGTGCGATCGGGCTTTCGCTGCGCCGCGGCAAGGCGCATGAGTGCCATTGCTTCGGTCAGCTGAGTGCGAGCGCGATCGGCTTTGCGACGTTCGTGCGGACAGTTCTGCTTGCCGTGCTCGCGGCGGCGGTCACGGCCGTCGGCTGGGACGGCTCTGGGCCAAGCGCGACTGGCTGGGTGGGCAGTCTTGACGAGGCGGTGGCGATCGCGCTCGCCGCGGGCATCGTCGTGTTTGGGATCGTCGCGCTCCAGGGTTGGCTCCTGCTCGTGCTGCTGCGTCAGAACGGGCGCTTGCTGCGCCGCCTGGAAGCGGTCGAGGCGAGGCTTGGCGGAAGTGGCGCTCCTGGTGGTGTGGGAGGCGGCAAGCTTGCCGCCGATGCGCCGGCGGGCCTGCCGGTGGGCCGTGAGGCGCCGGACTTCGCGCTTGCGGAGCTGGGTGGCGAGTGGCGCACCCGCAAGTCGTTGCTCGTGGCGGGCGTGCCGTTGCTGTTGGTCTTCTCAGATCCTGCGTGCGGCTCGTGCAGCACGCTTCTGCCTGACATCGCGGGCTGGCAGCGTCAGCAGGCGAACGCTATGACAGTCGCGCTGTTGAGCCGGGGCTCAGCCGATCGTAACCGTGCGATGTTGGAGGAGCATGGCTTGGTTTACGTGTTGCTCGACGAAGACGGCTCGACTTTTCGCGCTTACGAGGCGAGTGGTACGCCGTCAGCCGTCGTGATCGACGCGGAGGGCAGGATCGTGAGCCCGCTTGCGCGCGGCACCGTCGAGGTGCGGCTGCTCGCGGCGCGCATAGCTTCTGGCAGGGTCGTGGCGATGAGCGGCAGCGGCAGCGACCAGCCCTGGACGCTGGGCATCGGCGAGGCGGTTCCGCCCCTCGCGTTGCCTGACGCCACAGGGCGCATGACAGATCTCTCGCGGCCACATCGCGGGCCGCGGCTGATCGTGCTTTGGGACTCTCACTGCCCCTATTGCAGGCGGATGTTGCCCCAGTTGCAGGCGCTCGAGGCGGATCGCTCCCCGCGGGCGCCCGATCTGCTGCTCGTCGAGAGCGGCGCCCGTCAGGACAAGGCTGGGCTGGGGCTGCAGGCGCCGGTGCTGTTCGACCCCGCTCGCCAGGTGATGCGGCTGCTGGGGGCACGAGGCACGCCCAGCGGGCTGCTGCTCGACGCCGGCGGCGCGGTCGCCTCCCCGCCCGTGATCGGCGCCGACGCTGTCATCGCGCTCGCGGTAGGACAACGGCCGCAGGAGCAGGAGCACGGACAGGGGCAGGCTGAGGTGCGGCAGGCGGCGATGGCTCAGGCGATTGCGGCAGGGCAGAGTGGAGGGGACAGGGAGCGGTGAGTCCAGGGGCGATCACGGCGCGTCTGCGCCGCCGCAGGTCGCGCTCGCTGCTCGCGCGCAAGCGCAAGCAGGTGCTCAAGCAGAGCCACGCAGTTGCCCATCATCTCCAGCAGGCGCTCACGTCCAACGCCCAGCAGCTGCCGACCGCCCCGATGAACGAGCTGCGCGCGACGCTCGCCAAGCTCCGGCACGAAGTGCTGCACGAGCACGGCGGGCATGCGAAGCTCGTCGCCGGCGCGCTGCAGGAGCTTGAGGTGAGCCTCGAGCAGCTCGCGAAGGCAAACGCCGCAAGCGACGGGAATGCGGCCCTGGTTGCGATCGGCAAGAGCAAGAAGGCGCTCGACGCGGCGCGCGACAAAGCGAGTGAGGCGGGCGATGACTGGCCGCTCTGAGCTCGAGGCGCGTGGCGCAGGCGACGGCGAGGAGCGGCTCGACAGGATTGCGCTTGCCGCTGCCGACGGTCTCTCGCGCCGCCAGCTCGTGAAGCTCGGCGGCGCCTTCGCCCTTGCCGCGCTCGCCACGCGCCCGCCGACCGTCGCGCGTGCCGCGAAGGCGCTCGCGCACCAGGCGAAGACCGTGATCAGAGGCTCCTGCCAGGAACAGAAGCGCAAGGAGTGCTCGCCTGGCAGCCCAGCGCGCGGCGAATGGTATCCGGGCTGCCCGCAGTCGGTGCCAAACGGGAACACCTCGTCGTTCAACGGCTGCGGTCCTGAAGCCGGGATCGACCTGCCGATCCTCGGTCACGGCGACTGGATCCCAGACACGCCGTTCGACCTCGCGAACTTCTTCTACGCCTGCGAGGGCCACGACTGCTGTTACGGGACCTGTGGCAACGAAAAGGCGGGGTGCGACAGCAACTTCCTCGGCTCGATGATCAAGGCCTGTGAACAGGAATGGCCGCAAAAGAGCATCGCCGAGAGCATCCTCAACACGCAGGACTACCTCCTCTGCCTCGCGGTCGCGGCTGTCTACCACCACGAGGTGAGCGCGACGCAGACCGGTCAGGAAGCGTACAACGCGGGCCAGAAGGAGGTCTGCGAATGCTGCATGGACTGTGAGACCTACGCCAGCGTGACCGGCGCGCTCGACGCGAAATGGTGGACGGCATGTCCTGAAGAAGACGGCGAATATGCCTGCGTCAGCACCTGCGGCAGCGAGGCCAACTGCGGCGCCTGCGGCGTCACCTGCCCTGACCAGTGCGGCGAAGGAAGCTGCCAGAAAGGCGCCTGTCAGGACGGGAAATGCGTCTACGAACCAGGCGTGCTGAGCTACTGCACCGACTGCCAGGGCATGGAGGACTGCTACAAGTGAGCGCGCCTGGGGTCGGGCCGCAGGGCGCGGCTCTCATCAACGCAACCGGCTTTCACATCTGCCCGCGGCGACAGGCGCCGAAGGACGTGTGGCCCATCGCAAATCCTGGGGTTGACCCTAGGGCAAACGGCTCGTCGATCCGCGATCGTCGGTTGACCCCCTGACGTCAGCCGCCGTGTCGCAGGCCGCCAGATGAGCGGATCGATCGGCGTGGACTGGCATTCACCCTGGAAGGAGCAAGTCTGTGCGGATCAGGACATTGATGGCCGCGATCGCAGTTGTGGTGGGCTTTGCCGCCGCCACGATGCCCGCTGCCGCTCAGGCCGAAGAAAAAGGCGTCTTCTCCTACAGCGGCGAAGTCGCAGGCTGCGAATTCACGCTGAAGCTCAACACCAACTCGGAATCTGTCACCTTCGAAGCGAAGAAGTGCGCTGGGGGGACATTTGTCGCGACGGTCAGCGCGAAGTACTCAAAGGACGCGATCACGCTTGGCAATGCGACCTCGGGTGGGACGATCGACGGCTACTCGGTCACGCTCAACCAGAGTCTTGGCAGCGAGAGCTTCAGCGTCGGCGTCGACCTCAACCTGCTGGCCGCCGAGATCGTCGCGGAAACGCAGCCTCCAAGCGTCGCCCAGGAAGCGGTGGACAAGATCGTGAAGGGCGCGATGAGCAGGGTCTTCGAACTGGCCCTCTCAGAAACCTTCGGGGGCCTGCTCGGGAGCAACGGGGTCGTCGGAAAAGTACAGGAAGCCGAGCAGGGCTTCTGCGAAGGATATGACGGCGCCAACCAGGCTCACACCAACGAAAACTGCAACCCCGTCGATTGCACCGGCGGCTGCGGGACGGTTGGGTCGAAGACCGCCAACGCGGGCGGCACCCAGAGCACGAGCGCCAAAGAAAAGGAAGAAGGGCTCGAATCGCTCTGCCCAGGCATCAACACCGACCAGAAAAAGTTCGTGTTCGTCTGCCTGCCCTCCTACATCCAGGGCGACCTCGAATCGGGCTCCAAGCCGCTGGTCCTGCTGCCAGGCGGAGTCCTCATCTGCCTGCCGATCGGCGGCAAAGACCTGTTCGATCTCACGACCACGCCGACGATCAGCTCCAGCGCCTCGATCATCTCGCTTGGCGGCGTGATCGCGGGCTTCAACGTAAAGCTGAAGGCGCCTGACATCGCCTTTGCCGCAGGCGTCGTCGGAATGGTCGACAAGCTCATCGTCGAAGGCACTCACATCGACCTTGGCAGCGCCGACCTCAACGACATCATGGGAGCGGCGCAGGCGTACAACAGCGACAGCGACCTGACGAAATGGGCGACGTCGATCTCGGCGGTCAAGGACGTCAACGCCCCAGCTGAAAACGTCTTCGCGAAGAGCATCTTCGAAGCGCCTGCCCTGCTCAGCGGCTCAGAAGCGACGCTCACCCCCAGCGCGGACGTGACGATCGGCTCCAGCTCGAAGGTGACGGTCGCCGGTCAGGGCGGCCCTGGCGGCGAAGGAGTCAACGACGTCGGCGGCAAGCCCCTCGGTGAAGCTCCAGGCGGCGCAAAGGAAGAATACGGTGGCAGCCACGGCGGCTATGGCGGCTACTCGGGCAGCCTCATAGGCGAACACTGGGGCTACTGGCAGGAACTGCAGGGACGCGGCCCGACCTTTGACAATCCGTTCGCGCCCACGCTTGCGGGCAACGGCGGCAGCGGCGGCGACGACGTCGACTACGGCGCCAATGGCGGCGGCGTGGTGCGCATCGCCGCCCCAAAGGCCTCCGTCAGGATCGAAGGCAGGATCGATGCTGACGGCAACGGGCTCGAACACGGCTTCGGTGAAGGAGACACCGGCGGCGCGGGCGCTGGCGCAGGCGGCTCGATCTACCTCACGGCGAAGTCACTCGCAGGCAGCGGGCAGCTGAGCGCAGACGGCGGCGGCTACTGCCTCCCATGCTTCAACGGCTTCGGCGGCATGGGCGGCGGTGGGCGGATTGCGCTGATCTACGGCGAAGACGGCGAATGGAGCGGCTCCGCGCACGCCCATGGCGGCGTCGACGAACAGTATTCAGGCGACGGCGGCGACGACGAGTACTTCGCCGGCACTGGCGGCGCAGGCACGCTCTTCACCCAGCAGGTTGCCTTCGAAAGCAGCGGCACGATCAAGGAAGGAAAGGGAGAATTCCCCGAAGGGACGCTGACGATCGATGGCGGGCGTCCCGCCGGAACCTACCCGCCGCCCGACGGCACTCCGATCGCCGACGCGTGGGGAGGCGCAGGACGCAAGCTCGTGCTCAGCGGGGAGGCGCGCGCCTATGCTCAGAACCCGAGCTTCGGCGATATCGAAGTGCTCGGCGGCTCCGATCTCACCAGCGAATTCGCAGACCAGGACCTCGACGTCACGGCGAGCACGCTGAAGGTCGACGCGACCAGCAGGATCGACATGTCAGGCCACGGCTACGCAGGCGGGCCAGCGGGCTACGAACCCAGCACCGAACCGGAAGGCGGCGCCGCGCAAACCGCCCCAGGGCAGACGCCCGCGGTCAGGGACTACGGCGGCAGCCACGGCGGCGCGGGAGGCGCGCCTCCGGGCTACCTCTATCCCGAAGAGGGCGACCGGCCGAGCTCGACCTACGACGATCCAAGCAGCCCCTCGCTGCCGGGAGGCGGCGGCGCCGGCGGCTGGGACACGACCGTCGGCAGCCCAGGTGGCGGCGTGCTCGACGTGACCGCCAGCACGTTGCAGCTCGACGGCCTGCTCTCAGCAGACGGCGAGGACGCCAACGGACCCAACGAAGACGACCCCACCCCGTTCGCCGACGACGGCGGCGCCGGGGCAGGCGGCAGCGTGCTCGTCCACGCCGAACGACTCAGTGGCAGCGGCGTCGTGAAGGCCGACGGCGGCTGGGCATGTCTGACCGGAGGCCCGCCGCTGCTGCCGGAAGGCAACACGTGCAACACCAGAGGCGACGGCGGCGCCGGTGGCGGCGGCAGGGTCGCGGTGTACGCGACGAGCTGCGAATGGTCTGGCGTCCTGCAGGCGAAGGGCGGCAGCGACCAGGGCGCCGAAGGCGAAGACATCGCCCAGAGCGCAGGGCAGGACGGCAGCGCCGAATTCTTCGCGGAAGGCGGCACCTGTGCAGCCTTGGCCACGAAACATGAATCGGGCGGCCCATCCTCCACTGGCACGCAGCAGGAAGGCAAAGCTCCGAAGCTCACGCAGCGGCCGGTGCTCTCCAAGCTGAAGCTGACCAAGCATGGGCTCTCGCTGCACGTCAACGAGCGAGCGACCGTGAAGGTAAAGCTCGCCCGCTGCCACACAACCCACATGCGCCGCAAGGGCAAGCTGCATGCGAAGACGGTCTGCAAGGACGTCAAGACGGCGACGCTGCACGCCAAGCGCGCGGGCACCGTGCACGTGAAGCTGCCAAAGCGCCTGCATGGCCGCTACCGCGTGACCGCCACCGCCACCAACTCAGCCGGAGACAAGGCTCGCCCGCTGGTGAAGACGATCGCGGTGCGCTGATTCCAGGCGGCTCGTGGGCGCCGGCACGAGCGCTCCAGCGCGGCTCGTTCAGCTGGGGTGCCAGTCGAAGAGCGCCTGCGCGCGCCCGGCGCAGTCGAAGAGCGCGAAGTCGACAGGAGTGAGGCGCCGGTCGCCCCAGGCGCTCGCGGGCACCATCTGGCAGACGGCGAGCGTCGCCTTCGTCGCGCTGTTGCCGCCGCGGTTGGAGTAGGGCCCGCCAAGCAGCACGTAGCGTGCTTCTCCCTCGGCGACCATGTGCGCGAGGCGTCCCGAGCTCACCGCCGGGTCGGTGCCGCTGTAGCCGGCCAGCGAGGCGGCGTCGCTGCCCATCAGGATCAGCGGGGAGGAGACGGTCGAGGAGACCGTGAGCACAGAGAAGCGGCTGCCGAGATGACGGTGGGCGAGATAGGCGAGCAGTTTTCTGTAGGAGCGCAGCTCTTCGGGCTTGACGTTGTAGTGGCCATAGCCAGGCGCGCCGCGCGGGCCTGCGACGGGGAAGGTGCCGTTGACCGGCGTGCCCCAGGTCGCCGAGGCGTAGATCGTGGGCGCGATCAGCAGCACGCCGAGCGTTGCCCAGACGGTGACCGAACGCGCGCGCGTGCCGATCGCGATCAGCGCGAGGACCGCCGTCACAGCGATCAGGACCGGCCCGAACCAGCGCATGTAGTGGTTGCCGTCGAAGATCGTGACCTGAGCGATCGCGGTGAGCAGCACCGCGAGTGCGAACAGCGCCGCCCAGCCGCGCTTGCGGCGCATCAGCGCGGCAAAGCCTGTGAGGCCACCGCCGACCATCGCCGCCGCACCTGGCGCAAGCGCCGAGCTGTAGTAGGGGTGCACGATTCCTTTCGCGGCGCTGAGGAAGACCGCCTCGACGAGGAACCAGCCGCCGAAGACAAACAGCGCCGCGAGCCGCGGGTCGCGGCGGCGCGACTCCCAGCCCGCACGCCTGGACGCATCCTGCGTGGACGCCTGGGTACTCTGCGCGGACGACTGAGCGCCCTTCGCCGGCGCCTGCACGCGGGCATCGCCCTCGCCATGACGCCAGCAGTCGAGGATCCAGAGCGCGAGCGCGACCAGCCCGAGCAGCGCCAGCGGCACGAGCCAGCCCGCCTCGGTATTCAGGCCCTTCTTCAGCAGTCGCAGCGGCCCCGGGGACTTCGCGAACGGCGTCGGGTTGCGATCGCGCCCGTCTGGCAGCAGCGAAGATGGGATCGGTGGCACGGGCTTGACTTCCACGAAGCTTGGCGTGAAAGGCGCGAGGTTGAGGATCGTCGCCGGCTGCGCCTCCGCGCCGCTGCCAGGCGGGCCCTTCGCTGTCGTCTTGCCTTCGAGCGGCACTGACGCGCCGGGGCGATTCGGGATTTCGTTGGGCCCGCCGGTCTGCCCGTCGAGGCGCCCGAAGCCGTTGTATTCGAAGGCGAGCCCAAGCTCCGAGTTGTCCGTCGTGCTGCCGACGTAGGGCCTGTGCGCCGCGGGGGTGAGGTCGACGTAGGCCATCCAGGCAACCGATATGACCGCGAGCAAGACGCCCGCGGCGAGCAGCTTCAGCACGCGGCGCAGCAGCGGCTCTGGGGCGCAGAGTGCGTAGGCGAGTGCGATTCCTGGCACTACGAGGTACGCGGCGAGCGTCTTCGTGTTGAAGGCGAGGCCGATCGCGACAGCGCTTGCCAGGAGCGTGAGCAGGCGCCCGCTGCCGATCGCGCGCAGCGCAAGCCAGCAGGCGAGGCACATCAGCAGGATCAGCAGCGCGTCGGGATCGTTGGTGCGGCAGGAGGCGACGAACGCAGGAAAGACCGCGAGGCTGAGCGCGGCCATCAGCGCGGCTCCGCGCCCCAGCGGCTTCGCGAGCGCGAGGTAGAGCACAAGCACGCAGATCACGCCTGCGATCGCCTCTGGCAGCAGCAGGGACAGCGGCGCGAAGCCGAAGATCTTCGCGCTTGCTACCTGCAGCCACAGCGACAGCGGCGGCTTGTCGATCGTGATCAGGCCGCCTGGGTCAGAGGAGACGTAGAGGAAGTTGTGCAGCGAGCGCAGCATCGACTTCACGCCCGCCGAGTAGAAGTTGTTCGCGTAGCCGTTCTGGGCGAGCTTCACGGTGTTCATCGCCGCGGAGAGCGCGAGGATCGCAACGAGCGCGAGACGCTCGATCGCGCTCGCGACGGTCCTAGGCCTGCTCAGCGCAGCCGCCTGTGGCGACCGTGAGCGGCCTGCTTGGGAGAGGGCAGATGTGCTCGTCTCAGAGGTGGCGTTCATCGCAGATGGCACGTATCGGCTTTGGCTGCCGGTGTGGACGGCTGGACCTCGCGCCCTCCGGCGGCTGGCGGTCGTGCTCATCACCGCTGCCGCACCCCGTTGCGCAGGGTCGCGAGCGCAAAGCGTATCTGCTGTGCTGGCGGCTATGAGCAGGCTGCGGCTCAGCCGCGGTGCTTCTTGTGGCGTTTGTGACGCGTGCCGTGCTTCGGCGCGGTCAGCGTGAGGCTTGTCGTCTTGACGACGGACTTCGCTCCTGTCGAGCTAGTCGGGAGCAGCGAGACCGTGAGCTGCACCTTCAACTTGTGGGCGAATTGCAGCAGGCGTTCGCCGGTGCTGTCGAGCGAGATGCTCACAGTCTTTTGGGCGCCGGCCTTCAGTTCGAGCGTCTGCTTGGCGAGGAGCGCCGTGAGCGACTTGGCTTTGCTGCGCTTGCCCTTCTTGCCCTTGCCTTTGCCTTTGCCCTGGGTTTTCGCGGTGAGCTTCGTGCTCAGCTCGAGCTGGACCTTGCAGGGTGCTTCTGCGCAGGCGAGCGGGACGAGCACCTTGCCTGCTTTGAGGCTCGGCTTGCCGACTTTCAGCGCCGGCTTGGGTTTGAACACTTCGAGTTTCGGGCGTTCTTCTTTGACTACGGTGAGGCTGCCTTCTTCGTTGGGGTTGGTGCAGCTGCCCGATTCCTGATGGAAGTACACGCTGCCGTTCTGGCCGGTGGCGAAGGCGGATTCTTCGAGCTCGGATTCCCAGTTGTATTCGTGGTCTTCGGCGTGACGGTGGGCGAGTTCGTAGGCGGCCTGGTCGATGCCCCCTTGCGCGGCGAGCGCGCCCGTCCATTCGCAGCTGGTCGCATAGACCGCGACGCGTCCGCCGCCGCCACCGCCACCGGTGCCAGCGATCACGCCGCAGCGCCCTTCGCCGGCTGGGAGGAGGCTTGGCGGTCCGCCGGTGAGGCATGCGTCGCCGCCGTTTGCCTGCACGACACCGCTGCCCGTCAGGCGTTCGGCGCGGACGAGCACGCTGCCGCCGGCGCCGCCTTCGCGCCCGAAGGGCGTAGCGGCTGGGATTCAGCCGTTCCTGCCGCATCGGTCGCGACCGCGCGCACGATGTAGCGCCGGCCCGCCCAGCAGTTCGCTCGGCTTGACTTGAAGTCTGATCGCGGGCGCCGCGACCCAGTTCGGCGCGATCGCGAAGCTCGCGTTCTGCGAGCTCACGGGCGAGCCGCTGCCATCGGCGAGCTGCGCGACGATGTGGACGCTGCCCGCCAGCGGGCTCTGCACGAGCGCCTGGAAGAGAACATAGGCAAGGGTGTGCTGCTGGCTGTTGGCCGGCTTGTTCGTCACCGTGTGCAGTTCGACGTTGGGCGCGCCCTGCACCTGCTGAGAGATCGTCGTGAACGTGCCGTCGGTGCCGTCGCTGACGCCGAGGCTGTTCCTTGCGACGAGCCGAAAGTGGTAGCTGGTCGACGGCGTCAGGCCGCTGAGCGTGACGTTGGCGAAGATGCCTTCGATCGTGCCGGCGTCGACTTCGGACGTGCTCTGCCCGTAGCTCGTCGTTTCGCCGTATTCGAAGTGGTAGGTGGTGTCGGTGCCGCGCGCGTTGACGAGGCCCGTGAGCGTTGCGCCGCTTGCGCTCACGAGCTCCGGCGAGCCCGTGTCGGCGTCGGGGGGAGTGCTGTTCTGCTGACCACCGCCACCGCCGCTGCCGACGAAGACGGAGGCAGAGCCCGAAGACGGGCCGAACAGGATGTCCCCGGAGTAGGTGGCTTCGATCGCGTGCGTCCCAGCGCTGCCCGCCGTAACCACGCAGCTCGCGACGCCTTCGGAGTGTGCGACTGGCTGTGCTGCGCAGCGCGCAAGCGGCTTGCCGTCTTCGCTGAAGGACACGGCGCCGCCGTCGGGGGTAGGGGATACGCTCGCGGTGTACTGGACGAGCCCGCCACTCGTGGGGCTCGTGGGCACCGCTGTGACCTCGGTGCTCGTCGCGGTCGCTTTTGCGGGCGCCTGGACGTTCGCGCTAGCTGCGGCGCTCGCAGGCGCGTAGTCCGCGTCGCCTGAGTAGACGGCTTCGATCTCGTGGCTGCCTGCTTGCCCGTAGGTGACTTCACAGGTCGCGACGCCGCCGGTCAGCGCCTTCGCTGCGCAGCCGGCGATTGCGTTGCCGCCGTCGCTGAATGCGGCCCTGCCACCGTCCGGGCCGGGCGAGACGCTCAGCGTGTAGGTGATGGCTTGGCCGGCCGTCGGGTTGCTGGAGACGGCGAGCGTCGCCGCCGTCGGCTGCTGGTCGACCGCGAGATCCTCACTCGTGGATGACGGCAGGAAGGAGCCTGAGCCTGAGTATTCGGCGAGGATTGTCTCGTGGCGAACGCTTGCATAGGACACTTCGCACTGCGCGGTCCCCGAAAGCGGTTCGATGTTCACTTCTTCGCAGCCATCGATCGGGCCGGAGGCGTCGCTGAAGTGCACGGAGCCCGCTGGACACGAAACCGCGTTGAAGCCGCCCGCTTCGGTCATCGACTGCTCGGCCCATTTGCCGCCGTCGTACTCGTAGTGGGCGACGAGCGGATCGCCGCCGAGGTCACCGACGGCTGTGCAGTCCCTGTTCGACACGCAGGAGACGCCCTGCAGGCCGCCCCCCGCAGGCGAGGGCATCACCTCCCAGGGAGCAGCTTCAGCAGCGGCGGCGACGGCCAGCGTGCCGCAGCCAGCAGCGAGCAGCAGGCAGGCGAGCAGGCCTCTGCGCGCTGTTCGCGGCGTGGTTTGCATGCGTGACTTGCGGATGCGCCGAAGCTACCCCCGGCTCTTGCCTCTCGCATCGTGGTCGCGACCACGATATTGAGCCTCGTCGGCGCGTCAGACTGGCGCGAGCGCGTCGATCAGCCGCTGCAGGTCATGCTCATCGTTCCAGGCGCCGACCGAGGCTCGCAGCATGCCTGTACCAGGAATGTCGCGCAGCAGCACACCCAGGCCCTTCAGCCTGTCGCGCTCGGCGGTCGCGTCATCGCTCGAGAAGGAGACGAGCGTCGTCTGCGCGCGTGGTGCGACGGTGCGGCCCGCCTGCTCCAGCAGCTCGACCAACCGCTGGGCCAAGGTTCGTGCGCGCTCGTGAACGGCATCGAGGCCCGCGTCCTCCAGCACCCGCCAGGCCGCCAGCCCGCTCGCGAGCGTCTCCGCGTTCAGGCAGAGCGTGTCGAAGCGACGCGCGTCCTCGTGCAGGCTCGCCTCCAGGCCCTCGTTTGGGTCGACCATGTTCGAGTAGCCGCGGCGGCGCACCGCGAGCTGCTCGCGCAAAGCGGGTGAGACGTAGAGCATCCCGAGCCCATCGGGGCCACAGAGCCACTTCTGCCCTGCGCCTGAGTAGGCGGCGCAGCCAAGCGCCTTCACGTCCACGGGCACGGCGCCGACGCCCTGGGCGCCGTCGAGCACCACTGGCACGTCCAGCTGCGCAAGCTCGTCGATGGGGCAGAGGCAGCCGTTCATCCAGCTCACGTGCGAGCAGGCGACAAGACGCGTTTGCGGTCCGACTGCGGCAGCGACCTGCGCAAGCGGGACGATCCTCACGCTCGCGCCGCTCACCTGCTTTGCGACAGCGAGTGCGCCGAGCAGCCCTGGGTGCTCCTCGTCGCTCGTGACGATCTCATCCCCAGGACCGAGGCTGAGCCCGTCGATCACGATCGCTAGACCCTCGGTCGTGCAGGTGCTCAACGCGAGCTCTGCGGGCTCGCAGCCAAGCGCGCTCGCGTAGCCGCTGCGCAGCTGCTCGCTCAGCTGCGAGCGGCGTTCGAAGTGCTCGCTCGTGCGTCCCTGCTCGGCGGCGTGCAGGAGCTCTTGGCTTGCGGCGTCAACCGCCTGTTGGGGCAGCGGTCCGTCGGTGCCCGCGTTCAGATAGCAGCGGTCTGCAAGCACGGGGAAGTTGCTGCGCAGCTTCGCGGTCTCCACGGCGCTGAGGATATCCGCAGCTTCCTCGCAACAGCGGCCGCGCATGCCTGTCTGAAGCTTTGCGTGGGTATTTGGAGGAGTGAGGGGTGATGGCGTCGAACAACACGGCCGATGAAGCGCACACTCGATACAACCGCCACCCTCGAGGCCAAGCCGGAGTCTCCGCTCGCACTCGAACCGAACCAGAGCCTCTCCACTTTCATCCAGTCACGCTTCGACAAATGCTCGAGGTCGCAGAAGGATGTCGCCCAGTACATCGTCGACCACCTCGACGAGGCCGCCTTCCAGACCGCTGAGGAGCTCGCCAGAAGGGCGAACACCTCGAGCTCGACGGTCGTGCGCTTCTCCCAGGCGCTCGGCTTCGAGGGCTTCCCTGAGCTGCAGGCGGCCGCGCGCGAGGAGTACAGGCGCATGCACTCCCAGCCGAGCAGTAGTGAGAGCCAGGGCGTGCCGCTCTTCCCACTCGACCAGAACGAGTTCGAGACGGCGATCGTCGCCGATCACGTCAACCTCGAGCAGACCGCCCACAAGGTCTCCAGGAGCTCGGTCGAGGCGCTCGTGCAGGAGATCGTCGCCGCCGAGAAGATCCTCGTCGCGGGCACCGACCAGATGGCTTTCTTCGCCAGCTACCTCAGGCATCTGCTGATGCTGCTCGAGCTGCGCGTCGAGCTCGCGGCCAGTCCGTCGCAGGAGGTCCTCTCCAGGCTTGGCAGGATTGACGAGGGCACGCTCGTGATCGCGCTCTCCGCCGGCAGGCCGCACCCGCTCGTCGTCAGAGCGATGAAGCTCGCCAAGCACCGCAAAGCGAAGACCGCCGCGCTGGCCGACGCGACGCTCTCCGAGGTCGCGAAGCTCGCCGACATCAAGCTCTACTACTCCTCCTCGACGCCCGCGTTCGTACGTTCGCACACGGCGCTGCTGAGCGTGATCCAGGCGCTCGCCTACGCCGTCTACTCGCGCGACAGCGACTCCTACGACGAACGCATCAAGGCCTTCCGGCTGAAGTAGTCGAGAAGGTTGGGAGCCCCCGTCGCATGCGACGGGGCAGGATTCGCGCAGCCAACCCGCACAGCCATCCATCTCAATATGTGTCACCTCGGTGGTACACTTCGTTGATGCCCTCGACCAAGCCCCGCATCCAGGTGACGGTCGATGCCGAGCTTGGCTCAGCGATCGCAGAGCTGCGCGGCGAGCGCTCGCGCTCGCAGACCGTGAGGGACCTCGCGGTGCGCGGGGCGGAGGCGATTCGCGGCGAGCGCAGTGGCTACAAGGAAGCGATCGATCACCTGCGCCGGATCGCCACTGGCGAGGACGATCGCTACGACTTCTCCGTTTCCGAACGTCTGCATGCCGAACGCTGAGCCCTACGGCTCAGGCGAACCGTTCGTCTTCGACACCTCGGCCTGGAACCGCCAACGGAACCCGGTCGTCTTCGACCGCTGGCTGGCAAGCCTCGAGTCGGGCCTATTGCTTGCCTGCCCGGTCGTGGCGCTCGAGCTGTTCGCAAGCGCTCCTGACCAGGAAGCCTTCGCCGACCTCGACCTCACGTTCGCCGAGATGCCGAGCGCACCGGTCACCGATGCCGCCTGCAAGGCCGCGATCGGCGCCTCGCGCGAGCTGCGCGGTGAGCGGCGCCTGCCCGCGGCCGACTATCTGATCGCCGCCGCGGCGGCTGAGCGCGGCGCCGGCGTGCTGCACTACGACCGCCACTTCGACCCGCTCTGTCGTGCGCTTGGGATCGCGAGCGTCTGGGTCGCCGAGCCAGGGTCGATCGACTGAGCTTCGCGCCCCCGCACAGATAGACTGGCTCCTGAGATGAGAGACGAAGCGACATTCAGGGTCAAGACGGGCCTGGCGGAGATGCTGAAGGGCGGCGTGATCATGGACGTCGTCACCGCGGAGCAGGCGAAGATCGCCGAGGACGCGGGCGCTGCCGCGGTGATGGCGCTCGAGCGAGTGCCCGCGGACATCCGCAGGGACGGCGGCGTCGCGCGGATGTCAGATCCCGAGATGATCTCTGGGATCCAGGAGGCTGTGAGCATCCCCGTGATGGCGAAGGCGAGGATTGGGCACTTCGTCGAGGCCCAGGTTCTGCAGGCGCTCGAGGTCGACTACGTCGACGAGTCCGAGGTCCTGACGCCCGCCGACGAGCTCAACCACATCGACAAGTGGGCCTTCAAGGTGCCCTTCGTCTGCGGTGCGACGAACCTCGGCGAGGCTCTGCGCCGGATCGGCGAGGGCGCCGCGATGATCCGCAGCAAGGGCGAGGCGGGCACTGGCGACATCGTCGAGGCGGTACGCCACATGCGCAAGATCATGGGCGAGATCAGGGCTCTGAAGGCACTCGGCGAGGACGAGCTCGCAACGGCCGCGAAGCAGCACCAGGCGCCGCTGGAGATCGTGCGCGAGGTCGCGGCGACAGGCAAGCTGCCGGTCGTCCTCTTCTGCGCCGGCGGGATCGCGACGCCCGCAGACGCGGCGCTGATGATGGCTTTGGGCGCCGAAGGCGTGTTCGTCGGCTCTGGGATCTTCAAGTCCGAAGATCCTGCGCTGCGCGCGAAGGCGGTTGTCGAGGCGAGCACCCACTGGCAGGACCCAGAGCGGATCGCCGCCGCCTCGCGCGGCCTTGGCACCGCGATGGTAAGTCTCGAGAGCTCGAAGCTGGATAGCGAGCAGCTTCTCGCCCAGCGCGGCTGGTAGCGGTTTGTCAGGCGGCAGGACGCCGTTGATCGGCGTGCTTGCGATTCAGGGGGGCTACGAGGCCCACGCGAAGATGCTGCGTGGCCTTGGCGCCGAGGTGCGAGAGGTGCGCGTGCCACGCGACCTCGACTCGCTGCAGGGACTCGTGATCCCAGGCGGGGAGTCGACGACGATGACGCTGGGGGTGGAGCGCGAGGGGCTTGCGCAGCCGCTGCGCGACCTTGCAAGCCTTGGCACGCCGATACTTGGCTCCTGCGCAGGGTTGATCATGCTCGACACTGAGCACCTTGGGATGATGGACATCCGTGCCGAGCGCAATGCCTTTGGGCGCCAGGTGAGGAGTTTCGAGGCGGACCTAGATGTCGCTGGTGTCGAGGGTGGGCCGCTGCGCGCGGTCTTCATCAGGGCGCCTTGGATCGCAGAGCACGGCCCCGAGGTCGAGCTGCTCGCGAGCGTCGACGGGCACCCTGTCGCCGCTCGCCAGCGCGACGTGATCGCGGTCGCCTTCCACGCGGAGCTGACCGACGACGATCGCATTCACAGGCTGCTGCTGGATGCGGTGAGGCGAGCATGAGCCGCACCGACGCGCGCGTCGGTGTGAAGCAGCTGCCAGGGCACCTGGCGCAGGTCCACGGGATCGAGGTGGGCGGCCTGGATGAGCTTGACCTTGGCGTTTACAGGGTGAACCGCGAGGATGGCCCAAGCTGGATCGCGCGCGTTTTTCCCGCCGAGCGGCCCTTCGCGCAGGCGGAGGGCGACACCGAGATCCTGCGACTGCTCGCGGAGCTCGACTACCCTGCTGAGCGCGTCGCCGTCGAGGAGCCCTTGAGCGAGCTGCACGGCCAGGCGGTGCTTGTCACCGAGCTCGTGCAGGACGTTCTCCGCAGGGATCGTCGCGCGGCGATCCGCGCGGCGAGAGGGATCGTCGCGATCGGCGAGCTGCTCGGGCGCCTGCAGACGCTACCGTCGCTCGACGGCGGCGCCGCGGTGCGCCCAGGCGGCAGCTGGCATCACCTCGCCGATGGCGGCCCCAGGGCGGAGCTCGCGGCGCTGGCGGAGTTGCTGGATGAGGCGGAGGGACGCGTGAAGCCGGGCGAGGAGAAGCTCTACAAGTCGCTGCGTAAGGCGACCGCGGGTCTCGACGACGGCTCAGGCTTGCGAGAGAGCTTCGTTCACCCTGACTTTGCGCTTGCGAACATCCTCGCGCCGCCGGCAGGCGGGCTCGTCCTGATCGACTGGGCGGGCGCCGGCCAGGCGCCGCGCATGACATCGCTCGCCTTCGCGCTCTGGGCGATCGCCTATGGCAGGGACCTCGCGCGCGTCGACCGTCTCCTCGCCGGCTACCGCCGCCACGTCGAGCCAGAGCCCGATGAGCTCAAACGCCTTGGCGCACTGATCGAGGTGCGGCCGCTCATCTTCGACGCCTGGGCATTTGCGACTGGGCGCAAGCCGCTCGCCGAGGCGGCGCGCGGCGTCAACGGCGCGCGGCGTCTGGCGGCCTCGATCGCAGCGCGTGCCCGCGAGGCGTTCACCGCCTGAGACACGGCTTGCGACGCATCAGCCTCGCACATCGCGCGGGCTGGTCACGTTTCAGCGCCAGTAGGCAGGGGTCGCGCACGAACGCGGGACGGTTCCGCACAGACCGATGCCTGAGAGCGCCACCGCATCGCCGAGCACGCTCCACGCCTATCACCACGTGTGGAGCATCTACATGCCGATCGCCGTCGGCGTGTTCGCACTTGTCGTCGGGGTGCTCGTGGTGCTGCTTGTCCTCGGCGCTCGACGGCGCCATGCGGGCGGGCGCTCGGAGGCGCTGCGGGTCGAGGTCGTCGCCGCCCAGTGGAGCTGGCGCTTTGAATATCCGAACGGCGTGACGGTGACCGCGGTTTCCACCTGGCACCCGAAACCCGCCTACGTGCCCGCGGGCGTCGAGGTGCAGTTCACCGGGACCGCACGCGACGTCATCCACGGCTTCTGGGTGCCGCGCCTGCACTTCCAGCGCCAGCTGCTGCCCGGATATGTGACGCGCTTCGACATGCTCTTCGGCACGCAGGGCTCATACCTCGGCGGCCGAGGAAGCGGCTGGGATCGGAGCGCCGGCGTGAGGCGCGCGGCAGTCGTGCTGCTGGCATGGGGCGCCTGGATCGGCGCCGCGGACTCGATCCAGGCGATCTTCGGGCCGCGCCAGATCCAGTTCGAGATGCTTGGTTGCGCCTCTGCCGCGTCGTTGCTGCTCGGGCTTGGGCTATGGGCGCTTGACGCTCGCCGCGTCACAGGCGAGTCTCCGCGCCTGCTGGCGGACAGCTCGTTCGCGACTGCGGTGCTGGTGGTAGGGCTCGTGCTGGCGCTGCTCGGCGCCGGCTTCGGGCTGTGGCTGATACCTGATCGGGGCCGGCACGACGGCGCTCGGCGTGGGCGGCCTCGTACGCGAGACGCTTGCGCGCAGGACAGCACGGTCGTCCTCGGCGCATGACTGTGGGGGATCAGGATGATTCCCGCCCCGCCGACGCTCGCGCATCTGCTCGGACAGTGGAGCCTCGATCCGCTGACCGTCGTGCTGCTGGTCCTCGTCGCAGGCCTCTATCTAGACGGCGTGCATCGCTACGACGCGCGCCGGCGCACGGCCTGGCCAAGATGGCGTCTGGCAGGGGTGCTCGCGAGCAGGCCGCTCGCAGTGCTGACGATGCCGGCGACGGGCCTCGCCGCCTTTGCCGCCGTGGCTCTCGGCGTGCACCTGACGGGGCTGTTCGAAGCGGCGCTGCGCGACGAAACAGTCCACGAGCTCGAGCACGCCGCCTTCTTCCTCGCCGGCCTGCTCTTCTTCGCGCCGCTGATAGCGGCCGATCCGCTGCCCCACGCGCCAGGGCCGCTCGGGCGCTTCTCGTGGGTGATGGGCGGCATGGTGGCGATGTCGATTCCTGGCGCCCTGCTCTCCTTCGCGCACAGCGTCTGGTACCCGTACTATCTCGCGCCTTCGCGTGCGCTTGGGTATTCGGCGCTCTCCGACCAGACGGTCGCCGGCGCGGTGATGTGGGTCGGCGGCGGCATCGTGATGTTCGCGCTCGCGCTGCTCTTCGCAATGCAGGCGATGATCGGCGAAGAGCGCCGCCAGCAAAGGCGCGAGGCTTACCTAGGAGGGGAGCACGAAACCGGACGGCAGGCCTGGCGACAGGCGCGAAACGTAGCTGCGATCAGGCGGCGACGACCGCGACGTCGCGCTCGAAGTGGCGGTGCGCTGCGAGCGCCTCGGCGAACGCGGAGGCGAATGCCTCGATCTCCCTCTTGCTCTCGCCAGTGGCGGTGAGGACGCCGCTGTGAGCCCGCTCGTCTGTGAGGTCGGGGATCGGCGCATGCTCGAGTAGCTGCGCGCCGTCGCCGAGCGCGCCGATCGGCTTGGCATGCCTGTAGGCCTCGGCGACGAAGTGAACCGCCTCGCCGTTGTCCTGCAGGCTCGCCACGGACTTCTGCCCGCCCGCGACGATCACTCCGTCATAGAGCACCGAGGACATCGTCACGAGCAGCCTGTCGGCTTCGGCGGACCCGCTGGTCGAGCTCTTCAACTTCCCGTCGTGGGGGGCGAGCAGCTCGCAGATGACGCCCTCCTTGCGCAACCGAGCAAGCGCCTGCTCGAGCTGGGCGGCGTCGAGGCCGTCCGCGACGAGCACCGCGGCGCGGCGCCCCCGCGCAGTGCCGCGCTGATCGTCCTGGCTGAGCGCCTTCGAGCTGCGTCCGTGATTGCCGCCGCGGCTCTTCGGCGCCGGCAGGCCAAGCTGCGCCGCGACCTGCTTGGCGAGCTCGGTATCGACGCGGCCGAGATGCGCGAGCACCCCCTTGCGGATGTGCGTGTGGTCGACCTTGCCAAGCTCGAAGGAGAAGGCGTCGACGATGTGCTGCTTCTCCCAGTCGCTCATCGAGTTCCAGAACAGCGTGGCCTGACTGAAGTGGTCGTCGAAGCTCTTCGAGCGCTTGCGGACCTTCTGGCCGTCCACGCGCTCCTGGTAGTGCCGGTAGCCGCCGTCCTCGAAGCTCGCGAGCGCCGGGCAGCCGCCGCCGAGCGAGTTTGGGTGATAGGAGACACGGCTCTGGTCGATACGGTGCTGGCCATAGCCGTCGCGCTGGTGATGGTGGACGGGCGCGACCGGCCGGTTGACCGGCAGCTGCACGAAGTTCGGGCCGCCAAGACGGATCAGCTGGGTGTCGAGGTAGGAGAAGTTGCGCGCCTGCAGCAGCGGGTCGTTGCTGAAGTCGATGCCACGCACGACGTTGGCGGTGTGGAAGGCGACCTGCTCGGTCTCGGCGAAGAAGTTGTCGGGATTGCGGTCGAGCACCATGCGCCCGATCGGCCGCAATGGCACCTGCTCCTCGGGGATGAGCTTGGTCGGGTCGAGCAGGTCGAAGTCGAAGTCGTGCTCACGGGACTCTGCGACGAGCTGCACGCACAGCTCGTACTCCGGATAGTCGCCATCCTCGATCGCCTGCCAGAGGTCGCGGCGGTTGAAGTCCGGGTCCTTGCCCGCGATCTTCTGCGTCTCATCCCAAACGAGGGAGTGCGTGCCAAGCTTCGGGCGCCAGTGCCACTTCACGAACGTGCCCTCGCCCGCGGCGTTGACTAACCGGAAGGTATGCACGCCGAAGCCCTGCATCATCCGGTAGCTGCGCGGCAGCGCCCGGTCGGACATCAGCCACATCATCATGTGCATCGTCTCCGGCTGCAGCGCAACGAAGTCCCAGAGCGTGTTGTGGGCAGAGGAGGCCTGCGGGATCTCGTTGTGCGGCTCAGGCTTCACCGCGTGCACGAAGTCAGGGAACTTGATGCCATCCTGGATGAAGAAGACCGGCATGTTGTTGCCGACGATGTCAAAGTTGCCCTCGCGCGTGTAGAGCTTCGTCGCGAAGCCGCGCACGTCGCGCACCGTGTCGGCCGAGCCGCGTGAGCCCGCAACCGTCGAGAAGCGCACGAACGTCGACGTGCGGCGCCCGGCCTCCGAGAGGAAGTCCGCGCAGGTCAGGTCCGTCAGCGGCTCGTAGCACTCGAACCAGCCATAGGCGCCCGCGCCACGAGCGTGAACGACGCGCTCAGGGATGCGCTCGTGGTCGAAGCGCGTGAGCTTCTCGCGGAAGTGGAAGTCCTCCATCAGCGTCGGTCCGCGCTCGCCCAAGCTCAGCGAGTCGTCGGTGTGCTCGACCCGCACGCCCTGGTCGGTGGTGAGGAGGCTGTCGTCGTGCTCGACGCGGTCGCGCTGCAGCTCGGCCTGCTTGTCGTCTGCAGTGGGGAGGGGCTTGCGATTGGATGCCATGCGGTCTCTGCTACCCGGCGGCTGCCGGCTCAATCTGAGCTTCTTGCCGCGTCTCGCGGGAAGGCGCTGCCTGGCATAGCTCAGGAAGCACGCCAGGACGGTGGCGGAGTGCCCCTGAGGGCGCTCAGGCTGCCGCTGCCTCCGCGAGTCGCGTCGGGCGACGGCGCCTGCCGTTGGCCTTTGGCAGCGACGGCTCGTCGAGCAGTGCAAGGACGGTGTCGATCGAGTCGCGCAGCTCGCCGGTGAGCAGGCCCTCGTCGTCGAGCTCGACAGCCCTCGCAAGCGGCCAGGCGCGTGAGACGTGGATGCTGGGGCGCAGGTGCGCGAAGCGGCGGCCAAGCGCATGCAGGAACGGGTCGAGGCGCGCCTCGTCCCCAGGCGTAGCGTAGCCACGCTCGATCAGCCAGGGCAGCAGCTCGCTCCTGATCTTCTCGCGATGATGGGCGCCGACGTGGTCCCAGTCCTCGCCCTGCCAGCGGCGCGAGTAGGTCGCGGCATCGAGCGAGCAGGTGAGGTAGACGCGCGTCCTCACAGGCGCGTTCCTGAAGCCAAGCAGCGGCTGCGGGGCGATCGTCCAGCCTTCCTGCCCCCTGTCGGCGAGCACGTTGAGCGCGTCGGCGTGACCTGCGCTGTAGAGGTGCTCCGCCTGGCGCTTCAGCTCTCCTGGCCAGAGGTGCAGGACGAGCTCGTCGTCCTTCGCCTCGACCGCGGCGCGCTGCAGCGAGCGCGCGCCAAGCGCGACGTCGAGGCGCACGTGCACGAGGCCGGCGCGCTCAGGCTCCAGGGAGGTCGCTTCGCGCAGCAGCGAGCGCAGGCGCCACTTGCGCCGGACAGGGTCCGAGCCGACTCTGCGCAGGCTGCCAAACGGCAGCAGGTGCCCGAAGTCCTGGTGGGCGTAGCTCAGCATGTCCTGGACGACGGCCAGCTCCGCAGGAGAGAGCACGCCAAGCTCGGCGAGGCGCCACCACGACTCGAGCAGGTCATGCCAGCGCAGCACGAAGGTCCTGCTCTGCCCAAAGCGCGCGCCGCCAAGGTTGAGCTCCGCGGCGCGGTGGCCGTTCCTGCGCGCCCAACTGCGGCAGACCTTGCTCTCCAAGACGACGACGAGCTCAGGATCGAAGCGCAGCACGCCATCGAAACGCTGGCCCTTCTGCGTCTCGGTCACCTCCTCCGCGAGCTTCGGCGGCTCGGTGTCAGGCGTGAGGAACACGCTGACGAGTCGTCCCCTCGAGGTGCTGCCCGCTGTCGCGCCTTCCTCGCTTGGATCGACGACGTTCGTCGCCTGCATGTCGACGACGCAGTCAGGCAGCTCGCTCAGCGAGGACTCGCCGATCGCCCGCAACAGCGCCTCGCGCGCAAGCGGCACGAGCCGCAGCACGATCATCGCCGCTCTCGTCAGCTGATCCTCATGGGTGCTCGAGAGCTCGCGATAGGGCTCGAACAGGTTGAGGTGGGGGTTGGCGGGTCCGCTTTCAGGCTGCATCCACGTTAGACGATAGTGTACTTGGAAGGTTGCGTTTGGTCTATATGGATTCGGAGATCCGCTCCTAGAGCCGTGGGTCGATGCGTAGCGGCCGGCCGCTACGCTCTCGCCGCGGCATAATCGCGCCATGCGCATCGCAGCCGCCGCAGACGAGCTGACGGGCGTCGCCGAGAGCCTGGTCGCAGAGCTCGATCGCCGCGGCCACGAGGTGATCGTCCACGGCGCGCTGTCGCCTGGCGAGCGAGCTGGCTGGGCCTGGGCAAGCGAGGCCGCCGCAAGGGACGTCGCGGAGGGCAGGGCGGATCAGGCGGTGATCTGTTGCTGGACAGGCACTGGCGCCTCGATCGCCGCAAACAAGGTTTCTGGCGTGCGCGCAGCGCTCTGCCTCGACGCCGCAAGCGCGGAGGGCGCACGGCGCTGGAACGACGCGAACGTGCTCGCGCTCAGCCTGCGCAGCACCTCAGAGGCGGAGCTCGGGGAGATCCTCGATGCGTGGTTTGCCGGTGCGCCAAGCGAACAGGCCGACGACGTCGCGAACATCGCCCACGTGAGGGAGATCGAGCGAGGCTGACGCTGAGGCAGGCCTGCGGCCTGGCGCGACTGTCGGCGTTGCGGTTTCGGAGCCGGCTAACTCTGAAGCCTGCGCCAGAGCTCAGTCGACGACGTCGGCGAAGAGCGTCTCGAGGTCGATCTCCGGCACGTCCTCCAGAGGAAAGGCGACCTTCGCGCGAGGGCGTGCTCGTTCGATCTCGCAACGGCGATAGCCCTCAGCAGTCGGTTCGCTGCGCACCTCGACGGCCCTGCCTGGCACATCGACCAGCCAGTACTCTGGGATCCCAGCCGCGGCGTAGAGGCTTGCCTTGCGGCCACGGTCGATCGCGTGAGAGCTGACGGCGACCTCGATTACGAGCAGGGCGCTCCTTGGATGTCGCCCCGGCGGCGGCTCGTTGGCCAGCACGGCTATGTCGGGCTCCGGCTCTGAGTCAGGAGGAACCTCGATCGGAAGCTGCACCTGTGTCCACCAGCGCGGAGAGAGAGCAAGGTGTCGCGCAAGCCTTCTGATCACGGCCGCGTGCCCTGGGCTGTGCGGGCTCATGTCGACGATCACGCCGTCCAAAAGCTCGACCCGTTCGCCGTCGAGGGCGCCAGAGGCGACCATCCTGTTATAGGTGGCGAGGTCGAGCCTGTGAATCGGCAGGGTCTGCTGGTCTGCCCGCAAGGTCGTGGCCATCTGTTCATTGATGCTACCGCTGCGGCAAGGCGGTCTCTGCGCGCTGAATTTCCATGCAGCTATGTCTACCGCTCGCTTGGGATGCCCTGGTAGATCGCAGCTCGAGGCTGTCGCGCGGTGCTCAGCCCTTCGCCGGCAGCGTGCCCGCGAACTTGACGCCGCGGCGCACCCAGGAACGCAACTGTGGCTTGGTCCGTATGCCCTCAGTGCAGACGAGCACCCAGCCTTTCATGCTGCGCCCGCTCATCTGCATCGGGCGCACATGCTCGTGGGCAAGCGCCTGCTCGGCGCCGTCGACGCCGACCCTCACCATCAGCTCGCCGTGGCTGGAGATCGCGACGGCGATGTTGCCGTTGAGCAGGAAGGCGAGCCCGCCGAACATCGCCGTCTCGCTGACGCCGTCGAGCGTGCCAAGCTGCTCGCGGATGCGGTGCGCGAATTCCTCGTCGTAGGCCATCTGGCCTGTCCGTTCAGGCGCCGGAGGCGTCCGGCGGCGCGGGCGACCCCGTCGACGGCGTGACGATCACGCCCCTGTCGCCGTAGGGGATGCGTTTGCCGCGCGCGATGCCAATCAGCGTGCCCAGCGTTTTCGTCACCTTTGTCATGAAGCCGTACTTCGCGATCACGAGCTGACGAATGTGATCGAGCTCGGCGCCCTCGACGACGCGGGCGCTGCCCTCGGATGCGGTGCTGCCAGCCTTCACGCGCCCACGCCCGTCGCTGGGCTGGAACCTCACGCGCGAGGTGTGCGCAAGGCGCTTTGCCTTGCCGGAGCCAGAGCTCGTCCAGAAGGCGAACGTCTCGCCTTCGAGCGGCACGATCCAGACCGGCGTCGACACCGGCGTCCCATCGCGACGAAACGTCGTGAAGAGGATGTACTTCTCATCGCTGAGGGCCACCACGAAGTGAGAGTAGCGCGGGCCTCTAGGCCGCGTCAGGCCAGTTTGCGACGCCCATCACGCCGTCGCCCTCCTCGGGCTTGGGGCCGCCGACCGCAATCAGGTCGAGGCCGTCTGGGCCCGCCTCGAAGGAGCGCACGACCTCAGGGGCGACACGCACCACATCCCACTGGCGCAGCTCTTGGATCTCGCCGTCGAGCAGAATGCGGCCTGAGCCAGAGACGACGACGTAGGCCTCCTCCTGCTCACGGTGGCTGTGGGCCATTGGGCTGCGCAGGTCTGCGGCGTAGCGGAAGAGGCTGACGCCAAGGTCGCGCGAGTCGAGGTGTTTACGTCCAAAGCGGCCCTCGACCCCAGGCGCGCGCTCGCCGACGGAGTCCTCGACCTCAAGCAGGTTCACTACGGAGAAGCTGGACATATGGGCTCCTTTGGGCGGGGACGGAAGATCGTTGGTTGCAACCTTAGCCCGCTTTGTGATCGCGGCTGTTGCCGGCTCGATATCTCGGTCAGGAGGCAGGGTGGAAGTGGACGACCCCGTCCTCCTCGACCTCGACGATCCTGTTTGCCTGCAGCAGCAGGTCGACGTGCCCAAGGACCTCTGAGAGGGTGAGGTAAGCCTGGGTGACGGCGATATTGCCCCAGATCTCCTGGGCGATCTCATGGGCGGTGCGGGGGCGTTGTTCGATCAGGCGAGCGATCTTCTGCGCCCTGCGCTCGTGCATCCGTAAGCGTTCGTCGATCAGCGAGGCGTGGTCAGTGATCGGCACCCCATGCCCAGGCAGCACGAGCTTCAGATCCATCGCCTGTGTGCGCTTCATCGAGTCGATGTAGGTGAGCAGCGCATGGGGGCGAGGGTCGATCGACGATGCCTGCCCGCCCGCTTGGAGCGGCCGCGAGATCAGTGGGTTGGAGGAGATGTGCTTGATGAGGTGGTCACCCGCGAAGAGGGTGCCCCGCCGCTCGTCGTAGAAGAGCGTGTCAGAGGGGCTGTGCCCTGGGTGGTGCAGGACGCGCAGCTGACGGTCGCGCAGGCTGAGCAGCCCATCCGCTGCGAGTGGCTGCGTGACGTGCACGTCAGCGCCCCAGCCCCTGAAGCTCGCCGCGACTGCGCGCAGCGCCTGGGCGACCTGCTCAGGCACGCCATGGCGCAGCATCATCGCCTCCGCGAACGCGTCGTCAGCCTCAGTCTGATGGTTGAAGTCGTCGAGGTAGGGCGCAAGTGGGGCAAGCGCCGCAACCTCGGCCGCAGAGCGGCGCGCGAGGATCGAGGCGAGGCCGAAGTGGTCGATGTGCTGGTGGGTTATGACGAGCAGGCCAAGCTCCTCGATCGAGTGGCCAAGCGCTGCAAGGCCACGTTCGAGCTCGTCGAGCGACTTCGCCGAGTTTGGGCCCGAGTCGATCAGCGTGAGCGGGTCGTCCTCAATCAGGTAGGCGTTGACACGTCCGACCCTGAACGGCGTCGGGATAGGGAGGCGGTGGATGCCAGCCGCGGCGGCCTGCGCGAGCGCCTGCTCTGCCTGCTCGCGTTCCTCCGCCTCGTCGCTCAAGCGCGGATCAGCTCCAGGACCTCGTCCCGGCGGCGCTCCATGTCCTGGCGGGACACGAGCGACTCGAGGCAGAGACGCAGCAGCGGCTCGGTGTTCGAGGGTCGCACGTTGAAGTGCCAGTCCTCGTAGTCGATCGAGATGCCATCAAGCTGTTCCTGCTTGGCATCTGAGTAGCGCTCAGCGATCTCCTGCATCTTGGCCTGCTGGTCTGCGACCTCAGAGTTGATCTCGCCAGAGACGAAGTAGCGCTCGCGGAAGGGGGAGAGCAGCTGCGACATCGTCTTTCCGGAGCGCGAGAGGTGCTCGAGGATCAGTAGCGCAGGCAGCGTCCCAGAGTCGGCGCAGTAGAAGTCCCTGAAGTAGTAGTGCCCTGAGACCTCGCCGCCGAAGAGCGAGCCCTCGCGGCGCATCCTGCGCTTGAAGAAGGCGTGCCCAACGCGGTTGACGTAAGGGGTGCCACCCGCCTGCTCGACGGTGTGAGGCACCGCCCAGGAGGCCCTGACGTCGTAGAGGATCGCCTCGTTTGGATACTTGGCGAGCAGCGCCTGCGCGAGCAGTGCGGTGAGGAAGTCGCCGTCTACGAACTCGCCCTGCTCGTCGATGAAGAAGCACCTGTCCGCGTCGCCGTCCCAGGCGATGCCAAGGTCTGCGCCAGTCTCGCGCACCTTCGCGATGACGAGCTCCCTGTTCTCCGGCAGCAGCGGGTTGGGCTCGTGGTCTGGGAACTCGCCGTCCGGCGTCCAGTAGGTCTCGATCAGATCGAGGCCAAGCCTGCTGAGGATCGGGCCGACCATCGGCCCCGCCATGCCATTGCCGCCGTCGAGGACGACCTTGAGGGGCTTGATCTGCGTCGGGTCGACGAACTTCAAAGCCGACTCCTGGAACTCCGGATAGAGGTCGATCTCTGCGGCCAACCCACCCCGAGGCGCGTCAGCGCCTCCCTCAAAACCCTCTTCGATCGCGCTACGGATGTCCTGAATGCCCTCGTCCCCGGAGAGCGCCAAGGCCCCCTCGCGCACGAGCTTTGCGCCCGTGTAGGCCTTCGGGTTGTGCGAGGCGGTGCACATGAGGCCGCCGTCGAGTTGCCTCGAGCCGACGAGGTAGTAGAGCATCTCGGTGCCTACCTGACCGGCGTCTATCACGTCCGCGCCAGCCTGCAGCAGGCCCTGCTTGTAGCGGGCCGCAAGCTCTGGCGCAGTGAGGCGCATGTCGCGGCCAAGGCCGATGCGCAGCTCCTGCTGGGGCTTGCCAGAGAGCTTCGCAAGCACCTGTGCGAAGCCTCTGCCGATCTGCTCTGCGACATCGCCATCGATCTGATCTCCATAGATGCCTCTGATGTCGTAGGCCTTGAAGATCGAGGGGTCCAGTTGAGTGCTCATCGCGAGGCATCCTATGCTTCTGGCCATGTCAGGTCATTCCAAGTGGGCGAGCATCAAGCACAAGAAGGCGATCGTCGACTCGCGCAGGGGCCAGCAGTTCACGAAGCTCGCGCGCGCGATCACGGTTGCGGCGCGCGACGGCGGCGGCGACCCCGCAGGCAACGCGGCGTTGGAGAACGCGATCGCGAAGGCGAAGGCGGCCTCGATGCCAAAGGACAACATCGAACGCGCGATCGCGAAGGGCACCGGCGAGGGCGCAGACAGCGCCGCGATCGAGTCCGTGCTCTACGAGGGCTACGGCCCCGCCGGCGTCGCGGTGCTCGTCGAGACGCTGACAGACAACAGAAATCGCACGAGCGCCGACGTGAGGCACCTCTTCACGAAGTTCGGCGGCAGCCTCGGCGAGCCTGGCTCCGTCGGCTACCTGTTCGACAAGAAGGGCGTGATCGTGATCGACGGCGACGCCTGCAGCGAGGACGACCTGATCGTCGCAATCGAGGCCGGCGCAGAGGACGTCACAACCGACGAGGACGTCTATGAAGTGGTGACCGAGCTCGCCGACTTCGCCGCTGTGCGACAGGCGCTCGAGGATGCGAGCATCGAGATGCAGAGCGCAGAGCTGCTCTATCGCCCGAAGAGCCTCGTGCCAATCCCACACGAGGGGCAGGTGACGAAGCTGATGAAGCTGATCGACGCCCTCGAAGACAACGACGACGTCGATGCCGTCCATGCGAACTTCGACGTGCCCGTAGAGATGCTGGAGAAGGTCGCAGGGTAGGGTCCTGCGATGCGTGCAAAGAGGATGTTGATGGCTAAGCGATGCGGCATCGCCGGCGCGCTTGTCGCGCTCGCGCTCGCCGGCTGCGGTTCAAGCGGCGGAAGTGCCAGTGGGCTGCCCTCGGGGAGCTCAGCCACTGCCTCGGCGTCGGTCTCGACGAGCACGTCGGTAACGAGCACCAAGACGACCCGCTCCGAAGCCGCAAGCCCACCAAGCAAGGCGCAGGCGCTTGCCTTCGCGAAGGCGGTGAACCTGCGCGCAAGCGATCTGCCGGGCTTCAAGGTCAAAGCGGAAGAAGAAGAACACGAATCGGCGGCGGAAAAGCGGATCTCCCGCGAAGTGGAACGCTGCGTCGCAGCGCCCTTCCATGAAGCGGGTGGACACGGTGAACATGGAGAACAGGAAGAACAGGGCTCAATCGCCGAAGCGAATTCGCCAAGCTTCGAACGGCAGAGCAACCTCTCCGATGAAACGGTCAGCTCCTCGGTGGAGGTCGTCGAAAGCGAAGCAAGCGTTCTCGCGGCGCTTGCGATCATCAGGAGCGAGCGGACGGGCACCTGCTTCGCGCACTACCTAGGGCTCTTGCTGCACACCGAGAAGCTCGGCGGTGTGCACCTCAGCGGTCTGAGGGTGGGCAAGATCAACGCGCCGGCGAATGGCTTCGGCTGGCGCATCAAGCTGACGTTGACGGATCGCCACGTCGCGGTCCCGCTGCAGATGCAGTTCCTAGGCTTCGCGATCGGTCGCGCCGAGGTAACGCTCGAGGTGATGAGTCTGCCAGAGCAGTTTCCGATCGAAACGGAGCGCGGTCTCGTGAAGCTGCTGATGCAGCGCGCGAAGACCCAGCCGCTGTAGAGCAAACGCTTACGCCATAGTTGCTACAGAATGTGCGCATGGGCCTCGACGCCTCGCATACCGTCCTCATCTATGACTACGTCCCAGACGTGTTGGAGCGGCGCGCGCCGCACCGCGAGGCGCACCTGGCCTGGCTTGCCGAGTGGCAGCAGGACGGCCGCCTGATCGCCGCCGGCGTGCTCGGCGACCCGCCGGTCGGGGCGCTCTTCATCCTGCGCGCAGACGTCGACGCAGAGGCGTTGATGGACGGCGACCCCTACATCGCTGCGGGCATCGTGACCTCCTCGCGTACGCTGCCCTGGACGCTCGCGGTGCGCTGAGGGTGAGCCCTCCGGAGGAACGGCGCCCGCCCGTCGCGATCCTCTGCGGCGGCCGCGGCACGCGCCTGCAGGAGCACACGCGCGAGATCCCAAAGCCGCTCGTCGAGATCGGCGGGATGCCGATCCTCTGGCACGTGATCGGCCTCTACGCGGCCCAGGGCTTCGACAGCTTCCTGCTCGCGACCGGCTACAAGGGCGAGCTGATCGAGCGCTTCGTCGCCGAGTGCGACTGGCCGAGCGAGATCGCGGTGCATTGCGTGCCGACCGGCCTCGACACGCCGACTGGCGGGCGCATCAAGATGTTGGAGCAGGAGCTTGGAGGGCAGCCCTTCTGCGCGACCTACGCCGACGGCCTTGCGGACATCGACCTGGCGGGGCTGCTCGACTTCCACGCAGGCCATGGTGCGCTTGCGAGCATGACGGTCGTCCGCCCGCTGCTGCAGTTCGGCGTCGCCGAGCTCGACGAGTCAGGCTCAGGCGACGATGAGTCAGGCTCAGGCGAGGGCGGTGCCAGCGACAGGGTGCTCGGCTTCAGCGAGAAGCCGCGCAGCGAGCACTGGATCAACGGCGGCTTCTTCTGCTTCCAGCCAGAAGCGATGTCCTATCTGCGGCCCGACTCGATCCTCGAGCGTGAGCCGCTTGCCAGCCTTGCCGCCGATGGCCAGCTGCGCGCCCACAGGCATGAGGGCTTCTGGGAGTGCATGGACACCTACAAGGATGCGGTTGCCCTGAACGACCTCTGGGCTGGCGGCGATCCGCCCTGGCATCCGTGGGGCAGGCAGGGCGGGGCGCGAGGCGAGGGGAGGCTGGGGCGTGAAGCGGGTCGCGACGGCATCGCGATCCCTCAATCTTGACCTTGCAAAAAATACTTGTTTTATGCAATCGGATGCTAGAGTGCGGTCATGTCAACACAGACTGCAGAACGGTCTGGGCGCTCGGCGCTGCGCGACGAGGCAGACGTCGCGGATCTGCTGCTGCGTGCATTCGAGCACATGCGAAAAGCAGAGCTGGAGCTGCGACAGAGGGGCGAGTACGTAAAGGCGAGAGAGCTCGAACGGGCGGCGTGGGAGTTGTTGGGAGACGCACCTCCAGTCAGAGCGAGCTATGCGCAGGGACGTCTCGGGATTTCGGACCCGACTCTGCGCGCGTGGGTTGCACGCGACATCTTCCAGTCGGCAGATGAGCGACCGCTGCGTGTGACGTTGGCGAGCGTCGCCCGGGCGGAGCTGGAGACGCGGCGCATCCGCGCGAACGATCAGGCGCTTACCGGCCGAGGCATCACCGACGCTCTCGCACAGCGCCTGGCCTCAGCGAGGACGCTGGAGTCGCCAAGCCTCCTGCGTTCATTGCGAAAGCTGGGCGCAACCTCCTCTGCTCCAGAGGGGCATCGCTCCGCAGAGCGGCGCAGCCTGGCGCTGCACGAGCAGATAGCCGCTCGCCTTGATGAGCGGATGCTCGCCAGCGCGCGGCGACGCGTGAAGCGTTGGTTGCGCAGCGGTGGCCGAGTGTCGATAGAGCGTGCGAGGCAGTGGGACGCGATCTTGGCGGACCCGCTCGAGGCGATAAGAGCCGCAATCGTGCAGGACACGCCAGCAATGCGCGACCTTCGCCAAGACACGCCTTTTGCTGGCACGCTCTCCGAAGCGGAACGTCTCGAAATCCTCCGCGAGGCTCGGTGAGCGGAGGGTGCGGCGCGCCGATCTCGAGCACATCATCCGCGCTGCGAGCAGGATCGTCGAGCAGGACATCGTGGTCATCGGCAGTCAGGCCCTGCTCGCTCAGCATCCCAATCCACCCGCAGCGATGGCCCGCTCCAACGAGGCTGACGTCTATCCACGCAACACTCCCGAGCGGGCGATCGAGATCGATGGAGCGATCGGCGAGGAGTCACAGTTTCATGCGACATTCGACTACTACGCGCATGGGGTGGGGCCCGAGACAGCGAAGGCGCCTGACGGCTGGCGGGAGCGCCTGATTCCCCTCGTAAACGAGAACACCGACGGTGCGACTGGCTGGTGCATGGAGATCCACGACCTCGTGCTGTCAAAGTGCTTCGCTGGGCGCGAGAAGGACTGGGCGTATGCGCGCATAGCGCTCGATGAAGGTCTCGTCGACCCAGCGTTGCTGCTCGAGCGCACGAGCCTGCTGCCAGGTCCCAAGGGACATCGGGAGCAGATAGCGCAGGGAATTCGAGGTCTGGCAAGCAGTCGAGAGCTCTGATCGAGCTCAGGCCGTGAGCCGCCTCGCGCGGTAGAGCGCGACGGGCTCGCGCACGCCGCGCAGCCGCTTCTCGCCTGCGTAGGACCATCTGTAGGCGTCCTTTGTCGATTCGCGCACTTCGCGCTCGGCGAGCAGGCTGCCTGGGCGCGCGATCTGGGTGATGCGGCTGGCGAGGTTGACGGGACGCCCGAACCAGTCGCCGGCGCGGCTCAAAGCCGAGCCCCAGGCGATGCCCGCGCGCAGCTGCGGGAAGCTCTCGCCCTCCTGATCGGCGAGCTCGATCAGCCTCAGCGCGGCGTCGATCAGCGGCTGCGGCTCGGTTGCGGTCAGCATCGCCGCGTCGCCGATCGTCTTGACGAGGCGCACAGGCTGCTCCGCGGCTGCGCTCGCCATCTCTTCGAGGCGCACAGCGAGCCGCGAGAGCTCATCTGGCGGCACCTCCTCGCCGAGGCGCGTGAAGCCGACGAGGTCCGCGAAGCAGACGGCGATCTCGCGCGAGCCTGGCAGCCTGCCGCCGATCCGCTCGGCGGCGCTGATCGCCTCGCTGTCGGCCATGTGCCGCAGATGCAGGCTGAGCAGGTTCGTGATCAGCGGGCTGAGCATCGGCGCAAGCTGTTCTGCGACGAGCGCGTAGCGTTGCGCAAGCTCGTCCTCGCTGACGCCTGGCTCGAGCACGAGCCGCAGGCCAAGCGCCCTGATCGCCTCCGCGGACTGCGAGAGGCCGCGCCCAAGGATGCGCAGGAACTCGAGACGCTCCTGTTCGGAGATCCCAGCAGCCCTGAAGATCGCTCCGGTGCGCACCGTCTCGAGGTCAGCCTCCGTGTAGTCCGGTTCCTCAGGCGGCGGGATCGAGAGGCCCATCGCGCGCCGCGCCGCGGTCAGGAAGTCGACCGACTCGCCTGAAAGCTCCGCGACCTGCTCGGCGGTGTAGCGGCTGGGACCGCCGATCACGCGCTCCGCCGGCAGAAAGACGATCGTGCCCTCCGCGGTGCGCCTGCGCAGCTCCTGCAGCGAGACGCCTTCTGCGCCGAGGCGCTTCAGCAGCGCGAGCCGCTCGTCGCGGCGCTGGCCCTCGAGCCCGTCGAGCAGGCCCTCACGCACGAAGACCTGCTCGAGGCGATCGGCGTCGAGCAGATCCAGCCGCTCGCCCTGCAGGGCTGTCTGCGTCTCAGCGCGAGCGGCCTCGTCGGTCATGCAGAGAGCGTACGTGAGGCGAGGAGCAGGCGTCCGACGCGAAACGGAGAATCATCTCTAGATGACTGTGCTCGGAATCGATCCTGGCCTGGCAAACACAGGCTATGGCGTAGTCGCGCGTCGCGGCTCGCAACTGGTTGCGCTCGACGGAGGTGTGATCGAGACACCTGCCGGGCTCGCGAGAGAGCGGCGCCTCGCACTGCTGCACAGACGCTTGGAGGAGCTGCTCGACAGGCACGACTGCGAGGCCGTCGCGCTCGAGCAGCTCTACTTCGGCCAGAACGTCCAGAGCGCCTTCGCCGTCGGCGAAGCGCGCGGCGTCTGCGTGCTTGCCGCAGGGCTGCGCAACCTGCCCTGCGCCTCCTACACGCCCCAGCAGATCAAGGCTGCCGTCTGCGGCAGCGGCAGGGCGACCAAGGACCAGGTAGCGCGCATGGTGCAGTCGCTGCTCGCGCTGGCGGAGCCACCGCGCCCCGACCACGCCTCAGACGCGCTCGCGGTCGCCGTCTGCCACATCAACGCGGCGCCGCTGAGCGGCGCGCTCGCGAAGGCGGTAGCAAGGGCATGACGAAGGCGACCGTGAGGGCATGAGCTCGTCGCGAAAGGGAGATGGCGCATGATCTCGTTGCTGAAGGGCGAGGTCGCGCTGAGGCGCCCAGACCACGTCGTCGTGCTCTGCGGCGGCGTCGGCTACAGGGCCGCCGTCTCGGCAGAGACGCTGCGCCACGTGCCCGCGATCGGCAGCGAGGTCACGCTGCACACGCATCTGATCTCCCGCGAGGACGCGCTGCTGCTGTTCGGCTTCCACTCAGAGCAGGAGCGCGACCTCTTCCTGATGCTGATCTCCGTCCAGGCCGTTGGGCCGAAGATCGCGATCGCGATCCTCTCGACAGGCGGGGCACGCGAGCTGATGTCCGCGATCGCCGCGGGCGACGCAAAGCGCTTCACGTCAGTACCTGGCATCGGCAAGCGCACAGCGGAGCGCGTGATCGTCGAGCTGCGCGAGAAGGTCGGCGTGCACGCCGCAGGCCTCATCGACGGCCCAGCTGGGGGAGGGACGTCGGTCTCGCTAGGCGAGGAGGACCCGTTCTCGCTCGCGCGCGCCGGGCTGCTCGAGCTGGGCTACAGCGCGATCGAGGCCGAACGGCTGCTCGCCGGCGCGGAGGGCGAGAGCGCAGAGCAACTGCTCGCGGGCGCCCTGAAGGCGGCGAGGACAAGATGAGCATCGAAACGCGAATCCAGACCCCCTACCTCACCGAAGAGGACGAGCTCGACCGCTCGCTGCGGCCGAAGCGCCTCGTCGACTTCGTTGGTCAGGCGGCGCTCTGCGATCAGTTACAGGTCGCAATCGAGGCCGCGGCCGCCCGTGGGGAGCCGCTCGATCATCTGCTGCTCGCAGGCCCGCCAGGTCTTGGCAAGACCTCGCTTGCCCAAATCGTCGCCGCTGAGCTCGAAGTGCCGTTCGTACAGACCGCAGGCCCCGCGCTCGAGCGCAAGGGAGACATCGCCGCGTTCCTCACGGCGCTGGAGCCCCGCAGCGTCTTCTTCGTCGACGAGATCCACCGCCTGCCACGGGCGCTGGAGGAGGCCTTCTACCCGGCGATGGAGGACAGGAAGCTGCCGATCACCGTCGGCCAGGGCGCCGGCGCGCGCGTCGTCACGCTTGACCTGCCGCCGTTCACGCTGATCGGCGCGACGACGCGGACCGGCTTGCTCACGACGCCGCTGCGCGACCGCTTTGGCATCCAGTTGCGGATGCAGCCCTACGCCGAGGACGAGCTCGCAACGATCGTCGCGCGCTCGGCAGAGATCCTCGATATCTCGCTCGAGCAGGAGGGGGGACATGCGATCGCGCGGCGCAGTCGCGGCACGCCACGCGTCGCGAACAGGCTGCTGAAGCGCGCCCGCGACTACGCGGAGGTGCGCATGGGCGGCGTGCTCAACGCCGCTGCCGCTGAGCAGGCGCTGCTCCTGCTCGAGGTCGACGAGCTTGGCCTGGACCGCCTCGACAGGGCGATCCTCAGCGCGATCTGCGAGCGCTTCGGCGGCGGTCCTGTCGGCCTCTCGACGCTTGCCGTCGTCGTCGGCGAGGAGCAGGACACGCTCGAGGACGTCTACGAGCCCTACCTGCTGCAGGAGGGCTTGATAAAGCGCACGCCGCGCGGTCGCGTGGCCACGAGCGCCGCCTTCAAGCACCTTGGCCTGCCCGTTCCGGCGGCACAGTCGGCGTCCGGCGTCCTGTTCTAGCCGGCTTCCCTAACCTGTTGGGTCGATGAGTCATCCCTTCATCTGTCCCAACTGCGGCCACCGCACGAGCGAGACCGACCGCAACCGCGGCTTCACGCGCAAGGCGAAGGGCTGTGAGAAGTGTGGCTTCGCGTTCCTGTTCGAGCTACTCGACGACTACTACCCCGCGCCAGATGCTGCTTTCTTCGTCTGCGACGGCAAGGGCCGTCTGATCGGCTGCGGGCGCAACGCCTTCGCGCTGACGGGGCTGGAGGAGGAGACGGTGATCGGTCAGCCCGTGAAGGACGCGCTTGGCTTGCGCTTCTCCAACGGCGACGACCCCGTCGGCACGGTGCTCGAGTGGGGCGTGAGGGCGCTGGAGGTGCCAGTCCACTTCCAGGGACAGCGCGAGCACGAGGCGACGGCGAAGGCAGACATGTTCCCCGCCTATGAGGAGGACGAGGGTGGTTTGCTGCTCGTCCTCACGCCAGACAGGTAACAAGTAGGCTCTTGGGTCCATGCAAGATCGTCGCCGCAATCTGCTGATCCTGTTGCTGGTCGGGGGCCTGATCGCCGCCTCGGCCGCGGCGATCGCACTGAAGCCGACGCGACTCGGGCTCGAACTCAAAGGCGGCGTCTCGCTCGTCTACAAGGCCGAGCCGACCGCGGAGGCGCAGGTCACCTCCGAAACGATCACCCAGTCGATCGAAATCATGCGCAAGCGTGTCGATGCGACAGGTGTCGCCCAGCCGGAAATCCAGTCCGTCGGCAAAGACGAAATCAACGTCGCGCTGCCAAATGCCACGAACGCCAAACAGGCGGAAGAAGAGGTCGGCAAGCCTGCCGAAATGCACTTCTACGACTGGGAGACCAACGTAATCGGGCCGAACGGCCATACCGAACCGGAAGAAACCTCGGTCACCGGTGGCGGGAACGCGGGCGCTGCGGCGTCTGGCATACCCGAGTACGAAGCGGTGCTGCGCGCCGCGAAGCGCAAGCCGATCCTGCGCCACAACGACACGACGCGGGGACCGGGCTGCACGCTCGCGCAGAACGAAGCCAAGCCGCCCGTGCCCAATGCGGAATGCGCCTACGGACAGTGGTTCCTGCTCGAAACGAAGACCAAGAAGGTGCTGCACAACGGCCAGCCGCAGGAGAACAAGCACGACCTCTTCAGCGACTTCAAAGCGCCGAAGGGCGCAAAGCTGAAGGTCGTCCGCGTCAACCCAGGCACGATCGTCGTACGCGCCCGGCCTGAAGAAGAAGGCGAAGAAGGCAATGTCACAAAGGCTGAACCGGAAAGCTTCTACGTCCTGAACGACAACCCGGTCATCAGCGGCGCCGACATCACGAACCCGGCACAGAGCTTCGAAAACGGCGGCACGGGCGAGCCGATCGTCACCTTCGGCTTCAAGAACGGCGCAGCGACCACCTTCGAACACGTCACGAAGAAAATCGCCGAACGAGGCGAAGAAAAATTCGGCATCGGCGTCACCAAGGCCGAGGCTGAACAGCACTTCGCGATCGTCCTCGACGGACAGCTGATCACCGTCCCCCGCATCGACTTCACCGCCAACCCAGAAGGCATCGATGCGCGCAACGGCTCCGAGATCTCCGGCGGCTTCACGCTCGCCTCGGCCCAGAACCTCGCGAACGAGCTGAAGTCTGGTGCGCTGCCGATCAAACTCGAAGAGATCTCCCACTCCCAGGTTTCGGCGACGCTCGGCAAAGAAGCCCTCAAAGAAGGCGTGCTCGCAGGCCTGATCGGCCTCGCCGTCGTCTGCCTCTTCCTGCTCATCTTCTACAGGTTCCTCGGGCTGATCGCGATCGGCGGCCTGATCATCTACGGCGTCTACGTGTTCGCGCTCGTGAAGGTGATCCCAATCACGCTCACGCTGCCTGGCATCGCCGGCGCGATCCTCACGATCGGCGTCGCCGCGGACGCGAACATCGTGATCTTCGAGCGGGTGAAGGAGGAGATACGCAGCGGCCGCTCTGTCGTCTCCGGCATCGCCGCCGGCTACAAGCGCGGCTTTGCGGCGATCATCGACGCGAACGTCGTCACGTTCATGACGGCGTTCATCCTCTTCGCGCTCGCGACCGCCGAAGTCCAGGGCTTCGCCTTCATGCTTGGCATCGGCACGCTCTCCTCGCTCTTCACGGCGGTGCTCGCAACGCAGGCGGCGCTTGGCGTGATGGCTCACACGCGTGCTGTGACGCATCCCGCGATGCTCGGCGCGGGCAAGAAGCGCCGTGGCTGGCGCTTCGACTTCATGGGGGCCTCGCGCTGGTTCTTCTCGCTCTCCGGCATGATCCTGCTGGTTGGCGCGCTCGCGATCGGCGCGAGGGGTCTCAACCTCGGCTTCGACTTCACCGGAGGCACCGAGATCCACACCGCCCTGACGCGACCCGCGAGCCTTGGCGAAGTCAGCTCTGCGCTGACTAAAGCCGGCATTCACAACCCGCAGGTCCAGCGCGAAAGCAAAAAAGGCCACGAACTGTTCGACATCAAGATCAAGAAGCTTGGTCCGAAGAAGGTCGAAACCGTGCGCACAGCACTCAACGTGAAGTTTGGCTCTGAAGGCAAGGAAGCCGTCAGGGACTTCTCTGACACGGCGATCGGCCCGACCTTCGGCGCGGCGATCGCCAACGCCGCGATCATCGCGATCATCGCCTCGCTGCTCGTGATCTCGGTCTACATCGCGCTGCGCTTCGAATGGAAGTACGCGCTGCCAGTGCTGATCGCGCTCGCGCACGACCTGCTGATCACCTCTGGCATCTACGCGCTCACAGGCAGGGAAGTGACGAGTGCGACGGTCGCGGCGTTGCTCACGATCCTTGGCTACTCGATGTACGACACGATCATCGTCTTCGACCGAATACGTGAGAACGTGCCAAGAATGCCAAGGGCGGCGTTCTCGCAGATCGTCAACCGCTCGATGTCCGAGGTGCTGACGCGCTCGCTCGCAACGAGCTTCTGCACGCTGCTGCCAGTGCTCTCGCTGCTGATCTTCGGAGGCGAGACGTTGAAAAGCTTTGCCTTCGCACTGCTCGTCGGGATCGCCTCTGGCGCCTACTCCTCGATCTTCATCGCCTCGCCAGTGCTCACCCACTGGAAGGAGCGCGAACCGGTCTACCGCAACAGGCGCCTTAGACTGCTGCGCGACTTCGGCAAGGTCCCCGCCTACGCGACCGCTGCTGTGGCTGGTGCTGGGACCGCTGGAGTGCGCGACGAAGACGTCGAGCCCGCGAAGCGCCGTCGCAGCCGTGGCAGTGGCGGGCTCAACGTCGAAGAGCCAGGGCAGCAGATCTCCAAGGAAGAGTTCGACGAGCTCGTGCGCGATCTCGACATCGAGGGCGACGATGGAGCAGGCGAGCAGCGCAGGGGTGCTCCTGGCACCGCCGTCGCGCCGCGGCAGGGCCGCGGCGGACGCCGCGCCACGCCCGCGACGCCGGGAGAGGCCTCCTCGCCGTCATCGCAGCAGCAGGCGCCAGGCGGAGCTGGGCAGGGCGCAGCCTCAAGCGCCCGCGGGCGCTTTGGCATCCAGCGCTCCACGCGTCCCGCCGACCAGGGCGCGCCAGATGCCAAGACCTCTGAGCAGCAGACGCAGCCCGCCGCCGACGCGACACCTGAGGATCTCGTGATGAAGGAAACTGGCAAGCGCCGCGAGAAGAGCAGGCGCCCGCGCAACCGCAGGCATGGAAGGAGCCGCTGATGGGCATGCTCGGCTGGGTCCTGATGGGCCTTGCGATCTGGCACTTCACGATCTGGCTTCCAGATCACTTCTGGGGCGGCATCGTCGGCGCCCTGCTCGGCTCGCTCGTCGGCTCGATCGTCTTCGGTCTGATCATCTACGCGCTCGCCGACTCGACCTTTGGCGTCCCTGGCCAGAAGGCGACAGACGTCGGCGTCGTGCTCTACGCGGTGCCTGGCGCCCTCGTCGGCATCGCGATCTCCTATTTCCTTGGCGTCCAGCGCGAGCGGCGGCTGGAAGTCGAGCAGGCTGGCGCTTAGCGACATTGTCTACGTAGTGTCGGAGTCGGCGCGGCTATTCCGCGACTGTCTTCCAAGCGACACGTAGGGCCCAAGTCGCCGATGGAGTTGTCTTCGTATCCCTCAGCTGTTACGGAGAGTTTGCAGTGCTTGCATAGACGCTTGACGACCCCGAGTCGTGTGCGTTCAGTCAAGGCGAACACTTAGGGGCACCTCAGCGGATCTGCAGCGCTCATAGGTATCAGCAGCATCGCAACCTGCGCGTGGATTCCTATCTTCTGGCATTCTCCTTCTTGGCGAATATTCTGAGGATTTGTCGTTCCGCTGCCGGGTTGTCTCATGGAATGGTCCTCAGTAATGGACGAGTTAGGAGCGGAAGTCAGGAACGAGGGGAGACCTGCGATGGGGTTTGAAGAGGTTCGCGCTGGCGTGGTTGCTAGGCTGCGCGGTCGCGAGGCGCAAGACGTAGAACTGATGTTCGACCGTCTAAGAAGCGACGTGCCAGACCATCTTGGAGACGAGAACGTCGCGTACACGGATGGTTTGCGCAAAGCCGTGGCGGCGACGCTCGACTACTGCCTGTCCGCTATGGAATACGGTGAGGATGGAGCAGGCTCGCCTCCGCGCGCGATGCTGGAGCAGGCACATCGCGCGGCGCAGCACGGGGTTCCCCTTGGCACGGTCATGCGGCGCTGCACCGAAGGGGAGCGTCTACTGCGCGAGATTGTTGCGGAAGAGACGAAAGAGCTCTCGGCAGAGGTGCATGCCAAGGTGCTGCACGCGCCGGAATCAGCCATCAAACGTCTGACGGCGGATATTGCGGCAGCGTACGAGCACGCGTGGCGGTGTGCAGGCAACTCCGTCGAACGCAGGCACGAACAGACGGTCCGACGCTTGCTCGCGGGGGCGCAGACCGAAGATCAGCACTTAGCGGAGCTTGGTTACAAGATTCACTCCCGTTCGCACATGGCCATCATTGCGGTGGGAGCGGGTGCGGAGGCGGCGTTGGATAGTCTGAAGACCGGGTATGGTCATAACGCGCTCGTCATATCCACTGACGGTGAAGAGGTGTGGGGATGGCTCGCCAACCAGGGGACCGTTACCGGAGACCTCGAGTGCCTGCTGCTGCACGGAGGAACCCCCAGTCTCTCGGCTGGCGTGGGCGGGCCCCATCCCGGGTTCGCGGGCTTCTGCCGCGCTCATCGAGAGGCACAAGAGGCGCTGCTGCTTGCGCTTCCTAGGCCAAACGCCGTGGCGTATTATCCCGACCACCCGCTGCTTGCCGCAGTTCTTCGAAACGCATCGTTGCAGAGGACACTGAAAGACCTCATAGCGCCGCTGAATGATACGCACCGTCGCTTGCTACGTGCGTACATCAGCGCGAGATGTAATGCCAGTTCCGCCGCATCGGCAATGCGCGTCGATAGACACACAGTCACACGGAGTGTGAAAGAGGCGGAGGAGCGAACCAACCGACAAGTCGAGAAGTGTCTGGCCGAGTTTGACATTGCGCTCAGTCTGGCCGAGTTCGAACGGGCCTCGGCTGACGCTGCGCCAAGCGAATGAACCAATGTGGTGCATCGCGTTGGACAAATTGTCCTCGACGAGCACGAGGGACTGCGGTAACTTATGAGCCACGCTTCGGTCGCTCATAGATCGAGTGGCTGATGGAGTGCACTACCTGTTTTAGCAACGGAGTCAACGATCGACTACAGGGGTTACGATCTAAATGTTTGGGATATACGTAACAAAAAAGTCGCGCGAGCTCGACGCTCCAAATGCGTGGGGGCGATCAGTCGCTCGCAAGAAGGCCAGGACCACCCTAATGGCAGCGTTAATTGGAGCTTCCTGCGGCACCACGGGACTGGCTGTGATGGCCTCTCCCGCGATGGCAAGCAAATGGGAAGAACGTGTGTTCTGCGAAAACAACATGGAACCGGGGGGTACATGTCCACCCAATGGGGTTAACGGTGGCTCGGAATGGGGGCACATCGAAGAAGTTCAAGGTAATGCGAAGGGGGCGGAACATGAGACCTGCGTTGATGTCTACATCGAAGAACATGTGTCCAAAACATTTTACTATACCGCTGCAAAATGTATGACTAAGGCCGGTGAAACTGCCCGCTGGTACGGAGACGGTCTAGCAGCTGAGGAACTTAACTGGGGACAGCCACGGGCATGGAACGGCGGCAGCGTGACCCACGTTGTCTGGGGCTACGAGTACTACTTGAAGACCTCTTGATGGAGTCAAAAATGTCTATGTCTAAGCGATCAAAGCTATTGTCACTCAGTATTGTAGTGCTGACGATCGGTATCGTGACGGCGGTCACGGCACCTATGTCTTCGTCCTTAGGGAGTGGAAAAGAGAACCACGTCCATCTGTCAACCACGAGGTATGCAATATCAACACGACTTTTCAAGATCTTCAATGTTCTCCACCATCGCGATCATGCTCATAGCGCGTCAGTAACGACTACGCCGCCCCTGCCATCGGCCGTCGCGCAGGTCATGGCACGCACAAGTCCCAACCTCGACCCATCGGCCGCAGTGTTTGCCGGAGGCGCTTATCCTACTTGGGTGGTCCCAGGTACAAATGAAGTGTGTCTGATCAACGCACCAACTACGCCGACTAGTGGTTACGGTGGGGTGTGTGGCACTATCTCCGCGGCAGAACGCGGACTGGCTGTGACCACGGAAAATGCCGCTGGTGAACCAGTCATTTTCGGCCTTGTGCCGAATGGAAACGCTTTTGTGGCGGTGAAGAACGTAGACGATGCGGTAGAAAACGTGCCGGTCACGAACAATGTCTATGAGATCAGCGGCAGCGACCCGGGTAGTGCCAGTCTAACGGAAGCATCCGGAGCGCGTACAACGTACAAATTGCCCACCCTGTCCAGGGCGCCAGGGCCTTCCAGCGGTCAACGGTAGATCTTGTCTGGGGCGCCGCGCCGCCAGTGGCAGCGCGGCGCCCCACCCCTAGGCCCGGCACTCTGTTGACAACGGACGCCTCGCCGCGAGGGGTGAAGGGCTCTCAGCTCGACGCAGCAGGAGGGTGAAATCGAGGACCCAAGTCGAAACCTTCTTCGTAAAAGTCGCCTATCTGCAAGCTCCCAGACGACATACAAAGCGCCGATGGACACGCAGCTAGAACCGACGCCGGGTTTGAGCACGGGCCGGATGCGGCGATCGTCCGGCCGGACGGATCAGTCTTGGATGACGGAAACAATGAGGAGGCAGAGGCCGGGTCAGGTGCAACTTCACGCGTAAAGCCCCTCGATCTCCTTCGCGTACTTCTCCGCGATCGGCCTGCGCTTCAACTTCATCGTCGGCGTCAGCTCATCCCCGCCAGGCATCCAGTCGCAGGACAGGATCGCATGCCGCTTGATCTGCTCGACACGGCTGAGATGACTGTTGGCCTCCCCGATCGCGCGGGCGATCTCGGCCTTCACCTCCGAGTCAGAGCACAGCGCCTGCGGCGAGGCATCCTCGAGCCCGTGCGCGGCCGCCCACGCGCTCGCAGCATCCGGGTCGAGCACGATCAGCGCGACGTTGTAGGGCCGCCGGTCGCCGATCGCGATCGCCTGTCCGATCAGCGGGCTTGCGCCCTTGATCTGAGCCTCGATGTTCGCCGGCGACATGTTCTTGCCGGCGGCGTTGATGATCAGCTCCTTCTTGCGGTCGACGATCTTCACGTAGCCATCTGCATCGATCGTCGCGATGTCGCCAGTGTGCAGCCAGCCTTCAGGGTCGATCGTCTCGGCTGTGCGCTCAGGGTCTGAGCGGTATCCGCGCATCACCACCTCGCCGCGGCAGAGCAGCTCACCGTCCTCGGCGAGGCGTACCTCCATGCCTGGCAGCGGCGGTCCGACCGTGCCGATCTTGATCTTCGCCGGCGGGTTGCAGGTGCCAACGCACGTGATCTCCGACATCCCCCACAGCTCACAGATCGGCAGGCCGATCGCGTGGAAGAACTCGAGCACGTCGACCGGTGTTGGGGCGGCGCCCGCGTAGACCATCTCTGCAGCGTCGAGCCCGATGCGCTCTCGTAGCTTGCTGAGCACGAGCTCGTCCGCCTGCCTGCATTCGGTCTCCAGCTCGGCGGGGATCTGCTCGCCGGCCTGCTCGGCGCGCACGCGCTCGAGGCCTGTCCCGATCGCCCACTGCACGGCCTGTTTGCGCGCAGGGTCCGGCTCGGCAGCGACCGCGGCCTCCAGCGAGGCCTTCATCTTCTCCCACACGCGCGGCACCGAGCCGAAGTCGGTCGGGCGCACTTCCGCGAGCGTCGCGCCGAGCTCGCGTACGTCTGCGAGCGCTGTCACCTGCGTGCCGTAGAGCATCGAGACGTAGTGGGTCGAGTAGCGGTCGGCCATGTGGGCGTGCGGCAGATAGGAGACGATGCGACCCTCAGGATCGTGTCTGATCACGGCTGAGGCCGCACGGCACTCGGCGAGCACGTTGGAATGCGTGAGCTCGACGCCCTTCGGCGGACCTGTGGTCCCTGACGTGTAACAAATCGTCGCGAGGTCATCGCCTTCCAGCGCCCGCCAGGTTGCCTCGAAGTCGAACCCTGGAAGCTCGCCCGCTTCGACGTCTGAGAGCGAAAGCATCTGCTCTGAGAGGTCCTCATCACCCAAGCGATCGTCCGCGTCGATGCAGACCACGTGCTTCACCGTGGGCGCGTCGGCAAGCGCCGCCTGGATCGTGGGAAGGAAGGCACGCTCGGTGACGATCACCTTGTTCTGGGCGTTCGCGAACAGGTATGAAACCTGGCCAGGCGAACAGGTGTTGTAGATCGAGAACGGCGTCGCCCCAAGGTGAAGGGCCGCCGCGTCGACGATGTTGAACTCGGGCCGGTTGACGAGCATGATCCCGACCGTGTCGCGACGTCCGATGCCAAGCGCCGCAAGCCCGCCCGCCATCCGACGCACCCGCTCGGCGTACTGCTCCCACGTCAACGAGGTGCCGTCTCCTGGGGTGCGCAGCGCAACCTGCTCGCGACGTGTCGCGGCTGTGCGCTGAAACGCCTCACACAGCGTCTTTGCCTGGAGCAGCGCCCCGTCTCCAGCCTCTGCGAGCGTCGCAGCCGTCTTCGCCTCAACCGTCGTCTCGGACACCCTCGTCAATCTCCTATTTCGACCCTGAACCCAGCACCTTCACATCTGGATCCTCGCTCGAGCACGCCCAACACGCAGCGAGGCTCTGCCGCCGTGGCGAGCAGATGCTGAAACCTAGCTCGCGCCAATGCTCAGAACATAGGTCACCTGGCCAGATTCGCACAGCTTGCTCGACCAGGTCGCTAGGTGTCCGCATCCCGCAGTGAGACTTCGTCCAGATCGAGCTCCATCACGCGCGCGACGCGAACGATGTCGCGGTCATGGGCGAGCAGGCATGCCCCCGTCCTGCTTGCCACCGCCGCAATCATGCAGTCGACGATCCCGCGCGGAGTGATGCCTGCGCTGCGGCAACGGCGATATACGCTCGCGGCGGCCTCGAAATCGACAGCAACGTCGAAGCTCAACAGCTCGAAGCTCAGCAGCAGCCTGCGCAGCTCGTTCTCGTGTCGCCTACTGCGGGCGCCGGCGAGCATCTCCATCAGCACCGGCTCGGTGGTCGCGATGGGACCACCATCCGCGATCAGCTCGGTCAGACGCAAGTCGACGCTGCTCTCCGTCGCCCGCTCGAACTCGACCCAGGCGGAGGTGTCTACGAGGATCACGTCACAGAGCGCGGAGGCGCGTCGGGAGGGATCTCCCCGATCATGTTTGCGCCCCGCATCGCGAGCGCTTCCTCGCGCGTCATCGGCAGCCCTGCGAGGCGTCGCAGCGCAAGGTCGACGGCTGCTCTCTTGGTCGATAGCCCATAGCGATCCATGATCGTCTGGACGTAGGTCTCCTCGATCTCGATGTTGGTGCGCACGACGGCCATACACCAATCGTACACCACGTCGCGCATGGCTCTTGGGGCCGCCCTCTTCGGCGGCGCCTTCGTTGGGGCTGCAGGTAGCAATGTCGGCATCTCGCCGAGGCTACGCCGCGCTTGGGACGGTTCGCTTCGATGGGGGAGAGGGTGGCGATGGCTCGATTGGATGTCCGCTGGATCTGACGGTTCGCTCGCCGGGGCATCTCGATCGGAGGACTGCTCGACCGAAGCTCAAGGCTGCAGCGCCGCGGCGAGCATCCTCGCCGTCACCTCGATCATCGCCTCACGGTTCGCGCCAGGCGGCCGTTGCAACGCGATCCTCTGGCAGCCGCTCGCCGTCAGCCCCATCGTCACGAAGACAAGGTCGTCGAGTTGCGCCGAGGTCAGATCAGGCCGGTGACGCGCGGGGATCACGCGCGCGAGCGGGAACAGGGTGTCCTCGACGCGTCGCGTCAGCCCCGCATCGATGCCACGGTCGATGAAGGCGCGTAGCACCGGCGCATGACGCTCGAAGGACGCGGTGAGCGCCTCGATCACGGCGCGCGTCGCATCGTCGAGCTCGAGGTCGAGCGCGGAGCCGACGGTGCTCGTCAGGTCGTTGTAGATCGCGCGGATCGTGTCCTCGAGGAGCAGGCCGAGGATCTCCTCGCGGTCGTCGAAGTAGCGGTAGACGGTGCCAACGCTGACGTGCGCAGCGTCCGCGATCGCCCGCGTGCTCAACGGCTTCCTCTGGCTCAGAAGCTGAACGGTCGTGTTCAACAGCAGCTGCCGCATCTCGTGGGCTCGCTGCTGCTGGGGTTTAGAGCGGGGATTTGGCATCGGGCGTGAAAAGTGAGTAGAAGCTGAGCATCTTTCATGTTTTCATGTAGATCGATGTCTGTCCAGTCCGCTGCCTCCGAACGATCCGCCGCCTCCACCGCTCGTGGTATGTCCGCTCCTTCGGCCCTGCACAACGTCGCACTCGCCGTCGAGCGCCACGGCGCCTTCGGGCAGCTCTGGCTCGACGGGATGTGGCAGGGCGACCCGCTTGCCGACGCCGTCGCCGCCGATACGAGGGCGGCGCGGCTGATGCGACGCGCGCTCGCCGACGGCATCGATGCCGTCGAGGATGCACCAGAAGCGCTGCAGGCCCTTTTCGCTGCGCTCGACAGCCCGCCGGCCTGGATCGACTTCGACCGTTGCGACCACGCCGCGGAGCATCTCGTGCGCCAGACCCGCGAGTACTCCTTCGTGCTCGGTGCGGCGTCGCTGCTCGCGGGTGCCCAGAACACGGTCGCCGGCAAGCCGCTCACCTTCACGGGACGCTATGCAAGCAACGCCGCGGTGCGCTCGATCGAGGTAGGGATCTGGCTGATGTCAGTCACAACCCCAGGCGGTCTCAGCCGTTTCGGCAAGGGGTTCGAGCGCACCGTGCGCGTGCGCATGATCCATTCGCACCTGCGCGCGCACCTGGCGCGACGCCCTGACTGGGATACAGCCGCCTGGGGCTTGCCGATCCCACAGCCCTACATGGCGTTCACACTCGCCGAGTTCTGCTCGATCGCGCTGCGAGCGATGGCGCAGCTTGGCGTCCGCTACAGCGACGAAGAGCTGGAGGACATCGTGCACCTCTGGCGCTGCGTAGGCTGGCTGATCGGCGTCGAGGACGCGTTCCTACCGGGAAGCCTCGATGACTATGCCCACATCGAGGAGCTCTACGCTCTCACCAGCCCAGGCGCCGATGCCGGCGACCGGGCGTTCGTCGCGGCGCTGAGCGAGTTTCAGGCCGCGGAGCTCGCGCGAGTGCTGCCCAGACGCCTGGCGCCAAGGCTCGTTCACGGGCTGCAGCGGGCGTTCGTCGGTGACGCCGTCGCCACGAACCTCATGATCCCTGACACCTACTGGAAGCATCTGCCAAGGGTTCTCGGACCGCTCACCGCCCTCGCGTATGGCGCACACGACGCGCTCGTCCCGCATGGCAGGGCGCGCCGCACCGAGCGCGCCTTCCGCATGCGCGACGTCGAAATGGAGCGACTGCGGAGCGAATACGCCGTCACGCACCAGCTCGTCGACGACGCCGCCTGAACGGCTTCCTGTTCCGTCCCAAGCGGCGCGTAGGGTCCACGGCGTGGACGGAGTGCGCTTCGACATACCCGATTGCCCTGCGGGGCAGGTCGCAGATCTCACGCAGGCGCTTGGCGTCAGCGAGCCGCTTGCGCAGGTGCTCGTGCGCAGAGGCTTTGGCGACCTCACGCGCGCACGCGCGTTCCTTGCGGCCGACGAGTCTCACCCGGTCGAGGCCTTCTCCGGCATCGAGGGGGTGCTTGCGCCAATCCTCGCCCACGTGCGGGATGGTAAGCGCATCACGGTGCACGGCGACTACGACGTCGATGGCGTCTGCGCTACGACGATCCTCGTCAACGCCCTGCGCAGGCTGGGCGCGAGCGTCGACTGGCACCTGCCCGATCGCGCCGACGGCTATGGCCTACGCGAGCAGACGGTGCGCGACCTGCACCAGCGTGGCACGAGCCTGCTGATCACCGTCGACTGCGGCGTCGCCTCGGTCGAGGAGATCTCGCTTGCGCGCGAGCTTGGCATCGAGGTGGTCGTCACAGACCACCATTCGCCGCGCAGCGACGGCGTGCTCCCAGACGCGCCGATCATGCACCCAAGGCTCTGCGGCTACCCCTGTGCAGAACTGTGCGCCGCAGCGGTTGCGCACAAGCTCACGATCGCGCTCTGGCAGGCGAGCGGGCTCGACCCCGCCGAGCTGGACGCGGACCTCGACCTCGTCGCGCTTGCGAGCATCGCCGACGTCGTCGAGTTGCTCGGCGAGAACAGGGCGCTGACACGCAGGGGCATTGCCGAGCTGCGCCGCAGCGTGCGCCCAGGAGTGCGCGCGCTGATCGGGATCGCGGGGCTCGACCCGCTCGCGGTCGACGAGCGCGCGGTCGGCTTCGCGCTCGCGCCGCGCCTCAATGCCGCGGGGCGCCTGCACACCGCGGCGGCGTCGCTCGAGCTGCTGATGACCGAGAGTCACTCGAGGGCGGTGCAGCTCGCCGCAGAGCTCGACCGCTGCAACCGCGAACGCAGGGCGACCGAGCAGGGCATCCTGATCGAGGCCGAGGCCCAGGTGCGCGAGCTTGGTCCCCAGGCGGGCTATGTGCTCGCGGGCGAGGGTTGGCACCACGGCGTGATCGGAATCGTCGCCGCGAGGATCGCCGAGCGCCACAACCGCCCCGCAGTGCTGATCGCGCTCGAAGGCGAGCGCGGCCGCGGCTCGGGGCGCAGCATTCCGGCCTTCGACCTGCTTGGCGGCCTCACCGCCTGCGCGGAGCGTCTCGCTCGCTACGGCGGCCATCGCGCCGCGGCGGGCCTCGAGATCGAGCGCGAGCAGCTGCCCGCCTTCCGCGAGGCTTTCGCAGCACACGCCGCCGCGGTGCTCAGTCCCGAGGACATGCTGCCGCGCGAGCGCGTCGACGCGATCGTCACCGGGCCCGCACTGGGCATGGCGCTCGCCGAGGAGCTCTGCAGCCTCGCGCCCTTCGGCCGCGGCAACCCGAGCGTCAGCCTGCTCGTGCAGGGCGCCCACTTCGAGCAGGTGCGCGCGATGGGCGAAGGCAAGCACGCCCGCTTCCAGGTGTGCAGCAAGGGCGTGCGCGCAAACGCCGTCGCCTTTGGCAAGGGCGAGCGGCCACCGGTCGAGGAGGGCCTGATCTGCGACGCGACCTTCAAGCTCGAGGTCAACGAATGGCGCGGCGCCTGTGAGCCGCGGCTCGTGCTGCGCCATGTGCTGCCAAGCGAGCCGGTCCTGCACGACGAGCGCGGGCACGACGACCCGCTTCAATTGGAGCTCACTCTCCCTTAACCTCTAACCATGGCCACTACCGGCGATTCCGCTCAGACTTCGAAGACCGTCGGTCTTGACGGGCCCTCGCCGGAGGCTGTCGAGGCGCAGCAGGCGACGGGCACGTTGCAGCTCACCGACCTCGAGCGCAGGCTGCTCGACGACCTCTTCGCGATCGTCTCTGAGCATGCGCCTGACTCGTCGTTCGTGATCGACAGGGAGCGCGTGAAGGACGCCTTTCTGTTCGCCTGCGAGCACCACGCCGACCAGCGGCGCCGCTCAGGCGAGGATTTCATCGTGCACCCAGTCGGCGTCGCGCGCATCTGCGCGGCGATGCGCCTCGACACCGAGACGCTCTGTGCGGCGCTCCTGCACGACACCGTCGAGGACACCTCCGCCTCACTCGAGGAGGTGCGCGAGCGCTACGGCGAGGCGATCGCCGCGATCGTCGACGGCGTCACGAAGCTGACGGGGATCACCTTCACTTCGCGCGACGAGGCCCAGGCGGAGAACTTCCGCAAGATGCTCGTCGCGATGGCGACAGACGAACGCGTGATCCTGATCAAGCTCGCCGACCGCCTGCACAACATGCGCACGATCGAAGCGCTGCCGAAGCAGAAGCAGATCGAAAAGGCGAAGGAGACGCTCGAGATCTACGCGCCGATCGCGCATCGCCTTGGTATCCACGCGATGAAGTGGGAGCTCGAGGACCTCGCGTTCGCGACGCTGCACCCCCGCAAGTACCAGGAGATCAAGGGCCTCGTCGCCCAGCAGCGTGCCGAGCGCGAGCGCTATGTGACGCAGGCGGGGGAGTACCTCGCGAAGGAGCTTGCGGCGCTTGGGATCGAAGCCCAGATCTCAGGCAGGGCGAAGCACTTCTACTCGATCTACTCGAAGATGACGCACAAGGGCAAGGAGTTCAACGAGATCTACGACCTCACCGCGATGCGCGTGATCGTCGACTCGGTGAAGGACTGCTACGGCGCTGTCGGAGCGATCCACTCGCTCTGGAAGCCGCTGCCTGGGCGCTTCAAGGACTTCGTCGCGATGCCGAAGTTCAACATGTACCAGTCGCTGCACACGACGATCATCGGACCTGAGGGTCGGCCGCTGGAGATCCAGATCAGGACCCATGAAATGCACGAAGTCGCCGAGTACGGCGTCGCTGCGCACTGGATGTACAAGCAGGGTGAGCCGACCGCGACGTCTGGCAAGGGGCCAGACGAAGAGGCGAAGCACCGCTGGCTGCGCTCTGTGCTCGACTGGCAGAAGGAGCTCGCGGACCCAGGCGAGTTCATGCAGAGCTTCAAGAGCGACCTCTTCGAGGAGGAGGTCTACGTCTTCACGCCAAAGGGCGAAGTGAAGTCGCTCGCCTCAGGCGCAACGCCGCTCGACTTCGCCTACGAGGTCCACACCGAGATCGGCCACCGCTGCGTCGGCGCGAAGGTGAACGGCAGGATCGTGCCATTGCACTACGAGCTGCGCTCAGGGGACATCGTCGAGATCCTCACCTCGAAGCGCGACAGGGGACCCTCGCGCGACTGGCTTGCGCTCGTGAAGACGACGAGGGCGCGCAACAAGATCAAGCAGTGGTTCAAGGCGGAGTCGCGCCAGGACACAGAGCACGCAGGGCGCGAGGCACTGCAGGAGCACCTGCGCAAGCAGGGCCTGCCCGCCCAGAAGATCACGGGCTCAGGGCTGCTCGCGGACGTGATCAGGGAGATGGGCTACCGCAAGGCCGACGACTTCTACATCGCGCTTGGGACCGCGAAGGTCTCGCCAAGGATCGTCGTCAACAAGGTCCTGCAGCGCCTGAAGCAGGGCGAGGCGGCGGATCAGGAGACCGCGGTAGGCGAGCTGTTGAAGGTTGGGCGTCCGCGCCACGCGACGAAGCCCTCAGGTCAATACGGGATCAGGGTGCAGGGTGTCGAGGATGTGATGCTGCGCCTCGCAAAGTGCTGCAGACCCGTCCCAGGCGATCCCATCCTTGGCTATATCTCGCTTGGCAGGGGCATCACGATTCACCGCGAAGACTGCCCAAACGTCGCGCTCTTGAAGCGCAGCCCAGAGCGCTTCACGAGCGTCTCCTGGGAGGGAGAACAGAAGAGCGCCTTCGTCGTCGAACTGCAGATCGACGCCTGGGACAGGCACCGCCTGCTCGAGGATCTCTCGAGGGTCTTCTCCGAGTCAGGCACGAACATCATCGAAGCGCGCTGTCTCTCCAACCCGCCGATGGTGAAGAACCGCTTCGTCGTCGAGGTCGCGGACACGCACACCTTGAAGAGCGCAATCACGCGCCTACGCAACACCGAGTCCGTCTTCGATGCCTACAGGGTGACGCCAGGCGCGGGTGGGGAGTAGGTCACGTCTCGCGAGAGCAGGTGTCTGCTGCCTGCCCTGGGCGACGGCGCAGAGCCCAACGAGTAGCTGCTGCCTGATCAGGCGACGACGCAGAGCGCCTGTGGCCTCAGCGAGTAGCGAGCCTGCTCGACCTCGCCGATGTAGTCGCCATCGACCTGCAGCGGCAGCGGGCGACCATCGGCGCTGCGGACGGTGAGCTCCGCAACGTCAGCGAAGCCCTCGATCTGACGGTGCTTGCCGACCTTCGCCTTCGCCGAGAGCGCACGCCAGGCGACGAACGGCATCGCTGCGGGCGTCGCCTTCTTCAGCACGCAGCCAGCGAGCGTGCCCGAGTCGAGCGCCGCGCCCTCCGCGAGCTCGACGGGGCGATCGCGGAAGTAGGTGAAGGGCGAGCCGTTCTGGATCACGGCGGTGACGCCATGCAGGCGCTGATCGCCAACCTCGACGACCAGCCTGGGCGGATTGACGAGGTAGCGGCGGTTGTAAGTGGAGACGGCGGTGAAGGTGAAGAACCAAGGGCCAAAGCGCGCCTTCAGGCGCGGGTTCGCGTCGACGCGCTCGACGACGCTCGCGTCGAGGCCAAGGCCAGAGGCGAACGTGAAGCAGCGGCCCTCAACGAAGCCAACGTCGACCTTGCGCGGGCGCCAGTCATCGGCGATCGCGAGCAGGTGCTCCGTCGCCTCGACGATCTCCCCAGGGATGCCAAGCATCTTGCCGTAGACGTTCGCGGAGCCGCCAGGCAGGCACGTGAGCGGCGTGTTCGAGCCAAGCAGGCCATTCGCGGCTTCGTTGACGGTGCCATCGCCGCCGAAGGCGACGACGACGTCATAGCCCTCTTCGGCGGCCTCCTTGCAGAGCTCAGTCGCGTGGCCCTTCGCCTCAGTGTCGACGGCGTCGACCTCGTAGCGGCCCTGCAACGCGTAGACGACGAGGTGGCGCAGCCTGTCAGAGACGGTGGTCGCGTAAGGGTTGACGATGATCAGCATGCGCTTGCTTGGCGTCGTGTCGCCAAGCTCGAAGCGCTCCGGGGCCGCCGCCGCCCGCTGAAGCGTCTGGGAGGGGAACTGCATCGCACTCGCCTACACCAGAGTCCCGCGCTCGTTACCGCAGAGGCCTGTGTTCGTCATGGCGGAGGCCCGCGCTCGTCGCCGCGGGCTTTCGTCGCTCGCTGCGTCGCTGGCTGCACGCGGCAATTGGCCTTGCGAGCCGCCGCTAAGCCTCCTATACTTTTCTGTCGATACACAGCTGGACACATCCAGAGGGGTGGAGGGACTGGCCCTTTGAAGCCCCGGCAACCACCGTTCCGCAGCGGGAAGGTGCCAATTCCAGATAGATGTGTGGCGGGCTTCTTGTCCTTTGCCACACGGTCAGGCGGAAAGGCAAAGAGCAAGGCAAAGGAGCCAAGAGCATGGCTGTCACCCATCTACAGTGCAGGGCCTGCAAGGCGGAGTACCCCCTTGACGCCCGCTACGTCTGCGAGCGCTGCTTCGGTCCACTCGAGGCGGCCTACGACTTCAGCGGCCTTGGCAACGACGTCGCCGGCCTGCGCAGGCGGATTCAGGGCGGTCCCCAGAACCTCTGGCGCTACGCGGACTTCCTGCCCGTGACCGACGGTCCTCCAGGGCCTTCTGGCAGGTTTGCCTCGAGGGCGGGGCTGCCAGCGGGCTGCACGCCGCTGATCAGGGCGGACAGGCTCGCGAAGAGCCTTGGCCTGCGCGAGGTCTGGGTGAAGAACGACGCGGCGAACCCGACGCACTCCTTCAAGGACAGGGTCGTCTCCGTCGCCGCGACTAGGGCGAGAGAGCTTGGCTTCGGCGTGCTCGCCTGCGCCTCGACAGGCAATCTCGCGAACGCCGTCGCCGCGCACGCAGCGGCATTGGGGCTGCCCTCCTACGTTCTCATCCCCGCGGATCTCGAGGAGCAGAAGATCCTCGCAACAGGCGTCTATGGCACGAACGTAGTTGCCGTCGACGGCAACTACGACGACGTGAACAGGCTCTGCACCGAGATCTCCGCTGAGCGCGAGGACTGGGCGTTCGTGAACATCAACCTGCGCCCCTACTACGCAGAGGGCTCAAAGACGCTCGCCTACGAGATCGCGGAGCAGCTTGGCTTCGAGCTGCCAGACCGCTGTGTCGTGCCAATCGCCTCAGGCTCGCTGTTCACGAAGCTCGCGAAGGGCTTCGATGAGTGGCGCAAGCTCGGCCTCGTAGGAGATCCAGACGGTCCCGCCCCGCGCATGAACGGCGCCCAGGCTACGGGCTGCGCGCCCGTCGCGACCGCCTATGCGGCCGGCGCGGACGTCTGCCAGCCGGTGAAGCCTGACACGATCGCGAAGTCGCTTGCGATCGGCAGCCCCGCCGACGGTCCCTATGCGCTCGACCTCGCAAGGAGCAGCGGCGGCGGCATCGACGCCGTCAGCGACGACGAGATCAGGCAGGGCATCGCCCTGCTCGCGCGCACGACGGGCATCTTCACCGAGACCGCAGGCGGCGTCTCGACCGCGGTGCTTGCAAAGCTTGCGGCGCGCGGCGAGATCGACCCTGACGAGCGCGTCGTGCTCGTGATCACAGGCGAGGGCTTGAAGACGCTTGACGCTGTGAAGGGCACCTTCGAGGTGACGAGCATCGCCCCCGACTTCGACGAGTTCGAGGCGGCCTTCGGCGGCGAGAGCGCGATCTCCGCTTCGGCGAGCGACTCCTCCGCGTCTGCGTCGGCAGCGTTCGCAGCGCGCTGAGAGCGCGATCTCCGCTTCGGCAGGCGACTCCTCGGCGTCGTCTGCCGCCGCAGCGTTCGCGGCGCGCTGAGCGCTCGCTAGCCGCTCGTCTCGGCCGTTGCGAGCGCAGGCTCCTCGCGCGCGCTGGGCAGCGACTGCGGCGCCTGCCCACGACCGCGGAGCAGGTAGAGCCAGACGAGCAGCCCGAGGATCATCAGTGCGCTCTCGCCAAACACGATCGCGCCAGCGATGCCCTGATCGGCGAGCGGCGAGAGCGCGTAGGCGGTGTCCGTGTGGACGTAGTGGGGGTAGATGACGTAGGGCCACCAGATCGCGAAGTTTCCGGCGATCACGGGTATGAGACGCCAGCAGAAGAGGTAGGCGAGCCTGCGGCTTTGGCCGAGGCTGTACCTGCGAGGGCCAAGCAGCGACGCCCAGACGGCGATGCCAAGGCAGGCGAAGAGCAGGTGTTGCAGGATCATCAGCGAGCGGTGCTCGAACGCGAATTCATAGATGGCAGGCACATGCCAGGCGACGGCGTTGCCCAGCCAGAGCGGCAGTGCGAGCGGGGGGCTCGCAAGCAGGCTTAGGCGCCCGAGCAGCGGCACGCGCGCGAATGGCCGCAGCAGCGGTCTTGTCAGGCCAAGCACGAGCAGCAACGCCGCGACGTCGCCGATCAGCACCTGTTGCAGCGAGGCGAGATAGAGCAGTTTGCGCCCTGGGCCTTCGAGCGCGGCGACGGCCGCGAGTGCCGTCGCAAGCCCCGCTGCGAAGCAGAGCACCCGCCATCCTGGCAGCGCCTCGAGCCTCTCGGTGGAGCTGCGCCGCAGGCGCGAGAGCCCCGCGAGGTAGGCAAGCGCTACAAGTGCCGCCAGCGCGGCTTGGACGAGGATCAGCAGGGTCAACCTGCGCGCGATCCCAGGATCGAGGGGCTCATCGGAGGAAGCCTATGCGCTGAGGCGAGGTCCTGGCGTCGGACGAGATGCAGGCGAGGTCACCTGGGCAACACCTTGAAGCCCAGCCAAATTACATCTTGGATCCTGGATACAGTAATATGATCGGCGATGACAGAGAGAACACTCAAGCGCAAGGCCGCGATCATGGGTGTTGCGCAGACGCCTGTCGGCAGACTGCCAGGGCGCTCGGCGATGGATCTGAACGCCCGCGTCGCGCTCGACGCCGTCGCCGACGCGGGCCTGCGCATGGAGGACGTCGACGGCCTGCTCGTCTTCGGCTCCAGGGCAGACGACCACATGCGCTACCAGGCGCTCGTCGCCGAGCACCTCGCCCTGCCGAAGAAGCGTTTCACCGATGTGACGAAGACTGGCGGCGCCTCGTCGGCGAGTGCGGTGCGCACCGCTGCGTCGCTGATCGCCACCGGCCAGTGCGAGAACGTGCTGATCGTCTTCGGCGACAACATCGCGACGGGCGTCGACCACGAGCAGATGCTGCTCACCTACATAGAGCACCACCATCCAGACTTCGAGGTCCCCTACGGTCCGCTGATCATCTCGCTGTACGCGCTCGTCGCGCAGCGCTGCATGCACGAGTACGGATGGACCTCAGAGCAGCTCGCCTCGGCTGCCGTGGCCGCACGCGCCTTCGCCTCGCTGAACCCCGAGGCCCAGTTCCGCAAGCCGATCACCGTCGAGGACGTGCTCGCCTCGCGGATGGTGACCTCGCCACTGCACCTGTTCGACTGCGCGCCGATCTCCGATGGCGCGGCCGCCGTGCTCGTCGGTCGTCCCGAGGACGCGGAGGCGGCGCCAAAGCCCGCCGTACATCTCGAGGGAGCAGCGAGCCTCTTCTCCTACTACTTCATCCACGACCTGCCCAACTACACCGACTACCTGTTGGGGATGGCAAGGCAGAGCGCCGACGAGTGCTTCGCGATGGCAGGCATGCAGCGCTCTGACGTCGACGTCGTCTACGTTGGCGACCCGACGACGATCTGCGTGCTGGCCAACCTCGCAGGCACGGGCTTTGCCGATGCGAAGGAGGTGGGCGAGCTGGTCGCATCCGGCGCCACCGGCCCAGGCGGATCGTTGCCCGTCAACACGCACGGGGGCAACCTGTCCTGTGCCCATCCTGGCACGCCAGGTCAGCTGATGCACATCGTCGAGGCCGTCCGCCAGCTGCGTGGCGAGACCGGCGAGCGCCAGGTGGCCGATGCGCGCACGGCCTTCGTGCACGGCCAGGCGGGCGTCTTCACCTCTCACTGCTCCCTGCTCTTGACGCGCGACTGAGATGCCAAGCCCACGCTCCAATCTCGCCGACATCGGCCGCCCGTACTTCGAGGCCGCCGAGCGCGGCCAGCTGCTGCTGCCGCGCTGCAACAGCTGCGGACGCCACTTCTTCTACGGGACCGTCCTCTGCCAGCATTGCCGCTCCGATGACTGGGACTGGGTGCCATCGGCGGGGAACGGCTCGATCTACTCCTACACGGTGGTGCACCGCCCGCTGGGCTCCTCGCTGAAGGCGCCCTATGTCGTGGTCGTCGTGACGCTCGAGGAGGGCGTGCGGGTGATGGCGAACCTGCTGGACGCCGACCCCGAGGCGGTCGCGATCGACCAGCGAGTCCAAGTCGACTTCGCACCAGACTGGCAGGGCAAGGTCGTGCCGATGTTCCGGCTCGCCGGCGGCTCTGCGAAGGCGGAGTGAGTGGCACCGATGCGCGAGACAGACGGCGAGCGGGAGTCTCGCCGGGGGCGGGAGGGCATGCTCCCAGAGCTGACGTATGCCGACCTCGTGCAGCTTGGGGCCTCACGCCACGGTGACGAGGACGCGCTGGTGCTGGGTGAGGCGCGCGTCTCCTTTCAGCGACTGGCCGACGAGGTCGAGGCATTTCAGCTGCGCCTGGCAAAGATGGGCGTTGCGCCTGGCGACAAGGTCGCGCTGTTGGGAACGAACACGCCCGCGTGGATGGCGGCGATGCTCGCGACGATGGCCGCCGGCGCCGTCGCGGTTCCACTCAACGCCCGCGATCCACTGGAGGGGCTTGCGTACACGATCCTCGCCAGCGACGCAACCCATGTGCTCTACGCAGAGCGCTACGCGCGGCGCGACATGAGCGAGCTTCCAGGGAGCCTTGCCGAGCGCGGCTGGCGCGGTGGGTGCGTCACCTTCGAGGCGGCCGCAAGGCTGCGCGAGCAGCTGCCCGCGACCCGCTCTGACGGCATGGCTGGGCCTGGTGGCGCGGCGACGGCGGCGCCAGGCGACCTCGGGATCATCCTCTTCACGTCAGGCTCGACCTCACGCCCAAAGGGGTGCATGCTTACCCAACAGGGAATGATCCGCAACGCCCTGCTGCACACCGAGCGGCTTGGGATCACCCCCGAGGACCGATGGTTCAGCCCGATGCCCTTCTTCCACGCAGGCGGCCTGATCTGGGGCATCACGAGCATGCTCGTCAGCGGCGCGACCCTCGTCTCCCAGGAGCGCTTCGACGCCGAGCAGGCACTGGACCTGATCGAGCGCGAGCGCTGTACCTACCACCACGGCATCGATGCGATGTTCGTCGCCGAGATGAACTCGCCGACGTTCACGCAGGAGCGCGTGCGCTCACTGCGGATCGCGAACAGCACCGGATCCTCAGAGCTGTTGCGCAGCATCCACGACAGGATGGGCATCGCAGGCATCGTCTCCAAGTGGGGCATCAGCGAGGGCTACGGCAACCTGACCCTGAGCGCGCCAAGCGATTCTCTGGAGAAGCGGCTGTGCACCGTTGGGCGGGGATACCCTGGCATCGAGTACCGCATCGTCGATCCTGCGACAGGGGAGATCGACTTCGGTCGCAGCGGCGAAATCCAGGTGCGTGGCTCGTCGATGAGCGGCTACTACAACGATCCAGATGCGACCAGCGCATTGATCGACTCCGATGGCTGGCTTGCGACAGGCGATCGTGGCGCCTTCGACGGCGATGGCTACCTGCACTACGAGGGTCGTCTGAAGGAGATGCTGAAGGTTGGCGGCGAGAACGTCAGCCTCGCGGAGGTCGAGTCGGCGCTGATGCAGCACCCGAGCGTCGAGCTCGCCGTCGTCGTCGGCGCCGAGCATCCGCGTCTGGAAGAGGTGCCAGTGGCCTTCGTCGTGCCACGCGCAGGCGCCGAACGCCTCACGCCCGGCGAGCTGGAGGCGTTCGGTCGGGAGCGGCTCGCCGACTTCAAGGTCCCGGTCGCCTACGTGACGACCTCGATCGAGCAGATCCCGACGACCGGGAGCGGCAAGGTCGCGCGCCGATCGCTGGGAAGCGAGGTCGCCGAGCGCGTCGCGAGCGGCGAGCTCGCCCTGGGGCGTTGAGGTGGGATGCCGATGACAGAGGTCCAAGCGGACTGTGCGGCGGCGGTGCGCGACGTCTTCGATGGGGCTGTCGTGATGGTCGGCGGCTTCGGGGCGGCCGGCCTGCCGACCGCGCTGCTCGACGCGCTGGTCGAGCACGGGGCGAGGCAGCTGACGCTCGTCTCGAACAATGCGGGCAGCGGCGACGACGCGATCGCGCGGCTGCTGGCGGCCGGGCGCGTGAGCAAGGTGGTCTGCTCGTTTCCCCGCTCGACCAACAGCGAGGTCTTCCAGGAGCTCTACCGCAACGGCGATGTCAGCCTCGAGCTCGTCCCGCAGGGCACCCTGGCCGAGCGCATCCGCGCCGGTGGCAGCGGGATCCCAGCCTTCTACACGCCAACGGCGGTCGGCACGCTGCTGGCGACCGGCAAGGAGCAGCGCTGGTTCGATGGCCGCGCGCACCTGCTCGAGCATGCCCTGCGGGCAGACTTCGCACTGATCTGCGGCGAGCAGGCCGACCATGAAGGCAACCTGCTCTATCGCAAGGCCGCCCGCAACTTCGGCCCGATCATGGCGATGGCCGCGCGCACGACGATCGCCCAGGTCAGGCGCGTCGTCGCGCTCGGCGAGCTCGACCCGGAGACGGTCGTGACGCCTGGCATCTTCGTGGACCGCGTAGTCGAGGTTCCTGCATGAGCGCCCAGCCGCTGAATATGGAGACGGTCGCGTGGCGTCTTGCCCAGGACATCCCAAGCGGCTCCTACGTCAACCTTGGCATCGGCCTGCCGACGATGGTCGCCAAGCATCTGCAAGGCGCGATCTGCCACAGCGAGAACGGCGTCCTTGGCATCGCGCCCCTGAGTGGCGAGGCCGACGAGGACCTGATCAACGCGAGCAAGGAGCCCGCGGGGCTTGCCGCCGGCGGCGCGTTCTTCGATCACGCGATGTCCTTCGGGATGATCCGCGCCGGCTACATCGACGTGACCGTGATGGGCGCCTTCCAGGTTGCAAGCAGCGGCGACCTCGCCAACTGGAGCACCGGCGAGGCGCTGCCAGCGGTCGGCGGTGCGATGGACCTGGCGATCGGCGCACGCCAGGTGTTCGTGATCATGCGCCAGCTCACGCGCGAGGGCGTCTCAAAGCTCGTCGAGCGGTGCAGCTATCCGCTGACGGCGGCGGGGGTCGTCGAGCGCGTCTACACCGACCTCGCCGTGCTCCGCGTAGCCGACGCAGGCTTCATCGCGGAGGAGCTCGCGCCAGGCGTGACGCCGGCGCAGCTGCAGGCCGCGACCGAGGCGCCGCTGACGATCCCAGATGCGATTCCCACATACCGCGCGAGCATCGTCGAGGCGCCGGCATGAGCGCTAAAGCGGCAGCGGACCGCGGCGAGCTGCGCGACCCGAAGCTGCGCGATCGCGAGCTGGGCGACGGCAAGCTGCGCGACGTGGTGATCTGCCAGCCGTTGCGCACGCCGATCGGCAAGTACGGCGGCGCATTTCGCGACACGCGGCCCACCGAGCTTGGCGAGGTCGTGCTGCGCGGCATCCTGCAGCGCAGCGGCCTGCCTGCCGAGGCGGTGACCGACGTGATCTTCGGGCAGTGCTATCCAAGCGGCGAGGAGCCGGCGCTCGGCCGCGTCGTCGCGCTCGACGCGGGCCTGCCAGTCGAGACCGCGGGCATGCAGATCGACCGTCGCTGCGGCTCGAGCCTGCAGGCGATCTGCAACGCCGCGATGCAGGTGCAGACCGGGGTTTCGGAGGTGGTGATCGCCGGCGGCGCGGAGACGATGAGCCAGGTGGAGTTCTATTCGGTCGCCGCGCGCTGGGAGGAGGAGGACCCCGGGCCGCTGCTCGATCGCCTCGCGCGCGCTCGCGTGACGGCGGGCGGGCGCAACCACGTGGTGCGGGGTGGCATGGTCGAGACCGCAGAGAACGTCGCGCGCCGTTACGGGATCTCGCGCAGGGACCAGGACGCGTTTGCGGTGGAGTCGCAGCGGCGCGCCGTCGCCGCCCGCGACGGCGGCGTCTTTGCCGAGGAGATCGTCCCCGTCGCCGTCAGCGGCCCAGACGGCGAGCGGCGGATCGTGACCGACGACGAGCACCCGCGGCCAGGGACCGACCTCGCAGGGCTCGCGGAGCTGAAGCCGATGCTGGGCAGGCAGCTGCGCGACGCGACCGTGACCCCCGGCAACGCCTGCGGGCAGAGCGACGGCGCGGCCGCGTGCATCCTCACGACCCCAGCCGCGGCCGCCCAGTATGGGCTGCGTCCGGTGGCGCGACTGCTCGGCTGGAGCGCAGCCGGCGTCGCGCCCGAGCTGATGGGCATCGGCCCGCTGCCCGCGACCAGCCGCGTGCTGGAGCGTCTCGGGCTGACGCTCCACGACATCGACCTGATCGAGCTGAACGAGGCGTTTGCCGCCCAGGTGCTTGCGGTCACGCGCGAGTGGGGCTTTGCTCGCAAGGACCACGAGCGCCTGAACGTGCACGGATCCGGTATCTCGCTCGGCCACCCGGTCGGAGCGACGGGTGCGCGGCTGACGACGACCCTGCTGCACGCGTTGGAGCGAAGGGGTGGGCGGCTCGGACTCGTGACGATGTGCATCGGCGGCGGGCAGGGAATGGCGGCGGTCTTCGAGCGGATCGCATGAGCTCGCCGATCGACACGTCGCCTGCGAGGGCAGGGCCCACGAGCTTCGAGGCGCTGGCGGAGATATGCGCAGCCGTGGGGGAGGGGCCGGTGGAGCTTGCGCTTGCGCTTCCCTCAGGGCAGCGCGTCGAGCTCGCGCGCGGGTCGAGGTCGCGGCTGCCGGCGATCGTGCGCGAGCTCTCAGACGGTCCGGTCGGCGTCGTCGCCGGGGCAAGCCAGGTGGCCGCCGGGCATATCGAGGCGCTTTCGCGCGGGCTGGGTGAGCCGCTGCGCTGCTTTGCGGAGGTCAGGCCGCATGCGACGGCGGAGCTATGCGCCCGCGCGGCTGCGGAGCTCGATGGCTGCGCGATCGTCGTCGGCTTCGGCGGCGGCTCCGCGCTCGGCATCGCAAAGCACATCGTCAGCCAGCTGGGCGCAAGCGGGCGTGGCGTGCCACTGGTCGCGGTCCCCACGACGTATGCCGGCAGCGAGCTGACGATGCTCTACGGCGTCACGACGCAGCAGCGCAAGCACGTGCGCAGCGACCCCGCTGCGCTGCCGGCGGCGATCGTCTACGACCCAGAGCTGACGGACGGGCTCGCGCCGAGCATCGCGGGCGCGAGCCTGCTGAACTGCCTCGCCCACTGCGTCGAGTGCGCCTGGGGCGAGCACGCAGGCGAGCCGATCGCGCTGGTCGCGGCGGCGGGCGCAAGCATGATGGCGGACGGCCTGCAGCTTCTGCGAGATCCTGGGTGGGCAGCTGAAGGGCGCGACCGCCTGCTGCTCGCCGCGCTCTGCGGAGGCCTCAGCCTCGCGTCTGGAGGCACAGGCGTGCACCACGCGATCTGCCACGCGATCGGGGGGCGTACCGGGGCATCGCACGGCGACATCAACGCGATCGTGCTGCCCGCGGTGCTCGCAGCCGTCGAGCTCGAGGCGCAGCTCGCCGCGGCGCCGCTGATCGAGCCGCTGCGGGCGCTCCTGGACGTGGGTCAGGAGACCTCCGACGCCGATGTCCTGCGCCTGCTGCGCAGCCGCTGGGGGCTCCCCGGCAGGCTCTCCGAGCTTGGCCTTGGCGAGGCCAAGCTGCCGGCGCTTGCGCGGGAGATCCTCGACGATGCATCCATGCAAAAGTGGAGTGCCGCTTGGGACATCCAGCGACTCACGAGGCTAATGGGGGACATGAAATGAGCGATCCACAAACGCCGCCGAGCTTCGGCGTCGAGCGCCTGGCGACGGTCAGCCGCTCACAGCTCGTCGAGCAGATCGTCGCACAGATCACAGAGCGCATCCTCGACGGCCAGCTGCCCCCCGGCACCCCCCTGCGCCAGGAGCAGCTGGCGACCGAGCTGAGCGTCAGCCGCACGCCGCTGCGCGAGGCGCTGCGCGTGCTGCGCAGCGAGGGCTTCGTCGCCGAGAATGACGGCAACGGCACCCTGCACGTCGTCTCGCTCAGCCTCGAGCACACGCGCGACGTCTACGAGGTCCGTGCGGTCCTCGACGGGCTCGCGGCGCGCCTGGCCAGCCTGCGGGCGAGCGAGGATGACCTGCAGCGCATGGAGCAGCTCGTCACGGCGATCGAGGAAGCCTGCAGGCCCTTCGACCTGCGTCGCTTCGTCGACGTGCACGCGGAGTTCCATCTCGCCGTGCTGCGCGCGGCTCGCACGATGGCCCAGCTCGGGATGGAGACGGTCGTGCAGATGAGCTCGCGCATGCTCTACCCGCAGCTGAACAAGAACCACGAGCGCATGACCGCCTCCGCGGGCGAGCACAGGCAGATCCTCGAAGCGATCGCTGCGCGCGAACCGGAGGAGGCGGAGCGCCGCGCGCGGCGCCACATCGAGAACGCGATCGCCGCCTGGCTGCGTGACGGCCTGCTGCCCGAAGACCAGGCCACGGCGTCGCACGGTTCGCCGAAGGCGCGCTGAGTCCTCCCACTCAGGGGCGCAAACCGGCGGCGTGCTCGAGCGCCGTGCGCGCCACCGCCTGACCGTCTGCGATCGCGGCGCGAGCCGTCTGGTCTGGCGCGACGCGCACATCGCCGATCGCCATCAGCCCAGGCGTGCGGCAGCGTAGAGCCGCGTCGGTGAGCAGGCGTCCATCTGGCTGCACGTCGGCCCACTCGACGGCCAGCTCCGAGCTCGGCACCCGTCCGATACAGCCAAAGACGGCCGAGACGGGAATGCGCTCAGGGCCGTCGGCCGTCTCGACGAGAATTCCAGCGACCCGCTCCTCGCCGAGGATCTCCAGCGCGGTGCCATGCACGATCGTCGTGTTGGCTCGCGCGCTCACCTCCGCAAGCCGCGCCGCGCCATGCACCTGCTCGGCATCGGCGACGATCACGTGCACCTGTGCGGCAAGGTCTGCGAGGCAGAGGGCCTCGCCGAGTGCCCAGCGGGAGTCTGCGACCAGCGCGACGACGCCTCCGGCGAACATCGGACCGTCGCACGGTGCGCAGTAGGAGACGCCCCTGCCCTCCAGTCGCGCTGCGCCTTCGACGTCGAGGCGGCGCGGCTGGCAGCCGGTGGCAAGCACGACCTGGCTGGCGTCGACCAACCCATCCGAGGTAATGATCTCCCAGGCCTGTGCGTCAGGCCGATGACGCAGCTCGCAGGCGCTGATGAGCAGACAGGCGACGCCGGCGGCCATCAGCTCGCTGGTGAGCTCGCCGGAGATCTCCAGCCCCGTCTTCGCCGGCGGGCCGTGCTCTACGACGTGTGGCACGTTGATCAGCTCTCCGCCGAACCCGAGCTGCTCGATCAGCTGGGTCCGCAGCCCAGCCTTCGCGCACGCGATCGCGGCGGACATGCCAGCTGGGCCGCCACCGAGCACGGCCACGTCCCAGCTTGGAGATGCGCTCATCGGCGGCGGATCCTGGCGGCGTCAATCCCAGCTGACGCGCTTGGCCACGCGCGGCCCCTGGACATGGTTGTTGACGTAGTACTTGGACTGGTTGCGCGGAGCGTCACCGGCGACGACGATCGCCAGCCGCTCGGGGAACGGGATGACGGGAACCAGACGATCGGGGTCGTCGGATTCGTGGTACTCGGCTCTTGCGGTTCCGTCGGCGAGCCTCGCATCGAGGTCGGGGAGCACCATGCCCGGTGCGGAGACGTAGGTCCTCAGCTGGCTGAGCGGCGCGCGTGCGCGGTCCGCAAGCTCGCGCCTGATGTCGTCCTTGCTCATCCCCTTGGCGGCGAACACGGAGGCGATCGCCGGCGTCATCACCAACAGCGGCTCCCACTGCTTGTAGAGCAGCCCCGTGCAGGACCAGTGGCTGCTGACGCCGGCGATGTGCTCGGCGAGGATCGTGAGGTGCTTGTCAGGGTCCTCGCTCTCGCTGTAGATCGGCAGGCTGAAGCCGACGACGCTCTGCACCGCAACTGTCGTGTCCTCGACGCCGAAGCCCTGCTCCTCGCGCAGGGTCGGCCATCCGAGCCGGCGCGTAGCCTCGTCGTTCTCGGCGAGCGCCACCTGGGTGGGCGCGCCGAAGGTCGCCTTGTCGGCGATGCCTGCCACGCCGGCGACATTGCGCATGAAGAGGCGCAGGAACCTGCCAACCGAGCTGTTCGCCCGCGGGCCGACGCGCAACGCGGCGGTTCCAGAGTTGAAGCCGAGGTTCTCGATCGTCGGGCCGCTCACGATCGCGAGCGGCTCCCAGCCGGGCGTCGCGCCACCGTGTTGGACGCCGAAGCGCTCGTCGGCGATCGATTCGGCGGCGGCGAGGATCATCGGGAAGTGCTGCGGATCGCAGCCTGCCATCACGGCGTTGACCGCGACGTTCCAGACCGTGGCCTGGCGGTTGGCGGGCAGCAGCACGCCCAGCACCTCCTCAGGATCGCGCCGGCTGCGCTGCAGCATCGCCTCGACCGCCTGCAGCGTGGGGGGCATGACGGGCAGCCCGTCCGTCCACATGTGATCCTCGAAGTGCCGCTGCACCGCGTCGAGGCTCCCCGAGAAGACGACCTCGCGGGCCTCGTAACCGTCCTGGGCGGCGAGTGCGGCGAGCGCCTCTTCGTTGCCTGCCGGCTCGGTGCGACGCAGCCCCGCCAGCGCCTCTGGCACGACGGTCTCCTGCACCTTCGTGTGGAACACGTCGAGGCTGTCCGTCATCACGACGCCTGGGTAGCGCGCGATCACCGACTTGCGCCCAAGGGCCGTCGCGATCGCTTCGGCCTGCGGCATGAAGCCCTCAGCGACCAGCGCGACAGCTGTGATCTCCTGGTCCTCGGCGACCGCGCAGGCGCGCATCACAGCCGGGGTGCAGCTGCCGCACGCCCCGACGCCGACGATCACCGCATCGAGATCGGCCTCTTTGAGCCTCGTCGGCAGCTCCGCCATGACCCGCAGCTCTTCGGGGCCGTGGAAGTGGCCGAACTGCTCAGGACCGACGAACTCCACGCCAGGCCACTGCTCGCGCAGCGCGTTTGAGATGTGCTCGAACATGAGATCGCCACGGAAGGCGTTGTCCCACACGAAACCCACCTTCTTGCCATCGAGCTCACTGATGCCGTTGGACCCGGCCGTCGCGCTTCCCCCGTACTTCCCTGAGGGAGAGACGACGTCGAAGTTCGCTTCGGAATTCACGCTCTGACTCCTGTCTTGTCTTCGAGGCCGACGCTGCGGGATGAGCTTAACACTCCTGGATCCTGGATACAAGTATCTAGGCGTTGCTCGAACGGTCGCTGCGCGTACGTCAGCCTCGCGCCAGCCTCGCGCCGACTTACGCCGGTTCACGCTGCCGGATCGGCCCCAAGATAGGCCCGATGGACTTCCTGCCAAAGCACCTGCGAGCCCTCTGTGCCGCTGTAGGAGACGGTGCCTCGCTGTAGGACGTAGAAATGAGTCGCAAGCGCGAGCACGAGCGAGGTGCTCTGCTCCGCGAGCAGCATCGTCGTGTTCCACTCGGCGCGAATCCGAGTCATCGCTTCGGCGACCTGGTCGATGACGACGGGGGAGAGGCCAAGCGACGGCTCGTCGAGCAGCAGCACGGTGGGACGCGCCATCAGCGTCCGCGCGATCGCGACCTGCTGCTGCTCGCCTCCGGAGAGCTGACTCCCAAGCCTGCGAATCTTCTGCTTGAGCACGGGGAAGGCGTCGACGACCGCCGTCAGCTCAGATGGGCTGCGCTTGCCCGCGCCATAGCGTCCCAGTTCGAGGTTCTCGCGCACCGTGAGCCCGGTGAAGACGTGGCGCCCCTCGAGCACGTGACCGATGCCTGAGCGCGCGATCTTTCCAGGGTCGCCCGCCAGCGGCTTTCCGTCGAGCGTGATGCTGCCCGTGTGGCGCACGAGCCCTGAGATCGAGCGCATCACCGTTGTCTTGCCTGAGCCGTTGGCGCCAAGCAGCGCCGCGCACTCGCCGCTGCCCACGCGCAGGTCCACGCCGCGCAGCGCCTGCACCGAGCCGTAGCTCGCTTGCAACTGTGTGACGATCAGCTCAGCCATGCGATCCACCTGTCGCAGCGTCGCTGCTCGGCGCCGGCGTCGGCGCGGCGCTCGCTCTTCCGCCGAGATAGACCTCGATCACCTCTGGATGCCTGCTGATCTCCTCAGGCGGGCCTTCGCAGAGCTTCTCGCCGGTCGCGAGCACGATCACGCGATCCACGAGCGGGAGCAGGAAGTCCATGTCGTGGTCGACGACGCAGAGCGTCACGCCCGCATCGTGCAGCCTGACCAGAAACGATGCGAGCGCCTCGCTCTCGGCCGGGTTGAGGCCCGCCGCCGGCTCGTCCAGCATCAGCAGGCGCGGCCTGGCCGCAAGCGCGAGCGCGATGCCAAGCTGGCGCACGAGGCCGAAGGAGAGGCTGACGGCCGCGATACCCGCGACTGCGTCGAGGCCGCAGAAGTCCAGGAGCGCGGGCGGCTCGCTCGGGATGCCCTCGGCGTCGCCGTCGTTCTGGGCGTCGCCGTCGCCGGAGCCGATGTGCGCCCGCGATATCGAGAAGGCCATCTCGACGTTCTGCAGGACGCTGGCGCTCGGGAAGATCATCGACTCCTGGAAGGTGCGGACGAGGCCCGTGCGGGCGATGCGCTGCATCGACCAGCCCGTCACGTCGCGACCCTGCCAATGCACCCTGCCTGCGCTTGGGGTCATGCGGCCGCTGACGCAGTTGAACAGCGTCGTCTTGCCGCATCCGTTGGGCCCGATGATGCCGAGCATCTCGTGCCGGTGCACGTCGAGATCGACTTCGTGCAGCGCTCTGACAGCTCCGAACGATCGCGATAGGCCACGTACCTCGAGCACCGGCATATTCACCCTTCCGCGGAGGCGGGCTTCGTCGCGCCGATCTCGCGGCCCACGACCGACTTGCGTGCGAGATATCTGTAATACCAGTGACGCGCCTGCCCGCCGAGCCCGCGTGGCGCGAGCACGATCACCGCGACCAGCAGGATCCCGTCGACGAGCTGCGTGGTGTTCGGGCCGAGTCCCAGCAGTTCCGGCAGGAAGGCAAAGAACGCCGCTCCCAGCGCCGGCCCGCCCAGCACCGCCACGCCGCCGATCATCATCGCGAGGATGAAGTCGATGCTTGGGAAGACGCCGAACAGGTTTGGCGTGACCGCCGACTGTTGATAGAGCAGCAGAACGCCGGCGACAGCCGCGATCACACCCGCCATCACGAACGCGACCAGCTTGTGCGCGAAGACGTTGAGCCCAAGCGAGCGCGCGAGCTCCTCGTTGTCTCGCACGGTCACCAGGCGCCGGCCGAACGGCGACCTCACGACCAGGACCGTCACAAAGATCGTCAGTAACAGAAACCCAAGCGCAAGCCAGTAGAACGCGCGCGGTTCGCTGAAATCGATCGCTCCGCCGAACGGGGTTGGCGGCGTTGGCTGTATCAGCCCGACTTCGCCGCCGGTCAGGCCCTGCCAGTTGGACATCGCGGTGACGGTCAGCTGGGAGAGGGCAAACAGGAGAATCAGGAAGTAAGACCCGCGCGTGCGCAGCGCGATCATGCCGACGATCAGCGCTACCGCCGCCGCCGCGACGATCGCAAGCAGCAGTTGCAGCCAGAAGCCGACGCCCCAGTGCGCGGCCGTGATCCCGGCGGTATAGGCGCCGATGCCCATCAAACTCGCCTGCACCACCGTGATGATCCCGGCGTAGCGAAACAGGAACCAGACGCCATAGGAGGCGATCGCGATGATCGCCGCGTAGGACGCGTCGGAGAGCAGGCGCACCGTTGGCAGCATCAGCGGCGCGAGCGCAAGCAACACCACGCCGGCGATCAGCGTGAGGCGTGGCACCTCGCCCAGCAGCGAGCGTCCTGAAAGCCATGCGCCGGGGCGCGTCGCACGATCCGGCACGACCTCGGTCGGGTCCTCGCCGAAGGACAGCGCCGCCTCGGCGGACCCAAGCGTCTCTCCCACCTCTGTTCCCCTGAAGATCCCGTGCGGGCGCAGACTCAGCATCGCGACGATCGCGACGAGCCCAACGGCAGGCGCCCAGGCCAACGAGATGTAGGCGCCGCCGAGGGTCTCGCTCACCGCGAGCACCAGCGCGGCGACGATCACGCCGGGGATGCTGCCAAGACCGCCGACGATCGCGACGGCGAAGCCATCGAGCAGAAAGTCCGATCCGGAGTACGCGTTGAATGGGAACAGCGTGGCGAGCAGCCCGCCGCCCAATGCGCCAAGGCCGCTGCCGACCATGAACGTCAGCGCCGTCAAACGCACGACCGGCACGCCCAGCACGCGCGTCGCCATCCGGTCCTCGCCGATCGCGCGCACGCCGCGTCCGGTCTGGGTCGTCCGCAGCAGCACGATCAGGATCAGCGAGATCACGATCGCGATCGCGATCAGCACCGCGCGGTTCTTGTCGAGCAGCAGCGATCCCACTTTCCAGACGCCGCCGACGAGCGGATCGAGCGAGTATCTCGGTTCTGGCCAGATCAACGCATATGCGCCTTCCAGCGCGACGATCAGACCCAGCGAGATGACGAGGCCGTTGAACGGGCGCGTCACCGTCCTGCGAAAGAGGCCCGCCTCCAGCAGCTCCGATGCGAGGCCCACGCCGACCGTGCTCAGCACCAGCGCGACCGGCAGTGGGATGCCTCGCGAGACCAGCGCATAGGTGACGAACGCGCCCAGCGCGACGATCTGGCCCTGGGCGAAGTTCACCAGGCGGGTCAGGCCGTATACGAGCGTGATCCCGAGGGCGACGAGGACGAAGATCCCCGCTTCCCCGAGCGCGTCGTATATGTAGCTGAGAAAGTCAGTCACGCGCCGAAGCCCCTCCCATCAACTGGGATGTGAGGGGCTGGCTCGCGCGTACGAGCAGGGACAGGCCATGCTCAGCGGCCTGGCCATGCTCAGCCGCCCGCGGGGGTGAAGTGCTTGCTGATGACGGTCTTGTGGTTGGCGGACACGTATGTCACATCGAGCCCGGTCAGCGGGTTGTTTTTGGAGAAGTGGACGACTCCGTTGGCCCCCTGGCTGGTGACGGTGTTCATCGCTTCGGCAACGGCGGCGACATCGTTGGGGTTGCTCGTCTTCGCCGCATTGAAGGCGGCGCCGAGCTGGACCACGCCGTCATAGAGCAACTCCGCTCCGGTCGCGAACGGCGTCAGCTGCTTCGGGGCGACGAACGCAGCGAGTTTCGCCTTGAAGTTCGTTGCGCCGGTCGACGGGTGTGGCACGGTGAAATCGCCGCCGATCATCGGGTCTGCGATGAAGGACCTGCCTGGCAGGCCCTTGATGCCCGCTTCGTAGGAGGCGCCCCAGAGGGCGAGCGTGACGTTCTTGCCGATGCCACTGGATTCGAGCACGGGGAAGATCTTTTCGGCGTCGGGACCCGAGAAGCCGGCGACGATCACTTCTGGATCGTCTGCCGCCACCTTCGTCATCGTCGTGCTCAGATCCGTCGTCGTCGGCGGGTAGGGGAAGGTCTTCAGTTCGAGCGCTTCGGTTTTAGCGACTTCTTCGAAGACGGGGAAGAGCGCCTGTCCGGTCGCTTCGTCGGGGCCGACGACCGCGATGCGCTTCACGCTGGGCAGAAACGTCTTGATCGCGTCGATCGTCGCTTCCACCCGCTGGGTCGGGCCTGGAAGGGTCGCGAAGAGGTAGGGGTATTCGGAGCTGCCTGCGAGTTCGTTTGCGATCGAGGCGGCATTGAGCTGCAGCACCTTCGCTGTAGCGGCCTGCTTCATCACCGATGCCGCCAGCGTCGAGATCGGGCCCGCTATGTACTTGATCCCGTCGTCGCGGATGAACTGGTTCGCGTCGGCGACGGCGGTCTGCGGGTTGGAGCGATCGTCGAGGACCTTCACGGCGAGCTTGTAGGTCTTGCCACCCATCTTGATCCCGCCGGCCTTGTTGACTTCCTCGGCGGCGAGCTTGACGCCGTCGACGCCTGGTTCTCCATAGGGAGCGAATTCCCCGGACAGGGACCAGACCAATCCGATCGTGATCGTTTTGCCTGCCGGCGCTTCAGCACTTGACGAGCCGCCTCCGCCGCTGCCGCATCCGGCTATCGCGGTCGCGCTCGCGATCGCGATCACCGTTGGCAGCAGCAGTGACCGCCACCGGCGTTGCAAGTGCTTCTTGGTCATGCACCCATCTCCCTGTCTCGTCTTCGGCCCGACGCCGGACGGTGCCCGCGACGGCTCTGAGCGGGCAGACTAACAGGCCTGGATCCAGGATACAAGAGGCCCCATAGATGGGCTGACGCGAGCGTCGGCCCTGCGCCGAGGCTGCGCAAGCGACCACGCCGTCCCTGATGTCCTCGACTCCACATACCGCGAAGATGCGCGTTCTATGCCCTCGACGCAGAAGGAATGGATCAAGCGTCTGCAAAGCGAAGGATGGACGCTGGAACGTGGCGGCAAGCATCAAGTCAAGATGACCAAGCCTGGACGCAGGCCGATCACGCTCCCGGAGAATCATCGCAGGGCGTACGGCAAGGGCATGGAGGCGCAATTGCGCCGGGAGCTAAGGCAAGATGGGCCTTGACCCGATAACTATCATGTTGAGCGACGATGCCACGTAGGGTCAGCACTCAGTTGAAGGTCGAGATTCGATCGGAGGACGGCTCGTTCTGGGCGACCGTCGAGCAGTTTCCTGGCGTCTTCGCAACAGGAGACACCCTCGAGGAGTTGCACGAAAGCCTCCTGGAGGGCATCGGCCTCTATTTGGCGGAGCCAGGCAAGGAGCCACCAAAGGTCACGCTTGGGGAGATTCAGCTCCCCGCAGTGGTTGCGAGCCCAGAGCTCGTCTACGCCTGAGCTCGGCCGATCTCTAGCGCCGGCGCATCAGGCACGAGGGACGACATCGTCCATTGCGCAACGCGACACACGATCGCTAGCACGCCCGGCGTGATTCGAACACGCGACCTTCCGCTCCGGAGGCGGACGCTCTATCCACTGAGCTACGGGCGCAGAGGCGGGGCGCCTTGCGGCGCTTCCGCTCAGAGACGCAGCTTAGCCCTGCGCGGCGGCGGAGGCCTGCTGCGCGCGATGCTCCGTCAGCTTCGCAAGCGCACCGTCGATCACGCGGCCAAGGAAGGTCTCGCGGTCGTTCACGTGCGGCAGCGGCTCAGCTGGCGTCGGGACTTCGAGGAAATCGCAGAGTGGTCCCCAGCCTTCGGAGACTTCCCAGACGAGCAGCCGCTCAGAGGGGATCGTGCGCTTCACCTCCTCGTTGTGGGCGATCATCGCGTCGATCAGCTGCTGCGGCGACTCGTGCCCGCCGGCGAAGGTTCCTTTGCCTGACCAGAACATGCGGTCGACGAAGTTCACATAGCTCTCCCACTGCGGATCGACGAGCGCCCTCGCGCTCGACATCAGGTGCAGCAGCGAGCCGCCATGGCCCATGTCCCAGATCGTCTCCCTGAAGCTTGGCTCCCAGCGTTCAGGGTCGCGCACGCTGAGCAGAACCTTCGCCTCGGGGTAGGCCTCGCTCAGCTCGCGCCAGAAGAAGCCGCCAGGCCAATCGACGCTCGCCTTGCTCTCGCCAAGGATCGCGGGCCAGTCAGGTTCGCCGTCGAGCGCCTTTTCCCAGAGTGAGACGGTGTCGAGGTCGGCGAGGACGTTGACCCAGTGGTAACAGGGGTCGAGGCCAAGCTGCTCCAGGGCAACCTTCTGCGTGAGCGTGCCTGTGCGCGGCAGGCCCGCGCCGATCAACTCGAGCGTCATCCTCTCGTGGCCCCCTTGGGTCTCTTGAAGCAACTGGATCTTAACCGAACGAACATGTATCTTTACAGGCGCGCATGACACCCGCCATGCGGGAGAATGCCGCAAACAGCTTGGCCGTGCTCCGATGGCCATGAGACTCCACCGCTAGCCCGCCCCCGAAAGGAGGTCCGCCATGCAGGTGATTGGCGCAGGATTCGGCCGTACAGGAACGATGTCGTTGAAGGTCGCGCTCGAGGAGCTTGGCGCAGGCCCCTGCCTGCACTCGCTCGAAGGGCTTGCGAGCAGCCGCTATACCGCTCCTGAGCCCGCCCTCGTCGCCGCCGCAGGACCGTCGACGACCTACTGGGAGCGGCTCGCGAAAGGCGAGCGGATCGACTGGCGCGAGGCCTTCGTCGGCTGGGGCTCAGTGCTCGACTGGGTCGGTGCGCGCTACTACCCCGAGATCCTCGAGGCGTGGCCCGAAGCGAAGGTGATCCTCAGCGTGCGTGACCCTGAGGACTGGTATGAGAGCTGCAACGAGAGCCTGCGCGCGACGTGGGACGTCGCGGGGCCTGACGGCGACGCTCACTACCCACCTGTGCTGCGCGCGGCGGACAGCGCGATCTGGCAGGACATCTTCGGCGGCAGGTTCGATGAGCGCGAGCACGCGATCGAAATCTTCGAACGTCACCGCGAGCAGGTGATCGAGCGCGTTCCGGCGGAGCGCCTCCTGATCTATGACATCCGCGAGGGCTGGCAGCCGCTCTGCGAGCTGCTCGGCGTCGCGCTCCCAGAGACCCCATTTCCGCACCTGAACGGCCGCAGCGCATTCCTCAGACGCTTTGGCACAGCAGACGAGACGAAGAACGGAGAGCTGATCGCCTCCCACAGGCCGATTGGCGGGACTGCCGAGCCGGGGGCCGCCGAAGCGAAGACCGTAGAGGCAAGCACAGGCGTGAAAGCGCGCATCGCCGGGCTTGCGCTTGCCGATCCGATCGAGATCCTTGATCAGCAGCAGGTCCTCAGCCTGCTTGGCCTCGCCGAGGACGAGTTCGCGCAGCGGATCTTCAGTCGCTGTGGCGTGGAGCGCAGAGAGCTCGACCTCACCCCAGAGCTCCTGAGGCACACGTTGCAGGGCAGGACCGCCCACGTCGAGCAACGGCTGCTGCAGCGCTCCGTCGAGGCTGTGGAGAAGCTTCGCGTCGATCCCCAGGAGATCGGCAGCATCGTCAGCGCGAGCCTCTACTCGCTTGGCTGCCCAACGCTCGCCCACAACCTGATCGAGCACTGCGGCATGGATCCCGCGACCGACAAGTACCACCTCGTCGGCGTCGGCTGCGCAAGCGCCGTGCCGATGCTGCGGCTTGCGGCCCAGGGCCTTGCGACGCACCCTGGCAAGAAGGTGCTCGTCGTTGCCGCCGAGAGCATGTCAGGCATGCTGATGGGCGCGACCCCAGAGGACGCGCGGGCGAAGACCGTCGGCTCGGCGATCTTCGGCGACGGTTGCGCGGCGATGCTGCTCGACGGCGAGGGCGCATCGGGGCCGGAGATCCTCGCCTCGAAGGTACACCAGATCCCAAGCTCGCTCGACGCCGTCGCACTCGCCTTCAGCGACACCGACAGCTACCTGCACCTCGCTAAGGACCTGCCTGACGTCGCCGGCGAACACCTGCGCGGCCTCGTCGGAGGCTTCCTGCAGGACAACGGCCTCACAGGCCACATGATCGACCACTGGCTGATCCATCCAGGCGGCCGGCGGATCGTCGAAGAAGCGCAGCGCGCGCTCAGCCTCTCCGACGAGGAGGTAGCGGTCAGCTTCGAGGTGCTCGCCAACCAGGGCAACGTCGGCACCCCCTCGATCTTCTATGTGCTGCAGAAGGCAATCGAGCAGCGCAAGCCGTGCGCAGGCGAGCGTGGCTTGCTCGTGACGATCGGCCCCGGCGTGACGATCGGGCTGATGTTGATCCGCTGGTAGGGATCTTTGGAGGGCCAACCCCTCCGGGGTTGGCTGGGGTGGGTTACTGGTTCTGCTACCCGCTCGCGCGGGTGCAGGGGCGCCGCCCGCTACCGTTGCGCCGATGGACCTCTCGATCTTCTTCGTCGGCACCGGCGGCTCGACTCCGAGCGCGCGCCGGGGGCTGCCCGCCACGCTGATCCGGCGCGGCGGCGAGCAGCTGCTGTTCGACTGCGGCGAGGGCACGCAGCGCCAGCTCGTGCGCTCCGTCGGCCTCGGCGACCTCGACTGCATCTTCATCACTCACTTCCATGCCGATCACTGGCTCGGCCTGCCAGGTATGTTGAAGTCCTTCGCGCTGCGCGAGCGCGAGCGGCCGTTGGCTGTGTACGGGCCGCCTGGGCTGCGGGAGGTGATGAGCAACGTCAGCTTCATCTACGGCCGCCTGCCCTACGAGCTCTCGATCGTCGAGCTCGAGCCGATGCAGAGCGTGCGCTACGACGGCTACGTCGTCGCGGGCTTTCCCGTGCGCCACCGCACGAAGGTCGCCTACGGCTACGCCCTCGTCGAGGACACGCGCCCCGGCCACCTCGATGCGGCGCTGGCCGAGCGACTCGGCGTGCGTCCAGGCCCGGACTTCGGGCGCCTACAGCGCGGCGAGACGGTCAATGGCGTCGCCTCCGAGCAGGTGATGGGCCCGTCGCGGCAGGGCCGCAAGCTCGTGTTAACGGGCGACACCGCACCCTGCGAGTCGGTGCTCGTCGCGGCGCACGCCGCAGACGTCCTGGTTCACGAGGCGACGTTCGCCGCCGAGGACGCCGAGCGCGCGCGCCAGACCCAGCACTCGACCGCACCCCAGGCGGCAGAGGTCGCAAGGCAGGCAGGAGTGAAGCTGCTCGCGCTCACCCACTTCTCCAGCCGCTACGCAGGCGGCGAGCTGCGCGAGCAGGCGCGCGAGGTCTTCCCGAACACGGAGGCCCCACGCGACTTCGACACGATCGAGGTGCCGCTGCCCGAGCGTGGCGGACCAGAGCTCGTGCGCTGGTCGAGCAGGCGCACCGAGCAGGAGACTGCGAAGGCGCGCGAGAACGGCAACGGCGATGCGGCGGCGGCTGCCATCCCCGCTCATTGATAGATTCAGCAGGATCCTTTAATCAGGTCCCGAGAGGCCAGGAAGGAATGAATGGACAGTAGGCAGGTCGCCTTCCAGGAGGAAGGCGTAACGCGGTCAAAGGTCGTCCTCCAGGAGGAGGACGTGAGGCGCTCGCTCGTGCGCATCGCCCATGAGATCGCGGAGCGCAACCCCGAGGCAGAGAGGCTGGCGGTCGTCGGCATCCATAGTCGCGGCGCGCTGCTCGCGGCGCGGCTGAAGCGGCTGTTGGACGAGCTGCTCGCGATCGAGGTGCCGCTTGGCGACCTCGACATCGGCTTCTACAGGGACGACGTCGCACAGCGGCCGCAGGCGCCCGTGCTGCACGCCTCCCACATCGAGTTCGACGTGAGCGAGCGCACCGTCGTGATCGTCGACGACGTGCTCTACACAGGTCGCACCGTGCGCGCGGCGATCGACGCGCTGTTCGACTACGGCAGGCCGCAGCGCGTGCAGCTCGCGGTGCTCGCCGACAGGGGGCACAGGGAGCTTCCGATCCGGCCCGACTACGTGGGCAAGAACCTGCCGACCGCGCGGGCTGAGCATGTGCGCGTGCGCGTCTCCGAGCTCGACGGCGTCGACGAGGTCGCAATCGAGCGCGCCGGCGTGGGGGTGGGCGCGTGAGGCATGCGCACCCGGATCTGATGGGCGGCTGGTCGCAGGGAGCCTTGGCATGAGGCATCTGATCTCGATCGAGCAGCTCGACCGCGAGGCGATCGAGCGGATCCTCACCCAGGCTGAGCGCTTCTCCGAGGTCGCCGATCGCGACATCAAGAAGGTCCCCGCGCTGCGCGGCAGGATGGTCCTCAACCTCTTCTATGAGGCCTCGACGCGCACGCGCTCCTCCTTCGAGCTGGCGGCGAAGCGGCTCTCCGCGGACGTCGTCAACTTCTCGCCAGGCGGCTCGAGCGTCGAGAAGGGCGAGTCGTTGAAGGACACCGTCTTGACGCTGAGCGCCCACAGGCCAGACGCGGTCGTGATCCGCACGCCCTGGGCGGGCTCCGCGGAGCTCGTCTCGCGCTGGTGCGGCGCAGCGATCGTCAACGCCGGCGACGGCAAGCACGAGCACCCGACCCAGGCGCTGCTCGACGTCTACACACTGCGCCGCAGGCTGGGCTCGCTCGACGGCCTTTCGGTCTGGATCGTCGGCGACGTCGCGCACTCGCGCGTCGCGCGCTCGAACATCCTCGCGATGCAGCGGATGGGGGCGAGCGTGACCGTCGCCGGCCCGCCGACGCTGATCCCGCGCGAGATCGGGGCGCTTGGCTGCGAGGTGCGCTACACGCTCGACGAGCTCGACGGCGCCGATGTCGTCTACGCACTGCGCATGCAGCGCGAGCGCATGACCGAGGCCTGGGTGCCATCGCTGCGCGAGTACGCCGCCTGGTACCAGATCAACGCGCGGCGCCTGAGCGCGCGTCAGCTGCTGATGCACCCTGGGCCCGTCAACCGCGGCGTCGAGCTCTCCGCCGAGGTCGTCGACTCGCCGCAGGCCCTGATCGGGGCCCAGGTCCAGGCTGGCGTCGTCGTGCGAATGGCCGTGCTCTACGAGCTGCTGAGTGGCAGCCGCGCGCCTGAGCCCGCCGCGACCGAGGCCTACCGCACAGCTGGGGAGCGCCAGCCCGCATGAGCGAGATTCCCGCGCTGGTCGCCAGGGAGCGTCCGCCCTGCGATCTGCTGATCCGCGATGTCCACGTGCTCGACCCGCGCAGCGAGATCGATGCGCGTCTCGATGTGCTGATCGTCGGCGGGCGCATCGCGCGGCTGGCCGAGCCAGGCACGATCGACCGAAGCGTGGGCGGCGAGCGGTTAGAGGTGATCTCAGGGGAGGGCACACAGCGTCTGCTCCCAGGCTTCTTCGACCCGCACGTGCACCTGCGTACCCCTGGCCAGGAGCACAAGGAGGACATCGGTAGCGGCACGCGCGCCGCGGCGGCGGGCGGCTTCGTCGGCGTGATCGCGATGCCGAACACCGATCCCGTGATCGACTCGGCGCCGCTGCTGCGCTCGCTGCGCGACACCGCCTCGCTCGAAGCCGAGATTCCTGTCGGCTTCACGCCGGCGATCACGCGGGGTCTCGCAGGCGCAGAGCTGACCGAGATGGCGGAGCTGCGTCAGCTCGGTGCGCTTGGCTTCACCGACGACGGGCGACCTGTCGTCAGCGCGGGGATGTTGCGCAAGGCGTTGCAATACCAGCGCCTGGCCGGCGGCGTGATCGCGCTGCACGAGGAGGATCCCTCGCTCTCGGCGGGGGGCAGCATGCGCGAGGGCTCCGTCTCCGCCGCGCTCGGGATCGCGGGCGTGCCAGGCATCAGCGAGTCGACGATGGTCGCGCGCGACGCCGAGATCGCGCGCTTCGAGGGCGGCAGGATCCACTTCCAACACCTGAGCTCGGTCGCATCGGTCGAAGCGGTCGCCGCCGCGAAGCAGCGCGGCACACGCGTGAGTGCGGAGGCTAGCCCGCACCACCTGCTGCTGAACGAAGAGGCGGTCCGCAGCCTCGACACGAGCCTGAAGATGAACCCGCCGCTCGGCAGCGAGCAGGACCGCCTCGCCCTGATCGACGGCCTGATCGACGGCACGATCGACTGCGTCGCCACCGATCACGCGCCGCACGCGCGCGAGGAGAAGGAGGTGCCCTTCGAGCAGGCGCCGATGGGCACGACCGGCCTGGAGACCTCCTTCGCCGCACTGCACACGCTGCTCGTGCGTCCCGGCGTGATCTCGCTGTCGCTGCTCGTGCAGCGCATGACCGCAGGCGCGGCGCTCTACGAGCTGCCGGTGCCGAAGATCGCGGTCGATGAGCCCGCGAACCTCGTGCTCGTCGATCTGGAGGCAGCCTGGGTGCCCGGCGAGCACGGCTGGCAGAGCCGCTCAGAGAACTGCTGCTTCGCCGGCAGGCAGCTGACCGGCATGGTGATGCTCACCGTCGCCGCCGGAGCGCTCGCGTTCCGGCGCGGCGCCGAGCGGGCGGTGGCGGCATGAGCGACGTCACGGCGCATGTTCGCGGCTGCGTGGCAGGCAGCGGGACGGTGAAGCGATGAGCGCAAGCAGTGGCGCCTACGTCCTGCTCGAGGACGGCACGCGCTTCGACGGCGAGTCCTGCGCGGCGGAGACGCACGCGGTCGGCGAGGTCGTCTTCACGACAGGCATGTCCGGCTACCAGGAGTCGGTCACAGACCCGTCCTTCGCCGGCCAGCTGATCACCTTCACCTACCCGCACATCGGCAACTACGGGATCTCCGCCGCGGCGATGGAGTCCGAGCGGATCTGGGCGCGCGCGGCGATCATGCGCGACGCCCGCGACGGCGAGGACGCACCCTCTGCCGAGCGCGGCTGGCTGGCATGGCTGAAGGACTGCGGGATCCCTGCGATCACCGGCGTGGACACGCGCGCGCTCGTGCGTCACATCCGCGAGGCGGGCTCGATGCGCGGCGGGCTCTTCCCCGCGAGCATCGACGAGCAGCAGGCGAGGGAGCTGATCGCCGCCGAGCCCGCGATGGACGGCCGCAACCTCGTGGAGGTCGTGACGCCGAAGCAGCTGAGCGAGCTGTACGGCAGCGACGCGCCCGCGCGCTCGGGCGAGGGCATGCTGATCTCGGTGCTCGACACCGGCGTGAAGGCCTCGATCGTGCGCAACCTGCTGGAGCGCGGGGCGCGTGTACGACTGCACCCCTGCACGAGCTCGGCGGAGCAACTGCTCGACGGCGACCCCGACATGATCATGCTCGCCAACGGCCCCGGCGACCCCGCGGCGCTTGGTTACGTCGTGGAGACGGTCAGGCAGCTGCTTGGCGTGAAGCCCGTCTGGGGCATCTGCCTCGGCCATCAGATGCTCTGCCGCGCGCTGGGCCTGGAGACGTTCAAGCTGCCGTTCGGGCACCGCGGCGCGAACCACCCCGTGAAGGACCTCGCGACCGGCCGCGTCGAGATCACCTCCCAGAACCACGGCTTCGCGGTGCTCGCCCCAGGCGGTGCGAAGACGATCGAGCACGACGAGCCCGTGCGCTGGGAAACCGACTTCGGCGCCGCCGTGCTCTCGCACGTGAACCTCTACGACCGCACGGTCGAGGGCCTGACGCTGCTCGACGTGCCCGGCGGCAGCGTCCAGTACCACCCGGAGGCCGGTCCCGGCCCACACGACAGCGTCCACCTCTTCGACAGGTTCCTGCATGCCTCGGCGAAATGACATCAAGCGCATCCTGATCCTCGGCTCCGGGCCGATCGTGATCGGGCAGGCGGCGGAGTTCGACTACTCCGGGGTGCAGGCCTGCAGGGTGCTGCGCCAGGAGGGCTACGAGGTCGTGCTCGTCAACTCCAACCCAGCGACGATCATGACCGACCCTGAGCTCGCCGACGCGACTTACATCGAGCCGCTGCTGCCAGGGCCCGTCGCGCAGGTGATCGAGCGCGAGCGGCCCGACGCGCTGCTGCCGACGCTCGGCGGCCAGACGGCGCTGAACCTTGCGAAGGCGCTGCGCGACGACGGCACGCTCGATCGCTTCGGCGTCGAGCTGATCGGCGCCGATTACAACGCGATCACCTGTGCGGAGGATCGCGAGCTGTTCCGCGAAGCGATGCAGAAGGCCGGCCTGAAGATGCCCACGAACGTGATCGCGACCAGCTGCGAGCAGGCCTTGGCGGCGCTCGATCAGATCGGCCTGCCCTGCATCGTGCGGCCCGCGTTCACGCTCGGCGGGCGCGGCGGTGGCATCGCGCGCACCGCCTCGGAGTTCAGAGCGATCGTCGCAAGGGGCCTGGAAGCGTCGCCGATCGGCCAGATCCTGATCGACCAGTCTGTGCTTGGCTGGGGCGAGTTCGAGCTTGAGGTGATGCGCGACAAGGCCGACAACGTCGTGATCGTCTGCTCGATCGAGAACGTCGACCCGATGGGCGTGCACACCGGCGACTCGGTTACGGTCGCGCCACAGCAGACGCTGACCGACTCGCTCTACCAGCAGTTGCGGGATCAGGCGATCACGGTGATCAGGGCCGTGGGGGTCGAGACCGGCGGCTCCAACGTGCAGTTCGCGGTGAACCCCGAGACCGAGGAGATCCTCGTGATCGAGATGAACCCGCGCGTCTCGCGCTCCTCGGCGCTGGCCTCGAAGGCGACGGGCTTCCCGATCGCAAAGATCGCGGCGCGCCTGGCAGTCGGCTACCTGCTCGAGGAGATCGACAACGACATCACTGGGCTGACGCCCGCGAGCTTCGAGCCGACGATCGACTACGTCGTCGTGAAGTGGCCGCGCTTCGCCTTCGAGAAGTTCCCAGGCTCGGTCTCCTCGCTCTCGACACACATGAAGTCCGTGGGCGAGGCGATGGCGATCGGGCGCACCTTCCAGCAGGCGTTCGCGAAGGCGATGCGCTCGCGCGAGCTCGACAAGCCGCCAAACCTCGCGAAGGCCGGCAACGAAGCGCTGCTGGAAAGCCTCGAGGTGCCCGCGCCCGACCGCTACGAGGCGATCCTCGAGCTCTTCAGGCGCGGCGTCGAGATCGAGGCGATCCGTCAGCGCTCCTCGATCGACCCGTGGTTCCTGCGCGAGCTGCGCCAGCTCGCGCTGCACCCGCAGGCGCCCGAACGCGGCGTGCGCACGTTCAAGTCCGTCGACACCTGCGCCGCGGAGTTCCCGGCGCGCACCCCGTACCACTATTCGAGCTTCGAGCTGCCAAGCGGCGGCCGCGGCGTCGAGCACGAGATCGTGCGCGGACAGCGGCCCTCGGTCGTGATCCTCGGCGCCGGTCCGAACCGCATCGGCCAGGGGATCGAGTTCGACTACTGCTGCGTGCACGCGGCGATGACGGTGCGTGAGCTGGAGATGGACGCGGTGATGATCAACTGCAACCCGGAGACGGTCTCGACCGACTACGACACCTCCGACCGGCTCTACTTCGAGCCGCTGACCGCCGAGGATGTGCTCGGCGTGATCGAGGCCGAGCGCGATGGCGCGGAGCTGGCCGGCGTGATCGTGCAGTTCGGCGGGCAGACGCCGCTGAAGCTCGCCGCGGCGCTCTCGCAGGCGGGGGTCCCGTTGCTCGGCACGAGCGTCGAGGCGATCGACCTCGCCGAGGACCGCTCGCGCTTCGGCGCATTGCTCGAGCGCCTTGGCTTCCAGGCGCCGCCCTACGCGAGCGCCGCGAACGCGCAGGAGGCGATCGCCTCTGCCGAGCGAGTCGGCTACCCGCTGCTCGTGCGCCCCTCATACGTGCTCGGCGGCAGGGCGATGGAGATCGTCTACTCCGACGAGGGCCTGGAGGACTATCTGCGGCGCGAGGTCGCAGAGCAGGACGCGCGCAACACGATCTACCTCGACCGCTTCCTCGAGGACGCCGTCGAGGTCGACGTCGACGCGCTCTGCGACGGGCAGGATGTCTGGATCGGCGGGATCATGCAGCACGTCGAGGAGGCGGGCGTGCACTCCGGGGACAGCGCCTGCGTGCTGCCGCCGCACTCGCTCGGGCAGGAGATGCTCGAGCAGATCCGCGCGACGACGCGTGCGCTCGCGCTGGAGATCGGCGTCGTCGGCCTGCTCAACGTGCAGTACGCCGTCTACCACGGCGAGCTCTACGTGATCGAGGCGAACCCGCGCGCCTCGCGCACGGTGCCATTCGTCAGCAAGGCGGTCGGAGTGCCGCTCGCGAAGCTCGCCTGCAAGGTGATGCTCGGCACGAAGATCGCCGAGCTCTCGCTGCCGCGCGAGCGCGAAGGGCTCGGCTTCGGCGAGCACGTCTCCGTGAAGGAGGCGGTGCTGCCGTTCGACCGCTTCGAAGGCGCAGACGCGCTGCTCGGCCCGGAGATGCGCTCGACCGGCGAGGTGATGGGCATCGCGCGCGACTTTCCAACCGCGTTCGCGAAGGCCCAGGCGGCCGCGGGCCTGCCGCTGCCAAGCTCAGGAACAGCGTTCATCTCGGTCACCGACTCCGACAAGGCGGGCGCCTTCGCGATCGCCCAGATCCTGCACGACGTCGGCTTCGCGATCGTCGCGACACGCGGCACCGCCGAGACGATCTCGCGCATGGGCATCCCCGTCACGCAGCTGAACAAGATCGGCGACGGCTCGCCCCACGTCGTCGACTGGATCGAGCGCGGCGACGTCGCGATCGTCGTCAACACTCCGACCGGCTCCGGCGCGCGCAGCGATGGCTGGGAGATCCGCAACGCCGCGGTGACGCGCGGCGTGCCCTGCCTGACGACGCTCGCCGCCGGCATCTCCGCCGCAAGGGCGATCGCGCGCGCGAACAGCAACGCCTGCGAGCCCGAGGTGCTCTGCCTGCAGGAGCTGCACGGGGTGCGCCCACCAGCCGCGAGCGAGCCTGGCGGCGACGAGCACGCCGATGGACACTCAGCGCATGCGCAGCCGCTCGCGGCGCCGCCGGCGCACGGGCTGGAGCCGGCGCCGCGTGAGTGAGGCAGGCGCTGGGCGCCCGCTCGCCGCGTTCGGGCGGCGCATCCTGAAGGTCACGCGCAACGAGCAGCTTGGCGCCTACCGGCTGCTGTGGGTTGACGATGCCGCCGGACCTGTGCCCGCCCCAGGGCAGTTCGCGATGATCGCCGCCGCCGAGCGCTGGGGGGGCGGGTGCGACGAGCGGCCCTATCTCGCGCGAGCCTTCTCGATCGCGCGCCGCCTGGGCAACGGCGAAGCGGCGTTCATGCTCGAGGATGTCGGCCCAGGCACGAAGCGCCTCTGCGAGCTGAGGCGAGGCGAGGGCCTCGCGGTGCTCGGCCCGCTCGGCCGCGGCTTCTCGCCCGCTGCCGCGGGACAGCGCCTGGCGGTGGTCGGCGGCGGCGTCGGAATCGCGCCGCTCGCGATCCTCCAGGACGCCCTGGTTGCGGCGGGCGCCGAGCACGTCACGTTGCTCGGCTTCCGCGATCGCGTGCACGCCGAGGCGGCGACATTGCTGGGAGATCCGCTCGTGGCCACCGACGACGGCTCGGTCGGCCATCAGGGCTTCGTGACCGAGCTCTTGGAGGCGGAGCTGCAGCGTGACCCGCGGCTCGCGGTGCGCGCCTGCGGGCCGCCGCCGATGCTCGAGGCGGTGCGCGCGATCTGCGCGCGCGCGGGCGTGCCCGCCGAGCTGGCGCTGGAGGCGCCGATGGCCTGCGGCTTCGGCTCCTGCTACGGCTGTGTCGTGCCCCGCCGCGACGGCAGCTACCTGCGCGTCTGCGTCGACGGGCCGGTGGTGGACGCCGAGCAGTTGGAGCGCGTGGCATGAGCGTCTGTGGGCTCGTGGTCGCCGCCGCCGATCGAGGGCGCATCGCATGAGCGTCGACTTCTGCGGCCTTACGCTTGCGCACCCGATCCTCAACGGCTCAGGGACCTTCGACGCGCTCGCCGCGGAGACCGTCTTCGGCGCCGAGCTGCACAAGCGCTTCCCGTTCTCCGCCTACGTCTCCAAGACGATCACGCTGCAGCCGCGCCTCGGCAACCCGCCGCCACGGCTGTGGGAGGCGGCGAGCGGGCTGATCAACTCGATCGGCCTGCCCAACCGCGGCCTCGTCGGCTACATGGAGCACGACCTGCCGCGCCTCGCGCAGCTGCCCGTGCCACTGATCACGAATGTGATGGGCGCCGATGCAGAGGAGCTGCGCGAGCTGGTAGCCGCCTGCGACGCTCAGCAGGCGATCGCCGCGATCGAGCTGAACGTCTCCTGCCCGAACGTGAAGACAGGCCTAGACATCGGCTCAGACCCCTCGCAGCTGGAGGCAGTCTGTCTGGCCGTGCGCGCCGCGACGAGCAAGCCGCTGATCGTGAAGCTGACACCGAACACCGCCGACGTCGCCGCCTGCGCCGCGGCCGCCGAGAGTGGCGGCGCCGACGCGGTTTCGCTGATCAACACGCTGCGCGCGACCGCATTGCACCCACGCACGCGGGCGCGTTGGCTCGGCGGCGGCAACGGCGGGCTCTCCGGGCCTGCGATCAGGGTCGTCGCGCTCGCCCAGGTCGCGGCGGTTGCCGCACGCGTCGGGATTCCCGTGATCGGCATGGGCGGAGTGCAGAGCTCTGAGCACGCTCGCGACCTGCTCGACGTGGGCGCGAGCCTCGTCGCAGTGGGCAGCGAGAGCTTCCGCGACCCAGGCGTCGCAGGTCGGATCGCGGCCGAGCTCACAGGCGCTCCAAGCGCGCCGCTTAGAGCTTCTCCCGGTCGCTGAAATCCGTGCAAAATACGGGATGTCACAGTCCAGCTGCCTCGACATGCATGAAGCTCGACCTCAGCTTGAGGCGAATTCGCCGGTCGTGCTGTGATCGAGGCTCGCGGGTGTGTAGACTCGCCGTCCATGGCGACCGCGACAGATACGACGCCTTCGTCGCCGGCGATCGGAAACCATACGGACGGCACTCCAGCCGAGGAGACCTCCGCAAGCGCCCTGACAAGGTCGCACATGCAGCGGATGGACGCGCTCGCGCGCGCGAACCACATTCGCACGCAGCGCGCGAAGATCAAGCGCGAGCTGCGTGCCGGTCGGATCTCGATCGACCAGCTGCTGCTCGACCCACCCTCCTGCGTGGACACCGCGAAGGTCTTCGACCTGCTGCTCGCCGTGCCGCGCTACGGCCGCGTGAAGGTGAACAAGATCCTCGCGCACTGCCGCATCTCCCCAAGCAAGACGATCGGCGGGCTTTCCGAACGTCAGCGCGCAGAGCTCGTCCTGCTCCTACGTCGGTAGAGCGCCGCTGACCGGCGTCACGCTGCGGCCTCGCTCGCTCGTGTGCAGAGCACACTTCGCTCGCTGCGTCCTTGCCTGACTTGGTCATCGACGCTCTACTCTCTTGTGCTGATGACCGGGACGTGTAAGCTCAAATCCACCGTGCAGCCTGGGAGGACCGGGCCGCGGGCCGTCGAACCAGGACAACGCCAGGGTTGGCGCCGATGAGCACGCTCACATTCGACATCCTCGACGTCCGCGATGCGATCGATGCCGATCGCGCGCTTCAGATTCGCGGCGGGCGCTCGCTGCAGGGCGAAGTCCAGGTGCGCGGCGCGAAGAACACGCTGCCGAAGAACATGGTCGCCTCGCTGCTGACCGACGAGGAGTGCGTGCTGCGCAACGTCGCCGGGGTCTCCGACGTCGAGATCACCGGTCGCATGATCAAGGCGCTCGGCGGCGAGGTCGAGTCCTCGAGCTCAGGCGAGATCAAGATGCACGCGCCCAACATCGCGCCGCTCAGCCGGCAAGACGCAGCGCGCTTCTCCGGCGTGAGCCGCATCCCCGTGTTGCTCTGCGGGCCGATGCTCGCGCGCGTCGGCGAGATCTTCATCCCCGACCTCGGCGGCTGCAACATCGGGCCGCGGCCGATCGACTTCCACCTCGGCGCGCTCATGCAGCTCGGCGCGCAGGTGCACGAGAGCTCCGATGGCGTGCGCCTGACCGCGAGCAAGCTGCATGGCGCGAAGATCCGCCTCGCCTACCCGAGCGTCGGCGCGACCGAGCAGGTGCTGCTCGCGGCGGTGATGGCGGAGGGCACGACCGAGCTCTCGAACGCCGCGATCGAGCCAGAGATCATCGACCTGATCGCGGTGCTGCAGAAGATGGGCGCGACGATCAGCGTCGAAACCGATCGCGTGATCACGATCAACGGCGTGAAGCGCATGCACGGCTTTGAGCACAGCGCATTGCCCGATCGCCTGGAGACGGCCTCCTGGGCCTGCGCGGCGCTTGCGACCGATGGGCGAATCTTCGTCTCCGGTGCGCGCCAGCTCGACATGATGACCTTCCTCAACGCCTTCAGGCGCGTCGGTGGCGACTTCCACGTCAGTGACGACGGCGTCGAGTTCTGGCGCGCCGGCCCACTGCGCTCGGTCGCGCTGGAGACCGACGTGCACCCCGGCTTCATGACCGACTGGCAGCAGCCGTTCGTGATCGCGCTGACGCAGGCCTCCGGCGTCTCGATCGTGCACGAGACCGTCTACGAGGACCGCTTCGGCTACACCTCGGCATTGAACGAGATGGGTGCCCAGATCCAGCTCTACCGCGAGTGCCTCGGCAGCCGCCGTTGCCGCTTCGGCCGGCGCAACCATCTGCACAGTGCAGTCGTCGTCGGGCCGACACCGCTGCGCGGCACCGAGATCCGGATCCCCGATCTGCGCGCCGGCTTCTCCTATGTGATCGCCGCCCTGGTCGCCGACGGGCTCTCGACGCTCTCAAACGTCGGGCTGATCCGCCGCGGCTACGAGCACTTCGAGGACAAGCTGCTCGCGCTCGGCGCCGACATCGCCTACTGAGCCTGCCGATCCGACCGTGAGCAGCGAACCGTCCGCCACGCCGCATACGCTCGCGCGCGTGTTCGTGATCACAGGACCGTCAGGTGTCGGCAAGGGAACGCTGATCGCAGCGTTGATGCGCCGCCTGCCGAAGCTCGAGCTCTCGATCTCGGCGACGACCCGTCGGCCGCGGCCAGGGGAGACCGACGGCATCGAGTACCACTTCCTCGACGACCCGACCTTCGACCAGCTCGTCGAGGAGGGCAAGTTCGTCGAGCACGCAAGCTACTCCGGCCGCCGCTACGGGACGCTGCGCAGCGAGCTGGAGGATCGCGTCGCCGAAGGCGTCCCAGTCGTGCTCGAGATCGAGGTCCAGGGCGCGCGCCAGGTGCGCGAAAGCCTGCCCGCGGCGGTCCAGGTCTTCATCGCGCCGCCGTCGATCGCGGCGCTCGAGCAGCGCCTGACCGGACGCGGCACCGACGACCCGGACGAGGTCGCTCGAAGGCTCGCAGTGGCCGAGCGCGAGCTGGCCGCGCAGGGCGAGTTCGCCCACGTGATCGTCAACGACAACGTCGATGTGGCCGAACGCGAGCTCGTGCGGCTTGTCGAAAGCAAGTTGAACGGTGTCGCTGCTCTAGACTGATGGTTGGCCGCCTGGGCTCCGCTCGGTGGCTGAGGCTCTTACTCCACGAAAGGTGACCGATAGATGATCTCCCCGCGCGTCGACAGACTGCTCGACAACGTCGACTCCAATTACGCCGGAGTGATCGTCGCCGCGAAGCGCGCGCGCCAGATCAACGGCTACTACAACAGCCTTGGCGAGGGCGCCTTCGACGAGTTCCCACCGCCAACGATCGAGACGAAGTCCAAAAACTATCTGACGATCGCGCTCGAAGAGGTTGCAGCGGGCAAGATCAACTATCGCTATCGATAGGCGCCCTTCTCGCCGCGTAGCGGCGAACTGATCCTCCTTCTGGACGCAGCGAAAATGGCCAACATCCTGCTCGGCGTCAGTGGTGGCATCGCGGCCTACAAGGCGCTCGAGCTCGTGCGGCTCGCGACCGCGGCGGGACACTCGCTGCGCGTGATCCAGACGCCAGCGAGCAAGCGCTTCGTCGGCGCGGCATCCTTCGAGGCGCTGACAGGCGCGCCCGTCTTGAGCGGTGAGTTCGAGCGCGATCCGGCGCGCGGCGCGTTTCCCGGCGAGCCGCTGCCAGCGCACGATCCGATCGGGCACCTCGAGCTCGCCCGCAAAGCCGATCTCTATCTGATCGCGCCCGCCTCGGCGAACACGATCGCAAAGCTTGCGCATGGCTTCGCGGAGGACATGCTGAGCGGGGCGGCGCTGGCAGCGACCTGCCCCTTGCTGGTCGCGCCGGCGATGAACAACCACATGTACGAGCATCCGGCGACGCAGGCGAACCTGCGACTGCTGCGCGAGCGTGGGGTCGAGGTGCTCGAGCCAGGGGAGGGCAGGCTCGCCTCCGCCGGCGAGCAGGGCGTCGGCCGCCTGCAGGAGCCCGCGGCGCTGCTCGCGGCGTGCGAGTCCGCGTTGCGAGGAGCAGCAGCCTCCGCGCTCGACGGCGGGCCCGTTGGCGCGCATGCTGCCGCGCCGTGGCGCGGGCTGCGCGTGCTCGTTACCGCCGGCGGCACGCGTGAGCCGATCGACAGCGTGCGCTTCATCGGCAACAGCTCTTCGGGCAGGATGGGCCTTGCACTCGCCGAGGCCGCCGCGGCGCGCGGCGCCGAGGTGACCGTGATCGCCGCGAACGTGCAGCTGCCGCGCCCAGCCGGGGTCGCCTGGCGGCAGGCGGGCAGCGCAGCGGAGATGCAGGCAGCCTGCGAGCAGGAAATGCCCGCCTGCGACGTGCTGCTGATGGCGGCCGCGGTGGCGGACTTCCGGCCTGCCAAGGCGGTCGCGGGCAAGATCAAGAAGCAGGAGCGCGAGCACCTCGCGCTCGAGCTGGAGCCGACCGCCGACGTGCTCAGCGGTCTGGCAGCGATGCGCTCGCCCGCGCAGACCCTGATCGGCTTCGCCGCCGAGCACGGGCAGGACGCGGTCGGCGAGGCCCGCCGCAAGCTGGCAGGCAAGCGCGTCGACGCGATCGTACTGAACGACGTCTCGCGCCAGGACATCGGCTTCGATGCCAAGGAGAACGAGGTGACGATCGTCGCCGCCGACTTCGAGCTGGCGGTGCCAAAGGCCTCAAAGCGCGAGATCGCCGAGGCGATACTCGACGCCGCGCAACGCTTGCGAGAGCAGGCGCGCGAGCGCGCAACCGTCACGTAGCCAGCCGCCGCGGCGGCTACAGTGAACATATACATGGACAGCGTCTATGACCTGTACATGCGTGGCTGCGATCTGCTCGGCCACGGCGACTACCAGGCGGCGATCGTGCCGCTGAGCAAGGCGCGCGACCTCGAGCCTGGCAAGACCTCAATCAGGGAGGCGCTTGGCAGGGCGTTCTTCCACGCGCGCCGTTACCAGCACGCTGCGGAGGAGTTCGAGGCGGTTGCTTCGGCGGCGCCGACGAACGACTACGCGCTCTTCTGCCTCGGGCGCGCGATGCAGCAGCTCGGCCGCCATCGCGAGGCGTGCAAGCCGCTCGCGCTCGCCTGCTCGCTGCAGCCCGGGCGCGCCGACTACAGGCTCTACCGCGACCGCGCGCGCAAGGCTGCTCACCCAGCCCCTTCTGGAGGCTGAGCGATGCTATCCTCGGCCGACAGCTTTCGCGCCGGAGCAGCTGCTGCGGTCGTGTTTTTCGAAAGTGGGCGCTCGCCCGCTTTTTTTTCGTCGTGAGGAGGTTCGATGACAACTTTGCAAGCAGATATCGAACGGCGGCTCGCCGAGGCAGAGCCCGACGTCGAGGTGCTGCTCGCTGAGGTCATCCCCAGCCCCACGCAGCCCACCCTGCGGATCTTCATCGACCATTCAAGCGGCGTGACGCTTGGGCTCTGCGAGCGAGTGAGCACGGTGCTCGCCGACCTGCGCGAGAGCTATGCGCTCGAGGTCTCCTCGCCAGGCACCGAGCGGCCGCTGAGCAAGCCAGACCACTTCAGGCGCTACATCGGTCGTTGTGCGCGCGTGCGTGTGCGCTCCCCCGAATCGGTGGGCAGCACCCGCGCGCGGGGAGATGAGCGCTCAGGCGCCCGCAGGCGCAGCTTCACAGGCGAGCTGGTGGGGGCTTCAGAGCAGGAGATAACGCTTGCCGCCGAGGACGGGATCGTCGCGATCCCCTACTCGGAGATCCGTCGTTCGAACCTCGTCGAGGAGTAGCAATGTCACGCGAGATCCTGGAGGCAATGCACGCGCTGGCGCGCGAGAAGGGCATCGAGCCCGAGAAGCTGATGGTCGCGCTGGAGGACGCGCTGCTCTCCGCCTACAAGAAGCAGCCTGGCTCAGCGAAGTACGCGCGTGTCGAAATCGACCGCGAGACAGCCGACTTCAGGGTGATCGAACTGATCATCCCCGAGCGGCTGGAGGCGCATCTGATCGTCGAGACGATCGATGAGGGGACGACGGTCGATCCCGAGACCGGCGAGCTGCGCGAGCCGGAGGAGCCCGAAATCGACCCGAAGAAGTTTGAGGAGTACCGCGATCAGATCGACGAACGCGACGTCACCCCCGACGATTTCGGCAGGATCGCAGCGCAAACCGCGAAGCAGGTGATCCTGCAGCGCATCCGCGAGGCAGAGCGCGACATGATGTACGAGGAGTACCGCGACCGCGTCGGCGAGCTCGTGACGGGCATCGTGCAGCAGTCCGACTCGCGCTACACGCTCGTGCAGCTGCGCGAGCGCGTCGAGGCCCTGCTGCCGAAGTCAGAGCAGGTCGACGGCGAGCGCTACGACCACTCGCAGCGAATCAAGGCGGTGATCAAGGAGGTCTCGCCCTCGACGAAGGGTCCCTCGATCATCGTCTCCAGGCGCGACCCCGAGCTGATCAAGCAGCTGTTCGAGCTCGAGGTCCCCGAGATCGCAGACGGTCTCGTCGAGATCGTCGGCGTTGCGCGCGAGCCTGGCTACCGCAGCAAGATCGCGGTGATCTCGCACACCGACGGAGTGGATCCCGTCGGCGCCTGCGTCGGTCCGCGCGGCTCACGCGTGCGCATGGTCGTCTCCGAGCTGCGTGGCGAGAAGATCGACATCATCCCCTTCAACGAAGAGGCGGGCCGCTTCGTCGCAAAGGCGCTCTCGCCGGCGCGCGTGCGCGAGGTGCTCGTCGACGACGACGGCCAGCAAGCGACCGTGATCGTCCCCGACGACCAGCTCTCGCTCGCGATCGGCCGCGAAGGCCAGAACGCGCGGCTTGCCGCGCGGCTCACAGGCTGGCGCGTGGACATCCGCTCCGAGACGGAGTTCGCCGCAGAGGAGGCGGAGCACGGCTACGGCGAGGAGGAGGAGGTCTCCGGGCGCTGCGCGGCGATCCTCTCCAACGGCAGGCGCTGTCCAAACGCGTCGCTCCCAGGGTCGCGCTACTGCGGCCTGGAGACCCACCAGGCGCTCAACGCGATCGGCAGCGACCGCGTCGCCGATCTTGCCGGAGATCAGGCTGAGGAGCCTGAGGCGGCTGAGCAGCCAGTGGCAGCCGAAGAGTCCGAGACGGCTGAAGAGCCGGTGGCAGCCGAAGAGCTTGAGACAGCCGAGGAGTTGCAGCCTGCGGACGGGGAGGATCCTCTCGCCGAGGCGGACGCTGAACCGGCGGTGAACGGCGACGGTGGCGAGGCCCCCGTCGACGAGGCGCCGGAACCGGTCGCCGAGGAGCAGGACTCATAGCGCCGCAGCGACGCTGCGTCGGCTGCGGCCGCGTGGCCGCGAAGAACGAGTTGCTGCGGCTGGCGTTGACGCCCCATCGGACGCGCGCGCGTCGGGCCGGCATGCCCGTGGGCGCCCGCGGGGCGGTCGTGATCGATCGTGCCGCGCGGATGCCTGGACGTGGCGCCTATCTCTGCCGTGACGCAAGCGCCGAGACGCCACGCGCTGAGTGCCTCGAGCGCGCGCAAAAGCGCGGTGGCATCGCAAGGACGCTGCGCTGCTCGGCGAATGTCGATTGGTCTGACCTCCTAGAATCGGTGAGCCAATGAGTAAGAAGCGCGTCCACGAAATCGCGAAGGAGCAGAAAATCACGAGCAAGGAGTTGCTCGAGCTGCTGCAGGCCGCCGGCGTGCCGGCAAAGGCCGCCGCCTCCGCGGTCGACGAGGACGCGGCGCTGCGCGCGCTTGGACGCAACGGCTCCGCGAAGGCAGAGGCGCCGGCTGCAGGGCAGGCCCCGACGAGTGCTGCCCCGGCTGCGAAGCAAGCTCCAGCGAGTCCTGCCCCGTCTACAGAGCAAGCTCCAGCGAGTCCTGCCCCGGCTGCGAAGCAAGCTCCAGCGAGTCCTGCGCCTGCCGCAAAGGCCTCTCCAGAGAAGCCGGCTGCCGTTGCCGCCAGCCCTAGCCAGGCCGCGAAGCCCGCCACACCCGAGCCCGCAGCGCAGCAGCAGCCCAATGCGCAGGGCGCCGCCGCGGCGGCTCCACAGTCTGGTTCTGCGCCGTCCGAGGCGACTCCGCGACCCGCAGCAGCGGCAGGTGCCCCTTCAGCGCCAGGCGCGTCTTCGCAGCAGGGCCACGCGCGACCGACGCGTGACTCGCGTCAGGGCGAGCAGGCGCCAGGCGGCGCCGCGCGTCCCGGCGGTCGCCGCCGTGTCGTGATCGACTCGCAGGCCTCGAGGCGTACGACAGGAGGGCCAATCAACCAGCCGCCACGCAGGCCGCCCCGGAGGGGCAGGCGCAGGCGCGGCCTGGAAGAGGAGACGCTTGCGCCGCTCGACGAGTCCGCGATGGTCGCGACCGATGTGATCCGCGTCAACTCAGGCTCGACGGTGAAGGACGTCGCCGAGTACCTCGGCGTGCCCGTGCCAGAGATCATCAAGAAGCTGATGAGCCTCGGCGAGATGGCGACGCTGACCCAGACGCTCGCCGACGAGGCGCTGCAGGTGATCGCCGACGAGTTCGAGAAGAAGATCGAGGTCGTCCACGCCGCCGACGAGCTGCCCGAGGAACCCGAGGCGGAGGACGCCGAGGACGAGCTCGCCGACCGTCCGCCTGTCGTGACGATCATGGGCCATGTCGATCACGGCAAGACCTCGCTGCTCGACGCGATCCGCAAGACCGAGGTCGCGGCCGGCGAGGCCGGCGGCATCACCCAGCACATCGGCGCTTACCAGGTCAGCCACGCCGAGAAGGAGATCACCTTCCTCGACACGCCCGGCCACGAAGCGTTCACGGCGATGCGCGCTCGCGGCGCGCGCGTGACCGACGTCGCGGTGATCGTCGTCGCCGCCGACGACGGCGTGAAGCCACAGACCGAGGAGGCGATCGACCACGCAAAGGCCGCGGAAGTGCCGATCGTGGTCGCCGTCAACAAGGTTGACAAGGAGGGTGCGAACCCCGAGCGCGTGCGCACCGAGATGGCCGGCAGAGGCCTGCAGCCTTCCGAATGGGGCGGAGAAATCGAGTTCGTCGACGTCTCCGCGAAGACCGGCCAAGGGCTCTCCGACCTGCTCGACACGATCCAGGTCGTCGCCGATCTCGAGGAACTGCGCGCCAACCCAGACGCCGAGGCCTCAGGCACAGTGATCGAGAGCAAGCTCGACCCAGGGCGCGGTCCTGTCGTCAGCGTCCTGATCCAGCGCGGCACGCTGCGCATCGGCGACGCGCTCGTCGCAGGCGCCAACCATGGGCGCGTGCGCGCGATGCACGACTTCACAGGCGCGCGCATCAAGCGCGCGACGCCAGGCCAGCCCGTCGAGGTGCTGGGCTTCGATGGCGTCCCCGAGGCGGGCGAGATCGTGAGAGCGGTCGAGAACGAGCGCCGTGCGCGCCAGTTGGCCGCCGAACGCGCGACGCGTCTGAAGACCGAGGCGCTCGCGCGCCGTTCGGGACGCAAGGTCTCGCTGGAGGAGGTCTTCAAGCTCGCCCAGGAAGGTGCGGTGAAGGAGCTTGGCCTCGTCGTGAAGGCCGACGTCGCCGGCTCGCTGGAGGCGATCGAGGACGAGATCGCAAAGCTGCCCCAGGACGAGGTTTCGGTCAACATCGTGCACCGCGGCGTCGGTGGCATCAACGAGTCCGACGTGATGCTCGCGGTCGCCTCAGGCGGCCTGATCCTCGCGTTCAACGTACGCCCCGTCGGCGACGCCCGGCGCCTCGCCGAACGCGAGGGCGTCGAGATCCGCTCCTACTCGGTGATCTATCGAGCGATCGAGGACCTGCGCGCAGCGATGCAGGGCATGCTCGACCCCGAGGAGGTCGAGACCGCGCTTGGCCAGGCAGAGATACGACAGCTCTTCAGGGCCTCGCGCGTCGGCGTGATCGCCGGCTCCTACGTGACCGAGGGCAAGATCACGCGCGGCGCCCACGTGCGTGTCGTCCGCGAGGGCACCGTGATTCAGGAGACGACGATCGGCAGCCTGCGCCGCTTCAACGAGGACGCCCGCGAGGTTGCAAGCGGCTTCGAGTGCGGCATCGTGCTCTCGAGCTTCCAGGACCTGCGCGAGGGCGACCACCTCGAGGTCTACGAGACCCGCCTGCGCGAGCGCGAGCTCGCCTGAGTCACTCCGTCCCCTCCGCCAGAGGGGACCTTCATCCTGTCTCGATCCGCTACGACGCAGAGCGCGTCGACGGTGCCGCACGCTCTATTAGGCATACCTAATTCATATGTGTTAGGTTCCCCTAATTAGGGTGCCCTTATAGACGGGGGCACGCACCGTCCAAGGAGTCGCGATGCTGCCCACGTTCGTCATCGGCCTGCGCGAGGGCCTCGAGGCCGCGCTGATCGTCGGCATCGTCGCCGCCTTCCTCGGCCAGCAAGGCCGAAGCGACGCGCTGCGCCAGGTCTGGATCGGCACGGCCGCCGCAGTCCTGATCTGCATCGCCGTCGGCGTCGGACTCGACGTGATCTCGGCCGAGCTGCCACAGCGACAGCAGGAGGGCCTGGAGACGGTCGTCGGCGCGATCGCTGTGGCGATGGTGAGCTACATGGTGCTCTGGATGCGCGGTCATGCGCGCAACCTGAAGGGCGATCTCGAGGCGGCCGCGGCATCCGCGCTGGCGCGCGGCTCGGCGCGGGCGCTGGTGTTGATGGCGTTCTTCGCGGTGCTGCGCGAGGGTTTCGAGACCGCCGTCTTCCTGCTGGCGACCTTCAACGCGAGCCACGACGTCGCGACGAGCGTCGCCGGCGCCGCGCTCGGCATCCTCGTCGCTGTCGCGCTCGGCTACGGCATCTACCGCGGCGGCGTACGCATCGACCTCGGCAGGTTCTTTCGCGTGACCGGGATCGTGCTCGTGGTGATCGCCGCCGGCCTCGTGATGACGGCGCTGCACACGGCCAACGAGGCAGGCTGGATCGCCTTTGGCCAGAGCCAGGCATTCGACCTCGCCTGGCTGGTCAAACCTGGCACGCCGCTGGAATCGCTGCTGACAGGCGTGCTCGGGATCCAGCCCTACCCGGCCTGGACAGAGACGATCGGCTGGCTGGCTTACCTCGTGCCGATGCTGCTGATCGTCGCCTGGCCGCAGCGCAAGCGCTCGAAAGCAAGCCACGCAACCACCCCAACCTCAATTCCAACCACCACAGATCCAAAGGGAGCAACGACCAGATGAAATCGACAGGAGCCTTGCTGGCGATCGCGCTCGCCGCCGCACTTGGCCTGAGTGCCTGCGGCAGCAGCGCCTCACACAAGCCGTCAGCGAGCGCTACGGCAAGCACGGTGAAGATCGCGCTGACGCCAAGCGGCTGCGCACCAAAGCCCGCGCACGTGCCCGCAGGCGAAGTCGAAGTGAGCGTCGAAAACAAGGACGCAGGCGCCGTCTCGGAGGCAGAGCTACGCACGAGCGACCTCGCCCACATCCTCGGTGAGCAGGAGAACCTGACGCCAGGCCTCTCCGGCGGATTCGCGCTCGAGCTGCAACCCGGCCACTACGTGATCAACTGCCCAGGCGCCTCCAAGCAGCACTGGAGCTTCACGGTGAGCGGCAAGAGCAGCGGGCCAAGCTGGAGCTCCAACCATGAGCTCGTCTCAGCCGTCGAAAGCTACCGCGGCTACGTCGACGAAAACGCCGCCTCGCTGGTGAATAGCAGCGAAGCCTTCTGCAGGCAGATAGACGCAGGCAGCCTGCAGGGCGCGAAGCTCGCCTACCCGAAGGCCCGCGTTTACTACGAGCGGATCGAGCCCGTCGCCGAGATCTGGGGGGCGCTCGATACCGAGATCGACGGCCGCTGGGAAAACCCCGTGACGGTGCGCTCGCAGTTCGTCGGCTTCCACCGCATCGAGCAGCAGCTCTGGGAAAAGGGCACGCTCGCTGGCACCTCTAGCCTCTGCGCTGAACTGGTCAAGCACGAGCAGCAGTTGCAGACGCTCGTGCACTCCGCGACCTACAACCCGCTGGAGATGGCAGGCGGCGCGACGGACCTCGTCAACGAGGCCTCGACCTCGAAGGTGACGGGCGAGGAGGAGCGCTATTCGAACACCGATCTGCCCGTGCTGCAGGCGAACATCGACGGCGCGAAGGAGGTCGTGAGCCTGCTTGGCCCGTTCCTGCAAGGCAAGGACCCGGCGCTGCTGAAGCAGCTCGAAGAACGCTACGCAAAGGCGACGAAGACGGTGGATGGCTTCAAGGAATCGCCAGGCTACGACGGTACCGGCTACGTCGAGTACTCGACGGTCCTCGACAGCTCGCGCCGCCGTCTCTCCGGCGTGCTGAACGCCTACGCAGAGTCGCTCTCGCAGCTCTCGACGCAGGTGAGCTGAGGAGGGCTGATGGCCTCGAGCGAGATCTCGCGCCGTGCGCTGCTTGGCGGCCTCGGCGCGCTCGGCGCGGGGATCGCGCTCGGCGGTGCCGGCGAGGCGCTGCTGCAGGGGTCAGGCGCAGACGTGGGCGGCGCGGGCGCTGAAGCGCTCGTGCCGTTCCACGGCGAGCACCAGGCGGGGATCGCGACGCCCGCGCAGGACAGGCTCGCCTTCGGCGCGCTGGATGTCGTAGAAGGCGCAAGTCGCACAGATCTGCGCGACCTGCTGCGCATCTGGACGCAGGCGGCAGAGCGCATGACGCGCGGCGAGCTCGTCGGCGCGAGCGAGATCCCCTCAGCGCCGCCGCTGGACACCGGCGAGGCGGTCGGCTCACCAGTCGGCAGCCTGACGATCACGTTGGGCTACGGCCCATCGCTGTTCGACGAGGGGCGCTTTGGCCTCGCCTCGCGACGCCCGCGCGCCCTGACGCAACTGCCACCGCTGCCGAACGAGGCACTCGAAGCCGATCACTGCGGCGGCGATATCTGCCTGCAGGCCTGCTCAGACGATCCGCTCGTCGCGTTCCATGCGGTTCGCAACCTGGCGCGCCTCGGCATGGGCGTCGTCGAGCACCGCTGGATGGAGCTGGGCTTCGGTCGCACCTCGACGACGAGCACATCCCAGGCGACGCCTCGCAACCTGCTCGGCTTCAAGGACGGCACGCGCAACATCCGCGCCGAGCAGAGAGAGCTGATGGACCGCTATGTCTGGGTCGGCGGCGAGACCGACCAGGACTGGATGCGGGGCGGCAGCTACCTCGTCGCGCGCCGCATCCGCATCTTCGTCGAGAACTGGGATCGCGACTACCTGGAAGACCAGGAGCATGTGATCGGGCGCTTCAAGACCTCCGGGGCGCCACTCGCGGGCGGCGACGGCGAGTTCGCTGTGCCGGACTTTCGCGCCGCCGGGCAGGACGGCCCCGTGATCCCAGCCGACGCGCACATCCGGCTCGCAAGCCACGAGCGCAACGATGGGCTGCGCATTCTGCGCCGCGGCTACTCCTACACCGACGGGATCGACCCTGTGCGCGGCACGCTGCTGGGCGGCCTCTTCTTCATCGCCTTCATGCAGAATCCGAGTCAGTTCGTCGCGCTGCAGCGCAAGCTCGGCGCCCACGACGCGCTGAACGAGTACATACAGCACACCGGCAGCGCGCTGTTCGCCTGTCCGCGAGGTCTCGAGCAGGGCGAGCACTGGGGCGAGCGCCTACTCTCCTAGTTGGTGCTCTTTTCGAAGCAGACAACCACAACACCGGCCAAGGGCGGGTGGCAGTAGGATGACCAGCGGGCGCATGCGGCGCGTGGACGAGGCGATCCGACAAGTGATCGGAGACGCGCTGGCAAGCGAGATCAAGGATCCAAGGGTGGGATTTGTGACTGTCACGGATGTCAGCACGAGCGCAGACCTGCGTTACGCCCACGTTCACGTGACGGTGCTGGGGGACGAGGCCCAGCGCGAGGACTCGATGTCCGGCCTGCGCAGCGCACACGGCTTCCTGCAGCGCAGGATCGCCGCCGAGCTGCACCTGAAGCGCACGCCGACACTCGACTTCCACCACGATGCGACGACCGACAGGGCAATGCGGATCGAGCAACTGCTGAGCGATCGCAACGATCAGGCCGGCGCGAACGCGCAAGCTCTGGGCGAGCACCGGACGGGGACGGCGCGATGAACGATCTGTCGGATCCCGCGGCCGGCGCCGGCGCACAGGACACCTCGGCACCCAGGCAGCAGGTCCTGGAGCGCCTGCTCGCCGACTCTCGCTTCGTGCTCGCAACGCACGAGAACCCAGATGGCGATGCGCTGGGCTCGCTGGTCGCGATGCACGACCTGCTCACGGCGCTTGGCAAGGACGCCGAGATGTTCATCTCCGCAAACGACCTGCCGCTGCCGTTCGAGTACAGATTCCTGCAGCCACAGCACGTGCTCGAGGCGCCGCCGCAGGACATTGGGCAGCGCACCGTGATCTTCCTGGACTGCGGCAACATCGATCGCAACTCCGCCGCGGTGCTGCGCGACGGCGCGCACCTGGTCAACATCGACCACCACCACGACAACACCTGCTTCGGCACCGTCAACCACGTCGTGCCCGACGCCTCCTGCACCGCCGAGATCGTCTGGGACCTGATGCACGGCCTCGGCGTCGCGCCCACCGGCAGGGTCGCCGAGGCGCTCTACGTCGCATTGATCACCGACACCGGCCGCTTCATGTACGAGACGACAGGGCCGCGCGCACATGAGATGGCCGCCGAGCTGATCGGCGCCGGCGTCGACGTCCAGGGCATCTACAGGCGGCTGTTCGAGGAGGTGCCGCTGAGCAAGCTGCGGCTGCTGGCAAAGGCATTGGCGGGCCTGCAGAGCTACGACTCCGGCAGGCTGACGCTCGCCTCGCTGAGCGCCGCTGACTTCGCGAGCGCGACGGCGGAGGAGAGCGACTACGAGGGCATCGTCGACCATCTGCGGGCTGTGCGCGGCACGAAGGTCGCGGCGCTCGTGCGCGAGGTTCCGCCTGTCCAGAATGGCGATGGGGCCAGCAGCAACGGTGCGACAAAGCGCAAGGTTTCGCTGCGCGCGACCGGCGAGGACGTCGACGTCTCCGCGATCGCGCGCGTGAAGGGTGGGGGCGGGCACCGCCGCGCAGCAGGCTTCAGCACCGAGCTGCCACTCGAGGAGATCGTCGCCCTGCTGCGCCGCGAGATCGCCACCCAGCTCGAGCTCGAGCAGGGCGCACCCACACCTGCGTAGCGGCGTAGTAGCGGTGCCCACCGGCTCGAAAGCGGACGCCGCGCTCGCCGGCGTGCTTCTGATCGACAAGCCTGTCGGGATGAGCTCCCATGACGTCGTCGCCGCGGTGCGGGGCAGGCTCGGCGGCGTGAAGACCGGGCATGCAGGGACGCTCGACCCATTCGCGACGGGGCTGCTGCTCGTGCTGCTGGGGCCTGCGACGAAGCTCCAGGCGAAGCTGATGGAGCTGCCGAAGAGCTACGAGACCGTTGCGCGGCTTGGGGCGAGGTCAAGCACCGGTGACCCAGAGGGGGAGATCGAGCTGACGGGCAGGATCCCGCCCGATCCGCCGCCGCTGCCACAGGGGACGATCCGCCAGCGCCCGCCGATCTACTCGGCGGTGAAGATCGGAGGGGAGCGCGCCTACCGACGCGCGCGTCGTGGCGAACGCTTCGAGATGCCAGAGCGGATCGTGACGATCCACCGCTTCGAGCAGCTGGCGAGAGACGGCGAGACCGCACGCTTTGCGATCGACTGTTCCTCGGGCACCTATGTGCGCTCGCTGATCGCCGATCTCGGCGACGCCTACTGCCTGGAGCTGCGCCGCATTGCGATCGGCCCGTTCGCGGTGGACGATGCGATTCCGCCGCCGCGCCGCGGCGAGCCATGGCCAGATCCGCAGCCGATCGCGATCGAGGAGATCCTCCGCCTCCTCCCGTAGCGATCCCTCGACGAGATCCTCGGCCTGCTCCAATAGGCTTCCGAAGGTGAGGATGATCTCCCTGTCCGAGGCGAGCCCGAAGCCGCGCCGGGTCGCAGTCGGCACCTTCGATGGCGTGCACCTCGGTCATCGCGAGGTGATCGCAGGCTGCGACAGCGTGCTCACCTTCGACCCGCACCCCGTCTCCGTCGTCGCGCCCAGCCATGCGCCGAAGCTCCTCACCGACGCGACGCGCAAGGCGCAGCTGATCGCCTCGCTCGGCGTGGATGAGCTGATCGTGATCCCGTTCGACCCTGAGTTCGCGGCCCTGCCCGCCGACGCGTTCATCGAGCAAGTGTTGATCAGCAGGCTCGGCGCCGTCCACGTCTGCGTCGGGGAGAACTTCAGGTTCGGGCGCCGTGCCCAGGGCGACCCGCAGCTGCTGCAAGCCGATCGGCGCTTCACGACGACGGTCGTGCCGCTGTTGGAGATCGACGGGGAGATCGTCTCCTCGAGCCACATCAGGGGTCTCGTCGCCGCGGGCGAGGTCAGCCTCGCGACACACTTCCTCGGCGCGCCCTTCGAGCTGCGGGGCGAGGTCGCCCACGGCGATCAGCGCGGCAGGGAGCTTGGCTTCCCGACCGCGAACCTGATCCCCGACGAGCGTCTCGTCTGTCCCGGGCACGGTGTCTATGCCTGCATCGCCAACGAACGCCACGCCGCCGCGGTCAGCATCGGCGTGCGCCCGACCTTCGAGACGGGCAGAGGCGAGCTGATCGAGGCCTACCTGCTCGACTTCGAGGGCGACCTCTACGGCAAGACGCTGGAGCTGCGTTTCATCGAGCGTCTGCGCGGCGAGCGACGCTTCGAGAGCGCCGAGGCGCTGGTCGTGCAGATGCAGGAGGATGTGCGCCGCACGCGCACGATCGTCGAGGGCGCCGGCTGAGTCCGGCGACGCTTCTGCTACGGTTCCACGCCGAAATGGCAATTACCAGCGAGCGCAAGCGTGAGATCGCCGCCCAGTTCGGGGCAGGCGAGCAGGACACCGGATCGACGAAGGTCCAGGTTGCACTGCTCACGGAGCGCATCAACCAACTGACCGACCACCTGCGCGCCCAGCGCAAGGACCATCACTCCCGCAGAGGGCTGCTGATGCTCGTCGGTCGCCGTCGTCGCCTGCTCGACTACCTGCAGCGCAACGACCTCGAGGGCTATCGCGCCCTCATCAAGGACCTCGGCCTCCGAAAGTAACCTGGTGGGCCCCTCTGACCGGCGCGGACCTTTGTCCTCGGTCGCTCGCGTGCAAAGCACGCCACGCGGGCGGGTGGGTTTCTTTCATCGGTCCGCCTGGTCATAGACCCGCCAGGTGGCAAGAACGGGCGAGGTTGGGCTTCAAAGGTTTCGCTAAGCTTGCCGGCATTCGGATTAAAGGGTTAAAGAACGAAGAGCTCCGCCTACCGAAGGGCGGAGGAAGAAAGCAGAGGACAATATGAGCAGTGACTCCGTGACCCGGGTCTCAGTCGAGATCGCAGGCAGCGAGATCTCCTTCGAGACGGGCAGGATGGCCAAGCAGGCCTCCGGAGCAGTCGTCGTGCGGCAGGGCGACACGATGGTGCTGGCGACCGCAACGTGCGGTGGCAAGCGCGACATCGATTTCATGCCGCTGACCGTGGATGTCGAGGAGCGCATGTACTCCGCCGGCAAAATCCCCGGCTCCTTCTTCAAGCGCGAGGGGCGCTCAGGCGAAAAGGCGACGCTGACGGCGCGCATGATCGACAGGCCGCTGCGGCCCCTGTTCGACAAAACGTGGCGCCACGACACGCACCTGGTCGCGATCCCGCTGTCCGTCGACCACGAGCACCCCTACGACATCCTCGCGATGAACGGCGCCTCCGCGGCGCTGATGATCTCCAACGTGCCCTTCGCCGGCCCCGTCGGCGCGGTCAGGATCGGCAAGATCGAGGGCAACTTCGTCGTCAACCCGCCCGAGGCGTCGCTGCTCGGCCCAGACGACGCCGAGGAGGGCCAGGAGCGTTCCGAGCTCGACCTGATCGTCGCCGGCACCGAAGACGCGATCCTGATGGTCGAGGCGGGCGCAAGCGAGATCTCCGAGGCGGAGATCCTCGATGCGCTCGACATCGCCCACGGCGAGATCAAGCGCATCTGCGCGATACAGCGTCAGCTCGCCGAGAAGGTCGGCCGCGAGAAGCTGTCGATCGACACCCCCGGCCTCGACGAGGAGCTGCTCTCCTCGATCACCTCATCGCATGGCGCCGCCCTCGACGCGGCGACCCAGGTGATCGAGAAGCTCGAGCGCCAGGACGCGACCGACGCGGTCGCCGAGGCAGTGTTCACGCAGTACGCGACACAAGCCTCAGAGGGCGCGAGCGAAGAGCAGGTCAAGGAGGCCGCGGCACGCAAGATCGCGGTGCAGAAAGCCTTTGACGCGCTGGAGAAGCGCATCATTCGTGAGCGCATCGCGGTCCAGAAGAAGCGCCCCGACGGCCGCAGCGCCGAGCAGATCAGGGATATCTCGATCGAGGTCGGCGTGACGCCGCGCACGCACGGCTCCGCGCTGTTCACGCGCGGGCAGACCCAGGCGCTCTCGGTTGCCGCGCTCGGCACGCTGAAGGAGGAGATGCGCCTCGACACGCTCGGGCTGCAGACGAAGAAGTACTACTTCCACCACTACAACTTCCCGCCCTTCTCGGTCGGGGAGACGGGTCGTCTCGGACCGAAGCGCCGCGACATCGGCCATGGCGCACTGGCGGAGCGCGCGCTTGTGCCGGTCGTGCCCTCGATCGAGAAGTTCCCCTACACGATCAGGGTCGTCTCCGACATCCTCGAGAGCAACGGCTCCTCGTCGATGGCCTCGGTCTGCGGCTCCTCGCTGTCGCTGATGGATGCGGGCGTGCCGATCACACGGCCCGTCGCGGGCATCGCGATGGGTCTGATCAAGGAGGGCGATGACTACATCGTGCTGACCGACATCGCCGGCGTCGAGGATCACCTCGGCGACATGGACTTCAAGGTCGCCGGCACCGATCGCGGCATCACCGCGCTGCAGATGGACATCAAGATCTCGGGCGTCACGTTCGAGATCCTGCGCGATGCGCTCACGCAGGCGAAGACCGCGCGCATGCACATCCTCGGCCTGATGGCCGACACGATCGGCGGCCCGCGCGAGCAGCTGAGCCAGTGGGCGCCACGCATCTCCACGATCGAGATCGACCCGAGCCAGATCGGCCTGCTGATCGGCAAGGGCGGCGAAACGATCAGGGGCCTCGCCGAGGAGTTCGAATCGCAGATCGACGTCAACGACGACGGTCAGGTGCTGATCTACTCGGCCAACGGCGAGCTCTCCGATGGCCTCGTCGAGCGCATCAGGATGATGATGAAGGAGGTCGAGGTCGGCGACGAATACACCGGCAAGGTCGTGAAGACGACGACCTTCGGCGCGTTCGTCGAGCTCGCGAAGGGCACCGACGGCCTGCTGCACATCTCCAACGTCGCTCCCGGCAAGCGCGTCGACACGGTCGAGGAGGTCCTCAACCGCGGCGACGAGGTCCAGGTGCGCGTCGTCGAGGTCGACCGCGAGCGCGGTCGCATCGGGCTGCGTCTCGCAGAGGATCCCGAGATCGCCGGCAAGAGCGTCGAGGAGCTCGCTGCGGTCGGCACCGGCAGCGCCGGTGGCGGCGGCGGCGACCGTGGACCCAGCAGGAACGGGCGCAGCAGTGGCGGCGGCCCCCGCGGCGAGCGCGGCTCCGGCCGCCAGCGCCACGGCTCCGGCCGCGACCGTTGATAGCCGCCTTGGCGGCAGTCGCAGCAGTGACGAGGCGCAGAGATCGCTGAGCTGACGCACACCACCACGACGCTGCCGAACGGCCTGCGGGTGGTGAGCGAGCGCATGGAGTCTGTGCGCTCCGTCGCGCTCGGTTGCCTGGTTGGCGCCGGCTCCGCTCTGGAGCCGGCCGGCCAGGCGGGCATCTCGCACCTGCTCGAGCACATGCTCTTCCGTGGCACAGAGCGCCACCGCTCCGAGGAGATCGACCAGATCTTCGACGCGATGGGCTCAGAGCTCGACGCCGAGACCGACAGGGAGAGCACTTCGCTTGCGACGCGTGTGCTCGACCGCCATCTTCCGGCGGCCCTCGACGTCGTCGGCGAGATGCTCTGGCGTCCCGCGATGGAGAGCCTCGATGCCGAGAAGGAGGTCGTGCTCGAGGAGATCGCCGCATACGAGGACGACCCTCAGGCGTTGATCTTCGACGTGCTCGGCGAGACGATCTTCGGCTCGCATCCGCTGGGCAGGCCCGTGATCGGCAGCGCCAAGACGGTCTCCGCGATCGACGAGCGCGATCTGCGCGCCTATCACGCGGAGCGCTACGTCCCAGGCAACGTCGTGATCGCCGCCGCGGGCTCGGTCGACCACGACGAGCTCGTGCAGATGGTGCAGGCGCTTGCGCCAAGCCCAGCCCCCGATGCGGCGGCGAGGCCGCAGATGTCCAAGCCTGCGCGCGGCGAGCGCGAGGTGCGCTTCGTGGCCAAGCCGACCGAGCAGTACCACCTCTGCCTCGGCGGTCCCGGGATCGCGCGCAGCGACGAGCGGCGCTACGCGCTACGTGTGCTCGACGGGATCCTCGGCGGCGGGCCCTCCTCGCGCCTCTTCCAGCAGGTGCGCGAGCGGCGCGGCCTGGCCTACTCGGTCTTCTCCTTCTCGTCGCTGAGCGCGACGGCGGGGGAGATCGGCGTCTACGTGGGCACGCGCCCGGAGAACCTCGCCGAGACGGTGCAGACGATCGCCGACGAGCTGGCGCGCACGCTCGAGGACCCCGCCGATCAGGGCGAGCTCGACCGCGCGCGCGAGAACGTGAAGGGCAGGATGGTGCTGGCGTTGGAGTCGACCGGTGCGCGCATGGCGCGCCTGGCTGCCTGTGAGCTTTACGGTCTGCCGCTGCTGAGCATCGACGAGACGATCGAGCGCGTCGATGCGATCGACGTCGAGCAGCTGCGCGAGCTCGCCGTCGAGCTGCTCGACCCGACGAAGCTGTCGGTTGCGGCGATCGGCCCAGACGAGGCGATCTTCGAGCGCGCGCTCGCGCCGCTGCAGGCGGTGGCCGCATGATCAGGGTCGCCGTCGCCGGCGCCGCGGGGCGCATGGGCCTTACCGTCTGCGAGGCGGTCAACGGCGCCGCGGACATGGAGTTCGTCGGCGAGGCCGACCCGGCGCTAGGCGCGACGCTCGCCGAGGTGCTGGCCGAGCAGCGTCCCGAGGTCGTCGTCGACTTCACTCAGCCACACGTCGCTCTGGAGAACGCGATTGCGTGTCTGGACGCGGGCGTTCACGTCGTGATCGGCACGACCGGCTTCCCGCTGGATCAGCTGCGCGAGCACGCCACTGCGCGGGCAGGTGCCGCGAACGTGCTCGTCGCACCCAACTTCGCGATCGGTGCCGTGCTGATGATGCGCTTCGCGGCCGAGGCGGCGAAGCACATGGACGCGGCTGAGATCGTCGAGCTGCACCACGACGCGAAGCTCGACGCGCCGAGCGGCACAGCCGCCCGCACGGCGCAGCTGATGGCGCAGGCGAGTGGCAAGGCGGCGCCGCCGATCCACTCGGTGCGCCTGCCAGGGCTCGTCGCCCACCAGGAGGTGATCCTCGGCGCGCTCGGCCAGACGCTGACGATTCGCCACGATTCGCTCGATCGGCGCTCGTTCATGCCCGGCGTGCTGCTCGCCGTGAGGCGCATCGCCGGCCTTGCCGAGTCGCCCGTCGTCGGCCTCGAGCAACTGCTGTTCGACGAGCCGCCGTCTGGAGGCGTGGGATAATGGATGGGATGCTGAGCCTTGGCGCCGTCCTGACCGCAATCGTCACCCCGTTTGACGCAAAGGGTCAGGTGGACGAGGAGGCGTTCGTCGCGCTGATGCAGCACCTTTCAGAGCACGGCTCCGAAGGCTTCGTCGTCTGTGGCACGACAGGCGAGGCCGCGACCCTGACCGACGAGGAACACCTCGGCCTGATCGAGCTCGCGGTGCGCGAGCGCCCAGCCGGCACGAGCGTCGTCGCGGGCACCGGCTCCAACGACACCGCGCACGCGGTGAAGCTGACCGAGCGCTCCACGGAGCTGGGCGTCGACGCGACGCTGAGCGTGACGCCCTACTACAACCGCCCAAGCCCGCTTGGCATCAGATGCCACTACGAAGCCGTGGCAAAGGCGACCGATCGTCCCGTGCTGCTCTACAACATCCCGATCCGCACCGGCACGAACATTCCGCCGGAAGACCTGGCGAGGCTCGCGCAGATCGAGCACATCGACGGCGTCAAGCAGGCGAACGGTGACGAGCTCGGGCCGATCGACGGGCTGACCGTCTACAGCGGCGACGACACGACGTTCGCGCGCACGCTCGACTTCGGCGGGGCAGGGGGGATCCTCGTCGCCTCGCACATCGTCGGCGACCAGATCGCGAGGATGGTGAGCGAGCCGCAGCGTCGCGCCGAGATCGACGCCTCGCTGCAGGACGTCTACAAGGTGCTGTTCATCACCGCGAGCCCGACGGCCACGAAGGCGGCGCTGAGGATGCTCGGCCGTGACGTCGGCGGCCTGCGCCTGCCGCTCGTCGAGGCGACCGACGCGGAGCTCGCCGAGATCAGATCCGTGCTCGCGCGGCACGGGCTGTTGAGCGAGACCTCGGCGAGCGCGCACGCATGAGCTGCACCGACTCGAAGGTCTCCGCGCAACCGGCGCGGTCACAGGCATGAGCGACTCCGTGAAGATCCTGCCGCTCGGCGGCCTCGGCGAGATCGGCAAGAACATGACCGTCGTCGAGCACGACGGCAGGATCGTCGTCGTCGACGTCGGCCTGCGCTTCCCGACGCCCGAGATGGTCGGCATCGACCTCGTGCTGCCCGACTTCAGCTACCTGCGCGAGCGCGCCGAGGACATCGAGGCGATCGTCGTCACACACGGCCACGAGGACCATCTCGGCGCGCTGCCTTGGGTGTTGCGCGAGCTCTCCGCGCACCACGCGCCGCCGCCCATCTACGGCGGACCGCTGACGATCGCGATGGCGGAGAGCAAGCTCGAGGAGCACCGCCTGAAGGACATCGAGCTGATCGAGCTCGGCACCTCGGAGGCGATCGAGCTCGGGCCCTTCCAGCTCGAGCTCGTGCACATGACGCACTCGATTCCCGATGCCTGCGCAGTCGCGCTCGGCACCGAGCTCGGCACAGTGCTGCTCACGGGCGACTACAAGTTCGACCAGACGCCCGTTGACGGCAAGCCCGCCGACGTCTCGCGCCTGGCGGAGCTCGGCCGCGAGGGCGTGCTCGTGCTCTGCGGCGATTCGACGAACGTCGACCGCCCAGGCTTCTCGCCCTCGGAGTCCTCAGTCGGACGCCACCTCGAGGAGGTCTTCTCGCGCTGCGAGGGCCGCATCGTCGTGACGAGCTTCGCCTCCAACATCCACCGCGTCCAGCAGGTCGTAGACGCCGCCGCCCAACTCGACAGGCGCGTCGCGCTCGTCGGACGCTCGATGCGCAAGAACGTCTCGATCGGGCGCCGTCTCGGCCACATCGAGATCCCCGAGGGGATGCTCGTCGGCGCACGCGAGATCAACGACTTCCACGACGACCGGCTCGTGATCGTCTCGACCGGCTCGCAGGGCGAGCCGCTCTCGGCGTTGCGCAGGATGGCCTACCGCGACCATCCCCAGGTGCAGCTGAAGGGCGGCGACACCGTCGTCTTCTCCGCGACGCCGGTGCCCGGCAACGAGCGCGCCGTCAACGAGACGATCGACCGCCTCTACCACATCGGCTGTGACGTGATCACGCCGCGCGAGGCGCCAGTGCACGCCTCAGGGCACGGCTACGCCGAGGAGGTGAAGCTGATGCTGAACCTCGTCAAGCCGCGCTACGTGATGCCGATGCACGGCGACTTCAAGCGCCTGCGCATGCATGCGGAGCTTGCCGAGGCGGTCGGCATCGCGCCTGAGGACATCTACCAGGGCGACAACGGCCTGCCGCTCGTGATCGACCGGCGCGGGGCGCGCTTCGGCGAGCGCGTGCAGGCGGGCATGGTCTTCGTCGACGGCGTCGAGATCGGCGACGTCGCCGACGTCGCGCTGCGCGACCGACGCATGCTCTCCGCCGACGGCATCTTCGTCGTCGTCGTGACGATCGCCGAGCAGGACGGCAGCTCGGTCGTCGACCCCGAGGTGATCTTCAGAGGCGTGCCCTTCATGGACGAGGCAGGCAGGCTCGTCGACGAGATCAGGGACACCGTCGCCGCGACGTTGAAGCACGCCGCCGAGCAGGAGGGAATCAGGGAGGTAGACCTGCTCGGGGAGATGTTGCACGACGCGCTAGCGCAGCTGGTCTACGACCGCCTGCGCAGGCGGCCGATGGTCTTGCCCGTGGTCGTAGAGGTCTGAGCCGGGCTCGTCCTCGCCGTCCGCCGGCGCCGCGGCGAAGCTGACGGTGAAGCGCGCGCCGTAGGGCGCGCGCCCGCCAGGGGGGTGGGGGTGCGTGAGCTCGACGCTGACGCCGCCGCCGTGGGACTCGGCGACAGCCTTGACGATCGCAAGACCAAGGCCGAAGGAGCCGCCGCGGTCGCCAGCGCCGCGCACGAAGCGCTCGAAGAGGCTGCTGCGCAGCTGATCGGGCACGCCTGGGCCATCGTCCTCGACGATCAGGTGCACCCTGCCGCCAGGAGCGCTGTCGGTGGAGACCCTGATCTCCGTGCCCTTGGGAGTGTGGCGCACCGCGTTCTCGATCAGGTTGAGCGTGACGCGCAGGATCTCGTCGCGCGCAGCCTGCACGCGCGCGGGGCGCGCGTCGAGCGAGATCTCGTGCGTCGAGCTGATCGGTCCAAGCTCGGCTGCGGCCTCGATCGCGACGGCCGCGACGTCGACCGGCTCGCGCCGCACGACGCGCCCGACGTCTGTGCGCGCAAGCAGCAGCAGGTCGGCGACGAGGCGCCGCATGCGCTGGGAGGAGCGCAGCGCCGAGTGCGCCGCGTCGGCCTCTTCGCCAGAGAGCGCTTCGGCGAGCAGCTCGAGGTTGGCGAGCACGCTCGTCAGCGGCGTGCGCAGCTCGTGCGAGGCGTCGGCGACGAACTGGCGCTGGCGGTGCAGCATCGCCTCGGTCTCCGCGTGCGCGGAGTCGAGCTCATGCAGCATGCCCTGCAGCGTGCGCGAGAGCTCGCTGACCTCATCGTCGGCGATCGGCTCAGGCAGCTTCGTCGAGGGGTCGCGCGTGCGCGTGATCTCCGCGGCGCTGCTCGTCAGCTGCGCGATCGGGTCCATCGCCCTGCGCGCGATCACCATGCCCGCGAGCAGCGCGAACCCGGCGCCGGCAAGCACGCCGAGCACGAGCAGCAGCTCGACACGCGCGACGGTCGCTTCGACGTCGGAGAGCTTCTGGCCGTACTGGACGTAGACGTGTTCGACCGCGACGCCGTCTTCTTCGCGCGTCTCCTCGCGGCTGACGACGCGGTAGCCGCCGACGTCAGCGGCCACTTCGCTTGGGATCCCAAGGCTGGGCGCGTGAGAAGGCGTTTCCGCGATCACGCCAAACCGCGGCGAGATCACCTTGATCACAGTCGAGCTCGTCGCTTCCAGTGGCGGTTCTGTGCGCAGCACCCTGTGCTTGCCGCGCGTTTCGATGCGAAGCCTGCCGAAGAGCTGGTCGGCCGTGACGGTGACCTGGTTGTCGAAGTCGGCCCTGATCCTGTGGATCGTGAGCGAGCCGACAACGAGCGCGAAGGAGAGCAGGATCAGGAACGTGAGCAGCGCCGAGACGCCCGCGAGGCGCGTGCGAATCGGCAGGCGGTCGAAGGCCGCGGCGATGCGTTGGCCGATCCTGCCAAACCCGCGCCGCAGCGCGCCAAGCAGACGCCCGCCCACTTGCGGCTGCCGCTGAGGCGGCTCAAGCTCTGAGGACGTAGCCCGCTCCTCTGATCGTGTGCAGCAGGCGCGGCTCGCCGCCAGCCTCGAGCTTGCGACGCAGGTTGGAGACGAAGACCTCGATCGTGTTCGTGATCGAGAAGGGGTCATAGCCCCAGACCTCGTCGAGCAGGCGCTGCCTGGAGATCACGATGCGCTCGTTGCGCATCAGGTACTCGAGCAGTTCGAACTCGCGCTGCGTGAGCTCCATCGCGCGTTCGCCGCGGCTCACCTCATGCGTATCGATGTTGAGTGAGAGGTCGCCGACGCGCAGCGGTGCCGAGCCGCGCGGCGGGCGTCGGCGCAGCAGCGCCCTGATGCGCGCGAGCAGCTCCTGGCGCTCGAATGGCTTGACGAGGTAGTCGTCGGCGCCCGCGTCGAGCCCCTCGACGCGCGCCTCGACCGCGTCGCGCGCGGTCAGCATCAGGATCGGCACGTCGTCTCCGTCGCGCAGGCGCCGGGCGACCTCGATCCCGTCGAGCTTCGGTAGGCCGAGGTCGAGGATCACGAGGTCGGGCGCGAACGCGCGCGCGTCGTCGAGGGCCGCCTGGCCGTCCTCGGCCGTGCGCACGTCGTAGCCCTCCATCCGCAGCGAGCGCTGCAGCGCCTGGGCAATGTCCTCGTCGTCCTCGACGACGAGGACTCTGGGTGAACGTGAGAAGTCGCTCATATCACCTGTATGTACACAGCGGCGATAAAGCGATGGTAATGCGTCATCGTGCCTCCAAGAAGGTTCCTGCGCGGCGACGTCGAAGCTCGCAGGCAGGATGGCGGGCAACACGAAGCGCAAGACTGCTACAAAGCGGCGCAGTACGACGCGGCCGCAAACCAGGTCGCGCACGCGTGCGCGTGCCCGTGCCAATACGCGCGGGCGGGGTCCAGCTCGCGGTCGAGGACGGGGGCGGGGGCGGGCTCGCGGCAGGCAGAGCGGTCTCGCGCCCTGGCTGATCCCGGTGATGGACTCCTGGCCGCCGCGCTTTCCGATGCTCGACCAGCGCCAGCGCGACGTGCTCGGGCTGATCCTGATCGCGCTTGGCGCGTTCCTCGCATTCGTGATCTACGGGGGCTGGGACGGCGGCAGCGTCGGTCATGGGTTCTCGGTCGCGCTCGCCTTCACGATCGGCCGCGCGCGCGGCCTGGCGCCGATCGCCGCGATCGCGGTCGGCGGCGTGCTGCTCTGCGCGCCGCTGATGCCGACGGCACGGCCGCTGCGCACGGGCGGGATCTGCCTTTCGAGCGCGATCCTGCTCGCGCTCGCCTCCGGCACGCTGGGGCTCAGCCCCGGCCAGAGCGCGGCCGGCTCGCACTGGACGCTCGACTACCTGCGCCACCGCGGCGGCCTGCTCGGGCAGGCGCTCTACGCGGTCCTGCACGCGCTCGTCCAGCAGGTCGGCGTCGACATCCTGATCCTGCTGCTGCTGCTGATCGGCGTCGTGCTGCTGACGGGCGCCTCGATTGCGACAGTCCTGCGAACCGCGGGCGGCGGCGTGATGGACACGACGCGGATCGTGCGCAGCCAGTTCTCCACGAGCGGGGACGATGGTCACGCTGCGCCCACCGCGAGCGAAGAGCCGGTGCAGTGGCCCGGCGATCGTCCCAGCGAGCGCATGCGCAGCGGCGCCGCGCTGCTGCCGCAGCCTGAATGGGATGGCCCCGACGAGCCGGGCGTGTTGCCCGACGCAGATGCCGCCGGCGCCGTGCAACCCCCAGAGCCCGAGCCGGAGCGGCTCGTCGTGCGCGCGACGCACGTCGAGGCACCCTCGCTGGATGGTCCGATCGGGGCCGAGCAGGCGACGCAGGATGTCGCCGAGCCAGAGCCGGCGATCGACGAGGACGAGCCAGCCGTGCAGGCCCAGCCCGTGGTCGCGCGACGCGGGGGAGGGGGCCAGGACGCCGAGAGCGCCACCGACGGCGAGGCTCCCGAGGCAGAGGGCACGAACGGCGATCCCCAGCTGACGCCGCAGGGCCGCCTGCGCGCGGTCGTCACCGAAGACCCCGACTTCGTCTGGAAGATGCCAATCGCAGCGAACGTGCTGAAGCGCTCCGCAGACCAGGGCGGCCCTGACACGGCGGGCCAGCAGCGCGTCGCGGCAAGCCTCGTCGAAGCGCTCGGCCACTTCGGCGTGCAGGCGAAGATCGTCGGCACCGTCACGGGCCCGCACATCACCCGCTATGAACTGCGCCTGGCACCGGGCACGAAGGTCGCGAAGGTCGCACAGCTGAAGGACGACCTCGCCTACGCGCTCGCGGCAACCGACATCAGGATCCTCGCGCCAATTCCCGGCAAGCAGGCGGTCGGCGTCGAGGTCCCGAACGCGAAGCGCAAGATCGTGCGCCTCGGCGACGTCTTCCAGGAGCCGCCAGAGGGCTGGTCGCCGCTGACGGTCTGGCTGGGCAAGGACATCGCCGGCAAGGCGATCGGCGCCGACCTCGCGAAGATGCCGCACCTGCTCGTCGCGGGCACGACCGGGGCCGGCAAGTCCGGCGCGATCAACGCGATGCTCGCAAGCGTGTTGCTGCGGGCGAGCCCACACGAGCTGCGCCTGATGCTCGTCGACCCGAAGCAGGTCGAGCTCAACCACTACGAGTCGATCCCGCACCTGCTTACGCCGGTGATCACAAGCCCGAAGAAGGCGGCGAACGCGCTGGCGAACCTCGTCAGGGAGATGGAGCAGCGCTACGGGATCATGTCGCTCTCGCGCACGCGCAGCCTGCCTGAGTTGAACAAGGCCAGAGAGCGCCGCGGCGAGGCGCCGCTGCCCTACATCCTCTGCGTGATCGACGAGCTCGCGGACCTGATGATGGTCGCGCCCGCCGACGTCGAGGACTCGATCATCCGCCTCGCGCAGAAGGCGAGGGCGGTCGGCATCCACCTCGTGCTCGCAACCCAGAGCCCAAGGGTCGACGTGATCACGGGCATGATCAAGGCGAACGTGCCAAGCCGCATCGCCTTCGCGGTCTCCAGCCAGACCGACTCGCGGGTGATCCTCGACCAGAACGGCGCCGAGTCGCTGCTCGGACAGGGAGACATGCTCTTCTCGCCGGTCGGCAGCGCGCGCCTGCAGCGCATCCAGGGCGCATACATCGACGAGCCGCAGATCGAGAAGCTCACCGACTTCTGGCGCCGCCAGGGCGAACCGGAGATCAGGGAGGAGCTGCTCGAAGAGGTCGAGAGCGACGCAGACGGCAAGGATGGCTCCTCTGGCGATGAGCTCGACCCTGACGAGGATCCGCTGCTCGGCGACGCGATCACGCTCGTCGCCGAAATGCAGACCGCCTCGACCTCGATGCTGCAGCGGCGCCTGCGCCTTGGCTACACGCGCGCAGGCCGTCTGATCGACATGCTCGAGCGCCGCGGCGTGATCTCCGGCTACGAAGGCAGCAAGCCAAGGCAGGTGCTGATCTCGGAGGCCGACCTGCCGCGCGTGCTCGCCGCGCTGACCGAGCGCAGCGCGCCACCGACGCAAACCGCGTTGCTGGACGCGCCAGATGCGGGCCCTGAGCAGGATTAACCACTAGCCTTCTCGGCGGATATGCCAGAAATAGGTGCAACGCTGCGCGAAGCGCGGATGCACGCGCGCATCGACCTTTCCGAGATAGAGGCCAAGACGAAGATCAGGGCCCGTTATCTGCGTGCGCTCGAGAACGAGGAGTGGGACGTCCTGCCGGGACCGACCTTCATCAAGAGCTTCCTGCGCACCTATGCAGAAGCGCTTGGTCTCGACGCGAAGGCGCTCGTCGAAGAGTATCGGCTGCACAACGAGCAGCCCGGCGAAGCGGAGCTGCAGCCGATCGTCTCGACTCCGCGCAGCGCTCAGCAACGCCCGTCCGGACGCCGGGACGGCGGCGACGGCGACAGGCTGCGCGTCCCCTCGCGCGGCTACGCGCTTGCGATCGGCGCGTTCGTGGTCGTGATCGCGCTGCTGATCGTCGGGCTGCTCACGCACAAATCGAGCAACAAAGAACCCGAAAAGCACAAACAGCAGAACGTCGCGACCGGCCACGGACACACGCACAAACACAGTCAGCACCCCGGGACTGGACCGGCTGGCTCGGGCCACCAGACGACACAGAGCGCGAGCCGCCCCGGACAGGTGACGCTCTCGCTGCAGGCAACCGAAACGGTGTGGATCTGCCTCGTCGGCGAAGGCGAACGCAAGCTGATTCCCGGCGTCGAGCTGCAGGCGGGAGAAACGAGCGGCCCCTACCATGCCAAACGCTTCCAGATGACGCTAGGCAACAACGATCTGACGCTCACCGTGGACGGCCGCGCCACCTCTGTGCCCGCCTCGACCGAAGCGCTCGGCTTTGAAATCACGAGCGCCGGTCGCCGCAAGCTCGCGGCTGCCAGCGAGCCGACGTGTACCTGAGGTGATCCGCGCCGGGATCATCGTCACCGGCACCGAGGTGCTCTCCGGCGCGGTCAGCGACCGCAACGGCCCCTGGCTCTCGCAGCGCCTACAGGAGCTTGGCCTCGAGGTGGCGGAGATCTGCATCGTCGGCGATCGCCCTGGCGACGTCCATGCTGCGCTTGCGGCGATGCGGGCGCAGTCGCTGCAGCTGATCGTCACGAGCGGCGGCCTTGGGCCAACCGCCGACGACCTAACCGTCGAGGCGGTTGCCGGGCATCTCGGCCTGCGGCTACAGCTCGACGCCGCGCTCGAGGCGCGGATCGAGCGGATCGTGCGCCCACTCGCGCAGCGTCGCGGTATCTCCGCAGAGGCCTTTGCGGCGGGCAACCGCAAGCAGGCGATGGTCCCAGAGGGCGCGATCGTGCTCGAGCCTGTCGGCACCGCCCCGGGCCTCGTGCTCGCGGGACAGGGCGACAGCGAGAATTCGCTCGTCGTGATCCTGCCTGGCCCGCCACGCGAGCTGCAGCCGATGTGGCAGACCGCGACCGAGACGGCGGCGCCACTCCTACAGCTGCTTGCAAGCGCCGGCGAGTATGAGATCGAGACGCTGCGCATGTTCGGGATCCCCGAGTCAGAGCTCGCGCAGACGCTGCGCGACGCCGAGAACGAGGGCCTCGAGCTCGCGCGTCTGGAGATCACGACCTGCCAGCACAGGGGCGAGCTGGAGATCACGACGCGCGTCCCCGTCGGCGCGCGGGCGGATTACGAGACACTCGCGGACTTCCTCGCCGAGCGCCATCCGCACGAGCTCTTCTCGCGCGACGGCGCGAGCATCGACGAGCAGGTCGCGCAGCTGCTGCGCGGCAGCGACGGCGACGGGCAGACGCTCGCGCTCTGCGAGTCCTGCACAGGCGGGCTGCTCGCGGGCCGCATCACCGATCTGCCCGGCTCCTCCGACTACCTGCTCGGCGGCTTCGTCACCTACGCGGACACCGCGAAGAGCAGCGAGGCCCACGTGCCGCAGGCGCTGATCGAACAGCATGGCGCCGTCTCCGCCGAGGTCGCCGGCGCGATGGCGCAAGGCGCCCGTGTCGCGCTTGGCGCGAGCGTCGGCGTCGGCGTGACAGGCGTCGCCGGCCCTGGCGGCGGCAGCGAGGAAAAGCCAGTCGGACTCGTCTGGTTCGCCGTCGCGGGACCAGGGACGCAGAGTCTCGTGCGCTCGGTGCGACTGCCTGGCAACAGGAGGGACGTGCGCGAGCGCGCGGTCACTGTCGCGATGCACCTGCTGCGCCGGGCCATGACTGCGAGCTGAGCGAGCCGCGCATGCGCGAGCGTGGTGGTGACGGTCACAGGTTCAGCAGACTTCTTGTGCTCTGCGGCAGACTGTCGCAATCTGTCTGACATGACCAACACATCGACATCTCTTCTGGGCAACACGCCCGTCAACCGCATCGGCTTCGGCGCGATGCAGCTCGCCGGCCCCGGCGTCTTCGGCCCTCCAAGCGACCCTGACGCCGCGCGCGCGGTCCTGCGCAGGGCGATCGAGCTTGGCGTCGACCACATCGACACCTCCCAGTTCTACGGCCCAAACGTCGTCAACGAGCTGATCCGCGAAGCGCTGTATCCCTATCCTGAGAATCTTCAGCTCGTCACAAAGGTCGGTGCGCGCCGCGACGACGTCGGCGCCTGGCTGCCTGCGAACACGCCGGCGGAGCTGCGCTCAGGCGTCGAGGAGAACCTGCGCACGCTGCAGGTGCCGCGCCTGCACCTCGTCAACCTGCGCCTGCACGACGAGCACGACTCGAAAGACATGCTCGCCGAGCAGCTCGGCGCGCTCGCGGACCTGCGCCAGGAGGGCAAGCTCGAGATGATCGGAATCTCCAACGCGACCGCCGAGACGGTGCGCCGAGCGCTCGAGCTGACGGAGATCGCCTGCGTGCAGAACTCCTACAGCGTCGTCAACCGCGTCGAGGAGGACGAGCTTGCGCTTTGCGAGGAGCGCGACCTCGCCTTCGTGCCGTTCTTCCCACTCGGCTCGGCCTTCACGGGCGGCCCGCAGCAGCTCGCGGCAGACCCCGCGATCGCCGAGGTCGCAGGCAAGCATGGCGTGACGCCCTCGCAGATCGCGCTCGCATGGCTGCTGCACCGTTCGCAGCGGATCCTGCTGATCCCTGGCACAAGCTCGGTCCAGCACCTCGAAGAGAACCTCGCCGCCGGCGAGATCGCGCTCGACGAGCAGGACATGCAGCGGCTCGAGCAGGCAAGGCAGCTCGGCGACCCGCTCGCGCCCGCTGGAGAGCACTGATCAGAGCGGGCTCTACTCCAGCGTTGCAAGCACGGCACGGGTCGCTGCGTCCGCGGGCGCATAGACGGTGAGGCGCAGATCGGGCGCTCCGGTTGGCACCGTCTGCGCGTGGTGCAGGCGCAGCGTTCCCAGTCGTGGATGCTCGATCGTCTTTGTGCCGCGCTGCGTGTCGGTGATCTCGTGCTCGCCCCACCATTCGCCGAACCAGGGGCTGTGCTCGCGCAGTTCGGCGACGAACTGCTCGTAGGCGGGCTCGCCGGCGTGCTGGGCGTACTCGGTGCGAAAGCGCGCGAGCATGTTGCGCGCGGTGCCCTGCCGGGCGGCGTGCTCGTGCCCTACCGGTGGTGCGACGAGCAGCATCCAGAGCAGGCTGCGGTGGGTGAGTGGCAGATGATCGAGCGAGCCGAAGAGCACCTCGGCGGCGCGGTTCCACGCGAGGATCCGCGTCAGCGGCCCAAGCAGGTAGGCGGGGTTCGGGTGCAGGGATTCGACGATCGCCGCGAGCAGCGCCCGATCTCCGTCGAGGTCCTGCTCCGGGTCCGCGAGATCGGCGGGCAGCGGTAGCTCCGTGCGCGCGAGCGCGAACAGCGTCGTGCGTTCGGCTGGATCGAGCCTCAGCGCCCGCGCGAGCGCGTCGAGCACGTCCACGGAGGGATGGATGTCGCGGCCCTGCTCTAGCCAGGTGTACCAGGAGACGCCGACGCCGGCGAGTGCCGCGAGCTCCTCGCGCCGCAGCCCCGGCGTGCGTCGCTGACCACCGTCATCTGGCAGGCCCACATCCGCGGGCGAGAGTTGCGCACGCCGCGAGCGCAGGAACGCCCTCAGCTCCTCACGCCGAGAAGGTGTCAACGACGCAACTGCCATCCGTGCGTCAGTCCGACTCGGTGAAGGACTCGATCTTGCTCGCCGCCTCGCAGCCCTTGATGTTGCAGTCCGTGTGCTCCGCCTGCCAGTAGTAGCGGCCAGGAGTGCTCGCCCAGAAGCCGGGGAAGTCCTGCTTTGGCGCCGTGTAGGTCCACAGGCCAGAATGGCCCTTCGCGGGCTTCAGTTCGATGAAGGCGCCACCCTTGGCGACGTCTTTGGTTTCCTTCAGGACGCCGTGGGCGTTGGTCTTGCGCGTGCGCGAGATCGAGACGAACACGCCATAGCGCTTCGCGAGCGCGGATGCGTCGCGCACGACGAGCTTGATCTGCCCGCCATGGACGGCGCCCTTGTTGGCCGGCTTGACGAGCGTTGGACCGCTCCCCGCGCCAAGCGTCGTGCCTGCGCAGAGCAGTGTCGCCGTCGCCGTCGCCGTCGCGGTCGCACAGGCGATGAGCGCTGGCCTTGCGTGGAGTGAGCGTACGTGAAGGAATCTCATGGCGGCGACGTTAGCATCGGTTCTGGCATGTCTCATCCGCTGAGCGCTCGCCTCTTCATCGCCCTCGAGCTACCCGAGGAGTTGTGCGCCGAGCTTGCCACCTGGGCGCGCACAGCGAGCGGACAACTGGCGGGCCGCAGGCGCGAGGGACGTCATCCTGGCGCGCACGGCGCAGGCGAGGGGCATGGGCTGCGTCTGCTCGACCCCGAGTCGATGCACATCACGATCTGCTTCCTGGGCACGCAGCCGCTGGCCGAGGTCGAGACGCTGAGCCTCGTCGTCGAGCGCTGCGCCCAGCCCGTGAGGGAGTGCTCGCTCGGCGCGCCCCTGTGGCTGCCACCGCGGCGCCCGCGCGCCCTCGCGGTTGAGGTCCACGACGACTCCCACACCGTGGGCGAGCTGTACAACGAGGTGCTTGCCGCCGTGCAGCGCGCCGGGATCGTGCCTGCCGACCCTGGGCATGGCGATGGGCATCATCAGCGACACCGACCGCTGCGCCCGCACGTGACCGTCGCGCGCATGCGCTCCGGCGCCGCGCCAACCGAGCGCGCGCTGCCGCCGACGCCGCAGCTGAGCTTCAGGCCGCAGCGACTGACGCTCTACCGCTCGTGGCTGAATCCGGATGGCGCCTCCTACGAGTCGCTGGCGAGCTACGCAACGCTGCCGCTGGCCGCGTCAGGTTGACAATCGACCCAGGATTGGAGGTGAGCCTCGCCGGGCCAAGCTATTTGGGCGAGGTGCTCGAGCCGCTCGCCGCAGAGCTTCCGGGCGCGCGCACGCTTGCCGTCGATCTCAACGACCGCGGGATCTGCAGCGGCTGCTTGCAGAGGTGGACGAGAGCCGGTGTTTGCAAAGGTAGATACGAACAACTGTTCCGTCCGGGGCGGTCATTAGCTTTGCATCCTCCAACTCGATTTTGCAGAGGAGAGTCATCCATGCCCGTCACCGATCAGGAGCAGGAGAAGGCAGCGAAGGCGCGCGACGCCGCCCTGAAGGGCGCGCTCACGCAGATAGAGCGCGAGTTCGGCAAGGGCACCGTGATGCGGATGGGTGACGAGGGCGCCCAGGTGCGCGTCGAGGCGATCCCGACAGGCGCACTCTCGCTCGACCTCGCGCTTGGCATCGGCGGCGTGCCAAAGGGACGCATCGTCGAGGTCTTCGGCCCTGAGTCCTCCGGCAAGACGACGCTGATCTACCACGTGATCGCCGAGGCCCAGAAACTCGGCGGCGTCTGCGCCTTCATCGACGCCGAGCACGCGATGGACCCGATCTACGCGAAGATGATCGGCGTCGACATCGACGAGCTGCTCGTCTCCCAGCCCGATTACGGCGAGCAGGCGTTGGAGGTCGCGGACATGCTCGTGCGCTCAGGCGCGATCGACGTGGTCGCGATCGACTCGGTCGCGGCGCTGACGCCACGCGTCGAGCTGGAGGGCCAGATGGGCGACCAGACCGTCGGCGCGCAGGCGCGCATGATGTCCCAGGCGATGCGCAAGCTCGCGGGCAACCTCAACCGCTCCGGCACGCTCTGCATCCTCACCAACCAGATCCGCGAAAAGGTCGGCGTGATGTTCGGCTCGCCGGAGACGCAGCCAGGCGGCCGCGCGCTGAAGTTCTACGCCTCCCAGCGCCTCGACATCAGGCGCATCGAGACGCTGAAGGACGGCACCGAGGCGGTCGGCAACAGGGTGCGCGTGAAGGTCGTGAAGAACAAGCTCGCGGCGCCCTTCAGGCAGGCCGAGTTCGACATCGAGTTCGGCAAGGGCATCTCGACCTCTGGTTGTCTCATCGATCTTGGGATCGAGCACAACATCGTCACCAAGTCCGGCTCCTTCATCTCCTACGGCCAGGAACGCCTTGGCCAAGGCCGCAACAACGCGAAGGCTCACCTCGACGAGCACCAGGACGTCGCGAAGGAGATCTCCGCGAAGATCTACGCCGCGCTTGGCATCGGCAGCGACAATGTCACCCCGATTCCCGCGGCCGCCGATGGCGAGCAGCCGCAGGCGGCGACCGGCGAGCCGGCCGCCAAGGCGATCTCGGCGCCCGAGCAGCGCCGTCCTCAGGCCGTGCCGCGCGCGGCCTGAGGCGGGCACTCACACGTTCCGCGGGCTAGCGGGCGCGGGTCAAGCCGCGCCCGCAGGCAACTCGCTTGCGCAGTGGCTGCACTTCGTCGCCGCGACGGGCAGGTCACTGGAGAGGCAGTAGGGGCAGCTCTTTTTCGGCGGCGGGTCGCCGAAGACGACCGTGCCGCGCTTTGCCATGTACACGCGGTAGGGGACGACGATCGCGAAGTAGATGACCGCCATGAAGATGACGAAGTAGATGATCGCCGAGATGAATTCCCCGAAGTCGATCAGCTGGCCGTTCACGTGGACGCCGAGGCCCGTCGAGCCTCCGCCGCCCGCGGCGTTCACGAGCGGCGTGATGATGTTTTCCGTGAACGCCTTGATCAGTTCGCTGAACGCGAGCGCGACGACCAGGCCAACCGCGATCACCACGAGCTCGCCCTGCATAAGGAAGTTCTTGAAGCCCTTCAACATCGCTTGGTGCCTCCTGTATCTCAACTGATGAAATCGTGATGATCGTGACATGCGGGGCGGCGTGTTGTCCATCGCACAGACCCCACGACGTGATTCGGTAAAAGCAGATAGTGATCTTGGCTTGGCCGGAACGCATGGGTGGTCGAGGCGGCAGCAAGGCCCTAGATCGGGCGACAGCGGCCGACGGCATCGGTCCACGATGCGGTTCTAGTGCATGGCGAAACCGCATCGCAGGGCGTCCGAATAGGTGGCCATGCTTGATCGACAATGGCTGATGAGTCGTCGATCAGCGAGACCGTCGACCCCGACGGAACGCGAGTCGTCCTGACGGACACGGGTGTGGTCCGGCAAGATCGTGCAGGATCACCAGGAGATCGCTGCCTATAGAGCCGAGATCCTGCGAACGGTGACAGCTCCCGCTCATGTCGTGCCCGACCCGAGCTTCGCGCGGCGCACGCGTTACTACGCGCGTAGTGTCGGGCCGAGCCGTTGGTTGCTTGTGGTCGTAAGCTATGAGCAGACGCCTGCGCGGATCGTCTCCGCGTTTGCCAATCGGAAGGACCCCAGGTCATGGAGCGTTTGAACATCAAGATCGGGCCGCTGAGCTTCGATCACGCCGACTACGACGCCGAGAACGACGTGCTCTACCTTCACGTAGGCGAGCCTCAGATCGGCGAAGGCGAGGAGACGCCCGAGGGTCACGTAATTCGCTATGCGCCGAGCAGCAATCAGGTGGTTGGGCTGACCATCCTCGGCGCTCGCCGGATCCTGCAGCGCGACGGGCACCTGACGGTGACGGTTCCTGAAACGGTCGAAACCAGCGCAGAGGAACTGGCGCCGGCACTCCTCGCAGCTTGACGAGCTCTGACGAGAACGATCACTACAGCACGCCTGGCATCATGAAGAGGATGCCCAGCACGCGCCTGCAGAAGACCTACCACCTCACGACGTTCGGCTGCCAGATGAACGAGCACGACTCGGAGCGCATGAAGGGCATGCTCCAGTCGCTCGGATACGCAGAGGCGAGCGAGCGCGAGCAGGCGGATCTGATCCTCTTCAACACCTGCTCGATCAGGGAGACCGCTGACAGCCGCTTCGTCGCGCACCTTGGGCAGGCGAAGCGCTTGAAGCGCGAAGACCCGCAGCGGGTCGTCGGCGTCGGCGGCTGCTGGGCGCAGTCGGTGAAGGAGGAGGTCTTCGAGCGCTTTCCGTTCGTCGACGTCGCCTTCGGCCCAGGGCAGGTCCACAAGCTCGCGGAGTTCCTCACGAGCGACTCGCTGACAGCCCAGGGCTTCTTCGAGTTCGAGGGCTTCACGGGCAGGCTGCCAGCGCACAGGGAGCGGGCCTTCCAGGGCTGGCTTCAGATCAGCGTCGGCTGCAACTGCCGCTGCAGCTACTGCATCGTGCCAAGCACGCGCGGCAGGGAGGTTTCGCGGCCGTTGGAGGAGCTCGTCCTGGAGGCACAGGCGATGGCCGCCGACGGCGTGCGCGAGCTCACGCTGCTCGGGCAGAACGTCAACTCCTATGGGCGCGACCTGCGCGAGGTCGGCGGTCCGCGCAGCTTCGCAGAGCTGCTGCACGCAATCGACGCGGTCGACGGGATCGAGCGGATCAGGTACACGAGCCCGCATCCGAAGGACATGCGCGAGGACGTGATCAGGGCCCACGTCGAGCTGCCAAGCGTCTGCGAGCACATCCACCTGCCGCTGCAGTCAGGGTCGAGCAGGATCCTGAAGGCGATGCGGCGCACATATACGAAGGAGCGCTACCTAGACAGGGTCGCCCTGATCAGGGAGCACCTGCCTGACGTGTCGCTGACGACCGACGTCATCGTCGGCTTCCCAGGCGAGACCGATGAGGACTTCGAGGAGACGCTCGAGGTCGTCGAGCAGGTTGGCTATGACAGTGCTTTCACGTTCATCTTCTCCGCGCGGCGCGGCACCGAGGCCGCCGAGCTGCAGGAGGGCGTCGTGCCGCATCCCGTGAAGGTCGCGCGACTTGAACGGCTCGTCGAGGTTGTCCAGCGCCACGCCCAGGAGCGCGCAGATCGCTTCCTCGGGCGCACCGTCGAGGTGCTCGTCGAAGGCCCCTCACGCACCGATCCAGACAGGCTGAGGGGCAGGACGAGGCACAACAAGGTCGTGAACTTCGGCGGCCTCGCCGCGCCTGGCGAGCTGACCCAGGTCGAGATCCACTCGGCGACGAGCCAGACACTCGCGGGTGAGGAGAGGCTGCTCTCGCGGGCCACGGGCTGACGATGGCCGGTCGCCCTCGTCTCTGACGGCCCGCGTTCGCCGGCGCGGCGCCGGCGGGAAGATTCGCACAGCCGCCGGAGACGGTCACAACTATGTCGTCTCGACGATGAGATGGATGGAATGCAAGGCGACCGCCGTACCGATGAACAGCTGCTCCATGCGACCAACGCTGGGGATATCGATGCCTTCGGCGAGCTCTTCGCACGCCACGCAGAGACGGTCATCGCCTATCTGAGAAGGCGTGTAGGCAACGCTGAGACCGCCGCGGACCTCGCGGCGGAGACATTCGCGGCGGCGCTGCTGACAGCCCATCGCGGTCGCATTGAGTCGATGCCAAGCGGCATCGCCTGGCTGCTTGGCATCGCAAGGCACAAGCTGATCGACAGCTACCGTGCCGCGCGCGTGCAAAACGCCGCAAGGGCAGAGCTTGCACTGCCGCAGGTGGCGCTGGAGGATGCGGACATCGAGCGCATCGACGAGCTCGCCGGCCGTGAGCGACCCGCGATCGCCGCCCTGGAGCAACTCTCCGAAGACGAGCGCGAGGCGATCGTGCAGCGGATCCTCGGCGAACGCGACTACGAGGAGATTGCTCGCGATCTGGGTGAGACGGAGACCACGATTCGCAAGCGGGTCAGCAGAGGCCTTGCCCGCATGCGCCAGGAGATGGGAGCTGAGCTGAGATGAGCCATGAGTCCACCTACGTCAAGCGTTTGCGGGGCGAGCTGGTAGCCGCGGGGGGGCGCCTGCAGCGGGAGCGGGAGCGACCTCCAGCCCGGGAGCGTTCGGCGGCTGGCCGCAGGACGCGCTTGCGAGCGACGCTTGCACTTGGCGGCGTCAGCGGCGTTGCGGCGATCGCGGTGCTCGCACTCACCGTCGTCGGCCTTGGGGCCGGGACCCAGCAGGCCTATGCCGGCTGGACGCCAACGCCGACGCAGCCCGCCGCCGGCCAGCTCGCTGCCGCCGAAGCCGGCTGTCTTCAGCTGGCTGCGGCCAATGCCGCTCGCGAGGAAGAAGACGAGCAGCACCCTAACCGGGACAGCCGCCCAGAACGCGGAGCAGCGCCGCTCGGGTCCAGTCCGAACGAACCGCCCACGATTCCCATCATCCAGTCCGGCGAATGGCACAGGGTGTTGAGCGACGCGCGCGGTCCATACACGATGCTGATCTTCGAAGCCGCAGAAGGCCGCGCGAAGCAAACCTGCCTGTCTTCCAGCTCAGGCCCGCTGTACGGCAACGGCGGCTACCAGTTGCAGGTGACGAGCCCGCCCCCAGGACAGGTCGAAGTCTTCTATGCCGCCGAAGCAGGCCACGCAGGCGCCGAAGGCCTCGAGGAAGGCAAGCCATACAACTACATCGACGGGCAGACAGGCTCTGAAGTCACCGCCGTCACGCTCGATCTCGAAGGCGGCGAACAGGTACAGGCAAGCGTGGAAAACGGCTGGTTCCTCGCCTGGTGGCCAGGAACCGAAAAGGCGACCAAGGCCGAAGTGAGCACCGCAAGCGGGACGAGCGCCGAGCAGCTCGGCGAATAGCCCTGCTCGGCGAATAGCCCCGCGCGGCGAATAGTCTCCGTGGTGGTGACACCCTCGACGGAGTCTGAAGAGAGCGCCCATCGACAGCTGCGAGTCACGAGGGAGCTGACGATTCCGCTCTCAGAGGTGACGCTGCGCGCAAGCCGTTCCTCCGGCCCAGGGGGACAGCATGCCAACGTGACGGCTTCTCGCGTGGAAGCGAGCTTCGACGTGCTTGCGTCGCGCTCATTGACAGACGCACAGCGCAGCCGGGTGCTGGAGCGTGCCGGCCCACGCCTCGTGGCGATCGCTCAGGACGAGCGGTCGCAGACGCGCAATCGGGAGCTGGCCTTGAGTCGCCTGAGCGAGCGGCTCGCAAGCGCGCTCGCCGTGCCGAAGCGTCGCCGCGCAACGCGGCCCACCGCAGCCTCACGCGAGCGCCGCCTGACGGCGAAGCGCCAGACCTCGCGGCGCAAGCAAGAGCGCAGGCCGCCGACAGACTCCTGAGTCGACTGAACCGTCGGGAGCGTATGCGAACATATGTTCGTATGCGCTGGAGCAACCTCACGCTCGACGGCGAGCAGCAGCACCGTCTTCCCGGCTATCGCGACGAGGCGGTGGTGCGCCACTTCGACGCGCCCGAGGCGCTTGACACGCGCTTCTACGAGGTCCATGCGCGTTCCGCTCTCAACCGTGTGCCGAAGGTCTCGCGGATGCCGTTCGGCTGGACGGTGAATCCGTACCGAGGCTGCACGCACGCGTGCCAGTACTGCATATGGGGTGGGACGCCGGTGCTCCTTGGCAATGGGCGACACAAGCAGATTGCCGAGCTCGAGGTTGGAGACCGGATCTACGGGACTGTGCGCGACGGGCACTATCGCAAATACGCGGTTACGACGGTGCTCGACAAGTGGATCACAGTCAAGCCTGCGTACCGCGTGACGCTGCGCGATGGCACAGAGCTGGTCAGCAGTGGAGACCATAGATTCCTGACCGACCGGGGGTGGAAGCATGTACAGAACAGCCCTCGCTCAGAGCCGGACAGACCTTATTTGACGACACAGAATCGCCTGCTCGGAACCGGGTTCTTCGCTCCACAGCCGGCAGTCACGCAGGACTACCGTCGCGGGTATCTATGCGGAGTCGTCAGAGGCGACGGCCTGCTTGGCTCCTACACATACGAACGCAATCGCCAGAGCACCGAACATGTGCATCTGTTCCGACTTGCGCTGACTGACATCGAGGCGCTTCACCGGACTCGCGACTTTCTCGATGCAGAAGAAGTGCCAACCAGAGAACGCATCTTTCAGCAAGCATCTGGCCGTCGAAGGGAGATGCGTGCGATCGCGACGGGCTCTTGCCCTCTGGTAGAACGCGTAAGGTCATTGGTAGTTTGGCCGTTGGCGCCGACCCTCGACTGGTGCCGCGGCTTTCTCGCAGGCATCTTCGACGCTGAGGGCTCTCGCAGCGCCTTCGCTCTTCGCATCGCAAACACAGACCCTCAGATCCTGGCCTGGATCGAGGCGTGCGCTCGACGGTTTGGCTTCGACGTTGGCCACGATCGAACGACAGATCGCAAAGGGCTGACCTACATTCGCATCCGCGGGGGGCTGGCTGAGCACTTACGTTTCTTTCATCTCACAGACCCCGCTATCGCCCGCAAGCGCTCGATCGAGGGCCAAATAGTCAAGACATTCGTGGACCTTGGCGTGGCCGAGATCAAGCCGCTAGGCCGCATCCTGCCCTTCTACGACATCACGACCGGCACGGGCGACTTCATCGCGAACGGGGTCGTGAGCCACAACTGCTTCGCTCGCCCAACACACCGCTATCTCGACTTCGATGCTGGCAGGGACTTCGAGCGAGAGATCGTGGTGAAGGTGAATGCGCCAGAGGTCTTGAGGATGGAGCTTGCGAAGCCGTCATGGAAACGCGAACACGTTGCACTGGGGACGAACACCGATCCCTACCAGTGGGTGGAGGGGCGTTACAAGTTGATGCAGGGGATCTGGGAAGCGCTGCGCGACGCCGCGGGTGGGGCGGGGAATCCATGTTCTATCTTGACGAAGTCGCCGCTCTTGCTGCGCGACCTGCCCTTGATGCTGGAAATCGCGCAACGGGCGAGCTTTGGCGCGAGCCTCTCGATCCCGACGCTCGACGAGAAGGCGTGGCGGGAAACAGAGCCGCACACGCCCAGCCCGAAGGCGCGGCTGGAGGCGGTCGCGGAGCTGAACAGGGCGGGGATCCCTACAGGGGTGCTGATCGCGCCGTTGATGCCAGGGATCAACGACGCGCCCGAGCAGGTGGAGCCACTGCTCGACGCCGCGGTCGCAGCTGGGGCGACCAGCATCGGCGGCATCGCGCTGCATCTACGCGGCGAAGTGAAGGATGTGTTCATGGGGTGGTTGCGCACTGCGCGGCCAGACCTCGTGCCGCGCTATGAGCGGCTCTACAGACGCGGTGGCTATGCGCCGCCGGCGGAACGCGAGCGCCTGGGGGCGATCGTGCGGCGGGGCGGGCGACCAGGCGGGTTCAGACGCGCGTCAAGGGCCGAGTTGGCGGCACAGCGCGAAGAGCAGGTGATCGTTTCCAGGGCGTCAGGGTCGACAGGCGAGGCACAGGGGGTCCAGGAGTCGCTGTTCTAGGACGAAATCACGACGTGCGCCGCTGGCGCCTCTGCACAGCGCGACGGACAGCGACCAACGCGCAGCGGCGCCTCTGCACAACGCGACAAACAGCGACCGACGCGCAGCGGCGCCTCTGCACAACGCGACGGACAGCGACCGATGCGCAGCGGCGTCTCTGCACAACGCGACAAACAGCGACCGACGCGCAGCGGCGCGCCTGCTCAGCGCTTCTCGAGCTGCGCGCTGGCGAGCTGGGCGGCAATCTCGTCGCCGCCGCTGCGGCGCGTCACCGCTGCGGCGAACTCAGGGGCGACGCTCGCGAGGGTTGCGCCAAGCCGCACCCCAAGCGGTGCGACGCCAAGCTCGCCGACGTTGCGCTCGATCGCCTTCGCGACCGCTTCAGCAACGTCCTTGGGAGTGCGCGTACCAACGCCAGTGGGGAGCTTCGCGCCAGACTCGGCGAACATGCCAGCGTCGCGGATGAAGCCAGGCAGCACGACCGAGACGCCGACGCCATGCGGGCGCATGTCGCCGCGCAGCGCGAGCGCAAAGCCGCGCAGGCCAAACTTCGTCGCGCTGTAGATCGAGCCGCCCGAGGCCGCCGCCTTGCCAGAGAGCGAGGAGACGAACAGCAGGTGTCCGCTGCCGCGCGCGATCATCTGCGGTGCGAGCTCGCGTGCGAGCACGATCGGCGAGGTGAGGTTGACCTCGATCGCTTTGTCGATCTGCTCGACGGAGAAGGACTCGAGCTTGCCCGACCCAGGCAGCCCTGCGTTGGCGACGAGGATGTCCACCTCGCCCGCCTCTGTGAGCAGCCGCTGCAGATCGTTACGGTCGTTGAGATCGACGGCGAGCGTGCGCGCGCCCGGAAGCTCTGCGGCGAGCGGCTCGAGCACCTCGACGCGACGCCCCGTGAGGATCAGCTTTGCGCCCTTCGCGGCGAGCTCGCGCGCGATCGCCTGACCAAGGCCGCCAGAGGCGCCCGTGAGCAGGACGTTGGACCCTTGAATCTGCATCTCTTGCTCCTCCGTAAGGTGTCGTTGCGCCGCGATCGCAATGCGGGCTGTCGCCGGCTGGTGCAAGCCTACGCCGATGCAGCTGATCGCGATCTTCGGCCCAACTGGTGTCGGCAAGACGGATGTGGCGCTTGCCCTGGCTCGGCGTTTGCGGGCAAAGGGCGAGCAGCCAGTCGCGGTCTCTGCGGACGCGCTACAGGTCTATGCGGGCCTGGAGATCCTGACCGGCGTCGCAAGCGCGGCGCAGCAGCGCGAACTGGAGCACAGGCTCGTCAGCTTCCTGCCCGTGAGCGAGACGTTCAGCGCCGGTCGCTACGCACAGCTCGCCCATGCAGAGATCGACGCGCTGCTGGCAGACGGCAGGCGGCCGCTGCTGATCGGCGGCACCGGCCTCTACCTGCGCGCGGCGCTGACTACGCTGAGCCTGCGCCCGCCGCCGCCGCGGGGGTTGCGCGAGCGCGTCGCCGCGGAGCTGGAGAGGTGTGGCTCTGCGGCATTGCACGCTGAGCTCGCGCAAGCGGCGCCCTGGGCGGCGGATGAGATCGAGCGAGGGGATCGTCAGCGCGTGGCGCGCGCGATCGAGCTGCTGCGCGCAGGGCAACTGCACAAGCGCGAGGGGGACAGCGAGCTCTGGACTGAGCAGACGCGCAGGCCGACGCTGCTGGTCGGCCTGACGATGCAGCGGGAGGCGCTCTATGAGCGCATCGACGCGCGCGTAGATGCGATGCTCGCAGACGGCGCACGTGAGGAGGTACTGCGCGCAGACGCGCAGGGAGCGAGCGCCACGGCACGCAAGGCGCTTGGCTTCAGCGAGCTGCTGCAGGGCGACGTCGAGGCGATGAAGCGCAGAAGCCGCAACTACGCAAGGCGTCAGCTGACCTGGATGCGCAAGCTCGCGGGCGTGACGACGATCGATGTGAGCGCTCACACGCCAGAGGAGGTCGCCAGGGAGATCCTCGCGCTCGTCGCAGATCACGAACCAGCGCAAGCGGCAAAGGGGACTGGCGTAGACGTCGAGGGGACAGGCGCGCGAGGGTTCCTCCTAGACTCCCCGCCCAGCATGAGATTCGAGAAGTGGCAGGCGCTTGGCAACGACTACATCGTGGTCGAGCGCGACGAGCTCCGATTGACGCTGACTCCTGCTCGCATCCGCAGGATCTGCGATCCGCACCTTGGCGTCGGCAGCGACGGGATCCTGCTGCTGAGCCGCAGCGAGGACCCACAGCTCGTCGCGAAGCTGGAGATCTACAACCCAGACGGCTCGCGCGCAGAGCTCTCCGGCAACGGTGCAAGAGAGGCGATTCTCTACCTGCGTCACCGCGGCTGGACCGACAGCGACAGCTTCAGCATCGAGACGGATGCAGGGCCTGTATCGCCGACGATCACAGGGCCCGACACCTGCACCGTGGACATGGGCAGGGCATCGCTGCAATCGAAGGACTTTCCGTCAGGGCAAGCGGACGGGCGCGCCGAAATCGAGGTCGGCGGGGTGAAGCTCGGTTTCCAGCACGTAAGCATCGGCAACCCTCAGTGCGCGATTGAGGTCGAGGACCTGAAAGCGCTGGAGGCACTCGACCTGCCTGCGATCGGCCCAGCGATCGAAGCCGACCCGCGCTTCCCCAACCGCAGCAACGTCTCCTTCTACGTGCCACTGGCGCCAGACCGCATCAGAGCACGGATCTTCGAGCGCGGGGTGGGGGAGACGCTCTCCTCCGGCACCGGCGCAAGCGGCGCCGCGATCGCCCACGTGCTCGCAGGCGGTTCGTCGCCTGTGACCGTGCTACTCGACGGCGGCGAGCTGACCGTCGAGGTGGCCGACGATCTGCAGATCAACCTGACAGGCTGGGCGAGACCCGTGTACGCGGGCAGCCTCAGCGACGAGTTCATCGAGGAGTTGCATGCAACCGAGTGAGCGTTTGAGCAGGATCCCGCCATACCTGTTCGCCGAGCTGGAGCGCAAGATCGCGAAGAAGAAGGCCGAAGGCGCCGACGTGATCAGCCTTGGCATCGGCGACCCTGACAGGCCGACGCCAGCATTGATCGTCGAGGCGATGCAGGAGGCGGTGAGCGAGCCCGAGACGCATACCTACCCAAGCAACCGCGGCAGAGCCGACTTCAGGCAGGCGCTCTCCGACTTCTACGAGCGGCGCTTCGACGTCGAAGTCGACCCCGCAAGCGAGATCATCCCCGCGATCGGCGCGAAGGAGGCGATCTTCAACCTCAACCTCGCCTTCCTGAACCCAGGCGACGCGGCCCTTGCCTCCGACCCCGGCTATCCCGTCTACACAGGCGGTCCGCTGCTGACCGGCGGCGAGGCTGTCGTGATGCCGCTGCTGCCAGAGCTCGGCTTCGCCCCAGACCTCGACGCGATCTCAGCCGCCGACCGCGAGCGCGCGAAGCTGATGTTCATCAACTACCCGAACAACCCGACAGGCGCGGTAGTGCCACGCGGGTTCTTCGAGAGGGCGATCGAGTTCGCGAGGGAGAACGAGATCCTGATCGTCCATGACAATGCCTACTCAGAGATCCTCTATGACGGCTACAAGGCTCCGTCGTTCCTCGCCACGCCTGGGGCGAAGGAGGTCGGGATCGAGGTCTTCTCGCTCTCGAAGGGCTACAACATGACGGGCTGGCGCTGCGCGGCGCTGCTCGGCAACGCCGAGGCGATCGAGATCTACTGGCGCCTGAAGACGAACATCGACTCAGGGCTCTTCGAGGCGGTGCAGCTGGCGGGGATCGCGGCGCTCTCGCCCGACGCCGATGCCGAGGTCGCCTCGATGAACGAGCTCTACAAGATCAGGCGCGACCTCGTCTGCGACGCGCTTGCGCAAGCGGGCGTGAAGGTGACCGTGCCGAAGGGCACGATCTACGTCTGGGCGCCGATCCCCGACGGCTTCGAGTCCTCCGCCGCCTACTGCGAGCACGTGCTCGAGCAGGCAGCGGTCGTGATCTCGCCCGGCAGCGCCTACGGGCCAAGCGGCGAGGGCTGGTTCCGGATCTCGCTGACGACGCCCGACGATCGCCTGCGCGAGGCGGTGAAGCGAATCGCGGCGCTGTAGGGATCGCCGCGACCCGCAAGTCGCTCCGCCGGACTCGCCGTTACGATCGCCCTGTAGCCTGGAGGCGAGAGATGCGTAGCGGGCGCGGTGTGGCACGGATGATCGGGAGCGACCGAAGATGAGCTGGGTGAGCAACGGCATGCGAACGGGGGGCTGCGCGGCCGCGATCGTCCTTGCTGGCGTGCTTGCGGCCATGCCGTCGTCCGCGCAGGCCGAGCCGACCTGCGAGAACGGGGCCGCGAGCTTCACTTACAGCAACGGCGAACAGCAGTGCTACGAAGTGCCAGCCGGCGTGAACGAGATCCACATCACGGCGATCGGCGGCAGGGGCGGCGAAGCGGCGGATGGCGAACAGATCGGCGGATACGGCGCAGTGGTCGGTGGATACCTGCCCGTCTCCCCAGGCGAGATGCTCTACATCGAGGTCGGGCAGAGTGGCCAGTTCGGAGGCAGCAAAACCGCTGTCGGCGGCGGTGGAAAAGCGGGCTCCGACTCCGGCAGCGGCGGCGGCGCCTCCGACGTGCGCACCTGCTCGATCGACGTCTGCGCCTCACTGACAGCCGAGGACTCGCGCCTGATCGTCGCCGGCGGGGGCGGCGGCTCCGGGCTGAACGGCGGCCACGGAGGCAACGCCGGCGAAAGCGGCCTTGCCGATGGCGCCGCAGGCAGTGTCGGCGCGCCTGCCTTCGACGGCAGCGAAGAACCAGGTGGTGGTGGCGGCGGCGGCACGCTGACAGCCGGCGGAGAAGGCGGCAGCGGCGGCAAAGGATCGGAATTCAACGGTCTGCAAGGCTCCGCTGGCACGCGCGGCCAGGGTGGTGCGGCAGCCCCTACCGGCGGCGGCGGCGGAGGCGGCTACTACGGCGGCGGAGGCGGTGGCGAAGCCGGCGTCAGCGAAGGCCTCTTCGAAGCCGGCCACGGCGGCGGCGGTGGCGGGTCGAGCTACGCCGCGCCCTACATCACCGGTGTCACGATCGTGACCGCGAAAGCAGGCGAAGCGCCCAAGGTCGTGATCGAACCCACGAGCATCCCGATCGGGCCGGAAGGCCCGCAGGGACAGAAGGGCGAAGAAGGCAAGCAGGGGGAAGAAGGCGACAAGGGGCAGCCAGGGCCGGTCGGCGAAGAAGGCGGCAAGGGCGCGATAGGCGAAGAAGGCGCGAAGGGCGCGACAGGCCAAAAGGGCAAGACCGGTGCGATCGGAACCGCAGGCGTGACCGGCGAAGCGGGTGCAGCCGGCGCGAATGGCGCAACAGGCGAAACCGGGCCCGCCGGCGCGACGGGAGCAAGCGGAGCCGCCGGATTGCGCGGGCGCAAAGGCACGGTCAAGCTGGTCATCTGCGCCAGCGAAGGCGAAGCAGGCAAGCTGCGATGCAAGGTCAAGCGCGGCAGCTCGCCGTTCAAGCTCGACGGCGGCAGCGGCAGCGTCGCCGCCTCACTGAGTCGTGACGGCAAGCTCTATGCGCGTGGCTTCGAGCTCTACAGCGTGCAGCGCTCAGCGCGTGCGAAGGCACACCGCGGAAGCAAGCTCCCAGGCGACGGCGACCGCACCGCCGTGACGCTCGAGCTCGATCCCGATCGCGCGCTCGCGCCAGGCGTCTACCGGCTCACGCTCGTGCAGGCAGGACAGCGCTCCTCGCGCAGAGTCAGGATCGGCGCTCGATGAGCGGCACGCTCGCAAGCTCGGCGCTGCAAAGGGCGCGGTCGTTCATCAGGCAGGGTGGACGCCTGGACCGCCGCGTATCGATGCTGCTCGCCGCCGCCGGCGCGCTCGCGACGCTTGCAGCCGCTCCTGCCGCTGCGCTCGCCGGAGCTCCGTGCAGCGAAACCGTCTCTCAAACCTTCACCTACGTCGATGGACAGCAGTGCTATCTCGTGCCCACCGGCGTCGACGAGTTGCACATCACCGCCGTCGGCGGCGCTGGCGGCCCGACCTCTTTTGGCGAATCGATCGGCGGCTTCGGCGCGATCGTCAGCGGCTATCTCGCGGTGCTGCCAGGAGAGCAGCTCTACGTCGAGGTCGGCGCGAACGGGAGCCTGGAAGGAGGCGCCGACTTCGGGGGAGGGGGAGCGGCCGGCACCCAGTCCGGCAGCGGCGGCGGCGCCTCAGACATACGCACCTGCTCGATTGCCTTCTGTACCTCGCTCGCGACCGAAGACACGCGCCTGCTCGTCGCCGGCGGCGGCGGGGGCGGGGGCATCAACGAAGGCTCTGGCGGCAACGCCGGCTACGAAGGGATCCTCGACGGAGGCGCCGGTGCGACGGGCTTCGACAAAGGAAGCTCCGAAGAAGACCCAGGCGCCGGTGGCGCAGGCGGCACGCTTGCCACAGGCGGCACAGGTGGGGCCGGCGGCGGCGGCGTTGGAGGTAAAGGCGACGCCGGCGGCAACGGGACGCTTGCCCAGGGAGGCGCGGGCACGCACGGAGGAGGCAGCGGCGGAGGCGGCGGAGGCGGCGGCTACTACGGCGGCGGCGCGGGCGGCGAAGAGGGCCTTGGGCCCGTCGGGTACAACGACGGCGCCGGCGGTGGCGGTGCCGGCTCGAGCTACGCCTCGCGTTACGTCCTCGACGCGTCGATCGCAACGGAAAGCGCAGGCGAAGCACCACAGGTGCGGATCGAATCCTCGGCGCTGCCCGCAGGCCCGGAAGGCGCGAAGGGCGAAGAAGGGCCCCAGGGAGACAAGGGCTCCGAAGGCGCGCAGGGGCCAAAGGGCCAGACGGGGCAGGCGGGCGAACAGGGCGCGCCCGGAAGCACCGGGGCAAGCGGCGAAGAAGGCCCGCAGGGAGCCGAAGGCGCGCAGGGCGAGACCGGCGCGAAGGGGCAGGCCGGAGCGACGGGAGCCCAGGGAGCGGCCGGCCCAGCGGGGGCGGGCGGCGCAGGCGGTCGACGCGGCGCACGCGGCTTCGGCGGCGAAGATGAGGTCGTGAGCTGCATCGCGCGCGGGACCTTTGGCCACGTGCTCGTCCAGAGCTGCGAAGTCAAGCTCGGCGGCGCTCCCGCCAAGCTCGCGCACGGACGAGCATCCCAAGACGGACAAGCGCTCGCCGCGAAGCTCCGCCGCGGCCGCAAGCTCTACGCGCGCGGAGTCGTACTTGAGCGCGACGGCATGCACAAGCTCGTCCTCCACGCACGACGAAGGCTTGCCCCAGGCCGCTACACACTCACGCTACGGCAGGCCGGACGCCGCGTCGAGCAGATGACGATCAGGATCGGCCGTCGATGAGCCCACTCTGCGTGCGCCCGATCTCGCCAACGCTCACCGCTTGTGTGTCGCGGCGCGATGTGCGTGTCCTGCTGCTGGCAGCTCTCGTCGTCCTGGCGGCGCTCTGCTCTGCCGCCGCAGCAGCAGCGGCAGAACCGGCGTGCAGCACCGACACCCACACCTTCCTCTACACAGAAGGACAGCAGTGCTACGTCGTGCCTGCCGGCGTCCACGAGCTGCACATCACTGCGATCGGCGGCAGCGGCGGAGAAGAGGCCAGACACGAAGACATCGAGGGGCTCGGCGCCGTGATCGCCGGAGACGTGCCAGTGGTCCCAGGTGAAGTCCTGTTCGTCGAGGTTGGCGGCAACGGCCAGCTCGGCGGGGCCGGCTTCGGCGGCGGCGGCGCAGGCGGTGCCGAATCCGGCGGCGGGGGCGGCGCCTCAGACGTGCGCACCTGTTCGATGCTCCTGTGCGCGTCGCTGACAACGGACGACACGCGACTGATCGTCGCCGGAGGCGGAGGCGGAGCGGGCCTCGGCAAGGGACCCGGTGGCGATGCAGGCGCTGGCGGGCTGGTCGATGGCGGCTCGACGGGGCAAGCCGAATCGCAGCCCGAAGCGGCGGGAGGATCCGGCGGCGGAGGCGGCAGCCTCAAATCCGGCGGCGCTGGTGGCGAATTCGGCGCCGGTACGGAAAGCGCAGGCGCAAGGGGATCGGCCGGCATACTCGGCGCCGGCGGAGCGGCCGCAGGCAACGGCGGTGGCGGCGGCGGCGGTTACTACGGCGGAGGCGGCGGCGGATCGGGCGCCTCATCGGCCGGCAACGGCGGCGGCGGCGCAGGCTCGAGCTTCGCGGTGCAGTACACAACAGATGTCACGATCGCGACCGCTACGACAGGGCAAGAGCCTGAGGTCGCGATCGAACCAAGCGCTTATCCGATCGGACCTGAAGGCATGCAGGGCGGAGCAGGCGACAAAGGACAGGCCGGCCAGACCGGAGAAGACGGCGACGAAGGCGCCACGGGCCCGAACGGGAACATAGGCGCGACCGGAGCGACAGGTGTGCAGGGCGAACGAGGTCCAGCCGGCGAAAGCGGGCAGGAAGGCGCTCAGGGCAAAACCGGCGCGGCAGGAGCAACCGGCAACGAGGGCGGGCAGGGCGCCAGCGGCGCCACCGGAGCGAAGGGCGCTATCGGAGCGAGGGGACATGCAGGCAAGCCGGCGAAGGTCGAGCTGCTTGCATGCGCCGCCCCATCCGGCCACAGCCAGTCGCGAAGCTGCCACGTCGCTCAAAGTCACGCGCCGTTCAAGTTCAGCGGCTCTGGCGCGAAGCTCGCCGCGACGCTGACGCGCGCAGGCATGCTCTATGCGCGCGGCTTCGAGCTCGCCGTCGCACACGGCGGCAGCGAGCTGCTGCTCGACCCGCGACGGCGCCTTGCAGCCGGCAGCTATCTGCTGATGCTGAAGCGCAACCACAAATACGAGCGCATCTCGATCTCGCTGCGCTGAGGCGCGCCAGCAAGCGGTTCAGTCGCAGCTTGCGATCCGCGTCGAGCGCCTCCATGCGGACGGCCCGCAGCTCGGAATCGCACGCAGGCGCCGTGTGCCGCCCTGTGTGGCTCTACCCTGTATCCAGATGCCGGAACTTCAGCCACGCGCACGACAGCGAGCCCTGTGCATCGCCGCCGTGCCCGACGGCGACGATGGGACGCTCGACGAGCTCGAGGAGCTGCTGCGCACCGCGGGGGTTGCCGTCGTTGGGGAGCTCGTGCAGCGGCGCGAGACGCCGCACCCGAACACCTACCTCGGCCAGGGCAAGCTGAAGGAGGCCGCGGCGGCGGCGACTGCCTGCGACGCGAACCTGATCGTCTGCGACGACGAGCTGAGCCCGCGCCAGGAGCGCAACCTCGAGCGCGAGCTGAAACTGCCGGTGATCGATCGCACCGCGGTGATCCTCGACATCTTCGCCGACCACGCCTCGAGCGCCGAGGGCAAGCTGCAGGTCGAGCTCGCGCAGCTCGAGTACAACCTCGCGCGCATGCGCGGCCTCTGGAGCCACCTCGAGCGGCTTGGCGGCGGGATCGGCACGAGGGGCCCAGGCGAGAGCCAGATCGAGACCGACCGCCGTCTCGCCCGCGACCGCATCGCGGCACTACGACGGCGCCTGACCCAAGTGAAGCGCTCGCGTGCGACGATGCGCGCCGAGCGCGAGCGCGCCGCCCTGCCGCAGGTCGCGCTCGTCGGCTACACGAACGTCGGCAAGTCGACGCTCCTGAACGCGCTCTTCGGCGCCTATGGCCGCAGCCAGACAGAGCTCTCGACGCTGATCGGCCAGGCGAGCGTCGGCGATCGCCTCTTCCACACGCTGGACCCGACGACCCGCACGATCAAGATCGGCGGACGCCGGCACCTGCTGACCGACACCGTCGGCTTCATCAGGAAGCTGCCGCACCAACTTGTCGACGCCTTCGGCGCAACGCTCGAGGAGACGGTCCAGGCGGATCTCCTGCTGCACGTGCTCGACGCCTCTGCCGAGGAGGAGCGCTTCGTCGCGATGCGCGACTCGGTGGAGAGCACGCTGGAGGAGATCGGCGCCGGCGAGACGCCGCGCCTGATCGTCTGCAACAAGGCGGACCTGCTCGACGAGGAGTCCTACGAGGACCTGCGCCTGCGCCACCCCGAGGCGCTGCTCGTCAGCGGCGCGACCGGCGACGGTCTGCCCGCGCTCGTGCAGCGCATCGATGAGGAGCTGCGCCGCTCGCTGCGCCCCGTCGAGCTGCTCGTGCCCTACAGCGACGGCAGCCGCCTCGCCGAGCTGCACGAGCTCGCCGGCGTGATCACGCGCCGCGACACGCCAGAGGGCGTGCACGTGAGAGCGCTGCTGCCCGACCGCCTCGTCGCGCGCTTCGCACGCTTCGCGGTGGCCTGAGCGGCGAAAGCCGCGCCAGCGGGCTCGACTCGCACCCTCGCCACCGCGTGAGGGCGCATCAGCGCCACAGCAGCGGCTTGACTCAGCTGTGCTTGGCTTTCTTGTGCTTGCCCGCCGGCTTGGCGGAGCTCAGCTGGATCTTCTCGCTCACGGACGTGCCGCCTTCGAGCGAGGCGGCAAGCTCGGCTGAAAGACCCTTGTGGCCCTTCGCCTTCGCAAGCGCTTTCTTGCCGGCAGCGTTGAGCTTCAGCGAGAGCGTCTGGCTCTTTCCTGCTGCAAGCGTGTAGGCGACCTTGCCAAGGACCGTCTTGCCTTTCGCAGCCGTCAGTTCGACCGAGCCCTTGCAGGCCGCGACGGTGCAGCTGAGCTTGACGCCAACCGCACCCGCGTGGACGGCCAGCTGCTTGCCTGCGCCAAGCCTCAGCAGCGGCGTCGGTGCGGGAGGCACGACTGGCGCGGGTATCGCGAGCGCGTTGCTGATCGCCGTCGCGCTACCGGATTTGTTGCTCGCGGCTACCTGGCAGACGATGCTGTCACCTTGATCGGCCGTCTGAATCGCATAGATGTTCGTAGCTGCGCCGGCGATCGGGACGCCGTTGCGCAGCCAGCTGTAGGAGTAGCCGATTTCCGGTAGGCCCGTCCAGGTTCCAGGTACGCAGCTGAGCACCTGGCCGACCGCCGGGGTGCCCGTGAGCGTCGGCGCCTGCGTCGCGAATGGCGCCTTGCGCACAAGGGCGGCATTGGCTATGGAAGTATCGCCAGCCTTGACTTCCAACGGGGTGCCAAGCAGCGCGAATATGTCGGATTCGATATCCGCTTCGAACAGCGACTCGCCGTTGTATATCTGTGAGATGTAGGGGCCGCCAAGCTGCTCCTCTTCTCCTTCGGGACCGACGCTCTGGGAGAGAAACGCGATGTCGACCGAGCCGCTTGCGAGGCCGATGATGGTGTACTGCCCGTCGGATCCGGTCTCGGTGACGCCAACCGGTTCGCCGGTACTCCCGACTGCTATCGCAAAGACGATGATCCCTTCGACGGACTGGCCCGTGCCGGCATCGGTCACCTTCCCGGTGACGGTCGCGCCAGGCCCGAGCTTCGCATTGATGTTGGGCTTTTCTTCGCCTTCTTTGGCGATGGTCACCTTTTCCGCTTCTGCGAAGCGTGCCTTTTCCGGATAGAACTGAAGCCCGTAGTCAGAGGGGTTCTCGTAGTCGGGCTGAAAGCCGACGACGTACTTGCCTGCGGGCAGTTGTTCCAGCTTGTAGGCGCCGAATTCCCCCGTTTCCGTCGAGATCACCTTCGCGTTCGTGCCTTCTGCTTCGTAGGCGGTGACCCTGATGTGAGCAAGTTCTGCGCCTGTAGCCAAGCTGGTGACCTTGCCCGAGATCGAACTGGTCCCGGCGGCGAGCGCAGAGGGAGCCGCGAGCAGCGACGCGGCGCAGACGGCGAGTAACGGAGCGTATAGGCGTGCTTTCATGCCGGGCAAGCTCGCAGACGCGAGCACGGCTGACAACAGGGTTTAACCGCAGGCCCCAGGGCGAGGTTGAGCAAGCGAGGCAAGGACGCAGCGAGCGACGTGTGCATCGCACACGAGCGAGCGAGGACGCAGCATCGCGCCGCTCAACCTCGCCCTAACGGTTGTCGCCGCTGCCGGAGATCACTCCGCGTTGCTGGCGTGAGAGCAGCTTGTCGATGTTGCCCTGAGCGATCTTGTCGAGGTCGAGGCCAAGCTCGGTCGCGATCTGGGCGACGTACCAGAGCACGTCGCCAAGCTCCTTGGCCATCGCCTGCCTGCGCTGGTCGCTGATCTGGCCGTCGTCGTCCCTGATCGCCTTCTTTGCGTGCTCGGCGACCTCGCCTGCCTCACCTGCGAGGCCGAGCGCGGGGTAGGCGAGCCACGCCTGCCGCGGGTACTCGGCGGTGCGCCGCGAGAGCTTTTGGTACTCAGAGAGCTCCATCGCCTGATCCTAAGTCAGAGGCCGGCGGCGCGTAGCGCGCTTGCGTGGGCCTGCTGCTCGAGCGTGTCATCGAGCGGCGCAAGCTCGCTGGGGGGGATACGCAGCGCTGCGGAGATCAGCCAGTCGGCGAAGAAGGCGTTCTTCGGCAGCAGCGGGCCATGCAGGTAGGTGCCGATCACGCTGCCGCTGATCGCGCCCTCGAAGCCGCTCTGGCCGTCGTTGCCAAAGCCGCGCAGCACCTTGCCAAGCGGGGCCTGGCCAGAGAGCAGGCGCGTGCGGCCGCCATGGTTCTCGAAACCCGCTAGGACCAGCGATCCATGGTCTTCGCGGGCTGGCCTCGTTCCTCGATCACGTAACCCACCCAAGCCGACCCGAAGGGGAGGCTCCTCCAAATCCATCTCTATCGCGACGTTGCCGATGAGGCGCGAGGAGGATCCCTGCGGACGTACGGTCTCGACGTCGAGCAGGCCAAGACCCTCGATCGACTCGTCCGGGCCAAGCTCGTAGGAGCGCCCAAGCAGCTGGTAGCCGCCGCAAACGCCAAGCATCTGGACGCCCTGCGCCGCGGCGTGCCGCAGCGCGTCGCCCTTGACCTGGACGAGATCCTTCGCGCAGAGCAGCTGGTCGCGGTCCTGGCCGCCACCGAGATAGACGAGGTCGTGGGCGTGAGGGTCAAGCTCGTCGCCAAGGCTCGCCTCGGCCAGCTCGAAGGCGATGCCGCGCCACTGGCAGCGGCGCTGCAGCATGAGCAGGTTGCCCCTGTCCGCGTAGATGTTCATCAGCTCGGGGTAGAGCGCACAGACTCGCAGCGTGTAGCTCATGCCGACCAGCGCTCGCCTGTGACGCCGCGGCTGAGCAGCAGGCTGCGCAGATCGAGCATCGCGGTGTAGGTGGGCAGCGCATACAGGGGGAGACGAGACTGTGGCGCGTCCGCGATCGCGGCGTCAAGCGCCGCCGGCAGCTGCTCGATCACGACGATGCTCTGCGGGTCGACGCCCGCGTACTTGAGGCGCAGCGCCATCTCCGGCGCCCTGCTGCCAGAGCAGGTGACGCGCCTGACGCGCTGAGCGAGCATCTCGAAGTCGGCATCCCAGACCCAGGAGACGTCGCGTCCGTCGGCGATCCTGTCGTTGAGCACGCAGAGCAGGTCATGCTGACCAGGCTGGAGCGCGAGCGTCCTGAGCACCTCGTTGGCGCCCGCAGGGTTCTTCACGAGCAGGATCTTCAGTGGCCTGCCAGAGAGCTCGACGAGCTCGGCGCGCCCAAACGCAGCCTGCGTGACGCTGAGGCTTTCTGCGATCTGCTGCGTCGGCACGCCAAGCGCGAACCCAAGCGCCGCTGCGCCAAGCGCGTTGTAGACGTTGTAGAGGCCAGGCAGCGAGAGCTGCACGCGCGCGTTGCCCTCAGGTGTTTGCAGTGTGAAGCTTGCGCTCTCGACGCCTCTGAGCTCGATCTCGCTCGCGGTGATCTGCGGCTGCGGGCGCCGCTGGCCGCAGGCAGGGCAGTGGTAGCGGCCAAGGTGGCCAAGGTAGACGGCGTCGAAGACATAGGCTGCCCCGCAGCGGCGGCAGCGCTTCGCGTCGGCTGCGTGCGCCATCGACTGCAGCGCGACGCTGTCGTCCTCGATCCCGAAGTGCAGCGTGCGCTCGCGCTGACGGCCAAGGTCGGCGATGAGCGGGTCGTCGGCGTTGAGCAGCAGCTGCGAATGCTCCCCAGGGCCGCCGGCGCCGAGCGTCTGGGCCCAGCGCTCTGCGATCGCCTCGAGCTCGCCATAGCGGTCGAGCTGGTCCCTGAAGAGGTTGCCAAGCAGCATGAGCTTCGGCTGCAGAGACGCCGTGAGCTGAGGCACCCACGCCTCGTCGATCTCGAAGAGGCCAAGCTGCGCGCCGCTGCCTTGCAGCAGCGTCGAGGCGATGCCGCCCTCCATGTTCGCGCCTGCGGAGTTGTGCACGAGCTCGATGCCCGAGCGTTCGAGCACGCTTGCGGCAAGCGCCGCGGTCGTCGTCTTGCCGTTGGTCGCCGAGACGATGACGCAGCCCTCCGGTAAGCGCTGGGCGAGCTGCGCGACCGCGTCTGCTCGCAGCCTGACGAGAGTCTTGCCAGGCAGGCTCGTGCCGCCGCCTCCACGCAACCTCGCAAGCGTGCCGACAGCGCGCGAGATCGCGAGAGCGATGGGAAGGGGGAGGGGTGGGGGTAGCGCGCGCGAGCTCATGCGCGCCAGCTGGTCGCCGTCTGCTGTGGGACGAGCACGTTCACCGCTTTCGGCAGCGCCCTGATCAGCACAGGCAGACGGCCGATCGGGTCGCCGTCGGCGTAGACGTGAAAGTCGCGGTCCGCGGCGATGTGCAGCTGCTGCCCACGGCTCATCTGCACAGTGGGCTCCTCGCCATGGGTGCCCTTGAAGACGCGCGGCAGGATCCTCGTGACGAAACGGAGCTTGGAGATCTGCCCAAGCGAGACGACGTCGAGCAGGCCATCGTCGAGCCTTGCCTGCGGGGCGACGTACATGCCGCCGCCATAGGCCTGCGAGTTGCAGGCACCGATGCTGTAGCCAGTGACCTCGCTGCGCTGCCCATCGAGCGTGAGCGAGAAGCTCGCAGGCTTCCAGGCGAGCAGCGCGCCAAGCGCGCCATAGACATAGACGAGCCCACCAAGCTGGCGCGGCGCCTCGTTGGCGATCCTGTTCGCATCCGAGTCGAAGCCAACCGAGGCGATCCCAACGAAGGCCTTGCCATGCATCATCTGATCTGGGGACAGCGAGGCATCGGGGTGGGGGAGCTCGAAGACCTCGCCAAGGTCAAGCGGCACCGATATGCCCGTTGCGATCGTCTCGCAGGCGAGCAGCGGGTCGTCAGGGATGTCGAGCACCCGCGCGAGGTCGTTGCCCCTGCCGCCAGGCAGCACGCCAAGCAGGGCGCCCTTCCTGTGGCGCGCGACATCGGCGACCGCACCGATGAGACCGTCGCCGCTGAGGCAGACGAGCACCTGTTCCGCGGCGGCCGCCTCGCCCGCGATCTGCTTCGCATGCTGAAGGCTTTGCGTGAGCTGCAGCTGGACGTTGAGGCCAAGCCCACGCAGCCGCTGCTCGACGGCGGGCGCAGCGCGCCCAGCACGGCCACCGCCAGCGGAGGGATTCACTATCAGACAGATCTCTCTGCTCATCGCGCGAAAGCGTATTGGCATGCGCTTAAGAATCTGCAAAGACCCGCTGTGAGGGCGACATTTCGCCCCTGGAGGGCGACTATGCTGCCCAAGTGCTCCTGCGTGATCCGAACTCGCCTGCCCAGCCAGGGCAGGCTCACGCAGGCTGGCTGCTCGCGCTGATCGCTGCGCTTGCCCTGAGCGCCTGCGGCGCAACGCAGGGCGATGCAGGCGAAAAGCCGCAGAGAGGGCAGACGGGTGGTGACGGCTCCCTGACGCAGACGGCGGCAAGGAGCGAAGGCCACGACGGGCACTGCGAAAAAGTCGGCAAGCCAAAGCCAAAGGGGCCCCAGCACGTGCCAAAGCCGACGCTGAGCCTCGACCCAAGCAAGACCTACATGGTGAAGCTCGACACGAACTGCGGCTCGATCTTCATCAAGCTCGCGGTTCAGCGCGCGCCGCAGATCGCCGCGTCGTTCGCCTACCTCGTGCAGCGCGGCTTCTATGACGACCTCACCTTCCATCTCGTGCTCTCCGGCTTCGTGATCCAGGGTGGCGACCCGAACGGGGACGGCTCAGGCGGGCCAGGCTACGAGGTGGTCGAACAGCCGCCAAAGCAGTTGCGTTACACGCCTGGCACGGTCGCGATGGCGAAGGCGGCGACCGACCCGCCTGGCGCCTCAGGCAGCCAGTTCTTCATCGTGACCGGCAAGAACGTGGAACTGCCCGCCCAGTACGCCCTGCTTGGCAAGGTCGTGAAGGGTTGGAACACCGTGACCGCGATCTCCGACGTGCCAACCGAAGACGGCCCAGAGGGCGAAGACAGCGCGCCGACGTCGCCGATCGTGATCAGCAAGGCGACGCTGAGCTCGAGCTAGCGAGAATCAGCTCAGCGACTCGCGAGGCTCAGGCGACTCGCGAGGCTCAGCTCGATGCGCTGCTTGCGGCTGCCTTCGCGCGATCGCGCCGGCGCCTGCCGATCACGATGAGTACGCCGAGCACTGCGCAGACGAGGATGAAGCCAAGCAGCACGCCAGGGGCGACGCCAATGCCGCCGAACGGCAGCGAGATCAGCTCGACGATGCCAAGCCCAAGCGCAAGCAGGGCGACGATGAGAAGCATGATGAGCGCGAGCCCGCGCACGCGCGCGAGCATCCCTGCGCTGCCCGCAGGCAGCAAGAGGCCCATCGCCTGCAGCGCGAACATCTGCCTGCCCGTCGGCGGCGTCTGACCAAGCCTTGTGACAGCCTGCTTCAGGTCGCCTGCACGGCGTTCGGCAAGCGCAAGCGAAGCGTCCGCCATGCGCCTGATCTGCATCCGCTCCTGGGGCCTGGCGGCGGCGATCGCACGCTGGAAGTAGGCCCGCGCCTGGTCAGCCTCGAAGCGCTCAGCAGCCCTTGCGCCAAGGATCGCCATCGCGGCAGCCTTGTGCTTGCTCTCAGCCTCGAGCTCCTCATCGGAGCGCTCCTGCAGAGCTTCGATCGCGGCGGCTGCGCCACGCTGCTCGATTCTCACCTGGCGTTGCTTGGGGGGCATGTGGCAGCCCATTCTAGGGCGGCGAAGGCGACGGTGAGGCGTCGCTCTCGTACGCAGAACGCGAAGAGCACGCGATCGCTATTCTCGACTGCGAGGAGAGCTATGCGCCGATCGTCGATCTTCCTTTGCATCATCGCCCTGTTCGCGTTCGCGGGCTCCGTTGGCGTGCAGAGCGCGCTTGGCGCCGAACTCTCGACAGGGCCCTCGCTGAACAACTATCTCGAAAGCGAACCTGAAGGCAACGCCGAAGCCGAACTCACCGAACAGGAAGAAGAAGCGAACGAACACGCGAAATCGAGCTCTTCCAAAGGGCCAAGCGTGCTCGTGATCGGCGTGATCGCCGCCGTGGTCCTGCTCTTCGGGATCGCCTTCCTGATCGTGCGCGACGCCCGCAAAGTCGCGCCAGTCGCCGAAGGCCCAGCCGGCGGGGGCATGACCGCCGAGGCGCGCGCCGCGGCGGTTCGCAAGCGGCGTAGCAAGGCGAAGGCGGCGAGGCAGCAGCGCAAGCGCAATCAGCAGCGCAGTCGCTGAAGCGATCGCTGAAGCTCGGTCAGCGGCTGAGGACGCGCCGCCTGGGCGCGACCAGCGGGAAGCGCACGCGCAGTGGCGAGGTGGGCTGGCCATGGGCGCCGCGTCTGCGACGGTTGCGCAGCGGGCTGCGCGGGTGTGGACCTGGGCGCGGGCTGTGCGGGCGCTTGCTGCCGCCGTCGCCACCGTCGTCAGAGGGCTGATCATCGACGCCGTCGTCATCGTCGTCGATAATCGCCGGGTCTGAGCGAAAGGGCATCCAGATCATCAAGCCCGCAAGTGGGATCTTGATGACGCCCAGCAGCAGCAACAGCACCCAGACGGACATCCTCCTTCGATGCTACTACGGGGATTGGCCGAGTCCAAGGCGAGCGCGAGATCGGTCGCGTTCTGTTGCGTTCCGCATCGCGAGATGGGGTGCTCGATCGGTCATGAATCGAGAAACATGGGGTGGGGGCGAGGGCTAGAGTGACCGCGTCATGCCTACGAAGAGAACGAAGCGCGACAGCGAGGAAGCGCCCGCCTCACGCGCCGCTGACAGCCACGCTCTGATTCGCGTGCATGGGGCGCGCGAGAACAACCTGAAGGACGTGAGCGTCGAGCTTCCGAAGCGTCGATTGACGGTGTTCACCGGCGTTTCGGGCTCAGGCAAGAGCTCGCTCGTGTTCGCGACGATCGCGGCGGAGTCCCAGCGGCTGATCAACGAGACCTACAGCGCCTTTCTGCAGGGCTTCATGCCAACGCTCTCGCGGCCTGAGGTCGATGTGCTCGAAGGGCTGACGACCGCGATCAGCGTCGACCAGCAGCGGATGGGGGCCGACACCCGCTCGACGGTTGGCACCGCGACAGACGCAGGCGCGATGCTGCGCATCCTCTTCAGCCGCCTTGGCAAGCCCTACGTCGGCCCGCCCAGCGCATTCGCCTTCAACGTCCCAACGGTGAAGGCAAGCGGCGCGATGACAGTGCAGCGCGGCGCTGGCAAGACCGTGAGCAAGACCTTCACCCGCACCGGCGGCATGTGTCCGCGCTGCGAGGGCAGAGGCGAGATCTCCGACATCGACCTCGCCCAGCTCTTCGACGAGGACAAGTCGCTCGATGAGGGCGCACTCACGATCCCTGGCTACACGCCTGGCGGCTGGAACTACCGGCTCTACAGCGCCTCAGGCTTCGTCGACCCTGGCAAGCCGATCGGCAAGTACACGAAGAAGCAGCTGCACGACTTCCTCCACCACGAGCCAGTGAGGATGAAGATCGCAGGCATCAACATGACCTACGAAGGACTGGTCCTACGCGTCCAGAAGTCGATGCTCTCGAAGGACAGGGAGGCGATGCAGCCGCACATCCGCGCATTCGTCGACAGGGCGGTCACCTTCACAGCCTGCCCCGACTGTGACGGCACACGGCTGAGCGAGGCTGCCCGCTCGGCGAAGATCAAGGGCATCGACATCGCAGGCGCCTGCGCGATGCAGATCAGCGACCTCGCCGAATGGATCCGCAGCATCAAAGCGCAGACGGTCGCACCACTGCTTGCCGCGCTGCAGGGGACCCTCGACTCGTTCGTCGAGATCGGCCTTGGCTACCTCTCGCTCAACAGAGCGTCAGGCACACTCTCAGGCGGCGAGGCGCAGCGCGTGAAGATGATCGGCCACCTCGGTTCCTCGCTCACCGACGTCACCTATATCTTCGACGAGCCGACGACAGGCTTGCACCCACATGACATCCAGCAGATGAACGACCTGCTGCTGCGGCTGCGGGACAAGGGCAACACGGTGCTCGTCGTCGAGCACGAGCCAGAGACGATCGCGATCGCAGACCACGTCGTCGACCTTGGCCCAGGCGCCGGCGGAGCAGGAGGGACCGTCTGCTTCGAGGGCCCCGTCGCGGGGCTGCGCAGCAGCGGCACCGTCACCGGACGCCATCTCGACGACCAGACATCCCTGAAGCAGACGGTGCGCACAGCGACTGGCAAGCTCGAGATTCGCGGCGCAAGCGCGAACAACCTGCGGGACATCGACCTCGACATCCCGCTTGGAGTGCTCGTCGTCGTCACCGGCGTCGCAGGCTCAGGCAAGAGCTCGCTCGTGCATCGCTCGATTCCCTTAAGCGCAGGCGTCGTCTCGGTCGATCAGGCCCCAATCAAGGGCTCACGTCGCAGCAACCCCGCGACCTACACGGGGCTGCTCGAGCCGATCCGCAAGGCGTTCGCGAAGGCGAATGGCGTGAAGCCTGCGCTGTTCAGCGCAAACTCAGAGGGCGCCTGCCCAAGCTGCAACGGCGCTGGTGTGATCTACACCGATCTTGCGATCATGGCAAGCGTTGCGAGCACCTGTGAGGATTGCGAGGGCAAGCGCTTCGATGCATCAGTGCTCGAGCACCGCCTTGGCGGACGCGACATCAGCGAGGTGCTTGCGATGCCAGTGAGCGAGGCGAGCGAGTTCTTCGCTCGCGGCCCAGCAAGCACGCCAGTGGCGCACGCGATCCTCGAACTGCTTACCGATGTGGGGCTTCACTACATCAGCCTTGGCCAACCGCTCACGACGCTCTCTGGTGGCGAGCGACAGCGGCTGAAGCTCGCGACCCATCTATCCAGCCCAGCTGAGAAGCGGCCTGGCCAAGCGAGCATCTATGTGCTCGACGAGCCGACGACTGGGCTGCACCTCGCCGATGTGGAGCAGTTGCTTGGATTGCTCGACAAGCTCGTCGACTCAGGCAGGTCGGTGATCGTCGTTGAGCATCATCAGGCGGTGATGGCGCACGCCGACTGGATCGTCGACCTTGGTCCAGGCGCAGGTCACGACGGCGGCAAGATCGTCTTCGAGGGCACGCCAAGCGAGTTGGTCAAGGCTCGCTCGACACTTACAGGGCAGCACCTCGCGGCGTACGTGGGCGGCTGACCTGCCTGGGGCACGGCAGCGGCAGGACCTCGTTTGAAAGGCCCTCTTCGCTTCTAGTTTACATAACGTACATTATCGGGCACTGCGTGGTAGTGGGTCAGTTTGGTCCGAAGTACATGCTTCCCTTGACTCTGACGCTCATCCGATGCCTCCGGTTCCGTCTGTTCGACCGCGGCAGGGTTGCAGATCGCCCCGCGGGGGTCAACCGCCGATCGTGATCCGTTCGTTCTCGAAGACGCAGCTGATCTCCATTCGGCCGCCTAGGGCCTCCACGAAGCCCTCTAGCGTGGAGAGCAGAAGATCGTCGGCCCGCTCGAGCTGGGAGACGCGGGTCTGGGTGACGCCGAGGTTCTGAGCGACGTCAGCCTGCGTGAGATGCCGGCGTGTGCGGAGCTCGTGGAGGAGTTGTTCGGCGCGGAGGAGCTCGCGGATCGCCGTGATCCGGGGCTCGTCCTCTGGCTTGATGGTGCGGGCGCGTAGGTCCCGCCACTTGGTGGTCTTCATGGTTGTATGTCCTTCAGGTATCGGTCGAAAAGTTCGTCTGCGATTGGGACACTCTCGGCGTACCACTGCTTCCAGCGGTCGCGCTTATCCCCGCCTACGAGGAGAATCGCTTGGCGGTTGGGGTCGAAAGCAAAGAGAACGCGCATGTGCTGGCCTACGGAGCGCAGCTCCTTCATGTTGTGGTGTCGGCTCCCCTTGATCGTGTCTACGAGTGGGCGCCCGAGGGTTGGTCCATCTTCTTCGAGGGCATCGATGGATGGGACGATCAGTTGTTGCCCTATGTGAGTGAGGCCCATGTACCAGGCCTCGAACTCGTCTGTGACGTTGATCTCCCAGGGCATTCGCACATTATAACAGTTCCCTTCTAGAAGCGTCGTGTTATGTTCGGTGGGGTTGCTGGTCATCCTGCGGACCATCCCGTCTGTCTCGCGAGCCACTGCGTGGTAGTGCGTCAGTTTGGTTGCGCTCTGCTCAGGCTGCCAGTAGCATCGAACCGTGACTTATCGCGTCAGAGCTATCGGAGGCATCGGGGGTCTCTTGACGTACAGCGCAAGCCTTATCGGTTTGCCTGTGTGGGTCAGCGTCCTCGGCCTTGGATTCTTGGTGGCATTCTTAGCGGCGCTCGTCCGCAGCCTGCTACCCAACTAGCTCGGCTATCTCGTCTGACGTCTGGAAGCGGATTGCGACTTTCAAACTGAGACAGTGCCCCACGCTATTTCGCGGTGCGCGGCCCCTGCCCGGCGATTGGAGCTCCATCTGGGTATGTGGCCCTGCTCATACTGACTTCGCCGACGATCACAGATTCGTGCGGCGCAGCCGCTGACGGGCCCGTGGGGTTTCGGTAGCTGACTTGGAAGAGCTCGCCAGAGGCGCAGGAGGGCGTGAACACGAACAGGCCAAGAGAGTCTGTCCTGACCACTTCGTTGCGTTTGGCGTTACGTTCCAGCGACCAGCCTGCTGGACGACCGCCGATCTTGCATTTCGTCGGAGTTGAGATCGAATACTCGGCGGCGGCCGTCGTGATCGCGTACGGAGCTATGAACTCGACTTCGCCCTTGTAGCAGGGGTCGCGCAGGGAAGCCGCCTTGCAGGTCGCATGCGTCTGGGCGAGCAACGTGAGATGCACAGGCACGTGCAAGCTGCGCGTAGGTGTCAGCCAACTCCGTGGCGGACGCACAAGGTGCAGTGGGCAGCGGTTGCGGATCGGCGAGCCCGTCCCCTGCGAGCAGAGCTTCGAGCCGAAGCGAAAGGCAGCGGCGCTGACCATCACAGGGTCGTGCCCGTCTCTCGGTGGGACCACCTCGACGGAGCTTGCCGTGGCCTTGCCCTCCAGTGTGCCGCCGACAAGCGAGAAGCTCTTTATGTATCCGGCAGGCTCAACGATCAGGAACGCGCCATCGGGACCGCGCACCGGGACCGTCCTCAGGCCCTCTCTGGTCCGGTAGGTGACACTGACCGCGTGCGGCCCGAGCACCCCGTATGCGAGGGCCCGCAGATCGTTCCTCGGGGGAATTGCGCGATGCCTGCGGAACTCCTCAGGAAGCTCGTGCACCCCGCTGCGGTCGGCGTTCGGGTCTTCGACGATCTCTGTCTGTCCTACAGATACGCATTCGATCTGACCAGCAGATGCGCCGTAGCCAGACCTCAGGACATGAAACCGTCCGTCGTCGTGAAACGCGCTGTCGAGTCCCAGCTCGCCCAGCTGACCGTTGAGCAAGCGGCCGACCTGCGCGCAGACCTGCCCACGCGTTGTGCGAAAGGCGCGCATGCCCCAGGGCAAGCCACCAGACGGATCGGGGATGCTCAGCAGCGGACGCCCGCTCGAACCTGAGACGGGCTCGCCGTTGCCGACTGCCGGGCTCCACGTCACTTCGGGCTTGACGGCAGTCCCATGCAGTACGCCGGTCGCGGCGACCGCGACGGCCCCACCTCCGATCATGAGCACGACGGCGACTGCAGCCGCGTTCAGGCGGTGCGAGAGCCACGCTCGCATACGGCCGTTGGCGGTGGCACCGTGTGGCGCGGAGAGCCTTTCGGCGGCAGCTGACAGCTGACGCCCAAGGGCTGCATATGGATCTGTCATGCGCTCTCCTCCGTCCTTCGCCTCAGGGTCGCCAGGCCGCGCGAAACACGCTTGCGAATCACCTGCTCAGAGCATCCGATCCGCGCCGCAATCGCCGCGTACGGCTCGTCTTCGATCACCCGTCGTTCGATCGCCTCGCGTTGCTCTTGCGGAAGCGCCATCAGCGAGCGCTCGAGATCCGAGATGCTCTCACGCTCGATCGTCTCGAGCTGCTCATCCGCGACGACGATCCGCTCCATGCCAAGACGACGGCGTGAAGCATCCGCGACACGCCCCTCGCGCATCGCGTCGAGCAGCAGATGGCGCGCGATTCCAAGCAGCCACTGAACGACGGTGCCACGCTGCTGGTCGAACTGCTCGCGGCGCTCGAGAGCATGCGCGAACGTCTCCGCGACGAGGTCGAGCACGAGGTCGGGGCGCGGCCCGACACGCCGGTGCAGATAGCCGCGGACCAGTGCGTAGCGGCGCTCATACAGCAGCGCAAACCCTTGCGCCCCACCACTGGTCAGCAGCTCCTGATCGCTTGGATCGGCAGACATCTGAGACCTATACGCGCAGGATCAAGAGTTTGTGACGCCGAAGTCCATCAGCCAGCGGCCTGGTAGTGGGTCAGTCTGGATGCTCGCGCCGTGGATCAGTTCCGGCGCTCAGCGTCACGGCGGTCACGGCGGCGCCCCCACCAGCCACCCAGTGAGGTACCGCCTGGACCGGCGCATAGGAGGCTGCCTGCAAAGCTCAGCCAGCCACTGCCGATGAACAGCAGGACAACGCCGAGCACCCCGAGAGTGGACGCTATCGCCAGCGTGTAGACATACTGCTCCCGAGCAGGCTTCGTGAAGATTCTCCCAATCTGCTCAGACATCGACCGACTCAGCTCGCTGGCACCAGTCGCTGGGCGCGGTGTTTCGGCCGTTGCGTCAACGTCGGCAAGGGGTCGCAGCGCCAGGCGACTCCTATCCGCACTGCAATGCAACCCATCGGGCTTCTACCACCACATCCGACGCTTTCTGTTCACATCTGCTCCCCCCTGCTCCTCGCCCATTCATAGCCGCCCCGAGCACCGCGCCCTACCGACCCGAATGCCGATCCCCTCACTCGCGTTCACATTTCAGTGAAGACGTAGATGTCGGCATAGCCTTCGCCATTGGTTTTGTAGCCGTAGACTTCGCGGCCTTTCTGCCAAACCTGAGCATCTCGATATGGCTGATTGGAGTGAACGTAAACGTCGTAGTCTTCGTCGTAGGAGTTGTACGAAGCGTGCACGCTGCACCAAGGCCGCGAATGCGTAGCGATAGCCGCGTTGGCCCAATCGAGAGAGCGCTTGGACCTCGCCTCGGGCTTCGCCTGCGTGGCAGATGGGATGAGCAGCGTGACGACCGCCACGCTCGCGACTGAAATTCTCCTGAAATGCACTGCGGACACCCCCTCAGGCGCATTCTTGGCCGACGGCCTGGGAAGGTAGCACGGATTCGGTTGGATGGGATTGAATGTGTGCGCGGCAGGACAGGATCGGTGGATCCTCCTGAAACACCAATCGGATACCCTCCGCGCGATCCCGTGGTCTACCAGGAGTCTTCAGCATGCGCAAAAGATGCTCAGCCCTAGCTGCGTCATCCGCGACCATCGTCGCGACGCTTGCCGCAGCAGCGGTTCTCATCGGCGCTCCTGCATCCCCCGCCGATGCCTACGAAAGCGCATACACTCAAGCTCTCGTTGCGCAGCCTGCGACGCTGGCTCAGGCAGCCGCGCTCGAAGCTACCTTTCGTCGTTACAGGCGCGTCGGCCAATACCTTGGCGCTTGGCCCGAGCTTCGAATATCTGAGACGGATTCGCGTCACGAACAACGGCTGGGTCGAGGCCGAACTCGCCACACGCCACCCCTGCCCGACGAACAGCATGGCGCCCAGATGATCTTCCACGACGCTGGCCGCTGGCGCGTGGTCTCGTTGGGCTCTGCCCCAGGCGCTGGTGGGAACATTCCTCCTGAAGTCGTTCGCGTACTCGCAGAAGCGGACTGCAAAGTATGCAAAGCCAGATAGTCGTGGCACGCCGCCCACATTGGAGCGCACGATGCGAAATGTGATCGTGGAGATGTCAGTCTCACTCGATGGGTTCGTCGCGCCCGTGAAGAGCGCAACAGATCACCGCAGCGCACCTGAGGATGCGGCCTTGAAGGATCTGAAGCTCGACTGGCTGCGTAGCACCGGCACCCATGTGATGGGACGCGTGACCTATGAGCAGATGGCTGGGCATTGGCCGTACTCCAGCCATGAGTACGCAGCGCCGATGAACGACTTGCCGAAGGTCGTGTTCTCGCGCACGCTCGCGGTCGCTGACTGGAGCAACTCGCAGATAGCCCGCGGCGACATCGCACAGGAGATCGCGACGCTGCGAGAGCAGCCAGGCGGCGACATCGTCGCCTGGGGCGGCGCGTCCTTCGTACAGGCGCTCGCGCGAGCGCGTCTCGTCGACGAATACCGCCTCGTCGTCAACCCGATTGCACTCGGTGACGGCCTGCCGCTGTTCAAGGATCTTGCGACGCCGCTGAGGTTGCAACTCGTCGAGGCCACCGCATATGAGTCTGGCGCTGTCCTGCACATATACAGGCCGGCCGATGCCTGGGCTCGCCGAGCTGTGCTCAGGGGAGCCGCTACCGCGACTATGAGCCCTGACTGAACGGCATCAGCGCACTCTGCTTCGCCAACTCGAGAAAGCCAAGCAGGCGCACTGGCTGCCCGTCGAGGTTGTGACGCAGCCGCAGCGCCATCCCCCCGTCTGCACTCTCGACCTGCACGATCGTGATCACCGCTCCGATTTCGTGCTCGTCGCTGTCGCCGTACTCCTCTTCGATTTCGGCAAGCTGCTCCTGCAGCACCTTTCCTGCTCGTGCAAAGTCCATGTCTTTCTTCTCCTTTGAAGGTTTGCGCCCAAGCATGCCCCAACGATGCTCGCAACGTCGCCACGACCCATCGGGCATAGTCTTCTGAGCCAGCTCTGCATCGAATCCAGGAGGCCCAAAGCAATGCACCCATTTCGCAGCGCCGTCGAGGCACGCGACTTCGAGGCCGCGGTTGGCATGCTCGCGGAGGACGTCGTCTTCAGAAGCCCGATCGTGTTCAAGCCCTACGAGGGCCGCGAGGCCGTCGGTGTGATCCTGCTCGCCGTCTCCGAGGTCTTCGAGGACTTTGCCTACCTGCGCGAAATCGGCGCGCCAGACGCATCCGACCATGCACTCGTCTTTCAGGCAAGGGTCGGCGAGCGGCAGCTCGAGGGCTGCGACTTCGTGCACCTCGACGACGCAGGGAAGATCGACGAGCTCGTCGTGATGGTGCGCCCACTCTCAGGCGCCCACGCGCTCGCAGAGGCGATGCAGGCAAAGCTCGCCTCGCTCAGCTGAACACCCCACGACGGAGCGGCCTCTCTCCCCCTCTCTGGCCTTTCTGATCACGCTGGAACCGACACCGACGCACTGCCCAGCCACTCCTCGAGTAGCCTGCTCGCCCTGGGGAGCCCGTCGCCCTCGGCCTCGATCCTGTCGCCAAGTCGCCGCGCGCGCTCAGCGACCGCAGGGTCGAGCAGCATTCGCAGGGCGGCGCTGAGCTTGTCGCGATTCAGCTTCGCGAACGGGACATGGGCGCCAACGCCAAGCTTGCGCAGCCGCTGCCCCCACCAGGGCTGATCGGCGATCACCGAGCAGACGAGCGTCGGCCGCCCAGCTCTCAGCGAGGTCATGATCGAGCCGACGCCGCCATGGTGCACAACCGCGACACAGCGTGGAAAGAGACGGTCGTGGTCGACGGCGCCGACGATCCGTAGGTGCTCTGGCAGCGCGTGAAGCGCGCGCGGCGGGACGCAGTTCGCACTGAGGACAGCGCGTCTGCGAAGTATCGAGGTGACCGCGAGAATGTCCTGATAGAGCGGCTCTGGGTCGAGCACAGGCATGCTGCCGAAGCCAAGGAAGATCGGCGCCTCGCCGGCACAGAGCCACTCTTCGAGGTCTGCGGGAAGCTGCTCACCCAACTCGCCGCGCGTCACGCTAGGCATCTGCCAGGCGCCTGTGAGCTTCAGGTGCTCTGCCCAGTCTGTCGGCCGCGGAAACACGCTCGGGCTGACCGTGTGCAGGCCAAGGCAGCGTTGTTCCTCCATCAGCCGAAACGTCGCGACTCGCTTCGCTGGCAGGCCGATCTTGCGGCGGAAGTCGATCGTCGCGCGACCGCTGCCGAATCGCCAGGCGAGCTCGGTGAGCTCATGCGAGACGCGGTTGAGCGTGCGGGACTGCAGCAGCTTGCCCTTCGTCATCAGCAGCGACGCATACTCGCTGGAGGGGCTGACAGGAAGTTGATAGACCATCGCGACGGGCAGTCTGCGCAGCTCGCCGAGCGCCCAGACGCGATCCGCGAGCATGAGCGACCCGACGAGTGCCTCCGCTCCCTCAGCGGCGGCGAGGCATGCCTCGTCGAAGGCGTCAGCGCGGGACTCGTACTCCCTCGTCATCGCACGCATGAACCTTGGACCGCCCTTGTGCAGCATGTGCTGCCCATGCCCAGCATTCATCCAGGCCGTCACGTCAAAGGGCATCGGTGAGGCGCGCAGGCCCATCCGCTCGGTGAACTCGACGAATTCCCCCGGCACCGCAACGGTCACGTCGTGCTCGCTCTGCATGAGATGCCAGCCAAGCGCGACCATCGGCCAGACGTCGCCGCGGCTGCCATGGGAGAAGAGCGTGATCCTCATCGAGCGCGAGTCTGTCAGCGAGGCCACACAAGAACCACTGCCTAGTGGCCAAAAAGCGATTCACGGCATCAGCACGGTGCGCACGCCTGGCGCATCCGGCTCCTGCCACACCCTCTCCACATCCGCCAGCGGCACGGGCCTTGGTGTCACCGTCAGCGTGCCCGCGTCGATCTCCTTCACGAGCGAGGGCAGCTCCGCGAGGTAGGCGTCAGTCGAGACGGCGCCCTGGCCGTTGCCTTGAATCCTCAGGTTCGCGGAGCGCAGCGCGACGGAGGGCAGCTCGATCGTCAGGCCGGCAACGGCGCCGATCTGGATCCAGTCGAGCAGGCGGCTGCGGTCGGAGCGGGCCCTCAGCAGCGCAGGGATCGCGCGTTGCGTCGGCTCGCCCCAGAGGTAGTCGATCACGATGTCGACCTCGGCCGCGGCATCGGCCAGCTCCCTCGCTGTAGCATCGGCATCGTCGCTCAGCTCGACCACGGCATCGGCGCCAAGCGCGCGCAGCGTGTCAAGCCGCTCGGGGTTGCGGCCGGCTCCGATCACCTTCCCCGCGCCGAGTCGCCGCGCGACCTGGATCGCCATCGCGCCCGCGTTGCCGGTCGCACCGAGGACGAGCACGCTCTGGCCCGACTGCAGGGGCACTCTGCGCCGCAGCGCGACCCAGGAGGACATCGCTGGGTTCATCGCGGCCGCGACCTTCGCGGCTTCGACGCCGTCTGGCAGCTCGATGCTGCGCTGGGCGTCGGCGAGCGCCTTCTCCGCCATCGTGCCGACGACGTCGTCGCTTGCGACGAAGTAGATCCGCTTGCCATCTGCGCGCCTGCCGACGCCATCGATGCCAGGGATCATCCGCAGCGTGCCGCTGCTCGTGTAGTGCGTCCCGCGCGCATCGGTCCTCACGCGCGGATGCAGTCCGACGGCGAGCACGTCGACGAGGGTCTGCCCCGCCTCCACCGGCTCGGGAGCCTCGATCTCCCTGTAGTGCGGCGGCTCCTGAAAGCTCGTGACGACCGCTGCGTTCATCTTCGCCATGACATACTCCATCTTAGTTGGTGTCACGTACGAATATAGTTTGTGCCACGGTCTAATTCAAGTACACTGCCCCGTGGATGGCACCTCTGCAGCCCTCACCACCAACGCGGCCGAAGACGAAGCTGAGCAACATCGACGCGCTCGCACAGGCTTCGTTCCTGATCCAGGGCACGCTCGAGCGACACGCCAGCGAGCGTGGCTTCTCGCTGATTCAGACGCGCCTGCTCGGCGTGCTGCGCGACCGACAGCCGACGATCAACGAGCTTGCGCAGCTGCTCGAGCTCGACAAGTCCAGCGTCTCAGGCCTCGTCGAGCGCGCCGAACGCCGCGGCCTCGTGCAGCGCACGCGCTCGACGCTCGACCGGCGCTCCGTGCTCGTCGCGATCACCGACGAGGGCCTCACGCTCGTCAACGAGGTCGCGAAGCGCTTCGAGGCCGACGTCGCGGCGCTGCTGAAACCGCTTGCGGCAAGCGAGCGCGCGACACTGATCCGCCTGCTCGGCAGCGTGCTCGTCGCCCATGCCGCCGAGCGTGGCGTCGACTTCTAACCGGTCACCGCGGTGGTCGCCGCGAGACGCCCTTGCGTCGATCCTTTACCGTCGATCCTTTACGTGGCCCGCGCGCGCCTGCCGCCGGCGAGGCTCGCGAAGGTGACGGCGAGCATCAGCGCCGCGCCGTTGAAGGCGTTGGTCACCCATTCGGCGCTGCCAAGCAGCAGCAGGCCCGTTGTCGCGACGATCAGCAGGTAGACGGCGATCAGCGTGCCGCCGATGTTGAAGCGCCCGAGCTGGACGGCGGCGATCCCGAGGAACGCGGCGGCGTATGGCGGCAGCAGGTAGCTTGGGCCAAGGGTCGGGTCGGCGACGCCGAGCTTGCCGACGAGCACGAGGCCCGCGAAGGTGCTGATCACCGCGGAGGCGACGAACGCGAGCAGCCGCACACGGCGAATTTTGATGCCAGCGAGGCGCGCCGCCTCGCGGTTGCCGCCGACGAACAGCAGCTGTCTGCCAAACGGCGTCAGCTCGCATACGTACCAGAGCACGATCACGAGGCCCCAGCCGTAGAAGACGGCCGCTGGCAGCCCGAAGACGGTGGCGCGCGAGAAGGAGATGAGGGCGTGAGGAACCTGGGTGACGAGGTTGCCCGAGGAGATCCATGTGGTCAGTCCCTCGAGCAGCGTCATCGAGCCGAGCGTCACGACGAACGCGTTGAGGTCAAGCAGCACGATGAAGAACGAGTTGACGAAGCCGACGATCACTCCGAACAAGAGCGTCAGCACGATGCAGAGGCCAAAGGGCAGCCCAACCTTGCTCCAGAGCAGCGGCGCGAGCGCGGAGGCGAAGACCATCACCGACGCGACAGACAGGTCGAAGTCGCCGGCGCGCAGCGGGATCACGACGGCGAGCGCGAGGATCAGCGTCACCGACTCCGAGCTGAGCATCGCCTTGACGTTGCCGCCGGTCGCAAAGAGGCCAGGCTCGAGCAGCGTGAAGAGCAGGAAGAGGGCCGCGAGCACGAGCACGAGCGCAAAGCGGGCGAAGCGACTGGTGAGCGCCTGCCCAAGCTGTGCTCGCGGCGGCCGCAGACGCTGCAGCGAAGCGAATGCGCCCTCCCCCTCTCCCGCGCTCTCAGGCTCGTCGACTGCTGGTTGAACCGGTTGACTGGTCGAATCCATCGTTACCTCACGCGTGCTGTGCGGCGTGGACGATCTCGCTCTCGACAAGCGAGCCTGGCGAGTCGGCTGAGAGCTCGCGCACCTTCCTACCGTTGGACATGACGAGCACGCGGTTGCAGACGTTCGCGAGCAGCTCGTACTCGATCGAGAACAGGCCTACGGCGCAACCCTCCGCTGCGGCGTGCTGGATGATCTTGAGGACCGATGCGCGCGCCGCGGCGTCGATGCCGATGAACGGCTCGTGCAGCAGGAGCACCTCAGGCTTGCTTGCGAGCGCCCTGGCGAGCACGAGCTTCTGTTGGTTGCCGCCGCTGAGGCTTGCGACCTCCGCATCGGCGGAGCGCGCCCTCACCGAGAAGCGCTCGATCGCCGCCTCAGTGTCCCTGCGCTCGGCGGCGTGTGCGAGGCGCCCGCCGCGGAAGTAGTCACGCAGGCGGGTGACTGTGTAGTTCTCGCTGAGCGTGCCACTGGGCCAAATCGCGTGCTGGGCGCGGTTGGCGGGGACAAGCGCGACGCCTTCGCTCCAGGGCGAGCCGCTCAGCTTTCCCTGCTCTCCATTCAGCAGCACCTCTCCCCCCGCTGGCTTGCTCGTGCCTGCGAGCAGGTAGGGAAGCTCGTCCTGGCCCATGCCCGCGAGGCCGGTGACACCGATCACCTCGCCAGGGCGCAACGCGAAGGAGACGTCCTTCACCGTCTTGCCCGTGAGCGAGCGCGCCTCGATCGCCGGCCTTGTCTGCGCGCCGGCGAGCTCGGCACCCTGGGTAGCCTCGGACGTCAGCTCCTCAAGCGGCGCGTCGTGCATCGCGCGCACGAGCTCAGCGACGCTCGAGCCCGCGGTCGGACGCGAGGCGACGACCCGGCCGTCGCGCAGAATCGTCGCGTGGTCGCAGATCTCAAGCGCCTCCTTGAGACGGTGGGTGATGAAGATCACGCAGCCGCCGCCCGCCGCGATGTCGCGCATCAGCGCAAACAGGCGCTCAACGTCAGACGGTGGCAGCGTGACGGTCGGCTCGTCGAGCAGCAGGATCGGCGCCTGCTGCTGCTCGTCTTCGATCTGGCGCAGCGCGCGGGCGATCCCGACGATCGTGCGCTCCGCCGGTTCGAGGCTGCTGACCGGCGCCTCGATCCTCGTGCTCAAGCCAAGGCGCTCGAGGATCCGCCGTGTGCGCCGGCGCTCTGAGCGCCAGTGCACGAGCGGCACGCGACCGGCGCCATAGCGGCTGGAGATGCCGACGTTCTCGACGACCGATGCGTCCTCGAGCAGGCCAAGTTCCTGGTGCACGATCGCGATCCCAAGCTGCGACGGTTGCAGCGGCGGGGTCACCTCCTGGCCGCGAACGCGCATCTGCGCCCCCGGCTCAGGCGAGTGATAGCCGCTGAGCACCTTGATCAGCGTCGACTTGCCTGAGCCGTTGGCGCCAAGGACGCCGTGGACGCTGCCTGCCTGCACCTCCAAGGTCACATCGTCGAGTGCGAGTACCGCCTCGAAGCGCTTGGAGATGCCCGACAGGTGCAGCATCGCCGCGTCCTTCCGCTCTACATCCCCCAGATTTCCTCGTACTTTTCTTCGTAGCCTTCGTAGCCAGGGAACTTGTTGCTTCCCGACGGGATTTTGTCGGTGGTGAACAGTTGCGTCGGCAGGTCCGTGTCCTGTTCTGCGGCGGGCATCCCAAGCAGCAGCCGGCCGATCTGGTCGACCTGGGCCCAGCCGACCGCTTCCAGCGGCGGATCGGAGACGTCGGCGATCTCGACTTCACTCTTTTCGACGTGTTCGAGGTTGGCCGCATCACCGTCGACGGAGACGATCTTCGTGCCACTGCTGCCGCTCGCTTCGACCGCGGGGATCATGCCCGTAGCGAGGTTGTCGCTGACCGGCGCGAGGTAGTTCATCGTCGGGTGCTGTGCAAGCATCGTCGAAGTCACGTTCTGCAATTCGGTCGCAGGCGATGTCGGCGAGACGCTCTTGACCGCTTCAGTCGAGCAGTTCGGGCAGACCTTGGAGAGCTCTTCTTCGAAGGCGGGGACGAGCTCTTTGTAGATCGGGTACACCGCCCAGGTGACGATCCCGACTTTCGCGGTGCCTTTCGAGTGCACGGCGATGTAGTCGGCCATCGTGCGCCCGCTCTGCGGGTAGTCAAGCGTGACCTGCCCATCGATGTTCTTCGGCAGCGGATCGGACGGCGCGCGGTTGAACGAGTCGATCACGATGATTTTCTGCGCCTTCGCCTGGGCGAGCGGGCCGCTGACGACTTCCGGCGGGATCGCCTGCAGGATGATCGCGCTCGCGTGCTGGCTGACAGCCTCACTCACACCCTGATTGAAGAGGTCCGCCTGGCCCTTGCCGTCGAACACCTTTGCGCTCATCCCAGCGGCCTGCGCCGCCGCTTCCACGCCTTTGGAGACGGTGACGACGAACGGCTGTTCCAGCGACGGCGCGATGTACCAGATCGTCTTGCCTTTGTTCTTCGACATTTCGACCGGTTCGGTCGGCGGTTCGAAGCTGATCGGCTTTTCGGCTTCCATTACCTTTTCGGTGGCTTCGGCAAGGCCCGCTTCGCTGCTGGCGCTGGAAGCTTTCTGTGACGGTTTCTGCGACGAGCTGCTGCCACAGGCTGACAGCGCCGCGACGGCAAGTATCACTGACCCGCCACACGCAGCGCGTGTGAAGATCCGATGCGGCTTTGACAATCCAATCGCCTCCCTCTCGGCGTTTCGCGTCACAGAACAATATCACCACGACACGGAACAGTCAAGAGGCCTTGCGGCCGTTTGTCACCTATTGACGCTGACGGCGCTTTGCTATCTCGGCGCGTGTGAACGCGACGATCTCCTGCAGCGAGCTGCCCGGCCCAAATGCGCCCTCAACACCTACCTCGCTGAGGCTGCGCGCAAGCGTCGGCGGGATGATCCCGCCGACGATCACGAGCACATCGTCGAGGCCACGGCGCTGCAGCGCCTCGAGCATCGTCGTCGTCAACCCAAGCACGGCACCGGAGAGGATGCTGAGGCCGAGCACGTCTGCGTCCTCCTGCAGGACGATCTCCGCAAGCTCGTCCGGGCCGCGCCGCAGGCCCGTGTAGATCACCTCCATGCCAGCGTCGCGCAGGCCGCGGGCTATCACCTTCGCGCCGCGGTCGTGCCCGTCGAGCCCGATCTTTGCAACGACGACGCGAATTGCGGAGCTCGCCGAATCCTCGCTGCCCGCAGAGCCACGTGCCGGGATCGGCGTTGCCGGCGCGCTCACAGTCGGACCGCCTCGGAGCGGTACTCGCCGAAGACCGCGCGCCAGACGCCTGCGATCTCACCCGTGCTCGCATAGGCCTCGACGCATTCGAGCACAGCCGGCATTACATTCTCCTCTGTGGCGCAAACCTCGTGTAAGCGTTTCAATGCCGCCTGTACCGCGGGCTCGTCGCGCTGCTGCCGCGTCTGGCGCAGGCGCGCGACCTGGCGCTCGATGCTCGTCTCGTCGATCTCGAAGACCGGCATCTCGCGCTCGTCCTCGATCTGGAAGCGGTTGACGCCGACGATCACGCGCTCGCCACTCTCGATCGCGACCTGTTCACGGTAGGCGCCGTCGGCCAACTCCTGCTGGAAGTAGCCGCGGCGCGCCGCCTCGATCGCTCCCCCCATCTCATCGACCTTCGCGACCTCTTCGGCGATGCGCTTGCGAAACTCCTGTGTGAGCGCCTCGATGTAATAGGAGCCGCCAAGCGGGTCGACCGTATATGGCACGCCTGTCTCGTAGGCGATCACCTGGTTGGCGCGGATCGACGTGCGCGCCGCCTCCTCGGTGGGAATCCCCAGCGCCTCATCGAAGGAGGCGGTGCGCGTCTGCTCACAGCCGCCAAGGATCTGGGCGAGGATCTGCAGGGTGATGCGTGAGATGTTGTTGAGCGGCTGCTGCGCGGTCAACGGACGCCCAGAGGTCGCTGCGTGCAGGCGGAACTGCTGTGCCTCGCTGGTCGTGCCGCCGAAGCGCTCGCGCACGAGCTCGGTCCAGACCGCGCGCACCGCGCGGTACTTCGCGATCTCCTCGAAGAAGTCCATCTCCGTACAGAAGTGCAACTCGAGGCTCGCGCCGAAGTCGTCGATCTTCATGCCCTTCGCCAGGCACGCGTCGACGTAGGCGATTCCGTTACACACGGTGAACGCCGCTTCCTGCACGCAGTTCGCGCCCGCCTGCTTCATGTGCGAGCCGGAGATGCTGATCGGCAGCCATGTCGGCGCGTGCTGATTGACGAACTGCATCATGTCCGTCCCGAGGCGTACGGAGGCGTCGATCGGCAGGAACTGCGTGCCGCGCGCGATGTACTCCTTGATCGGGTCGTTCTGGATCTGCACGGTGAATGAGGAGGTGGGAACGCCCTGCTTGCGCGCAAGCGCAAGGAACCACGCGGCGGCGAGCGGGCCGATGCAGTTGGCGGTGGTGAATATGTGCCCGACGCGATCGAGTGGGATACCGTCGAAGACGCGCTCGACATCCGCGAGCGATGAGAGCGCGACGCCCATCTGCCCGACCTCGCGACCGGCGAGCGGATCGTCGGCGTCGAGCCCGATCTGCGTCGGCAGGTCGAGCGCCATCGAGACCCCGCCCGTGCTGCCCTGCTCGATCAGATAGCGGTAACGGCGATTCGCATCCTCGGCGGAGCCGAAGCCCGCGTACATCTCGAGCTTCCAGAGCTTTTCGCGGTAGCCGCCAGGATGCATGCCGCGCGTGTAAGGGGGCTCGCCAGGGAACCCCAGCTCGCGCTCGTAGTCCCAGTCGGCGTCTTCGAGGTCCAGCGGCGTGTAGAGGGGCTTGACGGGAATCCCGCTGGAGGTGACGAACTCCGGCTGCCATCCGCCCTCGAGCTGCTCGTGGTGCTCGGCCAGCCAGCGGTCGTAGTCGCCGCTCAGGCTCGCCGTTGTGTGATTCGGTGAAGTCGTGCTCATCGGCTGCTCTGCTCTCTCTGGGTGGTCTGGTGTTTTGAGTGTGGATGGGTGGCTGCGCAGGTGCTCGCGGTGCGCGCGGATCGCCTGCCAGAGCTCCTCGATGCCGCCGTCCGGGCGCAGCGCAACCGTCGCCACCACGGGCGGGCGCCAGGCCTTCGCCGGCCCGATGTCGAGCATCGCGCGCACCTCGTGCACGAAGCGCTCCGCGTCGGGCCGGTCAGCCTTGTTGATGACGAGCACGTCGGCGATCTCGACGATCCCCGCCTTCTCCAGCTGCACTTCGTCGCCCATGCCGGGCGTGAGCACGACGACAGTCGTGTCGGCCAGCAGGCGGATGTCGAACTCAGACTGACCAGTGCCGACCGTCTCGATCAGGACCTCGTCGAAGCCGAACATGCCAAGCAGCGCTGCAACCTCGGCCGCGGTCGGCGAGAGACCGCCGAGCCGTCCGCGCGCGCCCATGCTGCGCACGTAGACGCCAGGGTCCATCAGATGCGCGTCCATGCGCAGGCGGTCGCCAAGCAGCGCGCCGCCGGAGAACGGCGAGCTCGGATCGACCGCGAGCACGCCGACGCTCGCATCGCTGCCGCGCGCCGAGGCGACGAGGGCATCCAGGAGCGTCGACTTGCCCGCGCCCGGCGCGCCCGTCAAGCCGACGCTCGGCGCGCGCCGCCGGCACAAGCGTCCAATCTCCCGCAGCGCCGCGGACGCACGCGGGTCGGAGCGCTCGACGAGGCTGATCGTGCGCGCCAGCGCCCGCACCTCGCCGGCGGCGAAGCGCTCGGCGAGCTCGCTCGCCTCGCCGAGGATCGGGTTCAGCTGAGTCTGTCGATCGCCACCCATCGCATCAACGGTCCGGGGTCCGGTAGCCAAGCGCGTACTCCGCGACGATGCCGCGGTGCAGCTGGTTGTTGCCCTCGATGATCTGGAAGACCTTCGCATCCCGAAAGTAGCGCGCAACCGGATACTCCTCGGATACCCCGTAGGCGCCATGAATCTGCACGGCGTGCGTCGAGGCCATCATCGCGACGTCGGTCGCGTGCAACTTCGCAAGGCTCGCGTCGCGGCGCGGCCGCGCGACGCCCGCGTCCTTCTCGCGCGCGAGATCCTGGACCAGCCGCCTGGCGCTCTCGACGCCGACGACAATGTCGCTGATCATCGACTGCACGAGCTGGAAGCGGCCGATCGGCTCGCCGAAGACGTGACGCTCGTTTGCATATGACACGGCGGCGTCGAGCGAGGCCTGCGCGAGTCCGACCGCGCGCGCGGCGACCGACAGGCGCCCTGTCTCGACCGCGGCCATCGCGACGGCATAGCCCTCGCCCTCCGCGCCGATCAGGTTCTCGGCCGGCACCCTCACCTCGTCGAGCACGAGATCGCCGCTGGCGACCGGGCGGAAGCCAAGCTTGTTCTTGTACGGCGCGACGTGCAGGCCGGGAGCGTCTCGCTCGACGACGAACGCGCACACACCCTTGCGCCCCAACGACCTGTCAAGCGTCGCGAACGTCAGGAACCAGTCTGCGTAGTCGAGCATGCTGATCCACGCCTTCGCGCCGCTGATCACGTATTCCTCGCCCTCGCGCCGGCAGCGCGTCATCATGTTGGCGACGTCGGTGCCGCCGCCGGGCTCGGTCACGCCGGCGCCCGCGAACGTCTCGCCTTTGGCCAGCGGCGCGATCCAACGACGCTTCTGCTCCTCGCTGCCGTAGCGCAGGATGCCTCCGCCGACGAGCCCGCTCGGTAGCGAGATCGCCAGGCCGACGATGTGACAGACGCGCGAGATCTCCTCGATCAGCCCGGCGAAGGACAGCCAGTCGAGCCCCTGTCCGCCGTACTCCGGTGGGATCACCGCCCCGATCCAGCCGAGGGCGCCCGCCTTGCGCACGATCTCGGCCGGAAAGCGCTCCTCGCGGTCGTAGTCGGCGACGTGCGGCGCGATCTCGCGCTGCGCGAACTCGCGCGCGCTGGCAAGCAGCGCCTCGCGCTCGTTTGCGCCGAGGGCTGTCACCGTCGTCTCGCTCATGATCTCGCCTCCGCGGGCTCGAACCAGAATGGCGGCACGGCGTCCGCCTCGGCGGCGAGCACCATCCGCACGGGACACGGCGTGCGCGTGCCGGCGGGGAGATCGTGCACGTGCACGAAGATGCGCACGCCCTCCGGCAGATCGACCTGGCCGAGCACGTACGGCGCGACGACGCCCGGCCGCGGGACCCAGACGGTCGTATAGGTGACGAGCTGGCCGTCCCTGCCGAGGGCGAGCTCTCGCACCCGCGGCGAGCCGCAGCGATGGCAGATCGCCCTGCTCGGCCAGGACACCGTCCCGCAGACCTCGCAGCGCGAGCCGACCAACGCGCCGAGCTCACGGTCGACGCGCCTGCGCTCGCCCGTGTCGGCCGCCTGCAGCGCAAGCGCCAGCTCGCCGGCGGCGCTCAGCTCCATGCCTGCTCCCGCTCGAGGATGTGCACGTTGCAGGCAGCGGACTCGCCCGCCAGCCAGCCACCGCTGTTCTGCGCGAGCGCGATGCGCGGCTCGCGAGTCTGTCGTTCCCCCGCTTCTCCGCGCAGCTGCCATGTGAGCTCGCAGACCTGCGCGAGGCCGGTCGCGCCGACGGGATGCCCGCGCGAGGAGAGGCCCCCGCTCGGGTTCACGGGCAGGCGGCCCTGCAGCGAGGTGGCGCCCGAATGCAGCATCTCCGCCGCACCGCCCGGCGGGCAGAAGTCGAGCTGTTCGTAGTAGAGCAGCTCGCCGGGAGCCATCGCGTCGTGCACCTCTGCGACGTTCACCTCATCAGGTCCGACGCCCGCTTCCGCGTAGGCGGCGCGTACGCACTGAGTGGAGGTGCTCGGCTCCTCCTCGACGCCGGCGGTGAAGCCCGACGCGGCGCTCGCGGCGCGCACGACCACGCGCGGGCGTCCGTTGGCGGCGGCTGCGCTGCTCACCACGACCGCGGCGGCTCCGTCGCAGATCGAGCTGCACATCAACAATGTGAGTGGCTCGGCGATCGGACGCGACGCCTTTATCTGCTCAGCGGTGAACTCCTTGCGGTGTTGGGCATTCGGGTTGCGGGCGCCGTTGTGGTGGCTCTTCACCGCCGCGGCGACGAGGTCATCCTCGCTCAGCGTGCCCTCGTCGATGCGCTTGCGCAGGCGCATCGCGTAGACGGCCGTGAACTGCAGGCCCATGCCGCCGACGACGTCGAGGTCGGCGGCGCTCTCCAGCGCCGTCAGCGAGAGATCGCGGTCGGCGACGAACATCTTCTCGAAGCCGACCGCAAGCGCGGTCTCGACGACGCCGGCGCGCACCGCGATCACCGCCTCGCGCAGAGCGCTCGAGCCGCTTGCACAGGCGTTCTCGATGTTGACGACGGGCACGCGCTCGATCCCGACGTCGCGCAGCACCGACTGTCCGCGGATCTGCTCCTGTCCCTGCAGCAGGCCCGCCATGCCGTTTGCCGAGTAGACGGCCTGGATGTCCTTGACGCCGAGCTCGGCGTCCTGCAGCGCGCGCACGACCGCGACGCGGGCGAGGTCCTTCAGGGACCGCTCCGGGAAGCGCCCGAATGGGTGCATGCCGACGCCCGCGATCGAGACTGTCATGGCCGTGCTCTACCTCCTGTCTTCGCGCGACGCTTCGCGGTCTCGCCGCGGGTCGCCGGCGCGGTCGTGGCCCTACGCCCGTTGCGCTTCGGAGCTGCCTGCTTCTCGCTCTCGCGGCCCGCGGGCTTTGTGAGGTTCTCCTGCATGCCGCTCGCGACAGCTTCGATCCCGCTGGCGGCCTCGCGCAATGCCGGCAACAGCTGGATGCGGCGCTCGAGCGTGAGCCGGTCGCTTGGTCCGAGGATGCTGAGCGCCACGATCAGGCCGTTGCCGAGCCTGACGGGAACGCTGATCGCCGCGGCAAGCGCGAGTCGCTCGCCGGTGCTGAGCGCCCAGCCCTGTGCGCGCACCTCGGCGAGCACCGTACGCAGCTCATCGACGTCGCCGATCGTCTCGGAGGTCAGGACCTGCAGCGGCAGCAGCGGCACGATGCGCTCGAGCTGCTCGTCCTCGAGGAAGGCGAGCAGCACCTTGCCGGCGGAGCCGACATGCAAAGGGTCGGAGGCGCCGACGGACGCCGTGTAGCGAATCGGCAGCAGGCTCTGCATCTCCTCGATGCAGACGCGCTCGATGCCCATCCGCACGTGCAGCGTGACCGTCTCTTCTGTCATCTCGCGCAACGAGACCAGCGCCGGCTTGGTGATTGCCGCAATCGCGCCGGAGCCCTCCAGCGAGCCCTGCAGCAGACGCAGGAATCCGTGACCGGGCATGTAGGTGTTGTTGACGGGATCCTTCGCGACGAGATTCTCGTAGCTGAGGCTCTGCAGGATGCGAAACGCGGTGCCCTTCGGCAGCCCGGTCGCCTGCGTCACCTCCGCGAGGCTCGAGGCGCCCCCCGTCAGCGCCGTGAGAATGTCGATCGCCCGCTCGATGACCTGAATGCGCCCGTCGCTCATCTGGATGTTCCCCTTTCGCTAGCCCTCGGCATCTGTGAGGGTCCTAGCAGAATCGAGGATTGCGCGCAGGCGCTCGCGATCCACCTTGCCATAGGGCGTCTTCGGGATCTCCTCGGCGATCACGAGCAGCTTCGGCGAGCGGAAGGTCAGGCGCGGGCGCGCGAACTCGATCAGCTCCTGCACCGAGCTCTGGGCGCCATTGCGCAGGCTGACGACGGCGTTGATCGCGGTGCCCCAGCGCTCGTCGGGCGTGCCGATCACCGCGCACTCCTGCACTTCCGGATGGTCCTGGATCACGCGCTCGACCTCGCGCGGGGAGACGTTGAAGCCACCGGTGTTGATCAGCTCGTCCCTGCGACCGAGCAGGTAAACGTAACCGTGCTCGTCGAGGCGGCCCATGTCCTTGGTCCACAGCCAGCCGTCACGCATCGCCTCGGAGGTCGCCTCGGGCAATTCGTGATAGCCCGTCATCATGTGCGAGCCGCGGATCGTCACCTCCCCCACCTCACCGACCGGCAACGGCATGCCGTCCTGCCCGCGCACCTCGATCGCGACCGTGCGCCACGGGCGACCTGCGGAGGCGAGATGTGCACCACCGCGTGCGTGATCGGCGGGGTGTAGACAGGTGAGTGTCACGGGCGCCTCGGACTGTCCGTATATCTGAGTGAAGATCGAGCCGAAGCGCTCCTGGGCCTGCTCGAGCACAGGACCGGATATCGGCGATGCGCCGTAGACGATCTCGTCGAAGCCAAGCGGCTGCCCCGCGGCGTCGTGCGCGGCGAACAGCGGCGGGAACATCGCCGGCACCACCTTCAGCGTGCCGATCTCAGGGCGCCTGGAGAGCGCGAAGACCTCCTCTGCGTCGTAGCGGTCCATCACGTAGACGCCGCTGCCCGCGAGCAGATAGGGCAACACGAAGTAACCGGCTCCATGCGAGAGCGGCTGGGTCAGCACGATGCGCTTGCCGCCCTGTTTCGGCCCGAGTTCGAGCAGCAGGTTGAACGCCACCTCGCGCACCGCCCTGTGACTGAGCACGACTCCCTTTGGCCGGCCCGTGGTTCCAGACGTGTAGGAGGTCCATGCCGGCCCCTCCTCGTCACTGCGCCGCAGGCGGGGAGTGGCCGAAGCACTTGCGATCAGATCGGCGTAGGAGTTGGCGGATTCACCATCTGAGTCGAGACAGATGCTCACCAGGCCAAGCTCGCGCGCGAGCGCCTCTGCGTCCTGCTCAAAGGCCTTGGAGTGGATCAGCGCCGCGGCCGACACGTCGGCCAGGGCGTAACGGAAGTCCTCGCGCGCAAGCCGCGCATTGAGCGCGACGCGCACACGGCGCCCCAGCGCCAGCGCGATATCGACCTCCGGATACTCCGCCCTGTTCTCGGAGAGCACGCCGACCGCCGCGCCTTCGGCGATGCCGAGCTCGTCGAGCGCGTTGGCGAGGCGCTCGCCGCGGTCGACGACCTCCCCCAGCGTCCTTGCGCCATGGCGATCCTCGACCGCCACGGAGGCGGGGAAATGGCGGGCGGCGCGCCGAATCAGGTAAGCCAGGTCCATCTCACAATCTCTCCCGCTTCGGGGTCGTAGCCCGCCGCTGGGCGGCATCCCTCTTGTCTCGTCTCGCAGTACAATAGCACCACGTCGCGGAACGGTCAAGCGCAGCCCCGACCACCTGCCAACCAACCCTCCCCCCTCCCCATAACCATCTACACGAGTGACAACAATTCGATTTTGGAAACTTGACACATCAAGTCATACGAACATAAGATGAAGTGAAAATAGTGACAACTTCCTACTTCCAGGCAAGCTCAGTGACCCGGACTCCCGATAGAGAGGAACTCTGCCCATGGCATCTTCGATGAGACATGCGTCAACGCCACGGGACGGACTCGACTCGCTCACGCTCGAGGTGATGCGGCGGCACCTGATCTCCTCCGTGGCGGAGATGGTGCGCACGACCACGCGCACCGCCTACTCGACGGTCTTCAGCGAGGCACTCGACTTCTCCTGCGCGCTGTTCGACGAGGACGGTCGCATGATCGCCCAGGCGGCGGGCCTGCCGGTGCACGTCGGCGCGCTCGGCGACGCGCTGCAGGACATGTTCCGCTACTACGACAGCTTCGAGCGAGGCGACGTGATCATTCACAACGACCCCTATGCCGGCGGCACGCATCAGGCCGACGTCGCCGTGATCCGGCCGATGTTCCACGAGGGAGCGCAGCTCGGCTTCGCAGTGAACCGCGGCCACTGGGCCGACATCGGCGGCATGACCGCAGGCGGCTGGGGCGGCGGCGCCCGCCACGTGATTCAGGAGGCGATCACGATCCCGCCGACGAAGCTCTACCGCAAAGGCGAGGTGATACGCGAGATCCGCGACTTCGTGCTGCGCAACGTAAGAATGCCCGCACAAGCGTGGGGCGACCTGCAAGCCCAGATCGCCTCGGCGATCACCGCGGAGCGACGCGTCGTCGACCTCGCCGAGCGCTACGGCGTCGACGCGGTGCGCGAGGCGGGCAGGCGCGCGATCACCTATTCAGGCGATCGCTTCCGCCGCCAGATGGCCGTCATCCCCGACGGCCGCTACGAGGCGCAGGACATCATGGACGACGACGGCTTCGGCGGCGACCCGCGCACGCTGAGCATCAGCGTGGTCAAGCAGGGCACCTCTCTGACGGTGGACTTCGAGGGCACAAGCGCCCAGGTCGCCGGCTCGATCAACGCGACGCTGGCCGCGACGAAGGCCGCGGTGCACACCGCGCTGATCAACATCATCGACCCGGAGATCCCGATCAACGCAGGCAGCCTCGAGGCGGTCGAGATCAAGGCGCCGCTCGGCTCGCTCGTCAACCCGACCTATCCCGCCCCCTGCTTCGCCGGCCTCGCCGACACGACGGCGCGCAGCTACGAGACGATCTTCAAGGCGCTCGCCGATGCGGTGCCAGAGCGCGTCGCCGCCGGCAGCTACGCCTCCGGCACCTGCACGACCGGATGGGGCTTCGTCGGCGGCAACGAGTTCGTCTGGTACGCCTTCGGCCCCGGGGGCTGCGGTGCGCGCGCCTGGGGCGACGGCAACTCAGCCGAGTGGAACGCGATGGGCTCGTGCAAGAACGAGTCCGCCGAGGTCTGGGAGAACCGCTATCCGGTGCGCGTACGCGAGCTCGCCTTCGTGCCCGACTCCGCCGGCGCCGGACGCTGGCGCGGGGGGCTTGGCCAGGTCAAGGCGCTGCAGCTGCTCGAGGACACCTACGTCTCCGCGTCGATCGACCACATGATCGGCCTGCCCTTCGGACTGCAGGATGGCGAGACCGGCACCAACAACGCGATCACGCTCGATGAGGACGGCGTCGAGCGCGACTTCCCGACGAGGTTCGGCACACAGAGCTTGGGCAAGTTCTCCAACCTGCTCGCCCCCGCCGGCTCGACGCTGCGCATCTACGCCGGCGGCGGAGGCGGCTTCGGACCCGTGAGCGAGCGACCACGCGAGCTCGTCGAAGCCGACATCCGCGGCGGCTACATCTCGCAGGACGCTGCACGCGAGCGCTACGGATTCGAGCCCGGCGACCCGGCGCAGCACGAGAAAGGCCAGTCATGAAGCGCATCGGCATCGACATCGGCGGCACCTTCACCGACCTCGTCGCATACGACGAGGCGAGCGGCACGATCTCGCGCGGCAAGGTGCTCACCCAGCGCGCGCACCCGGACCGCTCCTTTCTCGCAGCGCTCGAGCAGGCAGGCGTCGAAGAGAACGATGTCTCGCTGCTGCTGCACGCGACGACGATCGTCACCAACCTCCTGATCGAGCGCCGCGGCGGACGCGTCGGGCTGTTGACGACGCGCGGCTTCCGCGACGTGCTGGAGATGCAGCTCTCGGTGCGCCCGAACCCCTTCGCCTACGTCGACTGGGTCAAGCCGCAGCCGCTCGTCCCCCGCGAGCTGCGCTTCGAGCTCGACGAGCGCATCGACGCGGCTGGCAACGTCGTCACTGCGCTCGATCCCGAGCAGGTGCGCGCGGCCGCACGCGAGCTCGCCGCGATCGGAGTGGACAGCGTCGCGGTCTGCCTGCTGCACTCCTTCGTCAACAGCGACCACGAGCTCGAGATCGCGGGGATCCTCGCTGCGGAGCTGCCCGGCGTGCCCGTCTCGCTCTCCCACGAGGTCGATCCGACGATCCGCGAGTACGAGCGCGTCAGCTCGACCGTGATCAACAGCTACGCCCAGCCGGCGATCGGCGACTACGTCGACGCGCTCGAGCGCGAGCTCGAGACGAGCGTGCGCTTCATGCACTCCGGCGGCGGGATCGTGCCCGCGCAGACGGCGCGCAAGTTCCCGCTGATCCTCGCCTACTCCGGCCCCGCCGCCGGCGTGCTCGCGGGCACCTTCCTCACGCGCGAGGCGCAGAGCGACGACCTGATCACCTTCGACATGGGCGGCACCAGCTGCGACGTCGCGCTGATCAGGGGCGGGCACCCAGAGATGCGCGACGAGATCGAAATCGAGTGGGGCATCCCGGCGCGCACGCTCTCGCTCGACGTCAAGTCCGTCGGCGCCGGCGGCGGCAGCATCGCCTGGCTCGACCCTGGCGGAGCCCTGATGGTCGGGCCGCAGAGCGCCGGTGCGAGCCCCGGCCCCGCCTGTTACGGCGCCGGCGGGCAGCAGCCGACCGTCACCGACGCGAACCTCGTGCTCGGCCTGATCGCCGAGCAGCTGCTCGGCGGCGGCATGAAGCTCGACCGCGCCGCGGCCGAGGCGACGCTCGGACGCCTCGCCGTGCAGGCCGAGCTGCCGATCACCGAGCTCGCGGGCGCGATCTACCGGATCGTGAACACGACGATGGCGCTCGCCGTGCGCCAGATCACCGTCGAGAAGGGCATCGATCCCCGCGACTTCGACCTCGTCTCCTTCGGCGGCGCAGGCGGCCAGCACGCGATCGGCGTCGCCAACGAGCTCGACGTCGACCGCGTCGTCTTCCCGCCACAGGCGAGCACATTCTCCGCGCTGGGGCTGCTGACGGCCGACCTCGCCTTCTCACAGGCGCGGACGATGCTGCGTCCCTTCGAGAGCGTCGACCTCGGCGAGGTCGGCGAGCTGTTGCAGCGCATCGGGCAGAGCAGCGCAAGCTACGTCGAATGCGCGGTCGACGGCGCCGGCGAGCCGTCCACGAGCGCGATCCTCGACCTGCGCTACGTCGGCCAGTCCCACTACGTGCCCGTGCGCTTCACGCCCGGCGAGGACGACCATGACACGCTCGTCGCCCGCTTCGAGGCCGAGCACGAGGTGCTCTACGGCACCAAGCTCGGCGACCCGATCGAGCTCGTCAACGTGCGCAGCCTCGTGCGCCGCGAGCTGCCGAGCTTCACGCTCGCGCCGCAACCGGGCGGCGCCGGGCACGAGCAGATCCCCGCGCGCTGGGTCGAGCTCGAGCAGGCGGAGGTGCCGGTGATCTGGCGCGACCGCATGCAGCCCGGGCACGTCGTGCCAGGCCCCGTGCTGATCGAGGAGAGCGACTCCACCTACTACGTCGCCAACGGCTGGGACGCGGAGATGCGCGGCGACGGCAGCATCCTCGCCAGCCGGCGGTAGCTCGATGCCTGAGCTGCATCCCGCGGCTCCAGGCAGCAGCTACGCAACCGTCGCAGGCCCGCTCGCGTTCACGGGCGGGCAGGCGCCACGGCGGCCAGACGGCTCCGTGCCAGACGATCTCGACGAGCAGGTGACGCTCGTGCTCGACAACCTGGAAGCGGCGCTCGCGCTTGTGGGCGCAAAGCTCTCTCAGGTAGTGCACCTGCGCGCCTACGCGGTCGACCGCGACGCGCTGCGGGCATGGGTGCGCCTGCGCACGCCCCGCCTCGCCGGCGCGACCCCCGCGGCCACGACCGTGCTCGTCGCCGGCCTTGGCGACCCCCGCTGGCGCCTGGAGGTCGAGGCGACCGCCTGCATCGTGGCGGGTGGCAGCTGATCGAGGCCCCAGACGCCGATCGGCCCGAAGACTCCGGGCGCAACACCGGCACGCCGCAGGCGGCTAACGTGCACAGATGCGTTGCCTTCCCGAGCGCGTCGAGGGCGAGGAGCTTCTGTTGCGCAGGTGGCGGGCCGGTGACGCCGCGATCCAGGCCAGAGCGGTCGCCGAAAGCGCCGAGCATCTGAGGCCATGGATGCCATGGATGGCGAGTGAGCCGCTCTCACCAGGTCTGCGTCGCGCCATGCTCGTACGCTGGGAGCAGGAGTGGCTCGACGGCGGCGATGTGATGCTGGGCGCCTGGATCGCGGGCGAGGTCGTGGGCGGCTGCGGCTTTCACCGCCGGCGGGGTCCGCAGACACTGGAGATCGGCTACTGGGTGCACGCGTCCTTCCTGCGCGCAGGCATCGCGACGAGCATGGCCAGACTGCTGACCGCGACCGCTTTCACGCTGCCTGGGATCACCCGCGTGGAGATCCGCCACGACAGGGCGAACATCGCAAGCGCAGGGATCCCGCGGCAGCTCGGCTACGTGCTCGCAGGCGAGACGGCGAAGCCGGCGTCCGCGCCCGCAGAGACGGGCGTGGAGTGCATCTGGCGCACAGAGCCGAAGCTGTGGGCACCGCAGTCCGACCGTCCGCGCGGATGACCGCACATCGCACAACCGCCTGAGCGGCGGCGTCGTAGTGCGGCGATTCTCGCAGGGCAATCACTGGCCAGCTGGCCGATGTTCTGCGGCTGTGCGCGCTCTAGGCTCGCGCCCATGCCAACGACCGACTCGTCATCCGCAGATTCCGTCACCGGTGCACAGATGCCCGCACGCTCGCTCGGCGATCTGCCGGGGCCGCGCGGCTGGCCGCTGATCGGCAGCATGCCGTCGCTGCTGCCGCTGAGCAGCTCGCACCTCGTCGCGGAGCGGTGGGCGAGCCGCTATGGAGAGATCTACAAGTTTCGCGCAGGCCGGCGCCAGCATGTGATCGTCAGCGACCTCGATGCGATCAACGCGATCCTGCGCGAGCGCCCGACGCGCTACAGGCGCTGGATCGAGATCGAGCGAGCATTCGCCGAAATCGACGTACCCAACGTCTTCGCGAGTGAGGGCGAGTCCTGGAAGAGCCAGCGGCGGCTCACGGTCACGGCCTTGAACGCCAACCACCTGCATCGCCACTTCCACGTGATCAGGGCGGCCGCGGAACGACTGCACACGCGGCTGCTGGCAGCCGCCCGCACCGGCGCCTCGATCGACATCACACAGCTGTTCACCGCCTATGCGGTCGACATCACCTCATCGCTTGCGTTCGGCTACGACCTCAACGCGCTGGAGCACGGCGACAACGAGCTGCAGCGGCACATCCAGTTCGTCTTCAAAATGCTCAACCACCGAATCTTCTTCCCGATTCCCTACTGGCGCTGGATCAAGCTGCGCGCCGATCGCGCGCTCGAGGCCTCGCTGACGGCAATCAGACACGACGTGGCCGACTTCGTGGAGCAGGCGCGCGAGCGCATGGCGGCGCGACCGGAGCTGTTCGACGCACCCGAGAACTTCCTCGAGGCGATGCTCGCCGCGCAACGCACAGACGAGAGCTTCAGCGACGAGCTGATCTTCGGCAACACATTCGGGCTGCTGCTCGCCGGCGAGGACACGACGTCACACACGCTCGCCTGGACTGCTTGGTTCCTCGCCCAGGACGAGCAGGTCCAAGCGCGCTGGGCAGCGGAGGCCCAAGAGCTGCTCGGCGAGCAGACAGTCCCCCTCGACCACGAGCTCGTCGGGCAGCTCCACTATGGCGAAGCGGTGCTGCGCGAGTCGATGCGTCTCAAGTCGGTCGCCAACGCGATCACGCTACAACCGCTCGTCGATGTGAGGATCTGCGGAACCGACGTCCCAGCCGGCACCCGCTTGATCCTGCAGACACGCCACGCCGGCGCGGCACCAGGCGGCTCCGACTATGACCCTGAGCGCTGGCTCGACACGGGCGCCGCGCCCACTCCCGACCAGAAGACGTCGCTCGGCTTCGGCGCCGGTCCGCGCTTCTGCCCAGGGCGCAACCTTGCGCTGCTGGAGGCGAAGACCGCGCTGGCGACGCTCGCGCGCAGCTTCGAGCTCGAGCTGGACACGAGCGCAGGTCCCGTGCGGGAGCACTTCGCCTTCACCACGGTGCCACTCGGCCTGCGCGTCTGGGTACGCGAGCGGAGAGCGAGCCGGCCGCGACGCGAGCAGGCTCGAGCCTCCGCGGAAAGCGACGCCTCCGCGGAGAGCCACGCCTCCGCGGAGAGCCACGCCTCCCAGCCAGCGACGTCGATCACCTCGGCCTGATGCGAAAATTTCGCTCCCCTGACGCGAGAATCTCGCTTCTAAGCAGTCTGATAGTAAGTATCAGACGCATGGACCGATCGGCGACGAGGCTCAATCCAGGCCCGCTTTGGGTTAGCATTTACCGCTATGCAGAGGGCTGGGGACATCACGCCGAGAATGATGGTGCTCGGACTCGTCGTGCGCCAGCCCGACACCGTGAACAGCGTCGCCCGGCGCCTTGCCGAAGAGTTCGCGTCGGCCGACTTTCCACGTAGCTCCGCGCATACGAATCTGCCGAGCCTCGCCGACCAGGGCCTCGTACGGCGTGTCGAGCGCGGCCCCGAGCGCTCACTGGATCGCTACGAAGCCACAGACGCAGGCGTCGAGCACCTGCGCAAGTGGCTGCGCCAGTCCACCCCCCGCCCCGCGATTCGCGACGCGCTGCAGGGCAGGCTCGAGTTCACGGAGATCGAGGACCTCGCGGCGCTCGTCGAGGTCGTCCGCGAGGAAGAGTCCGTCTACAGGTCAGCCTGCGACATGATGCACGGCCGCCTGCTGCGCGAACAGCGCGCGCGGCGCCGGCTGGAGAAGCCATCGGATGACTGGCGCACGCGCCTGCGCGGGATCCAGACAAGAGACGCCGTGACCCTGTGGAGCACGATGTCGCTGCGCTTGGAGCGCCTGCGCGACGAGCTGGAAGGGTTGCTCGACGATCTCGCCACCGACAGCCGCCTTCGCACCACGCAACGCACACACGACGAGGCCGGCTGAGGATCTCCGTGGCCGAGCTGCTCGAGGTGGCGGAGCTGCGCAAGGGCTTCTCGCGGGGAAGCCAGTGGTGCGCGGTCCTCGATGGAGCCTCATTCAAGGTCCATCCAGCCGAGGTGATCGCGATCTTCGGCTCGAGACTGGTGGGCAAGACGACGCTGCTGCGCCTGGTCGCAGGCATCGAGATGCCCGACGGCGGCAAGGTGCGGCTCGACGGCGAGGATCTCACACGCCTCTCCGACAAGCGGCGCTCGAACCTGCTCGGCCACGACGTCATCTGGCTCGACCGCGACGGGCCCGCGCTCGACGTCGAGGTCTCCCGCTATGTCGGCTGGCCGCTTGCGATGCAGGGTCGCGGACGGCGCGACGTCGAGCGGCGAGCGGCCCAGGTGCTCGAGCAGGTCGGCGCCTCCGGCTGCGCGACGCAACGCTGGTGCGAGATCTCCAACTGGCAGCGCGTGCTCGTCGGGCTCGCGCGCGCGTTTGCCGACCGGCCGCGCCTGCTCGTGATCGACGACCTGCTCGACGCGCTCGGCCCTCGCCACACCCAGGAGGCCTCAGACATGCTGCGCTCCCTGCTAGAGGGCGCCCAACCCGGATGCTGCGTGCTGATGAGCTGCTCGGACATGGAGTCCGCGCTGTTCGCCGATCGCGTGCTCTCGCTGAACGCGGGCGTCTTGCAGCCGCTCAGTGGCCAGTTGTCGGACGGCCGCGGCAACGGCGGACCATCAGACGGAGCTGAGGTGATCCCCTTTCCGCTGCGCGACGAGACTCGGGAATCACGCAGCGCAGGTCATCCGTAGTGCTCGAGCTGCGCGATCTCGTCAAGCACTATCAGGTCGGCGGCGGAGCTCCGATTCGTGCCGTGGACGGCGTCAGCATGACCGTCTCAGGCGGTGAGTTCGTCGCGCTCTACGGTCCCTCAGGCTCCGGCAAGACGACCTTGATCGAGCTGATCGCGGGCCTGCGCCCCCCCGACGGCGGCAAGGTTCTCGTCGACGGACGCGATGTCGCGTCGATGTCCCGCAAGCAGGCGGCCGACTATCGCCTGCATGAGCTCGGAATGATTCTCCAGCCAGACACGCTGATGCCAGGCGCGCGCGCCATTCAGAGCGCATCGCTGAAGCTGCTGCTCGCCTCAGTCGCGAAGGCGCAGCCCACGGTCGAGCCGCTGCTTGCAAAGCTCGGGCTCGGCGACCGCCTGCATCACCGCACCGAGCAGCTCTCGATGGGTGAGCGCCAGCGGGTCCTGATAGCCCTCGCGCTCTCGATCGACCCGAAGCTCGTGCTCGCCGACGAGCCAACCGCCAACCTCGACACGCAGCGCACGCGCGAGGTGCTCGGTCTGCTGCGCGATCTCTGTCGCGAGCGCAAGCTCGCGCTGCTGCTCGCGACCCACGACCCAGAGGCGGCGGCGTTTGCCGACAAGGTCTACGAACTGCGCGACGGACGTCTCTACGACAGACGCGCAGAGTCCGTGGCGGCGCCCGCGGCCGAACTGGCCGGGCGCGGCGGTTAGCGCACGCCGATGCGTCTCTCAGGGATCCGCTACATCTACGAAGCGCGGCTTGGCTCGAAGGCCGTGCTCGCCCAGGAGTGCTTCGCGCTGCTCGGCATCGCCGTCGGCGTCGCGCTGCTGTTCGCCTCGCAGGTTTCGAGCGCCAGCCTCACGCGCGCGGTCACACAGCTCAACAGCCAACTGATCGGCAACGCCCAGGTGCAACTGATGGCGCGCGGGCCCGAAGGCATGAACGCAGGGCTGCTCCAGAAGGCGATGCGCGTGCCGGGCGTGGAGATCGCACTGCCAGTGCTCGAGCGCCAGGTGAACGTGATCGGTCCCAGCGGCGAACGCTCCGTGGACCTGATCGGCATCGAACCGCACGCGATGCGCGCCGGCGGGGTGCTGCTGCGACGCTTCTCCGCACGCCAGCTCTCGGCGCAGCGAGCGATCGCGCTGCCAGCGCCACTCGCGCAGGAAATCGGCGCCGGAGCGCTCGTGGCAATCAAGCTCCAGGTCGGAGCCAAACTCGAGGAAACGCTCGTCGGAGCGACCCTGCAGGCATCGGAAATCGACGAGCTCGTCCACAGCCCAGTGGCGCTCGCCTCGCTCAGCTACGCCCAGCGACTCACAGGCATGCCAGAAAAGGTCTCGAGGATCTTCGTGCGCTACGACCCCAGCCGCGCCAGCGAAGCGCGTGCAGGCCTGGCGCGCCTTGCAGCGGCCGCACACGCGAACCTCGTGCCCGGCACGTTCGACTCACGACTGTTCGCGGTCGCGGTCTCACCCGAGAGCAAGAGCGAGCAGCTCTTCTCCGGCATCAGCGCGCTCGTCGGCTTCATGTTCGCGCTCAACGCGATGCTGATAACAGTGCCCTCGCGCCGCAAGCTGATCGCCGATGTCCGACCCCACGGCGCGACGCGCTGGATGACCGTGCAGATCCTGCTCTTCGACGCGCTCGTGCTCGGCGTGCTCGCCTGTGGCCTCGGACTGGTGCTCGGCGATGTCCTCTCGCTCGCCGTCTTTCATTCGAGTCCTGGCTATCTCGCGTTCGCCTTTCCCGTCGGCAACAGCCGCATCATCACCTGGCAGAGCGTCGCGCTCGCCGCCGGCGCCGGCATGGCAGCGGCGATCGTCGGCGTGCTGTGGCCCCTGCACGAGATCATCGGCCGTCCGCTGCAGGCGCGCTCCGCCTTCGCGCACAAACGAGCTCGCAGCGCAACCCAACTCGGCGCAGGCGTGCTCTGTCTCTCCTTCACGACGTTCACCCTGTTCGCCGACACGAGGATCGCCGTGATCGGCAACGTCACCTTGCTGCTCGCGCTGGTCTTCCTGCTGCCGTTGCTCTTCGACCGGCTGCTGAGCCTCTTCGAGTGGCTTTCCCAAGCGCTCGACGGCATCGGCTCGGCGCTCGCGATCACCGAGCTGCGCACCCCCCAGACGCGTGTCCGCTCGCTCGCAATCGCAGCGACGGCGGCGGTCGCGGTCTTCGGCGTCGTCGAGTTCCAGGGCACGCAATCGGACCTCAACCGCGGCCTTGACACCTCCGCCCGGCAGCTCGACGCGAATGCGGACGTCTGGGTGATCCCACGCGGACGCTCGAGCCTGCAGACGACGGTCGCCTTCGAACCGCAGGGCCGTGCGCACACGCTCGCTGCGCTCACCGGCGTCGGCCGCGTAAGCGCCTATCGCGGCAGCTTCTTCGATTGGGGAGCACGCCGCCTCTGGGTGATCGCGCCTCCCAGCAGCGTGCAGCGGCCAATTCCCCGAAGCGAGCTGCTCAGCGGCCGCATGCAGCTCGCCACCGCGAGGCTGCGCCGCGGCGGTTGGGCGGTGCTCTCCAAGGCCCTCGCCGAAGAACGCCACCTGCACGTCGGGCAGACCTTCACGCTGCCAGCTCCCGACCCGCAGACGCTGCGCGTCGCTGGGCTGACGACGAATCTCGGCTGGCCTCCAGGGGCGATCATCCTCAACGCAGCCGACTACGCGCGCGGATGGCCAAGCGGTGAACCGAGCGCCTACATGCTCGACGTCGAACCCGGCGTCTCCCCCGCGATGGTCGCCGACCTTGCGCGGCGAGCGCTTGCCGGCACCGGCCTCACCGCCGAAACGGCAGCCCAGCGCGCCCGCCGCCACTATGCGCTGGCGGCGGCGGGCCTCGCACGCCTGACGCAGATCAGGATCCTCGTCCTGATCGCCTCGATCCTTGCGATCGTCGGCGCGATGGCCGCGATGATCTGGCAGCGTCGCGGGCTGATCTCCTCGATGAAGTGCCACGGCTTTCGCGAAGCCGTGCTGTGGCGCTGGCTGCTCTGCGAGAGCGCAGTGCTGCTCGCCGCGGGCAGCTTCATCGGCGCGGTCTTCGGGCTCTACGCCCAGCTACTTGGCAGTCACTTCCTCGCGACCGTCACCGGCTTCCCGATCGTCTTCAGCGTCGAAGGCGTCGCTGCGATCTCGAGCTTCGCGCTCGTCACCGCGATCGCGGTGACAATGATCGCAATCCCCGGCTACCTCGCAGTGCGTGTCCCGCCGAGGACCGTCAGACCGGCCTACTGAGTCGCAGGCGGTCGTGATGGACGCAGCGCCGCTCTCCGCCCGCCAGCTGCGTGCACTCACAGCGGGCGTCGCCAGAGAGCTCACCTGGGGGCTGCCCAGCGTTGCAGGCGAGATCAGGAGCTGGCGTCGCCGCGCCAGCGCGATCCCGGACGCCTACATCAGGCACGACGCGCTCGCCGCGCTCGACCGCAAGCGCGGGCAGTCCGACGGCGCGGCGCTGCTCTCGATCCTGACCAGGGCGCGCAATGCCAGCTACCTGCGCCTGCTCGTCGCCTACCAGGTCATCTGGGACTTCCTCGACAGCGTCAACGAGCGCGCGGCCGCCGCTGGCGTTCGCAACGGGCGTCAGCTGCACCTGGCGCTGCGCGACGCCTTCGAGCTCGACAGCCCGCCAAGCGACCACTACTGCCACAATCCCGAACGCGAAGACGGCGGCTATCTCCTAGCGCTCGTACGCGCCAGCCGCGACCGCACCTCACAACTGCCCTCCTACGCGCACGTGCACGAGCTCGTGCTGCGCGAGGCGCGCCGCGCCGAAGTGCTCGCGATCAACCATCACGTAGATCCCGACAAGCGCGACGCAGGTCTGCAGGCGTGGGCGGCGCGGGAGTTCCCCAACACGCCTGAAGCGAGTTGGTTCGAGCTCTCCGCCGCGGCAAGCGCCGGCCTGACGATCTTTGCGCTGCTCGCGCACGCAGCGGAGCCACTGTGCGACCCCAGCGAGCTCGCGCGCACCTACGCGGCCTACTTCCCCTGGACTTCCGCCGCCGCGACGATGCTCGACAGCTACGTCGACGAGGTTGAGGACGCCCGCAACGGCGACCACGTCTATGTCTCTCACTACGGCAGCCTCGATCTCGCGACCAGAGACATCTGCGCCCTGATCGCGCACAGCCTGCGAAAGGCGGGCGCGCTCGACGACGGCGAGAAGCACACGCTGATCGCCGCGAGCATGATCGCGCTCTATCTCTCCAAGGAGAGCGCCCAGGCACCCGCCAGACGCGAGCACAGCAAGGCCCTTGCCGCCAGCGGCGGATCGCTCACACGTGCGCTCGTGCCGGTCTTGCGGCTCTGGCGGCTCGCACATGGCCTGCGCTCGACATGAAATCAAAAACGACCCGAGAGGAGAGAACGATGCAAACGCTCAGATCATCCTCGCTGGCACTGCGCCTGCGCGGGCAGCTTCCGCCCAGCCCGCCGTACCCGGGCAGTGTGCAGACGCTCGCTTCGTATTGCCTGCCGTTCGCCTACCTCGAGCACTGCCGTCGCCGCGTCGGCGATCGCTTCACCCTCTACCCGATCGACATGCACCCCTTCGTGTTCCTCGCCGACCCGCAGGACATACGCGAAGTGCTCACCGCCGATGACGCGCAGCTGCACGCGGGCAAGGGCGCCAGCGTGATCGCGCCGCTGATCGGCGAGCGCTCCTTCATGCTGCTCGAGGAGGAGGAGCACATCCGCGGCCGCCGCGAGATCACGCCTGCCTTCCATCAGCGCATGGTCGCCGAGCACAGCAGGACGCTCGCCGAGGTCGTCGAGCGCGAGATCGCCTCCTGGCCGCTGAACGAGGTCATAGCGCTGCACCCGCGCATCCGCTCGCTGACGTTGCGCGTGATCCTGCGGATCATCTTTGGCGACGAGGACGAGATCCTCGATCGGCTGCATGCGCAGCTTATGAGCATGCTGAGCATCACCGAAAGCCCGATGCTGCAGCAGCCAAAGCTGCGCAGCCTGCCTGGTGGGCGCAGGATCTGGCGCCGCTTCCTTGCGCGGCGCGCCGCCGCCGACGCCCTGATCTACCGCCTGCTCGAGCGCCGCCGCAGCGAACCCGCAGACGAGCGCACCGACCTGCTGGACATGCTGCTCGCGGCACGCCTGCCAGACGGCAGCCCGCTTCCCGATCGCAAGATTCGCGACGACCTGATGTCGATGATCCTGGCCGGCCACGAGACGACGACCGGCGAGCTCTCCTGGGCTTTCCAACTGCTCGCCCACAACCCGCAGGCTCAGAGCAGGCTCTGCGCCGAGATCGACGCCGGGCAGGACGATCGCTACCTGTCGGCGACCGTCCAGGAGACGATGCGTCGCAAGCCGGTCTTCGTGTTCGCGATTCCCCGCAGGGTCGCCCAGACGATCGAGATCGGGGGCTGGACCTACCCGCCCGCGGTCAACCTGATCTGCTGCACCTATCTGATGCACCATAATCCCGAGCTCTATCCCGACCCTTACCGGTTCTCGCCAGAGCGCTTCATCGAGCAGCCGCCAGGCCCGCGCACCTGGCTACCCTGGGGCGGCGGACGCAAGCACTGCCTCGGCAGGCACTTCGCGCTGATGGAGGTGAAGGCGATCCTGAGCGAGGCGCTCTCCAAGCGCACAGTGCTGCCCGCCGCGAGGCGCATCGAGCGCCCACAGTGGCGCAGCGCGATCCTCGTTCCCCACGCCGGCGGTCGCGTGGTCCTGCGCGAACGCAGGAACTAAGCGTGCGCGAAGGCGGGGCGTGAGCTTGCGCGAACGCGGGGCGTGAGCTTGCGCGAACGCAGGACCTAAGCGTCGGCAAACGGGACCTGAACGTGCACGAAGGCAGGACACCTGAACGTGCCCCAAGGCAGGACCTAAGCGTGCGCGAGGACGGCGCCTGAGCACCGTCAAAGTCGAGCGTGCATGAGACGCGGCCAGGCAGGGTATGCAGACCCTGCGCGCACGCGGCGGGCAAGAGGGATAGTGACAGTAGAGCGTGATACGATTGTCTTCATAGCCGTTCCCTGCTGCCTCGACCTCAGACGCAAGCCAGATACACGGAGCTGAAAGCGATGCTTTTGTCGACAAACGATTTCCTTTGCCGACAAACGCTTCCATTTGCCGAGAAACGAATATGACCCGGATCGAACACCGGCGAAAGCTTGCATGTCAACATCGGCGATCCGATGTTTTGGACCTTTGACAACTATGCAACCCAGCCCTGATCACGCGCAGGACGCGGTGGTGGTCGAAGTCGGACCACAGCTGCGCCTGATGTGCGCCGAGATCCTCAGCCCAGAGCGCACCTACCCGGTCCTTGGGCTCAGTTGCCGAACCGGCGAGCGAGAGCCGCTACTGCCCGCGGAGCGGGTGCGCGAGTTGATCGGACCAGGCATCCCGATCTATGTGATCCAATCGCGTCTCACTCGCGCATTAGAGCGTATGTTGCCGGAGCGCCATAGCGTTCACAGTGGCGCTGCCAGGATCTGGTGGCCCAGCGTCAGCGAGGACAGCAACCCCGACGACCACCCACTGATCAGAGTCCACCAGTACGACAAGGACGCGCGCCGGGCGCTCGAGCGCGTCGCGCGCGAGCTGCAACTGCGCACCCCGCTGACCGAGCTCCAGCTACCGCCCGAGCAGCTGCTGCTGCTCGCCGAGCGCCGCCGCGAGCAGGCCGAGCAGCGGGCGCGCCAGCTCGAAGCCGAGCTGCAGACGATTCGCAAGAAGTTGACGGACGCACGCGAGCAGGCGATCGACGCGGCGATCGGACCGCGCCGGCCAGCCAGCGGTCCCAATGCCGGCACCGATCCTCGCTGCGACGACCTGGTGCAGCCGTGATCACAGCTTCAAGACGGCGTCTGACGATGCCGTCGCTCCCGCAGACCGCGCTGGAGCGGGAGCCCTCGCAGGTGCCTGCGATACGCGAGCGCCACTACTCGCAGTCGCTCGACCGCGGGCTTGCGATCCTTGGCTGCTTCACCGCCGAGACGCCTGTTCTCGGAGTCTCAGAGATCGCCAGGCGACTGCGAATGAGCCATGGCACCACACACCGCTACATCTCCTCACTCGCCTACCTCGGCTACCTGGAGCAGCGTCGAGATCGCAAGTACATGCTGACGCTGAAGGTCACGCAGCTGGGCATGGCTGCGTTGAGCTCGACAGCGGTCGCCGAGCACGCGCGGCCACACATGCAGACGCTCGTCGAACGCAGCAACTTCACCGTCTCACTCGCGATGCTCGACGGCACCGACGTCCTCTACCTCGAGCGCGTCTCAGGGCGCCGTGCCTCGCAGCGCAAGACTGACCTCGACCTGAACCCAGGCTCGCGGCTGCCCGCCCACTGCACCGCGCTGGGCAAGCTGCTGCTCTCACACCTCTCCGACGCAGAACTGAGTGAGCTGCTCCCCGAGCTGAAGCTGGAGCGCCACACGCCAAGGACGATCACAGGCAAGCGCGCACTGCGGACCGAGCTGCGCGGAATCGCGAAGTCGGGAATCGCGCTGAACGCTGAGGAGCTCGCGCCAGGGCTATGCGCAATCGCCGCGCCGGTCCGCGCCGAACTCGGCGAAGTGGTCGCCGCACTCAGCCTCACAGCTCATAGCTCAGCGATCGCGCCCGAGGAGATGCCAGCACAGCTTGGCCCCCACCTGATCGTGACCGCCGACAACATCTCGGCGCGACTTGGCTACCGCCGTCCAGATCAGCTGACGCGGGCCTGAGCCCGCGGCTGTAGACGGCACGCTCCAGCCGACACGATCAACGGCGGCGCCCAGGCGATGGCGCGACCGTAGACGGCACGCTCCAGCGGGCACTGACGGCTGAGCGGAGGACGCACGTCTCGATTCGATCCTTGCAACGTCGTCCGTTAGTGATAGAACGTACATAGACGTGAAGCGCAAGGACGCGGATCGCTCTGCCGGGCCTTCCGCGCCAAGTCACGAGGAGGGAGATGCCGATGAGGTCATCGAGTCGAGTTGCGTCATCCAGCGGGTCTAGCGGATGGCGTAGAGCGCGACGCGGGTCCAGCGTTCTGTTCGCCGTCGCAGCGGTCGCGATCACAGTCGCAGGCTGCGGGTCGAGCAAAAAAGAAGCCGAAACGAAATCCATTTCGGCGTCTGCGAAGCAGACGATCAGCTTCGCAATCTCAGGCCTTGGCGCCGAGGGCGAAGCAAGCCAGGCCGAGGCGAAGGCCTTCGAAAAGGCCAATCCGAACATCAAAGTGAAGGTCGAAGTCCTCTCATCGAACTCGACGACCTATCTACAGCAGCTGCAGACGAAGTTCGAGGGAGGCTCCTCCACCCCAGACATCTTCGAGTCTGACGTCACCTACCCGGCGAAGTTCGCCCAGGCAGGCTGGATCAAGCCACTCACGTCCTTCAAACCGGAAACGGGCAAGTTCTTCGAAGGCGAGATGGAAGCAGGCGAATTCGAAGGCAGCGTCTACGCAATCCCATGGTTCGCAAACCCAGAGGGTCTCTTCTACAGGACCGACATGGTCCCGAAGGCCCCCGAATCGCCCGAAGAACTCGTGGAAGACGCCGAAAAAGCGATGGCCGAACACCCCGAACTGAAGGAGGGGCTCGCCTTCGAGGGTCACAAGTACGAGGGAGCGATCACGTCCTTCCTGACTGTCGCGCCCGCCTTCGGCGGCAAGCTGACCGCCGAAGAAATCGCCACGAAAGGCAATATCGAAGCGCTCGAATGGCTGCATGACGCGCTCTACAAGAACAAGATCGCGCCAACCGCCGTCACTGGCTGGGAAGAGGGCCAGGTCGAGGAAGAGTTCGTCGCAGGGCACACGCCATTCGCGATCGACTATCCGTTCGTCGCGTCTGTCGTGGAAGAAGAAGGCGGTCCAGCGAAGGGCCACTTCGCCTACATCCCGTTCCCTGCAGGCCCGAACGGCGAACCAGGTGCAGCGCTTGGCGGCGAGATGCTTGGCATCAACGCCAACAGCGAACACTCAGCGGCGGCGTGGAAGCTGATCGAATACCTGACGACCCCCGAAGTGCAGATCGAACGCGCGATCGCAAGCGGCGATCCGCCGTCGCTGCCGTCCGCCTACACCGAAGCGCTGTACAAGAAGGCGCCCGTGTTCAAGGCGGTCAAGACGCTCAACGGCTATGCGCAACCGCGGCCAGTGAGCCCAAAGTACCTGGAGATCTCCGAATTCCTCCAGAACGCGTTCTCCTCGGTCTACGCAAACTCCGCGTCGCCGAAGAGCGCCCTGGAAGAAGCCGCATCGAGAGTCGAATCGCTCGAAGGGTGACCGGAGCTCTCCTCGGCAGCTAGGGACAGGCTGCAGAACAGATGAGCGCAGAGGCATCAGCAACAGCAGCAGGACCGGGCCGCGGTACAGCGGCCCGGTCGCCTCGGCGTGGCAGTCACATGAGCGGTCGCGTGAAGGCCGACCGGCGCCTCGGGTATCTGCTCGTCGCGCCGGTCCTGCTGCTGCTGTTGCTCGTCACCGCCTATCCCCTCGTCTACAACCTGTGGAACTCGTTCCACGAAGTCAACCTCGGGATCGCGAACAATCCGGAACCCTGGGTCGGCGTCCACAACTACTCGGCGATGTTCAGCTCGTCGGAATGGGTAGACGCGCTCTGGAAGACCGCAGCCTTCACTGCAGCCTCCGTCGTGCTCGAGACGATTGCGGCGCTTGGGCTCGCGCTGATGCTGCACCGCAAGTTCCCAGGACGCGGCCTGCTGCGCGCCGCCGTCCTCATCCCCTGGGCGGTGCCAACCGTCGTCTCCGCCGAGCTGTGGAAGACGATGATCGACCCGCGTGCCGGATTCGTCGACTACATCCTCGGAATCCACACGACGTGGCTCAACGGCGTCTGGACCTCATGGGTCGCGATCGTCGTCGCCGACGCATGGAAGAACGTGCCGTTCATGGCGATCATCCTGCTCGCCGGGCTGCAGGTCATCCCGAATGAGGTCTACGAGGCCGCACGCATGGACGGCGCAACCTCCTGGCAGTCGTTTCGTAGGATGACGCTGCCGCTGCTGAAGCCGGCGCTGTCAGTCGCGCTCATCTTCAGGACGCTACAGGCGTTTCTCGTCTTCGATGTGATCTACATCCTCACCACTGGCGGCCCTGGTACGAGCACACAAACGCTCTCCTACCTCAACTGGCGCACCTTCCTGATCGACACGAACTTCGGATATGGCGGCGCGATGTCGATCGTGCTCGTGCTGATCGCGCTTGCAATCGCCGCAGTGTACGTCCGCTTCATGAGGCCTGAGACGACATGAGGCATGAGAAAACATGAACGCTGAGACGACATGAGCAGCCACGAGGCAACATTGCGATGAGCGCGGAAGCGACACGGGAAATGGCAACGAGCCGCCCGCTCGCCGCGGAGCACCGGCGTCCGCGACGCAAATTTCCCACCGGCTGGGCGCTCGCCCGCGAGGTCGGCTTCTACCTGCTCGTGCTGATCGCGCTCGCGATCTCGCTCTTCCCCTTCTACTGGATAGTGCGCACCTCGCTCGCCTCGCAGAGCGAGATCGCTCGCGGTACCGAAGCGATCGGCCTGCTGCCCAACCACCTCAGCTTCAAAGCGTATTCGCAGGACTTCAACGAGGCGAAATTCCTCACGCCACTGCTCAACAGCGCGATCGTCGCGCTTGGAGCGACGATCGTCACGGTCGTCGTCGCGACGATGGCAGGCTACGCACTCGCGCGCCTGCCGATCAAAGGCGCAGGCGCAATCCTTGGCTTCGTGCTGATCGCCGGCTTCTTCCCCGTGCTCGCGATGATCGGCCCGCTGTTCCTGCTGCTGAAGGACCTGAAAGTCCTCGACAGCATCTATCCGCTGATCATCGTCTATCTCGTCTACACGCTTCCGATCGCGACATGGCTCTTGCGCAACTTCTTCGTGCAGATGCCCGTCGAGCTCGAGGAGGCGGCGCTCGTCGACGGCGCGACGCGCGTCCAGGCGCTGCGCAAGGTCGTCGTGCCCGTCGCCGTGCCTGGCGTCTTCACCGCCGCGATCCTCTCCTTCATCCTCGCCTGGAACGATTTCGCGTTCGCCGTCTCGTTCCTCTCGACGAGCAACAAATTCACTGCGCCGCTCTCGATCGTCACGCTCAGCCAGAGCGCGTTCGTCACCAATTACAGCCAGCTCGACGCGGCGGTCGTGATCGTCACGATCCCGATCGCGGTGATCGTGCTCTTCGCGCAGCGACGGATCGTCTCCGGCCTGACGGCGGGGTCCTTCCGATGAGCCTGCTCGCACTCCAAACCCACCACCGGAGGACCGCATAGATGGCGACGATCACGCTCGAGCACGTGACGAAGGTGTACCCAAACGGTGCGGAGGCTGTGAGCGACCTCAACCTCCACGTCGAGGACGGCGAATTCATGATCCTCGTCGGCCCCTCCGGCTGCGGCAAGACGACGGCGCTGCGAATGGTCGCGGGACTCGAGGACGTCACCGACGGCAACGTCGAGGTCGGTGGGCGCGTCGTCAACGACCTCTCCCCCCGCGAGCGCGACATCGCGATGGTCTTCCAGAACTACGCGCTCTACCCGCACATGACGGTTGGGGAGAACATCGGCTTCGCGCTGCGCCTGCGCAGGCTGCCGAAGGCGCAGATGCAGGCGAAGGTCAACGAAGCCGCCGAGATCCTCGGGCTGACCGAGCATCTGAAGCGCAAGCCCGCCCAGCTCTCTGGCGGGCAGCGTCAGCGCGTCGCGATGGGCAGGGCGATCGTGCGCGAACCGGCGGCCTTCCTGATGGACGAGCCACTCTCGAACCTCGACGCGAAGCTGCGCGTGCAGATGCGCGCCGAGGTCTCGCGCATCCAGCGCCGCGTCGGCGTTGCGACGCTGTATGTCACCCACGACCAGACAGAGGCGATGACGATGGGCGATCGCGTCGCGGTGATGCGCAGCGGGCGTCTGCAGCAGTGCGATACGCCACAGGCGCTCTACGACTCTCCGATCAACCTGTTCGTCGCCGCGTTCATGGGCTCGCCGGCGATGAACCTCTACCACGCACAGGTCGACGCCCAGGGCGCAACGCTGAAGCTGGGCGACCGCCCGCTCGCGCTGCCGCAGCGACTGCGTGGCGAGCAGACGATCGGCGCCTACCGCGGCAAGGACATCGTCGTCGGCATCAGGCCAGAGGACCTGACAGACGCCGCCTCCGCCTCAGGGCAAGACGGCCAGGATCGGCGCCTCGAGGGCACCGTCGACCTGATCGAGGCGCTTGGCGCCGAGAAGCTCGTGCACTTCCACATCGATGCGAGCCGCCTGCAGAGCTCCGACGCCCGCATCGGGCTCGAAACGGAAGCGGACACGGAGGGGCTCGCATCCGGCGAGATCGGCGCCGCGACGATGACCGCCGGCGTTGCGCGGGTCTCACCCGCGAGCAGGATCAAAGATGGAGAGAAGGCGACGTTCCTCGTCGCCACCGAGCGCATGCACCTGTTCGACCCAGAGAGTGGCAACGCGCTGAGCGGCGCGTAGCACTCAACTCGCAGCACTTAGCTCGCAGCACTTAGCTCGCAGCACTCAACTCGCAGCACTCAACTCGCAGCACTCAACTCGCAGCCGCCCAGAGCTCGCCGTGCTCAGCCGTGAGCTCTGCGGGTCGCGGCGCTGCCTCCCTGCGCGGTGGCGCGAGCCTGCACGCCGTCCCTGATCGCGCGCTCGAGCTCACCGCCCTTCGGCGTGAGCCTCCACGCGTTGGCTTCGCCACGTTCGTAGCTTCCGCCGACGTTCTCCGCAAGCCCCGCCCTGGCGAGGCGAGAGAGCAGCTTGGAGATCTGCCCCTGGTCGCTGACCCCGGCCAGTATCGCTATCTCACGGTTGGAGGCGCCCGCGCGTGCAGCGACCGCGCGCAGCACGAGCACGGTGCGGTAGGTGAGGCGTATCTTCAGGCCCCGCAGGGCGTCGTCAGCCAGCCCCCAATCGTCCGCTTCGACCGTCGGCAGCGGCCTCGCCAGCTCCTTCGCCGCCACCGCAGGGCCAAGGTAGGGCAGCGTGACGATCGCCATCAGCTGCCCAAGCAGCGAGCCTAGGGCAGGACCGCTCTCCGTCCTCTGCCCGTCTGCCTCCACGCCTGCGAGACGTTCGAGCATCCGTGTCTGCAGGATCGAGAGCACCGCGCCGACGACGCCCTCAGCCGTCACCCGTGAGAGCGTCTTGCTCGCGGAGCGCGCCCGTAAGCGGCCGGCATCGATTGCGTCGACGACCACACTCAGCACCTCGGCGCGGCGTGCGAGTGCCCAGTCGCCTGCGCCAGTCGAGTCGATCAGCAGATAGCCGCCAAGCACAGGCTCCTCCTCGAAAAACGCGAGCAGGCCCGCAACGCCTGCTCGCATCGCGGCGTGCCACTCCTGCTGCTCCTCGAAAACTGGCAGCACATGGGCGCGAGCCCTCGCGATCGCCTCATCGAGCACTGCCTCCAGACAACGCTCGCGGTCGGCGAAGCACTCGTAGAAGGTGCGGCGTGAGACGCCAGAGCGCCAGACGATTTCAGCGACACTCACACCCGCCGCGCCCTGCTGCCTCGCGGCCATCGCGGCGGCTGTGAGCAGTCTGGCGCGCTGGATCGCGGTGATCCCGGCGCGCTTGCCTGGCATCGCTGCGCCGGAGGCCGCGCGCCTCGCATTGCCCGCTCTTGGGCTCACTTGCCCGCTTTGTGCTTGTGCTGCCGGCTGCGCCTGCGCTGGCTGCGCTTGCGCCGTTTGCCCGGACCCGCTTTGCCCTTCTTGCGAGCGGCCGCGCATCCGGACACGGCGATCTTCGTGTTGCGTTCGATCAGCGCGCCGTTCTGACCGACAATCCGCGTCGGCATCGCAAGCGTGCCACCGCAGAGGTTGCCCGTCGCTGCAAGCGCCGAGTGCGGCCCCTGTGGCAGCGTCAGCTGGAAGCTCGAGAACGGCACGTCAGGCACCGTCTTGAACGTGCTCGAGGTGATGCCCGCTTTGCTGATGAACGTTTCGCCGTTCAGTTCGACGGTGACGCCTTCGCCCTGAAGCACAATGATCAGTTCCGGGAACTTCGCGCCGCCGTGGCTGACGAAGTACGCGGGCCCCTTCAACGGACTGGCGATCACCGGCGTGTGCACGACGGCGTTGCCGACAACCGAAGCGGCCGGACAACCCGCTGGATCGGCCGCGAACTGAGCTTCGGTGCACGCCTGCTGCAATGTCGATAGCCGCGAAGGCAGCTTCTTCGGCAATTCCACGCGCACGCTCGCGATGTTCGCGTCGCCACTGTGGGAGCTGACTGTGACCTGCAGCCTCGCCCCATCCTTGCGAGTGTGCTTTGCGTTCGTCGCCGCGAGAAAGCCCGGCTTGAATGCGAGGCTCGCGCAGTTGGTGACCTGGAAGGGCACCGCGAGGCTCGAGCTCGAGCCTTCGGCGCTCGTGAGCGCTCCCGTGATAGCCGTCTTTTCGCAGCTGGTCGGGTTGAACGTGAACCCAGGCCTGTCGATCGTGACGTTGACGTGCTTGATCTGCAATGGGATCCCGTCGAGGATCGTCGGGATCGCATAGGGGCCAGAGCTGTCGCTCGTGACCGTCAGCGCAGCTGTGTGCGGATCGACTTCGATCTTTGCGCGCACGACGACGGTGCCGAGATTGAACGGGCCGGCGACCGCAGGCGTCACGATCGAGAGCCCAAACGGCGCACCCTCATATGGTCCGGTGATGAAGACTTTGCCCTTCACCGTGTAGGGGTCGCCGCCTAGACCGACGGAGACGATCGTTTCGCCGATTTCGCTTTCAGGACCGCAGGTGCCCCGATCGGCCTGCGGTTCCCCGCACTGCGTGACACTGGAGAGCATTCCCGAGAGGCCCGCAGGCATCTGCAGCTTGATCGCCTGCAGGTTCTGCTGCCCGTCCTCCCTGCTCATCGTCATCGTGAACGGGCTGAACGCGCCGGCCTGGATGTTCGTCGCGCCGGCGTTGAGCGACGGGTCGAACGGCAGTGCGGCGCCCGGGCAGGCGCTGCCATTTGGCCCCGAGGTGATGTTGAAGCTCGAGATGCTGTGCACAGGCGTGCTGCTCGACCACGGGGTGAACGACGCTTCTGTGGTGTAGCTGCCGCAATGCGTCGGCGTCGACAGCGGCGCGCGTTCCCCACCGAAGAAGTGCAGTTCGAGTTCTTCGAAGGGCAGCTGCGGCGTGTTCTCGAACGTCGAGGTGAGCTGGCCCGTCCTTGCGTCGGGCAGCACCTCGCCTGGCAGCTTTACGAGCGTCCCCGAGATCGGGTCTTCAGCGACGATGTAGAGCGCGAGCAGCGACCTGAACGGGTTCTGTTCCTGGGTGGCGAGATAGACCGCGCCTTCGAGCGGGTTTGGCAGCAGCGGCGTCTTGATCGTCACCGTGCCCACCTTCGAGGCTTCTGGGCAAAACGGCTGCGGCAGCCCTGAGGTGAATTTCAGTTCGTCCGGAGGAGAGCTTTCCGCCGGCAGATAGCCGATCTCGCTCTCGCTGCACGCCTGCAGGCCGTCCGCCGCGGCTGAGTTCAGCGTGACGCCTTCAGGCAGCTTCACGGTCGTGTCCCGCACCTCGCCCTCGGCGAAGCCATTGCCGTTCAGCGCTGATTCCTGAGGCACGCGCACATGGATGCTCAACCCGGTGGGCGTGCTGCCCGCCTGCCCATCGGGCGCGACGCTGATCGAGGGTGCGAATGGCAGCTGGTTGCAGCCGTCCATTCCCAACTGCTGGCCAAAGACGTCCTGGAGTGTGTATTGCACAGGCGCGAGGAAGACGCCCTCCTGCTCCCAGGAGTCAGTTTCGACGTTGCTGAGCTGCGCCCCTTCACATGAGGTCGGCAGCGTCAGCAGCGGCGGCGGCGAGGCTTCTTCGGTCGCGGTGCAGGCCGGCGCATGTTCCTGCGGGCTGATGCAGTTCCAGCCGCGCACCGAGTCGTGGCGCGGGTCGCCAGGCACCCCCCAGAAGGTCACGCGGCTGGAGATGAAGCCGGCGACCTCGGTGATGTCGGGAACGGTCACCGTCACGCCGTAGTCGCTGCCTGTGCGCACCGAGGTGTCGAGATAGACAGGGTCGGCGCTGACGTCGAAGCCGAAGCGCGCAGGTTCGCCAACCGTAGGCGTGAGCGAGTAGAGCGGCACCGCGAACGTCGAGGGCACACCACCAACCGGATAGGCGATGCTGACCGACGCGACGCCGACGACCGTGTTGTCAGGACAGAAGTTCTGGCCTTCGCCTGCGTTTGCGGTGAACTTCGTCAGCGAGCACTGCCGAAACGGCGTCGGATTGCCGATCAACCCCGCAGGCAGGTTGAAGCGCAGATCCTTCACAGCCGCGGGTGGATACCTGGGTTCGGAGGTCTGGTTGAGGTTGATCACAGACGTGAGCTGGAACGGGTGCGATCCCGCCTGCGTGTCGATCGCGCCATTCGCGTTTTCGGGCCGCAGTTCGTAGCGTTCGACCCCGAACGGCGTCGCCTGCGAGCTGACGGTGATTGGCGCCCTCGTCGACGCGCTGGAGATCCCGCCCCCAGAGACGCTCACTTCGTTGACTTCTCCAGATTTCGCCCCTCCGGCAACGCTCACGGAGATCGAGGCTTCGATGTGGCTGTAGGGAGTCGCGAGGAACTGGGGAACGAGTTCTTCCGGCAAGGTGCAGGTGACTTCCTGAGGCTGCACCTGGCAGAAGAGCACCCCATAGAACGGCTGCTGCTCGCCGAGCACGCCGAAGCCAAGCGAGACGCTCTGCGCGGTGAGCCCGGCCGGCAGCTTGTCGGTCAAGGTGACCGCAGAGCTGAGGCCGGCGTCGCCAAGGTTCTCAGCCAGCAACGTAACGTCGCCTTCGCCCCCCGGCGGCAGGTTGGCAGGCGAGGCGCCCGAGTTGAGGTCCCACCAGCCACTGCAACCACTGCAGCGCGACTGCAGCGACTGGGCCGACGCCGGCGCAGCCGTGAGAAACAGCAGCAGGCATGCGGCCACCGCTCCGATCGCGCATCTGAAGCTCTTCAGCATCTCCGACCTCATCGACCCTCTCCTCCTCGTCCGCTCTCTATGTGGCTGGTGTCTGCGGCGCGCGTCCGCCCCCTCCCCTTTCTGGCTCCGCTGGACCGTTGCTTGGCCGACCGTCTGGAGCCGTAGCGCCGTTGCGCATTCGCCCTGCACTGCGAGCGCTTGCGCTTCGGTCTGCTTGCACAGGCCTTCAGCGCCCGTGCCAGACGCTGGGCCTTGGTCAGCTTCCTCGGTGCGGTGACATGCTTTGTGGATGCAGAGGCTTTGAGGTTGCCCGCGCCCGAGAACGTCGCGCTGGGCGGCGCGCCGAAGATCGTCGGCTGCGGCGAGGGCGCCGGCTTGCAGCCGTCGCCTGTGTCGCATGGCGGCGCATGCACGGATTCAGGCGGCGCACACTGTGAGGAGGCTGAGCATTCATGCGCGTCGTAGACGTCGTAGCTGGTGTCGTAATCGGCGCCGGCAAGCCTTGCCGACGTGAGGAAGAACACTTCCCCACCACCTTCGCTTGCATCCAGGAACGCAGATTCTTCGGCTGAGGTCCCGGCCGATATCAACGCAACGCAGCCTTCGCTTGCAGCGCTGTAGACCATGCTTGCGCTCTGCCCCCCGACTTCGCAGCTCCCGACCCCGGCGGGCTCGTACTCGTAGACGTCCTCTGTGCCGTTCACGTCTGCCGGCACGAGCGCGTCGTCGCTGTTGAAGAAGAGACGCCCGTCGTCAGTGAGGAAGCGCGACTGGTACTGAGACTCCGAGAGGTTCTCGGTCGTCTGGCCCGGAATGTTGGCCGCAACCCAGCGTCCGTGCCAGTTCAGCGCGTAGTCGACGAGGTGTTCGTCGAACTCTTCGCCCTCGTGGATGCCGACCGGCCGCGCCCCCGTCGGCTCGCAAGAGGTGCACACGAGCCGGCCACTTTCGGCGTCGTAGAGATAGACCTCCTCGTCGCGCGCGCCACTGTCCACATCGCGGTTGTCGTAGCCGGTCGGGCTCCCGTTCGACATGAACGTCAGGTAGCGCCCGTTCGCGGATACACGTGAGGTCAGACCGCCGGAGCCGTGCCCTCCGGGTTCGATCCAGTCAGGCTCGTCTTCCCCGGACAGCGTCGCGACGAAGACGGGCGCAGCCCAAGCTTTCGTTGCTGCTTCGTAGTGCTCCTCATAGACGTTGCACAGCTGCTGGACGGCCTGCCCACTGCCGCCACAGCTGCCGCTGACAGCGCCTTCTGCGGCGCCGTTGCCGAGCACGCCGTTGGCGACGAAGTAGACGTAGGAGCCGTCTTCGCTGGCGCCCATCACCCCGCGCACGTTCGCGTGTTCACCTGCGTTTGCATCGACCGTCAGATCGCTCAACGCGCCCGCGAGTGGAGCATTCTGCGCGCTGGTCACTTCGTATGCGTAGAGATCCGATTGCGCCGGGTATTCCAGGGCCGTCGCCGCCGCAGTCAAATCCTGTTCGCTCGTGAAGAACACGCGTGTCTCTTCGCTGTTGGCGATCGCAAAGCGCGAAGCGGCGGTGGCCGGTTCGGCAATGCCCTGGGCCGCGTCTATCTGAGCTGTTTCTGCTCCTGCCGTGTCACGCAGGTAGAGATGCCCTCCGTCGTTGAAGACGAGCGAGCCATTGTCGGATACTGCACGCCTCACGTCATCTTCGGTGCCGACGCTCGCCAAGACGATCGCGCCGCCTGGAAGCACGCTTGCAGGCTGCAAGCGCCCGGCCGTCCACTCGTAGAGCGCGTCGCCTTCGTCGCCTGGCGTTGAGGTGAGTTTGATTCCTTCCGAGGATTGCACGATCACGTGGTCGAAGTCGGGCGACGCGGCAGCGAACTGGACAGGTCCCCTGACGCTTCCTGCTTGACCGCCGAATTTCGTGCCTGCCGGAACGTTGCTGGCGGTAACGAGCGCTTCGTATTCGCCATCTGCCTTGCGCAGGTAGAGCGTCCTTTCTGCGCCCGCAGGCAGCGGCGGCAGCGGCGTATCGCCGATCGGTTCGACGAGACCAAGCGCAAGGCTGTTGGAGAAAAGCTTGTATTCGGTGGAGTTGCCGATCGCAATTTCCGTGGCACCTTCGTGGTGTCTCGTGCTGATGTCCTGCGTTTCCCAGCTGCCGGTGGCGCCGCGCCTGGAGATCACCTGCACCACTTCCGGCGAGCGGTTGCCTTCGGGATCGGCTTCGAATGACGAAGTCGCGCCGTAGGTGATCGCGCCGCCTTCGGCCGCGGCCTGAATCGCCGCGCCCTGTTCGTTGCCGACGGCGATCAGGCCGGCACCGTACTTGTCGGGCGGCGTGACCATTTCCCATGCGCGACCGTCCGGCAGCGCGAAGGCTGTGCTCGCGGTTTGAGTCGTGAAGGCCTTTTCGACCGCTTCGGTGCTGCCAAGCACGTTGCTTGCGACGACTCGGTAGTAGTAGGTGGTTTCGGGCGCGAGGCCCTGAAGTCGAGCGTTCTCGGCGACGCCTTCGAAGCCGCTTCCGATCGAGTTGCCTGGGGCGACCGGCAGATCGACGCAGGCCGATGGCGTGGCGGAGCAGCTCTGCGTACCGTACTGGAAGTAGTAGCTGGCTTCCGGCCCGGTCGGCTTGATCTCTGTGGAGAGCTCAGCGCTGTCGTCGGTGACTTCCGAGGCGGACTCTTCTTCGACCGTAGGGGCTGCTTCGGGTTCCAGCGTGTAGGCATCAACGCGGTCCTGCGCGCCGTCGACAGCGAAGACCTCTTCCGTGGCCGAGTCGACCGCGAGACCGCGCGTGCTCCCGCTGGAGAGCTGTTCTGCGCCGAATGTCTCGAGCACTGCATCAGCGGACGTGAAACGCCCGATCGAACCGCCGTCGTCAGCGTTGCCGATGTAGACCTGCCCATTGGCGAGATCCACCGTCACGGCGCTGAGGTTGACGCCGTAGGGTTCGTCGACGAGGGTGTCGAACTCTTCCACGGCAAGTTCGCCGGACTCGGTGAACTTCGATATCCCATCGAATGATGTCTCGACGTAGAAGTCGTCGGCGGCATCCGCAGCGAACCCTGGTTCGGCGAAGCCGAAGGAGGACAGTTCGCGCGTGGACAGAAAAGTGTTTGTCACTTCCGAGCTGAATTCGTCAGCGAGCTCAGAGCCGTGGTAGACCCAGAGCGTGCCGTTCGCGTCGACTGCGAGACCGTCTATGACACCGAAGCTCGCGCCGCCCGCCGTTTCGGCGAGCTGTCCGACATAAGCGCCACTCGCGTCGAACTTGTCGACAACTTCGTGGCCGGTGTCAGCAACGTAGACATCGCCGTAAGAAGGGCTGCTCGGATCGTTGTCGATCGCGATCGCATCAGGGGTGGAAAACCTTCCCGCAGGCGCCGCCTGGCCTTCCACGGCGAGGTTCGTGCCGCTGCCATCGAACTGCCCGAGATACGTCCCGGTCGAGTCAAAGTACTCGACACGATCGTTGCCACTGTCCAGGACGTAGACATCGCCGGTCGATTCGTTGACCGCGACGCCGGAAGGTTCCGAAAATTCACCGTCACCGGAGCCCGCTTTACCAAACGAGCCACTGAAGACGTGATCCCTGGTCGCGAACGCCGGCGCACAAGCACCTAGCATTCCCGCGAGTACACAGAGCAACGCAACCAACCACCTGGCTTGACGCATCAAACCCATCCTCTCCTCGAACCAATCGACAAAATGCCTGCGCGCAGGCGAGAAACAGAAGCCTTCGGCCGCCTCGCGGCGAAGGAGCAGCAGTCGCGACCGCAAGAGCAGCCTTTCGAGGCGCCACAAGCCGACGCCACAGGATCGGGTGAGAGCACATTGGCCAGCGGGCGAAAACGCCTGCATTCAGCCAGAAATCGCGCCCACGGAGACACCTGCAAGCCCGCGGGGCCCGCAGTCCTCTGCTGCCATTCGCGGCGCCGGCCGCTAGAGGCTAGTCGCCCTGGAGCAGAGAGAGAGAGAGAGAGAGAGAGATGCGTCAGCCTTGCTGACGCATCTGGTTAAAGCCGCCTGTGGGCGCGCAACCAGAACCGACACGTATGCCAAGCAACGATTCACGCGAACATCGACTCCCTCATCAACTCGATCAAGGTCCCTCTCCACGGAACGCTCATGTGCTGCAATGAATGCCGGCTCACACAGAGCAACCGGCCCCAACCCCATCTATGTTCGTACCAGTGGCCCAGAGAGACACCAGTGTCTACCACTATAAGCAGCGTGCGCAGCTTCTGTCAAGTCCCCCCTGGGGTCCGGGAGCCGTCAAGGCGCCCCTCCCCGCGCACGAGCCGCAGAGCGTACCCCGCGCTGCGGCTTTGCAATCGCGCATTTTGCGAGTGCAAATTCGATGCGCAGCGCCTTGAAAGGTGGGCAGCCAACCGTTATCATTTGAAGCACTAATCGAGACTTTCCCAGTCATCGATACTTATGCAACCCTCTCCCCGCACGCGGCACGTAACGTCTCAGGGAGCCTCCGTCCAACAGGGACCCGAGGCTCTTGGCGCAGCCTGCGCGAGACTCCCAGGCCAACAATGCCTCAGCCATACACTGCGCGGCCGAGGCGCAAGCGGATCACAGCAGCGAGCACACCTTCCAGGCGGCGCCCCCAACGGGTCGTTTGACACAGCCTTCGCCGCCATGAAGGTTCTCGCGGCGGTGAAGTCGACGGGTTTCATCGTCTAAACCCGTCACTCCCCTGGCCCGGGCGCCCTTGACCCCGGCGCCCGGGCCCCTAAGGGGCCCGCGGTCAGGGTTGTTGCAAAAAGAACTGGTGAGCCACGATGGAACCGGCAAGCCCGCGTGGGGACCGTGAGCCGCGTGGGGACCGGTGAAGCCACGTGGGGACCGTGAGCCCGCGTGGAACTCGTTCAAGCGTTCAACCGAGGAGCCCCCGCTCAGACCTTCGCGACGATCACGGGTTCGGCCGTTGGCTCGAGCGTGCCGCCATCTGGCTCGGAGGTGACGAGCACCCTGCTGCCGCTGGGCAGGTTGCCAGGAACGGCGACGGTGCAGGCACCTTTCGCCGTCGGCGAAAACAGAGCGCTCGTAGGCAATGGCGCTTCGCTGCTGCCGCGCTCGATCCATATCTCGTACACGTGGTTCTTGCCTGGCGATGGCATGTGCGAAACGGTCAGCCAGACGTGCGAGCCGCTGCGATGCAGCACCGCCGAGGCCCCCTGCACGGTCACTTCGCCGCGTACATGCGCAGCCTCGCGAGCGGGAGTATCGGCAAGCACGAGCGCGCCAATCGTGCCACCCACGACGAGCAGCGCACAGGAGGCGGCCGCGACCGCAAGCGCCCGTGGCCTTGCGAGACGCAGCAGCGGCGTGGTGCGCAGGCGCTCCTGGCCGCGCGCCGACGGTGAGGAGACGCTCTCCGTGCGCGCAGCGCTCAGTACGCGCCGTCGCAACCGGCGCGGCGCGCTCACCCTTGGCACCGCTTCATCGAGCACGCGCACCGCGGGCCGCAGCGCCGCAATCTCGTCGCGGCAGACCACACACGTCTCCACATGCACAAGGAACTGGGCCCGCTGCTCAGCGTCCATGAGGCCGAGCACGTAGAGCGAGGCATCGCCACAATCCACGGTGTTCCCTGTCTGCCGAGGCGGCTGCTCACCGGTCATTGCCGACTGGCTTTCTCATCGCTTCCCCGCTTGCCCGCCTCCGGAGCCGCGGCGCTACGCTCGTCCCCCGAGCGCTCGGTCTCACTGCCTTGCGCGAGCTGCTGCTCCGATGTCGCGAGCGCGATCCTCAGCTTCGAGAGCCCAAGCCGCATCCTGCCCTTCACCGTTCCCACAGGCATCTGCAGCACCTCGGCGATCTCGGTGTGCGTGAAGCCACTGAAATAGGCGAGCTCGATCACCCGGCGCTGCTCCGGCGGCAGCGTCTCGAGCGCAAAACGCAGCTCGTCCGCCTGCTCGCGACGCTCGAATTCCTCCTCAGTGTGCTCGGCGCCGGCGATGCGCTCGGTGATGTCCTGCTCCGGATGCAGCATCACGTCGCGCACGACCGAGCGCCGCAGCGCGTCGACGGCGCGATTGTGGACGATCCTCAGCACCCAGTTGCGGACGCTGCCACGCGCACGCTGATATCCCGCTGCGCTGCGCCACAGCGAGATGAACGCCTCCTGCACGATCTCTTCGGCGAACGAGCTCTTGCCGCACATGCGATAGGCGAGCGCGAACGCAGCATCGCAATGACGGTCGTAGATCAGTTCGAAAGCGGCCGCATCGGCGCGCGCGACAAGCGCCATCAACTCCTCATCTGCAAGCTGGCGCAGATCCCGCGCTGGGCGCCACCGCGGACGCTTCGATCTCGGCATCGCCTGTTCTTACGCAGAAGCCCAATGCTCGGATCACCGACTCAACACATGGATCAGGTCGTAGCCGCGCCGAGTCGGCTCAGGCGGGCGAGGATTCGCTGCTGCGGCGCTGCAAACGCAGCATCTTGCGCAGGCCGCCGCCAAGGATGTGACCCTGATCGAGACGCTCGAGCAGCTTCGCCCTGCGATCGGTCGCCTTCACCGCTGCACTCGATGCGACGTGGAAGTAGTCGTGGAAGCCCGCCTGCTGGGCGTGGCGCAACCGCTGCGGCAGCGGCTCGCGCAGCTCGAGGCGACTCGCCTTGGAGAGCTTGGCGCGCAGCTCGTCCTCCAGTCCGCTGCCAGCGTCGAGCAGATTGTCGAGCTCCAGGCGTCCGCTGCTCGTCCGATAGTCGTAAAGCTCGCCTTCCTGGCCCGCCTGCAGAGGCTGTATCTCGTGCGGCGCCCAGTCGGAGTAGAGCGCGAGCTTGCCCTTCGGCGTCTTGATCGCCGCCACATGCAGCGGCGAGTTCGCCGCATAGAGGCGCACGGCATACTCGGTCACGATCTCGTCGGTCGCGTGCAGGATGTGGTTGCGCCCAGGCGCGGACGGGTCACGCAGCATCCCGAGCATGTCGTGGCGATGCGCAAGATGCGCGTAGTGGGAGTCGCGCCGCCAGGCATTCTCCCCCGTCGCAAGGTCGACGAGCAGCGGCGCGATGTCAACGCTCGAGGTGAGCGCCCGGCGCGGGATCGCGTGTGCGCGCGTGATCGCATCGCGCCGCAGGTCCTTGACCAGCAGCGGCACCCGCAGGCACTCCTCGTAGACGCCGCCGCCCTTCCCGCGCAACCCGTGCGAGGCGCCGTACTCACCGTGATCGGCCGTGAAGATCACGACCGTGTTCTCCGCGATCTCCGGCCTGCTGTGCAGCGCCTGCATCACCTCGCCCACGCGCCTGTCCACCTGGCGCACAAGCTTGAGATAGAGGTCGAGGAACGGCAGCCATGCTTCGCTTACCCCAGACCCCGTGAAGGGCACGTCGCCGAAGGAGACCGCACTCGTGCTCTGATGGCTGAGCTGCAGGCGCGGCTTCTTGCGTGCGATCAGCTGTTCAGGGGTCTCGAAGTTCGGCGGCAGCGAGTGCGCGGCACGCGGCGCGCTCGCCTCCGCGGCAAAGCGATCGCTCCAGCGGTACCACCAGGCAATGTCATGCGGGTTGACGAACGAGACGGTCGTGCACCACGGCTCGCGCGAGGAAGCCTTCGCGATCCACCGCTCGAACTGCCTCGCGATGCTGGGATCCACGCGCCAGCCCTGCCCTGGGCCCCCGTCAGGAGAGGGGTAGGTCCCTCCAGAGAAGCCATAGCGTTCGAGCGCGCCACTGTCCGCCGGCAGGCTCCAGTGGTTGTCGCCATGCGTGAGGTGCCACTTGCCATACCACCAGGTTTCGTAGCCAAGCTCGCGCAGGATCGTGCCCCAGGTCGGGAAGCCTGGCTCGAGCGTGCTGCCGCTTGTGATCATGCAGCCCGTCTGGTGGGTGTAGAGACCTGTGAGCAGGGTCGAGCGCGCCGGCGTGCAGGAGTTCGCCGCGGTGTGGTGAGCGTCGAAGCTGACCGCGCCCTGGCGCAGTCGAGCGAGGTTTGGCGTCAGCCGCGATCTGAGCGTCAGGTCGGAGAACCAGGCAGGCGCGCGCAGTTGGTCGACCATCACGACGAGGATGTTGGGGGCGCGCCTGTAGGGACCAGGGCCGCCACGCCGCCCTCCGCCCGGCGCTTGACGGCCGTTTGGCGCAGTGGCAGAGCCGCCAGGCAGCGCGCGGCGCGCACCCGCGGCGCCGTTGCCATGAGCGCCCGGCCCAGGAGCCGTATGAGCTCCCGAGCCTTTGCCAGTGAGGATCTCCGCGGTCGCAGCACCGCCCGCGACCAGCGTCCCACCAGCGATCAGCGCCCCCTTGAGCAGCGTGCGCCGGTCGATCGGACGGTCAGGGAAAGGGTGCTCCGAGCTCACGCTGGGAAGCTAGCGAGCCGCATGTTCGCTGGCTTGGCGACTATGTTTGCGCGATGTTTGGATCGAGCGCAGAGCCGCTAGCACCGCCTTTAGGTCATCTTTCGCATTCGGCTCTGCCGAGACAGCGCGCAACTCTGAGGAGGCTGCCCGGTTGTGAGCGGGGTATGGGTTCCGCACCTCGAAGAGGCGGCCTGCGCCACCTCGCCCTCGGCTTCGCCTGCACGCTCGCAGCGATCGTGTCCGCAGCCAGCCTCGATCCCGGCGTGGCGAGCGCGGCGCTGACCTGGACGCCGTCGCCGGAAACGCATCAGAGCGCAACCGGTCCACTGCATCTCTCCTGCGCCTCGAGCGCGTTCTGCCTCGCGGTCGACGCCGCCGGCAACGGGCTCGCCTCCAGCAACCCAGGCGCATCCGACGCGAGCTGGACGCCACTCACGATCGCCGCCGGCAAGGACCTGACAGGCGTCTCGTGCCCTACCACGACGCTCTGCGTCGCAGTCGACGGCGAAGGCGACGCCTACGTCTCGCGCGAACCTGGGCTGCAGCCCAGCTGGAAAGCGCTGGACATCGACGGCTCCAAGCCGCTAACCGCGGTCTCCTGTCCCTCTGCATCACTCTGCGTGGCAGTGGATGGGGAAGGGGATGTGTTGCACAGCGCCGAACCGACGACGAGCAAATGGACCTCTCATGACATCGACGGCTCGACCCCGCTCACAGCGGTTTCCTGCGCCTCGGCGAGCCTCTGCGTCGCCGTCGACGAAGCAGGCAACGCGCTGACAAGCAGCGAACCGAGCTCGAGCAACGCCTGGTCCTCGCAGCCGATCGCCTACGAAGGCGCAAAGCTGATCGCCGTCTCCTGCGAAGCCAGCGGCGCCTGCACAGCACTCGACGAAGACGGCTATGCGCTCACGAGCGCGAACCCGACAGCGCACAGCACAGGCCCAGGCAACCTCGGGCCGACCTGGAGCGCGACACGCATCGACGCCTCCGCCCCGCTCGCAGGAGTCTCCTGCATATCCGGGCTCTGCGCCGCGATCGACGAAGCCGGCAACGCCCTCGCAAGCGAATCCGTGCTCGCCTCGCCCCCCGCGTGGAGCGCATCCGTGCTCAAAATCGGCACAGGCGAGAGCCTCGACGGGCTCTCCTGCATACCTTTGAGCATCTGCGTCGCCGTCGCCGCACCAAACGCCACCGCAGGGAAGCTCGAAGCGTTCACGGCCCCTGCGCCGCTACCCCCACCCCCTCCCCCAAAAGAAATCTCGCCAAGCCTGCCCGACTTCAGCCCGACGCTCTCCGGGACCCCGGCAGTCGGCCAGACGCTCACCTGCGAACCCGACCTCGCGACCGGCACGACGGCAACGATCGCCTACCAATGGACCGCAAACACGAAGGCGGTCGCCGGCGCGACCAACCCGAAACTCAAAGTGAAGGGGAAGTTCGAAGGCGATCACGTGCAGTGCTCGGTCACCGCAACCAACGCTGCTGGCAGCGTGACGAAGACGACCAGCTACGTCTCGATCCCCCGCGAGGTCGGGCCTACGGCCGTAGGCGAGACGAAGGTCTCGAAGGCAAGCGTCGGCAAGGGCGGCGTCGTCAGCTTCACGGTCGAATGCTCGCCACGAGCGGTGGGCAGCTGCACGATCGAAGCGAAGCTGAGCGTCTTCGAGCGCCTGCGCGGCACGAAGGTTGTCGCAGTCTCGGCGCGCAGGCCCGCTCACGCTCGCACGGCGAAGACGAAGACCACCCATGAACGCACGCTCACCGCCACGATCGGATCGCTGAAGCTGCAGGTGGCGCCCGGCCACGACCGCAAGTTCAACGTGCCGCTCAACACCGCCGGCAAGAAACTGCTTGGACAGCGCAAGAGCGTGCCTGCGAAGCTGACGGTCAGCGGCACCGTGATCGGGGTGCTGAAGAGCAAGCTGAGCGAAGCGCGCCTCACCCTGGGCTCGGCCGCGAAGACGGCACACAGCAGCACGATGCGACGCCCGTCCGCCCGGCATCCGCGATCGTGAGCGACAGGCGCCAGCAGCGGCTAGAGCGACGACTGCGCAGCCTCGGCGCCACGCTCGCAGCGGCCCTGCTGGTCGGAGCGCTGCCTCTCGTGAGCAGCGCGAGCGCATCGAAGCGGACCGCGTTCGAAGCGAGCGAACTCGGCGCAGAGCTCGCCCCCACCCCCTACATGGGCTGGGACACCTACTTCTCCTTCGGAGCCGACTTCGATGAATCGGCCGTGCTCGAACAGGCAAGCGAGATGGTTCAGCTCGGCCTGCCAAAGCTCGGCTACCGCTACGTCTGGCTCGACGCCGGCTGGTGGCAGGGCAAGCGCACTGCACAGGGCAAGATCTCCGTCAGCAGCGCGCAGTGGCCGCGCGGGATCGCCGCGCTCGCGGAAACGCTGCACGCCGCCGGCCTGAAGCTCGGCGTCTACACCGACGCCGGTCACGAAGGCTGCGGCAACGGGACCGCCGGCAGCTACGGCCACTACGGCGAGGACGCGAACACGTTCGCCGCCTGGGGCGTGGACGCGGTGAAGGTCGACTTCTGCGGCGGCTCCCAGCAGCGCCTGAACCCGAAGAGGACATACATGCGCTTCCACGAGGCGATCGTCCACGACCACCCCCACCGGCCGATCCTGCTCTCGATCTGCGACTTCCTGCAGCCCGGCGTGCTCGGCAACAGCCGCCCGCCTGTCGGCGAATCCTCGTGGACCTCCTACACCTTCGGCCCCGAAGTCGGCAACAGCTGGCGCACCGAAACCGACGTCGGCGTGCCAGGATCGATCACGTTCGCAAACGTGCTGCGCAACCTCGACTCAGATGCGACCCATCCCGAAGCTGCGGGCCCAGGACACTGGAACGACCCCGACTACCTCGCGCCAGGCCAGGGCATGACGCCCGTCCAGTTCAGATCCCAGTTCAGCATGTGGGCGATGCTCGCGGCGCCGCTGATGGTCAGCGAGAACCTCTACGAGCTCTCCCAGGCAAACCTCGAAACGATCGAGAACCCCGAAGTGATCGCGATCGATCAGGATCCCGCCGGCGTCCAGGGCACGCTCCTCGCAAGCTCCGGCGAAGGCGAGGTCTGGGCGAAGCCGCTGAGCGACGGCTCGTTCGCGGTCGCGCTGTTCAACCGCGGCGCAAGCCAGATCGAGCTCGCCACGAGCGCAAAGGCGGTCGGCCTCGGATCCGCGAAGAGCTACCGCGTACGCAACCTCTGGGCGCACAGCCAGAGCAGCACTAGCGGCGCGCTGAGCGTCTCGGTGCCCGCCTACTCGACGGTCCTGCTGCGGGTCTATCCGCAAAGCTGAGCCGCCGGCAGGCAAACTGCCGCTCATGCAGACACGTGCCCAACCACTCAGAGTGGCTGTCGTCGGCCACGTCGAGTGGGTCCAGTTCGCGCGCGTCGCACACGTGCCACGAGCCGGCGAGGTGGTGCACGCGCATGCGCCCTTCGAGGAGCCCGCAGGCGGCGGCGGCGTCGCGGCAGTGCAGCTCGCGCGCCTCGCCGGCAGGGCGCTGCTGATCACCGCGCTCGGCGACGACGAGCTGGGCCACCGCTCAGTGTCGCGCCTGCGCGAGCTCGGCGTCGAGGTCGCCACCGCATGGCGTCCCGGCCCGACACGCCGCGCCGTGACGCTCGTCGACGATCCCGGCGAGCGCACGATCACGACCTTCGGCGCAAGGCTGGAGCCGACGATCGAGGACGCAGAGCTTCCCTGGACGGCACTCGCCGAGATGGACGCGGTCTACTTCACAGCAGGCGACGCGGGCGCCCTGCGTGCCGCGCGCGCAGCAGGAACCCTCGTAGCTACCCCGCGCGCCGGAAAGGCGTTGCAGCAGGATGGGAGCGCATTGGACGCGCTCGTGCTCAGCGGCGATGACGCGATCGAGCTCTCGCTGGCGCGGCAGGCGCGTGTCGCCGCACAGCTGACCGTCCACACGGAAGGCGCCAAGGGCGGCTCCTACACCCAGCATGGCGGCGACTCTGGGCTCGGCGAGAACCCTGGGGCCGGCGAGGACCCTGGGCTCGGCGAGGACCCTGGGGCCGGCGAGGACCCTGGGCTCGGCGAAAACCCTGGGGCCGGCGCAGACCCTGGGGCCGGCGCAGACCCTGGGGGCGGCGCAGACCCTGGGGGCGGCGCAGACTCCGGTCGTTTCGCCGCGGCGCCCGTTCCCGGACAGATCGTCGACGCCTACGGCTGCGGCGACTCCTTCGCGGCAGGCCTCACGTATGGCTTGGGAGCGGGACTCCCGACGGATCAGGCGCTCGCGCTCGCGGCGCGCTGCGGAGCCTTCTGCCTCACCGGCAACGGGCCCTACGAGCGGCAGCTGAGCACAGGCTAGGAGAGGTCTTCGTCCTCGTCCTCAGGCGGCTGATCAGCGAGCTTCAGCACTCCGCCGATCACGAGCACCGTCATGATCAGCAGCGCCGCGAGAGCCCCGATCAGCGCACCAGTGCTCGTCGTGAAGCCAGCGAGCGTCGCAAGCCCGAAGACGAGGAAGATCGGCGGCAGCAGCGCCAGCAGCGGGCCGGTGCGCGCAAGCGTCTCGCGCTTGGGCGCGCCATGGTGCTCTGTGGCTGCGCCCTCGCCGGCCGTCTCGCCCGTATCCGCTGAAGTGGCCATCTAAGAGCGCTCCTTTCGCTGATCGAAAATCCTTAAAGAGGTATACCCGCCGCGCGCGCTTGCCGACCACGAACTAAAACCGTCGGTGATCTGCCGCCAGCGCGATCACGAATCCTATAGCGAGCAGCCCTGGAGCGGCCCCACGGGCGTCGCGACGAGCGCTGCCGGCAAGCGCCGTCAGAGCGCTTCGGGAGTCGGTTCGGGAGCGCCGCTGAGATGCGAGGCATAGACCTTTTCGCTCTCATAGTCCTCGACAGCGTGGTAGTTGGCCATCCCCTGCCGCTGCGCGACCAGCAGCTTGCTCGGCAGCGCCTGCTCGAGCTCGTCCGGTATCGCCTGTGTTTCCAGCGTCTCCCACAGCTCTTCCTTCAGCTCCGCCTCGACGTCGACCTGGCTTGCGAGCTCGAGCTGGCCTTCTTCTGTCGCATATTCGTAGAACTCGGCTTCCTGGCCGACGCCTTCGACTTCGGTGCTGCCAGGGCGCCAGTTGGAGTAGAGCGCGAGCTTGCCCTGCTGCGTCCTGATCGCCGTGACGTGCCGCGGCGCATCGGCCGCGTGCGATTCGGAGGCGAACTCGGTCACATCCTCGTCGGTGGTGTGCAGCACCCAGCCGCGCCCAGGCGCGTCCGGTTCGCTGCAGATCTTCGCGATATCGAGCCGCGTGGCGAGATGCGAAAGCGACGGCTCGCTGCGCCATGCGTCCGACCCGCTCGCGATCGTCAGCATCAGCGCGGCGAAGTCGGCGCTCGAAGTCAGCTGCGTCCTCGGCGTCGCGGGGAAGGCCGTCAGCTGCCCGCGCGGGTCGTGCACGAGCAGCGGGACCCTGATCGCCTCCTCGTAGACGGCGCCGCCCTTGCCGCGCAGCCCATGCGAGCCGCCGTACTCGCCGTGGTCAGAGGTGAAGACCACGACGGTTTTCGCGGCGACCTTCGGCTGGCCTGCGAGCGCGTGCAGAACCCGACCGATCTGAGCATCGACGTGCTTCTGCAGCAGCAGGTAGGTGTCCATCATCTGCGTCCAGCTGAGCTGCGCTTCCGGGCCCGTGAACGCGACTTCGCCGAACGAGCGCGCCGCCGTGTCCTGCAGCGAGCGCTGCAGCAGCGGCTTGCCCTTCGCTTCCAGCTGTTCCGGGGTCTCGAAGTTGGGCGGCAGCGCGCTCGCGCGCTGTGGCGGATAGGCCTCCGACTGGATCCGTTCGGTGAAGCGATACCACCAGGCGATGTCATGCGGGTTGACGAACGAGACGGTCGTCGCCCAGGGCCCGTCGCCGCCATTTTCGCGCAGCCAGCCGACGAACTGATCGGCGATGCGCGGGTCCTTGCGCATTCCCTGGCCAGGGCCACCGTTGGGCGAGGGGTAGGTGCCGCCTGAGAACCCGTACTGCTCGAGCGATGCGCGCGGGTTCGGGTTCAGGTGCCACTTGCCGTAGTAGGCGGTGCGATAGTCGAAGTCGCGCAGCAGCGTGCCCCAGGTGGGGAAGCGCGGGTCCAACCAGCTGCCGCCTGTGATCATCACGCCGGTCTGGTGGGTATAGAGCCCCGTGAGCAGCACGCTGCGCGCAGGCGAGCAGTCGTTGGCGGCGGTGTAATGCCTTTCGAAGCTGACCGACTTTTCGCTCAGCGAGGCAAGGTGCGGCATCGCGCCCGCGAGCGGGACCGGCATCCACATCGGCGAGCGCAGCTGGTCGACGACGATCGTGAGGATGTTCGGAGGCTCCGGCTTCGACGGCGGCAGCGTACGCAGCTTGCGTTTGTGGGAGCGCCCGAGCTTGCCCGGATGGGCGAGCGCGACCGCGCCGGCGCTGAGCGCGCCACGCTTGAGGAAGGTCCGCCTGTCGCTGTCGCCGCCCAGCGAGGAACGGGCGACGTCTTGGTCCTGCTGGCGATCGGTCACCTCCCCCGGAACAGTCGAACTGCCCTGAAGGTGCGCTCCGACCTCAGGCCCGCTTGCCGAGCGCATGGCGTTCGATGTCGGTGTCCAGCGCACTCTGCGATTCGTAGACGCCTGGATGGAAGTAGGCGACCTTGCCCTGGCGGTTGATGAAGACGGTCGTCGGCGTCACCCAGTCGAGCGGCGCAAACTGGGTCAGTTCGGAGATCGCACCCGTGTAGCTCGGGTAGCTGACGTGGTGGGAAGCGAGGAATGAGCGTGCTTTGCCGCTGCCAGGATCGTTCGCGTCGAAGCCGACGAACGCGACCTTGCTGCCATAGGCGGCGGAGGCCGTCGCCAGCAGCGGGAACTCGCTGCGACAGGGCTCGCACCAGGATGCCCAGACGTTGAGAACGATCGGATAGCCGTGCAGACCCGCCACGCGCCCACGCAGCGCAGCGATGTTGCCGCCAAGCAGCTGGCTCGCCTGCTCGTGCAGCGAGGCGAGCGTCTGCGGCGAGTCGCTGAGCGCCTCTTCGGCGGCCTCCGGGGTCGGCGTCCGCGAGGGCGCGAGCGTGCTCGCGGGCACCTCCCGCCCCATCCCCCAGTAAAGATCGTTGAGCAGCTCGTGCGCGGTCCAGGGCGTTTCCGGGTGGCGCAGGTTGTGGATGCCTTCCGAGTCGAGCAGCTTGTGAAGCGCCGGCTCGAGCCTGTGGCCCTTTGCGATTCCGGGCATCCCGCCGACGATCACGCGCTCCTGCCCGGCAGGGTCGAGGATGAAGAGCCCATCGGAGTGTTCGATGTTGAGCGTTTCGGGCTTGTGCGTCCACCAGTCGATCGGCACAGGCTGTTCCAGTGGGATGCGTTTGAACTCGATCCCGAACTCCTTCCAGAGCCGCTTGACGTTTGCGACGCTGCCGGTGAGCATCGTGAACTTCGCACCGGTCATGCGCTTGTAGGCGCGCATCCGCGCCGGCGAGTCCTGCCACGGGTCGACCGTGATCTCTGCGACCACCACATGCTTGGAAAGCCCCGCCTTGCGCACCGCTTCGCTCAGTTCCATCAGCGCGCCAGTCGTCATCGGGCAGGTCTCGTGGCAGAGCGTCATCGAGGGCGCGAACACGACCCACTTGCCCTTGTAGGCGCGCAGCGCAGTAGACCGCCCGTGTTCGTTGGTCAGCGGGATGCGCGCGACCGGCTTCGCGCTGTCAATCGGGTCCCCGACGGACAGTGGCGCCGGCACCATCGCGTCGGCGTCATCGGCTTCAGGGCTTTTGTGGACCGCGATCGTCACAGCGATGACGACGAGCACCATTGTCCCCGCCGCGGCCGTGGCGATCCAGCGTATGCGTCTCAGCATCGCGGCCATTCAATCAGCAACGCGGCCCCCGGCGCGTAGCCCGAGCGCCTCGCCAGGCGCCCGATTGCAGATACGGTAGGGGCCGTGAGCAGCGATATTCGCAGCGAGACTCGCACCGAGCGACGCCGCGGGCGTGGGCGCCGCCGCTCGCGCTCGGCGGGCCCTCCGATCGACCCGGCTGCCTGGCGTCGCCTCGCAGCCTGCACCGCCGCGGCGATCGTGCTGCAGATCGACGGCACGCTGATCACGGTCGCGCTGCCAAGGGCGGGGCACGCGCTCGCGATCGGCGCGCACGCGCAAGGGCTCGTGCTTGGCATCTACTTTCTCGCCTACGCGCTCACGCTCTGGCCTGGAGGCAGGCTCGTCGACGCGGTCGGCTCGCGCAACGTCGCGGTCGTCGGGCTGACGATCTTCGGGTTGGGGGCACTGCTCGGAGCGCTTGCAGGCAGCGCCGGAGTGCTCGTCGCCTCGCGTGTGATTCAGGGCGCCGGCGCAGGCCTCGTCAGCCCGGCGGCGCTCGCTGGGGCCGTCGCGGGCTTCCCGCCAGAGCGGCGCGGCACGGCGCTTGGCATCTGGGGCGCAGGCTCTGGCATGGCAAATCTCGCCGGGCCGCTGCTCGGCGGCGCGTTGACGGTGCTGCTCGGCTGGCGCGCGAACTGGTGGGCGCTCGTGCCGCTCGCCACGATCTCGGCGATCTGGATCTGGCGGCTCACACCGCCTGGCCTGGCCGTGCACGGCACAGCCAACGCCCCAGACAGCACAGCCAACGCCCCAGACAGCACAGCCGACGGCGCGGGCGACGCCGGGCGACGCCAACGCCTGGTGCGCTCTCCCGTGATTGCCGCCGCGACGCTCGTCGCGGCGCTCACCTTCGCGGTGATGATCGGCACCTTCTTCATCGCCGAGCAGTACCTTCAGAACGCAGTCGGCTACTCCCCGCTCGGCGCCGCTGCAGCGCTGATCCTCGTCGCATTGCTCGTCGGCCTCGCCGCACCGCTGGCAGGCAAGCTTGCCGACGCCCGTGGCGAGCGCCTGCCTGTCGCCATCGGGTTCGGCTGCGCTGGCGCCGCGCTCGCCGTGCTCGGGATTCCCGGCGTGCCGCTGCACGGACTGGTCTCGCTGCCGCTGCTGCTGCCCGTCGGCGTCGGCCTCGGGCTGCTCTTCGCGCCCACCTCGCGCGCCGCGCTGAACGCCGTTCCCGGCGCAAGCCACGGCCGTGTCTCGGCGTTACTCTCCGCCGGCCGCCTGATCGGTGCCGGGATCGGCGCCGCGGTTGCCGGCGTCGCGCTCGATGGAGGCATCACAGCCGCGCACGTGCACGACGCGCTGCTGGGCGCAGCGGGACTGTGCCTGCTCGTCGGAATGCCAGCGGCAAGCCGCCTCGTCGCGTCGCACTCCGCGGGAGCCGCGACCGGCGGCTCGGCCGACGACCCCGCTAACCCTGCGCGACTGCCGCGTTCAGCTGCGACATCGTGAACAGCGCCTGAAGCGTCAGGCCCTCGGCGGCCAGGCCCTCGACGCCGCCCGCCTCGCGGTCGATCACGCATAACACCGTGACGATCTCCGCGCCCAGCTCGCGCAGCTGCCCGCAGGAGGCGATCACCTGGCCGCCGGAGGTGACGACGTCCTCGAAGACTGCGATGCGCCGGCCAGCGACCTCACCCCCCTCCGCGAGGCGGCAGGTGCCATAGCTCTTGGCCTGCTTGCGCACGAACAGCGCAGGCAGCCCGGAGATCTGGGAGGCGGTGGTCGCAAGCGGCACGCCGCCGAGCTCCAGACCCGCAAGCGCGTCGATCCCCTCGGGCAGCAGCGCGACCATCTCCGTCGCGATCTCCCTCAGCAGCTCTGGGTCGGCCTCGAAGAGATACTTGTCGAAGTACTCCGAGCTCACGCTGCCTGAGCGCAGACGGAAGCTGCCCGTCAGGTGCGAGCGTTCGTATATGCGGCGCGCAAGCGTCTCGCTCATCGGCGAGCAGCCTACACGGGGCCGCCACGCCGAGCGCGCCGCGCGGTGCGCCACGCCGAGCGCGGCGAACTGAGCACAGCGAGCGCTCCCTGTACGATCCCAGCGGTGCCAGGCGACCGCGCACACGACATCGTGCTCTTCGGCGCGAGTGGGTTCACGGGCTCGCTCGCCGCCCAGTACCTGGCGACGCACGCCCACGAGGGGCTGCGCTGGGCACTCGCGGGCCGTGGTCGCGCGAAGCTGCAGGCGCTCTGCGAGCGGCTACAGCTCGACGTGCCGATCATCGAGGCCGACGTCAGTCAGCCAGCCTCAGTGCGGGCGCTTGCGGAGTCCACGCGCGTCGCCGTCAGCACCGTCGGCCCCTACATTCGCTACGGCGAGCCGCTCGTCGAAGCCTGCGCGCTGGCCGGCACCGACTACATCGACATCACCGGCGAGCCCGAGTTCGTCGACAACATGTACATCCGCCACCACGAGCGTGCGTTGCAGAGCGGCGCCAGGCTCGTGCACTGCTGCGGCTTCGACTCGATCCCCCACGACCTCGGCGCGCTCTTCACCGTGCAGCAGCTGCCCGAGGGCGTGCCGCTGAAGGTCGAGGGCTTCGTCAGGATGCGCGGCAGCATCTCTGGCGGCACGCTGCACTCGGCGATCGCCGCCTTCTCGCGGATCGGCTCCTCGATGAGCGCCGCGCGCTCGCGCAAGGCCCTCGAGCAGCATCCAACTGACAGGCGCATCCACGGCACCGCAGGTCGCCCGCACAACGAGCGGGGCATCGGCTGGGTGCTGCCGATGCCGACGATCGACCCGCAGGTGGTGCTGCGCTCCGCCGCGGCGCTGCCCCGCTATGGGCCTGACTTCAGCTATGGCCACTACTTCGTCACCGGAAACCTGCCGGCGAGCCTCGGTCTCACGAGTGGAGTGCTCGGCGCGGTCGCGATGGCGCAGCTTGGACCCACGCGCAAGCTGCTGCTCGATCGCATCGACCCAGGACAGGGGCCAAGCCCGCAGCGACGCGCCAGCAGCAGCTTCTCGGTGCGTTTCATCGGGCAAGGCGGCGGCAAGCGCGTGCTCGCCGAGGTCAGCGGCGGGGATCCTGGATACGACGAGACCGCGAAGATGCTGAGCGAGGCGGCTCTCTGCCTCGCCTGCGACGACGCGCTGCCCGACCGGGCGGGGCAGCTGACGAGCGCCGTCGCGATGGGCGACGCCCTGCGCGAGCGTCTGCAGCGCGCAGACATCTCCTTCTCGGTGCTCGAGGAGCGCGCCGCATGAGCATGCCCGACCGCCTCGCCGAGTTCGAGTCCTGGCAGATCGAGCTGCATGGCCACCGCGTGATCTACCACATGGCGGGCAGCGGCCCGCCTGTCGTGCTGATCCACGGGATGGTCAACTCCTCGCGCCACTGGCGCGAGGTGGCGCTGAAGCTCGCCGAGCACCACACGGTGATCGCGCCCGACCTGATCGGCCACGGAGACTCGGCGACGCCGCGCGGCGACTACTCGCTTGGCGCGCACGCGACGAGCATCAGGGACCTGCTTGCGGTGATCGGCATCGAGCGCGCAAGCATCGTCGGGCACTCGCTTGGTGGCGGCGTTGCGATGCAGTTCTTCTACCAGTTCCCGCAGCGCACGGAGCGGCTCGTGCTGATCTCCAGCGGCGGTCTCGGGCGCGAGGTCAGCCCGCTGCTGCGCAGCGCTGCGCTGCCTGGCGTCTCGGCGCTGCTGCGCGTCGCCGCCAACCCGCAACTGCTCGGCGGCATCGCCTGGTCAGGCAGGACCCTGAAGCGTGCGGGCATCGGCCTCGGCGTGCAGCTGCAGGCGATCGCGCGGGCGCTGCGCCCGCTCGAGCGTCCTGGCGCGCGCGCCGCCTTCCTGCACACGCTGCGCGCGGTGATCGACATCCACGGCCAGCGCGTAAGCGCAAACGACCGTCTCTACCTGCTCGATGGCATGCCGACGCTGATCGTCTGGGGCGGCCGCGACCACACGATCCCCCAGGAGCACGGTCGCGAGGCGCAGCATGCCGCTCCTGGCAGCCGCTTCGAGCTGCTCCCGAAGGCGGCGCACTTCCCGCACCTGGAAGACCCCGAGGGCCTCGCCGACGTGCTGCTCGACTTCCTCGCCACGACCGAGCCGGCGCGCATCGAGGACGGCGACTGGGGTCCGCTGCTCGCCCCGCGCGCGCCGATCGACAGGCGCCCGGTGCGGGCCTAGCGCTCCTCTGCGACGGCCTCCAAGGCGCTCGCCAGTGCTCGGATCCGGGGCAGGTGCTCGCGCGTCAGCGCCTCCAGCTGCGTCTCGCCAAGCGCCGTCAGCGCAAGGCGCATGCGCCGGTGGTCGACGGCGTCGCGCTCGCGTGTGAGCAGGCCCGCCGCCTCAGCCCGCTGCGCGAGCTCGACCGCGCTGTGGTGGCGCATGTGCAGCGCAGTGGCCACGTCTGCGACGCTCGGCGCCTCGTCGCCCGGATGGCCCTTGACGGCCAGCAGCAACTGGTGCAGGGCGGGCGTCAGACCTGCGCGCCCAGCAGCCTGCTCGCTCCAATGCAGGAAGCCGTGCAGCTCCGTCCTGAATGCGAGCAGGCGGCGATAGTCGGCATCGCTCAGCTGCGCCATCGCACCGCAAGCGCCCGTTCGCGCTGACGCTCCTCGACGAGGACCCGCTCGTGGGCGCGCAGCAGGTCGATCTGGCGCAGCACGCCAAGCTCGCTGCCGTCGGCCCGCTCGATCACGCTCATCTCGCTCAGCTCGCCGCTCAGCATGCGATCGGCGACCTCGCGCAAGATCTCGTCGGCGAATGCCTGCCCGCGACGCGCTTCGGGACTCCCTACGCTGCCGTCCACCCCAGGACGCTCCCCTTCGCGAGATGGGTCGGGCGAGGGTCCACCGGACCCGTTCGCCTGCTCCTTGGAGGCGAGCGCGTCGCGCACCTGCAGCGCCCGCAGCGGATCGACCTCGTACTCGCGAAACACGTGGTAGCCACGACGCGCGACCTTCTCCGTCAAGATCGAGCGCTTCAGGACGAGCACGCTCAGCAGATAAGCGCATCCGCATGTGACCAGCAGCGCTGGCATCGCATTCACGTCGTGCGTCAGCTCCAGCGCAAAGACGATGCTCGTCAGCGGCGAGCGCATCACGCCTGTGAGCGTCGCCGCCATCCCGATCATCGCCCAGGTGCCCGCGTCGGCGCCCGGCAGAACCGCGCCGAGCAGGCCGCCCATCGCGGCTCCGATCATCAGCACTGGCGCCAGCACCCCGCCGCTCGTGTTCGAGCCGAGCGCGATCGCCCAGACCACGAGCTTTGCGACCAGCAGCGCCGCGAGCGCGCCGAGCGTCAGCCCGCCGGCGAGCTCCGCCCCGATCGTGTCGTAGCCGACGCCAAGCACGCGCGAGTCGATCAGGCCGCCGACCCCGACCACGACTCCGCCAAGCGCCGGCCACCACATCCAGTGCAGTCGCAGCCTGCCGAACATGTCCTCGGCGCCGTAGACGCTCGCGGTCATCGCCGCTGCGAGCACCCCGCCGAGCAGCCCCACCAGCGCTGCACCAGCAGCCACCTCGAGCGGCAGCCCACCATGCAGGCTCGTGTGCAGCGGGAACAGCGGCGCCTTGCGCAGCAGGCCACTTCCTGCCAGCGCGCTGCGCACGACCTCGGCGCTTGCCGCCGCCAGCGCCACCGGCGCCAGCGAGCGTGGACGCCACTCGAACAGCAACAGCTCCCCCGCGAGCAGGACCGCGGCCACGGGCGTGCCGAACACCGCGGTCATGCCGCCTGCGGCGCCGCTCACCAGCAGCGTGCGCCGCTCTGCCGCCGTCAGGTGCAGCAACTGCCCGACGAGGCTGCCGATCGCGCCGCCCGTGACGATGATCGGCCCCTCGGCACCGAACGGGCCGCCCGTGCCGATGCTGATCGCGCTCGAGATCGGCTTCAGCACCGCCAGGCGCGGCTCCATCCTGCTGCCGCCGATCAGGATCGTCTCGATCGCCTCGGGAATGCCATGTCCCCTGATCCGCTCCGAGCCGAAGCGCGCCATCAGGCCGACGATCAGCCCTCCCGCGACCGGGATCAGGATGCTCCACGCGCCAAGATCGCCGATCCGCGGCGGCGCAAGCTTCGTCGAGAGCCTTCCTTCATAGACGAGGTGTGTGATCAGACCGATCAGGTCGAGCAGGCCAAGCCCGACGAACGCGGCAGCGACGCCGATCGTGATCGCGATCGCCGCGAGCAGCAGCATGCGCGGGCTCGCCGCGAAGTCGCCGAGATGCCTGTCGCCGCGCGGACGCGTGTCAGGTGGAATCACCGCGTCGCTCGGGAAACGGCTTGCGCGCGTCTCACTTGCGCTTTGACTTGCGCGCGTCTCACTTGCGTGCGTCTGGCTTTGACTTGCGCGGGTTTCGCCTGCGGGCGTCTTGCTTGAGCTTGCGGGCGTCTCGCTTGCGCGCGTCTCAGAGGTCTCGTGGCGGCTTTCGCTCATCGCCGACAACTATATCGGTTGCCGATACTCAACTATCCGTAGGAGGGTGTCTGAAAAGCGCCCACCAGAGTGATACGAACGCACCGTCTCTGCGTATCTCATTGCACAGCAACCAATTGGGCAGGATCGCGTTAACGACTGCAGAACCGGGTATTTCAGCGTTGAGGGCGTTTGACCAGCCTTGACGCCTGGCAATGTGCCCACAGCCCTGGCACGGCGCTGGCGTTGCGACTGGACACACGCGTCCTCGCGGTGCCTACGACGCTCAAAAAAATGGTTGACGCCGCAACTAAAGAGGGCTATAATTCCGACTCAGAGCATCGGATTAAGAAGGACTAGCCTATGTCAGAGACAACCGAGATCACACGGACGATTGCCCCGGATGCGGTCGGCGAGAGCCGCCGGCGACGGCGCAGGCATGCCGAGGACGAGTCGACGATTGAAACCGTCGAGCAGGGCGCTGCCCTCGACGAGCAGGAGACTGACGAGGACGAGGAGTCCTACGAGGAGCATAGCGCTCCGCTTCGCGTCGGCCCGGTGGCCGACGTCGATGAGGATCATGACGACGACGAGGACGGCGACAGCGCTCCGGCGCCGGTGAGGCGCATCGCCGCAGTCGGCCTCACCCCCGACGAAACATTCATCCCAGAGTCGGTCGACCAGCTGCTTGCGCACTCGCGCCGCTACCCACTGCTCACGCCAGACCAGGAGATCGAGCTTGCGCAGCGGATCGAGCGGGGCGACCTCAGCGCCAAGGAACTGCTGATCAACTCCAATCTGCGCCTCGTCGCCTCCAACGCCAGGCGCTATCAGAACCAGGGCTTGCCGCTCGCGGACCTAGTCCAAGAGGGCATGCTCGGGCTGATCAGGGCCTCGGAGAAGTTTGACTGGAGGAAGGGTTTCCGCTTCTCCACCTACGCGACGCTGTGGATCAGGCAGGCGATCCAGCGTGGCCTCGAGAACTCAGGTCGCACGATCAGGCTGCCCGTTCATGTAGCACAGCGCTCGCGCAAGGTTGGGCGCGTCGAGCGTGAGCTCTCCGTGCGCCTTGGGCGCGAGCCGACGATCGAGGAGATCGCCGAGGAGACAGGCCTTCCGATCGACCAGATCGAAGAGGTACGCCAGCAACGCGCGGCGCTCGTCAGCCTCGACCAGCAGGTCGGCGAGGACGGCGACACTGCCCTTGGCGATCTGCTGCCCTCCGATCAGGAGGCGCCTGAGGAGACCGCCTGGGACAACGAGCGCGAGCGTCTCGTGCACCGTGCGATCGCACAGCTGCCCGACACGGAGCGCACCGTGCTCACGCTGCGCTTCGGCACCGGCCGCGAGGAGCCCCAGACGCTCACCGCGATCGGCAAGCGCCTCGGCTTCTCCGCCGAGCGCGCCTCGCAACTGGAGCAGCGCGCCCTGAAGAAGCTGGCCGAGTCCCCGGAGCTGGTGGCACTCAGAGAGGCAGCCTGAGCTTCAGCCGGCGCCCGCCCCGCGGGGTGGGCGCCGGGCTGGGCTCGCGCTGCTGGCGCCGATTGGGCTAGCGCCGATTGGGCTGGCGCCGACTGGACTCGCGCTGGCTGGGCTGGCGCCGACTAAATGCCGGCCACACTCAGGCCGGTCCCCTGCAGCCAGTTGTTCGCCTCGGTATTCAGCGTCGCGAAGTCACCGGTGAGAATCAGCACTCCAAGCGCGATCATCACCGCACCGCCGATCCCAATCACGATCGGGAAGTGGCGACGCACGACTGCGAGCGCGCCAGAGACGCGCTCGAAGGCGAACGCGATCAGCAGGAACGGGATCGCAAGCCCTGCGGAGTAGAAGGCGAGCAGCAGCGCCGCGTGCGCCGTCGAGCCGGAGATCGTCGCCTGCGCGACGATCGCCCCCAGCGTGATGCTCGTGCAGGGCGTCCAGGCGATCGCGAAGGCGGCGCCCGCCGCGAGCGGGCCGCCGCGGCCTGCGAGCCGCATCAGCGATGGCGAGTGCCACTGGAAGCTCAGCAGCTTCGAGAAGGGGCTGAGTAGAAAGGCGACGCCAAGCGCGACGATCACGGCGCCGCCCACGGTTTCCAGGGTGCTCTTGTGTGTCACGAGCGCGGAGCCGAGCGCTGTCGCGGTCAGGCCCGTCAGGATGAAGATCGCGGAGAAGCTGAGCACGAACAGCAGGCTCGGCACCATCATCCGCCGCCTGCTCGCGTTCGGCATCTCGGCGGGGCTGACTCCGATCACGGTCGAGAGGTAGCCGGGCACGAGCGGCAGCACGCAGGGAGACAGGAAGGACACGAACCCTGCAGCCAGCGCGATCGGGATCCCCACGCCGGTGGCTGTGTCGCTCGCCGTTGCGATCGTGAGCAGACCGCTCATTCGACCGTTCCCACTCCCAGCTCCGCCTTCAGGCTCGCGAGTTCCTGCTCTAGACGCTCGACGCGCTCGCGCAGCGCGCGCAACTCCGCGGCACCGACCACCGGCGGCGCCACAGCAGCAGGCGGCGTCGCAGCAGCAGGTGGTGCCACAGCAGCAGGTGGTGCCACAGCAGCAGGCGGCGTCGCAGCAGCAGGCGGCGTCGCAGCAGCAGGTGGCGCCACAGCAGCAGTCGTCGTCGCAGCAGACGGCGGCACACCGGCAACCGGTGGCGGCGGCTGGACGGGCTGCGCAGACGCCTGCCACGGCGGCTCTGTGGAGGCCTCGGCCGGCTCGGCAGGCTCGCTGTCATCGTCGAGTCCCTCGTCTCGCGCTCCTTGGGCGCCCGCCTCGGCCGCGGCGAGCAGGTGCTCGTAGCGCTCCTCCTTCTGACCTGGCCGTCGCTCCAGGCGCATGACGAGGTCGCGCCCGATCAGCCGCTGCAGCGTCTCGTGGATCTCGGTCAGGCTCGCGAATGAGTGCATGCGGTCGGCGCGCTGCTTCAGCTCGCCGGGCGTCTGGGCGCCGCGCAGCATCAATACGCACATCAAGGCCTGCTCGGCGTCGTCCATCGGCAGCCGTTCGGGGAGCCTGTGCCTGTACTTTGGCGCCCTGCTGCCTGCGCCGCCTGCGAAGCGCACGAAGCCGCGCCGCTCCAGCCTGTGCAGCGCGTCGCGCAGGTCGTCCTCCTGATAGGAGACGATCGGATCGCGGTTGGTCGACTGGTTGCACGCCAGCCGCAGCGAGTTCAGCGTCAGCGGGTAGGCGTCAGGCGTCGTTCGCTGCTTCTCGACGAGGCAGCCAAGCACGCGAATCTCGGTGGCGAGCAGGTCCATTGCCTCAATACTATTTTCCGCGGCACGCAGACGAGCGCGGTTCGATCCCCTGGAAACCCAATCTGAGCCAGGCGAGCGCAGGCTAGAATCGCTCACAGTGAGCGCGCCACACCCGCAGCCGGTTTGAGTCAGCAGCCGTTCTCGCTTGGCCATGGCGGCGGGGGCCAGCGTGGGCCGCGCAGGCGCAAGCCCCAGCAGGACAGACCGGAGGACCGTGAGGGCGACTCCTATACACCGGTTTCGCTGCGCCGCGTCGCGCGTCTCTTCAGGCCCTACAGGCTGCGACTCGGCGCGCTGCTGTCGCTGATCTTCCTCGCCTCTGCGCTGAACGTCGTCAATCCGTTCCTGCTGCGCGAAATCCTCGACAGGGCCTTCCCTCAGCGCAACATCGGACTGCTCTCCGCGCTCGCGGGCGGCATGATCGCGATCTCGATCTTCAGCGGCGTGATCGGCGTCGCACAGACGTGGATCTCAAACCAGGTCGGCCAGCGCGTGATGCACGACCTGCGGGCGGCGGTCTACTCGCATCTGCAGCGCATGTCGCTGTCCTTCTTCACGAGGACGCGCTCAGGCGAGGTCCAGTCGCGGATCGCCTATGACATCGGCGGCATCGACGAAGTCGTCACGAGCACCGCGACCTCGACGATGTCCAATGTGACGACCGCGGTCGCGACGGTGATCGCGATGTTCGCGCTGTCCTGGCCGCTCGCGGTCTTCTCGCTCTGCCTGCTGCCGTTCTTCGTCTGGCTCACGCGCCGCGTCGGCCAGGAGCGCAGGCGCATCCAGTCGGTGCGCCAGAGCCGCCTCGCGGACATGTCGACGCTCGTCGAGGAGTCGCTCTCGGTCTCAGGCATCCTGCTCGGCAAGACGATGGGCCGCTCGCGCGAGCTCGCAGAGCGCTTCGCAAACGAGTCGGCCTCGCTCGCCGACCTCGAGGTGCGCGCGCGGATGGCGGGCCGCTGGCGCATGGCCTCGGTCCAGATGAGCTTTGCGATCATGCCCGCCGCCGTCTACTGGTTCGGCGGCTACGCGCTCACGCATGGCGATCATGGGCTGACGATCGGCACCGTCGTCGCCTTCACGACGCTGCAGACGAGGCTGCTGTTCCCGATGCAGTCGCTGCTCTCAGTCGGCCTGGAAATCGAGACCTCGATGGCGCTCTTCAGCCGCATCTTCGAGTACCTCGACCTGCCTGTCGACATCGTCGAGCGAGCAGACGCACGCGAGATCGGACGTGCAGACGGAGAGATGGGCATCGAGGAGCTCTGGTTCCGCTACACCCCGGATGGGCCATGGACGCTCGCCGAGATCTCTGCGCAGATCCCCGCGGGGACGCGCGTCGCGCTTGTCGGCGAGACGGGCTCAGGCAAGACCACGCTCGCCTACCTAATCGCACGCCTCTACGAGCCGGAGCGGGGCGCCGTCCTGCTCGACGGCCATGACATCCGCGACCTCACGCTCGCCTCGCTCGCCGCGAACGTCGGCCTCGTCTCCCAGGAGACCTACCTGTTCCACGCCTCGATCCGCGAGAACCTGCGCTTCGCGCGCCCTGAGGCCAGTGACGAGGAGATCGAAGCGGCCGCTAAGGCGGCGCAGATCCACGACCTCATCGCCTCGCTGCCAGAGGCCTACGAGACACCGGTCGGCGAGCGCGGCTACCGCTTCTCAGGCGGCGAGAAGCAGCGCATCGCGATCGCGCGCACGATCCTCCGCAACCCACCGGTGCTGATCCTCGACGAGGCGACCTCGGCTCTCGACACCGAGACTGAGCGCGCAGTGCAGGCGGCGCTCGACGAGCTCGCCCGCGGTCGCACGACGATCGCGATCGCGCACCGCCTCTCGACCGTGCGCGACGCCGACCAGATCCTCGTGCTCGACGGCGGCAGGGTGATCGAACGCGGCACCCATCCACAGCTGCTCGCCCGCGGTGGGCGCTATGCGACGCTTGCCGGGATCGGGCGCGAGAATGGCGCGCGCGGCGTCGAGTCAGGCAACGGCGTCGATGTTCAGGCGCACGTAGTCGAGCGTGACGGGCTCGCCGAGGCGTGAGTGGACCGCGTCGACGAGCTCTGCACGCAGCTCCTTTGAGGGCAGCTGTTCCTGGTAGGGGCCGAGGATCACAGTGCGCAGGAACTCGCGCGGCTCGGGCGGGAGCGCCTGCTTCGGCTCCAGCCAGCAGCGCGCCTCGCTGAACCCCGCGCCGAGCAGGCTCGCCTGCGCCTGCTCGGGCGTGGTCAGGTTCCAGGGTCCGCACCAGCCATCCAGATGCGCGGCGAAGCGCTCTTCGGCTGCCACCTCGCGTGCCGTTGCATGCACGCCCGAGAGATTGCCGAAGCCGCCACATTGAGCCACGAGCGCGCCACCGTCGCGCAGCGCGGCGCGCAGGCGCTCGAAGAGCAGGTCGTGGTCGGCGATCCAGTGGAAGGTCGCCGTTGAGACGATCGCGTCGAGCGTCACCTCCAGCTCCAGCGCCAGCAGGTCCATCACGCGCACATCGACCCGATCGCCGATCCGCTCCTTCGCCACGGCGGCCATCGACGGCGAGGAGTCGACGGCGATCACATGTCCCCTTGGCAGACGCTCGAGCAGCATCTCGGTCACGCGCCCAGATCCGCAACCCGCGTCGAGCACCGTCTCATCGCCGCTGAGGCTGAGGCGATCCAACACCTCTCTGCCCCACTCCTGTTGTGGCGCGGAGACGCGATCGTAAGCGGCTCCGTCCCATTTGCGTACGCTTGGCATACAAGCGTATGTTATAGCGAAAAGAGGGTTGGGAAGGGGGTGGGTACCGAGCTCGTACACGAAGCCGCCTGCTCCACAGCCGGCGCGCCCTGCCTAGCCGCTCGCGACCAGCTCCAGCAGCGCCTTCGAGAGCTGGCCGCCCTGCCACGCAATCGGCGAGGACCCAAGCTCCTCGACGAGCAGCCTTGCTCCAGGAATCAGCTGCGCATAACGCTCAGCCACCGCGAGCGGATGCCCAGGGTCCGCCTCGTCCCTGCTGCCGACCACGAGCGTTGGCGCGGCGATGTCGCGCAGCTCGGCCATCGCCTCGAACGGGCGCGAGCGCGGCACTGCTTCCAGCGCATCGGCGACGGCCTGCGGATGCTCGTGCGCAGCCAGCCGCTGGCGGACCACCGTCTCCACTGTCGGGCGCCAGCCCTCTGGCACACTCGAGAAGTCATAGGCCGCGATGAAGCCCTCCACCCCGCCATCGCGCAGCCCCGCGGCGAGCGCGTCCCAGTGCGCGAACGCGCGCTCACCGCCGGCGCCGTGCGTGTCGGCATCGTAGGCCGGTGTGATCAGGCCAAGCGCGATCACCCGTTCTGGGTGCTCGAGCGCGAAGCGCACGAGCGTGTGCGCGCCCATCGACGCACCTGCGAGCACGGCGCGCTCGATCCCCAGCGCGTTCAGCAGCGCCTCGAGGTCCGCCGCCAGGCGTTTGTAGCCGTAGGCGTCGTGCAGCTCCGTCTCGACGTCGAGCGTGACGCGCGCCGAGCGCGCATCGCCGGCCGCGAGTGCGTTGCGGATCGCTTCGGCGTCGCCCCTCGCCGCCTCGCCGACGGTCTCGGCGGCGGGCGCCGAGCGGCCATGCCCGCGCGCGTCGTAGGCGACGACGTCGCAGCCGGAGCGCTCCAGCATGCGCGAGCCCATCACCACGTAGCGGCGCGTCGCGGTCAACCCGTGCAGCAGCACGATCGACGTGCCCTCGCCGGCCCGTTCGACCGCGAGCGTGGTGCCGTCGCCCGCCTGCACGACGAGCTCATCAGACATGCGTGTAGACGTGCTCGCGTACGAGCTCGGCCGCGCGCTCTGGGCGCTCCCAGAAGAAGAGGTGCCCAATCCCCTCCATGATCTCAAGGCGGGCTCCGGCGATCAGTCTCGCGATCATGTGCCCGTTCTGGACGGGCAGCATCCTGTCCTCGGTGCCGTGCACGACAAGCGTTGGCGTCCGGATCTTGGGCAGGCGCGTCGAGGTGTCGTGCTCGGAGATCGCCCGCATCTGCTCGATCACGACGGGGAGCGTGACGCCCTTGCGCATCCCGGTCGCACGAAAGCGCTGCCAGGGCTCGTCCTTAGCCGCGAGCTCCGCAGAGACGTTCACCTCCCACATCGCGCGTATCGCGCGCTCGCGATCGCGTGACGCCACACCAGCGCTCAGCTGCTGCATCGTCTCGCTGCCTGTCAGCGCGCTGCCCTCGCCGCCGCAGTAGGTGCAGCCAAGCGCCAGCGTCAGTGGCAGCTGCTGGTGGGCGAGGGTGAGCTCCTGGGCGACCATCCCGCCCATCGAGATGCCAAGCACGTGTGCCTGCTCGATCTTCAGCGCGGCGAGCAGGCCAGCCGCATCGGCGGCGAGCTCGGCGATCGTGAACTGCCCCTGCAGACGGCTTGAGTCGCCAACGCCGCGATGGTTGTAGACGATCGTCTCGAAGTCGCTGCGCAGCGCGTTCAGGAACGGCTCGCCCCAATGGTCCTTCGTGCCGCTCATGCCCATGATCATCAAGAGCGGCGGGCCTGAGCCGCTGCGCTCGTAATCGAGCTCGATCTCCCCCACCTTCGCGAGTGGCATCGCGGCAACAGTAGCCGACGCGCAGGCCCCTACACGGGCAGGGCGAGCTGCGAGTCGTCGCGCAGCCCTGTGCGCTCGGCGGCCGCCTGGCCCTCGAAGCTGCCCACGCGCACGCCAAGCAGCCGCACTGGACGCGGCGGGTCGTAGTCGCGCAGCAGCCCCAGCGCGACCTCGGTGACCAGCAATGGGTCGCAGGTCGCCTCGGCAAGCGTCTTTGCGCGCGTCGCGGTCGAGAAGTCGTCGAGGCGCACCTTGATCCCGATCGTGCGGCCCTGGCGACCGTGGACAGCGAGGCTCTCGCAGAGCTCGCCCGCCATGCGCCGCAGCTCCTCGGCGAGCCTCGCCGCGTCGGCGATGTCGACGTCGAAGGTCCGCTCGCGCGACTCGGAGACCGCCTCGCGCACCGGCGTCACGACGCCATCGTGTTCGAAGCGTGCACGCCGCGCGAGGTCACCGCCGTGGTTGGGGCCGAAGCGCTCGACCAGCAGCGCAGGTCGGGTCGCGGCGAGCTCGCCGAGCGTGCGGATCCCCAGTTGTTCGAGCGCTAACGCCGTCTTCGGGCCGATGCCTGGCAGCAGCCGCGGCTGGGCTCCTGCGAAGCGCAGGCACGCCTCCTCGCGCGTGAGCGCGACAAAGCCGCGCGGCTTCTCCGCGTCGGAGGCGACCTTTGCGACGAGCTTGTTCGGCCCGATCCCAACCGAACAGGCGATCCCCGTCCCGCGCGCGACCTCTGCGATCACCCTGCGCATCGCCGCGCGCGGTGAGAGGAAGCCGTCGAGGTCGAGGTAGGCCTCGTCGAGCCCGACGACCTCGACGCGCTCGACGTGCGCACGCACGATCTCCATCACGGTTTTGGAGACCTGCCTGTACATAGGGAAGTCCGGCGGCAGGAAGATCGCCTCGGGGCAGAGTCGTCGTGCCCTCGCAGCCGGGATCGCTGAGCCGACCCCAAAGCGCCGCGCCTCATAGCTCGCGGTCGTCACCACCGCGCGCGGCCCCGTTCCCGAGACGACGACGGGCTTGCCGCGCAGCTCTGGCCTACGCAACAGCTCGACCGAGACGTAGAAGGCGTCACAGTCGATGTGCGCCACGCGCATCTCAGAGCTCATCAGCCTCGACGTTAGAGCCAGGAGCGGACAGGTAGGACGAACATCCGTTCGATCTAGGGTCCACGCAGGGCGCTCTGCGACAGCGACTTCACGCTGCTTTCAGGGACGGCTTCGCGCCGGACCTTGCAGACCGGAGGCCGCGCCTATGCCAGCTCGGACGATTACATAGTCTTTACATCGGCTTGGCCGGGTGACGACTCAGGAGCCCTTCCTCTAGGCCGTTCACGCTGGCGATGGGCGCGCCTCGATCGGTCGCGCCAGGGAGGTCAGATGGCAGGGATCGTGCGCATATTGCGAGGCACCGACAACGAGTTCTTCGACCTGTTCGACCAAGCAGGCGCGAACATTGCCCGCGCGGGCGAGCTGATCGAGCAGATGCTTGCCGGATATCCAGAGTCATCTGGCTTGGCGGCTGACATCCGCGACTGTGAGCACGAGGGCGACCGGATCACGCACGACGTGATCCAGCGACTGAACCACACCTTCGTGACCCCGATCGAGCGTGAGGACATCTTGCAGCTCGCCGGTGCGCTCGACGACATCGTCGACTACATCGACGAGGTGGCCGACTACCTCGGCCTCTACAAGATCGAGGCGCCGATGGCGCAGGCCCAGACGCTCGCCGGCATCCTGCGCAGCGCGACCGCCGAGATCGCCAAGGCAGTGCCTTTGATCAGGGGCTTCAGAGACATTCAAGAGCAGACGATCGAGACCCATCGACTCGAGAACGAGGGCGACAGAGTCGTGCGCGAAGCGGTGGCCGCGCTGTTCGACGGCGGGATCGACCCGATGATCGTGATCCGCTGGAAGGACATCTATGAGCGGCTCGAGAATGCGATCGACGCGACGGAGCGTGCCGCCTTCACACTCGAGGGCATCGTCATCAAGAACGCGTGATGCAAGGCGACATTGTTCTTGTCGTCGTGATCGCGACTGCGATCGCGTTCGACTTCACCAACGGCTTCCACGACACGGCAAACGTGGTCGCCACGTCCATCTCCACACGCGCGCTGCCACCCCGCATCGCGATCGGCATAGCCTCGTTGTTGAACTTCGCCGGCGCGTTCATCTCGCTGAAGGTCGCCGATACGGTCGGCAAGGGCTTCGTCGACACCTCGCAGGTCACGACGACGGTCGTGTTCGCCGGGTTGATCGGTGCGATCGCGTGGAACCTTGCGACTTGGTACTTCGGCCTCCCGTCGAGCTCCTCCCACGCGCTCATCGGCGGCCTCGTCGGCTCGATGCTCGTCGCTCATGGGTTCGGCGCAATCGACGGCGAAGGCCTGCTTGGCAAGCTGATCGTCCCAGCACTGCTCTCCCCGATTCTCGCCTTTGCCGCCGCCGCAATCGCAATCACGATCTCCTATCGCATACTCGGCCGGCTGCGACCGGGACCGGTGTCGAGGGCGTTTCGTGCGGGTCAGATCGTCTCTGGGGGACTGCTCGCGCTCTCGCACGGAACCAACGACGCACAGAAGACGATGGGCGTCATGACGCTTGCGCTCGTCGCGCATGGAACGCTGAGCGCAAGCAACTTCCAGGTTCCGATCTGGGTCGTTCTCAGTGCCGCGTCCGCAATCGCCCTTGGCACCTTCAGCGGTGGTTGGCGGATCATCAGGACGATGGGAAGCCGGATCATCAAGATGGACCCGGCGCAGGGATTCGCCGCCCAAGGAGCCGGGGCCGCGGTCATCCTCGCCGCCTCGGCAGCTGGTTATCCGCTGTCGACGACACACGTCATCTCCGGCGGCATCATGGGCGCTGGAGCAGCCAAGCGCCTCTCCGCCGTGCGCTGGGGCGTAGCAGGCAACATCGCCATCGCCTGGGTTCTCACGCTTCCCGCCGCCGCAGCCGTTGGCGCGCTTGCCTACGCGATATCGAGGGTGTTCGGCACCGGGGCGCTCGGGCCACTCGTGATAGCGATCAGCCTGCTCTCCGTGCTGCTCGCACTGTTCGGACGCCGCCTGCGGGCAACCCGTGCAGCCGCCCACGGCCTGACATCCACACCATGATCGCCTCGATCGTCGAAGTGGGGAAACTCCTCGATGTCATCGCCGACGCGATCGGCGCGACGGTTGGCGTCGCAATCCTCTTCTCACTCGCGGTGCTCGGCATGACACGCGCAAGCGAGCAGCGCGAACGAGGCAGCGTGCTCTTCGCATACGGACTCCTCACAGTCCTCTGCCTGCTCGGGAGCCTCGCCGCCGTCGCCTACGGCATAGTCGTGCTCGCTCGGAACTGAGGCACGTCCAGCCAGGTCACGCCAGCTAGGCGGCCCGCCTCGCCTCGGGCCACGCAGCCGACCTCGCCTCGCACCGCGAAGCCTCAGCGCGTCGCCCAGACCTCCGCGACGCCTTCGAAGCCAAGCGCCTGCTTCGTCGCTTCGGTGAGGTCGTATTCGCGTCCTTCCACGTAGGGCCCACGATCGATCACGGGAACGGTCACGGTGTGGCCGTGGTAGCGCAGAGTCACGGGCGTGCCGCAGGGCAGCGTCTTGTTCGCGACGCCCATCGTCGCGCTCGTCAGCTCGCTGCCGCAGGCGGTCTCGCCGCCGCCGCCATACCAGGAGGCGTCGGCGAGCCTGTAGGCGCTCAGCCTGCCAAGCCGCACCTTGCTCGGCGTGATGGCGCCATTGCCGTGGATGCGCACCTGAATGCGCCAGCTGCCTGTCGCCTTTGGCTCGTAGCGCAGCCGGAAGCGCCCACGCGCGCCGGTCGTGGCGTGTGCCACAGGCACCCAATGCCGGCCATGCAGGGCCCGCAGCGCGACTCTGAGGCCGCCAGTGTGCGGGCGCAGCGTGCCGTTCACTGTCGCGACGTGGCCTGCGAGCACGTTCAGCCTGCTGCGCCTGATGCGAATGTGGCCCTTGTGACGCGCGCTCAGCGGCTGCGATCCGATCGCGAACACGTCGATCGTCGCTGGCGTTGCTGCTGACGCTTCCTGCTGTATCGCGGGCGTCGTCGTGGTCAAGAGCATCCGGGTACCTCCTTGTTCACGCCGGCGAGATGGAGCACGAGCAAAGCCAGCCACGCTAGGCGCAGCCAAACCTCGGCGCTGTCCACGGAGCACGCGACAACGCGACGGTCGACGCCCCTGTCGAGGGCTGCCGGCTCGGCTGCTGCGCTGCGGCCGCCGAAGCGACCGATCCGCCCCTGCCAGCCGCGCAAACAGAAGGCGGCCTGGCATCTGGGTCCCGCCCGTCCCCGTTCGTGAGGACGGATCGGCTTCTCTGTCAAGTCAAGTGCGTCAACCCTAGAGCACTTCGACAGCCATTCTGTGACGCCGCGCACACTGCCAGGACACTTGCAGGCGGTGTTTTGCGCACTGTCATTGACGCCGAAGCCCTCGAACCGCCACAATCACACCCATGGCCAACCCCGACCGCCTCAGCGGCCTCGATGCCGCCTTCCTGCATCTGGAGGACCACTCGACCGCACACATGCACGTCGCCTCGGTGATGGTGCTCGAGGGCAAAGCGCCGAGCTACCAGGAGCTCGTCGACCACGTGCTTGGGCGGCTGCACCTCGTGCCGCGCTACAGGCAGAGGCTCTCGTTCGTGCCGCTTGGCCAGGGCAGGCCGGTCTGGACTGACGATCCGCGCTTCAACCCCTATTACCACGTGCGCCACACCGCACTGCCTGCGCCTGCGGACGAGCAGGCGCTCAAGCAGCTCTCAGGAAGGCTCTTCTCACAGCGCCTTGACCGCTCCAAGCCGCTCTGGGAGATCTGGCTCGTCGACGAGATGGCAGGCGATCGCTTCGCGCTGATCGCGAAGACCCACCATGCGCTCGTCGACGGGATCTCTGGCGTCGACATCACGACAGTGCTCTTCGACGTCGCCCCTGACGCGATGCACGCGAATAGGCCGCCAACGCCCTGGGTCGCGCCGCCGAGCCCAGGGACCGCGAAGCTGCTTGCGGACGCGCTGCTCGAGCGTACGACCGTGCCGACGGAGATGCTGCGCGGCGCAAGAGCGATGCTGCGTGCGCCGCGCAGGGCGCTTTCGCGCCTGCGCGAGAGCGGGATGGGGCTTGCCGCCGCAACGCTGCCAGGCCTCGAGCAGCCAGCGCCGCACACGCCCTTCAACGTCGACATCGGCCCGCACCGCCGCTACACCTGGGTCGACGCGGATCTCGACCTCTTCAAGCAGATCAAGGACGCGCTTGGCGGCACGCTCAACGATGTCGTGCTTGGCTCTGTCAGCCTCGCCCTTGGCAGGCACCTGCGCGCCAGCGGCCACGACACGCAGGGTCTCGTGCTGAAGGCGATGGTGCCCGTCTCGGTGCGCGCCGAGATCGAGCGCGGCGCGCTTGGCAACAAGGTCGCGGCGATGTGGGCGCCGCTGCCTGTCGGGATCGAGGACCCCGCGGAGTGCTACGCCTACGTGCGCGACGCGATGCTCGACCTGAAGAGCTCTGGCCAGGCGGTCGGCGCTGAGGCGCTGACGAATCTCGCGGGCTTCGCGCCACCGACGATCCTCAGCCAGGCCGCGCGCCTGCAGGCGCGCCAGCGCTACTTCAACCTCGTCGTCACGAACGTGCCAGGGCCACAGTTCCCGCTCTACCTGCTGCGCCACAAGCTGCTGCGCCTCTACCCCGTCGTGCCGCTCGCGCAGCGTCAGGCGCTTGGCCTCGCGGTGATGAGCTATGACGGCAAGCTCGGCTTTGGCCTGCTCGCCGACTACGACGCGGTCCCCGCCGTCGAGCAGATCGCGCAGACGCTGCGCGAGGCGATCGACTCGCTCGCAAGCGCAGCAGGCATCCGCAGGCGGCGCTCAGGCGCGCCTAAGGGCGGCAAGAGCGGGCAGCTCACAGCGCGCAAGGCGACAAAGCCAGCCGCGCGCAAGACCACGAAGCCAGCGAAGCAACACGCCACCACCGCGCCCACGGCACGCAGCTGAGCGACACACGTTCCCCGCTCAAGCCACGGGCTCGAGCGCTCTTGCGAGCGCGAGCAGCAACGCCTCCATCAGATCCTCTGAGCCTTCGATCTCAATGCCGCTGAGCTCGCCCGTCAGCAGCGCTTCGCACCAGGTCAGCGGTCTCGCCTCGGCGCATGCGTCTGGCTGTCGCATCGGCGAGAGCACAAGCGGCCGGCTGCTGCCCGCATCAACGAAGACGTGCACATCTGGCCAATTCGACATCGTGGGCTGTCCCTGCACGCCGAGGCGGCAGATTCCGTGGACGCCAAGGCGCACGCGGGTGAGAGCCGCGACGAGGTGGATCAGGCCCGAGAGGTCACCAGACGCGCGCGGCAGACGCTCTGGCGCCCAGCGCAGGTGCCAGCGCGCGGAGAGCAGCAGAGCACGCCCGAGCAGGCGGGTCGTCTCGCCGAGCTCGTAGAGCGGCCCGCCGCCTGCGGGCTTGACGACGCGCACGAGGCCACAGTCTACGAGCACCTTCAGGTGCCGCGCCAACGCGCCATGCGTGAGCGCCGGCTCGAGATGCAGCAGACTGCCAAAGGACTGCGTGCCAGCAAGCAGCGCACGCAGCACGAGGCGATTGCGCCAGTCGGCGACGATCTCCGTGATCGGCCGCGACGACCAGAACTGCACAGATGGCGCAAGCAACGCAACAGCGTCCGTGTACCTCGCGACCTGCAGCAGCTCACTTCCCGCCTGTGTCAGCTCGCACTCCAGGCGCCGATGGTCCTCGACCATCGGACGACTGAGGACGAGCCCCGTCCGCATCAACGAGTTCAACTGCCGCGCGAAGGTGCGCTCAGAGACGTAGAGGCGACTCCCGAGCTCGCTGCGGGCGAGTGGCCCCGCCGCGCCCAGCTCGCGCAGTAGCGTCAGCTGGCCGCTGTCGCCAAGCACCGCGAAGAAGCCCTCGCCGCTCGTAGGGTCGCCGACGACCGGCGGGAAAGGCATGAGTACATCCCCGTCATGCCTTCGGGGCTCCGGCATCGCAACCGTGAGCGTTGACATCAGTGGCCTCCTTCCGTGAGGGCCTTGCAAGAGGCGGCGCTATGCGTCGCCAGACATTTGCGGCGGTTGCGTTCGGCGAGCGAGCTTGCCTCGCCCAAGTTCGTGCGCTTACCGAAGGCTTCGAAGTACAACGAAGCCGAGCCGTTGAGCGCGGCCATGTAGACGTTGTCATGAACCGTCAGCTCTTCTTCCCCGCCGCCGGCAAGCTTGGCCATGACCGTGCCAACCCCGTCTGGCACGAGCCCTGCGACGAAGACTTCGTCTGGTTTGTCATCCCCGCCGCTGTACGCAAGCGCGCCTTCGGAGATCAAGCGGTCAGGCTTGCAGTCCGCAGCGATCTCGGCATCTTTGGGCACCTGCCCAGCCGTAGAGAGCGCCGACACGGCGACCAGACATACGTTGCCCGCCCCTGGAACGACCCAGGCCGCGCCGCTTGAAAAGCCCTGGGCACGCCGCGCAAGCCCGAAGTTGGCTCCATTGGCGCCCGCGAACAAGGAATTCGCGAGGAACGGCACGAGGCTGCTGGGCACCACGTCGTAGGCGGTTCTCGCGCTGCGCAGGATGCCGAGCTGGGCCGCCTGGGCAGGAACGATCTTCTGCTCTGGCACCGCTCTATGACCAGATTCCCATTCCCTGGGGGTAACGGCATGTCCACCGCCAAGGGTGATCGCGAGCGCGATGCCCGTTCCCGAGACGGAAACCGCCACGAGCACGATCGCCAGCGGCGAGCGCAGCCAGCGCAGCAGCCTCTGCACAAACCCTGGCTGTCCAATGTCTGACCGGCTTCGTGCCTGCTCGCTCTGTTCGTGGGCGATGAACGCCGTCAGCAGTTCGCTGCGCAGCTCGCCGAAGATCGGAAGATCGCACAGGTTCGATGTGGATTCAGACATGGTCCGTCGCCTCTCTCAGGTTGACTGCCGCCTGTGACCGCCGCAGGGCGCGCAGCCCGCGACTCACGCGCGCACGGGCCGCCTGCTCGCTGACACCGAGCGAGCGGGCAACCTCGTCGTAGGGAAGTTCCTCGATGACCCGCAGACGCAGAGCGTCCTGCTGCTCCACCGGCAGAGACTCGAGCTCGGCGTTCAGCAGCTCGTGCACCTGCTGCGAGCTCAGCTCGTCCTCGATGCGGTCGTACTCCGCGTCCGTCAGGCCACGCGGATCGACTCCGAGCCGCTCCAGCGCCTGGCGTTCGACGCGACCACGCCGGAAGTAGTCGGCGAGCTGATTGTGCGCGATGCCGTAGAGCCACGCGCGCTGTCCCTGCAGGTCACTCGCACGACACTGCTCGCGCGCGACGAATGCCGAGGCGAAAGTCTCCGCCAGCAGTTCGACGCTGACGTCTGGGAGCAGCGTCCGGCGAACGTAGAACGCCAGCAGCTCTTCGGCGAAGCTGTCGAACAGCTGGGCTATGTCGGCGCTCGTCAGAGTCATCTCAGAAGGGCCGCTTGACAGTCGGCCCATACCGTAGACGGACGACGTCAGGTTCTGTGACGCGAGCGCACGCGATGAGGAGAAGGACGGGGCCGCGCCAGCGGCGCAGCCCCGTCTTGACAAGCGCTAGCCGACGCGTATGCCAGCGGTGCTGGCAGGCGCAAGCAGGGTCGTGAACGAGTCCTGCCCCACTGCGGTGGCGGCGATCACGGGCCCTTCCACGATCGCCTGATAGACGTCTTCACTCACGGGCACGGTGATCGAGCCGTCTTCGGCAAGCGTCAGCTTCACGGAGCTGACGCCGCTTGGCATCACCCCCGCGACGAGTTCGACGCCAGGATCAGCGGCGACGCTCGCGGTGAGCCCCAGCTCGCCGGCTTCGACGTCGTTCAGCGAAGCGCAGGTCGCGCCGCCGATGCCATCAGCCGCCATGCGCGACTCCAGGCAGAGACTTTCAGCCCCTGGGATCAACCAGGATTCGACTCCGTCTTCCCCGACGCGACGCGAAAGTGACTGGTTCGCGCCCGAAGCCTGCGAGAAGACGATCGTCGCCGACGCCGGAATCGCGTCGCTCGTCCGCCGGGGACGAGCGAAGGCGCTGAGGCCCGCCGCAACGTCATCTGCCGCAGATGCCGTACCTGAAGGTTGCGACAGCGGCGGCGCAACGATGTTCGATCCCACCAAGACGCCCGCCGAGGCTGACTGCACGTCTGAAGCGGTTTCCGAATAGCTTTCCCAGCCGGTGAACACGCTGCTGAAGGGGCTGGCGTCTTCGAGCAATGCGTGCATCGAAGTTTTGCCGCTGCAGCCTGAGATGCAATACGCTTCTTTGTAGCCTTCACTGGACTCATTCGAGCAGGCGAAAGCCTGCCAGTTGCCAATGGAGCCTACGCCTGCGCAGCTCGCCTGGCCTTTGCCGTTCGAGTTCCAGGTCTCGACCTCGCTGAAGCGAGCGCGTTCAGGCCCCTTCACTTCCTGCCCCGAGGACATGCTGCATGACTGGCAGAAATCGCCGCTGCCTGCAAGCGCGCCTGAAGCGCCAAAGGACAGCAGACCCGCCGCAATCACGACGACCGCCAGAGCTCCATCTCTAATTCGAATCATCAGTAGCATCTCCCATATTCATCCCAAGTTGAACCCGCGCGTGAGCCTACCATGGGCGGTTGCATGCGCAATCGCCATGCCGGCCATGTGGCCCTGTCACATGTCCTATGACGGTCCGCCTGATGGCAGCCATCTTTGGCCTTGACCCCTCGTCGTATCGCCTACCGAGCGATTAGCTCGTGCGGTGCCGTCCCTGGCATTGGTCCGCACGATGGCTGGTATTCTGGCGCATAACGCGTTTCAATGCGCTCTCCTCCGATGGCCCCCTCGCGCCGAGCTCCAAGCTAGGCTCACGCGAGCATGCGGCTCGCCCTCTGCCAGATCAACGCAACCGTCGGCGACATCCCCGGCAATCTCGCGAGGATTCGCGATGGGATCGTGCGCGCGCGCGACGCGCAGGCGGAGCTTGCGCTCTTCCCTGAGCTCGCGCTGACGGGCTATCCCCCAGAGGACCTTCTGCTCCGTGAGCACTTCCTTGCGGACGCAGCAAGCGCGCTCGCAGAGCTGGCCGCCGAGGCACAGGGCATCGTCGCCGTCGTCGGCTTCCCGGAGCGCGCCGCAGAGGGCGTCCACAACGCCGCCGCCGTGCTCGCGGACGGCAGCTTGCACGCGGTCTACCGCAAGCTCGACCTGCCCAACTACGGGGTCTTCGACGAGCAGCGCTACTTCAGGGCAGGCAGCTGCGGCGCGGTGCTCGAGCTTGGCGCTGAGCGCGTCGGGCTCACGATCTGCGAGGACATGTGGACCCCAGGGCCGCCTGCATCGGATGAGGCGAACGCAGGCGCACGTCTGCTCGTCAACATCTCCGCCTCCCCCTACTACGCGGGCAAGGGCGACGAGCGCGAGCGGATGTTCGCCCAACGCGCCCGCGAGAACGTCGCCTGTGTCGCCTTCTGCGGGCTCGTCGGCGGCCAGGACGAGCTCGTCTTCGATGGGCGCTCCTGCGCGATCGACCACACTGGCAGGACGCTTGCGAGAGCGGCCCAGTTCGAGGAGGAGCTGCTGATCTGCGAGCTCGATCTTGCTGCGGCAGCGGCGGCGCGCCTGCGCGACGCAGGCCAGCGTCCCGCGGCGAAGACGACAAGCGCGAGTGTCGCGGTGTTCGGGCACGTCCCCAGCCACAGCCAGGGACCCGCCGCATCGAGCCAGGCGACCCCTTCGTCCGCCGGCGCGCAGCCGCCCCGCGGCATGGCGACGAACAGCCTCCGCGAGCCGATCGCCTCCCCTGAGCAGGAGGTCTATGCCGCACTGCGCCTTGGGCTGCACGACTACGTGACCAAGAACGGCTTCGAGCACGTCGTGCTTGGCCTCTCTGGCGGCATCGACTCCGCGCTCGTCGCCTGCCTCGCCGCCGACGCGCTTGGCCCCGAAAACGTCAGCTGCGCGGTGATGCCCTCCCAGCACTCCTCGCAGGGGACCCAGGCGGACGCGCGAATGCTCGCCAAAGCGCTTCGCATCGACTGCGAGGAGCTGCCGATCGAGCCGCTGATGGACGCCTACGCGCAGGCGCTGAGCGCGCATCTGCAGGGGCGCCCGCCTGGGCTCACCGAGGAGAACCTGCAGGCGCGGATCAGGGGCAACCTGCTGATGGCGCTCTCCAATGAGCATCGCTGGCTCGTGCTGACGACTGGCAACAAGTCGGAGATGTCGGTCGGCTACTCCACCCTCTATGGCGACCTTGCAGGCGGCTTCGCGGTGATCAAGGACGTGCCGAAGACGCTTGTCTACGAGCTCTGCCGCTGGCGCAACTCGCCGCAGGGAACCGCATACGGCGAAGCGCAGACGCCGATCCCGATCTCGATCATCGAGCGGGCGCCCTCCGCGGAGCTGCGCCCAGACCAGCGCGACGAGGACTCGCTGCCCCCCTATCCGCTGCTCGACAGGATCCTGCAGGGCTACATCGAGCAGGATCTCAGCCGCGAGCAGCTGCTCGCCCAGGGCCTGCCCGCCGACGCGGTCGACCTCGCGCTGCGGCTCGTCGATCTCGCCGAGTACAAGCGCAGGCAGGCCCCGCCTGGGATCAAGGTCACGACGAGGGCGTTTGGCAGGGACCGCCGCATGCCGATCACCAACCGCTACCGTGGCTGAGCCTCGCCCTGAAGCCAGACGCCTCACCGTCGCCCGTCGCGCGCTTGCGCTCACGCTCGCCTGCGGGCTTGCGGGCCTGCTTGACGGCTGCGCGAGCACGCTGCAGGACCAGCCCGTCGGCAACGTCGCGCTCGAGCGTCTGCTCGAAGTGCAGCGCTACCCGATCTACTGGGTGGGCGCGAGCTTCCATGGGCTGAAGCTGACCTCGGCCCTGCCTGACATCGGCGGCGCCTACACCGTGCAGTACGGCAACTGCTACGTCGGCGGCCAGGAGGCCTGCCTCACGCCGCTCGAGCTGATCAGCACACCTGAAAGCCCCTTCATCCCAGGGATCGACACCCATGACACTGAAACGACGACGGTCCGCGGCGTGAAGGCGGTGATCGCGGAGCGCGGCGAGGTCGTCGAGCTGAAGACGAGCAACGCGGTGATCGACATCAGGGCGCGCAGGCGCTCGATCGCGCTCGCCGCCGCGCAGGCAATGGTCCCGATCAACCAGCTGGGCGAACCTGGCGCGCCGCTGCCCGCAGCGTTGCAGACTGGCGAAGAATCCGAAAAGGCGCTGAGCTCGCAGCGCACGCACCCGCTGAAGCTGCTTCCCCCGATTCCGAGTGAATGAGCTTGGGTTGGCAGGGCAGGTCGCATGCGACCTGCCCCCGGTCTGCGCATGCGCAGACCGGCCGGCAAGCGCATGCGCTTGCCGGAACAGAAATATGAAGCTCCTAACGCTGCTCGGGCAGAGGCCGCACGGCGATCGTCATGCGCGTCAAGGCGCAGAGCCTGCCGGCGTCGTCGCTGAAGCGCACGTCCCAGACCCAGGTCGTGCGCCCATGGTGCAGGCGCAGCGCCTCGGCGTGTACGAGGCCCTGCGTCAGCGGGCGCAGGAAGCTCGTGTTGTTCGAGAGGCCAACCGCGGTCATACCCTGCTCGAAGACCGTGATACCTGTCGCCAGCGACGCGAGCGACTCCGCGACCGAGGCGATCACACCGCCATGCAACAGCCCCGCAGGCTGGCGCAGCTCGTCGCGAATTTGCAGCTGGGCGTACACGCGCTCCTGCGAGCACTCGAGCAGCTCGAGCCCGTAGAGACGGTCGAAGCCGACGAGCGCCTCGTTGATCTGCTGGGCATCTGGCATCGCCATCGCGCGGCCACGATAGCCTACGACAGGGCCAGATGACGACTTTCGAGCAGCTTCCACCAGACCAGCGCGCGACACTCTCGCTGCTGCTGCGCAAGCACAAGACATACGCCGAGGTCGGCGCGATGCTCGAGATCTCGCCAGACGCCGTCCACGATCGCGCGCACGCCGCGCTTGCGGTGCTCGCCCCAGGGCTAGCGCGCGAGCTCGATCCAGCGCTGCGCGCAGAGGTCGGCGACTACCTGCTTGGCCAGTTGGAGACCAAGGAGGCGCAGCGTACGCGTGCGAGGATCTCGACCTCCGCCGCCGCGCGCAAATGGGCGAGGGCGCTTGCGGTCGAGCTCGTGCACGTGACCGCCGACCAGCTGCCTGAGATCCCCGACGACGCTGGCACCGCGCCCGCCGGGGAAGCCAAGCCGGAGCCAGAGCCGGAACCGGAGCGAGTCGGCAGGCCAGGCGTCTCGCGCAGGGGCGGGCTTGCGCTGCTTGGCGCGCTCGCCGTGATCATCGTCGTCGCGATCGTGTTGATTCTCAGCGGCGGCAAAGGCAAAGGCCCAAGCGAACCGTCCGCAGCTCAGACCTCAGGCTCCAAAGGAGCCGAAACCGAAAGCTCCGAAGCGGGCGAACACCGCGACGCGGTGCTGCCGCTCAAAGCCGCGGAAAGCGGCAGCTCTGCGCAGGGAGCGGTCGAGATCATCACCCGCAAGAAACAGGATCTGTTCGCGCTTGCGGGCAACCATCTCGAACCGAGCGAAGGCAATGGCTTCTTCTACGCCGTCTGGCTGCTCGACCCTAACGGACAAACGGGGCCAACCGGCTACGAAGCGCCGGCGGTCGGCGCGAAGGGCGAACTGAGCGCGGCGGGCGTACTGCCGAAGAACGCCGCGAACTACACGCGCATCGAGGTCACGCGCCAGACGAGCCCAGACTCAAAGCAGCCGGGCACAGTCGTGCTCGAAGGCGTCTTCAGGCTGCACGAATAGGGCTCGAAGGCTGCTCTTCTGGCAGCAGCTTGCCAGGGTTCATCACGCCTGCTGGGTCAAGCTCCGCCTTCAGCGCCCGCAGCGCCGCGACGCCACTCACGCCAAGCTCCCGCTCGATCCAGGGGGCGTGGTCGATGCCGACGCCATGATGGTGGCTGAGCGTGCCACCGCGACCGACGATCGCCTCGCAGGCTGCCTGCTTGACCGCGTGCCACTGGCGCTCCTCTGAGCCAAGCTGGCGCTTCGCAAGGAACGTGAAGTAGAGCGAGGCGCCGCCCTCGTAGATGTGGGAGATGTGGCAGCCGACGAGCCCTGGCGTGCCACAGGCGGCAAGCGCCCGCTCGATCGCGGTCGTCACGCCCGCACGCAGATGCTCGAGCTTCGCCCAGGTCGTCGCGGTCTCGAGCGTCTCGACCATCACGCCATGCGTGAGCAGCTCGTCGCGCAGGTATGGCGCCGCGAAGCGCTGTGCAAGCCAGGCCTCGCCGACGCGGCGTCCAAGCCGCTGCGCGCCGCAGTCCTTCGCGAGCTGGGTCGCGCGCCTGCGCGCGAGCGCGACCTCCTGCTCCTCGCCCTCGAAGCCAAGGATCGCAAGGCAGCCCTCGCCATGGCTGCGCATCGTCACATAGCGCCTGCCAAGGCGCTGGACGAGGCCGCTGCTCTGCGAGAGCGCAAGCGAGAGCTCGGTCTCGCGCTGCTCAGAGAGCCTTGCGACGGTCGGCTTCGGGCCGTCCTGGGCGAGCGTCCGCAGCGCTTTCACGCCGGCGGCGAAGCCCTCGAACATGAAGCCCTCATAGCTGCGGGCGGGCGGGGTCCTGTGCAGGCGCAGCGAGAGCGAGCTGATCACGCCAAGCGCGCCCTCCGAGCCGACGATCAGCTGGCGCAGGTCAGGGCCCGCAGCGCTCGCGGGGACGGTGATCGCGTCGAGCTCGCCTTCAGGCGCGATCAGCTTCAGGCCCATCACCATCTCCTCGAAGCGCCCATAGCCAGAGGACGCCTGGCCAGCGGAGCGCGTCGCGGCGCAGCCGCCAAGCGAGACGTACTCGTAGGACTGCGGGAAGTGGCCAAGCGTCAGGCCCTCGCTGCGCAGCCTGCGCTCGAGCTCGGCGACGCGCAGGCCCGCGCCGGCGGTGACGATCCGCGACTCGCGGTCGAGGCTGATGCGGCAGAGCGCCGCAAGATCGAGCGAGACGACCGCCTCGTTGGCCCCGCGCAGCGGCGCAAGGCCGCCGACGACGGAGGTGCCGCCGCCGAAGGGCACGACCGCGATCGAACGGCGTGCGCAGAGATCGAGGATCGCTCTCAGCTGCTGCTCGTCGCCTGGGTGCAGCACCGCATCAGGCGTCGCATGAGGCTCACCGGCGCGCAGGCGCACGAGGTCGAGGTGGCCCTTGCCCGCCGCGTGCAGGACGCGCTCTACGTGGTCTGTGCGCACGCGATCCTCGCCAAGCAGGCCCCGTAGCTCCTCTGCGGCGGCATCGCTCAGCGCAGAGGGCAAGACCCTCACGTGCTCGAGCGCGACTGGCGGCTGCGGGCGTTCGCCCAGCCCGACGGCCTCTGCGACCTTCTGCAACGCCCCGGCTCCGAGGCTTGGCTCGTGCTTTGCGTCGCCCCAGCCCCACCAGCGCATCTGGGCGGGCGCCTGCGCATCACGCGGAGGGCCTGCCTGCTGCGCCGGCGACAGCGGCGGCTGCTCAGCCAGCGATTCGCTCGAGCCCATTGAGAGCCTCCTTCACCGTCGAGGCCGCCGCGCGGCGCACCATCGGGCTGCCGATGCGCGCGAAGAGGCCGTAGCTTGACTGTGAGAACGGCGTGACCGCAGGCACACGTGGCGCCTGGGAGCCTCTGCCGAACATCCTTGGCAGCGTCTGGGTGAGCGTGATCGCGACCTCTGTCGCGGCGCCGTCGTTGGCCGCGACAAGGCGCACCTCAGTCTCTGATGAAGCAAGCACGCGCGCAAACGGGGTGCCCTCGATCTGCTGGGCCCAGAGCACCCGCAGCTGCTGCTCGTCCCTGTCGAGCGTGAGGAAGTCTGCGCGCACGATTTTGCCGCGGTCGCTGCGCAGTACCTGAGTGAACGCGAAGCCTTCGACCGCCTCGACGCGCTCGACGCGTGGCCACCAGCGCGGCAGGTGGTGCGGGTCACAGATCAGCTCCCAGAGCTCTTGCGCTGGCACGCCGATCGTGCGCTTGCTCGTCGCGCTTGGCATCCTCGAAGACCCCGCCCGCCCGTTTCAGGCGTCGTAGCGCAGCAGCGCGTGGGTCTCGTGGGGCGTGAGCTGCTCGCGGCCGGCAAGGAAGGCGAGCTCGATCAGGAAGCCGCAGCCGACGACGGTTCCGCCTGCGCGCTGCGCAAGCTCGCAGAGCGCCTTCGCGGTGCCGCCCGTAGCGAGCAGGTCGTCGTGCACGAGCACCTTCGAGCCAGGCTTGATCGCGTCGGCGTGCAGCTCGAGGCTGTCGCTGCCGTACTCGAGCGCATACTCCGCGGCGATCGTCTGATGCGGCAGCTTGCCTGGCTTGCGCGCGAGCACGAAGCCTGCGCCAAGCCGCAGCGCCAGCGCTGGGCCAAGCAGGAAGCCGCGCGCCTCCGCGGCGAGCACGCAGTCAGGCTGCAACGGTTGGGCGAGCTCGGCGAGGCTGTCAACCGCGAGCGCAAGCGCCTTTGGGTCGGCGAGCAGCGGCGTGATGTCCTTGAAGAGGACGCCCTCCCTCGGAAAGTCTGGGATGTCTCTGATCAGGCTGCGCAGCGAGCGCTCAGCCGGCATCGCGTCCGCGGTGCACTGTGCATCGCCACGCGTCTCCGCCTCGCCACGGACCTCCGCCTCGCCACGGATCTCCGCCTCGCCACGGACCTCCGCTGCCCCCGCCTCGCGAGAAGCCGTCGTCGCCATCAGCCGAGGATCTTGCGCAGGTCGCGGACGAGCAGCAGGTGCTTCAGGTGCGTCGTGACCGCAGCGAGGCTCTCGAGGGCCTCAACCGCGTCCTTGCGTCGCTGCGGGTTACGGGAGCGCAGCGCTGGGGCGAGGATCTGCTGCAGCAGGCTCGCCTCGCGGTCTGCAGATGAGCGGAAGACGCGCAGGTTGCGCCCGCCGACGCCATAGCGGGCGAGCTCGGCCACGGCGCCGATGATCTCCCGCTCCGTCTCGTCATAGCAGCGCACACCGGCGCGCAGCTCGCCTTTGACGACGCCGAACTCCTCGAGCTCGCGCACGAGCCCCTCCTCTGCGCCTGACTCCTCCAAGATTTCCGCGAGCGAGAAGAGCGCGCCACTGCTCTGGCTCACGCTCACGCTCGAGCGCCAGGGGCGCATCCCGTCGCGTGCGGCGGGACCGCTCTCGCTAGGGATCGTCGCATCGGAGCGTCCTGCGGCAAGCTCCTGGCGGATCACGCGCAGCGGCAGGAACTCGTCGCGCTGCATGCGCAGGATCGTACGCAGGCGCGCAACGTCCCCCTGGGTGTAGAGCCTGTAGCCGCCAGGGGTGCGCCTTGGCGAGAGCAGCTTCTGCTCCTCTAGGTAACGGATCTTCGAGATCGAGATGTCAGGGAACTCCTGGCCAAGCGCCTTGCAGACGGCGCCGATCGTCATCGATTTCTTCGCTGGCTCCCTGTCCTCCAGTTCCGCGGCCGCGACCGCGTCGGCGAGCCCAGCCGCAAGCGCGTCGCCAGCGGCGAGCGCGTCTTCAGCGGCAAGCGCCTCGTCGTCGCCCAGCGCATGCTTCGCTCCCGCATAGATCGCCTTGCCGTCGTCGTCGCCCAGCCCCTTCCTCGCCCCGGGGCCGAACTGACCTGTATCGATCTCTTCCGCAGCCATCAGCGCAGGTGGAAGGTCAGCTTGTACTTGCCGATCTGCAGCTCGTCTCCCTCTTGCAGCTGATGAGAGTCGATGCGTGAGCGGTTCACGTAGGTGCCGTTCAGTGAGCCGCCGTCGTCGATGTGCCACTGCTCGCCGCGCTTCACGAGCACCGCATGGTCACGCGAGACGGTGACGTCGTCAAGGAACACGTCTGACTCGGGACGGCGCCCGATGCTCAGACGCTCGCCTTCGATCGGGAAGCTCTCCCCCGCTCTGCCGCCGCCTGTGCGCACGACCAACGCTGGGCCGTTCGCGGTCACCTCCGCGGGGTCGAGCGGGATCAGCTCGCCCGTCTCGTCGTCGATGCGATAGGTCGCGGTCGCAGGCTCTGAGCCCTCGATCCGTGCCAGCGAGGCCCCGCAACGCTGGCAATAGTTCGCTCCCTCGCTGTTGAGGAAGCCGCACTCGGGGCAGTGGAGCGCCATCAGTCCTCCGGCGGCTCAGGCTCACGGCCCGCGAGGATGTCCGTCAGCTTCTCGAGATCGTCCCCTGAGATCACCGATTCGCCGTCCTCGTGCTTGCTGCGCAGCCTGCTCACCAGCTCTGCCCTCAGGATGTCGATCTTGCCGTGCAGCAGACGACGCCTGTAGGAGATGTCCGTCTCTTCCTCGGTCAGCTCTCTGATCAGGTCCTTCAATTCGCTGTCGCTGATCGACCCAAGGTCTGGAAAGGTGTCCATTTGCAGCTCGTCTCCTTGTCGACGCCAGTCTCCTGTCGCCAGCGTCCGCGATCGTGGCGCGGTCCTCTCGCGCCTCCAGGTCCAGGGGCCAGTATAGCCCATAACCTGAAGCTGAGCTTGAGGGTCTAGATCAGCTTGTCGGTGCGGTTTTCAGGCCGTACTCGAGGTACATCGCGAAGGCGATCAGCGAGAGCGCCACGCCGATCAGGAAGAACACCTCGCCGACCGTGTGCAGGCCTGCCATCGCGAAGAAGAGCCCGCCCATCAACGGCAGGATCGAGAGCCTGCCAGGCCAGTTCACGCGCACATCGATGCCCTTCGAGAGCCCAAGGCGGGCGACGAGCAGCATCGCCAGCTCGCGCGCGATCATCACGCCTATCGCCCAGCGCGGCAAGAGGTCATAGCGCCAGCAGACCGCGCCTGCGCAGACCGCAAGCATGCGGTCGGTGAGCGGATCCATCAACGTCCCAAGGCGGCTGTACTGGCCAGTGACGCGCGCCGCGATCCCATCCGCGTAGTCGCCCCAGCCGCAGACCGCGAAGAGCACGACTGCGAGCGCGCTCACGCCCTTGCCGCCAATCAGCGCGACCGCGAGGAACGCGGGGATCAGCGCAAGACGCACGAAGCCGATCGCGTTCGGGATCGTCCAGGGTTTCAGCGGGCTGCCTGCGACAGTCTGCTGCGGCGCAGGCCCAGAGCGGTCGAGGCCGACCAACCTCGCTAGGGAAGGTCTTGCCACAGCTCTGCGATCCCAGCGGCGAGCGTAGGCGCATCGCCGCCAAGCGGCAGGCCAGGCGCTGCGGCGCGGCCGCGGCGCACCTGGACCTCGATCTCCCCGGACTCGAGCGCGCGCTTGCCGACCGTCAACCGCAGCGGGCAGCCAAGCAGCTCCGCGTCGGCGAACTTCTCGCCAGGGCCGACGTCGCGATCGTCGTAGAGGACCTCGACCCCCGCCGCCCGCAGCGCCTCGTAGACGCGCTCGCCCGCCTCCCGCTCAGGCGATCCCTGCTTGCCGACGGCGACGAGATGCAGAGCGAAGGGCGCAAGCGCCTTCGGCCAGGAGATCCCCTGCTCGTCGGCGTACTGCTCGACCGCGGCTGCGGCGATGCGGGCGGGCCCGATGCCATAGCAGCCCATCCAGATCGCCTGCTGGACGCCATTCTCATCCAAATAGGTTGCGCCAAGCGGCTCTGAGTAGCGCAGCCCCAGCTTGAAGATGTTGCCCACCTCGATCGCGGGCTCGATCGTCACGGGCACGCCGTCGATCGTGTCGCCCTCGCAGACGCTGCGCACGTCCACCGCCCTGAAGGCGAAGTCGCGCCCTGGGCGCACGCCCGTCAGGTGTGTGTCAGGGCGGTTCGCGCCTGTCACGTAGCCGCCCTCCGTCGCATCGAGGCGCTCGGCGACAGCGTTGTCGAGCAGGATCTCGACGCGCCCGTCGAGGCCGACAGGGCCGATGAACCCTGGCGGTCCCAGCTGCGCTGAGATCTCCTCTGGGCGCGCTGGCCTGCTGCGCGCGCCAAGGGCGAGCCCAAGCTTGATCTCGTTCACCATGTGATCGCCGCGCACGAGCACGAGCACGAGCCGGTCCGCGGGCGCCTCAGATGTCGACGCGCCACCAGCGCCGCCCTCCTTCGCGTTGCCGACGTTCCCCGCGCTCCCCGTCTTCGCCCTCGCGGCGCCTGCCTCGACGACGACGGGATATGCCTTCAGCAACGCCCCGGGGGCCAGGCCGAGCGAAGTCGCCACCTCCTCGACGCTCGTCAGCCCTGGGGTGCTCAGCTCCCTTGGCTGAGGCAGTGGCTCCGTCAACTGCACCTGCTGCGGAGTCGCGCTTGCGACCTCGATGTTCGCCGCGTAGGAGCCGGCGAGCACGACCTCGTTCTCGCCTGCGGGACAGGGCGCCATGTACTCGTGGGCGCCAAGGCCGCCCATCATGCCGACGTCCGCCTCGACGCAGTAGAAGCGCAGCCCTGTGCGCTCCATGATCCTGTCGTAGGCGCCGACGTGCAGGTCGTAGCTCTTCGCGAGTCCCTGATCGTCGCGGTCGAAGCTGTAGGAGTCCTTCATCACGAACTCGCGCGTGCGCAACACGCCTGCGCGCGGACGTGGCTCGTCGCGCTCCTTCACCTGGAAGTGGTAGAGGATCTTCGGCAGGTCCCTGTATGAGCGCACGACCTGGGCGACGTGGGTCGTCACCGCCTCCTCGTGGGTCATCGCGAGCACGAGCTCTGCGCCCTTGCGGTCGTGCAGCTTGAAGAGCTCGTCGATCGCGATCCTGCCCGTCTTGCGCCAGAGCTCCGCGGGCTGCAGCACTGGCATCAGCATCTCCTGGGCGCCAATCGCATCCATCTCCTCGCGGATGATCGAGACGACGCGCTGGTGGACCCGCCAGCCTGCGGGCATCCAGGTCCACATGCCCGCTCCGATCTGGCGGATCAGGCCAGCGCGGACCATCAGCTTGTGCGAGATCGCCTCCGCGTCGGCGGGCGCCTTGCGCTCAGTCGGCAGTAGGTACTCAGAGAGCCTTGTCATCGCAGCCTCGATCTGGAAAGCCTCGTCATAGACGCGACATCCTAGGTCGTGCCGCCGTTTTGGTCCTGGCGGTTTCGTTGCGACAGGTACGGGCAGCCCTTGTGTAGCAGGGCGCGACGGCCAGGATCGCCGATCGCCGCCGCTCTGATAGAACAGCCTAGGACCGTCCAAAGGGCGGATCTGGACGATCTTCAAACCCTCGAGAAGGAGCCCCGATGGCATACACAGTTCCACCGCTCCCCTACGCATATGACGCGCTGGAGCCGCACATCGACAAGGCGACGATGGAATTCCATCACGACAAGCACCACCAGGCCTACGTCGACAAGGTCAACGCGGCGCTCGAGGGCACCTCGCTCGACGGCTCCGCGATCGAGGACGTCTTGCGCGACCTCTCCGCTGTCCCAGAGGACAAGCGCGGCGCGGTCCGCAACAACGGCGGCGGCCACTACAATCACACGCTCTTCTGGGAGAGCATGAGCCCAGACGGCGGCGGCGACCCCTCTGGCGCGCTGCTTGCGGCGATCGAGTCCGCCTTCGGCTCGGTCTCCGACTTCAAGGCGAAGCTGAAGGAAACGGGCGTCAACCAGTTCGGCTCAGGCTGGTCCTGGCTGATCCACGACGGCTCTGGCCTCGCCGTCGTTGGCAGCGCCAACCAGGACAACCCGATCTCGGACGGCAAGACGCCGCTGCTTGGCGTCGACGTCTGGGAGCACGCCTACTACCTCAACTACCAGAACCGCCGTCCTGACTACATCGAGGCGTGGTGGAACGTCGTCGACTGGGACAAGGTCGCCGAGCGCCTTTCGGCCGTCTCGTAGTCGATTTCGCTTGATTGGCACGTAGGGGCCGGCCACTGTGGTCGGCCCCTGTGTTGTGGGGCCGTCAAGCTCAGACGTTGCATAATCGTTCAGGCAGCGTGCTACGTTGGAGTTTGGCCCAAGCTCCACCGGGAACAGCTGGCTCAGGCTCCACCGGAACCGGCTGCCCCTCATGCATGGAAGTCGAAAACAAGGAAGCGAAGGAGAGAAGATGAGTCGCTACCTGAAGGGAACCTTGACGCTGCCCGCCGTCGCCATTGGCCTTGCGTTCGCGATTCAACCAAGCGCGATGGCGGCGCCGAGCATCGTCTCTGAGAGCGCGACACAGAGCTCCGCGAACGGCGTCACCTTCACGGCGACGATCAACACTCATGGCGAAGAATATTCCGGCCTCGGCGAGTTGGAATGGGGCGACAGCGAATACGTGAGGCCCTCGGCCACGTTCAACGCCGAAGCCATCCCGAAGGCCTCGTTTCCTGACCCGATCCAGGTGCAGTCTCCCCCTATCGCCCGCGGCGACGAATCCAACCACACGATTTCCTATACCGCACCGGCTGCCCTCAACGAAGCATTCGCGCTGCGGTGGCCAGACGGCCTCGTCTGGATCCACGAAGACGAACTCGAAAACGAGCTGTGGCACTGGCAGCGTCCGGCGTTGACAGAGACGATCCACTACAGATGGGTCGTCGCCGGCACGACGGACGGTCCTGACCAGACGATCGCCTCTCCTGCGCCGACGATGGCGCCCTCCGTGAGCACCGGGCCCGTGCAGGTCAAGCCGTTCGACGTCCATCACGTGGCCTACTTCACCGGCACGCTCAACGAACATGCACAGGGATACGCGTGGTATGCGGTCCAGTACGGGAAGACGAAGTCCTATGGGCACATGTGCACGCCGCACCAAGGGGGCGACACCCCCTACTGGGTCACGTCTCAGAAATCTGCGACCGGCGGGATCGAATTCGTCGACGCTCCCACATCGGATGCGACGCACTCGATATCCCTGCCGTGCCTGGAATTGGAACCCTCGCCGCCGCCAGGAGACGCCTACCGGCCAGCGCCAGGCGCCACCTACCACTATCGCCTCGTCGCAGACAACGGCTACGGATCCTCTCCGGTGTACGGCCAGGACCGGACGTTCACCGTTCCCGGCGGCAAGTCATCAACGGGCAAGAAAGCCTCGAAGCACCACAAGAAGTCCTCAAAACGCAAGAGCGCGCACAAGCACCGCAACGGCAAAAGCCAGCGCTGACGCCAAGGGGCGCGAGCACGACGACCCACGCGCTGCTCGCGCCCCAGGCTTCAAGCAGCGTCAGCTGCGCGTGAAGCGGCGGCCCGCGCGTGAAGCGGCAGCCTGCACAGCGTCAGCTGCGCGTGAAGCGGCGGCCCGCGACGGGAGAGACATCCTCGTCCAGTAGCGGCGCGGCGGCCTCGTCCAGCGGCGCGGCGGCCTCGTCCAGCGGCGCGGCGGCGGCAGGCGTCAGCATCGAGTCGAGCAGCTCACCGGCCTCCGCGTCGTTCTTCGCGGCCTGCGCCTCCATCGCCGCAAGTTTCTCGGGTGTGAGCGCGGTCGCGTCCTCGTTGGCCGCAAGCCACTCGCGCGCCTCGGCGGCCTGCCGCTCGTCGCGCTCGACCCTCTTGCCCGCAGCGTAGTAGCGATCGATCTCCTTGAAGAGCTCGTCGACGAGCTGCTCGGTAGGGACCTTCTTCAGGGGCTCGCCCTTCGAGTAGATCATCCCCATGTCCTTCGCGCCGGTGATGCCGAAATCGGCGTGCCTCGCCTCGCCGATGCCGTTCACCGCACAGCCGAGCACCGAGACCTCGATCGGGTCCTCATAGGCTTCGAGGCGACGCTCGACCTCTGCGACGACGGTGTCCATGTCGAACTGCAGGCGCCCACAGGTGGGGCAGGCGATCAGCACGGGGCCCTTCTCGCGCAGCTTCAGCGCCTTCAGGATCTCCCAGGCGACCTTCACCTCCTCCTCCGCGTGGAAGGTGGAGAGCGAGATCCGGATCGTGTCGCCGATGCCGTCGGCGAGCAGCGTGCCAAGGCCGACCGCGGACTTCAGCGAGCCAGACCACTTCGTGCCCGCCTCGGTGATGCCAAGGTGCAGCGGGTAGGGGATCTTCTCGGCGAGCATCCTGTTGGAGGCGATCGTGTTCGGAACCGAGGTCGACTTCATAGAGACCTTGAAGTCGGTGAAGTCGAGCCGCTCCATCAGCTGAACCGTCTCCACCGCAGCGGTCACGAGCGCCTCGACGGGGTTGTCGAACTCGAGCTGGAGCAGGTGCTTTGGCAATGAGCCGGAGTTCACGCCGACACGCAGCGGCGTGTTGTGGCGCGTTGCGACCTTCACGACCTCGGCGACCTTCTCCTGACCGCCGATGTTGCCAGGGTTGATCCGCACGCAGTGCGCACCCGCTTCGATCGCCTTGATCGCAAGCGTGTGGTTGAAGTGGATGTCGGCGATCACGGGGATCGGCGAGTCGGCGACGATGCTCTTCAGGGCCTGGACGTCCTGCTCGCGCGGGACCGCGACGCGCACGATGTCAGCGCCCGCCTCCGCGACCTTGAAGATCTGGTCCATCGTCGCGGCGAGGTTCGCCGTCTCGGTCTTCGTCATCGTCTGGACCGCGACCGGCGCGCCGCCGCCGATCGGCACTGGGCCGACGTGTATCTGACGCTTCGATGCCATGACCCCATTGTACGTGGCGCTGGGGATCCTCCGCGCGGCTGGGATGTGAACGCGGCGACACACGCCTTGGCCCGCCAGACGGCGCCGCGTGCCCCGAGCCGCACGCAGCCCACATAATCTGCGGCGATGACCGGCAGAAATGCGCGCGATGCGCCCCCACGCGATGCGGCCCCACGCGATGCGCCCCATATATATGCGTCCGCTCGCGGACCGCTTTCGAGGCTCGCCTCGCCGTTCGCCGCAGACGCGCGCAGGCGACGGCACGAGAGCATGTTCCCGCTGCTCGGGCTGGCGCAGCAGGCGCGCGTGCTTGACGTCGGCTGCGGCATCCTTGGCCTGCGGGCGCTGGAGCCGCAGCTCGACATCACTGGCCTCGACCTCATCCCGCGCCCTGAGTACCCAGGGCCCTTCGTCCAGGCGGACGCGACGGTCCAGATCCCCTTCGCCGAGAACGAGTTCGACGTCGTCTACTGCAGCAGCGTGATCGAGCACGTCCCCCCCAGCGCGAGGCCTGGGCTTGCGAGCGAGATCAGGCGCGTTGGTCGCGGCTTCTTCGTGCAGACGCCTGCATATGGGTTTCCGATCGAGCCACACTCGCTGCTTCCTGGCGCGCACTGGCTGCCGCTCGCGCTGCGACGGGCATATTGGAGGCTTGGCGCCGACGAGTCCTGGCAGGAGATCTCGCTGCTGCGCCGGCGCGAGCTGGAGGCATTGTTCGGCGTGCGCGCGCTCCCTGAGCGCATCGGACCGCTCGTGAAGAGCTGGGTCTGCCTGCGGGCACCAGGCGCCTGAACGGCGCGCTGGCGCGTCGACCGCCGACCCTCAGCCGACGATGCGGCTGATGTCGTTGTGGATGCCGCTGACGACGAGGAAGAAGAGCAGCAGCAGGCCGATCGAGCTGAAGCGCCACATCGCGGCGAGCGAGACCCTGCGGCCGCGCAGCTTCTCCGACAGCGCCCAGAGGATGTGGCCGCCGTCGAGTGGCAGGAATGGGAAGAGGTTGATCACGCCAAGCACGAGCGAGACGTAGCCAATCACGATGAGTGCCCTGCCAGGGCCACTTGCGACCGCTTCCTCGGTGAATTCGGTGATCCCAACGATGCTGTGCAGCTGTTTGCGTTCTTTGGAGCTCGTGATCGCGCGGCCAAGGCTCGTCACCGTTTGGGTCGTCGCGTGCCACATCGCGGATATCGAGGCCGATGCGGCGGCTGCAACGCCGAAGTGCTTGCCCTTCGCGCCGAATTCGAAGCCGATCAGGGTGCGCTTCGCCGCCTTCAGGTAGCGAGGCCTTACCGAGATTGGGATCACCCTGCCGTCGCGGCGAACCGTGAGGTGCACGGGCTTGGCCGCGAGACAGCCTTCGACCTGTGGGCCTGCGCAGCGGTGTTTGGAGATCCTCCGCTCCGCCGAGAGCACCGTCGCGGGCCTGCCTTCGACCGTGAGGATTTGATCGCCGAGCTTCAGCACGTGGGCGGCAGGCATGCCCTTGTCGATCGCAACCACCTGTGTGCTCGGTAGGACCGCTTCGGTGTTCGGGTCAAGGTTCGCGAGCGTGAGCTTGCCGATCAAGCTGCTGCTCATCAGCACGGCGGCGAAGAGCACGAAGGCGATCGCGATGTTGACGAGCGGGCCTGCGAGGATCACCGCGATCCGCCGCCAGGGCGCCTTCATGAAGTAGGTCCGATCGGCGACGCGGGCGTCGACGTGGACCAGCTCCTGCGGGCTCATCCCCGTGATCTTCACGTAGCCGCCAAGCGGTATCGCGCCGATCGCGTACTCGGTCTCCCCCCGCTTCAGCTTCAGGATCGAGGGCGGGAAGAAGACCGAGAAGCGCTCGACGCGCATCCCAGTCGCCTTCGCGACGAGGAAGTGCCCAAGCTCGTGCAGCATGATCAGCAGCACGATGCCAAGAATCGTCAGGAACCAGTCCATCTCGCCCAGTCTTGCAGGAGCATGGGATCTTCACGCCTATATCGGCAGCGAGGCGTCTCCGCGAGAGCCCAGACGAAACGTGCTGCACAGGGCCTTGCGCTAGGCGAGGGTAGCGACGGTCTCTGCAGCGAGCTCGCGGGCGCGGCGATCCGCCTCGTAGAGGGTCTCGAAGGCGATCACGGGCTCACAGCCAAGCGCGGAGAGCGTCTGATCGATCACCGCAGGGATCCCGCTGAAGCTGAGCTGGCCTTTGAGGAAGGCGTGGACGGCGATCTCGTTTGCTGCGTTGAGGACACAGGGCGCGGTGCCGCCAGCGACCGCCGCCTCGCGCGCGAGGCGCAGGCAGGGAAACGCATCGAGGTCGACGGGCTCAAAGGTGAGCGAGCCAGTCGCTGCGAGGTCGAGCGGCTCGATCGGCAGCTCGACGCTCTCCGCGCGATGCAGAGCGTAGGAGATCGCAATACGCATGTCCCGTGGGCCGACGTGGGCGAGCATCGCGCCGTCTGCGAGCTGCACGAGGCCATGGATCAGGGACTGGGGATGTACGACGACGTCGATCTTGTCGTAGGGCGTGCCGAAGAGGTGGTGGGCCTCCATCAGCTCCAGACCCTTGTTCATCAGCGTCGCGGAGTCGATCGTGATCTTGCCGCCCATCGACCAGGTCGGATGCGCAAGCGCTCGCTCGACGCTCACGTCCTGGAGTTGCTCGCGGCGCATGCCCCTGAAGGGTCCACCGCTCGCGGTGATCGTGAGACGGCGCACCTCTCCAGGCGCCCTGCCATGAAGCAACTGGTGCAGGGCGGTGTGCTCTGAGTCGACGGGCACGATGCGCCTGTCCGTCGCCTCCGCAAGCGCCATCACGAGCTCGCCGCCGACGACGAGCGACTCCTTGTTGGCAAGTGCGAGGTCGATGCCCTCGCCGAGCGCCGCGACCGTCGGTCCAAGGCCAGCGGAGCCGACGAGCGAGTTCAGCACGAGCTCAGCCTGCGATTCGACGACGAGCTGCACGAGCCCCTCTGGGCCGGCAAGCACCTCACCGTCGGTCCAGGCCTCCGCGGCCCTTGCCGCAGCGTCGAGGTCGACGAGCGCGATCCGCTTCACGCCATGATGGATCGCCTGTTCGACGAGCTTCTCCCAGGAGCGCTCAGCGGAGAGCCCAACGAGCTCGAGCTCCTCTGAGCGTTCGACGATGTCAAGCGCCTGGGTGCCGATCGAGCCAGTCGAGCCGAGAATCAGTAGACGACGCATGGGCAGGCAAAGGTTCGCAGAAGCGGCGCCGACCAAGCATCATGGCGCCCCACGGCTTCGCTCCGCGAGGATCGCCTCGACAGCTCGCTCGGCGCCCTGCGTCGGCGAGAGCAGCATGTAGGTGAGCTTGCCCGCGATGCGTGGCAGCACCTTCGCTTCGCCCTGCAACACGTAGTGGTGCAGGATGCCCCAAACCGCGCCGACGGACGCCTCCGCGGCGACGCCCTCGAGCCGCGCCTGCCGCGGAGCGCACGCCCAAAGCGAGCCTGCGAAGGCGCCAAGCAGCTTCTCGCGCGCCTCGACCCCTGCTGGTCCAAGCGCGTAGACCTCGATGAAGGCGAGCCGCGCGAAGACCGGATCGGTCGCGACATGCCTCGTGAAGGCGACCATGCCCCAGTAGACGCCTGCCTCCCAATCCTCGGCGGAGCGTGCCGAGACGAGCGCGAGCGCAAGCGCCTCTGCGGTCAACAGCTCGAACGCCTCGAGCACACATCGCCGTGGATCGGAGAGCTCCTCCTCGAGGGAGTGGAGCGGCACCTCCGCGGCCTCGGCAATCTCAGCCACCGTCAGCGCCCCAGCACCCTCGAGCACCGCGAGCTGCGCAGCGGCGCGCAGGACGCGGGCACGGCCTCCGCCGGCGCTCTGCCGAGAACGTCGCACAGCCCTTCGCGGCAGCGCATGGCAATTGTCGTCGGCGAGCAGCGAAGCAGGTGCTGAGGAGCTGTAGCCACGCGCCCAGTCCAGCAACGGCCCGCTCAGCGAGCCAAGCTCCGCGATGCGACCTTCGAGCAGCCTCACGCGCGCCACGCGTGCGACGCCAGCGACGATCCCCTTGATCACGAGCGCAGGCGGCGTGCCCCTGCCTTCGGCGAGCAGACCGACGTTGACCATAGCCTCGAAGAGTCTCTGCATGTGCTCGCTGCGCTCAAGCGCAACAGTCCCTGCACCCAGCGCGTCCACGAGCGCGAGGCGCGCGAGCTTCGGCTCTGCCGCGACCTCCTGCAGGAAGACCTCGAATGCGCACGCAAGGCGCTTGCGCTCCCCAGCCGTCGCATATGCGTCCGCCACGCGTCGCGCCGTACGCCGCACCGCGGCGTCATGGACGTGCAGCAGGCACTGCTGCTTGCCCTCAGGGAAGAGCTTGTACAGCGTGGCCGAGGAGACACCCGCAAGCGCGCAGAGACCGCGCACGGTGACAGCGTGATAGCCCGTCTCGGAGACGATCTCGACCATCGCTGCACACAGCCGCGAACGTTGGTCGGCCGCGACCTGCTCAGGCGTGGGTGTGTCGATCGCATGCATCTCGATGCCAAGACGGCATGAACTTGCCCCTGTCGCGACCCGCACGTCCTCCATGACCGACCCAGCACTGACCACCGCACAGGTCGCCGCTTCACGTCTATCGAGTTTTATACCACCCTCTTTCAGTCTTTGCGTTCATATCCCAATGTCTTGACTTATCCGCACCCTCTTGACTGACGGCTGTCTGTCTTCCCAACTCGCACCGCCTATGCGGGCCTGACCGTAGGTCTGACTAGACGTACGCCGCCCAGATGTAGTAGCCGACGACCGCGGTGAAGAGCACCGCGTCGAGCCGGTCGAGCGCGCCGCCGTGAGCGCCAAAGGCGCTGCCAGTGTCCTTCGTGCCCGCCTGGCGCTTGATGAAGGACTCGAACAGATCGCCGACCGGACCGCAGACGGCGACGCCAAGGCCAAGCACAAGCGAGTGACTGACGGGCATCCAAGGCTGATAGCGCGCGGCGAGCCATACGCCGACGATCGCGACGACCATGCCAATCAGCAGGCCCTCGATCGTCTTGTTCGGCGAGATCGAGGGAGCGAGCGGACGCTTGCCAAAGAGCCGGCCGCCAAGGTAGGCGCCAGTGTCGCCGAAGAAGGTGCCAACGAGCACGTCAAGCACGACGCCAAGGCCATGCGGCAGGCCGCGCAGGAGCACAGCGTGAGCGAGTCCGAAGCCGACCCACCAGAGCCCGAAGAGCGTGACCATCATGCCCGCGGCGCTTGGCGCTCTCTGCAAGAGGCCAAGCAAGAAGAGGAGCGGGAGCACAGCGACCGCTGCGAGCAGGACCTCGCTGCGGCCACCGTATTGCGCGGCGAGCAGCAGGCCCGCAAGCCCTGCGAAGCCCGCAAGCGGCACGGGCTTCGTGCGCTTGTACATCGCGAAGAGCTCATGCAGGCAGATCACGCCAAGCAGGAAGAGGCCAGCGGTGAAGACAGCGCCGCCCTCGATCACGATGAACAGCGCAAACGCGATCGCGGGCAGCGCGACGAGCACGCGCGCACCAAGGTCGCTGCGCTGTCCGCCAGCCTCCTCAGCGCCCTTGACGCTCTTGGCGTCGCCGTGTCCGCGCCCCCCAGGGAGACCTTTGCGCCTGGCTCTGCGCGAGCCAGCGAAGCGGGCGCTCATCGCCCGCCGAAGCGCCTGCGGCGCTCTCCGAACTCGGCAAGCGACTCCTCGAGCGAACGCCGCGAGAAGTCCGGCCAGAGCTCGTCCCTGAAGACGAGCTCTGAGTAGGCGGACTGCCAGAGCAGGTAGTTGGACAGACGCCGCTCGCCACTCGTCCTGATCACGAGGTCTGGGTCATGCATCTCAGGGGCGTAGAGACAAGCCCTGAACTCCTCCTCGCCACCGCCCTGGAAGCGCTCGGCAGCGTCGAGGATCTCCGCCCTTCCGCCATAGTTGAAGGCGACGAACATCGTGATCCTCGCGTTGTCCTGCGTGAGCTCTTCAGCCCAGACCATGCGCTCGATCAGCTCCTGAGAGAGGCCCTGACGGCGACCGATGAAGCGCATCCGCACGCCCTCCTCATGCAACTCCGGGGTCTCGTTGCCGATCCGTCGTGCGAGCATCTCGATCAGGCCTTGGACCTCATCTGGGGGGCGTGACCAGTTCTCGGTCGAGAACGAGTAGACGGTGAGCTCCTCGATGCCAAGCTCGACGGCGTCGCGCAGCCGCGCCTTCACGGTGTCCGCGCCAGCCTCGTGGCCATCGCCGACTGGCAGTCCCCGCGCGTGCGCCCAGCGGCCGTTGCCGTCAGTGATAATCGCGAGGTACTTGACTGGGTTGCTCGCCCCGTCCATACCCGCGTCCTCCATGCCCGCCCCACTTGCCGCGGCGGCGTCCATCAGACCTCGAGGATCTCCTGCTCCTTGGCCGTGAGCATGCCGTCGAGCTCACCGATGCGCCCATCGGTCAGCTTCTGCAGCTCGACCTCCGCCCTGTGCTCGTCGTCGGAGCCAACATCGCCTTCGGACTTCATCTCGCGTAGGTCGCTCATCACGTCGCGCCTGATGTTCCTGATCGCGACCCTGCCCTCCTCAGCGAGGTGGCGCACCACCTTCACGAGCTCACGCCTGCGCTCCTCGGTGGGCTCAGGAATGAGCAGCCTGATGAGGTTGCCATCGTTGGAGGGCGTGAGGCCAACGTCAGACTCGTTGATCGCCTTCTCGATCGCCTTGATCGAGGACTTGTCGTAGGGCTGGACGGTGATGAGCCTCACTTCGGGGGCGGAGATCGTCGAAAGCTGGTTGAGTGGCGTCATCGCGCCGTAGTAGTCGACGGTGATCCTGTCAAGCAGTGCCGGCGTCGCTCTGCCAGTGCGAACCGTGCCGAACTCATGCTGGGTCGATTCCACGGACTTGCCCATCCGCTCGCGCGCGTCATCGAGCAGCGCATCGATCATCTCAGCAGCCATTGCGATCCTCCATACCCGTCGTGACGCTTCGACACCCCGCAAGGGACGCCCTGGCCACACATGACGTTACCCACCCCCTCCTCCTCTTCCCAACCCCGATCAGCGTCATGCGTCGTCCTCCCTCTCAGAGGCGGTCCTCACGAGCGTTCCCACACGCTCCCCTGAGATTATCCGCGAGATGTTCGTCTCGTCGTCCATGTTGAAGACGGTGAGCGGCATGTTGTTCTCCATGCAGAGCGCAAGCGCAGTCGAGTCCATCACGCGCAGGCGCCGCTCGATCGCCTCCATGTGCGTGAGCTCAGGGATGAACTCCGCATCAGGATGGATCGCAGGATCGGCGCTGTAGACGCCCTGGACCCCGTTCTTGGCCATGAGGATGATCTCCGCGTGGATCTCCGCCGCTCTGAGCGCAGCCGCGGTGTCCGTCGTGAAGAACGGGTTGCCTGTGCCCGCCGCGAAGATCACGGCCCTGCCCTTCTCGAGGTGCCTCATCGCCCTGCGCCTGATGTATGGCTCTGCGACCTCAGAGATGCTGAGCGCCGACTGCACGCGCGTCGCGGTGCCCATCTTCTCGAGCGCGTCCTGCAGCGGCAGCGCATTGAGGACCGTCGCGAGCATGCCCATGTAGTCCGCGGTCGCCCTGTCCATGCCCTTCGCGGCGCCCTGCATGCCCCTGAAGATGTTGCCCGCGCCGACGACGATCGCGACCTCGACGCCCCTGCGGCGCACGTCATGAACTTGCGTTGCGATCGCGGCGACGCGCTCAGGATCGGTGCCGTACTGCATCTCCCCCATCAACGCCTCGCCAGAGAGCTTGAGGAGGACCCTTTTGAAAGCTGGCTCAGGCATCGGGACAGAGCCTATCTGGCGGGGGGTCGAGGGGGACTGAGGCACGACAGTCGTGCATGGGAGGACGCGACGCCAGATGAGGCTCAGCCGTCATGCCAGGAACGAGATGCGGCTTTACCGCATCGACCGGAAAGACGTCGAGGCGACCGTAAGCGAGCCCACCGACCATACCCCAGACGATCGAGGCAACCAACGCCTGAGCGGCATAACAGTCGAGGGCCGGCCTATCCTTGTAGTGGTTGCCCAAGACGATCCCGACTTCGTGATCACCGTCTTCCGGAGGAGCTGACGATGCGAGCCGACTATGACAGCACCGCAAATGCGATCTCGATCTCAATCATCGACGCAACGCACGCTGACTCAAGCGACGAACTGCAGAGCCGCGTGATCGTTGCGCTCGCAAACGGCAAGCCCATCGAGGTGCAACTGCTCTATCCCGAGTTAGGCATCGACGAGCAACTGACAGCGGTCGCCGACCGCTATCGACTGGATCGTGAGGCGCTGCACGCCGCAGCCCAGTCAGCGCTCGCGGCGCCCGATCGTGTCGTGACGCTCGACGTCCAGGCGCACGCAGCGGCATAGGACCGCGGATACGAGTCTGACGCAGCATCCAGGCTCGTGGCGCACATCCCTCCCCTCATTCAGCCCGCGATCGTGACGAGCGTGCCAATCGGCGTGTAGGGCCAGACTTCGGCGGCTGCCTGCAGCGGCAGCTCGACGCAGCCAAGGCTCTGCGGCGTGCCAAACGACGCCCTGTCGAAGTTGTGGATCGCCTCGCCTTTGTTGAAGTAGCTGATCCACTTGATGCCTTCGTCGTGGTAGTGAGACCCGTCTGGGTTGGTGCCTTCCATCGTGCCTTCAGGGACATGCTCGAAGACGGCGAAGGTTCCAAGCTCGGTTTCCGTTTCGCCACCGGCGATCCCCGTGTTCGCGGGCGTCGTGAGGACCGTTTCGCCGTCGTGCCAGAGCGTGAGCGTCTCCGGGACTTCGCGATGCACATAGACGTAGGTGTAGCCGCCCTGGTGGCGCTTGCCCGCGATCGCGGCATTGATGAGCGCGCGCCATACATCCTGCCCAGCGATCCCGTCGACGGTGAGGTCGTGTTCTTCCTCGAACATCATGACCGCGCCCTTGACCATCTCAGGCGCTTCGCCTTCGCTCCAGAGTTCCTGCAACCCAGTCGGCGTGTTCCCGTAGCGCCAGGAAAAGTGGCCGGCAGGCGGAGCGACGGCGGCTTTGACCTCGGCAGCAGGAGTGCGCTTCACCTCCGCCCCAGAGGGCGACCATTCCAGCGGCAGGTAGTCCGCCTGGGCAAGCAGCTGCTGCAGGCGCAATGTCGAGCCCGCAGGGACATGCCAGGCAAGCGTGCTGGTCTGCGTGACGGCGCCACCGCCAGAGGGCCCCGCAGGCACTCCGACCTGGTGCGGCAGCCGCACGCTGAGGTTGCTCGCAAACGCAGCGCCAAAGCCGGACGGCGTGAACTGCAATGTGTGGCTGTCAAGCAGTCGCCAGTGCCCCGGCGTCTTCGGCGAGAGCTGCGGTCGTGCCGATCCGAGCACCTGAGAGACGGGCTTGGAGAACATGAGGCTGATCCTGCCCGCCGGCGAGACCTGGGTGCCAGGCGCAGGGCTAGCGACGACGAGCGGCGTCGAGGACTTGGGGAACCAGGCAACCCGCGCCGGTGCGCCAAGGCGCTCCCAGGGACGGGGCGCAGCCGCGACGAGCGCGGTGCCAATCGATGGCCTGCCTTGAAGCGTGACCTGCTTACCAGCTTCGGCGAGCGGCCTGCGGCGCAGCTTGCCGCCGCCGCCATAGCCAACCGCGGCGACGGGCTGGTCGAACTGGACCCTTGGCTGGGCTCCTTCGGCGACCGTGAGCCAGCGACTGCCAATGTGCGCAACGGGAGCGTGCATCGTGAGACGCTCATGCTTCGTTGCGCCAAGCGCCCAGCTGCTCCAGCCAGGGCGGCTGACGACCACTTCGACGGTGATGAGCTCGCCCGGGGTGAGGCGTGTGCGCGGCGTGAGCCTACCTTCATGTACCGAAAGTGGTATCCGGCGACCGTGAGGGCCAAAGGCGTGGACGCTGCGCAGACTGCCGCCAAAGGGCTGCACGCTGACGCGCGCGAGCGCCGTCTGGTCGCTTGCGAGCGAGACGCCAGAGAGCAGCAGCACAGCGACCGCGAAAGCGACGATGAGCAGCGCCACTGTGCCAAGCGCGCCGGCGAGCAGGCGCCAGCTGGACCTGGGCTGGGCGCGGAGGCGCCCGATGGACGTCTGCCGTGTGGCCATTGGTAGAGGATAGGGACAGCACCCGCCGGTTCGCGGCAGCGGGTCAAAGGGCCAGGAAAGCGAGCCTGAGGACTAGCAAGCCAAGCGAAAGGCCGGGAAGCGAGCCGGAGAGCCTGGACGCCAGGCCTCCAATGCGAACGCCGGCTTCCCAGCGGCGATCGAGAAGCTGGCGTTCGCCGCATCGGCACCCGCGCGCCGAGGACTTGTGACGATCACGCGCTGGCCGGCCACGTCCGCTTCGCGCGAGACTGAGATGCACAGGGGCGGGGCGGGCTGTACCGCCCCCCCGCCCCTGACACCTACCTCACGCTCATTGCACCGCGAATGGCTCAGTCTCAGCCGAGCAGGATCCACTGGCGGCGCGTGATCGTTGCGCCCCCCTGCTGACCATGCAGCGTCAGCAGATAGCGTCCGCGACGCAGGCCGTGATGCATGTGCAGCACCAAGTGGCCATGCTCGAGCGCACCCTTGCCGTAGACCTTGCCTGCTCTCGAGAGCGTCGCCTGAGCGGCGTCCTTGAGGCTCGACGGCAACGTGGTGAACTTGATAGGGCCCGAGACCAGTTTCGTCTTGCAGCTCTCCTTTTGGGAGTCGCCGGCAACGGCCTGGCAAACGACCAGCTCGACCTCGCCGGGCTTGCCTCGCTTACCCTGCTTGCCGACCCGACCAGTCGCACCCTGGGCTCCGGCCGGTCCGCTCGGACCAGTCGCGCCTGTGGCGCCTGTGGCGCCCGCCGCCCCGGTAGCACCTGCAGAGCCGGCCGCACCGGCAGGACCTTCTGAGCCCGTTGGACCAGTAGAGCCTGCCTGACCCGTTTGACCGGTCTCGCCCGTCTGACCCGTTTGACCGGTCTGGCCCGTCTGACCTTCAGGGCCGGTCTGGCCCGTCTGACCTTCAGGGCCGGTCTGACCCGTCTGACCGGTCGCGCCTTCCTTCACGAAGGCCGCGTTCACTTCGCTGTCTTGAGTGACGGTGATTTCGCACCTGTTCGTGCTGACCTTCTTGCATTTGTCTCCGCCGTTGGAGCCCCATCCCGCAAAGTTCCAAGCGGATTCAGGGGTCTCTTCAAGCATGACTTTGGCGCCCTCGAGATATTCAGCGCTGCATTCGCCTTCGTTGGCTTCGCTACACGCTTCGATGCGTTCTTCGGCAATGCCTTCCGCCGACGAGCTGACTTCGCCTTCCCCGTACGTGGCCACGGTGAGCCTGTAGGACAGCTTGTACGTGAAGCCCGCAGGCGCGCATATTTCGCCTGCTTCGGTTTCAACACACACCGCTACGGCACCGGCCGCGTGTATTGGCGCTTCGGCTTTGATCGTTTCCGACGATTCAACTTCAACATTGTTGGCCGGGACCCCACCAAAGGTGACGAGATGCTGGCCTTCGGGGTCGAATTCGATACCGGTGATTATCACTTCGGTTCCACCATCCGTCGAGCCTTCATCAGGTTCGATCCCTTCGATCACCGGCGCGCCACGGTAGGTGAACGCATCTGTGTCAGTCGCTGTCCCTCCAGCGGTGCGTACGACCACGTCCGCCGCTCCAGCGGTGCCAGCGGGGGTCGTGGCTTCGATTTCGTCCGAAGAGCTCAACGTGAAGGTCGCCGCTTTACCGCCGACTTCGACTTCGACTCCACCGCCTTCGAAGCCTTCGCCTTCGATGGTGAGCGTGGTGCCACCCGCCGTCGGGCCTTCAGCCGGTTCGACTTCTTCGATCGACGGCAATTCCAGGAATGTGAACGCCGAGGCCTCGCAGCCCTTGGCCTCCCTCGTCTTCACGCACACTTCCACCGTGCCAGCTTCGACCGATGGCGTTTCAACGGTGATTTCTTCCGAAGAGACGACATCGACGTTGGAGGCTTCTTCAGAGGCGCCTTCACCTGACCCGAAGAAGACCTTTGCGCCAGCTTCGAATTCGGTGCCATCGATGGTGACCTTGGTTGCCGTTTCGGCAGGGCCTTCGGCCGCACCTGCATACGCACCTTCGGACTGCACGGCGCTTTCGACGGTAGGAGTGCCTCGGTAGGTGTATTCGTCGGCGGTCACTACTTCAGAGGTGCCGCCGGCCGTTTCGACGGTGACCGAGACGGTTTCTGCGCCCCCAGCGCTTTCCGGAACTTCGACTTCGACTTCGGTTTCCGAGAGGTTGGTCACGGTCGCCTGTTCTGCTCCGAAGAAGACCTTAGTTTCGAATTCAGAACCTTCTTCGAAGTGTTCGCCTTCGATCGTGATCTCTTCCCCGCCGACGGGATTCGCGGGGCCTTCGTCTTCGGAGAGTTTGGTGACTTCCGGCTTGGCGCGGTAGGTGTATTCGGCTTCCGTTGTCACCGCCGAGGTGCCACCAGCCGTCGTGACAGTGACCTGAACGGTTTCTTCGCCGGCGCCCGCAGGAACTTCGACTTCGACTTCGGCCGCCGAGACTCTGACCACGGTCGCCGGCGTGCTTCCGAAGGAAGCTGTGGTTGGAAGTTCATCTCCTTCTGCGCCGAAGTGTTCGCCCTGGATGTCGAGCTTTTCCCCAGCCTCCGGCGTCACGGGCCCTTCCACCCGCGTGAGCGCTTCGACTTCAGGTTCAGCACGGTAGGTGTACGCGCCGGCGAGACTGCCTTCTCCGCCAGTCGTTTCCACGATCACTTCGACCGCTTCTTCTTCGGTGAACACCGCGGGGGTTTCGACCGTGAGCGCGGTCGGAGATTCCGATTCGGGAGCAACCGTGGCTTCTTCGGTCGCGCCCTTGAACGTGATCTCGGCTTCGCCTTCAAGGTGTTCGCCTTCGATCGTCACCGTTTCTTCGACGCCCGCAGGACCTTCAGACGGCGTCACGCCCTCGACTTCAGGTTCAGCACGGTACGTGAACAACGCTCCGCATTTCGTGCCGCCGACGCTCTTCACGCAGATTTTCACGCCTTCTTCTGTCGTGCCTTTGGGCGCGACAGCTTCGATTTCCTTGCCTTCGCTACCGGGGACGACTTCGAAGCTCACAGCCTGCTTCGCGCCGAAGGCGACTTCGTTCGCGCCGCCGAAATGTTCGCCCTTGACGATGACCGGGGTCTGTGCGTCAACGGCGCCTTCGCTCGGTTCGATCGAGCTCACCAGCGGTTCGGCGCGGTATGTGTAGGCGTTGGCCTCGCAGTGAGCTTCACTGGGGTTGGCAGCCGGGTTGAGCACACATACATACACGGGGCCTTCAGTTGACACCGCAGGAGTCGTGGCGTCTATCTCGGTCGAGCCCGCCAGAATGACCGTGCCCGCCGGCGCTGTATCCGCTTCGAATTCGGCCACCGAGGCGGCGAAATAGACTTTCGCGCCGGTTTCGAATTCTTGGCCGTCGATCGTGACCGACGTGCCGCCGCCCACCGGTCCTTCGGATGGCGAGACGCTGCTGACAGTCGCGTTCGCCGGCGTCACTCCTCCTGCATAGGAGGCTGGCGCCACCGCCAGCAGGACACCGAGTGTGCACAGGGCGCCCAGCAGGGCTCGCAGCACAGTGGTAGTGCAGATCTTAAGGCTCATTGACTTCGCTTTCTCTCCAGTGGTCGTCATCACGGGAACGACTTCTCGTCCGTGTCTGTGCTACCCGGTCAGCGCATGCACATCGGACGTATGTTCGACCGACGGCTTCAGGATCTCCCCTCCAGCGCGCACCCAGATACGTATCCCCATACGGTATACGACCTGTCTGACAGAAACTTTAGACGCGGCCCGAATCACCCCGCAACCACTGCTGAAGCCGCCCAGATAGAGGCGGATTGGCACCGGACTCCGCCAGTGCAGATGTGGCGCGACGGCCGTCAGTCGTGACCTGGGGCACGACTGACGGCAGAGGCGCTATTGCCCTACGGCAAAGCGCGCGAAGCGGCGAATCACCACGTTCTCGCCGGTTTTCGCGGTGAGCTCGTCGCGCAGCTGCTGGACGGTCTTGCCCTCGAACTTGGGGTTGTGCATCTCCTGGTCAAGCAGCACGACCGTCTTCAGCCAAGCGTCGAGCTTGCCCGTCACGATCTTCTCCCTGATGTTCTCAGGCTTGTCCTCAGCTTCTTGGCGATAGATGCGCGCCTCGGCCTCGCGGGCGTCCTCGGGCACGTCGTCGCGGCTGATGTGGACGACGGTCGGCGAGGCAGCGAGCTGCATCGCGATGTCGCGCGCGAAGGCGACGAAGTCCTCGTTGGTCGCGACGAAGTCCGTGTTGCAGTCAACCTCGATGAGCACGCCGACCTTCGCGCCAGCATGGATGTAGGCCTGGATGGTGCCCTCGGTTGCCGTGCGCTCGCCGAGATCCTGAATCTTCTTGCCCTGCTTCACGCGCAGGATCTCGATCGCCTCCTCGACGTTGCCGCCCGCCTCCGTGAGGGCCTTCTTGCAGTCCATCATGCCTGCGCCCGTGCGGTCGCGCAGTGCCTTCACGTCCTTGGCAGAGATCTCAACCGCGCTCATGCGCTTGCCTCCTCGGCAGTCTTGGTCTGATCCTCTGCGGGGGCCTGCTCTGGCTGCTGCTCAGGAGCGGCGGGCGCCTGATCCTGCTGTGCCTCGGCCGCAGGGGCCTCAGGTGCCTGCTCAGCAGGCTGCGCCTCGGCCGGAGCCTGGGGCTGCTGCTCAGCGGTGGCCGTCTCCGCCGCCTGCTCGGTGGCTGCCGCGGCAGGCTGCTGCTCGGCCGCAGCGGCAGGTGGCGCCTGCTCCGCAGCAGCGGGCTGAGTGGGCTGCTTCTCGGTTTGGGCCTGGGCCTGCTGTGCCGGTGGGGCCTGCTGTGTCGGCGCCTTGGCCTGCTGTGCAGGTGGGGCCTGCTGCGTCGGCGCCTTGGCCTGCTGTGCCGGTGGGGCCTGCTGCGCCGGCGCCTTGGCCTGCTGTGCCGTCTGGCCACCTTGCTGCTGCTGTGCCTGCTGGGCGGCCTGGGCGGCCTTGTGGGCGGCGAACGCAGCCTCCGCGGCATCGCGTTCGGCCTGCTCCTTTGCAGCCTCTTCCTCCGCCTCGCGCTTCGCGCGCTCTTCGGCCTCGCGCTGTGCCCTAGCCTCGGCTTCGCGCTTCGCCTTTTCTTCGGCTTCCTGGCGGGCCTTCTCCTCCTCGGCGCGGAAGACCGCGTAGTTGTTGGAGACGACGTCGCCAATCGCTTTCGCGATCAATGTGCAGGACCTGATCGCGTCATCGTTGCCAGGGATCACGTAATCGACGCCATCGGGGTCACAGTTGGTGTCGACGAGACCGATGATCGGGATCCGCAGGCGCTGCGCTTCCTTGACCGCGATCGCCTCGGTCTTCAGATCCATGACGAACACTGCGTCAGGCACGCGCTGCATGTTCTTCACGCCGCCAAGGTTTGCGCGCAGCTTCTCGAGATCGGCTCGTGCCGCCATGCGCTCGCGCGTCGGCAGCAGCTCCAGCTGGCCCTCGCTGTCATAGCGCTCGAGGTCGTGCAGGCGCCTGATGCGCAGCGACATCGTCTGGAAGTTCGTGAGCAGACCGCCAAGCCAGCGACGGTTGACGTAGGGCATGCTCGATGCCTCGGCGACCTCGCGGACCGCGTCCGCCGCCTGCTTCTTCGTGCCGACGAACAGCACGGTGCCGCCCCTGCGGGCGAGATCTCCAGCGAACTGCTGCGCCTGAGCGAGCAGATCGGCCGTCTTCAACAGATCGATGATGTAGATGCCGTCTCGCTCGCCAAAGATGAAGCGGCGCATCTTCGGGTTCCAACGGCGCGTCTGGTGGCCAAAATGGACTCCGGCCTCCAGCAGCTGTTCTATTCCTACGTCAGCCACGGATAGCTCCCTTGTATTTGCTTGCTGCTGCTTGATTGCAAACGACGTGGCGGTTACGCGGGGACCTGGGTGCCGTCTTGGCCGCCCAGGCAGGGCCCCGGCTCCATCCACGCCGGTCGAGTTGAACGTTTAGAGGGACCGACGGGAGGTTTCCCAGCCAGTCCGACCCTTCAGGATACCTGCTCGGCGCGTTCCAGCGCGCTCTGCAGATCATCCGGCAGCGGCGAGCAGACATCGACCGTCCCCCCCGTGATCGGGTGCTCGAAGACGAGCCGCGTCGCGTGCAGGAACTGGCGCGAGAGGCCAAGCAGGCCAGCCGTGCCATATTCGGGATCGCCACAGACAGGGTGCCCGATCGCCTGCATGTGGACCCTTATCTGGTGCGTGCGCCCAGTCTCGAGGCTGATCCGCAGCAGCGAGTAACGCGGCAGCTCGCGCTCGAGCGTGAAGTGCGTGATCGCGTCACGGGCGAGATTGCCGCCGATCGCCATCTTCGTGCGCACCTTCCTGTGACGCCCGATCGGCGCCTGCACCGTGCCCGTGCGCGACGGCGGCCTGCCCTCGACGAGCGCGATGTACTCGCGCTTGATCTCGCGCCTGGCCATCGCCGCCTGCAGCCCCGCGTGGGCGTGCTCGCTGCGCGCGACGACGAGCAGCCCTGAGGTGTTCCGATCGAGCCTGTGCACGATCCCTGCACGCTCCGGCTCACCGCCAACTGCAAGCCCAGCCAACAGTTGGGAAAGGGTGCCCTCGCGATGCCCGCGCGCAGGGTGCACGACCATGCCCGCTGGCTTGTCGATCACGAGTAGGTGCTCGTCCTCGTAGGCGATCCTCAACCCCGACTCGGCCGCGATGCGCTGTGTCTCGCTCACTTGTCCTGGCCACCGTCCTGGCCACCGGTCGGCTGGCTTGCAAGCAGCGCGAAGATCAGCACGCCGATCGTGATCGAAGCATCGGCGAGGTTGAATGGCGGCCAGCCAAGCGGCAGCTTGATGAAGTCCGTGACCGCACCATGGCGCAGGCGGTCGACAACATTGCCAAGCGCGCCTCCGATCAGCATCCCCGCGGGCAGCCAGATCCAGCGGCTGCGCGAGCGGCGCACGAAGTAGATGAGCAGCGCGATCACCGCAACGGCGATCGCGACCGTGACGAGGTCGCCGGCACCGGCGAAGAGTCCGAATGCGACGCCACGATTGCGCGTGTGCACGAGCTCGATCCCAGGCAGGAACCGCCGTTCTTCGCCTTCGACGATCGAGCTTTCCACGCCGCGCTTGCTGACCCAGTCCAGCGCGAACACGAGGATCGCGACGAGCGCGGCCTTCGCCCAGCTCAGCGCTCCCTGGCGCATCGTCCTCACCGGCGACGGCGGGGAGCGGACCTCAACCGTGGATCACGCCTTTGACAACGATGCTGTTGATCAGCTCGAGCACGACGATCGCGACGACCGGGCTGAAGTCGAACTGGCCGATCTGAGGCAGGATCCGTCTGAAGATCCGCAGGAATGGTTCGCAGACGTCGCGCAGGAAGGTGAGCACGAGATCGCTCGCGCGCGAGTAGGGCGGACGCAGACCAAATGCGAAGAGCAGCTGGATCAGGATGTAGAGCACGATCAGCAGCGTGTAGATCGTGATCAGAGCTGAGAGGTAGTTGGCGACCTCGATGCGCACGCTCGCGAGCTGCAGGATCACGTCAGCTCCCCAACACCGCGTCGAGCGCGTCCCCGAACGCGGTGCGCACGCCAGCGCGCTCGAGCGCCGCAAGGCCCCGGATCGTGACTCCTCCCGGAGAGCTGACCTCGCGCCGTACCGCAAGCGTGTCATAAGAGCGACGGCGCAGCAGCTCCGCCGTGCCTGCAAGCGTCTGCACGACGAGCTGCGCCGCCTGATCGGCGCGCAGGCCGTGGCGCACGCCCGCGTCGACCTGGGCCTCGGTGATCAGCGCGACATACGCAGGCGCGCAGGACATGAGGCCCATCGCGACGTCGACGAGGCGATCCTCGACGACGACGACGCTGCCAAGCCGCTGGAAGAGCTCGCTGACCGCGGCGTCGAGCTGCTCGTCCTGCTCTTCGTCCGCCGCCTGCACGACGGCGCCGGCGCGCACTTCGACGGGCAGCGAGGGAATCAGGCGATACGCCGGGATCCCCGGATAGGAGGCCTTCAGCTGCACGAGCGGCACCCCGGCGAGGATCGAGGCGACAGCGCGCGCCTCCGAGGCGATCTCGGCAGCGACCTCTTGCAGCTGCGCAGGCTTGTGGCAGAGCACGACGAGATCGGCCTCACGCGCGACCTCGACGTTGTTGGCGAACGCGCGTCCGCCCGTCTCCTGCGCGAGCGCCTGCGCACGCTCAGCGACGGGGTCGGCGCAGAGCACGGGCATGCTCCAACCGCGCGCAAGCGCGCTGGCCATGTTGCCGGCGCCGATCAGACCTATCTGCATGGGGGGCTCAGCCTACAGTGACTCAGGCCCCCTGACGTGAGAGATCCAAGCCTCGCAAGGACGCAGCGAGCGAAGTGTGCTTTGCACATGAGCGAGCGAGAACACAGCGAGGCGCCGGATATCTCTCGTCAGGATTGGTTGAAGAAGCCCTTTTCGATCAACCTCGCGCGCTCCTCGGCCGAGATCTCGACGTTGCGCGGGGTGAGCATGAAGACCTTGTCGGCGATCCGCTGCATGCCGCCGTCGAGCGCATACGTGAGTCCGCTGGCGAAGTCGATCAGCCGCTTCGAGAGCTCCGTTTCCGAGCCCTGGAGGTTGAGGATCACGGGAATCGAGTCCTTGAACCTGTCGGCGACCTGCTGGGCGTCGTTGAACGACTTCGGCACGACGAGATGGACTCGCACGTCGCCGTTGCCTCTACCTCCACCCGCGACGGGACGCAACACGGTCGTCGGCCTGCCGCCGCGACTGCCCGCATCGGGGCGTTCTTCGTCGGCAAAGATGTCGTCGAAGTCCTCGCGTCTGCGACGCGCCGAGAGACGCCTGACGTTGGGGCGCTCGCGGTAGCGCTCCTCGATCTGCTCCTCGTGGCCGTAGTCGTCGTAGTCGTCTTCTTGGTAGTCCTCCGCGAGCCCAAAGTAGACGAGCGCGCGGTGCCATGAGTCTCGGAATGCCATATCTGCGGGCGTTCTTCGCCCAAAGGGCGGTTTTCCCTGCAAACATGCTAGCCGCAGGACGAGCACTCGTCTGCCCTCGCAAGTCGGCGTCAGGCGTTCAGGCGAGCAGGCTGCGGCCGAGGCGCACGATCGTCGCGCCCTCCTGGACGGCGACGGGATAGTCCTGGCTCGTGCCCATCGAGAGGCGTCGCAGCCCGCGCTCGTGCGCAAGCTCGCGCAGCGCCGCGAACCAGCGGCGGCTCTCGTGCGGGTCGTCGGTCTGCGGCGGCATCGTCATCAGCCCAGTGACGGGCAGCGGACACAGCTCGATCAGGGCATCGATCTCGTGCGGGGCGACGCCCGCCTTGCCTGCCTCGCCGGCGACGTTGACCTCGATCAGCAGCTCGAGCTCAGGGCGCGCGAGCTGCTGCCAGCGTGCGAGCTCGCGCGCCGCGGATTCGCTGGCAAGCGTATGGATCATGCGCACATACGGCAGGATCATGCGCACCTTCCTGCTCTGCAGCGTGCCGATGAAGTCCCAGACGAAGAGCTCGCCATGCGCCTGCACCTTCGCCTGAAGCTCCTGGGCCCTGTTCTCCCCGATCAGGCCTACGCCCGCCTCTGCAAGCTTCGGCAGCTCCTGCAGCGGGATGTACTTGCCGGCGACGAGCAGTTCGACCGCACCCGGATCGCGTCCCGCCTGCGCGGCGGCACGCTCGATCTCGGCGCGCGCCTGCGCGAGCTGCTCGCGCAGCGCGCCGACGTCCAGCGGCCCGCTCAGGGCAACCATGCGACCGCCGCCTGGCGCCCGGCGTCCTGGCCTTCGCGCCGGTGAGAGAACATGCCCTCGTCGCAGATCGTGCAGATCTCGAGGTCGTCGACCTGCTCGACGCCGGCGGTAAGCAGCCTGTGACGCGCGAGCTGGCGCAGGTCGAGCTTCGCCTTCTCACTCTGGGTGGACAGCGGCTCGCCCAGCGCGCGCAGGTCAGTGGTGAAGCTCTGCAACACCTCCGCGCCGACCTCGTAGCAGCAGGCTCCTGCGCATGGTCCGATCACCGCCTGGACCTCGCCGCCGCTGGAGAGCTCGCGCAGCGCGCTCACGCCCTCCTCGAGCACGCCCGCGGCGAGGCCACGCCAACCGGCGTGCACCGCGGCGACGGCGCCCTGCGTGCCAAGCACGACCGGCACGCAGTCGGCGGCGAGCACCATCACGCCAACGCGCGACAGCGCGGTGGCATGGCCGTCGGCCTGCTCGCGCACCGGCGTGCCGCCCCGCTGCTCACGGGTCATGACGCGGCGCACGATCGTGCCATGCACCTGTGGACCTGCACAGAGCCACTGCAGCCCAAGCTCGTCACAGAGCTGCTCGCGCACGTGCAGACCCTGCTCGTGGCCGACGCCCGCGGCAAGCGAGAGGTTGCCCGCGCGCTTGGTCGTGAAGATCGCCCGTCCACCGCCAGGCAGCTCGAAGTGATGCAGGTCCCTGCCCTGGCTCATCCCGACTGCTCCTCGAGCGCGGCCTGAAGCTCCGCCTCGCGACCGTCCGCGAGCTTGCCGTCGAGCTTCAAGGAGAGGGCGCGATCGAGGCGCGCGCCGATCCCAGGCCCAGCGGCAAGGCCCGCCGCGAGCAGGTCCTCGCCGGTGATCTGCAGGCGCGTGTGGCGCAACTCGCGCAGCCAGGCGGCTGCGGCAGCGCGAGCCTTGGGCCAGCCACGATGCGCGGCGCAGAGCCCGCCCGCGAGCGCGACCGCCTCGACTGGGACGCCTCGCAGCAGCCACCAGAGCGCCGACGGCCTGCTCACCGCCGCGATCTCCGTAGCGATCTCAGGCGCGCGCAGCGCCGCCTCGAGCACGATCCGGCGCTCGCCGGCCGTGTACTCCCAGCCGTCGAGCAGCGCGAGGATCCGCTGCTGCGCATCCGCCTCAGCCGCAGCAGGCACGACCAGCAGCGAGGCGAGCGCGAGCAGGTCAAGCCTGCCGTCCTCAGGGAGCAGGCTCGAGGCTGCCGCAAGCAGCTCAGGATCGAGGCGCAGGCCGCCGGCGAGCCGCTCGAGCACGCCACCATGCTCTAGCGCGACGAGCGCCGCGAGCGGGTCGCGCTCGGCGAGCAGCAGCTTCAGCTCGGCGCCGACGCGGGCAGCCGAGATGGTCTCGAGTGCGCCGCCCGCAAGCGCCTCCCTCGCGCGCAGCTGCGTCTCCTGCTCGACGGCGAAATCGAGCCGCGCCGCATAGCGGCAGAGGCGCAACAGCCGCGTGGGATCGTCGATGAAGCTGTCGCTGTGCAGCACGCGCAGGCGTTCCTCGAACAGGTCCGCGAGCCCATGCTCGACGGCGCGCAGGCAGCCCCTGGCGCTACCCCCAAGACAGACAGCAAGTGCGTTCACGGTGAAGTCCCTGCGCATGAGGTCCTCATCGGGGTCGCCAGGCCTCACCTCCGGGAGCGCACCTGGCTGCGCGTAGGCCTCTGCGCGGCGCGCGGCGATGTCGATCCGCCCGCCATCCCAGAGAAGTGTCGCGGTGCCGAAGCGTCCGTGGACCGTTACCTCGCCACCAAGCTGCTGCATGAGCGCCCCAGCGAGCTCCGCCGCGGCGGTCGCGAACGTCGCGGGCTCGCCGCCAAGCACGACGTCGAGCTCCAGCGGTCGCCCGCCACGCAGAATGTCCCGCACCGCACCGCCAACGAGCTCGACGTCATCGCGCGCCCTTGCCTGCTCGAGCAGCTGCACGCCCCCAGGCAACCGCTCGAGCTGCTGCAGCACCTCGGCGCCGCGGGCGTCAGGAGGCAGGGGCCGCTCGCTCATCGGCCTTGCTCCGACCGCGCGCTCACGCGGCGCGTACCGCGACTCCCGCGGCCGCAAGCGTGCCCTTCGCCTCGGCGATCGTGTGCCTGCCGTAGTGGAAGATCGAGGCGCAGAGCACCGCGTCGGCTCCAGCCTGCACGGCGTCGACGAGATGCGAGAGCTCGCCCGCGCCGCCAGAGGCGATCACGGGCACGCCGACCGCGGAGGAAACCGCCGTCGTGAGCGCGAGGTCGTAGCCGTCGTTGGTGCCGTCCCTGTCCATGCTCGTGAGCAGTATCTCCCCCGCTCCACGCTCAACGGCCTCCCGTGCCCAGTCGACTGCGTCGCGACCGCTGCTGCGACGTCCGCCTGCGACGAACGCCTCCCAACGCGGCTCGTCCCCAGCGACAGCCTTCGCATCGATCGCGAGCACGACGCACTGCGAGCCAAGCACGTTCGCGAGCTCGTCGATCAGCTCCGGGCGCGCAAGCGCCGCAGAGTTGACCGAGACCTTGTCGGCGCCCGCGTCGAGCACCGCCTGGGCATCTGCGAGCGACCTGATGCCGCCGCCGATCGTGAACGGCACGAACACCTCGTCGGCCGTCCTGCGCGCGAGCTCGACGATCGTCTCGCGCCGTTCGTGCGTCGCGGTGATGTCGAGGAAGACGAGCTCGTCAGCGCCCTGCGCGTCATAGTGGACGGCGAGCTCGACCGGATCGCCGGCGTCGCGGATATCGAGGAATTCGACGCCCTTGACGACGCGGCCGGCGTCGACGTCGAGGCAGGGGATCACGCGCTTGGGGTGCACCTGCGACACCGTAGCGGGAACGGGCGCGACGTCCGTCGCCGAGGTCTCTGAATCACCGAGACCGATCGCATGGCCATCGCGTGCGGACCCTCGTACATCTGAGCGGTACCCACCCCAGCCGCCCGGAGGGCGGCCCTAAAGATCTCCATCCATGGTCAACCGCCAAGCGTCGCAAGCGCTTCCGCGACGGTGAAGCGCCTCTCGTAGAGCGCCTTGCCGACGATCACGCCGCTGAGCGCAGGCTCCTGCAGCTCCGCGAGCGCCTGCAGGTCCTCGATCGCGCCGATCCCGCCGGAGTAGATGAGGCTTCCGCCTCTCGCCGCGCGCGCGACGGCGAGCACGCCATCGAGGTCGGGCCCGCCCAACATCCCGTCGCGATCGACGTCGGTGTGGACGAGATCACATGCGCCATGCTCAACGAGCGTCTCGATCGCCTGCACAGTCGCCATCTCGCTGGTCTGCGTCCAGCCCGCCGTCGCAACCTTGCCGCCACGCGAGTCGACCGAGACGAGCACCTGCCCTGGCCAACGCTGCAACGCGAGGCTGAGCAGCTCAGGGTCCTTGAATGCAGCGGTGCCAAGGATCGCGCGCGCAGCGCCCGCCTGCAGGGCCTGCTCGATCGCCGCCGCCGAGCGCAGCCCGCCGCCATACTGCACCGGCACCTGCAGCTCCGATGCGATCCGCTTCAGATGCTCGAGGTTGCGCGGCTCCCCCGCCTTCGCACCGTCGAGGTCAACAACATGCAGGTAGCTCGCGCCCTGAGAGACCCAGCTTGCGGCAGCGTCGAACGGGTCCTGCTCGTAGACCTTGCGATCGTCGAAGTCGCCCTTGGTCAGGCGCACCGCCTTGCCGCCAAGGATGTCCACCGCGGGATAGAGGATCATCGCTGCACCAGCCTACCCTTGCGCTCCCGCCGCTCAGCGCAGACGGAGACGAAGTTCTCTAGCAGCTTGAGGCCATGGGCCGAGGACTTCTCCGGATGCGACTGGGCGCCATAGACGTTGCCGCGCCCGACGAGCGCTGGAAAGCGCTCGCCATACTCGGCGGTCGCGAGCAGCGTCTGAGGATCCTCTGGATGCGCGACATAGCTGTGCACGTGGTAGAGGAAGATCCGCGGCGGCAGGCCCTCCCAGAGCGGCGAGGGCTCCGTTGGCGCGACCTCGGCCCAGCCGATGTGCGGCAGCTTCAGGCCATCCGCTTTCAACCGGCGCACTGCGCCAGGCAGCAGGCCAAGGCCGCGCGCGCCGCCATGCTCCTCGGAGGAGTCGAAGAGCAGCTGCATGCCCATACAGCTGCCAAACAGCGGCATGCCCTCGGCGGCGAGCTCGCGCAACAGCTCGTCGAGGTGCAGGCGCTCCATCACCGCCATTGCGGCGGGAAAGGCGCCAACGCCTGGCAGCAGCAACCCGTCGGCGTCTCGCAGGACGCTGTGCTCGCCGCTGATCCGCACATCTGCGCCAACGCGCGCAAGCGCCTTCTCGGCAGACCTGCGGTTGCCCATGCCATAGTCGACGACCGCGATCAGCGGTCTGCTGCGAGCCTCGTCGCTCACGCGGTGAGCGTGCCCTTCGTGCTGGGCACCCCCGTCTCCGTGGGGTCGATCGCGAGCGCCTCACGCAACGCGCGCGCGAACGCCTTGAACGCCGCCTCGATCATGTGGTGCGCATTGCTGCCAGCTTCGACTCTGAGGTGGATCGTGAGCTTCGCGGCGTTCGCCAGCGCCCTGAAGAACTCCTCGGCGAGCTCGTGCTCGAAGCCGCCGGTCGCGCCAGGCGGCAGCTGTGCCTCGAAAAGCGTGAAGGGACGCCCCGAGACGTCGATTGCGCAGCTCGCCCGCGCCTCGTCCATCGGCACTGTCGCGGAGCCATATCTGTAGATGCCCGCCCTCTCGCCAAGCGCCTGGTCGAGCGCCTGGCCGATCACGATCGCGGTGTCCTCGACGGTGTGGTGCGCGCCCGTCTGCAGATCGCCGTTGACGGCGAGCTCTAGGTCGAGCCTGCCATGCCTTGCAAGCAGGTCGAGCATGTGGTCGAAGAAGCCGATGCCGCTGTGACGCCGGCCCTCGCCATTGCCGTCGAGCGTGAGCGTGAGCATCACGTCGGTCTCAGCGGTCTTCCTGGATATCGTCGCGGTGCGGTTCATTGCCGTCAATTCTCCCCGATCGCAAGCGCCCGCGCCTGCATCGACTCCGCATGCAGGTGAAAGCCCTCGGCGCGCGCGATCGGAACGCCTGCCGCAGCTAGCGTCGCAGCTGCCTGCGGCGGGATCCGGACCTCTGCCATGCGTCGCCTGAAGCAGCGCGGATCGAGCGCGGAGGAGAAGCGCGCGGCGCCGTTCGTCGGCAGGATGTGGTTGGAGCCCGCTACGTAGTCGCCGAAGGCGGTCCCCGCGCCAACGCCGACGAACAGGCAGCCGGCGTGGCGCACCCGCTGGGAGAGCGCCTCGACCTCGGCGCCGACGAGCTGCATGTGCTCAGGGGCGATCCTGTCGGCGATCGCAATCGCGTCGGCGGCGCTTTCGCAGTGCACGATCGCAAGCGCGGCGTCCTGCACCCCACCCTGCTGCGCATCGCTGTCGCTTTGCATTTCGCGCTCGATCGCCTCGATCAGATCCTGCTCGGCGGAGACGAGCACGACGAGGCTGCCCTGGCCGTGCTCAGCCTGGGCGAGCAGGTCAAGCGCGGCAAAACGCGGGTTGGCGCCGGCGGCCGCGACGAGCACGAGGTCGCTCGGGCCAGCGATGCCATCGATCCCGACCCTGTCGGAGAGCTGACGCTTCGCCTCCTGGACGAAGAGATTGCCAGGGCCGACGATCACGTCGACGGGGTCGACGCTCTCGGTGCCATGCGCAAGCGCCGCGATCGCCTGGGCGCCGCCCATCCTGTAGACGCGCTCGACGCCAAGCAGCCTGCAGGCGCCAAGCACGATCCTGTCGATCTCGCCGTCGTTGCCAGGCGGCGAGCAGACGCAGACGTCAAGCACCCCCGCGGCCCTTGCCGTGACGACGCCCATCACCGCGGTGCTCGGGTACGGCGCGCGACCGCCAGGCACGTAGACCGCCGCGGAGTCGACGGGCAGCTCGCGCAGCGCGATCGAGTGCCCCTGAGAGAGCTCGAGCGTACGCTCGGCGCCAACGCCCGCGGTCGCGACGTCAGAGACGTTGAGAATCGCGACCTGTAGCCCCGCGACGAGCTGATGCGGCAACTGGGTGATCGCTTCGTCGAGCTCCTCTGTCGAGACGCGCAGCGGGCGCGCCTCTTCGCCGCCGAGGTCGAGCCTGCCTGTCAGCTCGAGCACCGCCGCGTCGCCGCGCTCGCGCACGGAGGCGACGATCTCGCGCACTGGCGCCTGCACGCTCTCGACGCCAGGCACGAGCTCACGCACAGCCTCGGCGACGCCGGCAGGACCAAGCGCGGCGCAACGCTCGCGGGTGAAGCGCTCAGTCTTCACCCGCAGGGGCCTCCGCTGCCGTAGGGGCCTCCGCTGCCGCCCGTAGATACACCAAGCCTCACCTCAGGCACCTCGCAGGCGACACACGAGGTCATCGATCGCCCGCGCCTTCAGCATGTGGGCCACAGGGTTCGCGATCAGGCGCGCAGTGCAATACACGATCTCCTCGCGCACGACGAGCCCGTTCTCGCGCAGCGTCGTACCCGTCGCTGTGAGATCTACGATCGCCTCTGCGAGACCCGTGAGTGGCGCAAGCTCGACCGAGCCCTTCACCTCGACGATCTCGACCTGCCTGCCAGTGCTCTCCATGTGGGCAAGCGCAGTGCGCGGATACTTTGTCGCGACGCGCATCACTCCAAGCCTGCGCAGGGCCTCGGCGGCCGCGTGCTCACCCGCAGCATTCTCGCCTGCAGTGGTCGCGAGCACCATCGTGCAGCCGCCAAAGCCAAGGTCGAGCAGCTCGTAGACTTCGCGTCCGCCACCCCTGCCTTCGATGCCCGCCTGCTCGAGCAGGACGTCCTTGCCAGTGATGCCAAGGTCCGCGGCGCCCGCCTCGACGTAGGTGGGCACGTCAGAGGGGCGCATCGTGATCACGCTGACCTTCGTGCCAGCGTCCTTGGTACCCACGTCCGCGGTGCCCGCCTCCGCGGTCTCCACGCTCAGCGCGCCGACATCCTCGAAGAGCAGCTTGCGGTCGTTGCTGCGCAGCTCAGCGGTGTCGAGGCCAAGGCCGTCGAGCAGGTCGAGCGTCTCGGTCAGCAGCGCCCCGCGTGGCACCGCGATCGTAAGTGCGGCGAGAGCGTTGCCGGCAACGACGTCACTGCTCAGATCGGCGCTCATCACAGCACAGCTCCCATGGCGCTCATCACAGCACAGCTCCCACAGCGCTCATTGCAACATCGCCCCCGTGCCACGCTCCTCGCCGGCGAGCGCGATGTGCAGCCGCTCGAGGCCCAGCGCAAAGCCGACCGCCGGCAGTGGCCTGCCGAAGCGACCAAGCAGCTCGTCGTAGCGCCCCCCGCCACCGATCGGCGCGCCAAGCGCAGGGTCATAGACCTCGAAGACCGCGCCTGTGTAGTAGCCGATGTTGCGCACGAGGCCAAGGTCGAAGATCACGCGCAGCGCGACATCCGCAGGCAGACGCTCCCCCACTTCGCGCATGCCTGCAACCGCGTCTGCGACGGGGCCAGGCGCGTGTTCGAGCACCTCCAGGCCGCCGCGGGAACGGGACACCTCCAACAGGGAATCCCTCACGTCTGCGGAGAGCCCCGCCTGCTCGAGCGCGCGCTCGAGCATCACGAAGTCGCGCATCGCAAGCGCGTCGAGCAGGCCGCTACGCAGATGCTCAGGCACCTCCATGCGCTCCATCAGAGTCCTGAAGAGAGACGCATCGCCAAGACCAACCCTGTAGTCCTTCAAGCCAACCCCGTCAAGCGTCCGGCAGAGCACCGTGAGCGCCTCGACCGTCCCCTCTGGGGCCTCGGCGCCGATCAGCTCGATGCCAGCCTGCAGCAGCTCCCTCGACTGGCCGCGCTGAGGACGCACCCTCCGGTAGCAGTGCGCAAGGTAGAAGAAGCGCAGTGGCAGCGGCGCCTCTGCATAGCGCGTGGAGACAAGCCGCGCGATCGGCACCGTCATGTCAGAGCGCAGCGCCAGGGCGGCGCCGCTCTCGTCGATCAGCCTGTATGCAGGAGCGGCCTCGGCGACGTCAGCGCAGGCGAGTACCGACTCGTACTCGAGCGCAGGCGTCCAGACCTCGCCATAGCCATGGCGTTCGAAACCGCCACGCACGGCGTCGGTTATCAGCCGCAACTCACGCATCTCGTCTGGAAGCACGTCTCGCGTGCCGCTGGGAATCGGATGTATCAAGGAAGAGCCACCGTAGGAGAGCCTATCCGTCAGAGGATCCGGTGATCGTCACGAGGATGCAACGCCGTCCTAGGCGCCCATCATGCCGCTCCAATCTCCACGCCGCGACCCGATCCTGCAACTCCGATTGCAACAAAGCGGGCAAAATTTGGCTCTACAACGCGGGTTCGACGACAGAAGACCGCATACGCACACGTGTTCGTGTCGATCCATCCGCAGGCCTGCGTAAGGTACGAACACATGTTCCCCAATGCACGCAACTCACGCATCGCGGACCTGACCTGTGCCGCGCTCTCCCTTGCCCGCTCGTTCCTGCTGCTCGAGGACGACGACTGCGTCGACTGGGAGGTCGACCCGAACGAGCTGGAGGGGATGGAAGAAGGCCATCCCCACCGGGAGCCGCTGCGAGGGCGGCCGAGCCACGCCCGCCGCGCGGGCCAGCCGCCCTCGCCAGCGCAGGTCTGCCTCTGCCCGATCGGGCGCAACGCCGGCCAGCTCGCGCGCAGCGCGCGGCCGATCGGCTTCGGTGCAGGCCTCACGAATCGCAGCGCCGGCTCCGCCGGCCAGAGGACGAGCCCAGCCAGTCGAGACGGCGGCAGGACGAAGGCACATCTCTAGCGCGCACCGACGAGCGTCGCTTCTCATGGACGGCGCTGCAGCGAGGCGTCGCAGGCTGCGATAGACCTACGGCATGCCTGACGTGATCGCCGAACTGCTTGCACCGAGGCCGCAATCGACAAGCTAGGCGCGCGCAGCATCACAAACAGAAGACACGCCAAGTCCCCCGACCACGCTATGTTGACGCCCACGTAGGCAACCCAGACGCCAAGCTGACAATCGTCCTTGGGGTCGAGGACGAGGACGCCGAGCGGCTACAACAGCTCGCCGCCAGACGTCGCCAGCGCCCATCCGAAGTAGTCGCAGACCTTCTCCGCAGCGCCTGATCACCCAAGCCGCCCGGCGGGCACCCATCGGTGCAGCCCAATTCCGGCAAAGGCACAGCAGCAGAAGGCAAAGTTGAGTGGCCGCAGGCCCGCACCGCCCAACACGTACACACCGACGCAGCGCCAACACCCCCATACAACGACAAATGCCGCCCCAAAGGGCGGCATTTGTACTAGGTAAAACCGGCGGCGTCCTACTCTCCCAGGCCCTTGCGGGCCAAGTACCATCGGCGCTGAGGGGCTTAACTTCTCTGTTCGGAATGGGAAGAGGTGTCTCCCCCTCGCCAGAACCACCGGAAAATGACGAGAGACCGTCACGCCAACGGTCCTTCAAAACTGCACAGCGCCACACGGGTATCAAAAAAATCCGTCAAGCCCTCGACCCATTAGTACCGGTCTCCTACAGGCGTCACCGCCCTTCCAGATCCGGCCTATCAACCTGGTGGTCTACCAGGGGTCTTACTCCCTCGAGGGGATGGGAGAGCTCATCTCGAGGTCGGCTTCCCGCTTAGATGCTTTCAGCGGTTATCCGATCCGCACGTAGCTAACCTGCGGTGCCCTTGGCAGGACAACAGATACACCAGAGGTGCGTTCATCCCGGTCCTCTCGTACTAGGGACAAATCCTCTCAACTCTCCAACGCCCACGGCAGATAGGGACCGAACTGTCTCACGACGTTCTGAACCCAGCTCGCGTACCGCTTTAATGGGCGAACAGCCCAACCCTTGGGAGCAACTCCACCCCCAGGATGCGACGAGCCGACATCGAGGTGCCAAACCGGGCCGTCGATGTGGACTCTTGGGCCCGATAAGCCTGTTATCCCCGGAGTACCTTTTATCCGTTGAGCGACGGCACTTCCACTTGCTACCGCCGGATCACTAAGACCTGCTTTCGCACCTGCTCGACTTGTCAGTCTCGCAGTCAAGCTCCCTTGCTACCTTTGCGCTCTACACACGATTTCCAACCGTGATGAGGGAACCTTTGTGCGCCTCCGTTACATTTTGGGAGGCGACCGCCCCAGTCAAACTACCCGCCTGGAACTGTCCAGCACCCGGATTCACGGAATGCTGTTAGAAATCCAATACACCAAGGGTGGTATCTCAAGGTTGGCTCCACGCTAGCCGCAACCAGCGCTTCAAAGCCTCCCACCTATCCTGAGCGAAATGCACCGAACTCCAATACCAAGTTGTAGTAAAGGTTCACGGGGTCTTTCCGTCTAGCCGCGGGTACTCGGCATCTTCACCGAGACTGCAATTTCACCGAGCTCCTCGTTGAGACAGCGCTGAAGTCGTTACGCCATTCGTGCAGGTCGGAACTTACCCGACAAGGAATTTCGCTACCTTAGG